>BBSB01000021.1:0-79990 GCA_000830455.1 Vibrio sp. JCM 19236
ACTCTGCCGTGTCAGTGAGGCGGCATTATAGAGACTTCCGTCACACTGGCAAGCGTTTTTTGCTAGTATTTTTAAACTTTCTTATCGTATGTCTGTTTTTTGCTCGAAACGGCCATTTTTGCAGAATTATTGAGCATTTTAGCCCCCAAATAGGTAGATAAACTATGAGTTCTTTACGTAGCTATAAAGGTATTGCCCCTACAATTGCAGAGAATGTCTATATAGACGATTCAGCTGTGGTGATTGGAGACATCACAATTGGTAAAGATTCCAGCATCTGGCCACAGGTAGCTGCACGTGGTGACGTTAACCACATTATTATTGGTGAACGTAGTAACGTCCAAGATGGCTCGGTACTGCACGTTACTCACAAAAATGCGGCTAACCCCGAAGGCTACCCTCTTATTATTGGCGATGAAGTGACTGTAGGTCATAAGGTAATGCTACATGGCTGCACTATTAAGAACCGCGTTCTTATCGGCATGAGCACCACTATATTAGATGGTGCAATAGTAGAAGATGACGTTTTTATAGGTGCCGGTAGTCTGGTACCACCAGGTAAGGTGCTAGAGAGTGGCTACCTTTACCTCGGCAACCCTGTAAAAAGCACGTCCACTAAAAGAAGCGGAACGTGCTTTTTTGAAGAAATCTGCTGATAACTATGTAAACAACAAGAATGACTACATAAATGAGGTAAAAGACCTTAACTGATCTCTATCTGACCTGAGGCGTTAAACTCTTCCGCCTCTATTAGCTCCTCAGCTAAGTCCTCTAGATCGAAGCGGAACTCAGAAAACACCTTGAGCGCCGCTTTTTCTTGTTCAATCTTGAGCTGAGAAAGTTGCTCTAAATAACTCACCGCTACTCGACACTCGATTAGTTGCCCTGTTGCTGTGCAGTGAAGACAACCACCTTATCAGTATCAGACCAGACAGCTTGATCAGTGAAGATGATAGATTGGTTCATTACATTCCCTCTAGATTCTTTCTAAGCTCGCGAAGGACTTGTTTGGCTCCCGGTCTAATGCCGCGCCACAACATAAAGCTCTCCGCTGCCTGCCCCACTAGCATACCCAGTCCGTCATAGGCTTTAACTACGCCCTGCTCTAGTGCCCAGCTATTAAATAGTGTTTTACCGGCACCATAGATCATGTCGTAGCTAATAGTAGTAGAGGAGAAGATAGTTGCAGAAACCTGAGGCAAGCCTCCAGTGAGTCCAGCAGACGTAGAGTTGATAACCACATCAAAGCTTTGCTCCACCTCTTCCAGAGGTTGCGCTGAGATATTACCGTAGTCTTGGAACTGCTCTGCTAATGCTTGCGCTTTAGAGAAGGTACGGTTAGCAATCACCACCTGCTTCGGGTTCTGATCTAATAGAGGCTTGAGTACACCTCGCACTGCACCACCAGCCCCCAGAATAAGGATACGCGCTCCTTCAAGCATTACGTTGTATTGCAGTAAGTCTTGAACTAGGCCCTCACCATCTGTGTTATCACCAATGATCTCGCCATCGTCTAACTTTTTAAGGGTATTCACCGCACCAGCTAGTTTTGCTCGCTCAGTCAATCGGTCTGCAAACTCATAGGCATCATGCTTAAAAGGCGCAGTAACATTGCAACCTTTACCACCCTCAGAAAAGAACAGCTCAGCAGCCTGTTTAAACTCATCCTGCTCGGGCTCTTTAGCCGTATATTGCAAATTCTGATTGGTTTGCCTAGCAAACAGAGTATGGATAAATGGTGATTTGCTCTGCTGGATAGGATTACCAAATACGGCGTACTGGTCGATACTAGCGTTCATTCAACTACCTACTACTAAAACATTCCTTTTCCTCAACCTAACATCGGAAGAGGCGTTATCAAAGCTTACCACTCTCGCGGACTCAAAAACTCTTTATATAGCTTATCTTCGTGTGAACCCGGCTCCACCTGATGGTTGTACTCCCAGCGAGCCAAAGGTGGCATAGACATCAGGATAGACTCAGTACGACCACCACTTTGCAGTCCGAACAAAGTGCCTCTGTCATACACTAGATTGAACTCGACATAGCGACCTCGACGATACAGCTGGAATTGTCTCTGTTGATCGGTGTACTCGCTGTCTTTACGTTTTTCAACAATCGGAAGATATGCCTGCGTGTAACCCTCACCTACGGCTTTCATGTAAGCAAAGCACCTGTCGAAGCCCCATTGGTTTAGGTCATCAAAGAATAAGCCACCTACCCCTCGGGTCTCTTGGCGATGTGGTAGGAAGAAATAGTCATCGCACCATTTCTTGTGCTCGGCATAGATTTCATCACCGAAAGGCGCACAAATAGCCTTAGCTGTTTCATGCCAATGCTGACAATCTTCCTCAAAAGGATAGAAAGGTGTTAAGTCAAAGCCACCACCGAACCACCAGATAGGGTCACTTCCCTCTTTCTCCGCAATAAAGAAGCGCACATTCGCGTGAGAGGTTGGAATATATGGATTATTGGGATGGATAACTAAAGAGACGCCCATAGCTTCAAACTTACGCCCTGCTAATTCTGGACGATGAGCAGTAGCTGAGGCAGGCATCTTGTCGCCATAAACGTGAGAGAAGTTAACCCCACCTTGTTCAAAGATGTCACCACCCTTCATTACGCGGGTTCGACCACCACCGCCCTGCTCACGCTTCCAAGCATCTTCTACAAACTTGGCTCTGCCATCAGCCTGTTCCAACTCAGCACAGATACTATCTTGAAGACCGAGTAGGAATTCTTTAACTGCTTGCTTATCTACTGACTGCATCCTTATCCCTGCCTTAATACTTTAAGTGTTCTCGCATCACGGATCTCTGACGGGTTTTGTCTATCACCTACCACACCATTCACTACAAATACCTTCTCATCACCAAGCTGCTCGATAACTTGCTCTGTGGTTGTACACGGTGGGAGACCGGAAAGATTGGCACTAGTCGAAGTAATAGGTTTACCAAACTCTAAGCAAAGCTTCTGCACCGTTGAGTGGTCAGTAACACGTACCGCGACTGTATCGAATTGGCCGTGCACCAATTCATGGGTCTTTTTGCTGATAGGCATTACCCAAGTCACAGGACCTGGCCAACTTTGAAATACTGTATCTAGCTGCTCTTGAGTCAACTGAGTAGCGTCTATATAGGGAAGAAGCTGTTCGAAGCTTGCTGCAATCAAAATAAGCCCTTTAGCTGCATCTCTTTGCTTAAGCTCAATTAGAGCCTCAAGCGCTTGTTGATTGTCAGGGTCGCAGCCCACGCCGAATACCGCCTCTGTTGGATAGGCGATCACTCGTCCTTGTTGTAGTGCCTCTACTGCACCATCCATTAAAATCATTGTTTCCTTGGTCCTAAAGCAGACTTCTGTTGCAAATAGTTTACAAATTCTTTTCGTAACTTCTAATCATTTCCTTTTAATTCGACTAAATAGCTGACGCAAACGTTTTCCTAGACAAAAAATAGCCGTATAATGCGCGCAAAATTGATATTCCACGCTCAAACAGTCAAATCAGGAGTCTTACATGCAAGTCGGTATTATCATGGGTTCTAAGTCAGATTGGCCAACGATGAAACTCGCTGCAGAAATGCTTGATCAGTTCGGTGTTAGCTACGAAACCAAGGTAGTTTCAGCTCACCGCACACCTCAACTACTCGCGGATTATTCTAACAGTGCCAAAGATCGTGGTATCAAGGTGATCATCGCTGGTGCTGGCGGTGCAGCTCACCTTCCAGGTATGTGCGCAGCATTTACCAGCCTACCTGTACTAGGTGTTCCAGTTCAGTCTCGTGCACTTAAAGGCATGGACTCACTACTGTCTATCGTGCAAATGCCTAAAGGCATCGCGGTAGGTACGCTAGCTATCGGTGAAGCAGGCGCTGCAAACGCGGGTATCCTAGCTGCTCAAATCATCGGTACTCATGTTCCTGAGGTGATGGAAAAGGTTGAAGCCTTCCGCAAGGAACAGACCGACACCGTTCTAGCAAACCCAAACCCAGCTGAGGACTAATACGATGCAGGTTCTGGTTCTAGGTGCGGGCCAACTGGCTCGAATGATGGCTCTAGCCTCTGCTCCTCTCAACATCAAAACACTAGCCTTTGATGTTAACAGCGAAGCGATTGTTGAGCCGATCACTCAGACTAAGCTTGGACAAGGTCTGGATGTAGCTATCGAGCAGGCTGACGTAATTACAGCCGAGTTTGAACACGTGCCACACCCAGTACTTGATGCATGTCAGGCAAGTGAAAAGCTATTCCCTAGTGCAGACGCTATCAAAACTGGTGGTGACCGTCGCATTGAGAAAGCCCTGCTAGATAAAGCCGAAGTTGCCAATGCTAAATACGCACTGATTCGCACTCGCGACGACTTTAACTCAGCTATCGATTATGTTGGCCTACCTATGGTGCTCAAGAGCACACTTGGTGGCTACGACGGTAAAGGCCAATGGCGCTTGAAGTCTACTGAGCAAGCAGAGCAGGTTTGGGCTGAGATGGAAGAGTGCATCAACGCCTCTGAAGCACAGGCTATCATCGCCGAAGAGTTTGTCTCTTTTGATCGTGAAGTTTCTCTGGTTGGTGCTCGCAATGCCAAAGGTGAGATTGCCGTTTATCCACTAGCCGAAAACGTACATACCAATGGTGTGCTGAGCCTTTCAACAGCAATCGCTGATGAAGCACTTCAAGCTCAGGCAAAGCAGATGTTTACCGCTGTGGCTGAGTGTCTGAACTATGTTGGTGTTCTGGCTCTCGAGTTCTTCGATGTACAAGGCAAGCTAATGGTGAACGAGATTGCGCCTCGCGTTCATAACTCTGGTCACTGGACTCAGCAAGGCGCTGAGACCTGCCAGTTTGAGAACCATATGCGTGCAGTGTGTGGCCTACCTTTAGGTAGCACTGAACTTCTACGCCCAACTAGCATGATCAACATCCTAGGTGAGGATACATTGCCAGAAGCGGTTCTAGAGATGAATCAAGCACACGTGCATTGGTACGGCAAAGAGAAGCGCCCTGGCCGCAAGATGGGCCACATTAACGTATGTGGACAAGATGAAGCAGACCTAACCGCTCAGCTTGAAACGATAGCTAAGTTACTAGACCCAAAAGCCTATCCGGCTCTGACTAAGTAATTAGCATCGATAAAGACCAAAAAGGCAGCCTAGGCTGCCTTTTCTATTTCTGAACTGCTTGGCATTTTCGGTCTGCGCAGACTAAACCACTCTTCTTCTTAGTAAGAAGCTTAAAGCCACACTCCTGACACTCTCCTTCTACAGGCTCAGTGTTCAGTGCAAAATCGCATTTAGGGTAGCTATCGCAAGCGTGGAATACCTTACCAAAGCGAGACTTCCTATCTACTAAGTTACCCGTACTGCAGGCAGCAAGCAATCTGCTTCTGAGGCTGTTCTTCATCATGTGTGCGATGTAGTGACACTCAGGATAGGATTCACAGCCGATAAACATGCCATAGCGACCTTGGCGCAATACCAACTCATTACCACATTCAGGACACGGCACACCTAAGGCCTTAATAACCTGCCCCGATGGCTGATGCAGAGGTTTAATAAAGTCACAGTCTGGGTAGTTAGCACAACCTAAAAATGCGCCATGTTTACCATGACGCATCTGAAGTTCACCACCACATTGAGGACAGTGTTGTTCGAGAGCACTGCCGTGGGACGCGAATAGCTGGTTGTCGATTTGACCACTCATAGCTTAATGAAGCACACCATGGTCTGTAGAGTAGAGCAACTCTTCCATCGTGGTATATGCGCTCTCATTACCAGGCACATTAAACAACACCATCAAGATAATCCACTTAAGGTCATCCAGTTGAAGGTCCATTGTTTCAAGCCCCATTACACGGTCAATCACCATCTCACGTGACTCAGCGGTTAGCACGTTGATCTGCTCTAGGAATAGTAGAAAGCCACGACAACGGGTATCTAGGCGCTGTTGCTCTTTCTCTGAGTAGATACGCATAGATGTGGCTGAGCTCAGCGCAATCTGTTGGCTGTTTTCTTCATTTTGCAGTGCGGCAAGGTCTTCAAGCCAGTTCAGTGCCTTGTAGATCTCTTGCTGGCGGAAACCTGCACGAAGGAGTTCTTGCTCAAGCTCGTCCTGATCGACGTTTAAATCGCTGTCACTATGAACATATGTTTCGAACAGATACATAAGAATATCCATCATAGTTAGCTCCCCCTCAATCTAATAAAACCACCACCTGCTGAAGCAACTAATCCCTTAAGCTCCAACTCTAATAGGTGCATCATAACCTTATTTACGGATAAATGGGTCCTTTCCGACAAAAAATCAACCGACTCTGGTTGTGCTCCTAAAAGCTCATAGATAGCTCGTTCGGATGCCTCCAGTGATGCCTCTATTTTAAGCGGTTGTTTTTCCTCAGATACTGATGTCTCTTCTAGTTTTGACCTGAGTTTTTCATCAGAAATTTCATCCACAACCTCATCAGCGCTAGTGACTAATATTGCACCTTCACGTATCAGATGGTGACACCCTTTAGTTGCGGGATTATGAATAGAACCCGGGACTGCGAACACTTCCCTGCCCTGTTCTAGCGAGAATCGAGCGGTAATCAGGGTGCCACTTCTAAGGCCTGCTTCGACCACCACAACCCCGAGACTCAAGCCACTTATGATGCGATTACGTCGCGGGAAGTTTTGCGCCTTTGGCGGCACGTAGGGAGGAAACTCACTCACCAAAGCACCACTTTCTCGAACTCTTTGCATCAAGCCACGATGAGCTTTTGGGTAACAATGATCAAATCCATTTCCGAGCACAGCAATAGTCGTCCCATCCGCATCCAAACAGCCCTGATGTGAGCGACCATCGATACCCGTGGCTAAACCGCTGGTAACGACCAGTCCCAGCTCTACAAAACGTCGGGAAAACTCACTGGCTATATCAAGCCCCTCTCTTGTGGCTGAACGACTACCGACCATAGCAATCTGCGGAAGGTTTAGCGCTTTTTTATCCCCCTCCACAAACAGTGCAATTGGTGGGGTGGCAATATGAGATAACTGCGAGGGATAGTTATCATCTTCTAGCGTGAATAGATGGCGCTGCTCACCTTGAGCCAACTGAGGCATGTCTCGACCTCTCGGCCACCTTTGTCTCTTATGTGCTTGGCTTGAAATGGCTTAAAGCCGATATTAATCAGCTCCTTATAAGAGCAAGTTAACAGCTCTTTTGGTGATATCTGGTCGATGATTCGCTGAGTTTTAACCCCAGATAATCCAGGGGTCGTATGCAGGGTTAACCAAGGTATTTTTTGCTCTTCATTCATCTCACAGACGCCTATCAATATTGGTGCTGTTATTTGAAGACCAAAATGACTAAAATTGTCACAATCCGCCGATGAACTTTCGGCACACTTCAATGTATTTGAGAAACTATGTCCGTATTACAAGTTTTAACTTTTCCAGATGACCGTCTTCGTACTGTGGCTAAGCCAGTAGAAGAGTTTACTCCTGAACTGCAACAACATATCGACGATATGATTGAAACCATGTACGCAGAAGAAGGCATTGGCTTAGCTTCAACTCAAGTAGACGTGCATCAGCGTATCGTGGTTATCGATATCTCTGAGACTCGCAATGAGGCTATGGTTCTGATCAACCCTGAAATCACCGACAAGCGCGGTGAAGATGGCATTGAAGAGGGCTGTCTATCTGTACCTGGTGCTCGCGCACTTGTGCCACGTGCCCACGAGGTAACGGTTAAAGCCCTAGACCGTGAAGGTAAAGAGTTCACCTTTGATGCTGACGACCTACTGGCTATCTGTGTTCAGCACGAACTGGACCACCTAGAAGGCAAACTGTTTGTTGATTACCTGTCTCCCCTCAAGCGTCGTCGTATCAAAGAGAAGCTAGAAAAAATCAAACGCTTCAACGAAAAAGAACCAATAATCTAGGAGCCTTACCTTGAGCGAAAAACTGAAAGTCATTTTTGCAGGTACTCCTGACTTCGCCGCCGACCATCTGGCGGCGTTGTTATCTTCAGAGCATGAAGTTATCGCGGTGTACTCTCAACCAGACCGTCCTGCTGGTCGCGGCAAAAAGCTAACCGCTAGCCCGGTTAAGACCTTGGCTCTTGAGCACAATGTACCTGTATATCAGCCAGAGAACTTCAAATCAGATGAAGCTAAGCAAGAACTTGCTAATCTGAATGCAGACATCATGGTAGTGGTAGCATACGGTCTGCTGTTGCCAAAAGCTGTACTGGATACGCCGCGTCTGGGCTGTATCAATGTGCACGGCTCTATCTTGCCTCGCTGGCGTGGTGCAGCTCCAATCCAACGCTCTATTTGGGCAGGTGACGAGCAGACTGGCGTTACCATCATGCAAATGGATGTAGGCCTAGATACTGGCGATATGCTGCATATTGCTACTCTGGATATCCAAGATACCGATACCAGTGCAGACCTGTATCACAAGCTTGCTAAGCTTGGTCCTGTTGCTCTGATCGATTGCCTAGAGCAAATTGCCAACGGTAGTGCAAAAGCTGAGAAGCAAGATGATGCACTAGCAAACTACGCTAAGAAGCTAAGTAAAGAAGAAGCACGCATCGACTGGACCAAGGACGCCGTAGCCCTTGAGCGTGAAATTCGCGCTTTCAATCCATGGCCGATCAGCCACTTTGCTATCGAAGATAAGAGCATCAAGGTGTGGAAGTCTCGCGTTGAATCAAGCGATAAAGACTTTGCGCCTGGCACTATCATCAGCGCTGATAAATCAGGTATCAAGGTTGCAACCGGAAACCAAGCCCTAGTGCTTGAGCAGATCCAGGTTCCTGGCAAGAAAGCCATGGCCGTATCCGATGTGCTCAACTCCAGAGCAGACTGGTTCAAACCTGGCTCTCAACTAACAGAAAATCAATAAGTTAACTACACTAAGGCTTGAGTTTCTCAAGCCTTACTCTTTTAGGGAATTACCTATGAACGTTCGTGCAGCTGCCGCTACTGTACTCTTCCAAGTTGTGGACAAAGGGCACTCGCTTTCCAGCGCCCTACCTCAAGCGCAAGCTAAGCTAAATCCAAAAGACCATGCCCTGTTGCAGGAGATCTGCTACGGCGTATTGCGCTACCTTCCACGCCTTGAATCCATCGTTAATCAGCTCATGGACAAGCCCCTGAAAGGCAAACAGCGTGTTTTTCACCACCTGATTCTAGTGGGTATCTATCAGCTTAGCTTTATGCGCACCGCCGACCATGCTGCGGTTGCAGAGACTGTTGAAGCGGCTAAATCACTACGCGGTATCAAACTAAAAGGTCTTATCAACGCTATCTTGCGTAACTATCAACGCCAGCAAGAAGCACTAGATAAGAAAGCCACCAGCACAGATGCGGGTAAATACGGTCACCCAGGCTGGCTACTAAAGCTTCTCAAAGAAGCATACCCAGAAAACTGGCAAGAGATTGTTGAAGAGAACAATACCAAGGCTCCTATGTGGCTACGTGTGAACAACAAGCACAAAACCACACAAGAATACCTTGCTCTTCTTGAAGAAAATGGCATCGAAGCGGTTGTACACCCTCAGGCACAGCACGCCCTTAAGCTAGAGCGCCCTTGTGATGTAAACAAGCTACCGGGCTTTGATAAAGGCTGGGTGTCGGTACAAGACGCTGCAGCACAGCTGTCATTTGAGTACCTACAGCCAAAAGATGGCGAGTTGATCCTAGATTGCTGCTGTGCACCGGGCGGTAAAACGGCACATATCCTAGAAAACACCCAAGGTGGCCATGTTGTGGCTATCGATGCTGACGAACAGCGTCTAGAACGTGTGTATCAGAACCTTGAGCGTTTGAACCTTAAGGCTGAAGTTATCCATGGCGATGCTCGTCACCCAGAGCAGTGGTGGAAGGGCGATAAGTTCGACCGCATCCTGCTAGACGCACCATGTTCAGCAACCGGCGTAATCCGCCGTCATCCTGACATCAAGTGGCTACGTCGTACAGACGACCTACAAGCACTGGCGGAACTTCAGAGCGAAATCATTGATGCTATGTGGCAGCAACTCAAACCGGGTGGAACCTTAGTTTACGCAACCTGTTCCATCGCACCGATTGAAAATAGAGACCAAATAAAGGCATTCTTGGCGCGCACCAGTGATGCCAAGCTTGTAGATAGCGATCCTGAGAACCCTGGCCGACAAATTTTGCCGGGTGAGCACAATATGGATGGCTTCTTCTATGCGGTTTTAGAAAAGGCAACTAAAGTAAGTTAAGTCGAGCAGTAATAGAGAACTAAGCTATGAAAATCATAATCTTAGGCGCAGGTCAGGTAGGCGGCACCCTAGCGGAAAACCTAGTAGGTGAGAACAACGATATCACCATAGTCGATACCAATAGCCGTCGTTTGAGTGAGCTTCAGAACAAATACGACCTTCGCGTAGTTAATGGTGAAGCGAGTCACCCAGACACACTCAAAGAGGCCGGTGCCCAAGATGCGGACATGTTGGTGGCAGTAACCAATGCCGATGAAACCAATATGATCGCCTGCCAGATCGCTTTCACTCTATTCAATACTCCAAACCGTATTGCACGTATCCGCTCTCGCGAATATCTGGCTGAAAAAGAGACCTTGTTTAAATCGGGTGCTATCCCGGTAGACCATCTGATTGCTCCTGAAGAGCTAGTCACTGGCTATATCGAGCGCCTGATTCAGTATCCTGGAGCACTGCAAGTAGTAAGCTTTGCTCAAGAAAAGGTTAGCCTAGTAGCAGTTAAGGCTTACTACGGCGGCCCATTGGTGGGCAACGCTATCTCAGCACTTCGTGAGCATATGCCCCATATCGATACCCGCGTGGCAGCAATCTTCCGTCAAGGCCGAGCCATTCGTCCGCAAGGCACCACCATAATCGAAGCCGATGATGAGGTGTTCTTTGTAGCGGCTAGTAATGACATTCGCTCAGTAATGAGTGAACTGCAGCGCCTTGAAAAACAGTATCGCAAGATCATGATCGTGGGTGGAGGTAACATTGGCGCAAGCCTAGCTAAACGCCTCGAGCGCAACTATGCGGTCAAACTCATCGAGAAAGACCTTGAGCGCGCCACCTTCCTATCTGAAGAGCTGGAAAACACCATGGTGCTCTGTGGTGACGCGGCGGATAGAGAACTCCTCTATGAAGAAAACATCGAAGAGATGGATGCCTATATCGCCCTAACCAACGAAGATGAAACCAACATCATGTCGGCTATGCTGGCTAAGAGTCTAAATGCTCGTAAGGTGATGGTGCTTATCCAGCGTGGGGCCTACGTGGACCTAGTTCAGGGTGGTGATATCGATGTGGCTATCTCGCCACAGCAAGCCACCATCTCTGAGCTTCTGACCCATGTTCGCCGTGGTGATATCGTTAACGTATCATCCCTACGACGTGGCGCCGCTGAGGCTATCGAGGTTGTAGCTCGTGGTGATCAAAATACTTCTAAGGTTGTCGGCCGTGCCGTTGAAGACCTGAAACTTCCACCAGGCACAACCATAGGTGCTATCGTTCGTGGCGAAGAGGTATTAATTGCCCATGACCGCACCGTTATCGAACAGGATGACCATATCGTGATGTTCTTGGTAGACAAGAAATACGTCACTAACGTTGAAGCGCTGTTCCAACCAAGTCCGTTCTACCTCTAAGGTTCGACATGGTTAACATCAGACCCATACTGTTTGTACTCGGGCTAGTGCTCTCAAAGCTAGCCCTATTTATGTACCCGCCAACCATTTTAGCCCTATTCAACCCTGGTAGTGGCTTCGTTGAATTCGCTAAAGCGGTCGCCATCACCCATCTAGCCTCGTTTATCTGTTTGTCCTTTGGCCGCTCGGCCCATTTTAGGCTTAATGTTCGTGATGTGTTCTTGGTAACAACCCTAGTATGGGTGGTGTGCACCGTGTTTGCGGCTCTACCCTTTGTCTTTATCAATCACATCAGCTTTACCGATGCCTTCTTTGAGACCATGTCTGGCATCACCACCACAGGCTCAACCGTACTAAGTGGCCTAGATGATATGTCCCACAGCATCTTACTATGGCGCTCACTGCTTCAATGGCTAGGTGGTATCGGCTTCATCGTTATGGGCGTAGCTATCCTGCCAATGCTCAATGTAGGTGGTATGCGTTTATTCCAAACCGAGTCTTCAGATTGGTCGGATAAGAGTGACCCAAGAGTCAAGAACGTCGCCAAGAGCATAGTGGTGTTTATGCCAGTCTGACTCTGGCTTGCATCATCGCCTATATGTTTGCGGGAATGAATCTGTTCGAGGCCATCAACCATGCCTTCACCACTATCTCTACCGGTGGTTATAGCACCTCCGATGGTTCTATGAACCATTTCTCACACTCAGCACAATGGCTATCTACTGTTCATGTTCCTAGGTGGCTTGCCTTTCTTACTGTTTGTAGCGGTAGTGAAGAAGAAATCTTTCGCCGCACTGGCCAAAGATGCTCAAGTACTGGGGTTCTTTAAGCTGTTTATGGCAGCGAGCCTTGCCATTGCCGCTTGGCTAGTTTTGCATGACCACTACCATGTGATGGATGCTCTGCGCGTTTCTATGTTTAATGTGGTCTCTGTACTGACCACCACTGGCTTTGGGCTAGAAGACTTCACCGCGTGGGGTACATTAACCACGGTTCTGTTCGCCTTCCTATTAATGATGGGCGCATGCTCCGGCTCTACCGCAGGCGGTATCAAGGTATTTCGCTTCCAAATAGCTAATACCCTTTTAAAGATACAGATGATGAAGCTTATCCACCCATCTGGAGTATTTGTTCAGCGCTACAACAAGCGCACGGTAAACGATGAGATCATTCGCTCGGTAGTGGCGTTCAGTCTGACCTTCTTTGCCACCATATTGATCATTGCAGCCGGGCTGAGTGCGTTGGATCTGGATGCGGTGACTAGCCTGTCTGGTGCAATTACCGCAGTAGCTAACGTGGGACCGGGAATGGGTAGCATCATAGGTCCAACCGGTAACTTCGCTCCGCTACCGGATGCGGCCAAATGGATGTTGAGCTTCGGTATGCTGCTCGGCAGACTAGAGATACTCACCATACTGGTTCTGTTCCTGCCTGCCTTCTGGAAGCGTTAGTCTTCTCGGTTATCGAACAGCTCGAGTAAGAAATCGACCACCTGCTGGGCAGATTGCTCAGCGGTGAGTTGATTAGACAAGGTTAAGTGGGTTTCAAGGTCGGGCGTACCCAATAGGCTTGAGAGCAAACCACCCAAGCCCTTTTTCTGTCTATCCACCTCAAACCACAACTTGAGCTCATTCTCATCTCGATAGGCGATGATTTCTAGCTCTCGCCAACTGCCATGAAACGGGCCTGTAGTAGGCACAAACTCAAACTCCTGTACGAATGGCAACGCAAAGCTCTTCGCCTCTTCACACTCAACCTGACGTATGCGCAAACCAAGCTCTTCTAATTCGAAAAAGATTTTATCTAGGACAGGATCGGGGCGAACGGTAAGCATATCTTTGTCTGAAGGGTCGATGGCCATATCGATATCCAAAGAGGTTTCAAGCCATACTTTGGAGTCACCAAGGGTAATTGGTGTATTCAGCGGCACGTCCAACTCAACCTCAAAAGTGCGCTCTTCCCCAGACTCAATCGTGAAGGAATAAGGCAATTGCCATTTATCTAAAACATAGTTGACTGGAACGCGGCTTTTTCTTGCACCTTCCTGTCATCGTTTGGGTGGCGGTCTTTCTCGGCTATATAGCGGCAGCAGAGCTTGAGGTCGATATGGTCTATCTTCTGCGCACTAGAGCCACCATACACATGAATGACGATACGAACCTTATCGCCAGGTATCAGAACCTCTTGCTGCAGCACAGAATCTACTTTGGCAGAACCAATCCCTAAACTGGCTAATGTTTTCTTAAACAAAGACATACCCCACCCCCTGCGTTTTTGGGTATAGATTATATTGGTTGATAACCCATCAAAATCCAACCCTTACTCGAACAAACAGCCACTCAGATCAACTTGTTTCATAGCTGAAATGAATGTTTTTTGATTGCTGGTCAAAAATAGTGCTACCTTTAAATTGATATTGATTTAATATCTGCCTCGAATTTAACAATTCTGTTTAAACGGCAAAGGATGTGCCTGACTTATTGGTGAAGTATGTTTCCAACAACCGTCAGGTTCGCTCGCCTTCGGGACGAGTGGCTCATCGCAGACCTGGGTATGCGAATGCGCCAAAAACAAATAAATCAGCGGCTCCAAAATCAACTCAAGATTAATTGAGTTGTAGGGCATAAAAGTCTTACTCGCTGTTTCTAAAAAGCGTAGGGTTTATCCCCTACGCTTTTTTATTATCTTTTTTCCTTTGACTGCTTCCATGGCGAGCGAATTTTGATACTTTACCTTGCAAGCACCATATGTAGGATTTTGGAGAGAACAATGAAATGTCATCGCGTTAACGAACTGATCGAGCTACTACACCCAGAGTGGCAAAAGGATCCAGACCTAAACCTGATCGAGTTTATTCTTAAGCTTTCACAAGAAGCGGGCTACGAAGGCAAATTGGAAGACCTAACCGATGATGTTCTGATCTATCACCTTAAGATGCGTAATAGCGGCAAAGAGGAAGAGATTCCGGGGCTAGCTAAAGATAAAGAAGATGACTTCAAGACAGCACTTCTACGTGCTCGTGGCATCATCAAGTAATTTTTAAAAGGGACTCAGTTTTGAGTCCCTTTTGCTTTAATCTGCAACTGATTTAACAACTTATCTGTTTATACTTAGTTATACTGCGTCGAAATTCTGCTGTAGGACTAAGCATGAACAAGGACCGTATAGACGTCAAAGACGTCACCCCAAAGGCAAAATCTTCTCCTTCACAGCGTGACGATAGATTTAATCCGAGTAATCGAATCTATGTGCGCGAAAGCAAAGGAGTGTATCAAAAACTGCGTCGCTATGGTGCGTGGTTCTTACTAGCACTGTTCGCCCTTACACCTTGGATACCTTATGGTGAACGCCAGGCTATCCTTCTCGATATCGGTCAGCAGCAATTTAATTTCTTCGGCACCACTCTTTACCCACAAGACCTTACCCTGCTGGCTCTGTTATTTATGATAGCCGCGTTTGGCCTTTTCTTTATTACCACCTTCTTGGGTCGGGTGTGGTGTGGTTATCTCTGCCCTCAGACCGTTTGGACTTTTATGTATATTTGGTTCGAAGAGAAGCTAGAAGGGTCAGCCAATAAAAGACGTAAACAAGACTCACAAAAGCTGACTTCTAACCTGATGATGCGAAAGCTCTTGAAGCACCTAGCATGGATAGGTATCGCCATAGTCACAGGCCTCACCTTTGTCGGTTACTTTATTCCGTCTAAAGAGCTTTGGGTGGACTTCTTTACCCTAAACGCTAGCTTCTGGCCTTATTTTTGGGTGCTGTTCTTTGCAGCTTGTACCTATGCCAACGCAGGCTGGATGCGCTCTATTGTCTGTATCCATATGTGCCCATACGCTCGTTTCCAATCGGCCATGTTCGACAAAGATACCTTTATCGTGGGCTATGACGCCAAGCGCGGTGAATCTCGCGGACCTCGCTCTCGTAAAGCTAATCCAGCAAACCTTGGACTTGGTGATTGTATCGATTGTGACCTTTGCGTTCAGGTGTGCCCTACAGGTATCGACATCCGTAACGGCCTGCAATACGAATGCATCAACTGCGGTGCCTGTATCGACGCCTGTGACACCACAATGGAGCGCATGAACTATAAGAAAGGGCTGATCAGCTACACCACAGAGCACAAGCTAGAAGGTACTAATACCAAGGTGATGCGTCCTAAGCTGATAGGCTATGGCCTTATCATGCTACTAATGGTTGGAGGATTCTTCGCTCAAGTAGCAAGTGTAGAACCGGCAGGTTTGAGTGTCCTTCGCGATAGAAACCAACTCTATCGCACCAACACCGATGGTTTATCGAGAATACCTACACCCTTAAGATCATCAATAAAACCCAGCAACCACAGCAATACCAGCTGTCGGTTGAGGGATTAAGCGACGTGAAATGGTACGGACGCCAAACAGTGCAGGTTTCCCCTGGTGAAGTGTTTAGCCTACCTATTACTCTAGGGGCTGACCCGAGCGAGTTGGACTCAGCGGTGACTCGTATCGAGTTCAAACTGGATGACCAGCAAGGCTTTACCATCAACACTGAAAGCCGCTTTATCAAACAGCTGTAACCAACTCAAGTATCAAGTAAAAACCGGGCTCATCAGAGCCCGGACTTGTTTTCACTGCGTATAACAAGATACTGTAGCTTCTATCACTGGATAAGATCCAAGGCCATGAGCACCTCTTTTAACTTTGACTCCCTCACCCCTGACTTCATGTGGTACGCCCTAGAAAGCGTCGGCATTCGAGCTGAATCAGGCTTTCTCGCTCTCAACAGCTACGAAAACCGTGTTTATCAATTTGTTGATGAAGAAAAACAGCGCTATGTGGTCAAATTCTACCGACCTCAGAGATGGAGTGAAGCTCAGATAGATGAAGAGCATGACTTTATGTTCAGCCTAGAAGAGCAAGAGATCCCAATAGCCATCCCTGAAATCCTAGGAGAGCAATCTCTGCATTTTTATCAAGCTATCTGTTTGCCGTGTATAAGAGTGTGGGAGGTCGTCAATTTGAGGTTGATAACTACGATCAACTAGAGATGGTGGGACGCTTCCTTGGTCGCATCCATAAGGTGAGCCAAGACCTAGCGCCGTATCAACACAGGCCAAGTATTGGTCTAGATGAGTATCTGTATCAACCAAGAGAGCTACTGCAAAACAGTACCTTTATTCCACCACATCTAGAAAATGTATTCTTCAACGACCTAGACCTACTGATCAAGAGTATTGAACAGAAGTGGGACAGCAACTATCAAAATATTCGCCTCCATGGTGACTGCCACCCAGGCAACATCCTGTGGCGCGATGGACCAACCTTCGTAGACTTAGATGACTCAAGAAACGGTCCAGCAGTACAGGATCTATGGATGATGCTAAATGGAGATCGCCAAGAGCAACTCGTCCAGCTCGATATCCTATTAGAGGGATATCAAGAATTTTGCGATTTTAATAACGCTCAATTGAAACTGATCGAGCCTTTACGCGGTCTACGCTTAGTGCACTACATGTCATGGCTTGCAAAAAGATGGCATGACCCTGCATTCCCAGTGGCATTTCCATGGTTCAATGATGCAAAATACTGGGAAGGCCAAGTTCTGGCATTTAAGGAGCAGCTCTCTGCCCTTGAAGAGCCACCACTAACGCTAACCCCTATGTGGTAAATACTGGGCAGCCTTATTTGGAAGCCAAAATGAAAACCTTTGAAGGAGTATCTCAATGAAAAAGCTGATTGCCTTGATGGCAACTATGTTCATCGCGCTAACAGCTCACGCGGCACAATTTAAAGAAGGTGAGAACTATACGGTTCTTGATCTTCCTGCGACCTCTAGCCCAACGGTAAATGAATTCTTCTCGTTCTACTGCCCACACTGTAACCAGTTTGAGCCAATCATGGATACCTTGAAGAAGTCGCTTCCAGAAAACGCTAAATTCCAGAAGACTCACGTATCTTTCATGGGTGGCAACATGGGTGTGCCTATGAGCAAGGCATACGCGACTATGGTAGTGCTTAAAGCTGAAGATCAGATGGTTCCTGTAATGTTCCGTCGTATCCACCAGCTAAATGCGGCCCCTAAGAACGAAGACGAACTGCGCCAGATCTTCCTAGACGAAGGTATCGATGCGAAGAAATTCGACGCGGCTTACAAAGGCTTCGCAGTTGACTCTATGCAGCGTCGCTTCGACAAGCAATTCAAAGACGCTGGCCTACGTGGCGTGCCAAGTATTGTCGTGAACGGTAAATACCTAGTTCAAACGGGTTCAATCAAGTCTACTCAAGACCTAATTAACCTAGTGAACTACCTGCTAACGCAGAAGTAAAAAATAACGAGGGGAGCCAAGCGCTCCCTTTTTTAAAGCTAATAAATCTTATCCAGCTCTTTATCTTTATCTGACCACAAGTCACCGAGCCACTGCTGGAATTGGCGCTTATAACGCTTGTCGTTGAAGTAATCACCTCGTACCTGCTCATCTACAGGTAGAACCTTAATCTGCACCACAATGCGCTTCATACGTCCCATCAGCATGTCCTTGAATGGGTTCTCTACGTTATCCGGATACGCCAGTGTCACATCTATGATATTGCTGAACTGCTCACCCATAGCCGCTAGGTATAGGCGATACCGCCGGACTTTGGTTGTAGCAGGTGCTTATAGGAACCTGATTTAGACTTGGTGACGCGATAGCGAGTTCCTTCCACATAGTTCACGACTGTGGTTGGCATATGGCGGAACTTCTCACATGAGCGACGAGTGGTTTCTAGGTCTTTGCCACGCTTCTCTGGATGACGAATCAGATACTCGCGAGAGTAACGACGCATAAAGGGCATATCTAGACCCCAACAAGCCATACCCAAGAAAGGTACATAAAGCAGCTGTTGCTTGAGGAAAAACTTAGGCATAGGGATACGGTCTTTAAACACGCAACACAGCACTACGATGTCCGTCCAACTGCGGTGGTTACTCAGCATCAAATACCAACCATCCATCTTGAGGCCTTCACCCCCCTCAATCTGCCACTCGACATCACGGTTGAACAGCGCAAGGATCAAAGCATTGATAGTGGCCCAAATCCACATCACTTTATTGGCAAGGGTAGAGGATAATCTTCTCACGGCGTCAATCGGCACCAACATACGCACTAAAGCGAGTATGCAGATCGCAAGAGAAGCAACAGCAGTGTTCAAGATAACCAAGGAGGCAGTAATAATTAAAAAAATGTAACCAAACATAAATTCAAACGGAAAAACGGACACCTAAATTTTTTGACGGCTAATTATACAAGTAAGTCTAACAAGTTGAATACACTCTTAAATGGTCTGAGGTGTATTTGATATCAGTATACTCAATCTGTGCTCTAGGTTTACTTTGTACAGGTGATGTCGTTTACATTTCTGTAACTTAAATGACGCTACTCCCCAATTCTGGCTAACAAGAAATCTGATGATTCAATTCAATCAGTAGCTTATCCATTGAACGGTACCCTAGCGCCTCAGCCAGGTGATATCTTTGGATGGACTCGCAACCCTCTAGGTCGGCTATGGTGCGCGAGACACGCAAGATTCTGTGATATGCGCGGATAGACAAACCAAGGCTCAAGATCGCGTTCTCGAGAAAGCCCTCGTCAGCGCTCTCTAGCGAGCAAACCTCTTGTATCTCACGGCTCTGTAGCTGAGCGTTTGGTTTGTTTGAACGATTAAGCATTAAATCACGAGCCTTTAAAACTCGACGCTTTACCTCTTGAGTAGACTCTCCGCGAATACCATTATGCAAAGCACCTCTCGGCAATAAAGGAATCTCAAGAGACATATCGAATCTATCTAAAAAAGGGCCTGATATCTTGCTAAGGTATCTCAGTATCGCCTGTGGATTTACCCTAACCTGTCCCTCTCTGTAATGACCACTAGGGCTTGGATTCAGTGCTGCTACCAATTGAAAGCTTGCTGGAAAGGTGCTTTTTCCTGCCGCTCTGGATATGACTATCTCGCCTGCTTCCAAAGGCTCTCGCAAGGCGTCTAATACTCTTCGCTCAAATTCGGGCAACTCGTCTAGAAATAGGACTCCATTGTGAGCCAAAGAGATCTCACCTGGCTTTGGGGTGGATCCGCCGCCAACCAAAGCGACCATGGAGCTTGAGTGATGTGGTGATCTAAAGGGTCTTTGTTGCCAGTTACTACCGATACTGACCTTGCCCACTAGTGAAGACAAGGCTGCAACCTGCAGCGCTTCTTCGGTGTGCATTTCTGGCAGGAGATCCACGAGGCGGGTAGCAAGCATGGTCTTGCCTGTACCTGGAGGACCTAAGAACAATATATTGTGACCACCAGCTGCAGCTATCTCTAACGCCCTTTTTCCTTGTTGCTGGCCTATGATGTCTTGAAGGTCTCTATCCGAATTTATGGGGGTATCTTCGACCTTGTCTGTCTTTAACTCTAAAGCAAGTTGCCCCGACAGAAATGCCGCTACTTGAATCAATGAACTGGCAGACAGGTTGCGTTCTTTATCTACCAATGCAACCTCGTTAGCATTGTCCGAAGGCGAAATTAAAGTACGCTCATACTTCTTACAGGCCATAGAAGCGGCAATCACACCATTCACCGCCCTCAACTCTCCAGATAATGCCAACTCACCCAACAGCTCGATGCTATCAATCCTATCTGTAGGGAGCTGTTCACTGGCAATGAGTATTCCTATGGCGATTGGAAGGTCGAAGCGACCACCATCTTTAGGCAGGTCTGCAGGGGCTAGATTGACGGTTATCTTGCGGCTCGGAAACACAAACTTAGAATTCAGTATTGCGCTTCGTACCCTGTCTTTTGATTCTTTCACACTGGTCTCAGCTAGCCCAACCAGATGAAAACCCGGCATACCTGGACCTATGTGAACCTCAACGGTCACCTGAGGTGCGTCGATTCCTACACTCGCACGACTATGAATGATGGCTAACCCCATACAGGCTCCAATTTGATCCGAATAGTAATGGTTTAGCTCGTACCTATTTGGGGGCAAAATGAAAAAAGAATGAGTTTTTGCTTGTCACATCGCGAACTTCTGTGTTACCACTAACGGTATAAACACTGTGCAAAATTATTGCGGAATTTTTCTAGTTTTATTCACTGAAGTAAATATGTTGAAATCTCTTAACCTACTGCTGAACCTGATTGTCGTGGTGATTATTCATTCCGCGCGAGGGCGAGTAGGCGCAAAATAACACAGCAAGAATTCTAAGCCTCGCACTGAAAAGTTCGGGGGCTTTTTTTAGTTTTAAGGTCTGAGTAAGGCCAGTTGCAGGAAATATGGAGCACAAGATGTGCGTTAAAGCTGAATTCACAACACAACAAAAAAACGCGACACAACAAGGGGGTTACCAATGAATGGTGCTCAGTTAGTCGTAGAGGCACTTCGCCAACAAGGTATCAAATCCGTTTTTGGATACCCTGGTGGTGCAATCATGCCAATCTACGATGCACTTTATGATGGTGGCGTAGAGCATATTCTTTGCCGTCACGAACAAGGTGCAGCCATCGCAGCCATAGGTATGGCTCGTGCAACCCAAGAGGTTGCAGTATGCATGGCAACATCCGGCCCAGGTGCGACAAACCTTGTCACAGGACTTGCCGATGCCTTCTTGGACTCAGTTCCAGTAGTAGCCATCACAGGTCAGGTAGCCAGCCCTCTTATCGGTACCGATGCTTTCCAAGAAATGGATGTGATCGGTATGTCCCTATCTTGTACCAAGCATAGCTACTTGGTTACTGACATTGATGAACTTGCACCAACTAGCCGAGGCATTCGAGGTAGCTCAATCTGGTCGTCCAGGTCCAGTTATTGTAGATATCGCTAAAGATGTTCAGCTAGCTGAGGCGCCTACTGCAGTTCTTCCTGAGTTTGAGGCACCTATGATGCCTGTACCTCAACCTGAGGAATATCGCCTAGCACAGGCTCTACTGCGTGAAAGTCGTCGTCCGGTACTCTATGTAGGTGGTGGAGTTCAGTTGGCTAAAGCAACAGACACAGTTCGCCAGTTCTTAAGCGACAACCCAATGCCATCGGTAAGTACCCTAAAAGGCTGGGTACCATCGAGCGTCATAACCCATGCTACCTGGGTATGCTTGGCATGCACGGCACTAAGGCAGCTAACCTAATCGTACAAGAGTCTGACCTTCTTATCGTTGTAGGTGCGCGCTTCGATGACCGCGTGACTGGCAAGCTAGATAGCTTCGCGCCAAACGCCAAGGTTATCCACCTAGATATCGACAAGGCAGAGTTCAATAAACTAAGACATGCACACGCAACCTTGCGTGGCGACATCAACGAAATCCTGCCGCAGATTCATCTAGAGAACGACATCACCCCTTGGGTTCACCACTGTGAAAGCCTACGCAATGGCTTTAAGTGGCGCTATGACCACCCAGGTGAACCTATCTATGCTCCGCTTCTGCTTAAGCAGCTTTCAGACATGATGCCAGATACCTCTATGGTTTCGACCGACGTAGGTCAGCATCAGATGTGGGCAGCACAGCATATTCAGCCACGTGAGCCACAGAACTTCATCACCTCATCTGGCTAGGCACCATGGGCTTTGGCCTGCCAGCGGCCATGGGTGCTTCTGTAGCTCGTCCTGATGATCAGTCTATCCTTATCACGGGTGACGGCTCATTCATGATGAATGTACAGGAGCTGGGCACGCTGAAGCGTCGTCAGATCCCAGTGAAGATAGTGCTTCTTAACAACCAACGTCTTGGCATGGTTCGTCAGTGGCAGTCACTGTTCTTCGATGGCCGTCATAGTGAGACCATCCTAGATGACAACCCAGATTTCGTAATGCTAGCTAAGTCGTTTGATATCCCAGGTAAAACCATCACCACTAAGGCTGAGGTAGAACCTGCACTTAAAGAGATGCTTGAATGTGAGACCTCTTATCTTCTGCACGTCCTTATCGACGAAGAAGAAAACGTATGGCCTCTGGTTCCACCAGGCGCGTCCAACGAAGACATGTTAGAGAACACCTAATAGAGGCACTCATGGAAAGATATTTACTTGATATTAAAGCAGACGATAAACCTGTATTGTTGGAGCGAGTGCTAAGAGTGGTTCGCCACCGTGGCTTTACCGTCAGACAGGTAGCAGGCACTCAAAACCACCACAGCAAGATTGCAAGTGTGGAGATCATTGTTGATAGCGACCGTCCAATCACGTTTTTGACTAATCAGATTGAAAAACTGTGGGATGTAATTAGCGTAGACGTTATTAAGATTAACAACGATGAACTCCCAAACAACAATTTACAACACAAAGTAAGCGCGTAAGGAAGGCAGTAAATGGCGAAGAAAACAGCAGATTATATTTGGTTTAACGGCGAGATGGTTCCGTGGGCAGAAGCCAACGTTCACGTACTAACTCATGCAATGCACTACGGTACTTCAGTATTTGAGGGCGTGCGTTGCTACAACACGCCGAAAGGACCAATTGTATTCCGCCACCTTGAGCACGCTAAACGTTTAAAAGACTCAGCGAAGATCTACCGCTTCCCTATCCCATACTCTGTTGAAGAGATCATGGAAGCAACGCGCGAAACACTGCGTCAAAACAAGCTAGACAGCGCTTACATCCGTCCGCTTGGTTTTGTAGGCAATGTTGGCCTTGGTGTATGTCCTCCAGTAGACACAGAGATGGACCTAATCATCGCAGCCTTCCCTTGGGGTTCTTACCTAGGTGAAGACGCACTAGAGCAGGGCGTTGATGCCATGATCTCAAGCTGGAATCGCGCGGCACCAAACACTATTCCTACAGCCGCTAAAGCGGGTGGTAACTACCTATCTTCTCTACTAGTTGGTGGTGAAGCTCGTCGTCACGGCTATGACGAAGGTATCGCGCTGAGCGTTGATGGCTACCTATCAGAAGGTGCGGGTGAGAACATCTTTGTAATCAAAGATGGCGTAATCACTACTCCACCAGCAACCAGCGCTATCCTGCCTGGTATTACACGTGACTCTATCATGATCCTAGCGCGTGATAAGGGCTATGAGGTTCGTGAAGCAAACATCGCTCGTGAAGCACTATACCTAGCAGACGAAATCTTTATGACAGGTACGGCAGCAGAGATCGTTCCTGTACGTACGGTTGACCAAATCGTTGTAGGCGCAGGCAAGCGTGGCCCTATCACCGAAGACCTACAATCAACCTACTTTGGCCTATTCAACGGCACCACAGAAGACAAATGGGGCTGGCTAGACTACGTATACCCAGCTGACGCAGAGAAATAAGGAACTATTATGCCAATCTATCGCAGTGCAACCACAACACATGGTCGTAACATGGCTGGTGCGCGTGCCTATGGCGTGCAACCGGCGTAAAAGATGAAGATTTCGGTAAGCCTATTATCGCTGTCGTTAACTCATTCACTCAATTCGTACCAGGCCACGTTCACCTAAAAGACATGGGTCAACTGGTTGCTCGTGAAATTGAAGAAGCGGGCGGGATCGCAAAAGAATTCAACACTATCGCTATCGATGACGGTATCGCTATGGGTCACGGCGGTATGCTGTACTCACTACCATCTCGTGAGCTTATCGCAGACTCTGTAGAGTACATGGTAAACGCGCACTGTGCCGATGCTATGGTATGTATCTCTAACTGCGACAAGATCACCCCGGGAATGCTGATGGCCTCTATGCGCCTAAACATCCCAGTGATCTTTGTATCTGGTGGTCCAATGGAAGCGGGTAAAACCAAGCTTTCTGATCAACTGATCAAGCTAGACCTTGTAGATGCCATGATGCAGAGTGCGGATCCAACGGTATCTGACGAAGACAGTGAAAAGATCGAACGTAGCGCGTGTCCTACCTGTGGCTCTTGTTCAGGTATGTTTACTGCTAACTCAATGAACTGCCTAACCGAAGCATTAGGTCTTTCTCAGCCAGGTAACGGCTCTATGCTGGCTACCCACGCTGACCGTGAAGCACTATTCCTAAGCGCAGGCCAACGCATCGTAGACCTGACTAAGCGTTACTATGAGCAAGACGATGCGTCTGTTCTTCCTCGTAACATCGCAACCAAGCAAGCGTTCGAGAACGCGATGGCGCTAGACATCGCTATGGGTGGTTCAACCAACACGGTTCTGCACCTGCTAGCGGCCGCTCAAGAGGGTGAAGTAGACTTCGACATGGTTGATATCGATGCTATGTCTCGCCGAGTACCTAACCTATGTAAGGTTGCACCATCGACTCCGCTGTATCACATGGAAGATGTGCACCGCGCGGGTGGTGTAATGGGCATCCTAGGTGAACTGAATCGCGCAGGCCTTATCAACAGCCAAGTAAACACGGTTCTGGGTACCACCCTAGAAGAACAATTGGCTCACTACGACATCATGCAGACCGAATCTGAAGAGGTTAAATCTTTCTTCCGTGCTGGCCCTGCAGGTATCCGCACTACTAAGGCTTTCTCTCAAGACTGTCGCTGGGACACTCTAGATGACGACCGTGAAGCAGGCTGTATCCGTGACAAAGCCAACGCTTATAGCCAAGATGGTGGTCTGGCCGTTCTTAAAGGTAACATCGCTCTTGATGGCTGTATCGTTAAGACCGCTGGCGTAGACGAGAGCATCCTAACCTTCACAGGTACTGCTATCGTATTTGAAAGCCAAGAAGACGCTGTAGACGGCATCCTAGGCGGTCAGGTTAAAGCTGGTCATGTTGTAGTAATCCGCTACGAAGGTCCAAAAGGTGGTCCAGGTATGCAAGAGATGCTTTACCCAACCACTTACCTGAAATCTATGGGTCTAGGTAAAGAGTGTGCGCTTCTAACCGACGGTCGCTTCTCTGGTGGTACTGCAGGTCTTTCTATCGGTCACGCTTCTCCTGAAGCTGCGGCTGGCGGCATCATTGGTCTGGTTAAGACTGGCGATGAGATTGCTATCGACATTCCAAACCGCACTATTGAGCTAAACGTGTCTGAGCAAGAGCTAGGCGAGCGTCGTACTGAGCAAGACCAGAAAGGTTGGAAACCAGAATCACGTCAACGTGAGGTTTCATTTGCTCTGAAAGCATACGCAAGTATGGCTACCAGTGCTGACAAGGGTGCAGTGAGAGACAAATCTAAATTCGAGGGGTAAGACTATGAGTCAAACTCCTCCTAAAACTGGCGCAGAGTACCTGCGCCAGGTACTGCGAGCTCCAATCTACGAGGTGGCGACAGTCACCCCGTTACAAGAGATGCCTCGCCTAAGTGAGCGCTTACAAAACCTAGTTCAGATCAAGCGAGAAGATCGCCAACCGGTGCACTCCTTCAAGCTTCGTGGCGCCTACAACATGGTGGCTAACCTTACTGACGAGCAGAAGCAAGCGGGCGTTATCGCAGCCTCGGCGGGCAATCATGCTCAAGGTATGGCTTACTCAGGTACACGCCTAGGTATCAATACCACTATCGTGATGCCTAAAACCACTCCTGACATTAAGGTTGACGCTGTACGCGCCTTTGGTGGCAATGTTGTGCTTCACGGCAGCAACTTCGATGAAGCCAAAGCAGAAGCAGTACGCCTGTCTGAAGAGCACGGCTATACCTTTGTACCTCCATTTGATCACCCACTGGTGATTGCAGGGCAAGGTACGATCGGTATGGAGATGATCCAGCAAAATGGTCATCTGGATTATATCTTCGTCCCAGTTGGCGGTGGCGGTCTAGCGGCCGGTGTTGCAGTTCTGGTGAAACAGCTAATGCCAAACATCCAAGTGATTGCGGTTGAGCCTGAAGATTCTGCCTGCCTAAAAGCGGCGCTGGATGCAGGTAAACCAGTCACACTGGATCAAGTCAGCATGTTTGCTGACGGTGTGGCGGTTAAGCAGATTGGTAGTGAGACCTTCCGTCTGTGTAATCAATATATCGATGGTCATGTGTCTGTTTCTAGCGACGAGATCTGTGCGGCGGTCAAGGATATCTTCGAAGATACTCGAGCAATTGCTGAACCATCAGGTGCGCTAGCTCTAGCTGGCCTTAAGAAGTATGCCGAGCAGCACAAGCTTGTCGATAAAAAGCTAGCTACCGTGCTCTCTGGTGCAAACACTAACTTCCATGGCTTGCGCTACGTATCTGAGCGCTGTGAGCTGGGTGAGAAACGTGAGGGCTTACTTGCGGTAACCATCCCAGAACGTCAAGGTGCCTTCTTTGAGTTCTGCAACATCATCGGTGGTCGAGCGGTTACTGAGTTTAACTATCGCTACAACGACGATGCTAAGGCGAATATCTTTGTGGGTGTGCGCCTGCAAGAGGGCCAAAGTGAGCTCAACAGTATCATCGAAGACCTGCAGCAAGCAGACTACCCTGTGGTAGACCTTTCTGATGATGAGATGGCGAAGCTTCACATTCGCTACATGGTGGGTGGTAAGCCTAGCAAACCACTGCAAGAGCGTCTGTATAGCTTTGAGTTCCCAGAGTACCCTGGTGCGCTATTGAAGTTTTTGAGCACGCTAGGCACGCGCTGGAACATCAGCCTATTCAACTACCGTAACCATGGCGCTGATTATGGTCGTGTATTGTGTGGCTTTGAGCTTCCAGAGGAAGACCTAGAGCGCTTCACACGCCACCTAGGCGAGTTAGGTTATGGCTATCGCGATGAGTCGGATAACCTCTCCTATCAGTTCTTCTTGAGCTAAACGCCAAGCATTAAAAAAGGTCTAGCAATTGCTAGACCTTTTTCTTATCTATCGAGAGTTACTTAGATGCTTTTACCGCGTCTAGTTCTCCCTCTTGCTCACCTGAAGTCTGTGACTTCTTATTGAACTTGTTTTCCCAGTAGGTAGCACCCTTGATGCCAAGAGCCACTGGGTTAAAGGTATAGTCCTTAACGCCTTGAGATTTTTGCTGCTCGTAGTCTTTCAGCGCCTTGATTGCTGGCTTAGACAGGAAGAACACAATCAGAATACCAACGATGTTCAGCCACGCCATCAGCCAACGCCCACATCACCCATAGCCCAAGCTAGGTTAGCTGTCTTGATCGTGCCGTAGAATACCGCTGAGATAAGAACCAGCTTAAGCAGGAACATCAGCCAGGAACCTTAACTGTGCGACGGATGTACGCGATGTTGGTTTCTGCGATGTAGTAGTAAGCCAAGATGGTAGTAAAGGCGAAGAAGAATAGCGCTACTGCTATAAACGGCTTGCCGATACCCGGTAGTGCGCTCTCGATTGCCATCTGAGTGAACACAGGACCGTTAGCACCGATATCAGAAGCAAGGTTCTGAATGATGAACGCCTCACCTGCACCGTGTACGTTGTACATGCCGGTGATAAGGATCATAAACGCTGTTGCAGAACAAACTAGCAGGGTATCGATGTAGATAGAGAATGACTGAACCAGACCTTGCTGAGCTGGGTGCTGTACGTTTGCCGCTGCTGCTGCGTGAGGACCGGTACCTTGACCCGCTTCGTTGGAATAAACACCACGCTTAACACCCCAACCGATAGCAGCACCAAAGCCAGCCATAGGCGTAAATGCATCACCGATGATCATCGAGAAGATACGAGGTACTTCACTGATGTTCAGTAGAATGATCACAAACGCGGTAATGATGTACGCCAGCGCCATAAAAGGAACCACGATCTGCGTGAAGTTCGCGATACGCTTAACGCCACCAAAGATTATGAAAGCAAGAACCACAGAAACCAGAGTACCAGTGAACACCTTAGCTGCGCTGAAGCTACCCATAGCGGTATTGATCATATCACCACTGCCGAAAGCCGCTTCTACCGCGTTACCAATACTGTTCGATTGAACACCCGGAAGTAGCACACCACAAGCAAAGATAGTCGCGATAGCAAAGATCCACGCATACCACTTCTGACCCATAGCTTTCTCGATGTAGTAAGCTGGACCACCGCGGAATTCACCTTCATCTTCCTCTTTGTAGATCTGCGCAAGAGTCGATTCTGCGTACGCAGTTGCCGCGCCAAAGAAGGCTACAACCCACATCCAGAATACCGCGCCAGGGCCACCAAACCGATCGCCGCTGCAACACCAGCGATGTTACCTGTACCTACACGACCAGAAAGAGAAACCGCTAGGGCTTGGAAAGAAGAGATGCCCTTTTCTGAGCCTTTGCCAGAAAGAAGCAGGCGCCACATCTCAAAGAAATGACGAATTTGAACAAAACGAGTGATGATGGAATAGAAAAGACCTGCGCCCAAACACAAGTAGATCAGGGCTGGGCTCCAGATGATTCCATTCAAGAAATCAACCAATGACTGCATAAAAAATATCCCTATTGAATGAGTATTGGCACGGAATGATACACAGCAGTAAGTAGATTGTTAAATAAAAAATACTCACAAAACATTAACAATCCTTATTTTTAGGTATAAATCCCGTATTTGACCCTGATTATTAACTATTCCATCCGGTAAACAGCTTGTTTACTCTATAAAGCTTCGCATAATTATTTCTGTATCCATTGACGATGAAGCCGCTCTGAGTCCCCCAAATACTCCACCATCCAATCGATGAGTTTATTGTTATTCTGCTCACGCCAAACCATGCAGCACTCGCTAGCAGGTGACTCCATATCAAGCTCTTTAATAACCATCTCTCCTGTGAGTATCTGCTGGGCAGCGATGTGATCAGGCAGAAAACCTACACCTATCCCCTGCTTTACACAGCGAACCGCAGTGTGCCAATTGGGAACTAAAAGCCTACGTTGATGGCCGATAACAGGATGATAGCGCTTAGGCAGTTCTCTGGATGTGTCATCGAGACTTATGCTGGGATATTTCATTATGTCTTCGACAGAGAGGGCTTCTAATTCTGCCAAGGGATGGTCATAAGCACACACAAACACCCACTTTAGCTTGCCCATAGGTTTGAGCTTGTAATCACCTCCTACCGGGACAGCAGAGGTAGCACCTAGCACGATATCGGCTCGATTTTGCGAGATGGCCTCCCACGCACCATTGAATACTTCCATGTTGATCTGAAGCTCTGCAAATTCAAACTCGGCATAGAAGTCATTGATGAGATGCTGTAACTGATCCAACTTAACTACATTATCTAAGGTCAGCTTTAGGGTGTTTTGCCAGCCTTGAGCTGCACGTTTAGCCTGGGATTTGGCTTCAGCCAATTGTCGTAGCATGGTCCTCACCTGCTCTAGGAACAGCTCGCCTGCCGGTGTCAGCTCAACCCTTCTAGGCAAGCGACGAAACAGCACCACATCTAGATCTTGCTCTATTTGGCGCACCGTATAACTGACTGAGGATGGCACCTTGTGTAGGTAGTCAGCCGCAGCGGAAAAACTGCCCATACGAGCAACAACATCGAGTAATTCAAAGTTCTTTTCAGAGAGCATAGCTTTCAAAATTTTTGATAGATAACAGGTAATTTTAGCGCTTAATTTGTTCACAAAGCCAACTTAGAATCCCTTTCGTTGTCTCAATTAACCTAAATAACCCTATGTCAGTCACTAAATCACAACTCGCTTATCTAGCTCTGCTCTCTATGCTTGGCTTTATCGCTACCGATATGTATCTACCTGCGTTCCAAACCCTGCAAGCAGACTTTGGTACCGGCCCTGAACCTATTGCACTCTCACTGAGTATTTTTTGGTAGGTCTAGCTGTGGGTCAGCTCGCTTGGGGAGTCATCTCAGACAAATACGGTTTAAGAAATTCACTGGCTCTGGGTCTGATTGTATTCAGCATCGCCTCTGTAGGTATCGCTCTTAGCTTTACCATTTCTCAACTTCTTGTATTCCGTTTTATTCAGGCGATCGGTGTATGTGCACCTACGGTGATCTGGCAAGCTATGGTGATCAATCGTTACAATCCTGCGGATCGTCAGCGCGTATTCGCCTCGATCATGCCTTTGGTTGCCCTATCACCAGCTCTAGCACCTCAACTTGGTGTGGTACTTAACACCACCCTAGGCTGGGAAAGTATCTTTGCTGTGCTGGCGATTGTTGGTGCAGGGCTTGTCTATATCACCATGAAACTGCCTCATGACAAGCCAAAAGCTGTACAAACAGGCTTAAAAAAAGACCTATCTAATCTGTTTAAGAACCGCACCTTTATCGGCAATGTGATCATATACTCGGTAACCTCTGCTGCCTTCTTTGCCTACCTCACCGGTATGCCAGAGATCATGACTCAGCTGGGTTACTCAGCTAAAGACATCGGTATGAGTTTCATCCCTCAGACTATTGCGTTTATGGTGGGTGGTTTTGTCGGCAAGAAAGCCGTTGAAAAGCTAGGTGATGGAAAAGTACTGGGTGCGACACTGAGTTTATTTACCCTAGCGGTTATCGCAGTGTTTATCGCAACCCAGAGTGAAATAACCTCTATCTGGCCTGTTCTACTGCCTTTCTGCTTTGTGGCTGTGGCTAATGGTGCTCTTTATCCTATCGTAGTAAACCGCGCCCTCTCTAGCGCACAGAATAGTCCTGCAACCGCTGCAGGTCTGCAAAACAGTATTCAGATCTGTGTGAGTAGTTTGGCCAGCACGCTGGTGGCGGTATTTACTCAGTCAGCGTTGGTCGCAACAGGATGGGTCATAATCACTTGTATCGGCGGTATCGCTATTGGCTGATGCTAACTCGCCAATCTAAGCCACAACCACTGCCTGCCGTTTAAAATCTCAAACCCAAGCAGTTTTATCTATCCAATACGATAGTGTTTTTGAAACTGCTTGGGAGTTATCCCTCGGTTGCGCTTGAACATTCTCTCAAAACTCTGTTCATTGGAATAACCAAGCCTAGGTGCTATCTCAGCACCTGACATTCCCTCTTTTAGATACTCTACAGCTAGATTACTCAGCACATAATCTGTCAGCGTAGAAAAATTCAAGGAGTGGTGTTGAAGCACACGATAGAGTTGCTGTTCCGAGATATCTAACAGATGAGCCACTTTTGATACCTTAGGGAGTCCAAAATGCCTCGCATAGTTGATCACCTCATAGATAACCTTAAGCTCATCCTCTGGATCCGGCATGTTGAGTAGCTCTTCCAAATCAAAGGTACTCATGGCCAATTTCGCCTTGAAGTCACTCGCCACCTGATAACTGGTGAATCTGTAATTTGCATTGATCCAGAATTCGATACAGGCTGATTCCACTCGATTTCACAACCAAAGTAAGACTCGTACTTCTGACTATTTACCATCTGGCCAGGAAGGCGAAGCTTAACCGGAGCAAAGGACTTACCCAGACAAAAGGTCAGCACCTTGTGCATCAAGATTGCCATACGGATGCTTTCATGGACTATGGTGCTAGGGCCGAAGTTTTTTGAGGTGTAGGTCCATTTAATAAATGACCTCGTCTTCTTGCCAGAAAAAAACGCACCAGATTGCAAACATCCCAAACCAAAACTTAGCCTTCGAATAATCAAGGCCAAGTCATTGCAAGAGAAAATCCACCTACCCAACAACCCCATTTTTGATAACTCAATGTTAGTGCAAGCAGACAAAACAATGTCTGGATCCTTTGACTGCTCAATCAAACGTTCAAACCAGCGATCCATCTCTTTCGCAGGAATCAATGTCATCGGATTGTCGAATACCGTCAGAGGTATACCGAGCTCCTCTACCCTAATCCCCATTCTCTTCAGGTTAGGCAACATGTACTGAACGCTTAGGGAGCGCATAAATCGATTTTCTTTCATGACAGATTTCTTCGAAATAGGCTTAGTTTTGATAAAAACTGTCATAAACAGTCACTAAGTGCAAATCAAATCCACAATGACCTCCCCATCCATAGAAGATTGAAAACAATGAGCTTAATTAATGTTCCTTTTGTTGGCACCGGAGTAGATACGGCGCTACATGTTGTTTCTACTCTAGTTCTAGTAGGCTCCATCTCGGCTGCTGTTTATGGTTTCTGGAAGCTACACGAGATTCCTATCCACAAAGCACACTCTAGTGGTCATCATCAGATTGGACTCATCACAATACTGACCTGGATAGGCTTTATCTGGCATTGGGTATGGGTACTCGCGATCATTATTGCCTTTGTCGATCTGGAGCAAAGCGTGATTCGTCTTAGAGAAATCTGGAAGGGTAATTCCTCTGCAGAGTCTAAGGAGGAGTCATGTTAGAAGGACTAGCCGTCTGGGCACTGTTTATTTATCTACTGCGATTGGTGGGTATGCCTTGGAATGCGGCGACTAAAAGCTTTGCCTACCTCGGTGGTGGAGCTTGGCTGATGTTTGTATGGGTCGGCTTGATTAACTATACACCATGGATATTTCTGGAGGCTCAGTAGTTCAGTCACCTCATATACAGCTCCGCCCAGCTTCAGCCGGCATCAATGGCAAGGTTGAGCATATCTATATCCAGCCTAACCAAGATATCACCCAGGGACAGCTCATCTATGAGCTTGAAAAGACCCCGTATGAAATCGCTTTAGACAAAGCTAAGACCTCAAAGAAAAACGCTGAAATAGCGGTTGAGAAAGCTAATGACGAGATCGCGATTGCAGAGGCTACTCATGCCACCTTGGAAAAGCAGATGAAGGTTGCATACAGCGAGTTAACCGCAGCGCAAGTGGACTATGAGCTTGAAACCAAAACCCTACACAGATTTGTGACGCAAAATCGTGTTGTTAAGAACTCAATATCTCAAAGTGATATAGACAAACAAACTAGCTTAGTAGAACTCTCTAAACAGAAGATAGTCACCATACAAGCGGATATCGCTACCCAAGAGGTTGAGGTGCAAAAGCGTATCTAGAGATTGGTCAGGCTGAGCTCAATTATCAATCTAAACAGAGTGAACTGCTGGCTGCGGAAGGGGACATTAAACAGGCACAGTGGAACCTAGATGCAACCAAAGTACATGCTCCAGCGGATGGCTTTGTCACCAACTTTATCCTGCGGGAGGGCCAACTTGTCTCTTTGGCTCCTAGGATACAAATGTACACAGACGAAAAGTATGTGCTGATGAGGGTCAACCACCAGGCTATACGAAACGTTAAGAAAGGTATGACTGCAGAATTCGCATCAGCTGTATATCCAGGAAAGATCTTCTCAGCAGAAGTAGAGGGTATCGTCGAAGCGACTGGAGAATCCCAAGGTAACCTGTTTGGGGTCGACCAAAGCGTGCGCTCGGTGACGGGCCAAAACGTTATGAACAAACACCACTTTGTTAGGCTCAGAATAGAAGAGCCTGAGGGCTACGATATCCCGGTCGGCTCAGTGGGGCTCGCTTGGGTCAGTGGTGAAAAGCCGAACTCTTTCCTAAATTTCTTGGACGTGATTCGTGGAATTATCATACGCATGAAATCTCAGTTGTATTTCTTCTACTCTGTCTAGAATAAAAAAGGAGCGATTAAATCGCTCCTTTTTCAATTCTATAGGCTAGTTAGGCCCCATTTCTTGGCAGTCTCATCGAAGAAACCTTGAGTCTTCTTAAGTTCAACCCAGTGGTTAACATAGTTGATCCATACTTGGTCATTTTGTGGGAGCAACATAGAAATAGGGGTTGGGTTACGTGGCTCTTTTACCGGCACAACCGCTAGCTGTTTAAACTTCTCCACCAGCGTTGCAGCCTCTACGTTTGAGGTTACCGATACATTGGCACGACGTGCGAGGATTTCCTGAAAATCACGAGCCGGCGCTTCGATAACGATGTGCTGAGCCTCTGGGAAGAACTCCTTCACCATCTTTTCTTGTACCGTACCTAGAGTGGCTGCCACCTTGATATCAGGCTTGTTGAAATCAGCCCAATCCGAGTATTTGTCTACATCTTTCTTAGGAACTACTGGCACAAACGCTAGATAGAAATATGGCTGGCTATAGCCTGCAACCTTAGCGCGAGACATGTTCAAAGATGCAGAGCCTGTGATGTCGTACTTACCTGCAGTGATACCGTTTACCAGTGTCTTCCAGTCGGTTGCAACGTACTCAACCTTAACACCTAGGTCTTTTGCAAGCTCAGTAGTAACGTCGATATCAAAACCACGATAGCTATTACTCGCAGGGTCTTTCATCGTCATTGGGTTCCAGTCACCCGTAGTACCAACCTTAAGTACACCCGAGTTTAAGATCTGTTGTAGTCGGCTGGTTTCAGCCATAGCTTGAGAGAGGGAAAGTAGAGAAAGGCCCAAGGCCAAAATAAACTTCTTCATCATAAATCCTTTTAAAAGCGGTAACGTTTATTCCAATGTATTGTTACCATACCTATTCTATATGAAAAATTGTGCTTAAGGATGGGCATATTGTGAAATTAAATACTCTGACGGTAGCGGTATGTTGTTTACTGCTGACCGGTTGTTCAGATTATGAGTGGGGCTGGTACGTTCTAGACCCGTCCACAGAGCAGGGACAGATAAATCTCAAATTCCTAATCGCTGGCTTTTCCAGCACCATCAGCGTCTCCTTGCTGAGTATGGTATTTGCCATGCTGATTGGCCTGATAATCGCCCTACCCGCACTTTCATCCAACCCTTGGGTTCGCTCCATCAACCGAATCTATGTAGAGGCGATACGTTCTATACCTGTATTGGTACTATTGTTGTGGGTCTATTACGGCCTACCGACACTTCTCGATATTAGTCTCAACCATTTCTGGGCGGGCGTAATTGCCCTTTCTATCGCTGAAAGCGCCTTTATGGCTGAGGTATTCCGTGGAGGTATCCAAGCCATTAACCGAGGTCAACATGAAGCCTCACATGCCCTAGGTCTTAGTTATTGGAAAACCATGCGACTGGTTATCTTCCCACAGGCACTGCGTCAGATACTGCCTCCGCTGGGTAATCAGTTCGTGTACATCCTTAAGATGTCTTCACTGGTGAGTGTGATTGGTCTGTCTGATCTGACTAGGCGTGCCAATGAGCTGGTGGTTAATGAGTACTTACCTTTGGAGATCTATACCTTCCTAGTTCTAGAGTATTTGGTGCTGATTCTGGCAGTATCTCAAGGAGTACGTTGGCTTGAGAAACGTTATGCTATTCCTAATCACTGATGTGGGTGGAAGATACCGGATAGCCTCTACGAGACTTCCGGTATGACGATGCTCTTTGGTCAGAAATTGCTAACTTAAGATAATAAAAAACCGAGGCCAAAGGCCTTCGGTTTTTTTCATTTTTGTCATCCCGGAATGCAGGCTCACTGCTGGCATTCCAGCGAACTTGCAAAGCAAGTATCCGGGATCTTTAGCAACTCAGGTCTACTTCTTCTTAACCGGACGTTCCCAGTCAGAAATACGACGCTCTTTCGCGCGAGTGATTACTAACTGATTAGCTTCAACGTCTTTAGTAAGAGTCGTGCCAGCACCAACGGTCACACCATCAGCGATGGTTACAGGTGCGATTAGCTGGCTGTCAGAGCCAACAAATACATCATCGCCGATGATGGTCTTAAACTTGTTCGCACCATCGTAGTTACAGGTAATTACACCCGCACCTACATTTACACGCTGACCGATTTCAGCATCACCTAGGTAGGTCAGGTGGTTAGCTTTAGAGCCTTCACCAAGACGTGCATTCTTCACTTCAACGAAGTTACCCACGTGAGAGTCGTTACGTAGCTCAGCACCAGGGCGAAGACGTGTAAATGGACCTACAGTACAGTCTTCAGCAACGGTTGCGCTCTCGATGATGGAGTAAGGACGCACTAATGTATTGTCGTCAATCTCACAGTCGATAAGCACACAGCCAGCGCCGATCGTCACGTTATCACCAATGGTTACGTTACCTTGAATGATCACGTTAGCGTCGATCTCTACGTCCATACCGCACTGCAGTGTGCCACGAAGATCGAAACGGTTTGGATCGCGAAGCATAACGCCCTGCTCTAGCAGTTTCTCAGCTTGCATCAGTTGATGTGCGCGCTCCAGTTTCGCTAGTTGACGACGATCATTTACGCCCTCAACCTCGATTGGGTTTGCTGGGTGTACAGCTTCAATCTTCTGACCGTCAGCATGAGCTGCTGCGATGATGTCAGTTAGGTAGTACTCACCCTGTGCGTTGTCGTTGCTTAGGTTTGATAGCCAACGCTTAAGGTCCTTACCATCAGCCACTAGCACACCAGTATTGATCTCTTGGATAGCTTTCTGCTCTTCAGAAGCATCCTTTTGCTCAACGATAGCAACCACAGAGCCGTTCTCACGCACGATACGACCGTAACCGGTTGGGTTATCCAGAACCACAGTCAGCAGGCCTACACCGCCTTCAGGCTGTGCATCCAGAAGTGCTTCTAGGGTTTCGCTTGTGATTAGAGGAACATCGCCATACAGCACCAATACCTTCTCATCATCAGCGAACTGAGATGAAGCTTGGTCTACTGCGTGGCCTGTGCCTAATTGTTCTTTTTGTTCAACCCAGCTTACCGGCTCATTGCTAGGGTTGCTTTCATCTGGTCAGCACCGTGACCAAATACAAGGTGGATATTGTTTGCACCTAGACCAACACAGGTGTCGATCACGTGCTTAGCCATAGGCTTACCTGCCAACGTATGCAGTACTTTTGGTTTTTTTGAATACATACGCGTGCCTTTACCGGCCGCGAGGATGACTGCACTAAAGTTGTTCATTGCTTAATCCTTAAAACTGACGTTCGTAACTTATCGCTACATTTTAACCTATCAATGTGAAGATAAGTAGTTGGCGTAAAAACAAAAAAAGGTGACCCTAAGGTCACCTTTTTCAATACGCTACGGCTAATGTTATTAGCGACGCTTTCTCGTAAGTTCTGCAACTCGGATCTGAGCGATCGCTTTAGCCAATTCACTGGCTGCCTGAGCAAAGTCCATGTCGCCATGCTGATTATGGATATTCTCCTCAGCTTTGCGCTTGGCTTCTTCTGCTTTAGACGCATCAATGTCTTCACCACGGATTGCAGTGTCAGCCAGTACAGTCGCTGTACCAGGCTGAACTTCTACCATACCACCAGAGACATAAATGAACTCTTCGTGGCCGTGTTGTTTCACGATGCGAACCATACCAGGAGTAATAGCGGTCAACAGCGGGGTGTGGCCATGGAAAATACCTAGCTCACCTTCGCTACCGGTCACCTGGAACGTCTCTACGCGACCAGAGAAAAGTCTTTTCTCTGCGCTTACTACGTCAAGGTGAAAGGTCACTACTGCCATATTGCCTCCTAATTAGACTTACAGCTTCTTAGCGTTCTCTAGAGCTTGGTCAATGCTACCGCAGTACATAAACGCTTGCTCTGGGATATCATCGTAGTCACCAGCTAGTAGACCTTTGAATCCACGTAGAGTCTCTTTAAGAGGTACGTAAACACCTGGGTCGCCAGTAAATACTTCTGCTACGTGGTAAGGCTGAGTTAGGAACTTCTCAATCTTACGTGCACGAGATACAACTTGCTTATCTTCTTCAGAAAGCTCGTCCATACCTAGGATAGCGATGATGTCTTTCAGCTCTTTATAGCGCTGTAGAGTCGTTTGAACGCCAGACGCGATGTCATAGTGCTCTTGACCTACAACCAATGGATCTAGCTGACGTGAAGTCGAATCCAATGGGTCGATCGCTGGGTATAGACCCATAGCTGCGATGTTACGGTTAAGTACAACCGTTGCATCCAAGTGCGCGAACGTCGTTGCTGGAGATGGGTCAGTCAAGTCATCCGCAGGTACGTATACCGCCTGAACAGATGTGATAGAACCAGTCTTAGTCGACGTGATACGCTCCTGAAGTACACCCATCTCTTCTGCTAGAGTTGGCTGGTAACCTACCGCTGATGGCATACGACCTAGAAGTGCCGAAACCTCAGTACCTGCAAGGGTATAACGATAGATGTTATCAACGAACAGTAGAACGTCACGACCTTCGTCACGGAAACGCTCTGCCATTGTTAGACCAGTCAGTGCAACACGTAGACGGTTACCTGGTGGCTCGTTCATCTGACCGTAAACCATTGCTACTTTTGATTCTTCAGGCTTCTCGATGTTTACAACACCAGCTTCCTGCATCTCAAAGTAGAAGTCGTTACCTTCACGAGTACGCTCACCTACACCAGCAAATACTGATAGGCCAGAGTGCTGTAGTGCGATGTTGTTGATAAGTTCCATCATGTTAACGGTCTTACCTACACCTGCACCACCAAATAGACCGATTTTACCACCCTTAGCGAATGGGCAAATCAGGTCGATAACTTTAACACCAGTTTCTAGAAGCTCAGTCGCGTTTGACTGATCTTCGTAGCTTGGTGCTTCACGGTGAATCGCGTAGTGCTCTTCAGCACCGATCTCACCACATTCGTCAATCGCGTCACCTAGGACGTTCATGATACGACCAAGAGTTTTCGTACCTACTGGAACCGTGATAGGTGCTTCAGTGTTCTCAACTGTTAGTCCACGACGTAAACCGTCCGAGCTACCCATTACGATAGTACGTACTACACCACCACCAAGCTGCTGCTGAACTTCAAGAACTAGACGTTCTGGAGCGTCAACAACGTTTAGTGCGTCGTATACACGTGGTACTTCGCCTTGTGGGAACTCTACGTCGACTACCGCACCGATGATCTCTACGATCTTACCTGTAGCCATTGTTAATCCTCTAACTAATTCGTTTTGCCTAAAACTAAACCGCAGCTGCACCAGAAACAATTTCTGATAGCTCTTGGGTAATCGCAGCCTGACGAGCCTTGTTATATACAAGCTCTAGGTCATCAATCAGGTTACTTGCGTTATCCGTTGCTGCTTTCATTGCGATCATTCGAGCCGCTTGCTCACAAGCAAGGTTCTCTACCACGCCTTGATACACGCTTGATTCGATATAACGAACAAGAAGTGCGTCTAGCAGTGGCTTTGGCTCAGGCTCATAAATGTAGTCCCATTGATGATCGCGCTGCATATCTTCGCTGTCTGATTTAGGTAAAGGCAGTAATTGATCGATCGTTGGTTCTTGAACCATAGTGTTCACGAATTTGTTGAACACTACGTACAGGCGATCCAACTCACCTTCATCATATTTCTTCAGCATTACGCCTACAGAACCGATCAAGTCTTCAAGGTTGGTGAATCACCTAGGCCAGAAACTTGAGCCGCTACTTTCGCGCCGCTGTTGTTAAAGAATGCAGTAGCTTTGGTACCAATAATGGCAAGCTCAACCTCTGCACCACTTTCAGACCAAGTCTTCATATCGTTGATAGCTTTCTTGAACAGGTTAATGTTCAAGCCACCACAAAGACCACGGTCTGTAGAAACTATGATGTAACCAACACGCTTGGCTTCGCGCTCTTCTAGGTACGGATGTTTGTACTCTAGACTGCCCGCAGCCACGTGACCGATCACCTTACGCATTGTTTCAGCGTATGGACGAGACGCTTCCATCGCATCTTGCGAGCGACGCATTTTTGAAGCGGCTACCATTTCCATCGCTTTCGTAATTTTCTGAGTGCTCTTAACACTACCGATTTTATTACGTATCTCTTTTGCGCCGGCCATCGTTACTCTCCGTTAGAAGGTGACTCTATGAGCCACCAACCTATTACCAAGTTTGGGTTGCTTTAAAATCAGTTACGATCTTATTAAGCGTTGCTTCAATCTCATCGTTGAAGGCACCCGTCTGGTCGATCTCGTTCGCGAAGTCAGCGAACTGACCACGAGCGTACGACAGAAGTGCAGCTTCGAAATCTAGAAGTTTGTTGATTTCTAGATCTTCTAGGAAACCGCGCTCCGCAGCAAAGATAACTAGTGCTTGGTCGAATACTGACATAGGAGCGTACTGCTTCTGTTTCATCAGTTCGGTTACCTTAGCACCGTGGTCTAGCTGCTTCTTAGTCGCTTCATCAAGATCAGAAGAGAACTGAGCAAACGCCGCTAGTTCGCGGTACGCTGCAAGTGCGGTACGGATACCACCTGACAGTTTCTTGATGATCTTAGTCTGAGCAGAACCACCTACACGAGATACTGAGATACCTGGGTCAACCGCTGGACGAACACCTGCGTTGAATAGCTCAGTCTGTAGGAAAATCTGACCATCAGTAATCGAGATTACGTTGGTTGGTACGAATGCCGAAACGTCACCAGCTTGGGTTTCGATGATAGGAAGAGCAGTTAGAGAACCAGTCTTGCCTTTCACTTCGCCTTTAGTGAAGTTTTCTACGTACTCTTCGCTTACACGAGCTGCACGCTCTAGTAGACGTGAGTGAAGGTAGAATACGTCACCTGGGAATGCTTCACGACCCGGTGGACGTTTCAGTAGTAGAGAAATCTGACGGTACGCTACCGCTTGCTTAGATAGGTCATCGTATACGATAAGCGCATCTTCACCGCGGTCACGGAAGTACTCACCCATTGCACAACCAGCATATGGTGCTAGGTATTGCAGTGCAGCAGATTCAGAAGCAGAAGCAACAACAACGATGGTGTTAGCCAGCGCACCGTGCTCTTCAAGCTTGCGTACTACGTTTGCGATAGTAGAAGCTTTCTGACCAATAGCTACATAGATAGAGTAGATACCAGAGTTCTTCTGGTTGATGATTGCATCGATCGCCATCGCTGTTTTACCAGTCTGACGGTCACCGATGATAAGTTCACGCTGACCACGACCGATTGGGATCATTGAGTCAACTGACTTATAACCTGTTTGTACTGGCTGATCTACCGATTTACGGTCGATTACGCCCGGTGCGATAACTTCTACAGGAGAAGATAGTTTCGCGTCGATCGGACCTTTACCATCAATAGGCTCACCTAGGTGTTTACAACACGACCTAGCATTTCTGGACCTACTGGTACCTCAAGGATACGACCAGTACCTGTTACTTTCATGCCTTCCTGAAGGTCAGCATAAGGGCCCATTACTACCGCACCAACCGAGTCACGCTCAAGGTTAAGTGCTAGTGCATAACGGCCACCCGGTAATTCGATCATCTCGCCTTGCATAACGTCTGCAAGACCGTGAATACGGATAATACCATCGCTTACCGATACGATAGTACCTTCGTTGCGAGCTTCATTAACAACGTCGAATGATCGATACGCTGTTTAATTAGATCGCTAATTTCCGTGGAATTAAGTTGCATGCTCCAATCCCCATTAAGACTGCAATGCATCGCTCAGACGGTTCAAACGACCGCGTGCTGAGTTATCGATGACTAGGTCTCCGGCTCGAATAATAACCCCTGCTAGAAGGGTCTCATCTATACTGCAATTCAGCTTCACTTTGCGTTCGAAACGCGACTCAAGCTTGCTGGTAATTTCTTTTAGTTGCTCAGCTGACAGCTCGGTTGCAGACGTAACGTCTACATCGATTGTCTTGTCGTGCTCTTGTTTAAGAACCACGAACTCAGCAAATACAGCTGGCAGTGCTTTTAAGCGACCGTTCGCTGCCATTACCTTAAGCAGGTTTTGACCGTGCTCATCAAGTTGTTCGCCACAAACCGCAATGAAGATTTCTGAAAGCTTGTTGGCTGTTACTGAGCCATCAAGAATTTCAGCGATTTCATCGTGCTTTGATACTTCGGCAGCAAAAGCCAGCATTTGACCCCATTGGTCTAACGCGTTCTTTTCCACCGCAAAGTCGAATGCTGCTTTAGCATAGGGGCGTGCGATTGTTACCAAATCAGACATAGACGCCCCTTGTATTAAAGTTTCGCAGTAATGTTATCAAGAATATCTTTTTGCGCGTCTTTATCAACTGAGCGCTCCAGGATCTTCTCTGCACCAGCAATAGCCAGAGTAGCAACTTGTTTGCGCAGCTCATCGCGTGCACGGCTACGTTCAGCTTCAACTTCAGCTTCAGCTTGTGAAAGGATTTTTTGGCGTTCTGCCTGTGCATCCTCACGAGCTTCATCAATAATTTGAGCTTTACGCTTGTTAGCCTGTTCGATGATCTCAGTTGCTGTGCGCTTCGCTTCTTTCATTTGGTCAGAAGCGTTGGCTTGTGCTAGGTCCAAGTCTTTAGCTGCGCGTTCAGCGGCAGCAAGACCGTCAGCAATTTTCTTCTGACGTTCTTCAATAGCTTGCATTACTGGCGGCCATACATATTTCATGCAGAACCACACAAACATAGTGAAGCTAATTGCTTGACCCAGCAGAGTTGCGTTCATTTCCACAACAGCTACTCCTATCTAATTAATCAACAAAGTTCAGATAACTTGGATCTTTTATTAACCTAGTTGACCAACAAATGGGTTAGCGAATGTGAATAGTAGAGCGATAACGATACCGATCATTGGGATTGCATCAAGTAGACCAGCGATGATGAACATCTTAACTTGAAGCATTGGAGCCATTTCTGGTTGACGAGCAGCGCCTTCTAGGAACTTACCACCTAGGATTGCGAAACCTACAGCAGTACCAACTGCACATAGACCTACGATGATCGCAACAGCAATAGCAGAAAAACTTAGAACAGTTTCCATTTTTAGATTTCTCCAATATTTATTTTAGAGTTAGGTTTAAAAATTTTTATTATTAATGATTGTCTTCATGAGCCATTGATAGATAAACGATCGTTAGCATCATAAATACAAAGGCTTGAATCAAAATAACCAAAATGTGGAAGATAGCCCATGGTAGGGAACCTACCCATTGTAGATACCAAGGTAGCATTGCAGCACAAAGGATGAATACAACCTCACCAGCAAACATGTTACCGAACAGACGCATACCCAATGAGATAGGTTTCGCCAGTAGGGATACTGTTTCCAACAACAAGTTGAATGGAATCATTAGCGGGTGATTAAACGGATGTAGTGCTAGTTCCTTTGCAAAACCTCCGATGCCTTTCACTTTGATGCTGTAGTAAATCATCAAAGCAAATACACCTAGAGCCATAGACATTGTGATACTCACGTCTGCGGTTGGAACAACCTTCAGATAAGGAATACCCATTAGTTCGGCTGGATATGGTAAGAAGTCGATAGGCACAAGGTCCATCAAGTTCATTAAGATAATCCATACGAAAATGGTCAATGCCAACGGTGCAATTAATGGATTGCGTCCATGGAATGTGTCGCGAACGTTCTCACCAACGAACTCAACTACCATTCAACAAAACACTGCAACTTACTCGGTACACCAGTTGTTGCTTTCTTTGCTACTGAGCGAAATACCCAAAGGAATAACACACCAGTCAACACAGAAAAGAACAGGCTATCGATATGCACGTTCCAGAAACTGCCCTCGCTTACAATACCTAGTTTAGCTAGAGATAGGTGTTGTAAGTGGTGCTCAATGTAACTGGAAGATGTCAACGCTTCACCAGGCGTAGCCATAACTTTTCCTATTTTCTTTTGTTAATTAAAAACACTGGTCCAAACATATTTATTAATAGAACCAGCAAATAGGTTAGTTTGAGAGGAACGAGTTCCAACTCCATATACACGTAGGCTATCGAAAACAAAACGATCGTCAGGAGAATCTTGAGTGCTTCACCTGTATAGAATGAGAAAGCGACCAATTTAATCGCTCTAGCACCCGCATACAGAAAAGCAAACATCGCGAACACTGCATTCGCAATGACAAAAATGCCACCACCAATTAGCGCCGACATCCCCCAACTTGGATTGAACGCAATGCTCATTCCAATAGCCATGAAAATAACCACGCTTAACTCAATCAGTAGCATCCGCCCTGCGAGCTCGCGCCCCGGTTTAGCTAGCGTCGTTACCATGTATTTTTACCTCGAAAAACAATCCCAGCTGAAAGCTAAGATTTCGAAATTTCTTCTTATCGTCACGCATTATGCGCAAACAAGCACCGAAAAGACAAGCAAATGAACGTCTATTTGTCTGATCTTTCGCCAGGTCGAATTATCACACGATGCGCTCTAACTTAGCGATCAACTGTTCTAATTTGTGAGGTTCATCAACACTAATTGTCAATTTAGCGGAGCCGTTCTTGTTTCTAATCAATGAAACGGAGTTTCCTAAATTTTGTGACAATTTTTCCGACCAGATTTCAGCTTCCTGATCGACTGTTTTTGTGCAGATTCTTGAGGTGGTGTCAGTGCTTTTTTACCAGTTGCTCGGTTTGACGAACGGTCAAACCGCGTTTAGCGACCTCATTTGCAACCTCAATTTGCAGTTCATCTTGCAGTGCAAGCAAGGCGCGGGCATGGCCCATCTCGAGTTTCTGTTGCTCAACGAGTTTCTTAACCTCACTTTGAAGCTGGTTAAGACGCAGTAGGTTACTGACAGCGGTACGAGATTTACCGATCACATCGGCAATCTGTTGGTGGGTAAGTTCAAATTCAGCCTGCAAACGCTCGAGAGCTTGTGCCTCTTCCACGGCGTTTAGGTTTTCACGCTGAATATTTTCGATAAGCGCCATCGCAATGGCAGCTTTGTCTTGAACTTGTTTTACGACACAAGGAACCTTCTTCAGGCCCGCTTGTTTAGCCGCACGCCAGCGTCGCTCACCGGCTATGATCTCATAGTCTGATGAAGGCAGTTGACGTACAACGATAGGCTGGATAATGCCTTGGGATTCGATAGATGCACTTAGTTCACTCAGTGCATCGGCATCCATCTCCTTACGCGGTTGATAGACACCTGGTTGGAGGCGCTCAATGGCAATATCCTGCAGCTCGCCGTTTTGCGACTGGGCTGGGGTGGCAACTTCTGCAGGCGCGCGTTTTTCTCTCGCTATGGCACTGGTTGATAGCAGTGCATCGAGTCCTTTACCTAAACCACGCTTTGACATTGAAACTTTCCTTACTTGTAATTATTTACGCAGTCACTTCTTCGCGACGTAGCATCTCTCCCGCAAGCGCCAGATAAGCCTTAGCCCCTGCTGAGTGTTTGTCATAGTACATGGCTGGCTTGCCATGACTCGGAGCTTCAGCCAAACGCACGTTACGCGGAATAACGGTGCGATAGACTTTGCTACCAAAGTGCTGTTTTAGTTGTTCTGATACTTCGTTAGACAGGCGGTTGCGCGGATCGAACATGGTTCGAAGCAGACCTTCAATCTTGAGGTTCTCGTTCACCACAGCTGCCAACTTGCTGATGGTGTCCATCAGCGCGGTAAGCCCTTCTAAGGCGAAATATTCACACTGCATCGGAACCAGAACTGAGTCTGATGCCGCCATCGCATTAATGGTTAGCAGGTTGAGTGATGGTGGGCAGTCGATAAAGATAAAATCGTACTGGTCTTTCACGCTCGCCAAGGCGTTTTTCAAACGTACCTCGCGTGCGAACACCTCCATCAGCTTGATCTCGGCGGCGGTTACATCGCCATTGGCCGCAATCAGGTCATAGCCACCGGTTGGAGACTGAGTCACCACTTCTGAGAATGGCGCCTCTTCCACAAGTAGGTCATAGGCAGTAGTTTCCACCTGATACTTGTCCACACCACTGGCCATGGTTGCGTTGCCTTGCGGGTCGAGATCTATGACTAGCACGTTTCGTTTTGTGGCAGCCATCGACGCAGCTAGGTTGACGCAGGTTGTTGTTTTACCCACACCACCTTTCTGGTTAGCAATTGATATGATTCTTCCCACGTCTAATCTCTTTCCTACTCTCGGTCTTGTAAGATTACAAGATGTCGCTCACCTTCTAACTCAGGGACAGTCAAAGCTTTGACTTGGATCACGCTACACCAACTCGGTAGCTCTTCCACTTCCTGTTCAGATACCTGACCTTTCAGGGCAAGAAACACACCTTGCTCAGGCTTAGGTAGTGTCGACACCAGCTTACCATGTCATTCATGGATGCAAAGGCACGGCTCAATACCATATCGAAGCCCTGCTCTGGCTGGAACTCTTCAACTCGGCTCTGCACTGGCTCAACGTTAGTGATTTTAAGCTCGTGCAGCACCTGTTTGATGAAGCGAATACGCTTACCTAGCTATCCAGCAAGGTAAATTCACAGTCTGGATTCATGATAGCCAGTGGAACACCTGGGAGGCCAGGGCCAGTGCCCACATCGATAAAGCGCGAGCCCTCTAAATGCGATGAAACCACTATGCTATCCATAATATGTTTCACCAACATATCACTCGGGTTGCGAACCGAAGTGAGGTTGTAAGCCTTGTTCCACTTGTTCAGCATCTCAACATAGCCTACCAGTTGTTCTACTTGAGTGTCTGTAACTTGTAGGTCAGTTTGAGCAATCAAACTCTCAAGTTGTTGGCGTAGACTCATTATGCTGCTTCCTCGCCTTTCTTGAGAAGGCCTTGTTTCTTCAAATAAACCAATAGGATACTGATTGCCGCAGGGGTAATACCCGAGATGCGAGACGCAATACCTATGGTTTCAGGTTTGCTCTCAGTCAGCTTAGCCACAACCTCGTTAGACAGACCCGAGACTAGAGAAAAATCAAGATCCGCTGGAAGCTTAGTGTTCTCGTGGCGCATAGATTTTGCGATTTCATCCTGCTGACGCTGGATATAGCCCTCGTATTTAACCTGGATCTCTACCTGCTCAGCTGCTTGAGGATCCTCAAGTGCTGGAGCGAAGGCTGAAAGTTGAGTCAGCTGCTCATAACTAAGCTCAGGACGACGCAGAAGATCTTCACCACTAGCTTCACGTGTCAAAGGCGTCTTAAGACGCTGATTAAGCTCTTCAATTCCCTCGGACTTTGGATTCATCCAGATCGAAGCCAAGCGCTGACGTTCGGTGGCCATGTTATCCATCTTCTGATTGAAGCGAGCCCAACGCTCATCGTCGATAAGACCCAACTCACGAGCATGCTCGGTTAGGCGAATATCGGCATTGTCTTCACGCAGTAGCAGACGATATTCCGCACGAGAGGTGAACATACGATATGGTTCTTTGGTACCCATGGTCGACAGGTCGTCGATCAATACGCCCATGTATGCTTGATCACGGCGTGGTGACCAACCCTCTTTGTCCTGCGAGTACAGACTTGCGTTGAGACCAGCCATCAGGCCTTGAGCAGCGGCTTCCTCATAACCTGTAGTACCGTTGATCTGTCCTGCTAGGAACAGGCCTTGGATAAACTTGGTTTCATAGGTTTGTTTTAGGTCACGAGGGTCGAAGAAATCATATTCGATCGCATAGCCTGGACGCACGATATGGGCATTTTCAAAGCCCTTCATCGAGCGAACAATCTGTACCTGTACATCAAACGGCAAGCTGGTGGAGATGCCATTTGGATACAGTTCATGTGTGGTAAGCCCCTCAGGCTCAATAAAGATCTGGTGGCTGTTCTTATCCGCAAAGCGCATTACCTTATCTTCGATAGATGGACAGTAGCGAGGACCAATACCTTCGATCACACCCGCGTACATTGGACTACGGTCTAGGTTATTGCGAATAACATCATGGGTTTGTTCGTTGGTATGAGTGATGTAGCACGGCACCTGTCGTGGTTGCTGGCTGCGTTTACCCATGAACGAGAATACTGGCGTAGGGTTGTCGCCATGTTGAACCTCAAGCTGCGAAAAATCGACGCTACGAGCATCGATACGTGGAGGTGTACCCGTTTTCAGACGATCAACTCGGAACGGCAATTCACGCAGACGATGCGCCAAAGAGATCGAAGGTGGATCACCAGCACGGCCACCCGACGCACTTTCCATACCGATGTGGATCTTACCACCCAGGAAGGTGCCTACAGTCAGTACTACAGCGCGTGCTTCGAACTTCAAACCCATCTGGGTGATCACGCCGCGCACTTGATCTTGCTCGACGATCAAGTCATCCACTGACTGTTGAAATAGGGTTAGATTTGGGGTGTTTTCTAGCTCAGATCGTACGTATGCCTTGTAAAGTGCACGATCGGCTTGAGCACGGGTTGCTCGAACTGCTGGGCCTTTAGAAGCATTAAGGGTTCTAAATTGAATACCTGAATGATCGATAGCACGGGCCATTAAACCACCCATAGCATCTACTTCTTTCACGAGATGGCCTTTACCAATACCACCAATAGCTGGGTTGCATGACATTTGACCTAGTGTGTCGATATTGTGCGTCAACAATAGTGTCTTTTGACCAGTTCGGGCTGAAGAAAGTGCTGCTTCTGTGCCAGCGTGGCCACCGCCAACGACGATGACATCAAATTTTTCGTGATAAAGCATGAGTTGGCCTCGAATTATCTATCGTGAAACAAGTGAGCAAAAAGGAGGCGTATTCTACCCTCTTTCTGATCATTAGAAAATTGCTTTTAAACCTTTTCCACTTTTTGCCTGCTCCTAAATATATATAAGATCTTTATATAGATCTTTTATTAGATCTATTATTAGCAACCCGATCATGTGTGGATAAGTGAGAAATGATCAATAAGATCAAGTGTTTTAGAAGGATCAATAACTGTGATCTCAACTGGATCTAAGCCTGTATTAACTGGGATCAAAATGGCACTTTATACACAGGGGTAGGGAGCATTATAAGTTGTTCATTGAATAACTATAGGTTGATCACTGAAAATCACTATACTTATCCACAGAAGAAAAGAGTTTGATCGCGTAAAATATGAACGAATAGAAAGGGAGGTCGCTAACTAGAAGTGGCGTTAGCGACCTTAATTTGGGATTAGAACAGGTGGGTATGGTCTTCAAACCACTCTTCAGCGGCTTCTTCAGGTACTGGGTGGTTCAGTACATCTATGGTGAAACAGTCTGTGAGTGGAGTTGCACCTATGTCTTCTAGTAGGTCATAGCAGTGCTTACCTGCAGCGCAGAAGGTGTCATAGCTAGAGTCACCAATAGCGATCACCGCAAACTTCAAAGCCTGGGTGTTAGGTGGTGTATCCTGCAACTGACCGATGAAGCTTTGGATATTATCTGGATACTCACCCGCACCATGGGTTGAGGTGACCACCAGCCAAGTGCCTTCGGCTGGTATCTCAGTTAGGTCTGGCTGATTATGGATTTCCGTTTCTTTGCCTTGCTTCTCGAGCAAGTCGCTGAGGTGGTCTGCGACGTATTCAGCGCCACCCAAGGTACTTCCTGTGATTAAGTGGATCATAGCCTGCCTTATTTACCGATACAGAATGATGAGAAGATGCGACCAAGAAGATCATCTGAGGTGAACTCACCAGTGATCTCGTTAAGGTACTGCTGTGCGATCCTTAGCTCTTCTGCCAAGATCTCACCCGCCATAAAGCCTTCAAGCTGTTGCTGACCGATATCAAGGTGCTCCGCAGCCTTGTTCAGGCCTCTAGATGACGACGACGCGCCATAAAGCCACCTTCTTGGTTACCTGCATAGCCCATACACTCTTTAAGATGCGTTCTTAGCGCCTCAACACCTTCGCCAGTCTTGGCGCTAAGACGGATAAGGGTAGGGTCGTTCACGTGGCAGATACCGAGGCTCTCGTTAGTCTGGTCAGCCTTATTACGAATAACTGTAATACCGATATCTTTTGGTAGGCGATCAATAAAGTCTGGCCAGATATCGCGAGGGTCGGTTGCATCTGTGGTGGTGCCATCGACCATGAATAGCACGCGGTCCGCTTGTTCTATCTCTTCCCAAGCACGCTCAATACCTATCTTCTCTACCTCATCAGAGGCCTCACGCAGACCTGCAGTATCTATAATGTGCAGTGGCATACCGTCGATATGGATATGCTCACGCAGAACATCACGCGTGGTACCGGCGATATCTGTAACGATAGCGGTCTCTTTACCAGAAAGAGAGTTTAGTAGGCTGGATTTACCCGCGTTTGGACGACCGGCGATAACCACCTTCATACCTTCACGCATAATAGCGCCTTGGTTGGCCTCGCGACGCACAGCCTCTAGGTTGTCTATGATGGCCTGCAGATCACCGCTGACCTTGCCGTCAGCCAGAAAGTCGATCTCTTCCTCTGGGAAGTCTATAGCTGCCTCTACATAGATACGTAGATGGATCAATGACTCCACCAGCATGGTGATCTTGCTTGAGAACTCACCTTGCAAAGATTTAAGAGCCGATTTGGCTGCCTCTTCAGAGCTGGCTTCGATAAGGTCGGCTATAGCCTCGGCTTGAGTCAGGTCCATCTTATCGTTTAAGAAGCACGCTCAGAGAACTCACCAGGACGAGCAGGGCGGATGTTAGGTATCTCCAGAATACGCTTGATAAGCATATCCATAACTACAGGACGCCATGGCCTTGTAGTTCAAGAACGTCTTCACCGGTAAAGGAGTTTGGATTTGGGAAATAGAGGGCAATGCTTGATCTATCTGCACGCCATCGGCTGCTAGGAAAGGAAGATATTCCGCGCGACGAGGGGCTAGGGTCTTGCCTACAAGGTGTTTGGCTACTTCAACCGCTTGAGGGCCAGATACACGGATGATGCCGACGCCTCCGCGTCCAGGCGCTGTGGCTTGAGCCACTATAGTGTCGTTAGTCATATAGGTCTCAGCTGGGACAATTAGATAAAGTCTACTCTGGTTTTGTTGTTAACTCGAATAGAAAAAGGCGACCTATTGGCCGCCTTAAGAATATGTGGACTCATTGAAACTTACTTAGAGTGTAAGCCTTTCTTCTCCAGAGCCTTATAGATAAGCGTCTGCTGGATCAGAGTCACGATGTTAGATACCAACCAGTATAGAACTAGGCCTGATGGGAACCATAGGAAGAAGAAGGTAAACATAACCGGCATAAAGGTCATGATCTTCTGCTGCATAGGGTCGGTAACTGTTGTTGGGCTCATCTTCTGGATCAGGAACATACTTGCACCCATCAGTAGAGGAAGGATGTAGTACGGGTCTTGAGCTGAAAGGTCAGTAATCCAACCGAAGAACGGCGAGTGACGTAGCTCAACAGACTCCATTAGTGCCCAGTAAAGTGCGATGAAGATAGGCATCTGTAGGATAAGAGGAAGACAGCCACCCAGTGGGTTAACCTTCTCTTTCTTATACAGTTCCATCATCTCTTGGCTCATACGCTGACGGTCATCACCGATGCGCTCACGCATAGCTTGCAGCTTAGGCTGAAGCATACGCATCTTAGCCATAGAGGTGTACTGAGCCTTAGTTAGTGGGTACATAGCACCACGAACGATGAAGGTTAGTACGATGATAGCTAGACCCCAGTTAACCACTACGCCTTGGATCATAGATAGAAGCCAGTGTAGAGGCTTAGCGATGAACCATAGCCAGCCGTAGTCTACGGTTAGGTCTAGGTTTGGTGCTACTGCAGCCATTTCGTTTTGTAGCTTAGGACCTACCCATAGAGTCGATTTGATCTCTGCAGATTGGCCATCAGCGATGGTCTTGTTAGGAAGACGAACACCGATGTCACCTAGGTTGCCAACAACACGGGTGTAAACGTTAGCGCCAGCTGCATCACGTGGGATCCACGCAGATACGAAGTAGTGCTCAAGCATTGCCGCCCAGCCTTCACCGTTTGGAAGGTTCTGAGATAGGTTGCGGTCTTGCATGTCGTCGAAGCTGTACTTCTTGTAGCGAGTGTTCTCAGTAGAGTAAGCACCACCACGGTAAGTAGGCATGGTTAGGCTACCGCCAGACTTCTGTAGGTTTTGACGAAGGTGAGCGTACATACCAACTGTTGCGTTCGCGCCAGAGTTGTTCACTACGTCATAAGCTACGTCGATAGCATAGCTACCACGCTTAAGGATGAAGGTCTTAGTGTACTCAAGGCCGTTGGCCTTATAAGTCATAGGAACGCGAAGTTCGTCTTGGCCTTCAGCCATTTGGAAAGAGTCAGATGCAACTTGATACTGAGGACGAGAAGTGCTGCTAAGGTCGATACCTTGAGGCCGATTAGACCACTCTGAGCGATGTATTGCTCGTTGCCTTTCTTATCAAGAAGAACGAAGTTTTTGTCAGAACCGAATTCATCAGCGTACTGGTTCAGTTCAGCAGACACTACGTCACCACCGAAAGCATCGATAGATAGAGTGAGAACGTCCGTTTTAACTTTTACAATGCTTGCACTGTGGCCCGCTTGTGGCGCTGGATCGGCCATATCATCAGCAAACGAAGGTGCTGGCAGTGTACTGTTAGATTGTGCTTGCGTTGTCGCTGGAGCCTGAGGGTTCTTGTATGACTGCCATTGTTGGAATAGCAGAAAAGAAACCATAGCTAGAGCGATAAACAAGATATTACGTTGAGAACCCATCGTTATTTATCTCTGTTTGTCGTGTTGTGTTTAGGTGGTACAGGGTCGTATCCGCCATCATTCAAAGGGTGGCATTTTAATAGACGTTTGCCCGATAACCAACAACCTTTTACAAATCCGTGAGTTTTTAACGCTTGGATCGCATATTCGGAGCAGGTAGGGGTGAAACGACAGCGTGGTCCGATAAGAGGACTGATGCCAACTCTATAAAGGTAAACTAAGCCTATAGCTATCCACGCTAGCGGCGAGAAAGTCTTTGCCATAGTTTATCGAAGAGTTTAAACATATCATCATTGCTTAAGTCTTGGGCGCTTTTCTTTGCAATCACAACAAAATCTTTGTTAGGAAGTTTGTGTTGGTTGAGGCGGAAGCTCTCTCTTGCAAGACGCTTGAATCGGTTACGGGCAGGAGCCGTTTTGATTTGCTTTTTTGGGACTGCTAAACCTAGACGCGGATGGTCTAAAGAGTTTTTGCGGGCAATGATGGTGAAATGAGGGGAACCAGCTCGGTGAGCTTTGTCGAAGACATTTTGATAATGCTCGGGAGTTAACAGACGTAACTCCCGATTGAACGCGTACTTACTCAAAATAATCGCGAATTATTTTGAAAGGCGAGCACGGCCTTTAGCACGACGTGCATTAATTACTTTACGACCGTTCTTAGTAGCCATACGTGCACGGAAACCGTGAGTACGTTTACGCTTTAGAACTGAAGGTTGAAAAGTGCGTTTCATGGTATTTACCTTTACTGATCAGTAGTTTTTAGGTTTAGTTAAACCCGACGTGGGCTTTAATTTCTCTCTCCTTTAAAGAGAGAAAATCCGACGTCTCTCAACAAAGAGGCGGAATTCTAATCAATGACTCATAATTAGTCAACGATTGGTTTAACCTAGGCTCGGTCTTTTCCCTACTATATAAAGCAGGTTAAACACTTCACCCCAAATTCCGGTCGACGGATTATACTTTGTGCCGATAAAATCTCAAGGATCTTGTTAGATCCCAACCTGATTTAGGAACTTCTTCAAGCGCGGATCCTGTGGATTACCAAAGATATCCTCAGGTTTTCCTTGCTCTACTATGTTGCCTTCGGCCATGAAGATCACTCGGTCAGCGACCTCGCGAGCAAACTGCATTTCATGGGTTACCACCAGCATGGTTTGATGCTGATTTGCTAGTTTTTTCATAAGGTTAAGCACCTCACCAACCCATTCAGGATCGAGTGCTGAGGTAGGCTCATCGAACAGAAGCAGTTCAGGTTCTAGCGCCATAGCACGGCCGATACCCACACGCTGTTGTTGTCCACCAGACAGTGCTGCTGGATAACTGTCGCCTTTATCGCCAAGGCCGATATCGTCCAGAATTTGTTGGGCGCGTTGCAGAGCTTTGTCTTTCTTCCAGCCGTGTACAGTGATCAAGCCTTCCGCGATGTTCTGCCTTGCGGTCATATGTGCAAACAGTGCGTAGTTCTGGAATACAAAGCCTGTTTTACTGCGAAGCTCGAGTACCTCTTTGCTGTTGTGCTTAGCACAATCTACAGAGGCATCACCAATAGTGATGTGTCCTTGCTCGGCACTTTCGAGGAAGTTAACGCAGCGAAGTAGGGTAGACTTACCTGTACCACTAGAGCCGATAATCACGATAATTTCGCCTTTTTCGATCTCTATGTCTATGCCTTTAAGAATCTCTGAATCGCCAAAGCGCTTATGAATATTCTGCAGTTTAATCATCTTTGATAAGCCCTATTCAAACGATTCTCAGCCACAAGTTGAATGCGTGTAAGGATAACCACCACACCCCAGTAGATAAGCGCTACCGCGAGGAAGGCTTCGAAGAAACGGAAACTGGATGATGCTTCCATTTGAGCTCGTGCCATGATTTCGGCTACGCCCAGAGTGAAAGCCAGTGAAGTGGATTTGATCATATCGATGAAATAGTTCATCAGAGATGGCAGTGCTACGCGAGTGGCCTGCGGTAATATGATTCTTTGCATCGCCTGGCGCGTGGTCATGCCGATAGAAAGGCTTGCTTCCATCTGACTGCGATCGATACCTATGATGGCGGCACGGATACTCTCTGCCATATAAGCGGCAAAGTGCAGAGTTAGACCGATAACCGCTGCGGTAAAGGCATCGATACCCACCATTAATGGGAAGATCTGCGGTAAGCCGTAATATAGAAGAAACAGCTGGACTAGGAGTGGGGTGCCACGGAAGAAGCTTATATATAGCTGGGTAAGCTGATCCAGTACCGGAATCTTAAACACTCGGATGTTGGCAAGTACAACGGCTAAGATCAGAGCGAACACTCCGCCCCAAATAGCCATCTCCATGGTGGTTCCCAGATACCTGAGCAGGATAGGCAGTAGCTCAAGCATGTAGTTAAAGTCGAAGCCCATAAACTCTCTCTTATAAATACAACAAACCCACTATCTCTAAAGAAATAGTGGGTTAATTTTATACCTTTACACTATTTTTGGGTGATGTCTGCACCAAACCATTTCTCAGAGATCTTGGTTAGAGTGCCATCTTTGCGCATTTCAGTAAGTGCTTTGTTCACTTCCTGTTGCAATTGTTGGCCTTTTTCGTTGTTCACGAAAGGCATAGCGTTTTCAATAGTTTCAAACGGTTCGCCTGCAAGTTGCAGAGGAAGGCCTGTCTTCTTGATCAGCTCAAGAGCAGACAGACGATCCATTACGAATGCATCAGCACGACCAAGAGCAACATCGTGTTCAATACCTGTGTCGTAGGTCTTGATGTTGATCTTGTTGTCTTTGTCATAGTTACGTAGAAGTTGCTCGAAGTTAGAGCCAAGGTTTACTGCTACTGTTTTACCGTCTAGGTCTTCAACACCCTTGATAGAGTCATTGCCTTTACGAACAGTGATTTGTGCACCATCTACTACATAAGCATCAGAGAATAGGTATTTAGCCTTACGCTCATCTGTTGCTGTGATTTGGTTAGAAATAGTATCGATACGACCAGTTTCTAGCATACCGAATAGACCAGAGAAGTTTGAGGTTACAAACTTAACGTCATAATCGTTGCGCTTACCAATCTCTTCCCAGATATCCACTTCAAAACCCTGAAGCTTATCTTTTTCAACAAAAGTGAATGGGAAATAACGGCCAGACATACCAACTTTTACTTCTGTTGCAGCGTGCGCTACTTGAGCGAAGCTCGCAATCAGTGCGGTTGCGTACAGCAAGCCTTTTAACCAGTTTTTCATACTACTACTCCTTGTGATTATGGTGCGAATATTACAGCTAAGCGCATCCAGCGCTAATAACTAAATGTTATGTCTAATAACAACTTTGTTTCATTTACTCACTTGTATAGCAGGTTTGGTTATTGTGAAAAAGTGTGGGGATAAATGGGATCTTAGAAAAATGATCTAGGTCACTGGGTACAATCTTGTGGGTAATCTTGTAGATCTAAGAGATTTTTCTCACTAAATTGTGAATAACTTAGATCTTATGCACTGGATCATCGATCATTTGCTAGCGATCTTCATAAACTGGGGGTAAAATTAATCCCCTTAACTATTCCATTTCTAAAACGCACTGTGGGGTCGTCGTGTCATCTTCGCTTTGGACGCAATGTTTGCAGCAGCTTCAGGAAGAACTTCCTGCAACAGAATTCTCAATGTGGGTTCGACCACTACAAGCGGAGCTAAGCGATAATACGCTAACCCTGTTTGCACCAAACCGCTTTGTTTTAGATTGGGTACGCGATAAGTACATCAATAGCATCAATCGCCATCTACAGCAGTTCTGCGGAAATGATATTCCTAGCCTACGTTTCGAAGTAGGTAGCAAGCCTGTATCTTCGCCACCAGCACCGAAAAAGTCGGCCGCTGATGTGGCTGCTGAGTCTTCAGCTCCAGCTCAGTTGGCTCGTCGCCAGCAAATCCACAAAACTTGGGATAAAGAGACTGAGGTTGCTGATATTGCCTACCGTTCGAATGTGAACCCTAAGCACAGATTCAACAACTTCGTTGAGGGTAAGTCGAACCAGCTTGGCTTAGCGGCTGCGCGTCAGGTATCGGACAACCCAGGTGCGGCATACAACCCACTGTTCCTTTATGGCGGCACTGGCCTAGGTAAGACTCACCTATTGCACGCAGTAGGTAATGCCATTGTGGACAATAAGCCAAATGCCAAGATTGTGTATATGCACTCTGAGCGTTTCGTTCAGGATATGGTTAAAGCACTGCAGAACAACGCTATTGAAGAGTTTAAGCGTTATTACCGCAGTGTTGATGCCTTGCTTATCGATGATATTCAATTCTTCGCCCACAAAGAGCGCTCTCAGGAAGAGTTCTTCCATACCTTTAATGCGCTGTTAGAGGGCAACCAACAGATTATCCTTACCTCTGACCGATACCCTAAAGAGATCACTGGGGTAGAAGATCGCCTGAAATCGCGATTCGGTTGGGGTCTAACGGTAGCTATCGAGCCACCAGAGCTTGAGACTCGCGTAGCTATCTTGATGAAGAAGGCTGAAGACCATCAGATCCATTTGGCTGATGAAGTGGCGTTCTTTATCGCAAAACGTCTACGTTCGAACGTTCGTGAACTGGAAGGGGCATTGAACCGTGTTATCGCGAATGCCAATTTTACCGGTCGTCCTATTACTATCGATTTCGTGCGTGAGGCATTGCGTGACCTGCTGGCTCTACAAGAGAAGCTGGTTACCATAGACAATATTCAAAAAACGGTAGCGGAATACTATAAGATCAAGGTAGCCGACCTACTGTCTAAGCGTCGTTCTCGCTCTGTAGCGCGTCCGCGTCAGCTTGCTATGGCATTGGCCAAAGAGTTGACTAACCACAGCTTGCCTGAGATTGGCGATGCCTTTGGTGGTCGTGACCATACTACGGTTCTGCACGCGTGTCGTAAGATCGACCAACTGCGCGAAGAGAGTCACGATATTAAAGAAGACTACTCTAACCTTATCCGCACACTGTCATCATAACGGATCTGATTTTCTATGAAATTTACCATCAATCGTCAGTCACTACTGAAACCTCTTCAACAAGTCTCTGGCGCCCTAGGTGGCCGTCCTGCGCTTCCTATTTTAGGCAACGTTCTACTTAAGGTTGAAGACGGTGTGCTTTCAATGACAGCTACCGACCTTGAGGTTGAGCTGATCAGTAAGGTAGAACTAGAAAATGAGTTTGAGCCGGGTAGCATCACAGTACCTTCGCGTAAGTTCCTAGATATCTGTCGTGGTCTTCCTGATACCTCTGATATTACTGTTGCACTAGACGGTGAGCGTGTAGTGGTTCGCTCTGGTCGCAGTCGTTTCTCACTAGCGACCCTGCCTGCTATCGACTTTCCAAACATTGAAGATTGGCAATCAGAGACAGAGATTACCCTTTCTCAAGCTGCGCTTAAGGGCCTTATCGAGAAGACACAATTCTCCATGGCTAACCAAGATGTGCGCTATTACCTAAACGGTATGCTCTTTGAAATCGATGGGAATCAACTGCGTTCGGTCGCAACCGATGGTCACCGTATGGCGGTGGCTGAGGCGGGCATCGAGCAATCATTGCCACAAAGCCAGGTTATCGTGCCGCGTAAGGGTGTACTTGAGCTGACTAAGATCCTTGAGATGCCTGAAGAGATGGTAACCTTGCAGGTAGGCAGCTCAAACATCCGTGCTAGCGTAAACAACTTTGTGTTTACCTCAAAGCTGGTGGATGGTCGCTTCCCTGATTACCGTCGTGTTATGCCAAAAGACCCAACCAAGACGGTTGTGGCTGAGTGTGATGAACTGCGTCAGGCGTTTTCTCGTGCGGCTATCCTGTCGAATGAGAAGTTCCGTGGCGTTCGTGTAAACCTGTCTAATGGCACTATGCAGATAACTGCAAACAATCCTGAGCAAGAAGAGGCTCAAGAGGTAGTGGATGTGGAATATGAGGGCGAAGAGCTAGAGATCGGCTTCAACGTTAGCTATGTTCTGGATGTATTGAATACCTTGCGTTGTGAGAAGGTTACTTTCGGTATGTCTGATGCCAACGCTAGTGCTTTGGTTGAGAATACTGAAGATAGCAGCGCACAGTACGTTGTTATGCCAATTCGACTCTAATGCCACTCAGTCGTTTAATCGTAAAACAATTTCGAAACATTGAAGCCTGCGATATTAGTCTATCGTCAGGCTTCAATTTTCTTGTGGGTGCCAATGGCAGCGGAAAGACCTCTCTTTTGGAGGCTGTCTATCTGCTTGGTCATGGACGCTCATTTAAAAGCTCTATTACAGGGCGCATCGTTCAGCATGAATACCCAGAGCTGTTTGTACATGGTCGCCTAGACACCCTCAGCGGTATGCCACTGCCTATCGGTATCAATAAGCGCAGAGATGGCACTACCGAGGTGAAAATAGCAGGGCAGTCAGGCCAGAAACTGGCTGAACTTGCTCAGGTGCTTCCGCTTCAGCTAATTCATCCTGAAGGCTTTGATCTTCTTACCGATGGCCCTAAGCATAGACGTGCTTTATTGATTGGGGCGTGTTCCATTGTGAACCGCGATTCTATGAGGTGTGGGGGCGTATCAAGCGTCTTAACAAGCAACGCAATGCGCTTCTTAAAACGGCCACAGGCTATCATGAGCTGAAATTCTGGGATCAAGAGCTGGCTAAACTGGCTGCTCAGATCTCAGAGTGGCGTGCGACCTACGTGGAGCAGCTCATCGAGGTGGCTCAGCCTCTGTGTCAAGAATTCTTACCTGAATTCGAAGCCAAGATGGCTTTCTATCAAGGCTGGGAGAAAGGTGCTGACTATGCCGAAGTTTTGCAAAACAATTTCGAGCGAGATCAGCAACTTGGCTATACTTTCAGTGGGCCGAATAAAGCGGACCTAAAAATTCGAATCAAGGGCACCCCAGTTGAGGATATTCTCTCGCGTGGGCAACTTAAGCTCTTGGTGTGTGCTCTGCGTGTAGCGCAGGGACAACACCTAACCAAACTGACTCAAAAGCAGTGCATTTATCTTATCGACGACTTCGCTTCCGAGCTTGATAGTCAACGACGTGCACGCCTTGCTACTTGTCTGAAAGAGACTGGCGCACAAGTATTTGTAAGTTCTATAACTGAAAGCCAAATTTCTGACATGATGAGTGAAAATAGCAAGATGTTTCATGTGGAACGTGGCAAAATAGAGGCAGTAAATATTGAACCTGAATAGCGGTTCCGGCTCGACTGACAGTGGCTCGACCACTCAATTTTGAGTTTATCGCCAAAATACGCTTTCATAGGATTGAACCCTAATAAAGTCGACTTTTACTTTGGCACAAGGACAGGCTCCGGCGGGATAACGTCGCAGTCCACAACGTATTCAAAATAGATGGCTGAAGCCAAGCTTCAGTCCCTAATAGAGAGTAACTCATGGCAGAAAATTACGATTCTTCGAGTATTAAAGTACTTAAAGGTCTGGATGCAGTACGTAAGCGTCCGGGTATGTATATCGGTGATACCGACGACGGTACCGGTCTACACCATATGGTATTCGAGGTAGTGGATAACTCTATCGATGAAGCGTTGGCGGGTCACTGTAACGACATTATCGTGACTATTCATGAAGATAACTCTGTATCGGTTAAAGATGACGGTCGTGGTATCCCGACTGAGCTTCACCCTGAAGAGAAAGTATCGGCAGCAGAAGTTATCATGACGGTTCTGCACGCTGGTGGTAAGTTCGATGACAACTCGTACAAGGTGTCAGGTGGTCTGCACGGTGTAGGTGTTTCGGTAGTAAACGCCCTTTCTAAGCAGGTTACTCTAACTATCCATCGTGGCGGTGAAATCCACTCTCAAACCTATCACCATGGTGAGCCACAAGCGCCACTATCGGTAATCGGTAAAACAGATAAAACAGGTACAGAGATCCGTTTCTGGCCAAGCGAAGAGACCTTCTCAAACGTAGAATTCCACTACGACATCCTAGCTAAGCGCCTACGTGAACTTTCGTTCCTAAACTCTGGCGTATCTATCAAGCTAATCGATGAGCGTGAAGAAGATAAATCAGATCACTTCATGTTTGAAGGTGGTATCCAGGCGTTCGTTGATCACCTAAACACTAATAAAACACCTATTATCCAGAAGATCTTCCACTTCAACTCTGAGCGTGAAGATGGCATTACGGTTGAGGTTGCGATGCAGTGGAACGATGGCTTCCAAGAGAACATCTTCTGCTTTACCAACAACATCCCTCAGCGTGATGGTGGTACACACCTTGCGGGCTTCCGTGCAGCACTGACTCGTACCCTGAACTCTTTCATGGACAAGGAAGGCTTCTCTAAGAAGGCGAAGGCAGCTACCTCGGGCGACGATGCTCGTGAAGGTCTAACGGCGGTTATCTCGGTAAAAGTGCCAGATCCTAAGTTCTCAAGCCAGACCAAAGACAAGCTAGTTTCTTCTGAAGTGAAGTCAGCGGTTGAATCTGCGATGGGTGAGAAGCTATCTGAATTCCTAGTAGAGAACCCGAACGAAGCTAAGACGGTTTGTAGTAAGATTATCGATGCGGCTCGTGCTCGTGAAGCAGCGCGTAAAGCACGTGAGATGACTCGTCGTAAAGGCGCGCTAGACCTAGCAGGCCTTCCAGGTAAGCTGGCGGACTGCCAAGAGAAAGACCCAGCGCTTTCTGAACTATACATAGTGGAGGGTGACTCTGCGGGCGGTAGTGCTAAGCAGGGTCGTAACCGTAAGAACCAAGCGATTCTTCCACTGAAAGGTAAGATCCTAAACGTTGAGAAGGCACGCTTCGACAAGATGCTTTCTTCTCAAGAAGTAGCAACGCTAATCACAGCACTAGGCTGTGGTATCGGCCGTGACGAATACAACCCAGATAACTGCGTTATCACAACATCATCATCATGACCGATGCCGATGTGGATGGTTCTCACATCCGTACCCTGCTACTGACGTTCTTCTATCGTCAAATGCCAGAGCTTATTGAGCGTGGCTATGTGTACATCGCTCAGCCACCTCTATACAAGGTTAAGAAAGGCAAGCAAGAGCAGTACATCAAAGATGAAGATGCAATGACTCAATATCAAACGGCGCTAGCGCTAGATAACGCGGCTCTGTTTGTTAACCCTGAAGCGCCAGCACTATCGGGTGAGCCTCTAGAGTCTCTGGTTACTCAGTTCAACCAAGCGACTAAACTGGTGGAGCGCATGGCTCGTCAGCTACCAAAAGCGCTAGTAGAAGAGCTTATCTATGTTCCTCGTCTGACCGCTGAAATGTGCCAAGATGAAGCCAATGTTCAAGCTTGGGGTGAGCGTCTGGTTGCTCAACTTAATGAGAAAGAAGTTGGTGCAAGCCAGTACAGCCTTGAGGTTGAGAAGCACCAAGAGCTTAATGTTGCACTGCCTAAGGTAGTGGTTCGTACCCACGGTGTTCACTATGAATACGTGATCAGCCTAGAGCTCTTGCAACTAAAGAGTACGGTAAGCTAGCCGCACTATCTGATGCGCTGGACGGCCTAATCGAAGAAGGCGCTTATGTTAAGCGTGGTGAGCGTACTGCTGAGGTTTCTAACTTCCAAGAAGTGCTAGATTGGCTAGGCAAAGAGTCTCGTCGTGGTCTATCTCTACAGCGATACAAAGGTCTGGGTGAGATGAACCTGAGCAGCTTTGGGAAACCACAATGGACCCAGATACTCGCCGCATGATGCAGGTGACTATCGAGGATGCGGTAGGTGCCGATCAGCTATTCACCACATTGATGGGTGACCAAGTTGAGCCTCGTCGTAACTTCATTGAAGAGAATGCGCTTAAGGTAGCTAACCTAGACGTGTAGTCTGGTATACCATCCCTTATCACAATAAAGCTGGCCAACTGGTCAGCTTTATTTTTGTGCGCTATTTGTTCAATTCTGTGTTAAGTTCGGTGCCTCTGAAATAGTTCCCTAGCAGTTTGTAAGAAAGTTTTATGTTTGCAAATATCAGAATGGTGGCATTCGCACTCTTGGTGACCTTAAACACAGCGTGGACTGCGCTGGTGGTGTGCCTGTTTGCGATCCCAAAAATCATCGTGCCGATCAAGCCGTTTCAAATAGCAATGTCGCGTCTGGCTAACGCTCAATTTAGATTATGGGCAACCCTAAACCTTTGGATGCTGAAGGCGAATAATCGCATCGAGTGGCAGATCGAGGGCAGTGAGGATATCTCATTAAAACAGTCCTATATGCTTATCTCTAATCACTTAAGTTGGGCTGATATCGTTATTCTCTCTTCAGTGATTAAGGATAAGGCGCCAATGCCTAAGTTCTTCCTTAAACATGACCTTTTGTATGTACCTTTTGTGGGACTTGCATGCTGGGGTTTGAATATGCCGTTTATGAAGCGTCATTCTCGTGAGTATTTGATTCGTCATCCAGAGCGTCGCAACGATGACTTCAATGCTATCAAGCGTGCCAGTGAACAGTTTAAGGGCGTTCCGACTACGGTAGTAACTTCGTTGAGGGTACACGGGTAAATCAAGAAAAACTGTCTACCATGAAGACCCCATACAACCATCTTCTCAAACCTAAGACAGGTGGTGTGGCGTTTGCCCTAGATGCGATGCGTCATGATATCGACGGTATTCTGGACTTCACTATTGCTTATCCAGAAAACCAAGAGAGCCCATTTAAGGACCTTTTGCAGGGTAAGCTGACCAAGATAGTGGTGAAGATTGACCTGTGTCCTATGGATGAAAATACCAGTGGTGATTACTTTAACGACAAGGCGTTCAAGCGTCGTTTCCATGCCTGGCTGAATAATCAGTGGCAAGAGAAGGACGAGTATCTCTCCACCATCTACAAATAATTTTTGAATAGGGGTTGAATTGAAAGATTCAGCCCCTATTTCTTTATACAGGGAGGATGCCATAAGGGCCTTCCCAACTGGATAAACCAAATTCGCTCAATAGAGGAATTTTGTGTCCAAACCATTAACCATTGAGAACCATGTCCAACAAGGAATGGGGATCGATCCACTTAAATCCAACTCTCTGGATTTAGGTCTATTGCTTATATTTGAGGATAGTTATTATGAGAACTGTAGATTTCACTCCTTTGTACCGCAACGCTATTGGCTTTGATCGTCTATTCAACATGATGGAAGCGTCATCAGCGAAGAACTCCTCTGGCGGTTACCCTCCATACAACATCGAACAGCAAGATGAGAACAAGTACCGTATTACTATGGCGGTTGCTGGTTTTGCTGAAGAGCAGCTAGATATCACCCAAAAAGAGAACGTGCTTATCGTTCGTGGTGAGCGCAAAGCTGAGGAAGGTAAGAGCTATATCTATCAAGGCATCGCAGAACGCGACTTCGAGCGTAAGTTCCAACTAGCGGACTACGTCAAGGTTATCGGCGCAACCATGGAAAATGGCCTGCTACACGTTGACCTAGAGCGCGAAATTCCAGAAGCGATGAAGCCTCGTAAGATTGCGATTAACGGTAGCAACCTAATCGAAAACAAATAAGCTGTTATAAAGAGTGAAAGAGCGCCAAAGGGCGCTCTTTTTTATGCTTGGCTATAAGCCTTTTTCACTTCTTCGGCGATGATAGCGATACCGCGTTGCATGTCTTCATCGCTCTGCACATAGTTCATGCGTAGGCATTGATGCGCATGGTCCCAGTCATCATCCTGACCAAAGAAGAAATACTCTCCTGGAACGATCAGCACGCCGCGTGCTTTGAGTCGTTTGTATAACTCCATAGTGGTGATAGGCAGTTGATCGAACCATAGCCATAGGAACATGGCGCCTTCAGGCTTATGGATTCTAAATCTTGGGTCATCGATAGCTTGTTGTAATAGCTCTACCGCATGTTGAGACTTACCTTGATAGAAAGGCTTGATGACATCATTGCTCAGACGAAGCAGGTCGTTGGACTCGATCATATGCTGAGCGATAGCAGGACCAATACTGCCTGGTGCAAGACCAATAATGCCATTGATGTTAGTAAGAGCCTTAGTGATCTCCTCATTGGCGATCACTATGCCACATCTTAGACCTGGCAAGCCGAGCTTAGATAGACTCATACACAAGATGGTATTGTCGTTGTAAAACGGCTTAGCCTCTTCAAATACGATATTTGGAAAAGGCGTGCCGTAGGCATTATCTATGATAAGCGGGATATTGTGCTTGCGTGCGAGCTCATCTAGCTTCTCTATTTCTTCATCGGTAAGCAGGTTACCCGTCGGGTTAGTCGGGCGGGAAGCACAGATAGCCGCTACTGAATCGTCGACTTCTAGCTCTGAAAAATCCACGTGATATTTAAACTGACGCTCTTCGAGTAGCTCGATCTCTGGTTTATAAGAGACAAAGATATCGTCGTCGATACCCGAGTCGCAGTAACCAATATATTCAGGTGCTAATGGAAGCAGGATCTTCTTATGCGAGCCATCTTGTTGCTTACCCGCAAGCAGGTTGAACAGATAAAAGAAGGCACTTTGGCTACCGTTGGTCAGAGAGATGTTCTTCTCACTGATGTCCCAGCCATAGGTATCTTTCAGTAGCTTAGCTAGGCCTTTAACAAAGGTGTCTTTACCTTGTGGGCCATCGTAGTTGGCCATGGCCGAAACTAACTCACCACTGGCGAGCATCTCACTGCTTACCTTTGAGAAATAATCCATCATCTCTGGGATAGAGGCAGGGTTGCCACCACCGAGCATCAGGCACCAGGAGTACGCAGACCATCATTAAGGTCATCCATCAACTGAGTGATTCCTGAATAGCGATTAAATTTTTCGCCGAACTTGGAGTAGCTTTTCGAAGAAGACATAGGGGTCCCTGACTATTTCTCAATAAATTATAGGAAAGAGAGAAACCTTAGCTCAGGGGGAGGGCGATACTCAATAGGTGGAAGTTAAATTTCTGAATAAAAAGCCCAGCGTTATGCTGGGCTCTTTTAGGATTATTTCTGCAGAAGAGAAATATCTGCGATTTCCAAGAATAGGTTACGCAGTTTGTTAAGCAGGGTTAGACGGTTTTTCTTCAGAGCTTCGTCATCGGCCATAACCATTACGTTGTCGAAGAAGGCATCTACTGGCTCACGAAGTTCAGCAAGCTTGCTTAGTGCTTGTTGGTAGTTACCAGTTTCAAACGCAGGCTCAAGTGCTTCAGTTAGCACTTCAACGCTTTCTGCTAGAACCTTCTCTGCATCTTCTTGAAGAAGAGCAAGGTCGATCTCGCTTGCTAGCTCACCATCGAACTTAGCTAGGATGTTACCTACACGCTTGTTCGCTGCTGCTAGAGACTCTGCTGCATCTAGACCACGGAAGTGAGATACCGCTTTAACGCGCTGGTCGAAGTCCGCTGGTTTAGTTGGACGACGCGCAAGAACCGCTTGGATGATGTCTACGCTGAAGCCTTCGTCTTGATACCAAGCGCGGAAGCGACCCAGCATAAAGTCGATAACGTCTTGCTCAACGTTTTCGTTGGTCAGTTTAGTACCGAACTGAACCCTAGCTTCACGGATAAGGTCAACGAGATCTAGGTTGTAGCCGTTTTCAACGATGATACGAAGTACACCTAGAGATGCACGGCGAAGTGCAAATGGGTCAGAGCCTTTAGGTGCTTGGCCAATACCGAAGATACCAACGATAGTGTCTAGCTTGTCCGCCATAGCGACAGCTGAAGAAATACCAGTGCTTGGTAGGTCATCGCCAGCAAAACGAGGCATGTACTGCTCGTATAGCGCTAGTGCTACTTGCTCATCTTCACCGTCGTGCGTTGCGTAGTGCATGCCCATAACACCCTGAGTATCGGTAAACTCGAATACCATAGAGGTCATTAGGTCACACTTAGCCAGTAGGCCAGCACGGGTCGCTTTCTCAACGTCAGCATCGATCTGCTTAGCGATGTAGCCAGACAGTGCAGTAATGCGGTCAGTCTTGTCTTTGATAGTACCAAGTTGCTTCTGGAAAACAGCTTGCTCTAGCTCAGGTAGGCGGTCGATAAGCGGGCGCTTACGGTCAGTGTTGAAGAAGAACTCAGCATCAGCAAGACGTGGACGAACTACCTTCTCATTACCTTCGATAACATGGCGAGGCTCTTTAGACTCGATGTTAGAAACGAAGATGAAGTTAGGAAGTAGCTTCTTGTTTTCATCGTAAACAGGGAAGTACTTCTGGTCACCCTTCATGGTGTAAACCAGAGCCTCAGAAGGAACCTTTAGGAACTCTTCTTCAAACTTCGCTGTTAGTACAACTGGCCATTCAACCAGAGAAGTTACTTCTTCAACTAGGTCGTCTTCTAGGTCAGCGATACCGCCAACCGCTGTCGCTGCCTTTTCCGAATCCGCTAGGATGATAGCTTTACGCGCTTCGTAATCAGCCATTACCTTACCGCGTTCTTCTAGGATCGCAGGGTATTGCTCAGCTGAGTCGATAGTGAACTCTTGCTCACCCATGAAGCGGTGACCACGGATAGTGCGGTCAGATGCCACGCCAAGGATCTCACCTTCGATTAGGTCAGACCCCATCAGCATGGTCAAAGTTTTAACTGGACGAATGAACTGAGTGGTTTTGTTACCCCAACGCATTGGTTTTGCGATAGGTAGGTTGCCTAGAGCTTTAGCTGCTAGCTCGACTACGATCTCAGAAGTCGCTTGGCCTTTAACTTCTTGTTTAAATAGAAGCCACTCGCCTTTGTCTGTCTTAAGACGGTCAGCTTGGTCAACCATGATACCGTTACCACGAGCCAGCCTTGTGCGGCTTTAGTTGGGTTACCTTCTGCATCGAATGCAACAGAGATAGCCGGACCACGCTTCTCAACCACTTTGTCAGCTTGGCCTTCAGCCAGAGCTGCAACCTTAAGTGCAAGACGACGAGGAGCCGCATACCACTTAATGCCTTCGTGGGCTAGGTCTGCGCCTTTTAGCTCTGCTTCAAAGTTAGAAGCGAATGCTTCTGCAAGAGTACGAAGCTGTGTTGGTGGTAGCTCTTCGGTACCCAGTTCAATTAGAAATTCTTTTGCCATGATTACTTTTCCTCGCCTTATTTCTTGCACATTGGGAAGCCAAGAGCTTCACGGGATGCGTAGTACGCTTCTGCTACTGCTTTAGTCAGATTGCGGATGCGAAGGATGTAACGTTGGCGCTCAGTTACTGAGATAGCTTTACGAGCATCTAGTAGGTTGAAAGCGTGTGCCGCTTTAAGGATGCGCTCGTAAGCTGGTAGAGGTAGAGGCTTCTCTAGCTCTAGTAGTTCTTTGGTTTCTTTTTCACATTGGTCGAAGAAGCCAAATAGGAAATCTACATCAGCGTGTTCGAAGTTGTAGGTTGATTGCTCAACTTCGTTTTGATGGAAGATATCACCATAGGTCACTTTGCTACCGTCCGGTGCTACGTTCCATACAAGGTCGTAAACAGAGTCTACTTCTTGAATATACATAGCTAGACGCTCGATACCGTAAGTGATCTCGCCAGTTACTGGCTTACACTCAAGGCCACCTACTTGTTGGAAGTAAGTAAACTGAGTTACTTCCATACCGTTTAGCCATACTTCCCCAGCCAAGACCCCATGCACCTAGGTTGGGTTTTCCCAGTTATCTTCAACGAAACGAATGTCGTGACTAGTGGGTCAATACCCAGAACTTCTAGAGAGCCAAGGTATAGCTCCTGGATGTTGTCTGGAGAAGGCTTAAGCGCTACCTGGAATTGGTAGTAGTGCTGAAGACGGTTTGGGTTTTCACCATAGCGACCGTCAGTAGGTCGACGTGACGGTTGAACGTAAGCTGTCGACATTGGCTCTGGGCCAAGTGCTCGCAAACATGTCATTGGGTGAGAGGTGCCAGCACCTACTTCCATGTCTAGAGGTTGAACAATGGTACAGCCATTTTGAGCCCAATAATCCTGCAGCGCGAGGATCATTCCCTGGAAGGTTTTGATGTCGAATTTTTGCATAGTCAGTTCGCGCGATGTGTCTGTCTAAAATGTGAAATAACGATAAATTATACCAGTTATTGGGTTGGGTAGTAGTGAAAAAACATCCAATTCAGCCTTGTTTTGACGTGAATGAGCCAGAAAAGTCTTGGTTTAGAGGGATTTTGTACTCAAGGGGTAGGAAGATCGCAAGGGGGATAAGTGATTGAGTCTTGCTCAGCTAGACTCAATCACAAATATTTGGTCTGAGTTTACTCTTCTAGGTTGTTGATAAATTTAAAGTTAATGACTCGGGGAACAACGTCTTCACTACTAGCTAGGGTTGCTGTCTCTTGCCATAGCAACAGGCACACAAAGTCATTACACACCACATCCTCATGGATATCGTCGGCTTTCATATCGTTTATGCCTGAGTTGCTCACCTCAAGCTTAGGCTCACTTAAGGTGCCATCCGGCTCAAGTTCAGCAGAGTAGATGTCATAATCGTAGTTCTCAAGGTTGTCCGAAGCAGGAGACTGCTGCCAAGTGATCAGAAAGTTTTGTTTTGCGGGATTATAGCCAACAGTCGGTTCATCAACCGCTCTGTCTGAATAGTCAGGGCCTTCCTCCTCAACCTCAGCGAGAACAAGTTTACTACCTATTTGGCCTGCATCGGATATGATTCTAGTGACAATTTGACTGGTACTTTTGTTATTCGATTCAAAAGTAGAGTAATCGACGGTACGGTAAGTCACGGCAAAGCTATTGCTGACTGGATCGTAGGCTGATGAGATCTCTTGAGGTTCGTCGAGGATAGCGTCTTCCGCATTTACTATTTCAATGTTGGTTGCTTCAACACTCTCTATGATAACCAGCCCACCCAGTTGGTTGAGGTCTGAATCGATCCGTTGTCCCTCTAAACCATAAAAAATATCTCGAAGTGTTTCGCTAGTATCACTGTAGTATTTGTGCTGCCATGCCAAAAAGTACTGATCATCTTGGCTGTTATAGGCCAAGTGCACTCCAGTAATGTCATCAGTGTCGTTTTGGTTCAATACGTCGTTGGAATCGAATTCTTCTCGAATAAGCTTTGCCTCTCCCTCTGGTTCACCGCTAGCGCTAATGTATTGAACGTAAACACCACCTGCTTTTGGGTTCTCTGAGCAGTCCTCATCATCTTCCGTATTGTGCACCCAAGCTAGTAGCCACTTGTTTTTGTCGCTGCTGTACTCAAGACTTGCATCACCGTGTGTACAGCCTATGTCCAAGGTAGTGCTTTTGGTGATGTTGCCATCGCTATCGATCAGAGAAAGCTGAATCTTATCAAGAGCTTCAGAACTTGTAGGACTGCTGAAGGGTTTTTCCCATGCAGTTAGGAAGGTGTTATCAGTAGAGTTAAAGCTAACTGTTGGGTCAGAAATATCCTCACCGGTCGTGGAATCTAGCTCTATTTTTTCACCAAAAGAACCATCGTAGTTAGCCCGTATTAGCTCTATGGTCTCTACATCTGGGTTAAAACGGTTGTCGTTCCAGACAATCATGAAGTAGTGATCGATAGAGTTGTAGGCAGCTGAGGCTTGACGAGCTCTGTTGGTAGCGGGAGAGACCGCTTGAACTTCTGCAGTGATTGATTCAGGCGTAAATGTCTCCTCTTGCGATGCAGATGAACTGCTATCACACCCTACTGCACCTAGAGTTAAAAAGAGAGGTAGTAATTGCTTGCCACTCATAATTCATCCTTGAACATTTGACGTGCCACATACCAAGGTTAGGACAAAGTTTGGATGATAGAAAACAGAGAGCAAAAAACTCTACTTAGGTGTTAGCGAGAAGAGCCTATGCAGTTAGTTGCTTTTTTCTTCACCAATCCATACAATGCGCCCGTCTTTGGGGAGTAGCTTACCTTCCAAACAAGTTTTCAGGTTTGTACATCAACATAATTGGTGCAAAATCACCATGGTGTGCAAGGCCCAAGTCCTAAGGCTGTTCCAGCCAGACTGGCGTTTAGCAAGACCATAGACAAGTGTCGTGAACCTAGGTGGGGGAGCGAGGCTTGTTTATGAACAGCTTGTCCCCCGCCTACAGAGAGATTTCCATTGAGCGTTTTAGCCATTTCAATCACCACGGTTGCCTTAGCTGAGATTGGGGACAAAACCCAACTATTATCACTGCTTCTAGCCAGCCGCTATCGCAAGCCACTGCCAATTATCGCGGCTATCTTTTTAGCTACCATAGCGAACCACGCTGTTGCGGCTTGGCTAGGCGTATTAGTTTCAGACCTGTTGACACCAAGTGTGTTGAAGTGGGTTGTGGTGGCGAGTTTTGCCGCTATGGCTCTGTGGGTGCTAATCCCAGATAAGCTGGATGACGATGAGAAAATCTCTAATCGAGGCCCATTTGTAGCCAGCTTTATCGCCTTCTTTATTGCCGAGATCGGGGATAAAACTCAGATAGCGACCTCTATCCTAGGTGCTCAGTATGCAGATGCTTTGCTGTGGGTGATTCTAGGTACCACGATCGGTATGCTACTCGCGAATGTGCCTGTGGTATTAATTGGTAAGCTGTCGGCGGAGAGGTTGCCGTTAGCATTGATCAGAAAAGTAACCGCAGCACTGTTTGCCCTATTGGCCATAAGCGCTGCGATTTACTAGATAAGGAGGCTTGTGTTACGCAAGCCCTTTTTTGATCAGGTATTCAAATGGAGCTGAATCTGTTTTTTCAGCAATAAGCTGGTGGTCCATAAAGCGACAAAAGCTTGGAATATCTCGAACCGTTGAAGGATCATCAGCCTTCACCAATAGCACCTCTCCATCCTGCATTTTACGGATGGTTTTGCGCACCATCATCACAGGCTCTGGACAACGTAGGCCTTCTGCTTCTAGGACTTGATGGGCGTCTTCAGGATTAAACGACATAATTATCCCTCTGGAAAGTAAGACGGCGATCTTACTCAAGTATAAAAAATATTCAATATTTGCTTGGCAGACACAAAAAGTATGTGTATTGTTAATTTAACTTGTTGTTAACAATCATTTAACACAGAGTTAGGTAATAGCTTCCAACACAATCCCGTTTTTCTTGGGCTTCCCCGCATTCGTGCGGGATTTTTTTTGTGTTTTACTCCCCACTTATTAAAATTGCAAGGCTGTAACTCCACCTAACATCACATCGAGCCTATCTATGGAACTAGAAGAAATTTATCGTAGAGACCTTAACCTGCTGATTGCATTGCGAATTTTGGTTGAGGAAGGCAGTGTGAGCCGAGCTGCGACGCGATTAAATCTGAGTCAGTCTGCGATGAGTCGAGTCTTAGGAAGATTGCGTGAGTTGCTCAACGACCCTCTATTTACACGTAATGGCCAGAATTTAATTGCCACTGAAAAGGCGTTAGCTATCAACGAACAAATCCAACTTCCGTTGGAAGCCTTCCGTGATTTGTTAACACCGACAGACTTCGAACCAAAGTCTTGTGACCAGAAATTTGTTATCGCCACCACCGACTATGCTATGCAAACTATATTGCCGTTTGCTCTGCCACAGATCTATGAACAAGCGCCGAACATCTCTCTGCAGTTTATTCCTTTGCAACATGGCAGTCTCTTTCAACAGCTTACGGTGGAAAGAGCGGATATGGCTATTTGCCGTCCAACGGTAGCCGTTGAGCCGCTGCGTCGTGAGGTATTAGGTAAGGTTGGCGTTTCTTGCTTGGTTTCTAAAAATCACCCTTTGGCTGATAAAGAACTGAATCTCAGAGATTTTTTGGCTTTACCTCATGCATGATCGCTATTAGTGATGGGGTTAAGGCATTGATTGACCAAAGTTTGCAGCCATATGGTAGCTTGAATCTAAAGCTTCGTGCCTATCATCTGGAAGCGGCACTAACGGTTGTGGATAGCCTTCCTTTAGTGATTACTGTACCAGCCGATCTAGCGCACTTGGTGGCTGAGCGTCATGATCTAGTCGTTAAGCCGTTGCCGTTCCAGTTTATCCCCTTTGATTACTCTCTTATCTGGCACTCGAGATGTGATACTTCTCCGGCTCAGAAGTGGCTACGTAGCGTGCTTAAGAAGGAATGTAGTCACCTTATCGCGGAGCGTGTTGAGGATATGGCTTATAACCTAAGCACAGAGATTATCGAATCGACAAAAAACCGGGCAGATGCCCGGTTTTTATTTTTAAGTTGGCTAGGTTTATAGCTTGATAACAGTACGGCCAGTTACAGCGCCATTAGTAATGTCTTCTGCAGCTTGGATAACCTCATCTAGACCGATGATGTTGGTAGCTTGCTGATAGTAAGAATCAGGTAGCAGTTGAACTAGGCTTTCCCATGCTTTGATGCGCTTCTCACGAGGCACATAACAGAGTCCACACCTTGCAGACGAACATTGCGTAGGATAAATGGCATTACTGTAGTTGGTAGGTCAAATCCGCCTGCTAGACCACATATAGCCACAACACCGTTGTAATTAGTTTGTGCCAGAACCTTAGCTAGCATTTTGCTACCTACGGTATCTACTGCTGCCGCCCATACTTGGCGTTCAAGTGGTTTAGCTGGTTCTTCTAGCTCAGCTCGCTCAACGATGCGAGAAGCACCTAGTTGTGTTAGTAGCTCACCATTTTTTGATGCGCGACCAGTAACCGCCGCAACCTTGTAGCCAAGCTCAGCAAGTAGGGTTACCGCAACGCTACCTACGCCGCCGCTTGCACCTGTTACTAGAACTTCACCATCTTCAGGCTTAACACCGCCGTCTACGATTGCTTGCACACATAGCATTGCAGTAAAGCCTGCTGTACCTATGCTCATCGCCTTTTCTGGAGTCATACCGTCTACTAGAGGCACTAGCCAATCACCCTTAAGGCGAGCTTTTTCTGCCATACCACCCCAGTGGTTTTCACCTACACCCCAACCAGTTAGGACAACCTGGTCGCCTGCTTGATAACGAGCGTCATCAGACTGGGTCACTGTACCCACTAGATCGATACCAGGAACCATAGGGAAGTTACGAATGATCTTTCCTTTACCGGTAATCGCCAGACCATCTTTAAAGTTGAGAGAGGAATAGTCTACTGCGATTTCTACGTCACCTTCTGGCAACTGAGACTCATCTACCTGTTGAATGCTAGCAAGAGTTTTCTTGTCTTCTTGATTTAGAACGAGTGCTTTGAACATGTGAGCTCCGATGAACTGTTTGTTTGGTTGCAGATAAGTGTAGGGAAGAAAAACAAAGAAAAAAATGATTTGTCAGCAAAGATATTATGCAGAATATGCATGTTTGTTTTTTAATCTATGCGGAAAGTAAAAAGCCACCCGAAGGCGGCTGTAATTTGGTTAAGGGCGCTCAAGGACTGTAGCTATACCTTGTCCCAATCCGATACACATAGTCGCTAGGCCATATTTAGCCTGCTTGTGCTCCATTAGGTTGATTAAGGTTGTGGTGATTCTGGCACCCGAACAACCTAGTGGGTGACCAAGCGCAATGGCGCCCCCGTTTAGGTTTACCTTCTCATCCATCTTATCTAGGAGGCCTAGGTCTTTGGCTACAGGAAGAGCCTGTGCTGCAAAGGCCTCGTTGAGCTCGACTACATCCATATCATCAATAGCGAGGTTTGCTCTCTTGAGTGCTTTTTGGCTCGCTGGTACTGGGCCATAACCCATGATGGCGGGATCGCAGCCTGCAACGGCCATGGATTTAACCTTAGCGCGAATGGTGAGACCAAGCTCATTGGCTTTATCCTCACTCATCACTAGCAGAGCTGCTGCTCCATCAGAAAGAGCAGACGAAGAGCCAGCGGTTACCGTGCCGTTGGCAGGGTCGAATACAGGCCTTAGTTGAGATAGACCTCTACGCTAGTCTCAGGTCGAATTACCTCATCTTTGTCCAGACTAACTAAAGAGCCATCCGGTGTGTGGCCTTCAGTCGGGTAGATCTCGGATTCAAAACGCCCAGTTGGGTAGCATCAAATGCTCGAGCATGGGAGCGTGCCGCAAACTCATCTTGTTGCTCACGTGAGATGCCATGCAGTTTACCCAGCATCTCGGCGGTTAGCCCATCATGCCAGATGCTTTCGCTACGTTCTTAGAAAGGCCAGAGTGAAAGTCGACACCATGGTTCATTGGTACATGTCCCATGTGCTCTACACCACCTACGATACAGATATCGGCATCACCGGTCATAATAGCTCGGCTGGCATCATGTAGGGCTTGCATTGAAGAGCCGCACAAGCGGTTCACGGTTACCGCGCCAATCTCTACAGGAAGACCGGCTAGAAGTGAGGCGTTACGAGCGACATTGAAGCCTTGCTCTAGGGTTTGTTGTACACAGCCCCAGTAGATATCTTCGATTTCAAGTGGATTGACCGCAGGGTTACGCTTTAGCAACCCCTTCATTAAGTGGCTGAAAGCTCTTCTGCACGTACATTTCTAAATGCCCCACCTTTGGAGCGACCCATTGGGGTTCGGATGCAATCAACAATTACTACATTCTTCATTCTCTTATCTCCCTATTGATTACACCGTAGTGACTTGTTGTTCGCTGTAGAAGCTTTTGCCTGAAGCTGCCATATCTTTGAGTAGTTGAGGTACCTGATATAGAGCACCAAGGTGCTGATACTGCTCACAAGACTGGATGTAGTTGTCGATGCCTAGGCTGTCTAAGTAGCGACATACTCCACCGCGGAAAGGAGGGAAGCCTAGGCCATAGACTAGAGCCATATCTGCTTCTTGAGGGGACGCAATAATGTTCTGTTCAAGACAAAGGACGACTTCGTTGATCATAGGAATCATCATGCGCTCTATGATCTCTTGCTCGGTAAACTCTTTGCTTTCTTTACTCAAGCTAGCAAGTAGTTCTGGTACTTGCGCATCTTTTAGCTTCTTCGGTTTACCTTTTTTATCCGTTTCATAGATATAGAAGCCCTGACCGTTCTTCTGCCCAAATCGTTTATGTTCAAACATAAGGTCTATAGCATCGGGGCCATGTTTACCCATTCTGTCAGGGAAACCCTGTGCCATAACTTGCTGAGCGTGGTGGGCAGTATCTAGGCCTACTACGTCTAAAAGATATGCCGGACCCATAGGCCAGCCAAACTTGCCTTCCATGATCTTATCTACTTGAGTGAAGTCAGCACCATCATTGACTAGTTGGCTGAAGCCGTGGAAGTAAGGGAAGAGTACTCGGTTGACAAAGAAACCTGGGCAGTCATTCACAACGATAGGGGATTTACCCATCTTAGCGGCATAAGCTACAACGCGATTGATGGTGTCTTCAGAGGTGTGCTCACCACGAATAACCTCGACCAAAGGCATGCGATGTACAGGGTTAAAGAAGTGCATACCACAGAAGTTTTCTGGGCGTTTTAAAGATTTGGCTAAGATATTGATCGGAATGGTAGAGGTATTGGACGCAATAATGGTCTCATCTGATACCTTCTCCTCTACCTCTGTAAGCACTGCAGCTTTGATCTTAGGGTTTTCAACTACCGCTTCTACGATAACGTCACTGTGCTCAATTCCAGCATAATGAAGGCTTGGGGTGATTGAGGAGAGAACCTGAGTCAGTTTGTCTTGCTTGATACGACCGCGCGCTTGGAGTTTATTCAGAAGCTTAGCGGCTTCCGCTAGGCCTAAATCTAACGAAGGCTGGGCGATGTCCTTCATCATCACAGGTACACCTTTCGATGCCGATTGGTAGGCAATACCGCCTCCCATAATACCTGCACCTAAGACGCCAGCGCGTTCAACATCCTTGGAAGCCTGTTTGGCTGACTTTTTCGCTTGAGATTTGATGTACTGATCGTTCAGGAACAGGCCCACTAGCGAGGTAGCGACCTCGGTTTGGGTAAGCTTGATGAAGTTTTCTCTTTCTATATCTAGTGCTTCATCTCGAGCAGATTTAGCCGCCGCTTCAATAGTTTTAACTGCCATCATAGGCGCTGGATAATGAGGACCTGCTTTTTGAGCGACCAAGCCTTTTGCTGTAGTAAAACTCATTAATGCCTCTAGCTTGCTCAGTGTAAGTGCTGATGTCTTACGAGCACGGCGCTCTTTCCAGTCTAGTTTTCCGCTGGTGGCATCCTGAATAAGGTTAAGTGCTGATTGATGCAGGGCATCGGTTTCAACCACAGCGTCCAATAGACCTATTTCAAGTAGCTGTTTGGCTCTCTTCGAGCTACCAGCTGTGATTATCTCAAGAGCCGCATCTGCACCAATTACTCGTGGCAATCTGACCGTACCACCGAAGCCAGGCATTATACCGAGCTTAGTTTCAGGAAGGCCTATGTTCGCTGTATGGTCGGCAATACGGAAGTCGGTAGATAAGATAGCTTCACAACCACCGCCTAGAGCATGACCCTTGATAACAGAGACGGTAGGAACACTAAGATCTTCAATGCGATTAAATATGGAATTGGCAAATTGAAGCCACTGGTCGAGCTCTTCTAGGGGCTTGGCAAATAGGCCTAAGAATTCGGTGATATCTGCGCCAACAATAAAGGTATCCTTATCACTAGTGAAGATAACGCCGCCTAGGTCGGTTCTGGCTTGCAGTTCTTGAGTTGCTTGATCGAGCGCCTCTAAGGTAGCGAGGTCGAGTTTGTTTACTGAGCGTGGTGAGCTAAAGCATACCTCCGCTATATTGTGCTCGAGTAGTGTGACCTTGAGAGTCTCTGCTTGGTAAATCATCCCTGTTCTCCCTGTGTGAATTGCCGGGGTAGGCAAAGGGTTGTGTGGTTAGACCAGTTAAGCATGACGATTTAATAAGCATAATTCAACACATAAACACAACAAAGTGTTAACAATTTGATGTGGTAGGCACTATTAATAGAAAACGCTGTGCGTGATAAACTGTATAAATTATCGATAAATCCAGCTAACTCAATGAATGCCAAGCCCTATTTGATTCCCGCCGAAGCGACTGTCTTTGAGGAAGAAATAAAGAAGAGCCACTTTATTACCTACCTGCTCATACTCCCTCAATCGAAGAAGCAAAGGCCTTTGTGGATAGTATTAAGGCCAAGCATGCCGATGCCAGACACAACTGTTGGGCGTTTGTGGCAGGCAGACCAGAAGATTCTATGAAATGGGGCTTCAGTGATGATGGTGAGCCGTCGGGTACGGCAGGTAAGCCCATTTTGGCTCAGCTCACTGGTTCTGGTGTCGGCGAGATAGCGGCGGTTGTTACTCGCTACTATGGCGGCATACGCCTTGGAACGGGTGGTTTGGTTAAGGCTTATGGCGGTGGAGTGCAGCAGGCGCTCAAACTATTGTCCACAGTTGAAAAGAAGATCACAGTTCAACTGCTTGTTGAGGTTGATTACTCTCTAATCTCACTCACTCAGTCTATAATGTCGCTCTACTCGGCAACCGAAGTTTCCGCTACTTATGACACGGCGGCTAAACTGGTTGTGGAGATCGAATTATTGAATGAGAAAGAATTCATTCAAACCATGATCAATAAAACTGGCGCTCGAGCGCAGATTTCAAGGATGAGCTAATTCTCTCATGCAGTTTCGTTCCATTATTCGAATAGTTGGCCTGCTGCTCGCTCTATTTAGCGTGACAATGCTGGCCCCTGCTGGAGTCGCTCTTATCTACCGAGATGGTGCCGGTGTTCCCTTTGTGGTCACCTTCATTATCTTGCTGATCTGTGGCTTTGCGTGTTGGTTTCCGAACCGAAAGTCCAAGCGTGAACTTAAGGCTAGAGATGGCTTTTTGATTGTTGTTCTATTCTGGACCGTACTGGGTAGTGCCGGCGCGCTACCTTTCCTGGTGGGAGGTGGTCCCAACATCTCGGTTGCCGATGCCTTTTTTGAGTCCTTTTCGGCTCTGACCACTACGGGTGCAACGGTTATCGTTGGCCTAGATGAACTCCCCAAAGCGATTCTCTTTTATAGACAGTTCCTACAATGGTTCGGTGGTATGGGTATCATCGTGCTCGCTGTAGCAATCCTGCCTGTGCTTGGTATCGGTGGTATGCAGCTTTATCGAGCTGAGATCCCGGGGCCTGTTAAAGACAGTAAGATGACTCCGCGTATTGCAGAAACGGCCAAGGCTCTTTGGTATATCTATCTCAGCTTGACCATAGCTTGTGCAGTGGCGTTCTGGATTGCAGGTATGAGCTTTTTCGATGCTATCTCTCATAGCTTCTCGACTATAGCTATCGGTGGCTTCTCAACCCATGATGCCAGCATGGCGTATTTTGATAGCTATGCGGTGAATATGATCACTGTAGTCTTCTTGCTCATCTCAGCGTGTAACTACTCACTGCACTTTGCAGCTTTTGCTTCGGGTGGAGTGCATCCTAAGTATTACCTGCGTGATCCAGAGTTCAGAGCCTTTATTACTATTCAATTTGTGCTTTTCATGGTGTGCTTCTTGGTTCTTCTGAATCACCATAGCTATGCCTCGTACTATGAAGCGTTCGATCAGGCGCTATTCCAGAGTGTATCTATCTCTACTACAGCTGGCTTTACCACTACTGGTTTTGCTGAATGGCCATTGTTCCTGCCTGTGCTGTTATTGTTCTCTTCTTTTATAGGAGGCTGTGCAGGCTCAACCGGTGGCGGTATGAAGGTAATTCGTATCCTACTACTTACTGCAGGGGCTTCGTGAGCTTAAGCGTCTGGTACACCCGAGAGCGGTGTTTACCATTAAGGTAGGCAATAAGGCTCTATCGTCGAACGTTATTGATGCGGTGTGGGGCTTCTTCTCCGCTTACGCTCTAGTGTTTGTCTTATGTATGTTGGCACTCATTGCGACAGGTATGGATGAGCTAACTGCATTTTCAGCAGTAGCTTCTACTCTTAACAACCTTGGCCCGGGTCTCGGGGATATCGCCCTACACTATGGGGACATCAGTGACTCAGCAAAATGGATTCTCATCATCTCAATGCTGTTTGGTCGCCTTGAAGTGTTCACTCTATTAATTCTATTTACTCCAGCATTCTGGAGAAGCTAACTATATAAGAAGGGAAGTCAGTGAAAAAGCAGTATTGCTCTACTCCAGTAGAGAGGGACAAACCAAAAAGATACTGGCGCGTATTGAGCAGGAGTTGGTTGGCTATGAATGCGAGACCCTAGATCTTCATCAACTAGACACGATTGACCTTGATAGCTATCAAAAGGTAGTTGTGGGTGCTTCGATTAGATATGGAAAGCTTAACAAGGCTCTATATAGTTTTATCGATAAGCATCTAGAACAGCTGCGCTCCTCTAAAGCCGTCTTCTTCTGTGTGAATCTCACTGCGAGAAAAGAGGACCAAGGTAAAGACATCCCAGAGGGTAGCGCTTATATAAAGACCTTCTTGAAGAAGTCGCCTTGGCAACCGGAATTAATTGGCGTGTTCGCGGGAGCGCTTCTTTATCCTCGCTACAATTTCTTTGACCGTTTTATGATTCGCTTCATTATGTCCATGACAGGTGGCGAAACCGATACCAGTAAAGAAGTGGAATACACGAACTGGGAAAAAGTATCTTTATTTGCCCAAAAGATTGCAGAATCGGACGAAAGATAGCCTGTTTTAGACGCTTTTGTTGGTAAATTGGTCAAACAGAAAAAAAACGCAAAGAAACTTCAAAAAAACGCTTGCCAGTGTGACGGAAG
>BBSB01000020.1:0-81976 GCA_000830455.1 Vibrio sp. JCM 19236
TGAATAATGGTGCGGAAGGAGAGACTTGAACTCTCACACCTTGCGGCGCCAGAACCTAAATCTGGTGCGTCTACCAATTCCGCCACTTCCGCAACAAATTCCGTAGTCATTGCCGATAATTGGTAAAATCGACACGACATTGTAAATGGTGGCTACGACGGGATTCGAACCTGTGACCCCATCATTATGAGTGATGTGCTCTAACCAGCTGAGCTACGTAGCCACTCTAAATTTGGACGAGAGAATATAAACTAATCTCGTTTTATTTCCAATACTTTTTTAAAGAAAGTTAGAAACAATCTTTCAAGAAAGTAGTGGCAGGGCTACCTGGATTCGAACCAGGGAATGGCGGCATCAAAAGCCGCTGCCTTACCGCTTGGCGATAGCCTACAAAATATGGTGCGGAAGGAGAGACTTGAACTCTCACACCTTGCGGCGCCAGAACCTAAATCTGGTGCGTCTACCAATTCCGCCACTTCCGCTTTTTATTTCCTAATTGCTCTGTATAAAAGCATTTAGGAAATGGTGGCTACGACGGGATTCGAACCTGTGACCCCATCATTATGAGTGATGTGCTCTAACCAGCTGAGCTACGTAGCCATGACCATATTTTCTGCTTTTCAACTCTGCCGAGCAGTGCTGAAGAACGGAGCGCATTATGCGTATATCCCAAGAAAGCGTCAACAACTTTTTCAAAGATTTTGTCAGTTATGGCTCGTTTCGAGCTTTTTTTAAACAAAGCGCCCTGTTTTCATTCAAAAATGCACTAAGAATTGAACGAAACTAGATAATAAAAAAGATCCTTTTGAACTGTTGTCATTAGACCTTTGGAGGGAAGTACTACCTTTATCAAGATCATTAAGATCTAACTGATAAGAAGTTAAGCTGAGCATCAAAACAAAAAAGACCGCCGAAGCGATCTTTTATCATTCTAGAGTTAATTAGCGTTTAGCTAAGTCAGAACGGAGTTTGCCAAGGAGCTTCGCGGAGCATACAAGTGTATGTGAGCAAAGCCGACGCGGGCAAGGTTCGTTCTGGCAACGATAAACCTAATTAAACGTTGAAGCGGAAGTGGATTACATCACCATCTTTCACGATGTACTCTTTACCCTCTAGACGCCATTTACCTGCATCTTTCGCACCGCTTTCGCCTTTAAACTCGATAAAGGCGTCGTAACCAACAACCTCAGCACGGATAAAGCCTTTTTCGAAGTCAGTGTGGATTTTACCTGCAGCTTGTGGCGCAGTTGCACCTACAGGGATAGTCCAAGCGCGAACTTCTTTAACACCTGCAGTGAAGTAGGTTTGTAGAGTTAGTAGATCGTAACCTGAACGGATAACGCGGTTTAGACCAGGCTCTTCAATGCCCATGTCTGCTAGGAACTCTTCGCGATCTTCATCATCTAGTTCAGCAAGCTCAGATTCGATAGCTGCACAAACAGGAACTACTACGTTGTTCTCTTTTTCAGCGAACTCACGCACTGCGTCTAGGTATGGGTTGTCTTCGAAGCCGTCTTCGTTAACGTTAGCGATGTACATAGTTGGCTTAAGCGTTAGGAAGTTTAGGTAGCCGATAGCTGCCAGCTCTTCTTTTGCTAGTTCAACGGTACGTGCCATACCACCTTCAGTCAGAACTGGAAGCAGTTTTTCTAGTACGGTTAGCTCAAATTTAGCGTCTTTATCGCCACCTTTAGCTTTCTTAGCGTTACGCTGGATAGCACGCTCACAGCTGTCTAGGTCAGCCATTGCTAGCTCAAGGTTGATCACTTCGATGTCTTCGATTGGTGATACTTTACCTGCAACGTGAACGATGTTTTCGTTTTCAAAACAACGAACTACGTGACCGATAGCGTCAGTTTCGCGGATGTTAGCTAGGAATTTGTTACCTAGACCTTCACCACGTGATGCGCCCGCAACTAGACCTGCGATGTCAACGAACTCCATAGTCGTTGGCAGGATTTTTTGTGGGTTAACGATTTCTGCCAGTGCGTCTAGACGAAGATCTGGCACAGGAACCACACCTGTGTTTGGTTCGATGGTACAGAACGGGAAGTTCGCTGCCTCGATACCTGCTTTAGTCAGTGCGTTAAATAGGGTTGATTTACCAACGTTTGGTAGACCAACAATGCCACATTTGAAACCCATGATAGAAACCTTATTCTGCTTTGAACGTGTGTAGGCGGTTTTGTGCTTTAGTCAGACCATCTTTTATTAAGATGTCGAGGCTACGAACAGACTCATCGACGACCGCATCGAGACACTCTTGCTCTTTGGCTGGAGCTTTACCCAGCACGAAACCTGCAACCTTATCTTTGTGTCCAGGGTGGCCGATGCCGATCCTTAGACGGTAGAATTCTTTATTGTTACCAAGCTTGCTAATGGTATCGCGAAGACCATTATGGCCACCGTGACCACCACCTTTCTTGAATTTAGCCACGCCCGGAGGAAGGTCAAGCTCATCATGCGCTACCATGATTTCTTCCGGTTTGATCTGATAAAACTTTGCAAGTGCTGCAACGGATTTACCCGATAGGTTCATAAAGGTAGTAGGGACTAGCAAGCGGAGATCCTGACCGTTTAGCTGGATGCGTCCAGTGTAGCCAAAAAACTTGGTTTCGTTTTTCAGCGTGACATTGTGAACGCGTGCTAACTCTTCAACTACCCACGCCCCTGCATTGTGGCGTGTCTTTGCATATTCAGGTCCAGGATTGGCTAAACCGACCAGCAATTTGATTTGTTGACTCAAGGTAGGATCTCTTCAGAAATTAAAAAGCGCCGTATGATAGCACAAAAAGTAGCATCGGCGAGAAAACAAAAAGCACCCCATATAGAGGTGCTTTTCTAATGCTGTTAACTAAATCTTTAGATTAGTTGAACATCGCAGAGATTGACTCTTCGTTGCTGATACGACGAATCGCTTCAGCTAGCATGCGAGATAGGCTTAGGGTAGTTACCTTGCCAGTCGCTGCCATCTCTTTAGATAGAGAGATAGAGTCAGTTACGATAACTTGGTCTAGAACAGAGTTCTTGATGTTGTCTGCTGCGTTGCCAGAGAATACTGCGTGAGTTGCGTAAGCGAATACACGCTTAGCACCGCGCTCTTTAAGCGCTTCAGCAGCTTTACATAGCGTACCACCAGTATCGATCATGTCGTCAACGATTACGCAGTCACGGCCTTCAACGTCACCGATTAGGTTCATCACCTCAGAAACGTTAGCGCGTGGACGACGCTTGTCTACGATAGCGATGTCGATATCGCCTAGTGCTTTAGCAGTAGCACGTGCACGTACAACGCCACCTAGGTCTGGAGAAACCACTACTGGGTTTTCAAGACCGCGCTTGTCCATGTCATCTAGAAGTACTGGAGTACCGAAGATGTTGTCTACTGGTACATCGAAGAAGCCTTGGATTTGCTCTGCGTGCAGGTCAATAGTAAGAACGCGGTCAACACCTACGTTTGAAAGGAAGTCTGCAACAACCTTAGCTGTGATTGGCACACGAGAAGAACGTACACGACGGTCTTGGCGAGCGTAGCAAAGTATGGGATTACAGCAGTAATACGGCCAGCTGAAGCACGGCGCATCGCATCAATCATTACCACCAACTCCATTAGGTTGTCGTTGGTTGGTGCACAAGTAGATTGGATGATGAAAACATCGCTGCCACGCACGTTTTCGTTGATCTGTACAGCGACTTCGCCATCAGAAAAACGGTCTACAGTAGCATCACCCAAAGAGATGTATAGGCGGTCGGCAATGCGTTGTGCTAGTTCAGGTGTTGCGTTACCAGCAAATAGCTTCATATCAGGCACGGTGGAAACCTCAAGGTTGCGTCCAGTTAAAAAGATTTAGAATCGGCGAAAATCCTCGCCAATTTTTGATGCAAAGGCGAAATATTCTGGCCTTTAGCAACAAATGCTGTTGTATTTTCAGGGAGTTGTCTTAATATGGATTGCGCCTCCATTTGAGTGTCAAACTCGGCAAAAACGCAAGATCCTGTCCCCGTCAATCTCGACGGCGCGTATTGTAACAGCCATGAAAGTTGCTTATCAACCTCTGGGTACAGTAAACGCACTATTTTTTCGCAATCGTTTTCGTAATTCGTTTTGTGAAGTAGCTCCCAATTACGTTTTGGCGTATCTCGAGTGAGATCTGGGTGGGTAAAAATATCTACCGTGGCTATGCTCACATCCGGACGAACCACCAAATACCACTTCTCCTCTGGCTCTACCTCGGCAAGTTGTTCACCAACACCTTCTGCGAAAGCCGCAAAGCCTTGCACAAACACAGGCACATCGGCGCCAAGTTTAATCCAATCTCAGCCAGCTCCTCAGCAGAGAGATTTAATTCCCACAAATGATTCAGAGCTACAAGTGTAGTCGCTGCGTTGGAAGAGCCACCACCAATACCGCCGCCCATAGGCAGGATCTTGTCGATATGAATATCCGCACCGAACCGGCAGCCGGTTCTTTCTTTCAAGCTTGCGCTGCCTTCCAGATAAGGTTGCTCTCTAGGGGTACGCCTTCTAGTTCTGGTGAGACAGTAACCAAACCGGACGAATTGGCACTAAATTGCATCTCATCGCCGTGGTCTAGAAATTGGAATAGGGTCTGAAGCTCGTGATAACCGTTTTCACGACGGCCAGTGATGTACAGAAATAGATTCAGTTTAGCGGGCGAGGGAAGGCTCAGAGTTTGACTAAGCATTAGTCGATGTTCCATTTATTGATTTGAATATTGAGTTTTATCTCTTCTCGAGAAAGGGTCATCTTTTGTGGCAGCACGAAGTCGCCTTGTTCCGTGTAGCCCAGATAGGCCAGTTGCCAAGTTTGACCACCACGGGTTTGAGAAAGGGAATCTAGAGTCCCCCGATCAGACACCTGCATTGCATCCGCTGCGGTAGGTTGGCCTTTCACCCAGTCTTGCATATAGACGATAGGCAGGCGCATTCCCGTTAGTTGGTAAAACAGCAGATCGGCATCTTTATCAAAATAACGGTTGCCATCCATATCGGTGAGGGTGGCTCCCTCGGAATTGATGTCTAAAGTCAGCACGGTTTTACCGAGGAAGGTGGTTAATCGAAGTTGGCTTGAATCTGGTGCATGCTCCAGTTGAAGTTAAGGCTTTGTCTCTGGGTTGGGTCGATATAGCCAAGCTTTCCAGATACCTGATACCGCTCAAGAGTCGATAGCTTTTCTTGATGGGCTTGATATTCCACGCTGTGCACGGGTAATTGTGAGGTGGTTTCACATCCAAACATGAATAACGCGAGTATTAATGTGAAAAGTTTAGTGACGCCTAAAGGAGAGAAGCGATACAGAGCAATATTCATAGAATCCGATTCTTTGCATTAAACGAGATAGATACCAGTCATCAGCGATGAATAAAGACAGAGTTTTCAGCGCTCTAGCCCATCGAGAACGGTATGAGGTTCAAGGTTTGTCTTAATGATACCGTAAACCCTCTTTTATTGCTGTAGTGCTTCAAGTAAAATTGCGCTTTTTGTTTTGGCTGTAATTCTATAAACCATGTCGTTATTGACCGTAGGAATCAATCACAATACTGCTTCTGTCGAGTTGCGTGAACAGGTCGCTTTCTCTCCAGATAAGATGACCGACGCTATGCAACAGTTGCAGCAGATGACTGAGGTCAACGGCAGTGTCATTCTGTCTACCTGTAACCGTACCGAGCTTTATCTCGATAGTGATGCGACCGATGAAGCGCAGATCATTGATTGGCTGATTAACTTCCACAAGGTGGAAGGCTCAGACCTGAAACCGAGTTTGTATACCTATCAGGGTGAAGAGGCCATTCAGCATCTGATGCGTGTTTCTTGTGGGCTCGACTCACTCGTATTGGGTGAACCACAGATCCTAGGTCAAGTGAAACAGGCTTATTCCGACTCTCGCGAGAACGGTAACGTCCAAGGTGAATTAGATAAGCTGTTCCAAAAGGTGTTCTCGGTTGCTAAGCGTGTGCGTACTGAAACTGAGATTGGCGGCAGTGCTGTCTCTGTGGCTTATGCGGCTTGTACTCTGGCAAAGCACATCTTCGAGTCCTTACATAAGTCTCGAGTGCTGTTGGTGGGTGCCGGTGAGACCATTGAGCTTGTGGCTAAGCACCTTGCAGATAATGGCTGTACCAAAATGACGGTTGCGAACCGCACTCGTGAACGTGCGATGGGGTTGGCTTCAGAGTTTGATGCCAGTGTTATTAGTCTAAGTGAGATTCCAGAAGCACTACAAGACGTGGACATAGTGATCAGCTCAACTGCGAGTCCGCTTCCTATTATAGGTAAGGGTATGGTTGAGAGCGCGCTCAAGTCGCGTCGTCATCGTCCAATTCTGTTTGTGGATATCGCCGTGCCTCGTGATATTGAGGCTGAGGTAGCAGAGCTTAGTGACGCTTACCTATATACGGTTGATGACTTGCAGTCCATTATTGACCAAAACATAGAACAGCGACGTGCCGAAGCGGTGCGTGCTGAAAAGATTATCTCGGTTGAGAGTAAAGAGTTTCAGTCTTGGCTCCGTTCACGCCATGCCGTTGAAAGTATTAGAGATTACCGCCGCAGCGCAGAGAGTGTGCGCGATGAGGTGTTGCAAAAGAGCCTTCAAGCTTTAGCAGCAGGTGGTGATCCTGAGGCAGTGTTACTAGAGTTAAGCAACAAATTGACCAATAAGCTGATACACGCGCCAACCAAGGCTCTAAAACAAGCTGCCGAAACCGAGCAGTTTGATGAGTTGGCGACCTTGCGTAGAGGCTTAGGTCTTAAAGATTTATAAGTTAGTAAGAAGATTATGAAAGCATCGATTTTAGTAAAATTGGAGACGCTGGTTGAGCGTTATGAAGAAGTTCAGCATCTGCTAGGTGACCCAGACGTCATTGGCGATCAGGACAAATTCCGTGCGCTATCAAAAGAGTACTCTCAACTAGAGGAAGTGACCAAGTGTTTCCAAGCCTATCAGCAGGCTCAGGAAGACCTTGAAGCCGCTCAGGAGATGGCGAATGAAGACGATCCTGAGATGAAAGAGATGGCTCAAGAAGAGATCAAGGATGCCAAAGATAACATCGAGAAATTAACCGATGAGCTTCAGATCTTGCTACTTCCGAAAGACCCGAATGATGAGCGTAACTGTTTCCTAGAGATCCGTGCTGGTGCCGGTGGTGATGAAGCGGGTATCTTCGCGGGTAACCTGTTCCGCATGTACTCAAAGTTTGCCGAGAAAAACAACTGGCGCGTTGAGATCATGAGCAGCAACGAATCAGAGCAGGGTGGTTATAAAGAGGTTATCGCTAAGGTATCTGGTGACGGCGCTTACGGCACCATGAAGTTTGAGTCAGGAGGTCACCGTGTACAGCGCGTGCCGGAGACTGAATCTCAAGGTCGTGTACACACTTCTGCGTGTACAGTTGCTATCATGCCTGAGATCCCAGAAGCAGACCTTCCTGAAATCAAGGCGGCTGATCTCAAGATCGATACCTTCCGTGCATCGGGCGCAGGTGGTCAGCACGTAAACACCACCGACTCTGCTATCCGTATTACTCACTTGCCAACAGGTACTGTAGTTGAGTGTCAGGACGAGCGTTCTCAGCATAAGAACAAGGCTAAAGCCATGTCTGTACTTGCGGCGCGTATTATTCAAGCAGAAGAAGCCAAGCGTGCGGCTGAGGTATCTGATACCCGTCGTAACCTGCTAGGTTCTGGTGACCGTAGTGACCGTATCCGTACCTACAACTACCCGCAGGGCCGTGTGTCTGATCACCGCATCAACCTGACGCTTTACCGTCTAAACGAGGTACTTGAGGGTGATCTAGGTGCACTTATCGACCCTGTAATCCAAGAGCACCAAGCTGATCAGCTAGCTGCGCTATCTGAAAACGGCTAATGCACTCTTTGCCAACTATTGAGCAGGCTCAGCGCCAAGCTAGCCTGCGCTTTGCAGACCTTGGTATAGATTCAGCGCGAATCGATGCCGAGGTTTTGTTATGCCATGTGCTAGGTAAGTCTCGCACCTACCTTTTTACTTGGTCGGATAAGTATTTGACCGAGCAAGAGCATAGCGCATTTGAGCAAGTTGTGTCTCGCCGAGAACAAGGTGAGCCGGTGGCGTACATAGTAGGTACGCGTGAATTTTGGTCGCTCCCTCTTAAAGTTTCCACCTCTACCCTGATCCCTCGCCCTGATACAGAGCGCTTGGTTGAGCTTGCGTTAGAGAAGATGGGGCTGGGTGAGGGCAAAGGCCTAGACCTTGGCACGGGCACCGGCGCCATTGCGCTGGCACTGGCGAGTGAGCGCAGCGATTATCAGATGCTAGGCGTCGACCTTCAGCCAGAAGCGCAGCAGTTGGCAACAGAAAATGCGAACGCACTTAATATTGCAAACGCGACATTTTTGCATGGTAGTTGGTTTGAGCCGATTGCTAATGGAGAAAAGTTCGACATCATAGTGTCTAACCCTCCTTATATAGACGAAACCGATCCGCATCTTAATCAAGGCGATGTGCGCTTTGAACCAGACTCTGCGCTGGTAGCCGATGAGAACGGCTTGGCGGATCTGCGCTATATCGCCGATAAGGGAGAGAGTATTTACAATCAAAGGCTTGGCTTCTTATGGAGCATGGCCACGATCAAGGTGAAGCGACTCGAGAGATATTGCTTGGCCTTGGTTATGATCAGGTATCAACCCAGCAAGATTACGCCGGCGTAGACCGCGTAACTATGGGACAGTTTAAGGGATAATGAACATGTACGTTGCACTGAAACACATTCACTTGATGACCATAGCCCTGAGCGCTGGTCTGTTTCTTACTCAATATATTCTGATGGTGACTAACTCGAATCTCCAACAGAAAAAATTCATCAAGATAGCGCCACACGTAGTGAACAGCTTGCTACTGCTATCGGGAATTTCATTACTGTTCGTTACTGGTTGGGTGCCATTTGCACCGGGCTCAGAGTGGCTAACAGAGAAGTTCACATGTTTGCTGGCCTATATCGCACTGGGTGTATTCGCTCTGCGTATGGGCAAGAACCAATTACTAAGAGGCTTTGCCTTCTTGGGTGCACTTGGCTGGTTGGTCATGGCGGCCAAGATAGGTCTAGCTAAAGCGCCAATGCTAGTGGGGTAATAAATGTCAGATCTGTGGTTTAAAGATCTCGATGAATTGGAATTGGTAGAGGGAGCACTACTGCTCAATTCGCAAATCGACCTCAGGTGAATTTCACTTGGGTTGAGATGCAGCTAGAGAAATTATTGGATGAAGCAGAGCAGGTTCTCTCGGTTGAAGTGAACGAGAAGGCACGCTTTGATGCTTTCCTGCGTCTGTTTTATCAAGAGTGGGGCTTTGAAGGGGATTACGAGAACTATTTCTCCTCGGAAAACGCCTTTATCGAAAAAGTGATTCAACGCCGCAAAGGTATTCCTGTCAGTCTAGGTGCACTGCTGCTGTTCTTTGGTCGCAAGCTTGGTTTCCCAGTGAAGTATTAGCTTTCCCACCCAGTTCCTTATTGCAGTGAACTGGAGTGACCGTGATAAGTCATATGTGAACCCATTCAATGGCGAGTACGTGGCGAAACCGGTACTGCACGCTTGGCTCAAGGGTCAAGAAGGCGCTGCGGCTCAACTTAAGCCGGAGCACCTAAATGTGGCGGATAATTCCATGCTTATCGGTCGATGGCTAGGCGTGCTTAAAAGCGCCTTGATGCGCGAGGAGCGCTATACTCAAGCCCTAGCATGTACCGATATTGCCCTATCTTTGGTGCCTGATGATCCGTATGAGATTCGCGACCGTGGGTTTATTTATCAGCACCTAGAGTGCAATCAAGTGGCTCAAAAAGACTTTGAGTATTTCCTAGAGAAGTGCCCAGACGACCCTACGGCAGAGTTATTAAAATTACAATTGAAAGCCCTTCAAGAAGTCCCTCAGGTACTTCACTAAGGCCATGTAGAGAGAGAATAAAATGGAATCTAAAGTAGTAAAAGTTGGTGATATTGAGGTTGCTAACGATAAGCCGTTTACCCTGTTTGCAGGCATGAACGTGCTAGAGTCTCGCGACCTTGCTATGCAGGTGTGTGAGCACTACGTAAAGGTGACCGAGAAGCTAGGTATCCCTTATGTATTTAAGGCGTCATTCGATAAGGCGAACCGTAGCTCTGTTCACTCTTACCGTGGTCCTGGCCTAGAAGAAGGCATGAAGATCTTTGAAGAGCTGAAGTCTACCTTCGGCGTTAAGATCATCACTGACGTTCACACTGAAGAGCAAGCGCAGCCAGTTTCTGAAGTGGTAGACGTAATCCAGCTTCCTGCATTCCTAGCTCGTCAAACTGATCTAGTTGAAGCTATGGCGAAAACCGGTGCGGTTATCAACGTTAAGAAACCTCAGTTCATGAGCCCAGGTCAGGTTGGTAACATCGTTGATAAGTTTGCTGAGTGCGGCAACGACCAGATCATCCTGTGTGAGCGTGGTTCATGCCTAGGTTACGATAACCTAGTAGTAGACATGCTGGGTTTTGGCGTGATGAAGAAGGCGTCTAACGGCAGCCCAATCATCTTCGACGTTACTCACTCACTGCAGATGCGTGACCCGTCTGGCGCTGCTTCTGGCGGTCGTCGTGAGCAAACTGTTGAGCTTGCAAAAGCAGGTCTAGCGACAGGTATCGCGGGTCTATTTATCGAAGCGCACCCGAACCCAGACCAAGCTCTTTGCGATGGTCCTTCGGCTCTGCCGCTAGATAAGCTAGAGCCTTTCCTAGCTCAGATGAAGTCACTAGATGATCTGATCAAGAGTTTCCAAACGATTGAAATTAAATAAGTTGTGACACTTGCGTTAAAAAAGGGTTTGCCATTGGCGAACCCTTTTTTGTTGTTATACACCTTGGGTCAATCAAATTAATTACATATTTGTGTGGTACCCATGGAAAGATTCAAAATAAAACCTGTGCTATTGGCGCTATCGTCAACCATCATCATTGCAGGTTGTTCAACCACTCCTACCGAGCCTCAAACTGAGCAAATCACTATCCTTCACACCAATGACCATCATGGTCGTTTCTGGCCGAACAAATACGGTGAGTACGGTCTAGCAGCTCGTAAGACGCTGGTGGACAGTATCCGTACCGAGGTTGAAGCTGAAGGTGGTGTAGTACTGATGCTCTCAGGTGGTGACATCAACACGGGTGTACCTGAATCTGATCTATTGGATGCCGAGCCTGACTTTAAGGGCATGAGCCTGCTAGGCTACGATGCAATGGCGCTGGGTAACCATGAGTTTGATAACCCGCTAACGGTTTTGCAAAAGCAGCAGCAATGGGCTGATTTCCCAATGCTTTCAGCCAACATTTATGATGCTAATACTCAGCAGCGTAAGTTCCAGCCTTATGAGATCTTTGAGCGTAATGGCCTTAAGATTGCGGTTGTGGGCTTAACTACTGAAGATACCGCCAAGATAGGTAACCCAGAGTACATCAAGGGGCTGGAGTTTAGAGACCCTAAACCGGAAGCGAAGAAGGTTCTAGAGAAGCTAGAAGCGAGCGAACAGCCGGACATCACTATCGCTCTTACGCACATGGGTCACTATCAAGATGGCAACCATGGTGGCAACGCGCCTGGTGATGTAGCACTGGCACGATACCTTCCAGAGGGCTCACTGGATATGATCATCGGTGGTCACTCCCAAGAGCCTGTGTGTATGGAAGGTCCAAACCTAGTTAAGAAGCAGTTTAAGCCGGGTGATGATTGTAAGCCAGATCAGCAAAACGGCACTTGGATCATGCAAGCCTACGAGTGGGGTAAGTATGTGGGCCGTGCAGACTATGAATACAAGAACGGTGAGCTAGAACTTAAGAGCTACAAGCTTATTCCTATCAATCTAACCACTAAGGTCGAGCAAGACGGTGAAACCAAGCGTGTCGTGGTTGGCGAGACGATAGCTGAAGACCAAGGCATGGTAGAGCTTCTAACCCCTTACCAAAAGCAGGGTGAAGAGCAGTTGAACGTACAGATTGCAGAGTCTAACGGCAAGCTTGAGGGTGATCGTAACGTGGTGCGCTTTAAGCAGACTAACCTAGGTCGCTTGATTGCTACCGCGCACATGAAACGCGCTAAGGCAGATTTTGCAGTAATGAACTCTGGCGGTGTGCGTGACTCTATCGCAGGCGGCGCGATTACCTATAAAGATGTGCTTAAGGTTCAGCCATTCGGTAATACCCTGACCTATGTGGATATGAGCGGTAATGAGGTGCTTCAATATCTGAAAGAGGTAGGCGCTAAGCCAACCGACTCAGGCTCGTTTGCTCAGTTTGCTGGTGTGTCTATGAAGGTAACGCCTGAGGGTGTGAAAGAGATCAAGATCCAAGGTAAGCCTCTGAATATTAATCAGAATTACCGCTTCACTGTGCCAAGCTTTAACGCCGCAGGTGGTGATGGTTATCCTAAGGTAAATCAGCATCCTGGCTATGTGGATACAGGTTTTGTTGATGCCGAGGTGCTGAAGGAGTATCTTGAGACCAATAGCCCTGTTGACGTGAACGAGTATGCGCCATCAGGCGAGATCGTTTATCAATAAGAGGCCAATATGACACCTGCTGTACGTCTTCTGAAGAAGAAAAAGGTACCCTTCGAGCTCCACCAATATAAGCACGATCCTAGCCACGATAGTTATGGATTAGAGGCGGTAGAGGCGACAGGTCAACCGGCGGAGCAGGTGTTTAAAACCCTTCTTTTTTCACAGGATGGTCAGGCTGACGGCCTAGCGGTTGCGGTGATCCCTGTGATGAAGAAGCTCAACCTCAAGCTTGCTGCAAAGGCAAATAAGCTTAAGAAAGCGGCTATGGCTGACCCGGCATTGGCACAAAAGGTTACTGGTTATCTGGTAGGTGGTATCAGCCACTTGGTCAGAAGAAGCGTTTACCTATCTTCTTGGATATCAGTGCTCAGTCTCAGCAGACCATCTGTGTCAGCGGTGGCAAGCGCGGGCTTGAAATCGAGATTGCCCCTGAAGCACTGTTGGCACAGGTTCAAGGGCAATTTAAAGAGCTTACCGACGACTAAAGCATAGGTACGGCAGAGGCAAGCAATAGCCCTGCCATACCATAGTTAAATACTTTGATTCGGATACCTGTGGTAAGCCAGCGCTGAAGCTGAGTTCCAGCGGCAGTCCACAGGGCTACCGATGGAATGTTGGCGCAAAAGAACACAGCCACTATCACCATCAAAGCCAGCATTCCACCTTCTGCATTAAATAGACTCACAGCGGTCAGCGCCATCGACCAACCCTTAGGGTTTACCCATTGGAAGCCTGCTGCCTGAATAAAGGTCATCGGCTTATAGCTTTGCTCAGTATTGCTACCTTTGCTGGTGGCAATCTTGAAAGCGAGATAGGCCAGATATCCCAAACTTAGGTATTTGAGAATGGTTTGGCTGGCAGGGTAGGTATGAAACACCCCCACCAGACCAACACCTATCAAGGTCAGCATGACTGAAAAGCCCACCATAATACCTAGCATGTGCGGAATAGTGCGCTTAAACCCAACATTTGCCCCAGAGCTCATCAGCATTAAATTATTTGGCCCAGGTGTGCCTGTGCTTGCCAGCGCGAATAGGGCTATTGCTAATAGGTGTTGTAGGTCCATACTGCCTCCGTTCTCTTTCAGTTTATAAAGGCAATATTAAGTAGTCTGAGGTGCAATTTTGTGCTTATATTTGAGCTAAATGAATAAATTAAGCAATAAAATTTCACATGGATAAGTTTGACGAAAGAATCTTGCAAGAACTTAAGCGAGACGGAAAGGTGTCTAATGTTGAGTTGTCAGAGCGGGTTGGATTATCAGCTTCTGCAACGCTAAGGCGAGTACAAGAGCTTGAGCGTAAAGGGACAATTAAAGGCTATAGGGCGGTGTTGGATGCTAATCAACTAGGCGTTGGCTTCGTTGCATATGTTTCTATCGGATTGTCTTCTCATCGTAAGCAAGCCCAAGTGGCGTTTGAAGAGCACGTGCGCTTTGTCGATGAAGTGGTGGAGTGCCACAATATTACCGGTGGAAATGAGTATCTGCTGCGTGTGGAAACCGCTGATCTTAACAGCTATAAGCGTTCCATGCGGACGTCTTAGGGGAGTGTGAGTACGTGAAAGCCATCACCACCATGGTAGTGATGGACTCTCCAAAGGATGAACGCTAGGCCTATTTCTTAAGTGACAAGGTGCCGGTTTTCTTAGGACGCTGACTCGGCTTTGAGTTAGCTGGCTTATTGCCAGAGCGAGTAGGGCGCTTGTTGCCTTTTGATGGACGGTAGGAGTCTCTCTGCTCGTCTCGGTTACGCCTTGCGCGAGAGCCTTGGTTCTCTTCACGGCTATCGAATACTTTCGCTTTGGTTGCTTTGCGGATCTTCTGTCCGCGAGCGTCTTTATTGGATGCTTCTTCGGTACCTACTGAGTCATTGCTCAAATCAAGGATAGTTTTGACTTCTGCATCAGTCAGGTAGCGCCATTTACCGTTAGGGATACCATCTAGGGTGATATTCATGATGCGCACGCGGCGCAGCTTGAACACTCGATAGCCTAGCTCTTCACACATGCGGCGGATCTGGCGGTTAAGACCTTGAGTCAATACGATTCTAAATGAGTAATCGGTCTCTTTGGTTACCTTACAAGGAAGGGTAACCGTATCAAGGATAGGTACACCAGAAGACATTCGTTTTAGGAAGTCTGGGGTGATTCGCTTATCCACACGAACCACATATTCTTTCTCGTGGTTGTTGCCCGCACGCAGGATCTTATTAACGATATCGCCGTCATTGGTCAAAAAGATAAGGCCATCAGAGGCTTATCTAGGCGACCGATAGGGAAGATACGCTCTTTGTGTCCGATGAAATCAACGATGTTACCTTCGATATCGCGCTCAGTGGTGCACGTTATACCGGTAGGCTTGTTGAGCGCGATATAAATAGGCTTAGATTTAGCACGCAGTGGTTTTCCATCCACTAGCACCTCATCTTGCTCGGTGACCTTCATGCCCATTTCAGGAGCGTTGCCATTAATGGTTACTCGGCCTTGTTCGATCAGCCTATCGGCCTCACGACGAGAGCAGAAGCCAGTTTCACTGATAAATTTATTGAGTCGCTTTGCGTTATCGGACATGGTGTTCTCTGTTTATCCAAGGCGCTTTTGATGGCGCTCTCGGTTTTCTAATTTCTTCTCTGGGTTCTTCTTCAGCATCACATACACTGCACCGGAACCGCCGTGAAAAGGCTGTGCAGAGTGGGCGCATAGAACCTCATCTATCTGCATGAGCCAAAATGCCACATAACTCTTCATTAGTGCTGGTGGATTGGAATTATGTCCTTTTCCGTGCACTAACAGTAGAGTCCTGGCTTCCATCCTTAGGCTCTGCTTAAGGAAGTGAACCACTTCATCTCTAGCTTGTGTCAGAGACTTGCGGTGTAGATCCAGCTTAGCCTGAATAGGGTACTTACCAAGGCGCAGCTTTTTGAATACACCATCTTGTACACCACTCTTCTTGTACTCGATGATGTCATCGGGTTTAAGCATAGGGGCATTATCTAGGGTTAGGTATTCGGGCAGTTCTTCCTCTAGGCTCACCGCTGCTTGACGTCGTTCCAGATGGTTTTGGTCCACCTGATGAGTCTTCTTATGCAAAGCGGTATCTTGCTGTAGAGGTTTCACATCTCCCATTAACTCTTGAAAAGAGAAATCTTCATCAAATTCTTGAGACATGGCTGAATCGGAGTATGAGTACGCAGTTATTTGATTATACCTGACTCAGGGGCGGTTGTGCATCTTGTGACTTGTATCTAGGTTAACAGCCCTAGTCCGAAAAGAAAAAACCGAAGCACGGGAAAGCGCTTCGGTGGCAATAGATTGAATTGCAAACTGATCTAGTGAGGAGATTCATCACTCAAGGCTGAATGACTGAGTACAGTTTAATTTGTGAGAGATAAGTAATCATGATCCTGATCAATTGTTATTAAAAGGTAATTTGCAGGTGTAAAAACTGTAAGCAGTGTCTCATTTTGTTACTGTGGGACTAAAATATAAGCATGTAGAACAAAAGCTCAGACTTTTTGATGTATTGCCCTTGCAAGGCACGTAAATATCCGTAATATACGCGGTCTCAACGGCAAAGACGTTGACCAGTCGGTGAATAGCGCAGCTTGGTAGCGCATCTGGTTTGGGACCAGAGGGTCGGGGGTTCGAATCCCTCTTCACCGACCACTACATAGAAGCCCTGCTCTTTGAGCAGGGCTTCGTCGCTTCTAGCAAAGTAATATTTAGCCTCGCTCTCTGAGCGGGGCTTTGTTGTATCTAGAGAGTAGCATTTAGCTTCGTAGAGTCTAGGAGCTTTAGTAATGAGGGGATGGCGAGATAAGGAGATTAAATCCAACGGCCTTAAGCTCAACGGTAAAGAGCGTCTGCAGATAAAAAGGGGCCAGCAGAAAGAGGTCTACTGCTGGCCCAAATGTCATCCCGGAATGATGACGGTGTACGAGGGGTTAACCTACGTTTTTAACATCGATGCCCAGCGCGTATTCGGGCATCGCGTCAAACTGGAGGTATTGATATAGGGCGTCACTCAAGGTTTCCTTGGTGAACTCGAAGTACTCTTCCACAGTTGGGAAGCGACCCATTATCGATACCACACTAGCCAACTCGGCTGATGCTAGATAGACGTTAGCACCTTGACCAAGACGGTTAGGGAAATTTCGGGTTGAGGTTGAGACTGCGGTACAACCTGCTGCGACGCGAGCTTGGTTACCCATGCATAGAGAGCAGCCAGGGATTTCAATTTGTGCACCCGCACGGGCGTAACTGGATTTTACACCTTCCTCGGTTAGCTTGCGGTCATCCATCTTGGTTGGTGGAGCGAGCCAAAGCTTGGCTTTGGTGCGCTCGCTAGCAAACTTATCCAAGATGGCTGAGCTTGCACGGAAGTGACCGATATTGGTCATGCATGAACCGATAAAGGCTTCATCCACTGGAGTACCGGCTACATCGCTCAGGCGCGCCGCTTTATCTGGGTCGTTTGGACAACACACCACAGGCTCGGAGATCTCAGCAAGGTCAATCTCGATGATTTCAGTGTATTGTGCGTCGGTGTCTGCTTCCATTAGAGATGGGTTTGCCAGCCATGCGTTAATGTCTTCTACGCGACCGGCCAGTGTCTCTGCATGACCATATCCTTCGCGAATCATCCACTTAAGCATGGCTACATTTGATTTGGCATGTGTAATAACCTTTTCGATATCTAGTTTGATTGTGCATGCGGCAGCTGAACGCTCTGCACTGGCATCGGTAAGCTCAAACGCTTGGTCAACGGTCAGATGGTCGAGGCCTTCAATCTCAACGATACGGCCATTGAACACGTTTTTCTTGTTGGCTGAATCGGTGTTTAAAAGGCCAAGCTCGATAGCTTTCAGCGGAATGGCATGCACTAGGTCACGCAGTGTAATACCCGGTTGCATCTCCCCCTTAAAGCGAACCAATACCGACTCAGGCATGGTTAGAGGCATGGTGCCAGTTGCAGCCGCATAAGCTACAAGACCAGAACCTGCTGGGAATGATATACCTACCGGGAAGCGAGTGTGTGAGTCGCCACCTGTACCAAGGGTGTCAGGCACTAGCATACGGTTTAGCCATGAGTGGATAACACCATCACCCGGACGAAGCGCCACGCCTCGACGACTTTCAAAGAACTCTGGTAGATTCTGATGCAAAGCGACATCTACAGGTTTTGGATAGGCAGCAGTGTGCAGAATGACTGCATCACCAGCGGAGATGAGAAGGACAAACATGCTAGGTCTTTAATCTCATCTCGAGTCATGCCGCCCGTGGTGTCTTGTGAGCCAACTGTGGTTGTTTTTGGTTCACAGAACTGACCTGGAAGCACACCCTCAAGACCGCAAGCCTTGCCTACCATCTTTTGTGCTAGGGTGTAGCCATGATTCGGTTGCTGTACTTTCTCGTCAAGGAAGACCTCGAGTTGTTCTTTACCCAGATACTCACGAGCGGTTTGAGTGAGACGGCGCCCAATCAGATAAGGGATGCGACCACCGGCACGAACCTCGTTAAGAAGGCCGTATTTTAGGGTGAACCCAGAAATCACCTCGCCAGAGGTATTCTCTACTGTGCCTTTATAGGGACGGATAGTAATGATGTCACCGGATTGGATCTTACTCACATCGCATTGGATAGGCAGTGCGCCAGAATCTTCAAGGGTTGCGAAGAAGATAGGAGCAATATTGCCACCCAGAACTACACCGCCTGTACGTTTATTGGGAACAAAAGGGATATTCTCACCAAAGTGCCAGATAAGTGAGTTGGCCGCTGATTTACGACTGGAGCCTGTGCCCACTACATCTCCCACAAAGGCGATCGGCAATGGTTGAGACTTTGCTTGGTTGATCTGAGCAATACAGCCCACAACGCCATCTTCATATGGCGTAATGCCAGGGCGCACATTCTTATACATAGCGCGAGCATGCAAAGGAATGTCTGGGCGAGTGAAGGCATCTTGAGCCGGAGAAAGGTCATCGGTATTGGTCTCACCGTCCACCTTAAACACACTCATCTGCATCGCTTGTGCCACTTCTGGGCGCTCAAAGAACCACTCAGCTTCAGCCCATGATTCAATCACTTGTTGAGCTAGAGAGTTACCGTTTTTAGCAAGTTCGGCCACCTTAGAAAACTCATCGTAGATCATCACAATGTGTTTCAAGGCATTGGCTGCGACTTCAGCGATAGCATTGATTTCTAAGGCTTGGATAAGGCAGCCAACGTTGTAGCCGCCTTGCATAGTGCCAAGCAATTCAACCGCTTTTTCCGAGGTTAGGAGAGGGCTAGAGCACTCTCCGGTTGCGAACCTCCACAGATATTCAGCTTTTACGCGAGCTGCGTCATCCACTCCACATGGCGTCATGTGGGTGATGAGCTCCAAGAACTGCTTGTCCTGATCTCCCGAGTTGCCTTCGGCCAAAGTTTGCAAGAATTGTTCAACTTCGGTAGCAGTCAAGCTAGGGGCTGCCACTCCAAGCGCTTCTCGCTCAGCGCTTTTTTCTAAATATCCCTGATACATGGATAACCTCGAATGGTTTTGAAATGACTATCAGCTAATTAGCGATAGAACTAGGTGCAGGCCTTCACCAAGAATGGAGAAGTCTGTCGTTGAGTAGGTGGTTGGAGCCGTTACACCTGCATCGTGGATAGGCTGGAATACGATGCCAGAGCCAATGATAGAGATGAAACCGCATGCCAGTGAGCCCATAATACAGCCACGCGTACCGCCAGTAGCGTTGCCGATGATGCCTGCGCCACCACCACTTGCAAATGTGAATAACAGTGAAGGAACGATCACGGGCAGACCAAATAGAGGCAGCATGATCATTGCCAGGAAGCCTGCCATGGTGCAGCAGATAAAGCCCACGAATACCGCATTCTTCGAATAAGGAAACAGGCTATAGATCTCTACCGCAGGTACGCTGTTTTTGATTAGCTTATCGGAGATCCCCTTAAACGCTGGGATAAGTTCTTCAACAAACATGTGCACACCCTTGGTTAAAGTGAATACACCGCCGGCAAAGTAGCCAGACTGCTTTAGCAGGTATAGGAATACATTTTCATGGCCATGTTTAGCACTAGCATTAGCTAGATGCTGAACGTTATCGAAGCCGGCAACGGCGCTCGATACTAGGAAGAAGGCCAGCATTACCACAAAGTTTGAGGTGTTCTTGTCTGCTAGAAAACCGATAGCGGTTGGCATTTCCGCTTTCTCGATATCGTTTTCTTTGTTACCGAACTTGTCGCCAAGGAAACCAGCAAGCATATAGCTGGTTGAGCCAAATTGGCCGATAGAGAAATCACCATGGGCACGAAGTGGCTCACAGCCTTTGATATGGCGACAGTAACCCACCAATAGTGACGGACTAATCACGCACCAAGCGCCAGTGATTACCGCACCGATTACCGCAGCCTCAGGAATACTAAAGCCGTGCAGGATAGAAATAAGCGCAAGACACGACACCATAAAGAACACGTGGTGACCTGAAAGTACGACGTATTTTAGTGGGGTAAAGCGTGCAAACACTAGGTTCAGTGCCATTGCACCGATAAGACCAAAGGCGATGGCTGAGCCGAATTCACGACCAAGCTGTACAATGGCTTCGACTATGATCACTTCGTTGTTTGGAACGATACCTTCCACATGGAAGGCCATCATAAAGATCTTGGAAAACTCTTTTAGAGAAGGAGAGATCATCAGTTTTGCTGCTGCAAATAGCAGGATAAAACCGATAAAGGTTTTAGTCACCGAAACGATAGTATCGTTGGCACTTTTACCCTGAATTACACAACCAACCAGTGTAAATACAGACACTAGGATGGAGGCATCTTTCAGTAGTTCAATAATGGTATCGAGCATGTTTTTGTCCACTTGATTAAAGTACGATTAATTTAATCCCTATATCTAAAGAAAAATTTGATTCGGGCAGGGGTTATATCTGTCTTTAATGCCGATAATAAATTTAATGAAATTAACTATTTTCTTTGGCTATTACGCAGTCGAAAAAAAAGCCGGCTCAGCACCGGCAAACAGGGTAACAACACAAAATAGGAAAGGGTTAAACAACTTGTTGTGTATATGAAATTACAAAGTCATCGTTAACAAGTGCGTTTGATTTGATCTTATCGCTAATAATATCCACGGAGGTTTGCTTGCTGTTAATAAGAGCGATAGAAATCTCGTCGTTTGGTTCGATAAAGTGAGTTTCGCCCCAAGTGGTGTAGTTTGGTGCGCCGCAGAACACAACGATCTCTTCTGGGTAGCCCGCCGCTTCAAGTTGAGGAAGGATCTCACGAAGAATGCCTTCTGATTGTTGGGTATTGACGGTTTCAGTTAGCCAATCACACATCTCTGTGTAGAAGATCTTAAGCTCTGATGGATCAGCTACAGGGGTATAGTCTAGATACTCGCCGTCGCGCTTAACGATAGAGATAAGCTTGTACTCTTCGGTGAATGTTTCTAGCTCGCTCACAGGCCACCAGTGCGTTGCTAGACCCTTCGATGCCTCACCCCAAGCTTTACGCTCAGCGATTTTTTGTGCGCCTTCAAGCTTGCGGATAGTCATGTCGTTACCGACTGTCATCGCATTCGGGATGAACTTAGCAACCTTGTTATCTGCGTACTCTACCTTGAACTTCACAACAAATTCCGGCTCAGCTTGGATGTTGGTACCGTGTGGCGGGAAGGTGATCTTCTCTCCGGTAGAAACGGTGCGCTCGGTTAGACCGTTTACTACAAATACACCGTTTGGAAGAGTAGACTCAGCTACTTTCTCAGCACCCGAAAGGTGACCCGAAAAGTTACCGATAATACCTAAGCTAAAACATTTCATAATAGTTTCCTAATAATCTGAATTTATATTTTCGTATTTGAAATAGGTAAGTAATATTTCAAATAATTAATTGGAAAAACTTTCCATCATGGAAATTAGCCAAATTGCGGATAGACAATCTGCACTTCCACCAGGTGATAAGTTTTTTTCAACGAATTTAATATCAAGTTGATGCAACTCTTTATTGAATCGTTTTGAATCTAGATTCGACTGTAAAATAAGCCTTGCCTGATATTTGGCGTAATTGAGGCCGGTTAAGCTCCGCGTTTAATTAGGCAACTGTCGTCATTTATACTGATGCAGGTCAGCAGTGCTAATTGCAGGGCATGTGTTTTTGCGCAGTCATCGCGCTTGGCACGTTTATAGGCGTTGAGTCCTTGCATCAGAGTCGGAAAACCTGCTTCGGCTTCTCCGCGAATGCCGGTAACACCATGTTGTTTAAAGGCGTGCTCTCCTGCGGTTGCGCTTTGACTGCTTGCTAATTCCTCGGTAACTCCTGCGCACATCTTGCGAACAGTATCTTGCAGGTGCAGTGGAGAAACTCTGATGCCTTTAGCACTCATGTACCCTAAGGCGGCGCACAGTACGCCAAGGATAAAGATGGCGCCTTTGTGGGTATTTACTTGCCCTGTGGCCGTCATCATTTCTTGTTCTGCTTGCATACCTACAGGGCGCAATGATGTGAGTAGCTGAGTTAAATCGTTGCCGCTAAAATCTAAGCCTAAGCGTGAAAATTCCACTAAGAACGGCTTTAGTGCAGCGGCGCTTAGGCGAAATGTCTCTATGTCCATATCGCTGTGGGAACCGGTGGAGCGTGCAGTTACCAACCCAGGTTTAGGATGCAGGTTTGCCTCAACCAAAAGTGCTTGAGTGGCTAATTCGCCAATAACGCTGGCTAGAGTGCTTGGGTCTTGCTGACGAGATGGATTGCTCTGCATCATGAGAACATCTCCAGCAGAGCCTTTTGTAACTCCATTGGACTGTGCGCCTGACTGCGTGCACACGCCTTTGCTGGTTGGTCGCACACAATGCATTGTCTTTGACCAAATCCCAGCTTGGTGCGGGATAGGGGTTTTCCATCACGGTCGATAACATCGATATCCATTAATCGACCAAGAGGAAGTGACTCCTCCAGTGCAATCATGGCTTTCTTGATCTCATCCGCGTCGTGATAATTCACTCCCACAAGATAGTGATAGCCGGCTTTATGATTAAACTGCTCTTGTCTAAGGATATTTAAGGAAGTGCCCTGAACCCAGTTATCGATGGCCAATCGGCCCTGCAAGAATACTCGCGACGATGCCTCGTTAACCTTGACGTTACCCATCATGTTGACGGTAAAACTGATCAGTTGTGGAGCTTGCAGTTGTTGCCAGATGCGCTGGGTTGAGGCAATACGGTCGCGAAATTCCATCACATCGATGGCGGTAATAGGCACTCCCTTAAACATTATTTTGCTACCTGTTTGATCTGGTCCAGCATTGAACCATCACGGTAACGAACGTTGGCTACGATCTTGTCGGTATAGGTAATGGGTGCCGGTGTACCTACCAAAAGCTCTGCACGTTGTTGAAGCGCTTTAATATCAAAGGTTTGAATGCCTTGCGCTTCAAGACGAGCTTTCACTTCTTCACGAGCAGGGTTAACCGCGATGCCGTGGTCGGTGACAAGCACATCGATAGATTTACCTGGAGTCACAGTATTAAGAACACGGTTGACTAGGGTTGGAATACGACCGCGAACCAGTGGCGCAACCACGATAGTCAGCTTGGCGCCTGCGGCAGCATCACAGTGACCACCAGAGGCACCGCGAATCACGCCATCAGAGCCTGTGATGACGTTCACGTTGAAGTCGGTATCAATCTCTAGTGCCGATAGGATAACCACATCCAGTTGATCCACCGTTGCGCCCTTACTAGAAGGGTTCGCGTATTGGTTAGCACTGATTTCGATATGATTTGGATTGCGACCTAGGCTGTCTGCGGCATGTGCATCAAAGGATTGCACATCCATCAGTTTCTTGATTAGACCCTTCTCGTGAAGATCAACCATGGTTGCAGTGATACCACCAAGGCCGAAAGATGCAGTAATGTCGTTGCGAACCATCTTAGATTCAAGAAAGCGAGTTACAGCAAGGGAAGCACCGCCGGAGCCGGTTTGAATACTAAACCCGTCTTCAAAGTAGCCAGAGTGCTCAATTACATCGGCCGCTTTGCGAGCGATAAGTAGCTCACGCGGTTGGTGGTCATACGGGTTGCGCCACCACCAATCTTAGATGGGTCACCAACGCGTTCAACCACGACTACGCTATCTACTTGGTCTTGAGCGATAGAGGCTGGAGCGTGGGGATATTCCACTAGCTGTTCAGTCATCACCACCACGTGTTTGGCATACTCAGCGTCCACCATGGCATAGCCAAGAGAGCCACAACGAGATTTGCCTACCATAGCATTGGCGTTACCGAAGCGGTCTGCAGAGGGTGTGCCAAGGAATGCCACATCTATGCTTAGCTCTCCGGTTTGAACTAGGTGAACACGACCCCCATGTGAGTGGATCTCTACTGGGTTTTGCATGATGCCCGCGCTGATCTCATCTGCTAGACGACCGCGGATACCAGAGGTAAAGATCTTTGAAATAACGCCAGAGCGCACGTACTCAACCAGTGGCGCGTGACAATCGGTCAGTGAACTTGATGCTAGGGTTAGGTCTTTGAAACCCATGCTAGCGATGGTCGCAACTACGTCATTGATCAGTATGTCGCCTGCGCGAAACGCGTGGTGAAAAGAGATGGTATCGCCATCTTTTAGGCCCGATGCCAAGATTGCTTCTTTAAGATCAGAGCGAAGCTTTCTATTTTGCTTGATAGATTCCATGATTATTCCTCTCTGATACCAGATTGAGCACGCTCAAGTACAAGGCGAGCACGCTCGATGATAGGAGCGTCTACCATCTTGCCGTTGAGTGAGGCCACACCTAGGCCTTTGGCTTCAGCATCGGCCGCCGCTTGGATAACCGCGTTTGCGTGTTTCACCTCGGCCGCTGTTGGTGCATATAGGTTGTGTAGAAGTTCGATCTGACGAGGGTTAACAAGAGATTTACCGTCAAAGCCAAGCTGTTTGATGTGCTCCGCTTCTTTTAGGAAACCGTCGGTGTTGTTCGCATCAGAGTAAACGGTGTCGAAGCACTGGATGCCTGCAGCGCGAGCGGCTTGCAGAATAGAGCAGCGAGCAAACAGCAACTCAGTGCCTTCAGGAGTGCGGTTGGTCTTGATGTCGCGAACATAGTCCTCGGCACCAAGTGCAATACCAATTAGGCGTTTTGACGCAAAGGCGATCTCTTTGGCGTTGGTGATACCCAGTGCTGATTCGATAGCTGCTAGCATCTTGGTTGAGCCAATCTCACGACCGCATGCTTCTTCGGCTTCTGCGATAGCTTGCTCCATATCAATAACGTCTTGCGCGCTATCGGTTTTGGCTAGACGAACCACATCAACGCCAGCAGCTACCACAGCCTTAACGTCAGCACGACCCCATTGCGATTCCAGTGCGTTTACACGAACAACGGTTTCGATGTCTTGGTAAAGCGGGTGGCGCAGTGCATTGAAAAGGATAAGGCGAGCGGTGTCCTTCTCACGAAGAGAGACACTGTCTTCGAGATCAAACATGATGGCATCAGCATCATAGATAAAGGTGTTAGACACCATGGCTGCGTTCGATGAAGGAACGAACAGCATTGAACGGCGCATCTTCATACGAACTTCTCCCATGGTAGGGCTTGTTGGTTGGCACCGCGAAGCGCTGCCGCTTGCAAACGTGCGGTGATGATGCAGTCCAGAGCGCCTGAATCGGTGACGCGCCATTGACCATCGGTCACATTGAGCTTGTCCAATTCACGACGAACGTGTTGTTCAATAGCATCTCGAAATTGTGTTGCTGAAGAGCTAACCCAAAGTGAAAATGCCTCACTTGGTTCAACCTCAACAAACAAGTCTGAGCTTTCTAGGGTGCCAGCAACCGCCGACTCACATATCTTCATTTCAGCCTCGTTAGATTTGTAGCGCGTAGCCACAGTTTTCAATTAGGTAATTAATCGTGGTAATTGGGAGCAGGTTAGCCACCGAAGATGCAGCTTGAGATAGCTGGTTTCTTGCGGTCGATGCCGAGACACTGCTTCCTTCTAAATTCAATCGTTCAAGCTCGGTTACTTGAATCTCGGGTGGAAGGATCTGCTTCATCACACCGTTGTAGTTGTGGGTCACGGCGCAGTTGGGTTCGCTGCCGACGAATCTGTGGTTGATACCCAGACTCGGGGCGATATGCCTTTTGAATACTTCACAATCTATCTCTGCATGCAGTTGATTCACTAAGCCACTTTTCTTGAGGAAGTAGGAGGGGAAGGTACGTTGGCTGATGATGAACTCATTGCCTGCATGCACTGTGATATTTGGGATATGCGCTGTGCCTTGTTTGACCATGGCGAAGCGATCAGCAAAAGAAAACTCTTGGTCGTTTTCACTGACGACAAAGATATGTAGCCAGTCGCACTGACTCGCGGCTTGCTCAGCAATGTAGGCGTGCCCTTTGGTAAAAGGGTTGGCGTTCATCACAATGGCACCAATCTTGTCGCCAGATACACCATGTGTACTTAGCTCGTTTTGTACCTGTTGCAGTTTGTCGGGGCGGTTTATCAGCAGCACTGAATCTCGGTTTAGTGAGGTGAGAGGGGTAAAACCCATAGATTCAAAGATGGCAACCTTATCCGGGGTGGTGAAGATAGATAGGCTCTTGCGACCAAGTTGATGTGCGGTCAGCAATACCTCAGTTACCATGCTGCGTGACAGACCTTCGCCCTTGAATGCATCTTGAATGGCAAAGTATTTAATGATGTTGCCAGCAAGGCCAACACATCCTGCTAGCTCACCCTCAGCGGTATGAGCGGTACAAAAATATTCAGCATCGTCTTCATAACGCAATCCTTGCGCGTCTAATAGCTCCTTAATCTCATCTAGATAGATGACAGACTGTGCGTTTGTAATCGCTATGTTCATTTGCATATCCCACCTCTGGCACATAATTTCGCTCAAGAAGGGGGCTTGGAAGCTTGATCGAGATCAATTTTGCTCAGCGCGCTAATGTGGCTAATAAATTTAATGTTTTTAATCCACAGCTGGGTTTGTGCTGACTCTCTGTATTGGTAATCTCAGGTTTCGCTGGTGTTATTAACTGTCCATATCTGGTGTTGTTTGCACCCAGTTAACTGCTTCGAGTTGAAGTAAATAAGGTTGGATAGCCTACCTTTAACAGATGGCTATGAGTTCGAGGTTTAGATGGGATTTAAAGGGCGTATCATAATCATTCAATCGTTGGCAGCTGTGTTGATAGCGATCTTTTGCGTGTTTACGACCTTAGGTGCTATCGATTCAGTTCTGACCAATGACAGGATGCATGAGTCTCGAAATCTCGCGGTGACCTTGGCGGTGAACCCTGTGATCATGCAAGCCACCAAGGCTAAAGATGTCGTTGCGCTTGATGAGTTCTTTCGTCATGAAGTAGAGGTGAAATCCGACTATGTGGTGATCACTACCGAAACTGGCAAAAGACTGTTTCATACAGATCCAACTAAAGAGATAGGCAGCGTTAAAGGGGAGAGTTTTCAGCGTGTCATGCAGGGCGAAGTGGTCACCTTATTTCATGATGGGCTTTCGGGATTAGGAATTAAAACTCGGGCGCTATCTACGATGATCATAAGCTGGTAGGTATGGTTTCAGTGGGCTATTTGGAAAGCAACGTACAGTCCCTAGCCAGTCGTTATTTAACGCAAACCATAGTATTAGCGATAGTCTTGCTTCTAGTTATGTTGCTGTTCTCAAAGATTTTTTCTAACTATGTTCAGAAACAACTGTCTGGTATGAGCCCCGCACAGATAGCGCGTGCATTTCGTCTGAGAATTGGGATCCTTAACTCGGTAGCAGAAGGGGTTTTGGCGGTAGATACCTCAGGCAAGATCATGGTTATCAATAAGAGCGCCATCAAGATCTTGGGTATCGAAAAGCCTAGAGAGTCACTGTTTGACACCCATGTTTCTGAGCATTGCTATCCAAGTGATTTGTTCACTCCTCAAGTTGAAGAAGAGGTCAGTGAAACCACGGTCAACATTAACGGTGAAACCTTACTTGCCTCTCGAACCATAATGCGAGATGACGAGAAGATAGTCGGTTATGTGGTGAGCTTTAGACCACGCAACACCCCAGCTATGCTGCAGCTTATGGTGCGTCAGGTAGCCAAAGAGCGTGATGCGCTTCGGGTGGTGACTCATGAATACGCCAACAATATGGCGGTGGTGTCCGGTATGCTTGAGATGCAGATGCATGAACAAGCTTTAAAGTTTATTCATAAAGAAAACAATGTGTTGCAGCAGGATGTGTCTCAGCTAACCAGCCACTTCCACCCGATAGTCGCGGCACTGATCCTCAGTAAGAAGCATCGCTCAGCAGAGCTCGGTTATACACTTAATATTGTCGATGGCTCCAGTCTTCGCTTAGATAACTCGCCTTTATCCGCTGATGAAGTGGCCGCTATATTGGGTAATCTTCTGGATAATGCTTACGAGGCGATCGCTAAGACTCAGCGTAAAGAGGGCGAAATAGAACTGTTCGCCACCGACCTTGGCAAAGAGATTGTTATTGAAGTATCCGATAACGGTATCGGCATCAGTGACGATAGAAAAGATAAGGTCTTTAGAGACGGATTTACCAGTAAAGAAGAAGATGCCGCCATGCATGGGGTAGGGCTTGCATTGATCCATGGTCTGGTTACTAGGGCTGGTGGACAGATAGTGGTAGAGGATAACGAACCTAATGGCACCGTTATCGGTTTGTTTATCCCGAAACTGGAGAAAGAGAGTGATAGATAAGATAAAGACGCTAGTGGTTGAGGATAAGCTCGAACTGGCGGAGATGATAGCCGCTTACATAGGTCAGAATCCCTATTACGAGGTAGTGGGGATTGCCTCTACTTTGGCTGACGCGAGATTTATGCAAAATACCATGCAGCCGCATTTGATTATTTTGGACAACTATCTGCCTGACGGCAGTGGTATAGAGTGGTTAAGACGTTTGCGAACTGGCACTGCCCCAGATGTAGATGTGATTCTGCTTACGGCGACCTCTGATGCCCAAACGGTTACCTCTGGCATTCGATTAGGCGCATTTGACTATCTGATCAAACCGCTAGCATTGACTTCATTCAATGATGTATTGAATCGCTTCCGAGACTACTATCGCACAATTCACGGTAAAACAGAGTTTAAACAGTCTGAGGTCAACCGGGCCTATGGGTACGTAGAGATAGCCAAGCGATTGATGAACTGCCGAAAAATATTGACCAGATTACCCTGCAAAGGGTGATAGAGGTATTTAGTGATGAATCAGAGCAAACCTCAGATTCAGTGAGTGGTTTGGTCGGTGTGAGTAAGACAACGGCAAGGCGTTATCTTGAGTATGCGGTTAGCATGGGTTTTCTTGAGGCGAGTGTGTCTCATGGAAGTGTGGGCAGACCCACTCGCATCTACAAGAAGACGGGTTAGCTTGCCGGAAGCTCGTCTTCTTCATCGATATCTACAAGTTGCTCTGCTTCAAGCTCAGCCAGTTGTTTTTCTAACTCAAGGAGCTTGATTTGAGCCTCTAGCTCAGCCACTCGCTTTTCTGTTTCACTACGATTATCACCAGCAACACCATCTGCTAGGGTTTGGTTTCTGTCTGCAGAGCGCGCATCATCAAGATCTTTCATAGAGCCTGCAACGCCACCCGCAACACCGCCAGCAACTGCTCCTTTGACCGCAAGATCGGCTTCTCCAGTTAGAGCTCCTAAGGTTGCGCCAACCAGTGCGCCACCTGCAGCACCTCGGTTACGTGCTGAGTTTTCATTTTCCGCATCAAATGCAGAACTCGCACAACCAGTTAAAGCAAGGCCAAGAACTGAGCAAAGAATAAGCTTTTTAGACATAACAGACTCCTGTGTAGCAATTGGGCGGGAGTCTACTGCACCTGAATTTGGTGGAGAAATCATCAGTGCTTATTTCGCTGATAAGCGTAAGTTATCAGCATCTCTCGTTAATACCTGAAATAACCCATTTTGACGTTTTTGACGCAGGCAGAAGTGGATCACAAATCCGCTAGAAAAAGTTATCAATAAAAAATAAATTTGAGTCGATTTCTACGTGTTCTGATTTACCTTAGTTGATTAAATTGTTGTTTTTTAATGACTTTATTTTCCATGTTTGTTTTGAGAAGTCGTCTTTTGACTAATTTTGCATTAAAAATTAACTCTGGTTAGAGTGGAGAAAGACAAACAATTACAAAGGACATCGAGATGTTGAAACAGAGTCTAATTGCTACTTCTGTTATTGCGGTTTTAGCCGGTTGTACCTCTACACAAAGCAGCACCCAGAATACGGTTGATGCGCTAGCACAAAACCTAGATATCAAATATGAAGTGCTTACTAACCATGGTGCTAATGAAGGCATCAACTGCCAAGCATTAGAAGCTGAGTGGGCGTCATGTAACAAGGTTACTATGACGCTGACGAATGATGGTGATGCAATTGAATCTAACGATTGGGCTATCTACTTCCACAGCATCCGCTTAATTCTAGATGTAGAGAGCGATCAGTTTAAGATCACTCGCATCACGGGTGACCTGCACAAACTTGAGCCAACCGACAAATTCCAAGGCTTTAAAGCGGGCGAAAGCGTAGATATCACTTATACAGGCGAGTACTGGCAACTGTTTGAAACTGATTTCATGCCTGGTGCCTTTGTAGCGGCTGATGGCGCTGAGCCTAAGCAGATTGTTTCACTAGATGGTCCTGATGTATCTGGCTTTGTTTCTGGTCTAGAGGGTGAGAAACTTAAGCGAACTCCGAGTGACAACAACGTAATTGCGACTGCAGCGACTCGTTTTGCTAAAAACTCTGATGTAGTCCAAGAAGACGTATCTACTAGCTTATCCCTGCACCTATGATGACCACTGTCGGTGAAGGAAAACTGGATATTTCTGGTGGCTTTAAACTAGAGCGTTCACCATTTGAGCCAGCGCAAGAACAAGCGCTTGAAGCTCGTGCTGAGCTTCTAGGCACTAGCCTTACTGGTGAAGTACCAGTAGAAATTTCTATCTACCATCGGGTTTTGCTAAAGAGCTAGCTAAACCTGGCGCTTATGAGCTTGATATCTCAAGTGACAAAGTGACTATCCGCGCATTTGATACTTCAGGTGCCTTCTATGCAATGCAGTCTGTGATGGGTTTGATTGACTCAAATAATCCAGCAGAGCTGCCAGTTGTTTCTATTAAAGATGCTCCTCGTTTCCAATATCGTGGCGTTATGGTGGATGTGGCTCGTAACTTCCACTCGAAGGAAGCTATTCTATCTACCATCGACCAGATGGCGGCTTACAAGCTAAACAAGCTTCATCTACACCTGAGTGATGATGAAGCTGGCGCCTTGAAATCCCGGGTCTTCCAGAACTAACCGATATCGGTTCTCAGCGTTGCTTCGACCTTGACGAGAAGAGCTGCCTGTTGCCTCAACTAGGTTCTGGCTCAACTACAGATAACTTCGGTTCAGGCCACTTTAGCCGTGCCGATTACGTTGAAATCTTGAAATATGCAAAAGCGCGCAGCGTTGAAGTGATTCCAGAGATTGATATGCCAGCTCACGCACGTGCAGCCGTTGTATCAATGGAAGCGCGTTATGAGCGTCTAATGAATGAAGGCGATGAGGCGGCTGCCAACGAATATCGCTTGATGGATCCAGAGGATACTTCGAACGTTACTACAGTTCAGTTCTATGACAAGAAGAGCTTCATCAACCCATGTATGGAATCGTCCACTCGCTTTGTAGATAAAGTGATTACCGAAGTTGCAGCAATGCACAAAGAAGCAGGCATGCCTCTAAGCACTTGGCACTATGGTGGTGATGAAGCGAAGAACATTAAGCTAGGTGGTGGCTTCCAAGATGTAAATGCAGAAGAAAAAGTCGCGTGGAAGGGTGATATCGACCAATCGAAACAAGACCAACCATTTGCTAAGTCTCCACAGTGCCAGGCGATGATCGACAGTGGTGATGTGAAAGACTTTGGTCACCTACCAAGCCACTTTGCAGAGCAGGTATCTAAGATTGCTGCAGATAAGGGCATCGAGAACTTCCAAGCATGAAGATGGCCTGAAATACAGTGAAGGTGCGGATGCATTTGCTACTAGCAACACTCGCGTAAACTTCTGGGAAGTATTGTACTGGGGCGGTGCTTCAACCATCTATGATTGGGCAAACAAAGGCTATGACGTAGTCGCTTCTAACCCAGACTATGTATATATGGATTTCCCTTATGAGGTAGATTCGAAAGAGCGCGGTTATTACTGGGGTACACGTGCAACCGATACTCGCAAGATGTTTGGATTTGCGCCAGAGAACATGCCTCAAAATGCTGAAACTTCGGTAGATCGTGATGGCAACGGCTTTACCGCTAAAGGTGAGTTTGAGGCTGAGAGACCTTTCCTAGGTATGTCAGCTCAGCTGTGGTCTGAAACGGTACGCACCGACGAGCAATTTGAATACATGGTGTTCCCTCGCGTATTAGCAGCAGCTGAGCGTGCTTGGCATGCCGCTGACTGGGAAAACCCATACAAGGTTGGCGTTGAGTACTCACAAGATACCAACTTAGTAGATAAAGAGGCATTGCTTGCTGACTGGACTCGTTTTGCCAACGTTCTCGGTCAACGTGAACTGGCTAAGCTTGAGAAAGCAGGTATCGATTACCGTCTCCCAGTTCCAGGGGCAGTGGTAGAGCAGGGTGAGCTTGCAATGAACATTCAGTTCCCAGGTGTAGCGCTTCAATACTCAGTTGATGGTGAAAATTGGCTAGATTACAACGACGAGCAGCGTCCTAGTGTAACTGGTGAGGTGTGGGTTCGTTCGAAATCAGCCTCAGGTAACCTATTTAGTCGTGTGACTCAGGTGCAATAGTTTGTAGGGCTTTTGTTAACCTCCGTTTGGCCAGCTCATAGAGCTGGCCTTTTTTGTTTTTGTCCCTTGGAAGATGTTTATGCAGCGCGACAAAGCTTTTACTCGCTACCTGAACTTGAGCGAGTTTGGATAAGGGGAGACTGTATTGGGGCAGGCCACTTTACAGAGAGAATTAATGAGTGCTTATCACAGATAAAGTTCAGACCTGCTGTGTATCTGAACGCTAGACGTTGATTGAGTGAGGTGATTCTTCATCGATTGAGTTCATAGTCTGTGTGTCGCATCAATTCTATGTCTGAAACATGAAACAACCACTAAAGCGCGTTGTACCAGTTCCAGACAGTCAGTTCTATTACCAGAAATACCTTGTTGTACTGCAGACTTTAGTCTTCGTTCGCGAAGACATCTTTTTATCTCGGTTACCCATCCCTATTGCCGTTCGACTTTTTGTTGTTGACCCTTTTTATCTAGTTTGAATGCCCGCCTTAAGACTTCTCGTTCCGATATTTTCTACAGCCAATATCTTCAACTGAGTTCCTATCAATTCGTACTCACTATCTAAGTCTCTGATTGCATTTATTTTTGTCCAATTAGTGAGTTTCAACTCGACAAAAACGTCAATTTATAAATTGACGTGGTTCTTTTGATTAATCGCGAAAAAAGTAAATTGGATATAGCTCACAAAAAGCGCCCTCTCGATCAAAAGTTCCCCTGAAAAATCTAAAAACAGTCTGATTAGGTTCAAATAAATCCTCAGTTTTATGCCCAAATCCGTGATATTTGTGAGTATTGATTAATCTAAAAGAATGTTTTGACGTTTTTGACGGAGTGTAAGTGTATGTTTTTTATGAATTAAATATCTTTAGGTTTTTCTGTTTTGAATCAGTTCAAAGATTTAGGGGTGACTTATTTTGTGTCTGAAAAAATCTGTAAGAATTTCTCATGTTCTTATTCGGCATTGCAGGAACGCAATGTGACAGACCAAAAATAAACATAAAACAAGGGGTTACTCTCATGTCTCGCTTCAACAAAACTATTATTGCGGCAGCTCTTTCAAGCTTGGCTTTCAGTGGTGCCACGCTAGCTGCAGGTGCAAACAGTGAAACAGCGGCAGAAAAATTTCTAACCAAGAGCGATTTTTCATACGAGGTTTACGGCATCATCGCTATGCAGGTTGCATATCGTGATTACGATTCAGGCAACAAGGCAACTGATGACGATCTAGGTGGCACACAGCTAAACAACGAATCACGTATTGGTTTCCGCGGTAAGAAGCAGTTCAAGAACTTCAGCAACGTTTATCTGGCAGATTGAGGGTGGCTATGTTGACCCAAGCTTTGGTGGTGCAGGCGCTGGTCTAGGTGAGCGTGATACCTTTGTTGGTTTTGAAAGCGAAGGCATGGGCCAAGTCCGTCTAGGCCGTGTTCTAACTCCTATCTATGAACTAATCGACTGGCCAGCATCTAACCCAGGCCTAGGTGACGTATATGACTGGGGTGGTTCAATCGGTGGTGCTAAGTACCAAGATCGTCAATCAAACACCATGCGCTGGGATACGCCAAAATACTTTGATGCCCTTTCTTTTGACCTAGCGGTAGGTGCTGGTGATGATGCTTCGACGGGTTCGGGTGATTCATACTTCTTCGGTGGTGCTGCGCACTATAATGTTGGCCCATTCCAGTTTGACTTAGCTTATGAGCGCAATGACAAGGTAGAGGCTGAGAATGCAGTATGGACCAATGATACTTACCTAGCGGGTATTCAAGCATGGTTTGAAAACGGCTTCTCTCTATTCGCACAATACAAGTACATGGAAGCATCTACAGGTACTAATGTTGATGAGAAACAAGGTGCAATGTCTGCAGGTCTTATCTATAGCCACGGCGATTGGCAGTACAAAGTGGCATATGCTGCAAACTTTGAGCTAGAGCGTGACGGCAACACTATCGATAACACAGACGATAACGTAATCTCTGCTCAAGTACTTTACTTCGTAGACCCATCAGCTGTGCTTTATGCTCGTGCTCGTACTCTTGACTTCGGTGATAAACCAACAGGTCTAGACGGAAACGCACGTTGGAAGTCTGAAGACTTCAACGAGTTCTCTGTGGGCGTAGAATACTACTTCTAATATAAATCCAAATTGGTGGCGCTATCGCGCCACCCTTATTAGGTTTTGCTCGGCACAGAAAGCCAGCGAAAAACCATTTGAGGTATGAAACGTGTTTAAAAAATCTTTGATCTCCATGGGGCTTTTACTCTCTGCAACCGCAGTACAGGCAGCAAGTCAGTTTGATTTCCAAACTGAGATTGAGCCTCAGGTTGTAAATGGTAAAGCAGTGAATAGTTCTTGGTTCAGCGATGTCGATCAGCTGCAACTCCACCCAGGCGCTACTCAATTAGGCTTCACTGTAGGTCAGATAGTTTTTGAAGACGGTAAACGCCGCAAATTTAACTCGCGTTTGATGATCATGAGCTTTGATGTACAAGACGAGCAAACCTATCAGCTTAACTACAAGAAGTTTCGCACTATAGAAGAGGCGAATAAGTTCAATGATGACCCAACCTTTGAGCTAAAAACAGAGGATGGCAAACCCGTTGAGTTCAAACTAGCTGTGCTAGATAAGAATGGGATGCAAGGCTTCCGTGACTACGAAGCTGAGATTACCGAGTTCAACAAAACAACCGGTGTAGTTCTCGCTGGTGAGTCAGCTACTGCAGTCACAGTTGATGCTTCAAAGGTTTCTTTGGGTATCAAGCAGCAGTTTGCAAACATGTCCCGTGAAGAGCAGCAAGCCTTTATGCAATGGGCAATGCAAAACCTGAAATAGAATATAGGCGAGGCGCTTGAAGGCGTCTTTGCACTGGAGTGTGTAATTTAATCCCTTGTTTCCCTGTCTAACGTATATAACGGAGCAATAGGTTTCGTTAACACGCGAGGAGGGATCTGATGAGAACATTACTGATTGCATTAGGCGTTAGTCTGTTAGCGGGCTGCGCAATGACTCCAGAATCAGCATCATGGCAAGAATTGGGCGCACATAGAGGTGGCGCTGGTTTGAAGGCCGAGTCTGCTGAACAGCTGAGTAATCGTTACGACCTTCAAGAGGTCAACTCACAGCAGTATGATGAGTATACGGCGGGCTTCGAGCAGGGCAGAAATAAATACTGTAACCCAGCTCAAGCTTATAACTACGGAAAGCTAGGTAATCAATATAAAGGCCAATGTGCTGGGTTGCCTCAAGAAGCCGAGTTTGCCAAGAAAATGAACAAGGGTTATCAACAACTCGTGTTCAACAGTATGAAGAAATACTATTAGTTCCTGTCTTTACCTTTAACTGTGTAAACCACGTTGCTAGTGTCGGCCAAACGTCTTGTTTGGCCATTTTTTTGCTCGTGAACCCTTAATCTTTATTCGTCATGGAAATAAAGGCCTCTGTTTCCAATAGCTATCGCCGATAATTAAATTGAAAACCACCCCTAAAATCTTCCTTCTAATGTGATTTCGTTCACCTTTTCTAGCGTTTCTCATTTTTGAAAAGAAAATCGATCTAATTTGTGGGTGATTTACATCACATTAAACCCTAGCTTTGGTGTTGTTTTTGAGCCCAAACTCTAGTTTTATATTTCTGTCTAATTCCTGCCCATAAAGCATCTTCCAATTAAGATATTGATTTTATTGAATTAAATATCTTTTCCTATTTTTACTTTTCTACATGTTGCGATCTCAATCACATATGCAATTGCATTATTTTGTGATGGAAAAATAACTGATGCAGTCTGAGGGCATGCCAAGGAGGCAAGTGACGCAGAGTCTTAAGTGACGATTGCAACACTGATAAATGGAATAAAGCGGTGCATCGCACCGACCTCTAAAGGTTTCCGTTTGTATATCCAAACCGAGACCACTAAGAAACAAATTAGTGGAAAATAGGTACAACAATGAAAAAAGTTATCGCACTGAGTGCACTAGCAATTGCAGCATCAGCCCCAGCCTTCGCCTCATCATACGTAACGGGTAATGTTCAATTCCACGACGATGGACGTATCCATGGTTCGAAAGCGACTTCTACCCTAGAAGCGGGTCATACCTTTGAAAACAGCTTGGTGGTCTGACTCTGTATACTGAGTTTGATGGTATTCAGTTGGGTGAAATAGTGACTGAAAACGGTGGTGCAGGTAATACAACTCCGGCTATCACCCTTGGTGGTGAGCAGGCATTTAACATCACCGATCATCTTTGGGTTGCTGCTGGTTATCAGCACCTGATCTCTGCGGGTGAATCTATCCAATACCGTCCATTGGTTAAGATTGGCTACAACTTTGATAATGGCCTTTCTATCAGCAACCGTACTCGTGCTCATATCGATGCGACTGACAACGATGCTGATACAGATTACCGCATGGATAACCGCATCGCGTACTCATTCTCTGATATGGACCTAGCGTTGAGCTATAACAACGTTACATGATTGAAGCGGAAACCATGGACACGAAATCCGTGCTACTTGGACTCGTCAAGGTGTTCAGCCTTACTTTGAGTTCCGTAGCCAAGCTAATGGTGCTGAAAACGCACAAGGCGACAGCCTAGTAAACAATGCCTTTGTATTCGGTGCTAGCTACGGCTTCTAATACCGCTTGAGTTGGTTTAGTGATTTTCTGTTTTGCCGAGCCCTAGGGCTCGGCTTTTTATGAGATCAGAAACTTGCGGTGATTTCGTAGGAGGTGAATTTACGCATGTTGATCACGCCAATATCAAAATAGAGATACTGTCCCTTGATACCCAGTAAAGTACCCGTGATCTCTGGGGTTTTATCAAAGTTGAGCGAGGTGATTTTGGTTGGGTATTCAGTCACCGGATAGTCAATCTCGGTTACTGACTCTTCTAAGCGCTCGATAGCATCTTCGCCATAGGTAAGTTTCAGCTCAGATAATCGCTCTTCAATCTTTGGAATCAACTCCTCAGCTCTCTGCTTAAGGTCCATATCATCGGCTTTGCCTTTAAGCATATTGCGCCAGTTAGTCTTGTCTGAGATAAACTCAGCCAATGCGGTTTCGATTAGACCCGACTGCAATCTGGAGGCAACCTTAAAGATAGGCAGTGCCTGGTTTGCGCCTTGGTCTATCCAGCGAGTGGGAAGCTGGGTGTGACGGGTAATCCCTACCTTTATCGCAGTAGTGTTAGCGAGATACACATAGTGAGGTACGAAGCAGTTATCTTCACCCCATTTCGGTTCACGACAGGTACCTTTATCGTAGTGGCAGGTCTCTGGTTTCATGATGCACATATCGCATTGGGCCAGTTTGCTCATGCATGGATAGCAATAGCCTTGTGAATAACTCTTCTTAGTCTTACGCCCACAGGCTTGGCAATGAATGTTACCTGAATAAGAGAGGGTAAGGGTTTGACCGATAAGTGGCATTAGGTCAATAGATTGGTCGTCCAAAGGCAGTTGATATCGGGCCTGACCTTTATCGAGTTGAGAGGTCATTTTTCTAATATGACCGGTAATTTGAGGCATGTTTTCAGAGTCTTATGCAAGTGATAGCTTCAGTATACTTGAGCTCTTGGAAGAGACATAATAGAGAATATTTGTGATACGCATCACGAAAGTGTTGATTATTACAGTTGCTGTCATATTCCTGTAATCTTTGTATTGATCACAACGTAACTTTTCCTTATCTTTGTATATGAAACAAATAGATAAGGAATAGCCTATGCAACACCAAGAAATGATCGAGCACTCAAACTTTGGCATCATCAGCCGCATCGCAATTTTTCATTCGCCAGTCTAGTCGCAATTATTAGTGTTATCTCATGAATACTTTAATTAAATTAGCTGTAGAGGGAGGCAATTAATTTTACCTCCCTTTTTTTACGTCTGAACCTTTCTGAAATCTCTCTATCTCTACTCTCCGTCACCGTTGTACATTTGCGCTTGAGTGCTAAAATAGCCACAAATTTTCGCGGACTCGCGTCTAATACATGACAAAGGTATCTAAATGACGGTTAAAACTCGTTTTGCCCCAAGCCCAACTGGCTATCTACACGTAGGTGGTGCACGTACTGCACTGTATTCTTGGCTATATGCTAAAAACCAAGGTGGTGAATTTGTACTTCGTATCGAAGACACTGACCTAGAGCGTAACTCTCAAGAAGCTGTAGACGCGATTCTAGAAGGTATGCAGTGATGGGGCTGGAGTGGAATGAAGGTCCTTACTTCCAGTCTAAGCGTTTTGACCGTTACAACGAGTGTATCGACCAACTAGTTGCTGAAGACAAGGCTTATAAGTGCTATGCGTCTAAAGAGCTTCTAGACGAGATCCGTGCAGAGCAAGAAGCAAACAAAGAAATGCCTCGCTACGATGCGAACCACCCTAAGATTGTTGCTGCGAATGCAGAAGCAAAAGAGGGTGACGACTTTGTTATTCGCTTCCGCAACCCTAAATCAGGCAGCGTAGTATTTGACGATCAAATCCGTGGCCGTATCGAGATCGGTAACGATCAAATGGATGACCTTATCATCCGTCGTACCGATGGTGCGCCAACCTACAACTTCGTAGTGGTAGTAGATGACTGGGATATGGGTATCACTCACGTTGTTCGTGGTGAAGACCACATCAACAACACCCCACGTCAGATCAACATCTATGAAGCGCTAGGTGCTCCGGTTCCTACCTTTGCACACTGTGCAATGATCCTGGGTGATGATGGCGCTAAGCTGTCTAAGCGTCACGGTGCGGTATCTGTAATGCAATATCGCGATGAAGGTTACCTGCCGAATGCACTAAACAACTACCTATGCGCTTGCTGGTCTCACGGTGACCAAGAGATCTTCTCTCAGGAAGAGATGATCAACTTGTTTAGCCTGGATGCTATCTCTAAGTCAGCGTCTGCATTCAATACTGATAAGCTGTTGTGGCTAAACAACCACTACATCAAGACTTCTGATCCAGCGTACGTTGCAGAGCACCTGCAGTGGCATCTAGACAATCAGAAGCTAAACGTTGAGAACGGTCCTGCTATCACTGACGTTATCGCACTCGTGGGCGAGCGTTGTAACACCCTAGTTGAGCTAGCTGAGCAGATCCGTTACTTCTACGAAGACTTCAGCGAGTTTGAAGCGGGCGCAGCTAAGAAGCACCTACGTGGCGTAGCTAAAGCTCCACTAGAGCTAGCACTTGCGAAAGCTGAAGCTCTAGCTGATTGGACTACAGACAGCATTAAAGAAAACGTAATCAAGGCTGTGTGTGATGAGCTAGAGATCGGCATGGGTAAGATCGGTATGCCCCTTCGCGTAGCGGTAACCGGTGGCGGTCAGTCTCCATCTGTCGATGCAGTAATGGAGCTAGTAGGTAAAGAGCGCTGTGTTGCTCGCATCAAGATGGCTCTTGAGTTCATCGCAGAGCGCGAAGCGAACGCTTAATCTAGCCCAAGATTAACTAAGCCGCTGACTGTAAAAAGTCGGCGGTTTTTTATGCCAATAGGAATGGTGTACAGCTAATTAATTAGCTATTTATCAAGACATTAGCTATCTTCACTGTTGCACTTAGTTACATATAGGCCATCGGAGGGGATCAAGCAGTGCGACCGATATTTTCAATTCTACTGCTACTGTTTTCTAGTTTTTGCTCCCTTTCCACGTTAGCGAATGTCGTACTTTCCGATGATGAACAGGCATGGTTGAACAAAGGTCACAAGGTAAAGGTCGCGGTATTCGATGATCACTACCCCTATGTCTTTCGCAATACGAACGGCGAGTATGAGGGGATAGTTAAGGATTACCTGCAATATATTGAAAAGGTCTCTGGCATCGACTTTATCGAGGTGCCACTCACATCGGTCGAGCAAGGTTACACTGGCCTGAAAAATGGTGATTTTGGTGTCTATCCAATGACCTTCGACTTCGAAGGTTCAAATTTGGATATCCAATACACTGAACCCTATCTTCCCTATCACTATTTCATCTTTGTTAATACTCATCAGCCTGTAGATCCTGCTGAAGATGTTGTTCAGCAGACTAAGCCAACTATGGCAGTGATAAAAGATAGTGCGATTGACCGATATGTAGCGTCGCAAAATTTGCCCGTGCAAGTCCGGTACTACGACAGTGATAGACAAGCACTCAAGGCTCTAGACAGAGGGGAGGTTGAGTCTTTTGTTGGGGAGAAGGTTTCGGTACTTCGACTGGTGCAGGGTTTAAATCTAAAGAATGTAGTCGCTTTGAGACCCACTAATGACCTCTATGGTTTGCGACTGCAGATGGCCATCAGTAGGGAATCAAACCAGCTCTATTCGATCATCAATAAATCCATAAGCGCAATGCCTTACGATGTTCAAAATGGCATCTTGCAGCACTGGTTTGATAATGACCCATTCAAGAACCGTTTGAATGGTTTTATGTATTTCAATCGAGTGCCTTATACCTATGCGGCTGACTCAGGGGTGGGTCTCGAGTACTCCATTATCCAGAGTCTATTTGAGGCTATGGGTTACGATCTTGGACGCATGATCGCTGCGAATAAGGCGGTGAACTTTAAGGATCTACTTTCTATCGATGGGGTGGACTTTGCTGCGGCCCAAACACCATCAGCCAGTCGTCCAAGATATGATGCCGGTGGTGAGCTTTATTATTCTCGCCCTTATCTCACTCAAGATTATCGTCTTATCTCACGAGCTGGAGAGGAGATTCTTTCACGTGACAACAATAGACAGCTGTTAAAGGATAAGAAAGTCGGCGCGGTTATCGGCACCTTTGATACAGTGGCGAGCGAGGCGGCTAAGATGTTTCGTAGTCGCTTTGGACAGCCCATCGACAATGAGTATTTTGACCTTAAAAGTGCGCTAGAGGCTATCCAGTCTGGGGAGGTAGATTACCTGCTGGTGGATTATCGTGAGTACAACGTTTATCTGCATCGAAGCAAACAAGCCCCACCGCTGGATGCAACCCATGAATTTATTACTCGCTTCTCTGTGCCACTTAGAATGGCCTTCAAGGATAAGGTGCTTAGGGACAAGTTCAATGCTGAGCTAGATGGCTTTGTGCGAAGCTCTGAGTATCGTCGATTAGAGAAGCTCTACGAGAGCACCAACTTTAGAGCCAAGGCTGATGGTGGCATCCTGATGACTGAGATGATCACCTATCTAGTTAAGGTAGATAAGTTGGAGTTGTTGGACAGCGTATTAAATGCCTTTAACTTCTCTGATGGTTTCGCCGCGCTCTCGCTGCGCTTGGGTAGCAACAGCGGACGAGTGATCAACTATAAATCCATCAACGGTAGATTGACTCCGGTAGATGCCTTTAGTCGTCAAGGGCTTATCTATCTCCAACGAGAATTAGTGCAAGGCAAGGGAATAGAGGAAGTGCCACTTGGCAGTATCACCATCTATTCTGAGCTTGGTTCTAGCTCTTCGTTCAACGAAAATTATATCCCACCGCTGAGCATGTTCGAGTCTTTCAGCGAGACAGACTTTAACAGCATCAAGCAGATCTATGAACAGCTAGACCTCAACACCTCAAGCCTCAATTTCACCTCTCAAGAGCTCGATTGGATCGCGCAAAATCCAGTAATTAGAGTGGGGATAGACCCAGCCGCACTGCCTTATGAGGGAATACAAGATGGAGAGTTTCAGGGCATTATTGCCGACGTTCTGTCTGAAATGAGCAATATAGTTGGGGTGCAGTTTGAGCCGGTATTTGTGGACTCATGGCAAGCGACGATAGAAATGCTTGAGGCTCGTGAACTCGATATGGTCTCCGCTGCAGTAGAAAACAAGAGCCTCAACTTTGACTATGTGCCTAGTGAGTCTCTGTTTACCGATCAGCTCGCCGTTGTAGGCATATAGAGCAGAACTATGGTCGTGGGCTGAACAGCATGTCCAATATGCGAGTGGGCCTGCAATACGGGGCTTCCAACAGCCCTAGCCTGATGGAAGCGTATCCTGAGATAGACTGGGTTGAGCTTAAGAGCTCTGAGGTGGGGTTAGATCTTCTCAACCGAGGAGAACTCGACGGCTATATCGATACCACTTATGTCATCAACTATATCTTGAACGAGAATTCTTACCGTGATCTCATCATAGTGGATCGCCTGAGTAATACGGTTTCTCCCACCTTTCATACCCTTAAAAGTGAGCCAGTGCTGGGGTCCGTGGTTTCCAAGGCGATTCGTGCCATCAGCTCTAGCAAAAAGCAGCAGATCATTAATAACTGGGCAACCAACCGTGTCATCGAGAAGCTGGATTACACCATCTTATTCTTGGTGGTAGGGTTTTCGGCCTTGGTATTGGCGATTCTGTTTATCTCCAATCGACGCTTGAAGACACAGATGCTGGCGACTAACTTGGCAGAGCTGGAGGCAAGACAGAGTCGCAACCAGTTGTTTGATATCCTAAATACCTCGAGTATTGCCGCTGTAATAGTGCAAAAAGGACGCATCAAATACAGCAATAAGCGCGCAGAGGAGCAATTTGGTCTCAGCTTGGATGAGGATGATGGTTATCTGATTGAGAAGCTGTATGCCGACTAACGAGAGAGATCTTATCTACAATAAGCTGGTCCGAGATGGCCGGGTTGTGGACAGGGAAGTAGAGTTCTTACGCGAAGACGACACCAGATTTACCGCGCTGTGTAGCTATTTTCAGATTGAATATAAAGAGCAGCCAGCGACGCTATTTTGGAGCTATGACATATCTGAGATCAAGAAACTTAACCGAGAGTTGGCGGATGCCATGGTTGAGGCGAATATCGCTAATCAGACCAAGAGTGCCTTCTTAGCCAATATGAGTCATGAAATACGCACGCCTATGAATGCCATTATCGGTATGTCTCATCTGGCTCTTGAGGAGCAGATGAATAGCAAGGCGCAGAACTATGTGACTAAGGTTCACCAGTCGGCTCAATCGCTACTTTTGATCATCAACGACATCCTCGATATCTCTAAGATTGAGTCCGGAAAGTTCGAGCTAGAACAGCGACCATTTTCCCTGCGCGATACCTTGCGCCATATCTCAGATGTGATCGGTTTTAGGATCTTTGAAAAGGACCTGCAGTTTGTCTTTAATGTGGATGGTCGCATCCCGCGTATGGTGATAGGTGATGAGCTACGGCTTTCTCAAGTACTGATCAACCTAGCAATAACGCCACCAAGTTTACCCATGAAGGCATGTGATTGTGGGTATCGATGGTAGAGCGCACCCAGAGGATGAATCGCGATTTATCTATCACTTCTATGTGCAGGATACAGGAATTGGTATCGCCACCGATAAACTGGACAAGCTGTTTGACTCTTTTCAGCAAGCGGACGCTTCAACTACGCGAGAGTATGGCGGTACCGGTCTCGGACTGAGTATCTGCAAACAGATAATCGAGCTTATGGGCGGTAAGATCTGGGTTGAGAGTGAGCTAGGTAAAGGTTCAGTGTTCCATTTCGAGGTAGAGATGGAGGTGGCCGAGAGCAATGTCAGTCTGTTTAGTACACTGCAACCGGCGATAAATACGCTGGCCAAGAAGCAGGTACTCTTGCTTGAGCCAGACAGGTATACCTCAGATGCAGTTAATATGGCGCTGACCAGTACACCTATCTCAACTCGAGTCTTTACCCAGTTTGAGCTGCTGATAGATGAACTGAGAAGGAGTCGTCGCGACTCAGTGACCTATGTATCTGATGCAGCGTTAAAGCGAAATAGTATCCGTGAGCAATTAGCTCAGCTTAGGTCTCTGACCAAGCTTGTATTATGCACCTCAAGTGATGAGATGGCAGAGCTTGCTCAGGGTATGCGGGTGAGTGTGTTGCGTAGGCCATTTGTTCCATTTGAGTTCATCACCACGTTGAGTGGTAAGCAAGAGCAGGACTCTAGTGTTGCTCTGCAGCAACAGCAAAGCGCTGGTCAGATCCTTAGCGGCCAATCCATCCTGCTGGTTGAGGACAATGAGCTTAACCAAGAATTGGTGCTCGGCTTACTCGAGCCATATTCACTCAATATAGATGTGGTGGAAAATGGTCAACTGGCGGTAGAAAAGGCACAGCAAAATAGATACTCCCTCATCTTGATGGATATTCAGATGCCCGTTCTGGGCGGTTATGAGGCGACGCGTCGCATACGAGAGTTTGACCACAATACACCGATCGTGGCTATGACCGCTAACGCCATGGTTGGGGATCAAAGAAAGGCACAGCAGGTGGGTATGAATGATTTTGTGCCTAAACCAATCGATGTCGACAGGCTTATTTCGGTAATGACACGCCTTAGCTCGAATAGTGACGCCAATATAGAGATTGAAGAAACAGAAGCCGTTCAGCATAGGGTTGATTCTCTATTTGACCCGAGTATTGGGTTGACTACCTGTGGCCAAGATGAATATCTGCTTTTGAAGCTACTGCGCAAGTTCTCCAATAATGCACAGCAGAGAGTCAATGAGATGATCAAGCGAATAAGTCCGGTGATATCGAAAGTGCTATTCGTGAGGCGCATACATTGAAAAGTACCGCTGCCAGTATTGGAGCGACTCAATTGGCCGGTTTGTGTGCAAGTTACGAGCAACAGATGGAACAGCTCGGGGACCGACTAGACGGGTTGCAGCTGGAGCATCTTAAACAAGCTCTGACACAAGTATTACACGCTGTTCAAACTTATATCGATGATGACCCTAATATAAGTGCGCCCGAATCGGAGCAACAAATCGAATTAGAACAGTCATTTATTGACGAGGTCGATAGGTTGAAACTACTTTTGGAGAACTATGATCTGCAATCCGTAGAATTGATTCAGGCGTTGAAACGAGAAACGGATACACCTGAGGTGCTGGCTAAACTGTCTCAGCTGGAAGATATCCTAGCCTCGTATCAATTTGAACAGGCGCTCTCTTTGTTGCGTGAGTGGACCGAATAACTAATTTGCCGAACTAGGGAAGATGAGCAAATGAAGCATGAACTCGATAAACCCTTACTCTTGGTCGCCGACGATACTCCGGAAAATATTGATGTATTGGCTGGGGTATTGAAGGACGATTATCAGATACGTGTTGCCACAAATGGCACCATAGCCCTTAAGCTTGCTCAGCTAAATCCAAAGCCTGACCTTATCTTGCTCGATATCATGATGCCGGATATAGACGGTTATGAGGTGTGTCGACTTCTGAAGCAGAATGAAGATACTAAGCATATCCCCGTCATCTTTGTGACCGCTAGAATCACCGCCGAGGACGAGGTCCGTGGTTTTGAGTTAGGCGCTGTAGATTACATCACCAAACCCATAGTGCCAGCAGTGGCGAAACGTCGCATCCAGACCCAGGTAAGGCTCAGTAATCAACAGCGCGAGCTGTATCGTCAGGTTCAAGAGCAAACCAAAGAGATCAACCAAAGCAAGCTTGAGCTTCTAGAGCGCTTGGGACGCGCTGCAGAATATAAGGACAACGAGACAGGGCTGCATGTTAAACGCATGGCGCACTATGCCTACCACCTAGGCCTTGCCTGTGGCCTTACCGAGCAAACGGCAGATATTTTGCGTGAGGCAACTCCAATGCATGACCTCGGCAAGATAGGTATTCCTGATGGCATCTTGTTAAAGAAGGGGAAACTGGATGAGGAAGAGTGGGCAGTCATGCGCAGCCACGTGGAGATCGGCGTTGAAATCTTAGGTGATTGCAGCGGTTCGGAGCTGATGCAGATGGCGAAGACGGTGGCTCAAACTCACCATGAAAAGTGGGATGGCAGTGGCTATCCAAGCGGCATTGCTGGAGAGGCGATTCCGTTAGTAGGGCGCATCTGTGCCATCGCGGATGTTTTTGACGCACTAACCTCAGAGAGACCCTATAAGCAGGCTTGGAGTGTCGAGGAGGCGTTTGATTATCTAAAAGATCAGAAGGGTAGGCACTTTGACCCAGCGCTGGTGGATCTCTTCATAGGATTAGAGAAAGAAATTTTGGCTGTGATGAAAACCTATCGAGAGCCAGAGACCACTAATCATGGTTCTCTAGTGCATTAACTGCGTCTTTTTCTTCTTGGCGCAATCCCTTGAGCTTACGCTTTAACGCTTTGTTCTTATACATATTGATATCGGCCGAAGAGAGCAGATTATCGAAGGTAGTCTGTTTATCTTTATACATACTAAAGCCAATACTCACCTGGGTCTTGACCATGGCACCGCGTACCAGATAGTTCTCACTTTCTACCTTGTGCTGTATGCCTTCAGCCAACTTAGTCACTTCACTTTCTTGCGCGATACGAGAGGCGATGATCAAGAATTCATCTCCACCAACGCGCGCCACTACATCGGTTGCCCGCACCGCTCCTCGTAGCACTCTAGCAACCTGTTTCAAAAGCAGATCACCACTAGTGTGACCGTATTCATCGTTAATGCGTTTAAAGCCATCCAGATCTAAGTTAATAACCGCAAACTGAGTGCGAGTGTATTTGGCGTTACGCACCAAGTTTTTTAGGGTGTAAACAAAGTAGCGGCGATTGGGTAGCGAGGTCAGTTCATCCTGCATTGAGCGCTGACGAGCCTTGAAGTAGAGACGAAGTATGATGGCAAAACCACAAAACACCATGGCGAGCAGTACGTATCCCACCAAACGCACTGAGTTAAACAGGGGCCATCTAGGCAGATTACTGTCTGGATCGGGTGCGATGAATACCTGCCAATCGACATTGCTGGCGTTGATGTCGGTTTTAATCGCAGCCGAGTCTATCGCCTTGAGGTTGCCTACGCGCTGGGTTGGTTTTGCTTCATTCACGGCGGCCACCAAGAACTGACGATCATTAAAGTGGCTGTCTTGTAGCATCTGCTCCAGATCCACTAATAGGGTGACGTGACCAAGATAGGTGCGATTACCCACAGTGCCTGAATAAATGGGACTTCTTACCACGTAATAGTCGGGATACTCATCACTTTGATAGACAGCAGCGGTGGCGAGCAGATCGAGATTATTCTTCATCTCTTCAATATGATCAGAGAGGGTGCTGATATCCTGCAGAATATCCTGGGTATAGCCGGACTCAAACACGACCTCAGGATAGACAAAATTGACCGTGTCTTGGGGGCTATCGCCACACCAAGTAGGTGCTTATCGTGCTGGATAAGACCGGAGATAATAAAAGTTAGGTGCTCTTGGCTTATCAGTGGCTCACTGGCAATGATATTGCTCAGGGTATAGCCGAATAGCTCTTTTTCTTTACTTCAAGGGTAAGAAGCGAGGCCACTTCAGCGGCTTTTTGCTCCGCTTGATAACGGGTGATGGTATCCAGCTGTTTCTGTCGCTGCACATGATAAGACTCGATGAAATAGACACCCAAAGCGAGACTAGCAATCATGGCTAGCAAGATCATAGTGGTCTCTGTTTTGGATGTGATCTGCAAATTAAGTCCCTTTGCGCTTCTCCCTAGGCAAGTATAGGGGGTCAATGACTGTAACTGCTTGATTTTCTCATGGTATGACCTGATAGAGAGTAATTATAATCAAAAGCAGTGCACCGGTATCATATTGTTCTGCATACGGTAAAAGAAAATTGAAGCAGATTTGAAAGCATGATCGAGATCGCTTTTTCTCTCTAAATACGAGAAATTTCTTTCGAGGTGTTGAAATTAAAAACATCGACCCCATCTAAAGTTTCGACCGAATCTGAAAACAGCTTACCTGGCTTAGGTTGTTGTCTCGACAGGACTGCTGTATATCGGTAGAATGTCGCGTCAATTTATACCCTGAGGTCAATTGGAGATACCTTGTAAGCAAGATATCACTGATTGATTCGTCGATGCCCAAGTGCATCGCGGTACTCTTTTTATATTTGGTTGCTTCACTGAAGCACACACTAGGATGTGGTCATAGCCAAGGCTGTGACTCGTTGCTCAATTTTATTGAGCTCATGTAGAGGTTTAAAAATAATGCAAGCTACTGTTGAAACTCTAGAGGGTCTAGAGCGCCGTCTAACTATCACTGTTCCTGCTGCTAACATCGAAGATGCAGTTACAGCTGAACTACGTAACATCGCTAAAAACCGTCGTTTTGATGGTTTCCGTAAAGGTAAAGTGCCACTGAAGATGGTTGCACAAATGTACGGTAAAGCTGTTCGTAACGACGTTATGGGTGAAGTGATGCAACGCCACTACATCGAAGCTATCGTTAAAGAAAAAATCAACCCAGCTGGCGCTCCAACTTTCGCACCAGTTGAGACTGCAGAAGGTCAAGACCTAGTATTCACTGCAACTCTAGAAGTGTTCCCAGAGATCGAACTTCAAGGTCTAGACAAAGTAACTGTTGAGAAGCCAGTAGTTGAAGTTAAAGACGCTGACGTTGACAACATGATCGAAACTCTACGTAAGCAACAAGCTACTTGGACTGAAGTTGAAGCTGCAGCTGAAGAAGGCATGCGCGCAACTATCGATTTCACTGGTTCTATCGACGGTGAAGAGTTCGAAGGCGGTAAAGCTGAGAACTTCCCACTAGAACTAGGTCAAGGTCGCATGATCCCTGGTTTCGAAGATGGCATCACTGGCAAGACTGCTGGTATGGAATTCGAAATCGACGTGACTTTCCCAGAAGATTACCACGCTGAGAACCTAAAAGGTAAAGCAGCTAAGTTCCTAATCAAAGTGAACAAAGTTGAATCTCGTGAACTTCCAGAGCTGACTGACGAATTCGTTTCTAAGTTCGGTGTTGCTGAAGGCGGTATCGACGCACTTAAAGCTGAAGTTCGTAAGAACATGGAGCGTGAGCTTAAGCAAGCTGTTAAAGCTCGCATCAAAGAGCAAGCTATCGACGGTCTAGCTAAAGAAAACGACATCACTGTTCCTGCTGCTCTAATCGAGCAAGAGATCGGTGTTCTACGTCAACAAGCTGCACAACGTTTCGGTGGCAACGTTGAAGCTGCTGACCAGCTTCCACGTGAGCTGTTCGAAGAGCAAGCTAAGAAGCGCGTAGTTGTAGGTCTTCTTCTAGGTGAAGTAATCAAGTCTGAAGAACTAAAAGCTGACGACGAAAAAGTTAAAGCGCTTATCTCAGAAATGGCGACTGCATACGAAGACCCATCTGAAGTAATCGCATACTACGAAAGCAACGAAGAGATGATGAACAACATGCGCAACGTAGCTCTAGAAGAGCAAGCTGTTGACGCTATCATCGCTAAAGCACAAGTGACTGAGAAAGAAGAGTCATTTGATGCAATTATGAACCAACAACCAGCTTAATTGCGTTGAGTTCAAGTAGAAGGTTGACTTTCAAATAGCTTTTCTACTAATAATGGTCCGTATGAGGTTTTCATCCGGGCCATTTATTTTTTAGGGATATAACACTATGAGCTACCAAGAAAAAAATGTAATGTCGCCGATCGTCGACGCGCTTGTACCTATGGTGGTGGAGCAGTCATCGCGCGGTGAGAGATCGTACGATATCTATTCTCGTCTTTTGAAGGAACGCATCATCTTCTTAACTGGTCAAGTTGAAGATCACATGGCGAACTTGGTAGTAGCTCAGTTGCTGTTCCTTGAGTCAGAAAACCCTGAAAAAGATATCTTTCTGTATATCAACTCACCGGGTGGCAGTGTAACCGCAGGTATGTCTATCTACGACACCATGCAGTACATCAAGCCTAATGTAAGTACGGTATGTATGGGCCAAGCGTGCTCTATGGGTGCATTCCTACTTGCTGGTGGCGCGAAAGGTAAGCGTTTTGCTCTGCCTAACTCACGCGTAATGATTCACCAGCCATTGGGTGGTTTCCAAGGCCAGGCGTCTGATATTCAGATCCACGCGCAAGAGATCCTAACCATCAAGAAGAAGCTGAACACGCTTCTAGCTGAGCACACTGGCCAGCCACTTGAGGTTATCGAGCGCGATACGGACCGCGACAACTTTATGTCAGCCGATCAATCCGTTGAATATGGCTTGGTTGATGCTGTACTTGCGCGGTAATTAAGGCGTCGCTTTAAGTTTTTTGATGTAAACTTTATAGCAGTAAAGTTCCAAGCTAAGAGGTTAGCGAATGACAGATAAAAGCAAAGAGAGTGGGAAACTTTTGTACTGCTCTTTCTGCGGTAAAAGTCAGCATGAAGTTCGCAAATTGATCGCAGGCCCGTCTGTATATATATGCGACGAGTGTGTCGATCTGTGTAACGATATTATTCGTGAAGAGATCAAAGAAGCTCTTCCGAAGAAAGAGTCAGAGGCTTTACCGACTCCAAGAGACATTCGTGAGCACCTTGACGATTATGTAATCGGCCAAGAGTTCGCGAAAAAAGTACTGTCTGTTGCTGTTTACAACCACTACAAGCGTCTACGCAATGGTGACAAAACGGCTGAAGGCGTTGAGCTAGGCAAGAGTAACATCCTGCTGATCGGCCCAACGGGTAGTGGTAAAACACTACTAGCTGAAACGCTAGCACGTTTCCTTGATGTACCTTTCACTATGGCTGACGCAACCACGCTGACAGAAGCGGGTTATGTTGGTGAAGATGTTGAAAACATCATCCAGAAGCTTCTTCAGAAGTGTGACTACGACGTAGCGAAAGCTGAACGTGGCATTGTGTATATCGATGAGATCGACAAGATTTCTCGTAAAGCGGAAAACCCATCTATCACTCGTGACGTATCGGGTGAGGGTGTACAGCAGGCACTGCTAAAACTGATCGAAGGTACAGTTGCTTCAGTACCGCCTCAAGGTGGTCGTAAGCACCCTCAACAAGAGTTTTTGCAGGTTGATACCTCTAAGATCCTATTCATCTGTGGCGGTGCATTTGCCGGCCTAGATAAAGTGATCGAGCAGCGCGTTGAAACGGGCTCAGGTATCGGTTTCGGTGCTGAAATCAAAGCGAAAGACGACAACAAGAGCATCAGCGAGATGTTCAAGCAGGTTGAGCCAGAAGACCTAGTGAAATACGGTCTAATTCCTGAGTTCATCGGTCGTCTGCCAGTAACCACTACACTAGGTGAGCTGGATGAAGACGCATTGATTCAGATCCTGAGCCAGCCTAAGAATGCACTAACTAAGCAGTACGCAGCTCTATTTGACCTAGAGAGTGTTGAGCTAGAGTTCCGTGAAGATGCTCTAAAGGCTATCGCGAAGCGTGCAATGGAGCGTAAAACGGGTGCTCGTGGTCTGCGTTCAATCCTAGAGAACGTGCTTCTTGATACCATGTACGAGCTTCCGTCTATGACTGACGTGAGCAAGGTGGTTATCGATGAGTCTGTTATCCACGGTGAATCAGAGCCACTTATGATTTACAACGGTAGCGAGAATCAAGCTGCTGGCGCAGAATCATAATCTAAGCTAGATATCACCATCCAAGCTAAATAGAGAAAAGGCGAGCGTTAAGCTCGCTTTTTTTTGCTTACAACTCAGGCAATTGAACGTATTAAGCTTATGTCTGGCCATTTTTGCACCGACAGTGAAGTTTTTGCACTCGTCGGTTGCTCGCGCCATTGAATCTATTTAAATTGACCTTATATATGGATCATTAGCCGAAAACGGAAGAGAGAGAATTATGAACTTGGAGCGTTCCGAGCGCATTGAAATACCCGTGTTACCACTGCGTGATGTGGTGGTATATCCTCACATGGTCATCCCACTGTTTGTGGGTCGCGAAAAGTCGATCAACTGTTTGCAGTCGGCAATGGATGACAACAAACAAGTTTTATTGGTTGCTCAGAAAGAAGCAGATACAGAGGAGCCAACCAAAGAAGATCTATTCCAAGTAGGTACGGTTGCGACTATCTTGCAACTTCTGAAACTACCTGACGGTACCGTTAAGGTGCTGGTTGAGGGTCAGCAACGCGCTAAGATCCACTCTATCCGTGAAGATGACTTCTTTATCGCTGATGCAGAATTCATGACTACCCCAGAGCTTGACGATAAAGATCAAGAGGTTCTGGTTCGTAGTGCTATCAGCCAGTTCGAAGGCTTCATTAAACTGAATAAGAAGATCCCGCCTGAGGTTCTAACCTCTATCAACGGTATCGATGAAGCACCGCGTCTAGCGGATTCTATCGCAGCGCACATGCCGCTTAAGCTTTCTGACAAGCAACGCGTGCTTGAGATCATCGACGTGAATGAGCGCTTGAATTCTTGATGGGCAGCATGGAGTCGGAGATCGACATCCTGCAAGTTGAGAAGCGCATCCGCGGCCGCGTGAAAAAGCAGATGGAAAAATCTCAGCGTGAGTACTATCTAAACGAGCAGATGAAGGCCATCCAGAAAGAGCTGGGTGATATGGATGACGCTCCTGACGAGTTTGAAGCGCTGCAGAAGAAGATTGAAGAATCTAAGATGCCGGCTGAGGCTCGTGAGAAGACTGAGCAAGAGCTACAAAAGCTTAAGATGATGTCGCCAATGTCAGCAGAAGCGACAGTGGTACGTGGCTATATCGATTGGATGATCGGTGTTCCATGGGCGAAGCGCTCTAAGGTTAAGAAGAATCTAGCCAAAGCGGAAGAAGTGCTTAACTCTGACCACTACGGCCTTGAGCGCGTGAAAGAGCGCATCCTCGAGTACTTGGCGGTACAAAACCGTATCAACAAGCTAAAAGGTCCAATTCTATGTCTAGTGGGACCACCGGGCGTTGGTAAAACCTCTCTAGGTCAGTCTATTGCAGCCGCAACCGGTCGTAAGTACACCCGTATGGCGCTAGGTGGCGTGCGTGATGAAGCGGAAATCCGTGGTCACCGTCGTACCTATATCGGCTCTATGCCAGGCAAACTGATTCAGAAGATGTCTAAGGTTGGCGTTAAGAACCCATTGTTCTTGCTTGACGAGATCGACAAGATGTCATCAGACATGCGTGGTGACCCGTCTTCAGCGCTTCTTGAGGTTCTAGACCCTGAGCAAAACAACGCGTTTAACGATCACTACCTAGAGGTGGATTACGACCTGTCAGATGTCATGTTCGTTGCAACCTCAAACTCGATGAACATTCCTGGTCCACTGCTTGACCGTATGGAAGTGATTCGTCTATCAGGCTATACCGAAGATGAGAAGCTGAATATCGCTAAGCGTCACCTTCTGTCGAAGCAGATCAAGCGTAATGGCTTGAAAGAGCATGAGATTGAAGTAGATGATTCAGCCATCATTGGCATCATTCGTTACTACACTCGTGAAGCGGGCGTGCGTAGCTAGAGCGTGAAATCTCGAAGATTTGTCGTAAAGCGGTTAAGAACATCCTGTTGGATCCGAAACTGAAGAAGGTTGTTGTAAACGAAGAGAATCTAAAAGAGTTCTTGGGCGTGCAACGCTTCGATTACGGTAAAGCAGATGAGAGCAACCGCATCGGCCAGGTAACCGGTCTTGCGTGGACTGAGGTAGGTGGTGATCTTCTTACTATCGAGACTGAGTCTATGGTAGGTAAGGGCAAGCTGACCCAAACTGGTTCTCTTGGCGATGTGATGCAAGAATCTATCCAAGCAGCAATGACAGTAGTTCGTAGCCGTGCGGAGAAACTGGGCATCAATCCTGATTTCTACGAGAAGCGTGATATCCACGTTCACGTACCTGAAGGTGCAACGCCGAAAGATGGTCCGAGTGCGGGTATTGCTATGTGTACTGCGCTGGTTTCTAGCCTAACCGGTAACCCAGTTAAGGCTGATGTTGCTATGACAGGTGAGATCACTCTGCGTGGTGAAGTGCTACCAATCGGCGGTCTAAAAGAGAAGCTTCTTGCGGCTCACCGCGGCGGCATTAAAACGGTTCTTATTCCGAAAGACAATGAGCGTGACCTGGAAGAAATCCCAGAAAACGTGAAGAAAGACATTGTTGTTAAACCGGTACAGTGGATCGATGAAGTGCTAACGGTTGCACTACAAAATGACCCATCTGGTGTCACTCTAGAGACAAAATAGTGACTAAAACCAAAAAATAGTATGTAAATTGAGCTGATGAGTATAAAAAACTTGTCAGCTTTTTTTTCGGGCGCTACTTTAACTTATGAGGCCCAGCCCTTTATACACAAGGTCTGAGCTGAGATTCATAATCTAAATGGAACTGAACCACTCTAATAAATCAAACGAGTGGTAATAGGGGAATAACAGTGAATAAAACTCAACTTATCGAAAAAATCGCGGATAGTGCGGATCTTTCAAAAGCGTCTGCAGGCCGAGCTCTAGATGCAGTAGTTGAATCAATCAGTGAAACACTTCAACAGGGTGATCAAGTTGCACTTGTTGGCTTCGGTACTTTCAGCGTACGTACTCGAGCTGCTCGTACAGGTCGCAACCCTAAGACTGGTGAAGAGATTCAGATTGCTGAAGCTAAAGTACCTTCTTTCAAACCAGGTAAAGCGCTAAAAGACTCTGTTAACTAAGTTTTCTCAAGTCACATCAGATAACAATAAATCGTTATCAAACCACCTATTTATGCGCATCGTACTGGTGCGCATTTCTTTTTCTGATATTATCGAATGCAAAATTTAAAGAACCCCCAGTGTTCCTGAGCTAGCGGGCTAGTTCGGCGTTAATGCGGGCGAAATTTCGGAGTTTCGAAAAGTTATGATGGAAAGACTGCGCGAGGGCGTTAACAGCATCGCGGTTAAGATTATTTTGGGACTGATCATCCTATCGTTCATTTTCACCGGTGTGAGTGGCTACCTAGGTGGCGGTAGCAATGTTGCGGCTAAAGTTGGCAACGCTGAGATCTCTCGTCAAGATTTTGAAATGGCTTACCAAAACGAACGTAACCGCATGCAGCAGCAACTTGGCGATTACTTCTCACAGCAGCTTGGTGACCCAGCATTCGTTCAAACATTCCGTAAAGAAGTGCTAGACCGCATGGTTAACCAAGTGCTTCTTGAGCAGTACGCTTCTAACCTTGGCATGCGTGTAAGCGACCAACAGGTTCGTGACATGATCCTGGGTATGCCTCAGTTCCAAAGCAATGGTCAGTTCGACCAAGAGGTGTATCAAGCATTCCTTCGTCGTGCAGGCTTCAATGCTGACTCTTTCGCTGAGTACCTGCGTAGCGACCTTGTTCGCCAGCAAATCCTACAAGCGCTAGAGAGCAGTGACTTCGTTCTTCCTAAAGAAGTAGCACAAACGGCTCAACTAGTGACTCAGAAGCGTGAAATCCGCACTGTATCTCTATCTCCAAGCGAGATGGCGAAGACTATCGAGTTAAGCGACGAAGAGCTAAACAAGTTCTATCAAGACAACCCACAGCGTTTCACTCGTCCTGAGCAGTACAAGGTTTCTTACATTGAGCTGTCTGCAGAGCAGATGAAGTCTTCTGACAGTGTTAGCGATGAGAAAGCTCAAGAGTACTACAAGGACAACATCGATAAGTACACCTCAGCTGAGCAGCGCAGCCTAAGCCACATCTTGGTTCAAGACCAAGCTAAAGCTGATGAAGTGCTAACTAAGCTAAACGCAGGTGAAGACTTCGCTACTGTTGCAAAAGAATACTCTGAAGACGTAGGCTCTGCCGAAGAAGGTGGTTCTCTAGGTTGGGTTGAGAAAGGTGTTATGGACCCAGCGTTTGAAGATGCAGCTTTTGCTCTAGAAAACGTGGGTGACATCACTGGCGTTGTTAAGTCTGATTTTGGTCTACATATTATCAAGCTAGATGACGTGAAAGCGGCACAAGCTAAGCCTTATTCTGAAGTTGCTGACGAGCTGAAGAAAGAAGTGGCTGAGCAACAAGCAGTTGATAGCTTCTATGAGCTACAGAACAAGCTTGAGACAGTAGCATTCGAATACCCAGACTCACTAGATGACGCAGCACAAGAGACAGGTCAAAAGGTTCACACTACTGACTTTATCTCTCAACAAGACGCACCTGAGATCCTGAAGAGCAGCGCAGTAATGCAAGCACTCCAGTCTCCTGAAGTTCTTGAAGATGGCCTGAACTCTGAGGTTATCGAGATCGCACCTGAGCACGTAATCGTGGTTCGTATCGAAGATTCTCGTCCGCAAACTGTTCTTCCTTACGAAGAGGTTGCAGACCAGGTTAAGCAGCAACTTTCTGACATCGAAGGTCGTAACAAGGCGAACGAACTTGCTGACAAGCTAGTAACAGCGCTTGAGTCTGGTGATGAGTCTGTTCTTACAGAAAACAACCTAACCTTCGGTGAAGTTGAAAGCATCGACCGTAGCTCTCCATTTGCGAGTACTGTTTATGCTATGCCACGTCCAACCACGGACCAGCCACACTTTGGTAAGTCTATGGACAACCTAGGCAACATCGCAGTTATTGAACTAAGCAAGGTAACTGACGATATCGACCCTCAATTTAATACTCAGATTGAAGGTCAGCTGAAGCGTGCTCAATCAGAGCAAGAGCTAATGGCATTGATTACCGCTCTGCGTAAGACGATTGATATCGAGTATTACGCTCTGGAGACTGCGCAGTAATTTCTGTGCAAATCAAGTAAACAAAACGGGTCGCTTATGCGGCCCGTTCTATTTTCAGAAACAGCACTTTGGCAGGAGGCTTATCCTGACTAGCTTGGTAGAGATTTGCTACCAAAGGAGAGTCCCATGTCACGAGTCATTCCAACCATATTAACCCTGTTAATGATGCTATCCCCAACAGCCTTGCTGGCGGCTGAAAATAGTGAGCCTATGCGAGACAATGGCGAATATGCCGGGATAGAGATCAGAGTAAATATCAACACGGCTACCAGCGAAGAGCTAGCCGCTATGCTAGTCGGCGTAGGTCAGAAGAAGGCCGAGCATATCGTAGCTTTTCGTGAGCTAAATGGTGAGTTTAAGAGTGCCGATGATCTTAAGCTGGTCAAAGGCATTGGCCAGGCAACGGTAGATAAGAACCGAGAGCGTATTGAGCTTTAGCCTAGACGTCTGATACTGCGCTGGATAAACGGAATAGCGAGTCCAACTAGGCTACCAATTAGGTGGGATTCAGTTGAGATTCGCGCTCCTATCAGCGATGCCGAGGAGATGGGCATCATACCGCTGTTCTCCGCCGCAATCTTAAGCCCTAGACCAATTAGTAGCAGCCAAGAGCTTCGCTTAACAGACATCACCTCACGGGTGGCATAGATGGCAAAAAGACCGTGTAGAGCTCCAGATAAGCCATAGTAGTTTTGGGTAGAGGTGAACAGTAAGCCAATACCAATCGCAGTCGCCAGTATCAAGGTTTCGACTGCATAGCGTTTGTATCTAGCGTGGAACAGATAGGCGAGTAGCCAATATCCCGCTAGGTTCATTCCTAGGTGATAGAGGTTGGTATGGGTAAAGCTTCCGGTTACTATGCGCCACCACTGATTCTGATCCACAAGGTTTGCTTGCCAACGAAACAACTCAGAGAGTTGTGGAAGCATCAGAAGCAGAAGGGTTAAAACTAAACAGAACAAGAAACTTAAACACTGGAACTATGTCTCGGTATTGTGAACATTGTGGTCGAGCGCTAAAAGCCTGCCTATGTGGCTTTGTAACTGAGGTTACTAGCTCGGTCGAGGTTATTATTCTGCAGCACCCGAGCGAGGTTAATCAAGCGAAAGGTACCGCTAAGCTGATTGAGTTATCTATGCCAAACTCAAAGGTGTTCGTCGGTGAAGATTTCAGTGAACACCAACAACTAAACCAATTACTTGCTGCACCTGACTATCTGAACCTGCTTCTATTCCCGTCAGATACCTCGAACGATATCGCTAGGTCTGAACAAGCTGACTTTGAGAATGTTCGCCTAATCCTACTGGATGGCACTTGGAAGAAAGCATTCAAGATGTTCCAGCTATCGAACAACCTACACCATTTGCCACAGGTGCACCTACCTGCGGACCTTGCCGGTCGCTACACCATTCGTAAAGCACCCCGAGATAACGCCCTCTCCACAGTAGAAGCCGCTTACCATGCCCTCACCATTCTGGATAAAGAGCCAAAGGGCTTGATTGAGGCATTCGACAAGATGATCGAGTTTCAACTCAAGCAAGTGCCAGAGCATCTTAGACAGCGACACTTTGGTGAGCGGAATCGTTAGTTTAAATTCAGCTGGCAAACATCTGGCTATGAAGCCTTTGCGCGTAGCCATCTGTCATATTGGCAATATAGTCACAGATAACCCTTAATCCTTGGTCGTGCTCATCTCTTGCTCTGCGCCATTTCACCTTAGTGGCATCGGGTAATAGTCGCTCTGGGTCGCACTGAGTGCTTGGAAAAGGTCGATAATTACCTGCTGACCGCGATACTCAATGATCTGTACCGAGGTGGCCTGGATCACAAACTGGCTAACGAAGGTTTGAATACCTGCAGCACCTCGAGCATTGGTGCTTTTAAGGTGGCGTTGAAGGCTAGCAATGGGTGCATACCCTCACACTCGTTGACCTGTTTTAGTTCAGCACTGGTGAGTAGGGCATTCACTATCCCGCCTATGGCATCTTTTCTAAGATAATGTTCTCCAGAGAAAAGTTGTTCGCTGAGTCTGTCGATATTGGCTTCAAACCAAGGGCTGCCACTCTGCGTTAGTTTGGGGAGGGCATGTTCCATCCATTGAAGTCGACTAACCAGCCCAAGCACTATGGCATCTTCAAGGTCGTGAACACCGTAGCAATGTCATCAGCTAACTCCATGATAGAGCAGTCTAAAGACTTTAACTTAGTGCGCTTTGGCTTGTATCTGTCACCATTCGGAGAGTAAACCTGACAAAAATTCTCGCGCTCTTCATCTGAAAATTCGCTCAATACCCAATGGAAGTTTTTGCTGTCCACGTCATAGATGCCTTTTGCTGGTGTCCAGCGACTGGATTTAAGCTGTCTTGGATTGTCGACACCGCCAGGTATCGAGTCTCGTTCAACCTGTGATAACAGGCTTGGGTATTTGATTAGACCGAGTAGGGTGCGCCTACAAAGGTTCATTCCGTGGTGCTGGGTGTATGGCTCCAATTGACTAACAATACGGAAGGTTTGAGCGTTCCCCTCAAAACCGCCGTGCTCTCGCATCATATAGTTGAGCGCGACCTCTCCACCATGACCAAAGGGTGGATGACCAATATCGTGAGCAAGACAAAGGGTTTCAACAAGGCTTTCTGGAGGCAGGATCTCTGCCTTCTCAGGATGCTTAGACTTTAGCTGTGCAAGAATACCGCCACCTATCTGGGCGGCTTCCAAGGAATGAGTTAGTCGGGTTCGATGAAAGTCATTGCTACCTGTGCCATGGATCTGAGTCTTGGCTTGAAGGCGCCTGAACGCGGCGGAGTGTAATACTCTAGCCCTGTCTCGCTGATAGGCATCTCTATGGTCATTGGTTCTGGCTTTCTGCTCGTTATCGATGCGTTCAAGCCAGGTATAGGATAGATTGGTCAAAGGCAGATTCACTTAGCTGATTTCATCCAATGTCAGTTCGAAGCTGTTGGCAAAGGTACACAAGAAATAGCGCATCTCTTTTGATTCCCGATCTTGCAGGGTCTTTTCTAGATTGCGTTTGGCCGCTGCATACTCATGGTTACCTGCTGAGAGCTCTTCGAGGCACTTGAGATAGGCACAGATGGAGTCGGCTTGTTTCACCATCTGTTGCTCTTCTTCAGTGCATTTGCCTGAGATAAGGAAGGGTTCGAAGTCTTCCTTAAACTCATCTGGCACCATAGAGAGAAGCTTCTGCTCTGCCGCGGCCTCTATCTTCTTATATTCTTTGGCGATCTCAGGGTTGTAGTATTTAACTGGTGTGGGTAAATCACCGGTCAGCACCTCACTGGTATCGTGATACATAGCCAGCACCGCCAATCTCTCTGGGTTTACCTGGCCCCCAAACTTCTTGTTTTTAATGACTCCAAGTGCGTGTGCTACAAAGGCTACTTGTAGGCTGTGCTCGGAAATATTTTCTGAAGATATAGAGCGCATTAAGGGCCAACGTTGAATAAGCTGCATGCGGGCAAGGTGAGCGAAGAAGTGGCTTTGTTCGTGCATGGCGTTCCCCAGTTTCAGTGATGCAGATAAAGCAAAAAGAGGCCAAAGGCCTCTTTTTTATTGTGTGTAGGTGCTGATAAAGCGCTCGAATCTACCGATTGCCATTTCCAAGTCTTCCACATGGGGCAGGGTAACGATTCTGAAGTGATCCGGTTTAGGCCAATTAAACCCAGACCCTTGAACTAAAAGCACTTTTTCTTGTTTAAGAAAGTCTAGCACCATTTTCTGGTCGTCATGGATTTTGTACATCTTAGGATCAAGCTTGGGGAATAGGTACAAGGCGCCCTTAGGCTTGACGCAAGAAACTCCAGGAATCGAGGTGATCAGCTCATGGGCTTTATCCCTTTGCTCAAGCAGTCGGCCACCCGGCAGGATAAGCTCATTGATACTTTGATAGCCACCCAGCGCGGTTTGCACAGCGTGCTGCATAGGCACATTGGCACACAAACGCATAGAGGCGAGCATATCCAAGCCATCCACATAGCCTTTTGCAAGGTGTTTAGGCCCACTTAGGAACATCCAGCCGCTACGAAAACCGCAAATACGATACGCTTTGGATAGACCATTGAAAGTTACTGTTACCACGTCCTCTGAAAGAGTCGCTATCGAGGTGTGAGTTGCACCATCGTAAAGAATCTTGTCGTAGATCTCATCGGCAAAGATGATCAGCTTGTGCTGGCGAGCGATCTCAACAACTTTGAGCAGGAAATCACGGCTATACACAGCGCCCGTTGGGTTGTTTGGATTGATCAGCACGATACCGCGAGTCTTTGGAGTGATCTTTGCTTTGATATCTTCAAGATCTGGGAACCAGTCTGACTCTTCGTCGCAGATATAATGAACAGGATTGCCACCTGATAGCGATACTGCTGCAGTCCATAGCGGATAGTCTGGTGCTGGTACTAGCATTTCATCGCCATTATTCAGCAAGGCCTGCATCGCCATCACAATAAGCTCAGATACACCGTTACCCATGTACACATCTTCAACATCAAGAGAACGAAGTCCTTTGCGTTGATAGTATTGAACCACAGCTTTGCGCGCAGAATAGATGCCCTTTGAGTCGCAATAACCCTGTGAAGTAGGGAGGTTACGCAGTACATCGACTAAGATTTCATCTGGGGTATCGAAGCCGAATGGGGCGGGGTTACCAATGTTTAGCTTTAGTATTTTGTGCCCCTCCTCTTCCATGCGTTTAGCATGCTTGAGTACAGGACCACGAATGTCATAGCATACACTATCGAGTTTTGACGACATCTCGATATTATTCATTGTTAACCCTTAGATTTATCTGGTGTGAATAAGATCAAATTACACCAATTCCCCAACTTTTAGTAGAAAAATCTGTACTAAGTAACTGAGTTAATACGTAAATCTAAACAAGAATTTTTGCTTCAGGTATAAAATCAAAGTTTGCTCTAGAATTGAAAGTAAGTGGCTTGATCTGATGGGTTAAGCGACCTAGAGTAAGCGCACTGCAATTCATATAAAAACAGAGAGTTAGAGGTAACCTTGCCTAACTTGGTTCACGCCATTCAAACGTTGCTAGAGGAAGTCGAAGCCGCTTCCATTGAAACCACGCGTATCGAATTACCCATAGAGTCAGTGCACGCGGATCATGTCGTGCCTTGGATGGCGAAACAGGCCGTCTTTCCTAAGTTTTACTGGCAGTCCAGGGACACCACCGAAGAAACTGTAGCCCTTGGTCAGGCACGTACCTTCAGTGATATTAACCCTGCCTACTCTGTTTTAAGTAGCAATCAAAGAATCTGGGGCGGCTATGCCTTTCCGCGTTCAAGCAAGCATGATGCTTGTTTGTCATCCTACTTTTTCCTTCCTCAGATTGAGCTTCTAAGGCGTCGTGATCAATGGTTTATCGCGGCCAATCTTTTGGAAGATAAGGACTCACTGCGTAGAGCAATCCATAGACTTAGTGCAGATCTGACAGCTGGTTTTAATCAGATGCCGGATGTGGAGTCGGTGCAACATACTCCGAGTAAAGAGCATTGGGAGCGCAACGTGAACCTTGCGCTCAAGACCATTGAAGAGACTGAACTGAAAAAGGTGGTGTTAGCAAGGCAGACGGTAATCAGCCTAAGTGCACCCATGCAGGGCTATGAACTGCTTGATCTCAGTCGACAGCAAAATCGCCACAGCTTCCATTTCTTGATGCAGTTGGATGCCGAGCATGCCTTTATAGGTTCGACACCAGAGCGGCTATACAGTCGTAGAGGTAGCCTACTTGAAACTGAAGCTCTGGCCGGCACTATTGGTCGTGATGCTAACCCTTCACAAGATCTAGAACTGGCGAATTGGCTAATTCAGGATGAGAAAAACCTTCAAGAAAACCAATACGTTGTCGACGACATTATTGAGCGTTTAACACCATTCTGTCAGCGAGTGGATGTGGAGCAGGAACCTCGCTTGGTGCGCCTGCGTAGGGTCCAGCATCTTAAGCGCCATATACAGGCAGAGCTTACCGCCCATGCAGATAGAAGCAAGCTTCTACAAGCGTTGCAGCCAACGGCAGCCGTAGCCGGCTTGCCTCGTGGTCAGGCTCTCGAGTTTATTGAACAAAACGAACCCTTTGCCCGAGCATGGTATGCAGGGTCTGTAGGCTATATCAGTGAAACAGAGGCTGAGTTTTGTGTGGCTATTCGAAGTGCCTTGGTGCAAGGAAAACGTCTGAGTCTGTTTGCTGGGGCTGGCATAGTTCCTGGCTCGCACGCTGAGCACGAGTGGCAGGAGCTAGATAAAAAGATGTCTACACTGCTAAGTCTCATCACAGAGCAAAGTATCTTGGAACAAGCGTCATGATCTCAATTAACGCATTGGGACAGGCGCAGTTAAACCGCGTTTGGAGCGCGGCTTTATTAGAAGAGTTAACACGATTTGGTGTCTCTGAGGTATGCGTTGCTCCCGGTTCTCGTTCCACGCCTCTAACTCTAGAGGCAGAGCTCAACCCTAAGCTTAATCTTCATACTCATTTTGATGAACGTGGCTTAGGTTTTTATGCGCTTGGTATGGCCAAGGCGAGCAAGGCGCCGGTTGCTGTAGTGGTGACCTCAGGTACCGCAGTCGCCAATCTGCTCCCTGCGGTGGCTGAAGCCAACCTGACCGGAGAGAAGTTAATATTATTGACTGCGGATCGCCCCATAGACTTGGTAGGTTGTGGTGCCAACCAGGCGATAGTGCAATCAAATATCTTCTCTAGCCATGTGGTTAGGAGCATTGAACTACCTAGTCCAAGCCCGCAACAGAGTTTTAATTGGCTACTCAGCACCCTAGATGACGCTTTGTTCGCGCAAGTGGCAGGTCCCATACATATCAATTGCGCCTTTCCTGAGCCTTTGTATACAGAAGAGCCTGTTGTTCTTGCTGATATAGACGAGGTTCCGAAAAAATGGCTAGAGTCTGTCACCAGTTATAGCGATGACTTTACTCGCAGTAACGCTAGATTCGATTTAGAGCAATGGCTTTCAATTCACCACAACCGTAAGGGCTTGATTGTGGTGGGAAGCACCACTCTTGGGCAGGCAACACATGCGAAAGCACTTTCTGAAGAGCTTGGCTGGCCAATCTTGTGTGACCCGCAATCGGGTCAGAGCTCAGACTGGGCGAGTTATGATGTTTGGCTACAAAGCTCAATGGCGAACAAAGCTCTAGCTCAGTGTGAGGTCATTCTTCAATTTGGTGCTCGATTGGTTTCAAAGCGTCTACTCGCCTTTATTAAGAAGCAGGCTGGGGTTTGGTCACCGGACCGCTATTTATTGATCAGCGATGAACCAAGCAGGCTAAACCCAGACCATTTACCCATGGCTCGTGCCCATGGTGTGAGCTGGCCCAAAACCATGAGTAATAGTGATACCTCGGGTTGGGGTAATGGCTTGAAGAAATGGAAAGAGGTCGTTTCTTCGCAGGTAAATGCGCACGCCTCAGAGGCTCTGTCTGAACTGGAACTCACCAGTAAACTCTCAGAGCTCAGTGAAGAATATAACCTGTTTATCGGCAACAGCTTAGGCGTTCGCTTGGTGGATATGTTCTCCCAACATGCCCTAGGTGAGGTCTACTCGAATCGCGGTGCGTCGGGTATCGATGGCCTTGTTGCTACCTGTGCCGGGGTTTCCAGTGCTATCGGTGAACGAACCCTTCTAATGCTGGGTGATACCTCGCTACTTCACGATCTCAATTCACTGTCCCTGCATAGAGATAAGAACAACCTTATCTTGGTCATCAACAATGATGGGGGCGCTATCTTCGACATGCTTCCTGTGGATGCCTCACATAAGCAGAAACTGTATCAAATGCCACATGGCTATCAGTTTGAGCATGCGGCTAAGCAGTTTGGTTTGGACTATGCGCAAGTCGCCGAATTCGAAACTCTGAAGACTAAGATCTCTGAGCACAGAGATTCGGGTACCAATACCTTGCTCATTGAAGTCATCACCCCCCAGAGCAAGCGACTGAGCATATTCGCGCCATCACTGCCAAGATACGCGCACTCTGATATGAGCAAGCGTACCAAGGTCAATATTGTATTTGTGCATGGTTTTCTGGGTAGCAGTGAAGACTGGAGTCAGGTGATCTCTCAATTACCAAGTTGGGCTGAGGGGCACTGTATTGACCTTCCAGGTCACGGTAAAAAGCAAGATCTAGAGCCAAAATCGCTTGACGATTTTGCTGCTTATCTTCTTTCTGAACTCAAGCCCTTGGCTAAATCGAAACGTCCTCTAGTGCTGGTGGGATACTCACTGGGCGCGAGGGTGCTGATGTACAGTTTGACCCACAAGTGTGCGCCAGTTTGAATATTCGTAAGCTGGTGGTTGAGGGTGGAAACTTTGGCCTGCTTCGCCGGTCTGATAGAGAGACGCGTTGGCACAACGATAGCGCTTGGATTGAACGCTTTACCCATGACCCCATTGCAGAGGTTCTTGAGGGTTGGTATCGCCAGCCGGTTTTCTCTCACCTGACTCAAACTCAAAGAGCTAAGTTGGTGGAGGAGCGGTCTCACAATAGTGGAGCGGCGCTAGCTAAGGTGATGCGAGCAAGCTCACTGGCTAAGCAGCCTTATTTGATGCCGAGATTGGAAGGTTTACCAATGGCGTTTGTGGTAGGCGAGAAAGATACCAAGTTTAGACATTTATATCGGGAATTTGGTCTTAAATATCATCTAGTTGAAGATGCTGGGCACAATGCCCACAAGGAGCAATCACAGAAATTTATCACGGTTCTGACGCAGATTTTGAGTGATGAATTAGACTCTTCCCTGAAGACTTAGCTTAGGAAAATAATAACGATGAGAAAGGCTAATATTTACCACTACCAGTTGCCAATGGACAGCGGCGTGGTATTGAGAGATAAGAAACTGACCCAAAGAGAGGGGTGGATCGTCGAGCTAGTCGAGGACAATAAAACAGGCCTAGGTGAAGTTGCCCCGCTTCCTGGCTTTAGTATCGAAACCTTAGACCAAGCATTCACTGAGACCGTCTCTAGGCTTTCAAAATGGGTAGAGGGTGAAGCCCTAGATAGTCATTCAAGCCTGCCATCTGTGGCTTGGGGTTTATCTATGGCGGAGTATGAACTGCAAGGCTTATTGCGAGAAGAGGGCTTTTATCAGGTTGCGCCGCTCTGCTCAGGTGACCCTGACGACCTGCTACCTGCACTAAGCCAACTCCCGGGAGAGAAGATAGCCAAGATCAAGGTTGGCTTATATGAGCCTATCCGCGATGGCATCTTGGTAAACCTATTTCTAGAATCCATTCCAGACCTGCACTTGCGGTTAGATGCGAACCGTTCTTGGAGTCTTGAAAAGGCGAATCAGTTTGCCAAGTATGTGAAGCCGGATAATCGCTCACGTATTCGCTTTCTAGAAGAGCCATGCTTGAAGCCAAGCGATAGCATCACCTTTGCTTTAGAGAGCGGAATGGCGATTGCGTGGGATGAAACCCTGCAAAATGCAGTGAAGAATCCTGACTTCTCTTTTGGGCAACTCACCGGTGCTAAGGCGATAGTTATCAAGCCGAGCTTGGTAGGGAATATCGACCGCTGTATTCATCTGATTGAAGAGGCGCAGTCTCTTGGTCTGACTGCAGTGGTAAGCTCTAGCCTAGAATCTAGCTTAGGTCTTACCCAATTGGCTCGATTTGCTAAGCAGTTTACCCCAATGACCTTACCGGGCTTAGATACCCTTCAGCTGTTCCAAAAGCAGCTTCATACCCCATGGCCAGGCAGTGAATTGCCTATCGCTAGCCTTGCTGAGCAAACCATGGTTTGGCACCAGCAAAGTGACGCGTAAAAGCCCACTAGCGGTAAGAAAAGCCTCCAGTAACCTTGCCCTTGTATGTAACAAGGGCGACTTCACTTGGCATCAGTTAGCCCAGCATGTCGGCGGAATTCAACTACAGCTTGAAGAAAAAGGTTTTGTTAAAGGTGATGTGCTGTTGGCAATCACACCGCACAGCTCCTTTGAATTGATCCTTGTTTATCTGGCTTGCATCGAACAGGGAGTTACCTGTGCGCTAGTACCTGAACTGCCTACCCCTGAATTAGATAAGCGCATTCAAACCTCTGGAGCAAAAGCTGTATTCCTTTGCCCAAATACATCTCTGACACTTGATGGAGCCCTAGAGATTGATTTTGCTTTAGAGCAGGGGCTTGAAACGCAGAACTACTCCGAGCAAAACCTCACCAGCCTTATCTTTACCTCAGGCTCAACTGGAGAGCCTAAGGCTGTCGCCCACAGCGTACACAACCATTTAAGCTCTGCCAGTGGTATCCAAGGTGCGCTTGAGTTCGATACATCTAGCCGTTGGCTTTTGTCGCTCCCCATGTTCCATGTTTCTGGCTTAGCGATTGTATGGCGCTGGCTGTTTTCTGGCTGCGCCTTAAAGCTCAAACAGGGCAAGGCTCTCGAGCTTGACGGCATCACTCACACTTCTATGGTGCCGACTCAATTGCAGCGTGCGCTGGATTCAGGGAGTTTGGGTGACCTTAAAACTGTCCTTCTCGGTGGCGTCATCATTCCGCATCAACTGGCTATCGAAGCCGCTAGGTTTGGAGTGAGAACCTGGGCAGGCTACGGTATGACGGAGATGGCTTCTACGGTCACGGCAAAGCAGGTCAACGAGATAGATAGTGTTGGCACAGTACTACCTAATCGCGAACTAAAACTAGAGCAAAATAGGATTTGGGTTAGGGGTGACACCTTGGCCCAAGGCTATTGGCAAAGAGGTGAGTTAACACCTCTAACTCTAAAAGATGGCTGGTTTGATACCAAAGACTTGGGGTACTGGATAGGTAGTGAGCTTTGCATTGCTGGTCGTGCCGATAATATGTTCATCTCCGGTGGCGAAAACATTCACTGTGAAGAAATAGAGAGAGTACTTCTTAGTCATCCTGATATTGAGCAGGCTTTTATTATTCCGGTTGAAGACGTCACCTTTGGTCATAGACCTGTCGCTATGATTTTGGGGCCTGATGAGCTTAACCAAGAATTGAAACAAGAGCTTCAAAATCACTGTGCGCGAACCCTGCAAAGGTTCAAGCTCCCGCAAGATTACCATCTGATACCGTCTCAATTCTTATCCCAAGGCATCAAGGTTTCGCGTAAGAAACTGGCTGAGTATTTAGATGACCTTTGAGTAATCCATAATCGAATTTGTTATGAGATAGAGCAAAAGGGAATTTTTTCAAAGCCTTATACAAGCGCATAATTCCTTCCAACAGGGTTGTTTGGAATGAGTTATGAAATGGACATGGGCATTAGTGGCAAGCTGCTTGATTGTAGCGCTACTCAATGAAGGCTTGGTAGGTTCGATAGCGGAAGCGCTAGGGTATGGCTTTGCTTTATTTGGCGCATACAAATTAGGCTCACCGAAAAAGGCGAGCCTAAGAATGAAGTCTAGGGTGAGGCCGAGTCAGTACGACAAGGTGTTATAGAAGCCAGAGCAGGGAACCCACTGAAATGGCAACCCAAAGACCAATACCAAATAGCATAGGCTTCATACCGGCCTCTTTGACCTGCTCTAGTGAGATAGCCGAACCAATTAAGAATAGGCAGGCAACCAGGGTTTGCTTAGCAATAGAGAAGGTCACATCATACACCGCCTGAAACTGCGGTAGCAGGTCACTCACCACCACGGCAGCGATATATAGGAAGATAAATGTAGGCACCTGAATCTTTTTATTGCCTTTACCGAAATACCAAGCACTCATCAAAGCAACAGGATGATCCACAGGCGCGCGCAAGCTTAAGCGTAGTGGCTGTTTTTAACGCTTCCTCACCATAGGCGCCTGCAGCACCCACTACCGACGAAGTGTCATGGATAGCGATGGCGGCCCACATACCAAAGGTGTGTTGGTCCATGTTTAGAGCATGACCGATAACAGGGAAGATAAACAGTGCAATAGAGTTGAGCACAAACACAGTCGCAAGGGCTAAACCAGTTTGGTTGGCGTTGGCATTGATTGCTGGAGAAACCGCCGCGATTGCACTTCCCCCACAGATAGCAGTACCGCTTGAGATAAGGTAGCCCGTCTTTTTATCAAGCCCTATCTTTAAAGCGATCCAAGTTCCCAGAATCAGGGTAACAAAGATAGTGGTGACGATAAGTCCGATACCACTGCTAGTGGCTTGAAAGGCTTCAGACAAAGAAATACCAAAGCCCAACCCTATGATGGAGTAGCTCAAAAGCTTCTTGGTCCACTTAGAGATAGGCAGGGTGTCAGGAACCAATCCGAGCTGTGACAGGATAAGACCTAAAACCAAAGCGGAAGGAGAATGTAGCCAAGGTGTAAAGCACGCTATGAGAGCGAGAAAAAGCAGGTGCTTTGCTGAAATATGTTGCATGGCTTAATTTTAAAGGGCTGGTTAGCGAAAGCGTCCATGATAGCTATCAAAGCACGGCTATGCGACAAAACCTTCTGTATAGACTACAAAGTTCTATCTAGAATAATGTATATTCTATTACTGCATTAAAAATAGTGTGAAATAGAGCAAGGTTGCAAAGAAATTTAACATTTGAAACATGAAACCAAGTTTAATTGTTGAGCTCTAATAGGTAATATTGCTGAAATTCAAAAGTGAAGAGACATTATGAAACGAATTTTTTCTATCATGGCGATGGTGCTAGTCTCTGTTTCTATGGTGTTCGCACCAGCAACAGAAGCTAAACGATTCGGCGGTGGTAAATCTTTTGGTAAGAGCTTTAAAACGGCTCCTGCGCCGAAGGCAAATCCAACCAACACTAACTCGATCAACAACAAGGGCACACAAAACCCAACCTCTAGAAAAGGCGGCCTAATGGGTGGTCTTCTAGGCGGTTTGTTGGCGGGTGGCCTGCTTGCTGCCTTCTTTGGTGGCGCGTTTGAAGGTATCCAATTCATGGATATCCTGATCATTGGTTTGATTGCCTTCTTCTTGTTCAAGTTCCTACGTGGCATGCTGGGTGCAAAAGCGGGCAGTATGAATCAGCAACGTCCAGCATACTCAAACGGTTCTCAGCACGATGCTCAGTTCCGTCAGCAGGCTGATCAAGGCTTCCAGTCTAACAACACTGGCAACAACGCTTTCCAAGGTGGCTTTGGTGCTAACGCTCAATCTGACGTTCCACACAACTATCCACCGGGTTTTGACCATGCTGCGTTTATTAACGGTTCTCGTGAGCACTACCGTATCCTGCAAGGCGCTTGGAACCACAATGAGTTGCACACTATTGAAGAATACGTGGCGCCTGCTCTGTTTGCCGAGCTAAAAGCAGAACGTGCTTCCTATGCGGGTGAGCAGCATACTGATGTTATGTATGTGGATGCTGAGATTGTACGTGCGGACTACGACGCTTCTAAAGCGCAACTTAGCCTACAATTTACGGGTCGTTATCGCGATGCCGTGGAAGGTATTGAAGAAGACATCAACGATGTTTGGCACCTTGAGCGTGACCTAACTCAACCAAACGCACCTTGGTTGATCGTTGGTATCCAGTAATACCGAAAAGAATTAATAGCATGGCCAGTCAAACGACTGGCCTTTTTTATGCTCGTAGGAGAGAGATTGCGCCTGTTCTATGCCTTAATCTTCGATGATGCAGCCCAAGAAGAGATAGCTCAGCTTCAAGAGTTGTTGCGAGCGCAGAGGTATCGTGGCCGCTTGGTGCGTCAGGACAACCTACACCTTACCTTAGATTTCATCGGTGAGGTTAAAGACGATGGTAAGGTAGAGATATTAAAGCAGCAACTTCTCGGTTTACCTGATATGCCCAATACTCTAACATTGGTCGGCTTTGGGCGATTTAAGCAAGGCTTAGTTTGGGCTAGGGTGGTTGAGGACCCGAGCCTCCATCAATTGCAGTCTGATCTGAGAGCGCGTTTAATAAATCTTGGCTTTAGTATTGAGGACAGGGAGTATCGTCCACATATTACCTTGGGCCGAAATCTGCGCCTCAAGGTGCCGGTTTCAGAGCTTAATGGGCCAGAGATGAGAGTAGCCTCCAAGGCGGTTGCTTTAATGCAAAGCACTCACCTCAATGATCGCTTGGTCTACCGACCAGTTGCCCAAATCCTTTTAGATAAACAGTAATAAGTAGGCTTATGACACAACAAAAAATTAAGTTCGTCGCCGTGGATATGGACGGAACTTTGCTAAATGAAAACGGCGAGCTACCTAAGGACTTCTTTAGTGTGTTTGAACAGCTGAAGCACAATAACATCTTGTTTGCGGCTGCATCAGGTCGTCAATACTACAGTTTGCGAGATACCTTCGAGAAGGTGCAAGATGAGATGCTATTCATCGCTGAGAATGGCACCTTTGTGATGCATAAAGGCGAAGAGCTGTATAGTGCCACCATGCCAAAACAAGAAATCGTAGAAATAGTAAATGCAGTTAGAGCGATCCCCAATGCCTATCTTGTTCTGTGCGGTAAGCGTTCTGCCTATATTGAAACACAGGACCCTGTAGCGCTTGAAGAGATCCAACATTACTACCATAGATGCGAGTATGTTGAAGATGTACTCTCGATAGAGGATGACTTTATCAAGGTCGCAGTTTGTCATTTCGGCGGTACAGAAGAGCTGGTTTATCCTAAACTCGCGCCTAAATTTGCTCAAACTCACCAAGTAGTAATTAGCGGTCGTATCTGGCTTGATTTGATGAATATCTGTGCTTCCAAAGGTGATGCAATAAAGCAACTGCAAAACCGTTTTGACTTTACTGAACAGCAAACAATGAGCTTTGGTGATTATCTGAATGATATCGAGATGCTGAAGGTAAGCTATCATTCCTATGCTATGGCGAACGCCACCCAGAGGTGAAAGCGATAGCCAGATTCTCCGCTCCAAGTAATTACGACGATGGAGTGATGCAGGTGCTCAAGCAGCACCTAGCCGAATAATTAAGACCTAAAAAACGCTCCGATGGTATCGGAGCGTTTTTTGTTTTATCGATTCTTAAGCCCAACCAGTTGAACGGCTGAAAACAGCACGCTGAACACTAGGCTGATACCAAAGATGATCACGAGCACTGTGGCATCGATAGGTCTAGGAACTGCCAAACGATCTTGCTGCAATCGCCATAGGCCTCAAACAGCCAAGGTGCCCACTGATTGAGTGGTGCCCAATCCGGGAAGTTCACAAATATATCGCAGGTTTTAAACGGGGATGGATTGAACTGATAGTCCACATGCTCTAGCGCAAGGAGTAAACCTTTAAAGCTAGAGGTTATCCAGCCTGCTAGACCAACCAATCTAAGCACATTGTTCTTTGGGTTTATCATGCCAATGATGGCGGCAAAGCCAATGCCAAACATGGCCACACGCTCGTAGATACACATAACACAAGGCGCTAGCATCATGACGTGTTGGAAGTAGAGTGCGCAAAGTTCTAGGGCGATAATTACGAGAAGAAGCAGCAACCAAGATAGGCGGTTGCGAGAGAATTGATACAGAGAATCGAGCATTAATTGTTCCTAAATCGGGCGTCCGAACCCACTAAACTAAAATCAGTTTAAAAATAAAAAACCGGCGAGTAAACGCCGGTTTCAGTTATTGTGCTTGATGCGTCCTTTTTTAGTACATCTATTCGGTAAAGAGTTCCAACAATTCCCTACAAAAATGAACGCAAAGGACCACAGATTTTAGTGGTGTCCTGCAGGCAGCACTGCATTGTCCATAGGGATAGGCTTATCGCTGATCCAACCCATATCTAGGAACATTGCCGACATAGGTTCTAGGAAGAACATGATGCCGATCATACCCACAATCGCTAGCACTACAGTGTACGGGAATGCCATGATTACCATGCGGCCATAAGACAATCGGATAAGCGGTGCTAGGGTAGAGGTCAGCAGGAATAGGAAGGCTGCTTGGCCGTTTGGCGTTGCTACCGACGGTAGGTTAGTACCTGTGTTGATGGCTACCGCTAGAAGGTCAAACTGCTCGCGGTCGATAACGCCTTTGATTAGCGCATCTTTAACCTCGTTGATGTATACAGTGCCCACGAATACGTTGTCAGAAACCATAGACAGCAAACCGTTAGCTACGTAGAACAGCGCAAGCTGAGAGTTCTGATCTTCAACCGCCAGTACAGCGTCGATAACTGGAGCGAACAGGTCTTGTTCAATGATTACCGCAACGATGGCGAAGAATACGGTTAGAAGCGCGGTGAACGGCAGAGCCTCTTCGAACGCTTTACCAAGGGCGTGCTCTTCGATAATACCAGTAAAGGCCGTTGCAAAGATGATAACCGATAGACCGATAAGACCTACAGCCGCTAGGTGAAGCGCTAGGCCTACAATAAGCCATACAGCGATAGCGCCTTGAACCCAAAGCTTAGCTACATCTTGTTTAGTACGGCGTTGCTTTTGTTCGCGGTCGTAGTCTACAAGTATGTTACGTACATGTTCTGGAAGCTCTGCGCCGTAGCCACAGATCTTAAACTTCTCTACAAATACTGTAGTAAGCAGACCCGCGAAGAAAACAGGTAGAGTTACTGGAAGCATACGCACAATAAACTCACCAAATTCCCAACCTGCCTGTCTGCGATGATCAGGTTTTGTGGCTCACCTACCATTGTCATTACACCACCAAGCGCGGTACCTACACCAGCGTGCATTAGCAGTGAACGAAGGAAGGCACGATAGTCATCCAAGTCTTCACGAGTTAGTTCGTTAAGGTGCTCATCTTTGGTGTGGTCGTGACTGCTGGCTGTGCCCTTGCCCGATACTACCTTGTGTAGATAGAGTAGAAACCTACCGCTACGCTGATCACTACCGCGATTACAGTCAGTGCATCTAGGAATGCAGATAGAAAAGCCGCCGCCGCACAGAAAGAGACAGAAAGAAGGATCTTAGAGCGGATGCCAAGCAGTATCTTGGTAAAGATATACAGAAGCAGTTGCTTCATAAAGTAGATGCCAGCAACCATAAAGATCAGTAGCAATAGCACTTCAATATTGGCAACCAATTCGTGTTTTACCAACTCGGGAGTGGTCATCCCCATGGCTACTGCTTCAATAGCAAGCAGACCACCAGGTTGTAGTGGGTAGCATTTAAGTGCCATAGCTAGAGTGAATATGAATTCAACAACTAGTAGCCAGCCCGCGATGAAGGGGTCGACAAAAAAGAACACAATAGGGTTAATGATCAGGAAGGCGATGATGGCAACCTTGTACCAATCTGGCGCTTTACCAAGGAAGTTCTTGATAAAAGCGTTTCCTAGACTCAACGGCATAACACTTCTCTTTAGGTTTGATAGTTGCAAAGCGGGTGAGCAATCAGCAAAAGAGTGCGTTTCTTTGACTCATGACTCACCGTGATTTTGCGCAACTTTACGCTTATAAAAAATCAGTCAACACTATAGTGTGATTTAGCTCGTGTTAATGATAAAAAACACATAAAAAGAGCTTTTTTCTAGGGTTTTGGTGCTCTTTTGGTGATCTGTGGGGTTTACTGGGTGTGTTTGGTGGGTATCTTAAATTGACAACAATATTTTATGTGTAAGTTGTTGATTAATATGAATATTGGTTAATTTTTAGATAAGTTAAATATTTCAATAGTCATACAATTATGCGGTGAATTGTGTATCTGGCTGATTTTGGTAGTACAAATGATTTGTTTGAAATTGAGGATAATTATTTAAAATTTCTGTTGTAAAAATCATTCTGACTAATGACTGTGAACCGTTAATGATTTAACTCACAACTTACTTTGCTCTGGTTTAGACAAACGTGATTAAAGTGGTATGATGAGTTTAAATTGAATCAAAAAAATTAAACCTAACATGGTAATCAAGGCAAAGAGCCCTGCCGGTTTTGCAGAAAAATACATTATCGAGAGCATCTGGAACGGCCGTTTCGCTCCAGGCTCAATTCTTCCCGCTGAACGCGAACTATCTGAACTGATTGGTGTAACACGTACTACCTTACGTGAGGTGCTTCAGCGTCTAGCGCGTGATGGTTGGCTAACCATTCAGCACGGTAAACCAACTAAAGTAAATCAGTTTATGGAGACTTCAGGTCTGCATATCCTAGATACCTTGATGACACTGGATGCAGACAACGCAACCAGCATCGTTGAAGACCTGCTTGCAGCGCGCACCAATATTAGCCCTATCTTTATGCGCTATGCATTTAAGGTAAATAAAGAGCAGTCTGAAGAGACCATACTTCGTGTTATCGATTCATGTGAAGCTCTAGTTGCAGCTGAATCTCATGCTGCCTTTATGGAGAGCTTCCCGTTTGCCGATAAGATCGCGCAGAACGTGAAAGAAGACAACGAGAAGGATGAGTTAAAGCGTGACGCTATCTTGGTCGCGAAAACCTTCAACTATTACGATTACATGTTGTTCCAACATCTTGCCTTCCACTCTGGTAACCAGATCTACGGCTTGATCTTTAATGGTCTGCGTAAGCTGTATGACCGTGTTGGTGCCTACTACTTCTCTAACCCAGCAGCGCGTGATTTAGCACTTAAGTTCTATAAAGATCTGCTGAGAGTATGTGAAGAGGGTCAGCGCGATGCGATTCCTGCTCTTGTTCGTCACTACGGTATGGACAGTGCACAGATCTGGAATGAGATGAAGAAAACGCTACCGACAAACTTCACTGAAGACGATAGCTAATCTCAATTAAATCAATCATTTAAATCCACCCAAGCGGTGGATTTTTTATTTTTGAAAGTTTTTCGCTGTGACCTAGGTCTCATTATCTGAGAGGTCAATATGGATGTATTTTGTCCAGTTGATGCGGAGAAAAGTGGGATCTTGATCCAATAAAGATTTCGAACCGTAAGTACTCCCAGTCCCTAGCTCTAGGTTGAGCCGAGTTGATACCAAGGAAGTGTAAACTTTGGCAACGTGGCATCGCGGTACGGAAAATAGGGGCGCTCAAATCTTTAACACTGTTTAAGAGGGCGTTCACATGAACCTAAAAGTTACTGTTATTACTTCACTTGTCGTAGCATTCGCTCCAGCGGTATCGGCTGCCGATGCACCTTCATTTAATGACCTATTTGGCTCTAGCATTTTGATTGCAGAGAATCGTTCAGGCAACAGCAATGACATGCGAGGCCACAGTTCAAAACCAATGGCAGATGATTCAATGATTGAAGCTTATGAAAGCAAAGAAATGGATAGCGAGATCATGAACGATAGCCAAGAAAGAGGTCGAATCCATCATAAACGCGCTTAACGTGATGAGAGAGGAAACAGCCGCCTTTAACCGGGCGGTTTTTTGTGCTTCCAAATATGAGATCAAAGCTTCAAGCGTCCTTAGTCACTGAATTGAGATTTACTCTACGCATTTTTTAATGGTTAGGGAAAATTATGAATTTGGCTCGAGGCCTAGTTTGCCTGATTTGTTTGGCGCTACTAAATGGCTGTAACGACGGATGGGATTTTAGTAATCAACATCATGGAAAACAAAAAGGCTCACCTCAGGCGCAGATGTCTACTTCTGCCTTGTCTGATGCCTTGAATACCCTTTATTACCTGACGGTAAAGGATATGACGGCAAACGATTTACCCTTTGCAAGCACAGGGCCAGGTATAGCTAGACTGCTAATACCAAATAAGGCATTCAATGGGCTAACGGCCTCACAAGCGGATCTTAGCATTGATAATAACCAACCACTGACCATTACCGACGATGGTTCACCCTCGAGCTCGGTCTACGATTGGCACTGCTACCAGTCAGACTCTATGTCTGTAGATGTAGACAGCGATGGTATGACAGTTGATGGCACGATTACTGAATACGAATATTTGAACGGGTGTAGTGCCAGCAATAATAAAATTGCCTCTTACAGGTTTGAGAGTACTCATCTAAATAGTAGTTTTATCTTTGATTCTGGCGAGGTCAAAGACCTTCTGCAGCATCGCTCTTTGAAAGCAAATCAATGGCTTATGGATAGTATGGCCTCTCGAGTAGAGCAACTATTTGGTAAAGCATGGCTGGCTCAGTGGCAACAGGCTTCTAAGAATGCCGGGGAGGACTTTTTAACTCTGGATAGACAAGGCAAGGTCGTTTATGACCAACTTCCCCCTGAGATGGTTGATTTCAATTCGTTAGACCCTGACGCTGTTTTGGATGGTACTGTGTTTGGCGGTGGTGCATCTGCTAGCCAGAAGTGGTGTCGAATCGTCAATATTCCTACAGGCTTTGACCTTGATAGCCAAAAAATGCAGACCATGATTGCGGTTAACTGTGCCCGCTCAAGCAAGCGCTATTGTGAGGGGCATGGTGGTTTTCCTGCAGGTATGCAGCAAGCAAACTCGCCATTGGCTTGGAGTGATGATACCTATCACAACGCCATGCAGAATACCTTAGAGCAACAAGCAAGGAACAAACAGGGGCATTTTATTGTAAAGAGTGGTGCTCAGAACGCGTTTTCGGTAACACCCTATGGGGCGACGCCCTTTGAAGGGGCTCTAAAAGCGATTTTCGGATACACAGGTGTAAAGAATGCTGATCCTAAAAGTTCAACATTTAATAATGCAGGTACTAATAGCTTTGTTGGTCATGCAGGTCACTGTCAGAATGAGATGTCTGATTCAAGCACTACGGGTTTGTCTTTCAAGGTCGTCACTAAAAATGGTGCCACTGGTATAGATTTTATTACTCAAGACTTTAATTAGTTTAAAAATCTGGTCGATAAAAAGGCATATATCCTTTGATATATGCCTTTTTTATATGGATTAATATTCATATTTATTGGTGCGATTGCATATATCTTATTTGTGATGGAAATCATAAATATTAGAACCATTCAAGGAAAGTTAGATTGAACATATAAGAGTTTAATTGTTGCTTTCTAATAAAATCAGTCACTTATATTGATTTTATTTATTGTCTTTTGTTCGGTTTAAAAACTGTTCGTTGTAGCCAAGCGGATAAATGTAGATGCTATGTTGTAACATTTTTCGTTAAGCCATCAGTATCAACAGAGTCAATGAATAGTAATCAAAACCACAAATATGACACTTATTTAATATCTCTATCGGCGTTAGGTCGTGTAGCGGGATTGGTTTTGATATTGGCTTGCCTGTGGCTGGGCATTAAATGGGCGGTGGCTTTAGCATGATATTTTTTAATAATCTTGTTATCGGTTATCAAAATAGCCCAGTTACCGAGGCGATAAACGGAACTATCACTAAGGCGAGTTTAACCGCATCATAGGCCCAAACGGGGCGGGTAAGTCGACCCTGCTAAAATCAATTTGCGGTATTACTGAACCTATATCCGGCAACATTGAATTCAGCTCTGGTATGCACAGTGGCATCGCTTGGCTGCCCCAGCAATCAAATCTAGATAGAGACTTTCCCATCGACGTGTTCGAGGTGGTTTCTATGGGGTGTTGGCCTAGGAAAGGCATCCTCAAACGCTTGACATCAAATGAAGTCCGTAAAGTAAACAATGCACTGCAGCACGTAGGTATCTCAGACCTGAAAAAGACCAGTATTGATCAACTCTCCGGTGGACAATTTCAGCGGATGTTGTTTGCACGGCTATTGGTGCAAGACGCACCCATAATGCTGATGGATGAGCCCTTTGTCGGTATTGATGAAGAGACGCAAAAGTTGCTCCTTGAGTTGATTATCGATCTGCATCAGCAAGGTAAAACCATAATCGCGGTACTGCACGATATCTCTCTAGTCGAGCGTCACTTTACCGACATTATCCATATTAAGCAGGGCTGCGTTTCTTTCAGAAAAGGCGCAGATCTTCTTAAAAAGGAGCGCGGCTAATGTCGATGCATATATTTGATGCCTACATTCAATTTGGCTTTATGCGACGCTCTCTTATGGCGTGTATTGTTCTTTCATTTAGCCTGCCTCCCTTAGGTATCTTTCTATTACTAAGACGCATGAGTTTAGTGGGGGATGCCCTTTCTCATGCGGTACTACCAGGGGTGGCTATTGGTTATTTGTTTGCTGGTATGTCTTTGTTTTATATGGGGCTAGGGGGCTTCTTTGCAGGGTTATTGGTTGCGCTTACCTCTAGTTGGCTAAGTAAACGAGCTAGGCTCAATGAAGACTCGACCTTTGCAGGTTTGTATTTAGGTTCTTTGGCATTAGGTGTGGTTATTGTCTCTTATCGCAAGAACAGCATCGACCTTTTGCACCTGTTATTTGGCTCTTTATTGGCGGTAGATAATGGTGCGCTTATTTTTATTGGCGTAGTAGTCACTATTACCTTAATTATTTTAGCTCTTTTCTATCGAGCTATTGTATATGAGTCTTTTAATTCAAGCTTTTTCTCTACCTATTCATCTAAATATTCAATTTATTTCCATGCCTTGTTTATGGGATTGGTTGTATTAAATCTAATAGCTGGGTTTCAGGTTCTAGGGACGTTAATGTCTGTGGGTCTTATGATGCTCCCTGCTATTTCATCTCGCTGCTGGACTAATCGACTGCCTATTATGCTGGCGTTAGCAATATCGTTTGGTGTTATGAGCTCGATATTGGGATTGACTTGGTCATGGTATCAGTCAATTCCTCCGGTCCGGCAATTATATTGGTCGCCATGTTTTTTTTCATACTGTCTATTTTTGCGGAAGCAAAAAGGAATTCTAAGGCAGTAGTTGGCTCAATTCTTATTAGGGGAATCTCTATGAAACTATTAAAACTTGCTGGCGTAACGCTAGCGCTCGTATCTAGCAGTGCCGCTATGGCAGGTACTGTAAATGCTGTAGCAAGCTTCTCCGTGCTAGGTGATATTGTACAGCAGGTGGGTGGCGAGCACGTCAAGGTAACCAGTTTGATTGGACCGGGAAGCGATCCTCATACCTTCTCTCCAACTCCACAAGATAGCGTTACCTTGAACAAAGCAGACGTGGTATTCGTCAGCGGCCTTGGTCTAGAAGGTTGGACTGATCGCCTAGTTTCTGCCTCTGGTTATAAGGGAGGTGTGATTACCGCATCGGAAGGCATTCAGACTCGCAGCATGATTGATGATGGCGAGAAGATGGTCGATCCTCATGCATGGAACAGCATGGCGAACGGTGTGACCTATGCCACCAATGTAATGAATGCCTTGATTAAGGCTGATCCAGAAGATGCGGATTACTTTAAACAGCACGGTGAGGCCTATATCAAGCAGCTAAATGAGCTGAACACTTGGGCGATAGACACCTTTAAAGCGATTCCAAAGGAAAAGCGCAAGGTTTTGACTAGCCACGATGCCTTTGGCTATTTCGGTGCTGAATACGGTGTTGAATTTATGGCGCCTCAAGGCTTCTCGACTGAGTCAGAGACGAGTTCACAACATGTCGCAGGTCTTATTAATCAGATCAAAGCGGAGAAGGTAAGCACCTACTTTATGGAAGACCAAACCGATCCACGTTTGGTTAAGCAGGTTGCCGCCGCGACGGGTGCTAAAGTTGGCGGCGAGCTATACCCTGAAGCTCTGTCTCAATCTGATGTAGCCAACACTTATGTAAAAGCGTTTAAGCACAACGTAACCGTGATGGCGAACAGCATGAAGTAGGCGCCCGATGAAGCATCCTATCAATATCCAGTTGCGAGCCATTATGGCAATTTTGTTGGGCTTGTCCTTTTCTGGTTCAGCATTGGCTCATCCGCACTCGTGGATAGACACTAAGACTCAGATTCTGGGGAATAACAAAACCCTTGATGGTTTTAAGATGGAATGGACGTTCGATAGGATGACAACGGCCTACTTGTTTGATGGTGAGGATATGTCGCCTCACCATCAACAGCAGACACTCAAGGCGATAGCTAAATCCATTATCAACAACATGTCGCCATCCCATAACTTTACCTACTTGGACGAAGCTAAGCATTCATTAGACTACCAAAAGGTCTCTGACGAAACGCTAAGGGTTGAAAAGGGTAAGGCTATCTTGGACTTTACTCTGCTGTTAGATAAACCCTATCAGTTTCACGGCAAATCCCTGGCCCTACGCATCTTTGATCCTACCTACTATGTGGATATGTCCTGGGATTCGGCTAGTGATGTGCAGTTTTCTAAAGGGCTAGAGGGGAATTGCTCGTCTAGCTTAATTGAGCCGCATCCAACGGTGGCACAGGTGAATAAAGCCATGACACTCCCAGTCGATGCGAGTCCAGATTATCAGTTGGGTAAAGTATTCACTCAAACTCTTAACTTCAGTTGTCACTATGAAGATAAATAAAATCACTCCGCTTACCGCTTCACCCAAAGCAGAGAGTATCACTAAGCCTATTCTGCTGATCTCTGTTGTACTAACGCTGGTAATCGCTGCACTTTGGTTCCTTTGGCCTACGATTCTGATCAAGAGTATCCACTTCCAAAAGGTCTATCTAGATTATCTCACCGAGCAGTTTTATACCGGTGATACCAAAGCTGACCTTATTATCTTAGGTGTCTGTTTTTATATGGGATACTGCATGCCCTTGGCCCAGGGCATGGCAAAGTAGTGGTCAGCACTTATCTCGCTACCAACGACACTAAGCTTAAATCGGGTATTTTTATTACTATCTGCTCCGCTGTGGTTCAGGCACTGGTGGCGGTGATATTGGTGAGTACCTTTGTCTTTGTGTTTCATCAAACCATGCGTAAGCTGAATGCCACTGTAACCGAGTTTGCAACCTATAGTGGTGTGGTGGTGTGCCTGCTGGGTACTCAACTTATCTACACTGCGATAAAGAGATTGTATGTCTCAAGCAAGGCTAAGCATCACCTCCATGGACCAAATTGTGGCTGTGGACATAAGCACTCTGCAGATGCTTCAGAGTTAAATACCATCTCTAAACCCAAAGAGTATCTGATGATTATCCTGAGCATAGGATTAAGACCTTGCTCTGGCGCTATCTTGGTACTGTTTTTTGCAAATCTGACACACCTGTATTGGCTGGGCGTAATCGGTGCGTTTCTAATGGCAATAGGTACGGCGATCACCACCTCTACAATCGCTTTTTTGACCGTTACAGGCCGCAAGGTAATCCAGTATTACACTAAGGCGTCGGGGGGCAGCGAAACCTTACCGGCTTGGCAAGAAGTTTGGCAGGGCTGTTTTTGATCACCATAGGCATATTACTCATGGTGGTGCCTACCTATGGCGTGTCACCTATCTTCTCTTAGTGTTGAGAGCACATTAGGGTCTGTTGACCTTTTTGAGTTCGTTTTTGTAGCGAATTGTTGGGTATTTATACAAGGCAGGCACTTTTAGGTGTAGTGGTTCTACATGAAAAGTGTCTAACGCGGTAGAAATGCCCAACAAACGCTACCC
>BBSB01000019.1:0-86870 GCA_000830455.1 Vibrio sp. JCM 19236
GCCTGTAGAATGCTCAGTAACTTAGATGTGAACTTTACGGCTCGGCTCTGCACTAGGTTTTTTATTAGAGGACGATTCGCACAGCGAGAAAGAGTAAAAATACCCCAGAGATTCTGTCTATCCACAGTGTCTTAGCACGCATTTCTTCAATGATTTTTGGGCTAGCAATCAGTGAATACCAGAGCCCATCGACGATTAGTGGCGTTAGGATTATCGCCGCTTTGTCTCCAGAGCTGTGGCCGACGGAAATGAATTGGCTAAATAGCGCGATGTAAAAAAGTCCAATCTTAGGGTTAAGTAGCGAAATCATTAAGCCTCTGAAGCGGCCTGTTTTAGGCTCGATTTAGAGCCAGATTGAATGGCAGCCAGTATGCCCCCTTTAGATGTCAGTGCCTTGAAACCTAAATATGCAAGATAGGCGGCTCCTAAATAGGTGATGATTTCGAACACCTGCGGTGATTTCTCAATAAGAAGAGCTAAACCATAAAGGGTTGCAAGGGCATAGACACCTATCCCTAACGAATGAGACCAAGCTGTGGTCAAACCGTGCAAGCGTCCGCTGGATAAGGTGTGTTTGGTCACTACCGCAAGACTGGGTCCCGGTGACATAGCACCAAGAATGCAGATACCCAGAAGTGATAGCCAAATTGAGACGGTCATTGTTTGATTCCTTGTTATTTCCGATATCACAAGGCTATTGCAATAGAACTATTCTTTGAAATCAAACTTTGGAATCATGCCTATGACTCTAATTCATAACCTATCAAGTAATCAGAGCGGTTCATGATCTCTAAAACGCGCTGACGAAACCAAAGGTGCGCTTTGTCCTGATCATATTTAGGGTGCCACAGTAACCAGTAGCGGTGCGGTGTGGTGTCCAACTCGAGATGTTTGTATACCAATGGTGCATCTTTGCATAGATTAATGGCGATGTGTTCAGGAAGGAGCTGTAAATGTTCGCTGCTTGCAAGGGTAGCTTGGGCTGCCGAAAAAACGGCAAGCGTACGGCTATGCGCCTTTTAAAGCCTGTGCGCTTTAGGATCTGATCAACTTCTGAATCTTTGTCACCCCCTCCAGTTATCTTTATATGAGCGAAAGCGACCAAATCCTTAGCGTTGAGCCTCACTTTGTCCGCGAGTGGATGAGCGTGATTCATCAGGCAAACTGGAAAGTCCTCGCCGATTTGCACAGAGCTCAGATTCTCAGGTCTATCCGGCAGCATGGTCGAGGCGAGGTGTATTTCTTGCTCAATCAACTGGTTCAAATAACGGGGTTGCCAAAGCTTGAAATTGATATCGAGCTTTGGAGCCTCGCTGCTCAACAGCTGTACTAGCTCGGGCACGATAAACTGCGCCACATAGTCACTGGAAGAAAAGCTTATGTTTTGCTCCCAGTTCTTGGGGTCAAACACACTGTCTTCTAGCAGGTGATCGATATCGCTGAGCAACAGTTTAATTTTGCCATGAAGTTCAGTCGCCCTCTGAGTGGGTATAAGACTGTTGCCGTTTCTGACCAATAAGGGGTCATTACACACCTCACGAAGCTGAGAAAGCTGCCGGCTGACTGCAGATTGAGTGAGATGCAACCTCTCGGCGGCGCGACTGACGTGGCACTCATCGATAAGTACATATAAGGAGCGCAAGAGATTTAGATTCAAGTTACTCAGCATAGCCGTGCTTGTGGATGGTTTTAGTTCAGTGTACTCCTAATTAGCTGAAACACTTAGGATTTTGAACTGCCGCATCTATAGCAGCGATCAAAGCGCCTAGCTCATCTGATTCAATGATATAGGGTGGCATCATATAGATAAGCGTGCCAAAAGGGCGGATCCATACTCCGCTGTCTACGAAGTGCTGCTGGATCACTTCCATATTGACGGGTTTGTGGGTTTCAACCACGCCGATAGCGCCAAGATAGCGCACATCTTTCACCATTGGATGACGTTTGAGACTCGGTAAAGCCTCGGCAAACAGGGTCTGTATACTATGAACCTGCTGTTGCCAGTCTCCCTCCTGCAAAATCCCAAGGCTAGCATTGGCTACCGAGCAGGCGAGAGGGTTGCCCATAAAGGTTGGACCATGCATAAAACAGCCAGCGTCTCCTTTGCAGACGGTATCTGCGACTTTTTTGCTGGTTAAAGTCGCAGATAAGGTCATATAGCCACCGGTTAGCGCCTTACCCACACACAAGATATCCGGCTCTATTCCCGCATGCTCTACAGCAAACATCTTACCGGTTCGACCGAAGCCAGTGGCTATCTCATCAGCAATTAGCAGCAATCCATACTTATCGCATAGTGCTTTTACTGCTTTTAGATAGTTAGGGTGGTAGATGCGCATTCCGCCAGCGCCTTGCACGATAGGTTCAAGGATAATGGCGGCGATATCCTGATGATTTTTCTCTAGTGCTTTTTCGAGAGGCTGAATGTCAGTTTCATCCCACTCATCGAAAAAGCCACAGGTCGGTGAGTCTACAAAGATATGCTCTGGCAAGAACCCCTTATACAACGAATGCATTGAATTATCTGGGTCTGTCACTGACATGGCCGCGAAGGTATCTCCATGATAGCCATGTCTGAGTGTCAAAAACTTAGGACGCTTTTCCCCCAGTGAATGCCAATACTGCAGCGCCATTTTTAGGCTGACTTCAACCGCAACCGAGCCAGAATCTGCGAGAAAAATATGCTCTAGGTTATCAGGCGCAAGTCCCAGCAGTTTTTTTCCAAGCTCAATAGCGGTTCATGAGTCAAGCCACCAAACATCACATGCGACATCTTGTCTATCTGCAAATGGGCTGCTTGATTGAGCTGTGAATGGGAGTAGCCGTGAATCGCAGACCACCAAGATGACATACCATCGATAAGCTCTTGACCCGTTTCAAGCTTGATCTTTACCCCTTTTGCAGACTCAACGCCAAAGCAGGTCAGGGGATTTAGAGTGGAAGTGTAAGGATGCCAGAGGTGTTGTTTATCAAACGATAAATCCATATTCGATTGATTTTTGTGCATTAGTAAACTTTTGTGGTGTTGTTTTGTTGACAGTGTACATGGCGTCGATAGACTAGCCAAGTGATCAAAACAGGTAAAAAGGAACACCATAGTGGAATTACGTCATGACTGGACAGTAGAGCAAGTACAACAACTATTAGCTCAGCCCTTCATGGATTTGCTTTATCAAGCACAGACCATTCATCGCAATCACCAAAAACACAACTATGTTCAAGTGAGCACGTTGCTTTCTATAAAAACCGGCGCTTGCCCAGAGGATTGCAAATACTGCCCGCAAAGTGCTCACTACCGCACTGACGTAGATAAAGAGCGCTTAATGGAAGTAGAGCGGGTATTGGACGCAGCACAAAAGGCAAAGCAATCCGGCTCGACCCGTTTTTGTATGGGGGCGGCTTGGAAGAACCCTAAAGCGCGCGATATGCCTCTTTTGACCGATATGATCAAAGGGGTGAAATCCTTGGGTCTTGAGACCTGTATGACCTTAGGAATGCTCAGTCCAGATCAAGCAAAAGAGCTTGCGACTGCAGGTCTGGATTACTACAACCACAACCTAGATACCTCACCTGAGTACTATGGCAACATCATCACCACTCGTACCTATCAAGACAGGCTGAATACACTGTCACACGTGCGTGATGCGGGTATGAAGATATGTTCCGGTGGCATTATCGGCATGGGTGAAGGCCTTTCGGATCGAGCGGGTTTGTTAGTAGAGCTGGCCAACCTTCCTGTGCACCCTGAGAGTGTGCCGATCAACATGCTAGTGAAGATCAAAGGCACGCCGCTTGAGGACGCTGAAGAGGTAGATCCGTTTGATTTTATCAAGCTTATTGCTGTTGCTCGCATCATGATGCCGGAGTCTGCAGTTAGGCTTTCAGCAGGTCGTGAGAAGATGAATGAGCAGATGCAGGCGCTCTGCTTTATGGCTGGCGCGAACTCTATTTTCTATGGCTGTAAACTGCTAACTACGCCAAACCCAGCCGAAGATAGCGATATGCTACTGTTCAAAAAGCTGGGTATTAATAGCCAGCCTGCAGTGAGCCAGAAGCCCGATGAGATTCAAGAAAGCGAATTGTTAGACAGGGTTGTTGAGCGAGTCGCAGCAAGACCTACCAAGGAAGACCTTTTCTACGATGCCAGCGTTTGATCAGAGGATTCGCCAAGAGAACCAGAAGCGCAGGGAGTTGGGGCTTGAGCGTCAAGTAACGGCCAAAGCCCATGGAAACTCGGCTTTTATCGAGCTTGAAGGAAAGCGGTTCAATAACTTTTCGAGCAATGATTATCTTGGTTTAGCGTCGGATAAAGACCTAGTTAGAGCCTGGCAACAGAATCTCGGGTTCTATGGTTCAGGTAGCGCGGCGTCTCCGCTAGTGGTGGGACAAAGCTTTGCTCACGCTGCGCTTCAAGATGCGTTATGTGATTGGCTTGATTATCCAAGAGCGATTTTATTCAACTCCGGATTTAGTGCTAATCAGGCTGTTCTGTTTTCCCTTTTACAAAAACCGGACACCCTTATCCAAGACAAGCTCAATCACGCCTCCTTAATGGAAGCGGGAGTGTTGTGTGATGCGCAGATGAAGCGCTTCGCACATAACGACATGAGCCAACTAGAAAGGCTTCTTCAGTCGAACACAAATAACCTAGTGGTGACCGAAGGGGTATTTAGCATGGATGGTGATACCTCTCCATTAGCCAAGGTACACGAGCTTTGTAGCGAGCACGATGCGTGGCTGATGCTTGATGATGCCCACGGTATCGGCGTTATTGGAGAAGAGGGACGAGGAAGCGCCCACAATGCAGGCGTTAAGCCAGAGCTGTTAGTGGTGACCTTTGGTAAGGCGATGGGCATTTCTGGCGCGGCGGTATTGTGCAGCGAAGAGACGGCAGATTATCTGACTCAGTTTGCTAGGCACTTTGTCTACTCTACAGCCATGCCCCCGGCGCAGGCAGCAACGCTCACCCACGCCATAGGTAAGGTTCGAAAAGAGCAGTGGCGAAGAGACAAGCTATTGGAGCTGCAGCACTGCTATCAACAGCAGATGAGTCATCTAGCAGGCTATGTAGACACCCAAACTCCTATCAAGCCACTGATCATTGGCAGCAGTGGCGATGCCCTATATGTGGCTAAATCCTTACAAGCCAGTAGTCATTGGGTCAGTGCCATTCTCCCGCCAACGGTGCCTGCAAATACCGCAAGGCTTCGCATCACGCTCAGCGCATCTCACTCTCGAGAGCAGATTAGCGCTTTAGGAGAGTCGTTAAAGAGCCTTCTGGGTTCGACGGAGGCGGTATGACAGCACTTACGCAACATAAACTTGAGATAGCAGAAGCCTTCGGGCGAGCAGCCATGAACTACGATCGGCATGCCGAGTTTCAGCGCGATGTGGTGGAGAGGCTACTTGACTACTTGCCGGACGATTTATCGGGCATTAAGGCTTTAGACGTTGGCAGTGGCACCGGATACTTTGCGGAAAAACTGTTGCAACGAGGCGCTGAGGTGACCTGCCTTGATATCTCAAGTGCCATGCTGTCACAAGCTGAGCAAAGGCTCGGAGCCTCGGCGCAATATTGCCTTGCCGATGCCGAGTCCATTCCGTTTGACGACAATGACTTTGATTTGGTGGTTTCTAGCCTAGCAGTGCAGTGGTGTGATGACCTGACAAAGCCTCTGATTGAGATGCAGCGGGTATGTGCATCTGGTGGCAGAGTGCTGTTTTCTACCTTAGCGGAAGGCAGTCTGTTTGAGCTGAAACAGGCGTGGCGCTGTATAGATGATTACCAACATGTGAACACTTTTTTATCAGAAAAGCAGATAAAATTTGCGCTAGCTCAATCGAGTACTAGCCACTATCGAATAGACTTCCCGAAAATTACGCTCTGGTATACCTCGGCCTTGCAGTTGATGCGAGACCTGAAGGGGATTGGAGCCACTCGCGTTTCAGGGCGGAGTGCTGGGCTAACCAAGCCGAGTATCTTGAGCCGAGTGGATGACCACTACCGAGAGCTGTTCCAGCAAAACCAACAATTACCGGCTACTTATCGGGTATGTTTAGGGATCATAGATAAATGAGTAAGACAATTTTTGTTGCCGGTACGGATACGGACGTAGGCAAAACCGTAGTATCAAAGGCACTTTTGCAGGCATTTAACGCACGCGGTATCAGCACTATCGGTTATAAACCAGTAGCGGCGGGTTCAGACATGACAGAGCAGGGGCTAAGAAATTCAGACGCACTGCATTTGCAACAAACCGCGAGCATTGAGCTTGATTACGAAGAGGTGAATCCAATTGCGCTCAAAGCGCCTGCCTCTCCACATATCGCTGCTGAAATCGACAGCACTAGTGTTGATTGTGCACTGCTTTCAGAGAAGCTTGAACAGCATAAATCTAAGGCTGAGCTCGTACTGGTAGAAGGTGCGGGTGGCTGGCGTGTGCCTATTTCTAAAAACGGTTTTCTCTCTTCTTGGGTAGCTGAAGAAAAGCTGCCAGTAGTATTGGTTGTTGGTGTGAAGCTAGGCTGTTTGAATCATGCCATGCTGACCGTTGAGACTATTAAGAATGATGGTCTCGAGATTGTGGGCTGGGTTGCCAACCGTGTAAACCCTTGCGAAGAGCACTATCGCGATATCATTAACTTCCTCGAGCAGAATATTGATGCTCCGAAGATAGGTGAGATCCCTTATGTGGCAGGAGTAATGAAAAAAGACCTCAGCAAATACATACAGCTGGATGCCATTATCTAAATAAAAACGGCGCACCTTGGTGCGCCGTTTGTCTACTTATTCTTCAACCTTACCTAGGCTTGCCTGAAACTGGGCGATGTGTTCGTCCACACTTGTGTCTTCATCACCCATTCCCAATTGCTTCAGCGCTTCTTCCTCGCTTAGGCCAGATGTGCTTGCAGCAGGTCTACTGCCATTTGGTGTTTATTCTCAGACATAACTCTCCCTCAGTTACGTTAAACTTATCCTTAAGCACGTTGTCCTAAATATGGTAGACAACAACTGCCTGTTTCAAATTGCATCGTTAGCTTTTGATTGCACTCGCTAATTTTTTAACCATTTCTTTGATTTTGCGCAAGGGTTAATCAGTAATAAATGTGAAGTTGCAAGCCTACTTCTTAGTTTGTTGCAATTTGTTACGGCTCTTGAGTTTTGTTTGAGAGCCCATATCTATATAGTTGTGATACCTGATGGAGCAGTTCCATCAGCTTTAACTTGGCTTCTTACTTGGAGAGAATGAATGAAGCGCGTAGCGTTATTTTTACTTACTAACTTAGCTGTAATCGCAGTGTTGAGCGTAGTGCTTAACCTGGTTTACGCCTTTACCGGAATTCAATCGGGCAGTCTTTCTGGCCTATTGGTATTGGCTGCAGTGTTCGGCTTCGGTGGTTCTTTTATTTCGCTATTAATGTCGAAGAGCATGGCCCTGCGCAGTGTAGGTGGTCAGGTTATTGAGAGCCCACGCAACCAAACTGAGCACTGGCTACTAGAGACAGTATCTCGCCAAGCTCAGCAAGCAGGCATTGGCATGCCTACAGTAGCTGTCTATGACTCACCAGACATCAACGCATTTGCAACGGGAGCTAAGCGTAACGACTCTCTAGTTGCCGTATCTACCGGTCTTTTGCATAACATGACTCAAGATGAGGCAGAGGCGGTACTGGCACACGAAGTTAGCCACATCGCAAACGGTGACATGGTAACCATGACCCTGATGCAGGGTGTAGTGAACACCTTCGTTATCTTCCTGTCTCGCTTTATTGCAAACCTAGTTGCAAACAACAATAACGAAGAAGGTGAGGGTGGTACCAACTATATGGTGTACTTCGGTGTGTCCATGGTACTTGAACTAGTATTTGGCTTCCTAGCGAGCTTCATCACCATGTGGTACAGCCGTAAGCGTGAATTCCATGCCGATGCAGGCGCGGCGCACCTAGTGGGTAAGCACAAGATGATTGCTGCCCTTGAGCGTCTAAAAACCAGCCACGAGCCACAACTGGAAGGCTCAATGATGGCATTTGGCATCAATGGTAAAAGCACACTAACAGAGCTTCTGATGTCGCACCCTCCACTGGATAAGCGAATCGAAGCACTAAGAAACACGCAAAGTTTCTAACTCGAATCACAGAAAAAGCTTGGTTTTATGACCAAGCTTTTTTTGATCTATTCCTTAATAAACACGTACTTATCTCAAGTTTAGGATTTATCTGCCATCATTTGAGAGATTGCCAAGGATGTGGCGACAAACACGAGTACAAGGACACAGAATATGAACGTAGAAACCGTTGCTGATGTATATCAAAAACTCAGCAAAGAGACTCTAGAAAGCCTCACCCAGATATACCACCAAGACGTGGTGTTTGAAGATTCCGCCCATCGCTTAGACGGCTGGGATGCTCTTTCCCTTTATTTTGACAATCTGTATCGAAACGTCATCGATTGTCGCTTCGATATACAAAGTTCACACCAAAGCCAAGACTGCGGCTTTATCGTGTGGGTGATGTATTTGCGCCATCCAAAGCTCAAGGGAGGTTCTGAGGTGGCGGTTAACGGTATCAGCCACCTTAAATTCTCCGACGGCAAGATAATACACCACCGAGATTACTTTGATATGGGTGAGATGCTGTACGAGAACCTACCTCTGCTAGGCTCTGTAATCAGAGGCATTAAGAAGAGGCTAGGACAATGAGCAGTGTCTATTTGATCACCGGCGCTACCTCCGGAATAGGCGAGGAACTTGCAAGACAGTATGCCGCAAATGGCGACACTGTCTGGGCCTGTGGTCGAAATCAAGCCAAGCTGGGTGAGCTCGAATCTCTTAGTCCTAACATCAAAGGGCTGACTTTCGATCTGACTGATCTAGAACAGACTAAGCAGGCGCTCGAATCAATTGAACCGGCTCCAACCACTTGGATTCTCAATGCCGGCGACTGCGAGTACATAGACGATGGCATCATGGATGCAGCCCTGTTTAAGCGTGTCATCGACATCAATGTTATCGGTCTCGCTAACTGCATCGAAGCGTGTCAGCATCATTGGCAAGCGGGACACAGGGTGGTGATTGTCGGTTCCATTGCCAGCGAAATGGCGCTGCCAAGAGCTGAAGCCTATGGCGCATCAAAAGCCGCCGTGAGTTATCTGGCACGCACCTTGGGTGTAGACCTTGCCAAAAAAGGCATCGAGGTGAGCACTGTCTTTCCCGGCTTTGTAAAAACCCCTCTTACAGACAAAAACGACTTTCCTATGCCGATGATTATCTCGGTAGAGCGAGCGGCAACAGATATCATCAAGGGCATCGCTGAGGGTAAGAAGATTATCTACTTCCCAAGACGCTTTACCTCAATCTTGCGTCTCATCGGCGCGCTGCCTTATTCATGGCAGGCAAAATTTTCTCAAAAACTGATAAAGGAATAACAGGATGAATATTGCTATTATCGGAACCGGCATCTCAGGGCTAACGTGTGCCTACCGCCTTCACCAAGAGCACGAGGTTACCCTGTTCGAAGCTAACGACTATATTGGTGGCCACACGGCTACCGTAGACGTCACCCTAGACGGTAAAGAATATGCGGTGGATACCGGCTTTATCGTTTATAACGACCGTACCTACCCCAATTTCATGCAGATGATGAGCGAGATAGGCGTGGAGGGTATCCCGACAGAGATGAGCTTTAGTGTGCGAAATGACGCTAACGGCCTCGAATACAATGGGCATTCTCTATCAAATCTATTTGCTCAAAAGCGCAACTGGCTCAATCCTAAGTTTTATTCGTTTATTCTCGAAATCCTAAGGTTTAACAAGCTCGCAAAAGAGTTCGCAGACCAAGATATCGACGCTGACAGCACCTTAGGAGAATTCTTAGAAGAACACACCTTCGGTGATTACTTTTGCGATAACTATATCCTGCCGATGGGTGCGGCAATCTGGTCATCTACGCTTGCGGATATGCGCGGTTTCCCACTGCGCTTCTTTCTGCAGTTTTTCTTGAATCACGGACTACTGGACATCAAAAACCGCCCACAATGGTATGTAGTTAAAGGTGGCTCTCGAGCCTATATCGACCCGCTAACGCAAGGCTTCAGAGACAACATCAGACTCAGCAGTCCCGTGCACAAGGTAGAGCGCTCGGATACAGGTATCAGGCTTCAGGTTAATGGTGAGTGGCATGATTTTGACCAAGTGATCTTTGCTTGTCATAGCGACCAGGCTCTCGCTATTTTGGGAGAGCAAGCCTCGAGCGCAGAGCGAGAGGTGCTGGGCGACATGGCCTACCAAGAGAATGAAGTAGTGCTACACACAGATACCCAGCTGCTACCAAAGCGCAAGCTTGCTTGGGCATCGTGGAACTATTACCTGAAAGGTGGCGCGGACCAAGAGACGAGGTTGCCGACCCTCACCTACAACATGAACATACTGCAACATATCCAGTCCGAACACACCTTCTGCGTTTCACTGAATAATAGCAGTATGATCTCATCAGATAAGATCCTGAGAAGCTTTAACTATCACCACCCAGTGTTTACTCGCGCCTCTATCGCGGCGCAGAAAAAGGCGGGGCTCGTTCAAGGTAAGCAGGGCACTTGGTTTTGCGGAGCTTACTGGCGAAATGGTTTCCATGAGGACGGGGTGGTCAGCGCCCTTGAAGTGGTCAAAGGAATCCAAGCATCCCAGCCTGCTGCCGCGCCATTCGAACAAAAAGGCGCAGCATGAGCAGTCTAATTATGCTCGGCGATGTAAGGCATAGAAGGTTCACACCCGTTGAGCACGAGCTCAACTACTCACTTTTTATGCCCTGCATCGACTTGGATGAGCTAGAAACTCTCAAATCCAAGGTATGGGGATTCGGTGATAAGTGGTATCACTGGGCCCGTTTTAAGCGTAGCGATTTCATCGGAGAGGGCTGTCTTAAAACCGCGGTGCAACAAAAGGTGTTTGAGCTTTCAGGTGAGCGGTTTGAGGGTAAGGTCGAAGCGGTTTGCCATCTTAGATACCTCGGTCTCTATTTCAGTCCAGTTAATTTCTACTATGTTTATGATAAGCAAGGGAATTGGCGCTACCTACTCGCTGAAGTGAGTAATACGCTTGGAACGAAAGGCATTACTATGCACTAAATGCCGATGCTGGGGAAAATGGAGAGAACTGGCGTCACGACAAGGCATTTCATGTGTCTCCCTTTAATCCCATATCGCAGCTCTATCAATGGAAGCTTTCTAGAAAGGCCGATCGCCTTTTGGTGCATCTTGAGTGCCATAGAAAGCAAAAAGAATTCGATGCGACTATGGCGATGCAGGGGATAGAGTTCAACTCGAAAAATATGCTGAAAATGCTGATCGCCACACCAGTGATGACAGTAAAAGTGGTGGCAGGGATATATTGGCACGCTCTCAAGCTTTGGCTCAAACGCGCTCCTTTCTATCCACACCCAGCTAAAAATAATAATTGAAGGTCAAAGCAGGAGGCTTTTTCATGATTAACTCAGAGTCACTAGCGGTAGACAAGGACTCCTCAATCTCAGAGATGTCGGCCGTGCAGAAGGCGGCTCGTTCGTTTCTTTTGGGACATCTCGAATCCTTGTCGTGGGGAGCGCTAACTATCACAGAATCGTTCACCGCCTCAAACGAATCCTTTCAGTTCGGTGACGAACAAGCTTTAGTGAATGCCGAGGTAGAGGTCAACCATCCAGATTTTTACGCTCGTATGCTAAAAGGTGGCAGTATTGCCGCTGCCGAAGCCTACATAGATGGCTGGTGGGAAAGCCCAAACCTAGCAGCCGTGATGCAGGTGATGGCGCACAACATCTCAAAGCTGGATCAGATGAACGGCAAAATGGGATTGGTCAATAGAGCCTTAATGTCATTGGGCATTGGAAGAATCGCAACACTCAGCAGAACTCAAAGAAAAACATTCTTGCCCACTACGATTTGGGCAACGCCCTATACGAGCGCTTTCTCGACAGCAACATGCTCTACTCAGCAGGCGTTTATCAAAGCGGTGAAGACTCACTGGAGCAGGCGCAACTGAACAAAATGGAGCGTTTGTGCCAGCAACTGGAACTTAAAGAGACAGATAGCGTGATTGAGATAGGTACGGGCTGGGGCGCCATGGCGATTTACATGGCGAAAAACTACGGCTGCCATGTCACCACCACTACTATCTCGGATGAGCAGTACGACTACACTAAACAGCGAATCGAGCATGAAGGGTTGCAAGACCGAATTACGCTTCTGAAGAAAGATTACAGATTGCTCGAGGGTGAATACGACAAAGTAGTTTCTATCGAGATGATAGAGGCGGTTGGACGCTCTTTCTTACCCTCATACGTAGATAAATGTAACAGCTTGGTCAAGCCTGGCGGGCGCGTCGCTATACAAGCTATTACTATTTCCGATCAGAGATTCGACTCTTACAGCAAGGGCGTAGACTTTATCCAGAAATATATCTTCCCTGGTGGTTTTTTACCGTCGGTCACCTATCTGTTGGGGCAGACCACCAAGCACAGCCGCCTAGTGTAGAAGACCTGCATGACATTGGCCTTGATTACGCCAAGACATTAAGAGAATGGCTTCACAGGTTTAACCTTGCTGAGCATGAGCTTACTGAACTTGGCTTTGATGACAGGTTTAAGCGTATGTGGCGCTACTACCTCTGCTACTGTGAGGGTGGCTTCTTAGCTCGCTCTATCAGTACCGTACACCTCACGTTCCGCAAGAGCTATTAGGCATGAACAGGGCATTGGTAATCAAATCCATCTGGTTCCAGTCCCTATGGTTTGTGGCGGTTATCGGTAGAGAGCAGACATTGGTCCTACTTACCGCCGCTATCTTGTTTACTCTGGCATATAGCGTCAGAAAACAAGAGATACGTATGGGTTGGCTTGCAGGTTTCGTGATAGCCGGTATCGCCCTCGACTATTTCAATTCTGTACTCGGCTTCTTCCTATTCCCTACCGCGTTTGTGCCCAACTGGCTAATCGCCTTATGGGTGATCTTTATTTGGTACGCCTACCAGATGAAGCCGGTTTTGACCCTTTATCCAATATGGGCCGTAACAGTGGTAGGCGCTCTTGGAGCCGCTGGCAGTTATTTTGCTGGTCTCAAGCTTGGCGCCGTAGAGTGGCCACTTAGCAATTCTCTCACCTTTGCGGTGGTCACAGTGGAATGGATTATCCTCTTCTCTGTGATAGTGACGTCATTGGGAGGAGAAAAGAGGGCACTCTCATGAAAGGGTTCATCACAGCAGCAGCCGGTCTGGCTCTCTCTAGTGTTTTATCAATCAGCCACGCCAGCGACGTGGACTCCCCAAAACTCGATAACCAATGGCAATCATGGCCAACAGTCGGCTCAGCTGATTTGGACTTCTTGTTCTTTGACATCTATACCTCTGAGCTAAAAGCTCCCCAAGGCAGCTATAAGCTAGGTGATGACCTGACTCCACACCCTGTAGCGCTCTCTATCGTCTACGAGCGAGACATCTCTAAAAAACATCTACTGAAGGAGACTAAGAAACAGTGGGCTCATCTGGGTTATAAAGAAGAGCAATACAACCGCTGGGAGCGCAAACTTGCAGGCATTTACCCTGAAATCAAAAAGGGTGATCGCCTTGTGTATGTAACCAGTGGTGATAGCGGTGTTTTTTACTATTTCAAAGGAAATCAGGCGCAACAGTGGTGGGAGAAATTCAAGATGAAGAGCTTAATGATGCCTTCTTAGCCATCTGCTTTCGCCGAATACCGAGTACCCAGACCACAGAGCTAGCCTGATAGGATGAATCAATGAGAGTGATGAAGACGTTTTTTCTTGGACTGGTCGCAATGATGCTAGGGTGTAGCGCTGAACTTTCAGACTATCAAGATGCATCGCCACGATTTGATCTTTTTGGCTACTTTGAGGGCCGAGTAGATGCGTGGGGTATGGTGCAGGACAGAAGCGGCAAGCAGACAAGGCGCTTTTATGTCGAGCTTAATGGCGCCATTGACGGCAATGTTTTAACCCTAGATGAGCAGTTTAAGTTTGATGATGGAGAGAAGTCGACTCGTATTTGGGTGATAACCCGGTTAAATGATGGCACCTATGAAGGCAGGGCTGATGACATTATAGGCATAGCCACAGGCAAAGAGGTCGGCAACGCCTTACATTGGACCTATGACTTTGAATTGCCTCGAGGAGACTCGACCGTGACCGTATTTTTTGACGACTGGCTCTATCGTCAAGACGATAAACACGTTTTTAATCTCACCTCAATTCGTAAGTTCGGTCTCGAATTTGGTCGTCTTACCCTGTTTTTCAGAAGCAATAACGTGGCAGAGATCACTGTTTGTTACAAAAGCAGAATCGGCTTTTTTGCCAGATCTTAGTTTGTGATAGTATTCTAAGTTCAATTGTATGATTTATTTGTATTATTAATGAGTTCTGCTGTTTCTTCTTCACTGCTGTTTCACAAGACCTTTCCTCACCCTTCTTCAAAGGAGTGGGTAGTGTTCGTGCACGGCGCAGGTGGCAGTTCTTCCATTTGGTTTAAGCAGATCAAGGCGTACAAAGAGCACTTCAATGTTCTGCTTGTAGACCTTCGCGGTCACGGCAAATCAAATAACCTTCTCGCTGATATCATCAACAAACGCTACACCTTTGAAGCGGTAACCAAGGATATCGTCGCGGTTCTGGATCATCTAAAGATCTCATCAGCCCATTTCGTGGGTATGTCTCTTGGCACCATTATCGTGCGCAACATGGCGGAGATCGCCTCTCATCGTGTTCGCTCTATGGTTTTGGGCGGTGCGGTAACTCGCTTCGATGCCCGTTCTCAATTCCTAGTTAAACTCGGTGACCTGAGTAAGAACTTTATCCCATACATGTGGCTGTATAGCTTGTTTGCATGGATCATCATGCCGCAAAAGGGCCAGGTAGAGTCTCGCCATATGTTTATTCGCGAAGCGCGTAAGTTGTGTCAAAAAGAGTTTAAGCGTTGGTTTAGACTGGCGGCCGAGGTGAACCCTCTGATGCGCTACTTCAAGGAGCGAGAGTTGGATATTCCAACCCTCTATCTGATGGGTGATAAAGACTATATGTTTATCAAGCCGGTGAAAGAGATGGTTTCAGTGCACGAGCACAGTAAGCTTATCGAGATTGAGGATTGCGGCCACGTATGTAACGTGGAAAAGCCTCAGCAGTTCAACCGCGAGTCCATCGCCTTTATCCAGTCGGTGAGCTAGTCCCGCAGTTCCAACAAAGGGCGAATTGTCCCTCGTTGACTTCACCACATTCACTACAGGTCCAATCGGCCTGTTCGTCCGCTTCCATATATGCTTTGATAATGGCTTCCGCTTTTTCTTTGTAGGCAGGGTCTAGCAGCCACACATGGGGCTGGGTGGAATCATCCATCGGTAGTTCGCCTTGAAGGCCAAACAGACCAACACTTCGAACCTCCACAGGTATCTTCTCTGCAAGTAAAAGCTCACTGATAAAGTGAGCTTCTGGTGGGTTTTTTGCGATATATATTTTCATCTAAGCGACCGATTGATTGGGTCTTATCTTGTTCATTATCCATTTCGCGATAAGTGGGAACAGACCTAAGAGTGCAAAGGATGCCAGTACGGTCGGGATACTATGCCTGCTAGGCTGTCTATCTCGCAAGTTGAGTACCAGCGTTTAGATAAACCATAGTCCCTGCCAACATGCCCAGCTGACTAAATAGGTAGAATTTTGCCACTGAGATTGGGGTCAGCCCCATCAAAAGGTTGATCAGGAAGAATGGGAATACTGGAATAAGGCGAAGGGAAAACAGATAAAATGCGCCGTCTTTTTCCACACCCTTATTGATGGTATCTAGCTTATTACCAAACTTAGCTTGTACCCAATCGCGAAGCAGGTAGCGAGAGCTTAGGAAAGCCAGAGTTGCGCCTATGGTACTGGCAAATGAAACTAACACTAGGCTAGTCCAAAAACCGAATAGAGCGGCACCTAGTAACGTCACCACGGCAGCCCCAGGGATGGAGAAGGCCGTGATAAAGATGTAACCAATAAAGTAGAGAGCAGCAGACAGAACGAAGTTTTGTTCTATGTGAGCGTTTAATGCAGCTTGTTGCGCTTTAGCGTTTTCGAGGGTGAGGTATTGTCCAAAGTTGACCGCAAGCAGAATGATAGCTGCAACCAAAATTACGCCAATTATCAATTTCTTATTCATCGTCCTGACCTAAGTAAGTTCACTTAGCTATAGGGACAGAGTAGGACATAGAAAAATTTCATACAAAATAAAAACGGCACGTTTATTTACGTGCCGTTTGGAATTGGTTGGATAATTCGAGCTTGGATGTTGGGAAGATCCCCGCGTAGAGCGTGCGGGGATGACGTTTCATCCGTTTTCGAAATTAAGCGTTTAGGTTCTTAACGCTATCTCGTGAGATAAGCTCTGGCTGCATCTCAAATACGCGGCGATCATGCTCTTTATCGTTGATACGCTCAAGCAGGATCTCAAATGCTGTCTTACCCACACGGCGCTTAGGCTGGTGGATAGTGGTCAGTGGCGGCGCAAAATAAGCGGCTAGGTCGATGTTGTCATAACCGATAACCGAGATATCTTCTGGCACCTTAAGGTTGTGTTGCTGAAGGCGACTGATAAGGCCAAGCGCCATGATGTCGTTAAAGCAGAACACAGATGTAGGGCGAGTCTCGATTGGCATAGCGGCAAGCTTGTCAGCGGCCTCTACTGCGGTATCACACTCGAAGTTACCCTCAAGGATATATTCAGGATTGAACTCGATATTTGCTTCAGCAAGGGCACGCTTGTAGCCTGCAACACGCTCGATACAAGCCAGTTTCTCTGCTTGACCAGTTAGACATGCAATCTTGTCGTGACCATTCTCAATCAGGTGTTTCGCAGCAATGTAGCCACCTTCTTCAGAGTTATCGATGATCTTATCGGCCATTGATGATTCTGGGCCCCAATCCATAACAACTTTCGGGATGTTAGGGTGTGAGTCCAGCATTTCACGCAGCTCTTCTGTCAGGTCGGAACACATAACTAGCAGGCCATCGACCCGCTTTTCAGCCAGCATGCGGATATAGTCGCGTTGCTTCTCGTAGATACCACCGGTATTACACAGGATCAGGGTATATCCTTGACGGTAACAATAGCTCTCAACACCATCCACAACCTCAGCAAAGAATGGGTTGGTAGACTGAGTTACCAGCATGCCGATAGTACGAGTGGAGTTACACTTCAGGCTACGGGCTACCGCACTTGGCGCGTAGTTCAGCTCTTTAACAGCTTTCATTACTCGCTCTTGGGTAGACTCTGCTACGAAGCGCGTCTTGTTAATTACGTGCGAAACTGTGGTCGTCGAAACGCCAGCCAGCTTTGCTACATCTTTGATGGTAGCCATGCTTTACCTTGTAAACCTGAAGAAGTGTAGGGACCTACTTAAGAGTAGTGCAATCGATTGCGGAGGCAGTCTAGCTAGAAATGCGTCAAGTGACAACGCATTTCTATACAAAATGAGAATTCATCAATCGTTCGCAAGATAGTGACTATCTAGCTCACAAAACGCCACTAAAAGCTCAGCAACAGAGGCATAAAAACCGAATTCATCGAACTTGGTGCAGTTTTCTGAAAACTGAGGTACCCAGGTCAGCAAATGTTGTTCGATGAAGGCTTGTTGCTCGGCTAGGGCTGCTTCCATATGGCTTCTTGCTCAAGCTCGTTTGAGCGGATGATGAGATTGCCGAGAAAGTCCAGCTCGATAGCAAGGTGATCCGCCGGTTCGTTGAAGGTCTTATCAACCTGAATACCTTTTTCCTGCATCAAGGCCGCCATCTCTTGTGCAGGCTTGCCGTTTAGAAGCTTGCCTTCATCAAGATAGATAGAGGCGTAAGGAAGCGCCGCATGTTTATCTGAGGTCAAGAACAGCTCACAGAAGTCGGCGGACAACTCTAACTGCGCATCTTCTCTGTCTTGAAGCTTGTTTAGAGATTCGATGACGCTATCGGTGGCTTTCTTTAGTTCTTCGTTTTCAGATAGGCCTTGTAGGAAGCCACGAACTTGTTGGCTTTGATACGCCTTGAGCTCTTCGTCAGTCAGCTCTTTTGAGAATAGGCTTGAGAACCACCAGTAGATTTCGGCGCGTTGCTCATTGAATTGCTTGATTTCTTGCATTGTAAGATCCAACAAAGGGCGCATCGGCGCCCTTGTAACAAAATTTAACTATATGAATTATGAATCAGTTATTTACTACTGACAAGGTTGCGTATCTTCTGCACCAAGTTCCAAGGGTCTCATGCCAGTAGCGTTCTGTTTGCTCTAGATACTGAGCTTGTGGGGTGTATTTTACCCAAGCCTGTTCAATGTTGGAGTGAGCAAGGTAGTTAGTCGGTGCAGGCACAGGTTCTAGACCCGCCTCATGAAACTCTCCCAGAGCACGGTTCATATGGCTAGCTGAGGTCACTAGCACCAGCTTCTTGTTGCCAACAAAACCGGCAGCTTGATGGGCTTCTTCCCAGGTATCTTGCGCGGTTTCAAGCAAGATAATATCAGGCTTAGCAACCCCAAGCGCCAGAGCAACCTGCGCCATCATTCTCGCTTGGCTGATCTCTGTACCGCCTGAATAACCAGAGAGAATCAATTTACTGCCAGGATACATGCGCAGAATACGAATACCCTCAGAGAGGCGCATCAATGCAGTGCGGCTTAACTCCGAAGTAGGTGGGATCTCCGCATCTACAACATGACCGCTGCCAAGAACCATCACGTAGTCAATATTCTCAGTTGTCGGCAAGAAGGCGGTGTATTTACGTTCTAGCGGTTTTAGTAGAGAGGTCGAGATAGGTTGGAACGAGATAGCAAAGATAGAAAACAGTGAAATGAAAATGACGATGCAGCCAAACTTATGCTTGCGTGTGAACATCACCAGAGCGAGGCCAATGAAGCCAAGAATGAGCATGGCAGGCAGAGGCATCAAAAACGCAGAAATGAGTTTCTTAAGTTCAAACATGATTACAACAATATATCCCTAAATGATTTTAAGTCGAGGTATGCATAATTACGGCTAATAATGCGCCAGATTGGCCGAAAAATCGCCATTCAAAGCGCTCCCTCTTTATTCTTCATCTTCTTGTGACACAATACCAAACTTGATTCTATAACCACATGCTCGCCGTGAGAAAAGATCGCAATTTTGACGACATCGCCGATAAATTTGCCGAGAACATTTATGGTTCTGACAAAGGCAACATCAGGCAAACAATAGTTTGGGAAGACCTAAACCGAATTCTATCTCAAATGGATGGGAACTCGAAATCGCTCACCATCTTAGACGCAGGTGGCGGCTTAGCACAAATGTCGCAAAAACTTGCTGAGCTCGGACATAAAGTCATTTTGTGTGATGTATCTAACGAAATGCTGAACTTAGCAAAGCAAGAAATTGCGAACAAGGGATTGCTGGAGCAGTATCAATTTATCCACGCTCCTGTACAGGAGTTACACCATCACCTCGATGAACAGGTCAATCTGATCCTATTTCATGCGGTGATGGAATGGCTTGCCGAACCGGAGGATGCCCTCAAGAAATTGATGACGCATCTGAAACCGCAAGGCATGGCATCGGTCATGTTCTACAACCACCACGGATTGGTGATGAAGAATGTGGTCTGTGGCAACATACCTCATGTTTTGCAGGGAATGCCTCATCGAAAAAGATTTAAGCTTCAGCCACAACAAGGCCTAGTCCCGACGGACGTGTACCAGTGGCTGGAAGAATGTGACCTCACGATCTGCGGAAAGTCTGGCATACGTTGTTTTCACGACTATGTGGGCTTTACCCAGTATGTGGGTGATTACACCCCAGAACAATTGTTGGAGCTTGAACAGCAGTTATGCCGAACTGAGCCTTATCTGTCTTTGGGCAGATATATCCACGTTTGGGTTCAGAAGTAGTTAGCAAGGATCGGAATGAGCCAAGCACAAGAACAAAATAACGACCAGTTGTCGGTAGACGAGCTGGTTGGCTGGGTAAAACAGCACGATTTTTCATTAAACCTCACCAGCGAACGCCTCAGTTTTCTGGTGCTATCGCCCTATTGAGTCAAGAAAGATTCGATGGTGAATTGGGTGAGGGTGAATTGCACGATGCATTCACCATAGTAGAGGGTCAGTTTCAGGACGCTGAGGTCAAGGGCAACAAGCTATTCAAAGCCAACAACGCCATTAACGACCTCGTCAGTCAGCGTCTACTAAACCGCTTCAATGCCGATGACCAAGAGGGCAATAGCATCTATCGCTTGTCACCTCTGGCGATGGGCATCTGCGAATATTATTTGCGTCATCGTCAGTTCTCCAAGCTCAAGCTGTCTGTACAGCTGGTGCTGGTGGGCAAGGAACTCTCGCAAGCCGTTGAAACGGCGCAAGGAGAGCTCTCTATCGACGAGTGGCGCCGCGATGTATACGGCACCTTGAAATACACAGTGGGTGAGATCTTCGACCAGATAGACCTTAACCAAAGGGTGATGGACGAAGAGCAGGCTGAGGTTAAACAACAGATTGCCGCGCTTCTTAACCAAGATTGGCGCGAAGCGATCAGCCAGTGTGAGGGGCTACTATCGGCCACCTCAAATACCCTAACTGAACTGCAATCGTCATTGCAGGCCGCAGGTGACGAGCTTCAATCTCAACTGCTTGAGTTGCAGCAGATGGTGTATGGCGAGGAAGAACTCGACTTTATCGATGCAGTGCTGTTTAGCCTACAGATAAAACTCGACCGTATTGTCAGCTGGGGTCAGCAATCCATCGATTTGTGGATTGGCTATGACCGCCACGTACACAAATTCATCCGTACCGCTATCGATATGGATAAGAACCGCGCCTTTAGCCAAAGGCTTCGTCAGTCTATTCAGGACTTCTCACAAAGCCCATGGTTACTTACCTTTGCCGATGCCGAGCGATTGCGTGACTTGCGTGATGAATCCTTGGTGTTGAAAAACGATGAAGCGCTAGGTGAATTACCTCCTGAGGTGGAATACCAAGAGATGCAACAGGTGAGCAATGAGCTTGCTGAGCATGTGAAGGCGCTACTCCATGAGCACAAGCAACAAGGCTCGAACATCGACCTTGGTGCGGTTCTAAAAGATTACCTGTCGAGCCATCCACAGGCACGACACTTTGATTTAGCGCGAATGGTGGTTGATCAAGCCGTTCGCCTTGGATACTCAGAACAAGACTATGCCGCCATTCAGCCTGACTGGCAGTCGATCAACGAATATGGCGCTAAGGTACAAGCAAATGTCATCAACAAATTCTGAACACTACATGCCAGAGGAACTGGCAAAAGCGATAGCTAACCCGCTGTTTCCGGGGCTAGACAGCCTATTGCGTGCCGGTCGTCACATCACTCAAGACGACATGGACAACTATGCACTGCTGTGCGATTTCGAAACCGATTTGGCGCTGTTTTATCAAAGATACAACGTTGAATTGGTTAAAGCGCCGGAAGGCTTCTTCTATCTGCGTCCTCGTTCAACCACATTAATTGGTCGTAGCGTGCTCTCAGAGCTGGATATGCTGGTGGGTAAGGTGCTGTGTTTCTTGTATCTCAGTCCAGAGCGTTTAGCGCAAGAGGGCATCTTTACCAATCAGGAACTGTTTGAAGAGCTGTTGAACATTGCTGAGCAAAAGACCTTGATGAAGTTTGTGACCAACAAGGCAACCGGTACTGACCTAGATAAAGAAAAGTTGTACGAGAAGGTTCGTACTTCGCTACGTCGCTTGAAGCGAATCGGTATGCTTTTGCCTATCGGTGAAGGTGAGAAATTCCGTATCAGCGAGGCGGTATTCCGCTTTGGTGCTGACGTGCGCGTTGGCGATGACGTACAGCAAGCTCAGCTTCGTCTGATCCGTGATGGTGAAGCGGTAGTTGAACAGAAAACAGAACAAACCAGCTTATTGGATGAAAGTGAGGAACAGGCATGATTGAACGAGGAAAATATCAATCCCTGACCATGATCAACTGGAACGGCTTCTTTGCCCGTACCTTTGATATTGATAATTTGGTTACCACACTTTCTGGGGGTAACGGCGCAGGTAAATCCACCACCATGGCGGCATTTATTACCAGCTTATCCCAGATCAGAGCCTACTTCATTTCCGAAATACCACAGAAGCGGGTAGCTCTCAGGCATCTCGTGATAAGGGTCTTTACGGTAAGCTTCAGCCAGGCGTCTGTTATTCCGCCCTAGAGGTAGTGAACTCGCGTAAGCAGCGCCTAGTATTTGCAGTTAAGCTGCAGCAGGTAGCAGGCCGAGACAAGAAGGTAGATATCAAGCCATTCGTGGTGCAAGGTCTGCCGAGCCATATCAAGGCCTCTGAGCTATTTATTCAGTCGGTAAGCGAGACTCAGGCTAAGGTTCTTTCTCTGAATGAGGTGAAAGAGCGAGTTTCTGAGTTTGAAGGCGTTCAGTTTAAGGCGTTTAACTCGATCACTGACTATCACAGCCAGATGTTCGACTTTGGCGTGATCCCGAAGAAGCTGCGTAACTCAAGCGATCGCTCAAAATTCTATCGTCTGATTGAGGCATCACTATACGGCGGTATCTCGAGCACCATTACCCGCTCTTTGCGTGATTACCTACTGCCACAAAACGGCGGGGTGAAGAAGGCGTTCCAAGACATGGAATCGGCCCTTCGTGAAAACCGCATCACCTTGGAAGCGATTAAGAATACCCAAGCAGACCGTGACCTGTTTAAGCACCTGCTTACCGAGTCGACCAACTATGTAGCGGCTGACTATATGCGTCACGCTAACCAGCGCCGCACTAAGCTAGAAGCGACGCTTTCCCTGCGTAAAGACCTGTTTGGCGGTCGCCAACAGATCATCGATAACAACATGCTTCTTAATGAAACTCAGCAACAGCTGAATATCCTCGTTGAAGAGTATTCCGCGCTTGAGCAAGACCATCAGGCAGCGAGCGATTATCTACAGCTGGTACAAAATGCACTTCAGCAACAGCAAAAGATTGAACGCTATGAAGAAGATCTTTTAGAGCTTAGTGAGCGTCTAGAAGAGCAGATCATGGTGGTGGAAGAGGCGCACGAGTCTCTAATCCAAACTGAAGAGCAGATGGAGCTGACTGAATCTGAGGTAGACAGCCTTAAATCTCAGCTTGCGGACTATCAACAAGCGCTAGACGTTCAGCAAACCCGCGCCCTGCAATATCAGCAAGCGGTTAAAGCACTAGCGGATGCCCGTGAGCTATCTGGTCTAGAGATCGAGAGCGTCGAGGCTATTCCTGCGCTTCTTAATGACTTTGAGAAACAGCAGAGCACCCAAACTCAAACCTTGCTTACCCTGAAGCACAAGTTAGATATCAATTCTGCCAGCGTTGAGCAATTTGCCAAGGCGTTTGAGCTATTGAAACAAATCGTGCCAGAGGCGAGTCGTGAAAACGCAGAGGTTGAGGCGCGTCGCGTGCTAGAGAGCCTGCAAGCGGCCAAGCATGAGGTAGCTCAGCTATCACACTGGCAATCACAAGCTCGTGACTTAACCAAGCGTGTTGAGAAGCAAGCTAAGGTTAAAAAGCTGGTTTCTGACTATGCAGCGCAAAATGCGGTACAAATTCGCGATGAATTGGACATTGAAACCGAGCAAGCACGTCAGTTTGAGTCTATCGAGCAAAGTGAAAACGCTTTAGAGCAGGGACGTGAAAACCTGATTGATCTTCGTCGTGAAGAGCAAAAAATCAGCGGTGAGATTTCACGTTTCGAAGGCATTGCTCCAGCTTGGATCAAAGCAAACGAAGCCCTAGAGCAGCTGTGTGACAGCACTGAATCTGAATTGACCGATGCTCAATCTGTTATGAACAAGATGCAGAAGGTGTTAGAGGCCGAGAAAGAGGCGTTGTCTCTTAAAGATCGCCTTGCACTTGAGCGAACTCAGGTTGAAAAAGAGATTGAAGCACTAGCTACACCAGGCGGTGCTAACGACCCACGTCTTAAGGCTCTGTCAGACAGCCTAGGTGGCGTGCTGCTATCTGAAATATACGACGACATCACTATCGATGATGCGCCATATTTCAGCGCTATGTACGGTCCTGCTCGTCACGCAATCGTGGTTTCAGATCTAGAGGCGTAAAAGAGCGCCTAGTCGAATTCGATGATTGCCCAGAGGATGTTTACATCATCGAAGGTGATGTGGACGCATTCGATGACAGCCTGTTTGAGGTAGAAGAGTTTGAAGGTGCAGTTTGTGTTCAAGTAAGTGAGCAGCAACTTCGTTATTCTCGCTTCCCAACCGTGCCTCTGTTTGGTCGTGCGGCCCGTGAGCAGCGTCTAGAAGCTCTACGTGAAAAGCGCGATCAGCTGGTGGAAGACCATGCCAAAGCCGCGTTCGATGCGCAAAAAGCACAGCGCCTATACCAAGCGTTTAACGACTTTGTGGCAAACCATGTAGCGGTAGCGTTTGAAGACAACCCAGAGCACGCCATCAGTGAGCTTCGCTCTGAGCGTAACAAGGTACTTGCCTCGCTAAATGAGGTTGAAGGCAAAGAGGCTGAGTTTAAGCAAGCTATTACTAAAGCAAAGCAAGCGCTTTCTCTATTAGACAAGCTAGCGCCTAGCATTGAGCTTATCGAAGATGAAACTCTCGCTGAGCGCGCTGACGAAGCAAAGGCTCGCGTTGATGAGCTTATTCAAAGCAAGGCAAACCTAGACCGTCATCTGGCAACGGCCGATAAACTGCGACCAATCGTGTCAGCGCTTGCAGCGGACCCAGAGCAGTTCGACGCTATCGAACAAGAATACAAAGAGGTGGATGAGGCGCTGCAATCGCTGAAATCTCAATCTTTTGCACTGTCTAACGTGTATGAGCGTAAGGCGCACTTTGGTTATGCCGACTCTGAGAAACTGCTTGAGAAGAGCAGTGAACTGAGCGAGCAGCTTAAAGCTAAGTTGGTGGTTGCTGAGCAGCAAAAAGAGCGTGCACGTGAAGGCTATAAGCAAGCACAGCAACAGCACAGCCAATACAACCAGCTTCTTGCAACGCTAAAGAGCTCGCATCAAGCTAAGACAGAAACGGTTCAAGAGTTTAAACAAGAGCTATCTAGCGCCGGTATCGTGCTAGATGATGCCATCCTTGAGCGAGCGACTACGCGCAAGCAAGAGTTGCATCAGGCTATCGAAACCTCTCGTTCTCGCCAAGCTGAACTGTCTAAGACAGTAACTGCGACTGAGCTGGAGCTTAAAAGTGGTACTAAGGCACTTAAGAAACAGCAGAAAGAGTATCAAGAGCTGCGCCGCTTTGTGGTAACCGCCAAAGCGGGCTGGTGCGCGGTACTGAAACTGGCGCGTGAGCACGACGTTGAGCGTCGTTTGCATAAACGTGAGCTTGCGTATCTGTCTGAGGGTGAGCTTCGCTCTATGTCGGATAAATCTCTGGGTTCACTGCGTCTTGCGGTGGCGAACGAAGAAGACTTACGTGATGCGCTGCGTGCGTCAGAGGATAATGCTTATCCAGAGCGCAAGGTACTATTCTATATCGCTGTGTATCAGTTCCTGCGTGAGCGTATCCGTCAGGATATCATCCGCACCGATGATCCGGTTGAAGCAATCGAGGAGATGGAAGTAGAGCTAGCGCGTCTGACTGAGGAGCTTAACCAGCGTGAAAGCCGCCTTGCGATCAGCTCTGAGTCTGTATCTAGCATCATCAAGAAGACCATTCAGCGTGAGCAGAACCGTATCCGCATCCTAAACCAAGGTTTGTCTAACATTCACTTTGGTCAGGTTAACGGCGTGCGTCTAAACGTGAACATTCGTGAGAGCCATCAAATCTTGCTTGATAGCCTAGCGAATCCAGAGAAGTCTCATAAGCAGCTGTTCGACAACTCGCGTTTGACCTTCTCTGAGGCGATGGCGAAGCTTTTCCAACGCGTTAACCCGCATATCGATGTAGGTCAGCGTTCACCTCAAGTATTTGGTGAAGAGCTCCTGGATTACCGTAACTACCTAGAGATGGGTGTTGAGGTTAACCGTGGCTCTGAAGGTTGGTTACAGGCAGAATCTGGTGCTTTGTCGACGGGTGAGGCGATCGGTACTGGTCAGTCAATCCTACTAATGGTGATTCAAAGCTGGGAAGAAGAGTCTCGCCGCCTGCGCAGCAAAGATATCGTGCCTTGTCGCTTGTTGTTCCTCGATGAAGCAGCGCGTCTGGATGCGAAATCCATCGCAACCCTGTTTGAGTTGTGTGAGCGCTTGAACATGCAGCTTCTGATTGCGGCACCGGAGAATATCAGCCAGAGAAGGGCACTACCTATAAACTGGTGCGTAAGGTATTCAAAGACCACGAACACGTGCACGTAGTTGGCCTAAGAGGCTTTGGTCAACAAAGCGAAACTGCTCAGGCTATCGACGAAGCCGAGCTGATATAAAAGCAAAAGGGAGGCAATGATTGCCTCCCTTTCTTTATTCTAGCTATCAGCTATCAGCTATCAGCTATCAGCTATCAGCGTCTAGCTCCGTCGTCCCGAGTACTTACGTCATCCCCGCGAAAGCGGGGATCTTCCACCGCACCTAAACCAACTCCAGCGTATGCTTGAAGCGATAAGAATATCCAAGCCTTTCAGATAGCGAGCTATCAATTAACTTATCCTGAACTTCAGTAACTTTAGGAAGCTGAAGTGAACTATCCACACTATCCAGAGCAGCCTGATAAAACACTGCCTTACTACAAGTATTAGGCGTAGACGCATTGATAACTTGATTGGCAATCGACTCACTCGCAAACGCGGTTATCCCCACAGCATCCAATCTATGCAGCATATTGGCAGGTGCTTGATTGCTTACGGATTTCAGATGCGCCACAAACCGAGAAGGATGGCGCTTCTCATCAACTAAACCGCTACAGCGAATTACCACATAATCAAGGCCACTGTCGATAACCTGTTGTTCACCCTTCAGGAGCGCGACGCTCTTCTTACTAAAGCTCAAATCAGACAAAGCTATTTCATAGCTGGCATCAGATTCAAGCATTGCGCCTGAACGACTCGGATAAACCGCAGTAGAGCTGATCATCACAACCTTGTTCACACCGGCCTCTTTTGCACCAGAGCAGATCTGTTGCCACTTGTTAGCATAGCTGTCCCAATCGGGCTCAGTGCCATCTTTGGGTTTGCGCAGGCCTGGGGTGATGCACCCAATAACGGTCGTGATTTGAAGCTCTTTGAGGAGCTTAACGTAACCGTCTATGGAATCGAAAGGGAAGGAGAGTTGATGAGCACTTAACCCAAGCTGCTCGCTTTCAGAGATACCGCCAGTCGAGGCATTGCTCACATGGACATTTTGCCTTGCTGCAAAAATGAAGCGCCAGAGGGCGACCAAGCCATCCAGCGCCTATAATTAGGGTTGCTGACATTTAGTGACTCAAAACTCGCAAGATCTTATCAGCTTGCTCTGCCACTTCGATACCCTCATCAGTGAGATAGCCACCGTCTTTAAGCGTGCATAGTCCCTTATCAAACAGACGCTCAATGGCTTGGCGAGTAGTTTCAGGGGCATCGGAATGAACCTTGATGCCGGTGGCGGCGCTACTTAAATCAAATTGAACCAGTAGGTTGAGCTCATCGATTAGTTGTTGGTCAAATTTCATAGCTTCTCTTTCTTTTTATGTATTTCAAGATTCACAGTAGACCTGCAACATTTTCCCTGCAACCGCTATTTCATCAAAACGTTAGCTTAAGCGATTTCGTTTTCATTGATAAAAAACTTAATTTTTGTGTTGACTCTTGCTCATGCTAATCAGCAACTGGCTTTAAAGGCTTTATCCACAAAAACTGTGGATAAAGCGCAGATCCTGGATGATAACCGTTTGCTTGTTTTTTGTACGACAAAACGCGAAATATTATCTAAATTAGATATTTACATTTCCTTACAAGTGTAAGTGCGTATAATCCCGGACTCTTTTTGTGGGTATGCAATCAGATGCGTGATTGATGGGTTGAATATAAACGACGCCTAATTGAATCAGGCACGTTTAAGGCGTGCTCCAGAAAATTGGTCTAAATTTTTTACTAATGTCTGACCACGCATTCGCGCGGTCAATTAACCAGTGCAAGGCAAGATGCTATGAGTGATTCGAAGAGTATTCCTGAAGAGGAGACACGCTCCTTGGAGTGGAAGTCGTTTTTCTTTATCGCTGTCGTGATGTTCCCAGTGTTGAGCGTCATTTTAGTCGGCGGCTACGGATTTATCGTTTGGATGTTACAAGTGTTCGTTTTAGGTCCCCCTGGCGCACACGGCTAACTCAAGATTGACCAACTAAATATCCGATAAGTGAGAGCACAATGAAGTCACTAATTGTCAAAATGTGGAAAACCATGAGTCGTCCCGCCAGACACATCAGTCTAGGCGTGCTGACTCTCGGCGGCTTTTTAGCCGGCGTTATTTTCTGGGGTGGTTTCAACACCGCGCTAGAAGCAACCAATACTGAAGAGTTTTGTATCAGCTGTCATACAATGCGAGATAATGTTTACGTAGAACTTCAGGAAACGGTTCACTGGAAAAACCATTCTGGTGTAAGAGCAACCTGTCCTGACTGTCACGTACCGCATGAATGGACCGCAAAAATTGCCCGTAAGATCCAAGCCTCTAAAGAGGTGTACGCACAGATCTTCGGTGATTTAGGTACACCAGAAAAATTTGAAGCACGTCGCTTCGAACTTGCTCGTCATGAGTGGGATCGCTTTGCTGCCAATGGCTCCCTTGAGTGTAAAAACTGTCATAATTACGACTCAATGGACTTCGAGCTAATGTCTCCAACGGCACGTATCCAGATGAAGCAAGCGGCTGAACGTGATCAAAGCTGTTTGGACTGTCACAAAGGTATCGCTCACAAGCTACCTGAAAATATGGACAGCTCAGGCGGTATGGTCGGCGAGCTTGAGCAAATGGCACACTCTACCTCCTTCTCTAAAGACAACACTTATGTATCAGTGCGCCACCTTCCTCTATATGAAGATGAAGCCTTAGCGTGGAAGCGGGTCTTCTAAACCCAGCCTCTGAGGTTAAGGTTCTTCAGGTTAAAGCGATGCCATCCAAGTTGAGATTGCCGGTTGGCGTAAAGACAAGGCTTTGGCCGTGTAATCCAAGAAGACTTTGGTATGAACATCCCTGTTGCTTCTCTTATGAAAGAAGCGGCTCAAAACGACCAGATTGTCGAGAGCTTTGAAGAGAAAGAGGATGAGCTAACCGGTCTTCCATGGGGTCGTGTTGTGGCTAAGGTATGGATGAAGCAAGGGTCTATGATCCAAGGCTACGAGCCTATCTGGGAAAGAGCGGCAGAGTCTTATCAAGTTAACTGTTCTACCTGTCACACCCAGCCAGCGCCAGCGCACTTCACTGCAAACGCATGGCCTGGCATGTTCAACGGTATGTCGGCGTTCGTTAACCTAGATATCGATAGTGAAGCTTGGTACTTAAGTACTACAGAAACATTCATCTGATTTCTCAGATGAGCATCACTAATTCTGACGGAGAGAAATAATGTCATTATCAAGAAGAAGCTTTCTGAAAGGTTTAGGTGCAACGGGTGCAGCAGCTTCTGTAATTGGTCCAAGCCTTCTGGTTTCATCTGGCGCGAGTGCGGCCGAATCTACTGACGGCGTATGGAAAACTAGTGGCTCACACTGGGGGGCTTTCCGAGCTCGTGTTTGGGCAGGTAAGGTTCAAGAGGTCAAGCCTCTAGAAGCGGATAAGTACCCAACGGACATGCTAAACGGCATCAAGGCATTATCTATAGCCCTTCACGTGTGCGTTACCCTATGGTGCGCCTAGATTGGCTAAAGAAACACAAATATGCTGCAGATAGCCGTGGTAACAACCGCTTCGTGCGTGTTACCTGGGACGAAGCACTGGATCTTTTCTATCGCGAACTTGAGCGCGTCCAGAAAGACTACGGTCCATGGGCACTGCACGCAGGTCAGACTGGCTGGCGTCAAACCGGTCAGATGCACAGCTGTAACAACCATATGCAGCGTGCTATCGGTCTTCACGGCTACTCAGTGAAGAAAGTGGGAGACTACTCAACCGGTGCAGGGCAAACTATTCTGCCTTACGTTCTAGGTTCAACCGAGGTGTACGCTCAAGGTACCTCGTGGGAGCTTATCCTAGAGAACAGTGACAACATCATTATCTGGGCAAACGATCCAGTTAAGAACCTGCAAGTAGGCTGGACCTGTGAGACTCACGAGTCGTTTGAATACCTAGAGCAGCTAAAAGAGAAGGTTGCTAAGAAAGAGATCAACGTGATCTCGGTGGATCCGGTTAAGAACAAGACTCAGCAATACCTTAACAACGATCACCTGTATGTAAATCCGCAAACCGATGTAGCCTTTATGCTAGGTATCGCGCATACCCTGTATAAAGAAGAGTTGTACGATAAGAAATTTATCGACCTTTACTGCCTGGGCTTTGACGACTTTGTTCCTTACCTAACCGGTGAGTCGAAAGACAAGGTTGAGAAAACTCCTGAATGGGCGGCTGAAATCTGTGGCGTACCAGCGGATAAGATCCGCGAGTTCGCTCGCATGCTGGTTAAGGGCCGTACCCAAATCCTGTTTGGTTGGTGTATCCAGCGTCAAGAGCACGGTGAGCAGCCATATTGGATGGGTGCAGTTGTCGCAGCCATGATCGGCCAAATCGGTCTACCAGGTGGCGGTGTTTCTTATGGTCACCACTATTCTGGTATCGGTGTATCGTCAACGGGCTTTGGCGCACCGGGTGCCTTCCCGCTGAACATAGATACAGGTCAACAGCCAAAACACACCAACAAGGACTACAACGGTTACAGCAGCGTAATTCCGGTAGCTCGTTGGGTAGACTGTTTGCTTGAGCCGGGTAAGAAGATCCAAGCCAATGGTAACCAAGTGACACTGCCACCATTTAAGATGATGGTGATCAGTGGTAACAACCCTTGGCACCACCACCAAGATAGAAACCGAATGAAGAAGGCGTTCCAAAACCTTCAGACCCTAGTGACTATAGATTTTGCTTGGACGGCAACCTGTCGTTTCTCCGATATCGTACTGCCTGCTTGTACGCAGTATGAGCGCAACGATATTGATGGCTACGGTGCCTACTCTGGCCGTGGTCTGGTTGCGATGCATAAGCTAGTCGACCCACTGTTCCAGTCTAAGACTGACTTTGAAATCATGACCGAGCTGACTAAGCGTTGGGGCCGTGATAAAGACTACACCCGTGGCATGAACGAGATGGAGTGGGTGAAGAGCCTATACGATGGCTGTAAGGCGTCGAACCCGAACTTCAATATGCCTGAGTTTGAAGAGTTCTGGGAGAAAGGCTTCCTGGACTTTGGTAAGGGTAAACCTTGGACACGTCACGCCGACTTCCGTGAAGACCCGGAGATCAACGCTCTAGGTACACCGTCTGGCTTTATCGAGATCTCAAGCCGCACTATTGGTCGCTTTAACTACGAGCACTGTCAAAACCACCCTATGTGGTTTGAAAAATCTGAACGCTCACACGGTGGTCCAGGCTCTGATAAACATCCGTATTGGCTGCAATCTTGTCACCCAGATAAGCGTTTGCACTCACAGATGTGTGAATCAGAAGAGTTCCGTGCTACCTATGCGGTACAAGGGCGTGAGCCTTGCTATATGAACCTAAAGATGCGAAAGCTAAGGGAATTAAAGATGGCGACCTAGTGCGCGTATTTAATGACCGTGGTCAGCTTCTTGCCGGTGCGGTAGTGTCGAGCGCATATCCTGAAGGCGTAGTGCGTATCGAGGAAGGTGCTTGGTATGGTCCTCTGAATGAGAAGGTCGGCGCTATCGACACCTATGGTGACCCGAATACGCTAACCCAAGATATTCCATCTTCAGAGCTCGCTCAGGCAACCTCAGCAAATACCTGTTTGGTAGACTTTGAGAAGTTCAAGGGAGAGGTACCACCGGTTACAGCATTTGGTGGACCGATTGAGGTAAGCTAATAGCAATTAGCCATTTGCAAAATAAAACCAGTGGGGAAACTCGCTGGTTTTTTGTATCTGAAAAGGGGTCACTAAACGCAAGGCAAAAAAAAGCCAGCCCTTAATAAAGATGGGCTGGCCTGTATTCTTGTGAACAAAAACTACGTTCACTAACAACGTCAGTTGGCTAGGTGATCCTTGGCTTAAAAGGATCACTGTATATTATGCACGGAGCGTGCCAACTTTTATGATTTGCTGTTAAGTCTTTGTTTTTAATAGAAATGACTATTCTGATGTTCGCAATTTGCAAAATGCAAAGGCGTTTTGCAATGGATAATGTCTTTTTGCATATGTCTAGTTGTGCATAAAGCACGCAAATGCATTAACTTGTCCAAACATAATTGAACTAAATTGCAGTTTGATTAAATCAGCGCCCTGAAAACTAGGGTTTCTAGCGCAAGTAACAAAAATAGTGCCGGAAATGCGATACGACAGATGATATCCAGTCGATGAGCGAGATGCATTTTGCCATCTTTTGCGAGTGCAGAGGTAGCGATGCATTGCAAAAGGCTCAAAAACACCAAGATAGTAGAGGCAAGGATGAAGTAATCGAGGCTGGTGAGGTAGGGCAATCTTGGCAATATGGTATCCGCGGAAAAGCGATAGGCGATCAGTGTCAGCATAGAGGTAATTGCGATACCAACATTACTAGATACATTTAAAGGGTCCATCCAGAACACCGCCCAAGACATAGCCACTATGAGCGTCAGCGGCAGTATCATCTTAAGCACGTAATAACTCGTTAGCCTCTCGGCGATAAACCCATAGTTGATACCCGAGACATTGATATTGTTGTTCTCATAAGGCTGATAGGAGCGGGTTTCCGCAAACCAATCGATGATCTTCCAGTCAGCCAGAGAGAGACTCTTGGCAATCCCTGAAAGGTTTTCTCTATCCACCATGATGATCTCATCAGGATTATATCCGGGCGCAACGATATGAAAGTTAAAGTCCTGCACATCAAAGGGAAAGCGATACAGTCTCATTGCTTGTGAGTAGGAACCCAGCTAGCAATTAGCAGTGAGACCTGACCCTCAGGAGAGATGGTGACCCTGTCTTTGTTGTGAAAGAAGATCTTTTGCTGATTGACGATTTGAAACTGCGGATGCCACACATCATTAAGGTCTTTGGTAATAGGATCAGGTCCTGGGTGTGCTTCACGGGAGTCCATCCAACGCACGCTGTAGAAGAGGCGGATATCAAAGCTCTGTGATGAGGTGTCTATACCATCAACATCAGCAACGAATAGGGCAGTGTCTATTTTAAGGGGAAGAGGACCGGGAGGCAGTCCTTTATGAGCAAGGCTTTGCGGGGCAATCAGCAGAAACAGAATTAAGGCTATGACTTTGCTCATAAGTAATCCCAACCATGACAATGCAGTTAAGTATAGTTGGGATTACAGATAGGATTATCAGTTACTTAATGGCAAACATAGAGCCGAAGTTAAAGCACTGGAACCACACTTCACTGCTGCTAAAACCAATCTTGGCGAAGCGCTCTTTGTGGGTTTCAATCTTGTCTGGACGCATCACGTTCTCAATAGCGCTACGCTTTTGGCTTATCTCAAGCTCGCTATAGCCATTAGCACGTTTAAAATCATGATGAAGGTCGATAAGTAGTTCGTGTGAAACCGAATCCTCAAATACGAATTTCTCCGATAGGATCAAGATGCCGCCAGGGTTTAGGCCAGCATAGATCTTCTCGAGCAGCGCTTGTCTGTCTGCAGGTGATAAGAACTGCAAGGTGAAATTTAGAACCACCACAGAAGCGTCTTTGATCTCGATATGACGGATATCATCTTCACGCACTTCGACAGGCGTAGTTGCACGATAGGCATTCACATGCAATTTGCAACGCTCCACCATGGCTGGCGAGTTATCCACTGCGATGATCTTACAGCCCTCAACCTCTTCCAGACTGCGACGCATTGAAAGCGTTGCCGCTCCCAAAGAGCAACCTAGGTCATACAGGTTTGAATCCTTGGTAGCAAAGCGGTTTGCTAGCATGCCGATGGCTGAGATGATGTTGCTATAGCCCGGTACCGAGCGCTGGATCATATCTGGGAAGACCTCAGCAACGCGCTCATCGAAGGTAAAATCGCCGATCTTGTCGATCGGAGCGGAGAAAATATTGTCTTTGCTCATGAAGTTGTTTGAAATAATTACGACACCTAATTCTAGGAAATGGCGCCTTGGGTGTCACCCACTGTGTGGTGAGATCTTAGCTTTTAATGCCGCTATTGTTCAAAAACAGAGCAAAGCGAAGAGATAAGCCATAAAAAATCGTTAAGGCAGTCGATTTTGAGGCTATTTCCAAGTATAAATGTCAGCTAATTGCGTCAAGATCGAGAGATCGTTTACGCCACCTCTTTAAACATCAAAACATTCAGGAAATTGAATATGCGTAGCCATTATTGTGGTCAACTGAACAAGTCCCTTGCAGGACAAACGGTAGAATTGTGCGGCTGGGTTAACCGTCGTCGTGATTTAGGCGGTCTTATCTTTATCGATATGCGTGATCGTGAAGGTATCGTTCAAGTTGTTGTTGATCCAGATATGGCGGATGTATTTGAGGTCGCGAACCTTCTTCGTAATGAGTTCTGCATCAAGCTAACCGGTGAAGTGCGCGCACGTCCAGACAGCCAAATCAACAAAGATATGGCTACCGGTGAAGTAGAAATCTTGGCTACTGGCCTAGAAATCATCAACCGCGCTGACGTTCTGCCTCTAGACTTCAACCAAAACAACTCTGAAGAGCAGCGTCTAAAGTACCGTTATCTTGACCTGCGTCGCCCTGAGATGAGCGACCGCATCAAGCTACGTGCTAAAGCATCAAGCTTTGTTCGTCGTTTCCTAGATGAGAATGGCTTCCTAGACATCGAAACTCCAGTACTGACTAAAGCGACCCCAGAAGGTGCTCGTGACTACCTAGTACCTAGCCGTGTTCACAAAGGCAGCTTCTACGCGCTTCCTCAGTCTCCACAGCTATTCAAACAGCTTCTAATGATGTCTGGTTTTGACCGTTACTACCAAATCGTTAAGTGTTTCCGTGATGAAGACTTGCGTGCTGACCGTCAGCCTGAGTTCACTCAGATCGATATCGAAACCTCTTTCATGTCGGCTGATGAAGTTCGCGCAACCACTGAGAAGATGGTTCGTGACATGTGGCAAGAGCTACTAAACGTAGACCTAGGTCAATTCCCAGTAATGCCGTTTAGCGAAGCTATTCGTCGTTTTGGTAGTGACAAGCCAGACCTACGTAACCCACTAGAGCTAGTGGACGTTGCGGATCTTCTAAAAGACGTTGAGTTCAAAGTATTCTCAGGCCCAGCTAACGATGAGAAAGGTCGCGTTGCCGTACTTCGCGTACCAGGCGGTGCTAAGCTGACTCGTAAGCAAATCGACGGCTATGCAGAGTACGTAGGTATCTACGGCGCGAAAGGTCTTGCTTGGATGAAGGTTAACGACCTTGAAGCTGGCCTAGAAGGTATCCAGTCTCCTGTTGCTAAGTTCCTAAACATCGATGTAATCAACGGCATTGTTGAGCGTTCTGGTGCACAAACTGGCGATATCATCCTATTTGGCGCAGACAAAGCAAACGTTGTAGCAGAAGCTATGGGCGCACTTCGTCTGAAAGTAGGTAAAGACCTTGAGCTGACTGATGAGTCTGCATGGGCTCCGCTTTGGGTTGTAGACTTCCCAATGTTTGAAGAAGACGGTGAAGGTAACCTGCACGCGATGCACCACCCATTCACCTCTCCTCTAGGCGTATCTCCTGAAGAGCTAAAAGCAAACCCAGCGGCAGCGAACTCAAACGCGTACGACATGGTAATCAACGGCTACGAAGTAGGTGGCGGTTCTGTACGTATTCACAACGCTGACATGCAATCGGCAGTATTCGATATCCTAGGTATCGAGGCAGATGAGCAGCAGCAGAAGTTTGGCTTCCTACTAGACGCTCTTAAGTACGGTACTCCACCGCACGCAGGTCTAGCGTTCGGTCTTGACCGCCTAGTAATGCTTCTATGTGGCACTGAGAACATCCGTGACGTTATCGCATTCCCGAAAACGACGGCTGCAGCGTGTCTACTAACTGACGCACCTAGCCTAGCTAACCCAGCCGCTCTTGAAGAGCTAGCTATCGCGGTTACAGCGGCAAAGAAAGAAGCTGAATAATTACAGCCTTGGACTTGAAAAACTCCCGCTTTTGCGGGAGTTTTTATTTATAAGGAAGAAAAAGAGAAAAGCATGGCCATCATCTTAGGTATCGATCCAGGCTCGAGAATCACAGGTTACGGGGTTATTCGTCAGACAGGAAGAAAGCTGCAATACCTAGGCAGTGGTTGTATTCGCACCTCGGAAAAAGAGCTGCCGGGTCGATTAAAGCAGATCTACGCGGGAGTGAGTGAGATTATTACCCAGTTTAATCCTGACGTATTTGCTATCGAGCAGGTGTTTATGTCGAAGAATGCCGACTCTGCACTTAAGCTTGGTCAGGCTCGTGGCAGTGCTATCGTTGCGGCGGTTAATGCCGACCTTCCAGTACATGAGTATGCAGCAAGACTTATCAAGCAAGCGGTTGTAGGTACTGGAGGGGCAGATAAAGCTCAAGTCCAACATATGGTGCAGCAGATGCTAGTCCTTCCAGCCAAGCCTCAGGCGGATGCGGCCGACGCCTTGGTGTAGCCATTTGTCATGCCAATACCAACAAGACGCTGGTGGCATTGGCGGGTAAGGCAACCTCAGCCAGACGTGGTCGTTATCGCTAGTACCTCAGAAATTATACGACTCCTTACCCACTCCTGACGATGACTACTGGCTATCCGTCCAGTTATTGATTATCATCTTTGGTTAGAGTTATCCCAATTGGAAATATGCAGTGATAGGACGTTTACGAGGCACCCTCATCGAGAAACAACCACCAGAACTTTTGATTGAAGTATCTGGTGTTGGCTATGAAGTTCAGATGCCAATGAGTTGTTTTTATGAGCTCCCTGAAGTTGGTCAAGAAGCCATTATCTACACCCATTTTGTTGTTCGCGAAGATGCACAGTTGCTGTACGGTTTTAACACCGTTGCTGAACGTGCGCTGTTCCGCGAAGTCATCAAGCAAACGGTGTAGGCCCTAAGCTTGGCCTTGGTATCCTATCTGGCATGACCGCCTCTCAGTTTGTTAGCTGTGTAGAACACGAAGACATTTCCACTCTAGTTAAACTGCCGGGTGTAGGTAAGAAAACTGCTGAGCGCCTAGTAGTTGAGATGAAAGACCGTCTTAAAGGCTGGGGCGCGGGCGATCTGTTCACTCCTGCCACAGATGCCGCGCCTATTGATAACGGTGTATCTAAAGAAGATGCGGCGCTAGAAGAAGCAATCAGTGCGCTTCTGGCACTGGGCTATAAACTCAGATGGCCTCCAAGGTAGTGTCTCAAGTAGCACAGCCAGAGATGAGCAGTGAAACCCTAATCAAAGAAGCGCTAAGGGCTATGGTATAAAGCATGATTGAAGCGGATCGCCTAATCGCAGCCGATAACCCAACCTTTAAAGACGAAGAGGCCATCGACCGCGCCATTCGTCCTAAAAAGCTGGCCGATTATCAAGGTCAGGATCACGTACGTGGCCAGATGGAGATCTTTATTAAAGCGGCTCAGCTGCGAAATGAGGCCCTAGACCACCTTCTTATCTTTGGTCCTCCCGGTCTTGGTAAAACCACGCTAGCCAATATCGTTGCTAACGAGATGGAAGTGAACATTCGCACCACCTCTGGCCCAGTTCTGGAAAAGGCCGGCGATCTAGCAGCGCTTCTTACCAACCTTGAAGAGAACGATGTGCTCTTTATCGATGAGATCCACCGCCTTAGCCCTATGGTTGAAGAGGTGCTCTATCCGGCGATGGAAGACTACCAGTGGATATCATGATAGGGGAGGGCCCAGCGGCGCGCTCTATCAAGATCGATCTGCCTCCGTTTACCCTGATTGGTGCGACTACTCGCGCCGGTTCATTGACCTCACCGCTGCGCGATCGCTTTGGTATTACTCAGCGCCTTGAGTATTACAAAATTGAAGATCTGCAGCATATCGTGCAGCGCAGTGCCGATTGCTTAAACCTTTCTATGTCTCCAGAAGGAGCATTAGAGGTAGCGCGCCGTGCTCGTGGTACGCCACGTATCGCTAACCGCTTGCTTCGCCGCGTTCGAGATTACGCCGAAGTAAAAGGTGATGGTCATATCGATGCGGATATTGCTGATAAAGCGCTTAACATGCTCGACGTCGACACTCTAGGTTTTGATTATATGGACCGTAAACTGCTACTGGCGATCATCGAGAAGTTCTCCGGTGGTCCCGTTGGTTTGGACAATATGGCTGCTGCTATTGGTGAAGAGAAGGATACGATCGAGGATGTACTCGAACCGTATCTCATTCAGCAGGGCTATCTGCAAAGAACCCCACGTGTCGAATTGTTACTGAAAGAGCCTATCGACATTTTGGGTTTGATATCGAATCGTAAATTAGTGTTAAGGGGCTGTAAGCCCCTTTTTATTTGTCTGACAATAGCCTGATTCCGTATGTTATTCAGGTCACATTTTTGTCACTTATCGTTCAATAAATCGCCTATTTCACTTCACTCTTCTTGATTCAAATCAAGGAAAAAATCTCAAATAAACCTTTTGAATCCCGCAAATGAAACCATTAATATTACTGCCAGGTATATTAGAGGTTGCTTAACAACTGTTTAACTGTTGATTTTAATAGAATTAATCTTTAATGCAGTTTCTTAACAACTCAGAATAAAATTTAACTTTTTGTTTTTTGGTTGAACCTGTGTCTAGGAAGACACCCAAGGAGTTCTTATGATAGATGTCGTTGATCTGTCGCGATTACAATTCGCAATGACAGCAATGTACCATTTTCTATTCGTCCCGCTTACCTTAGGTATGGCTTTCTTGCTCGCCATCATGGAATCCGTTTACGTGATGACTGGCAAGCAAATCTACAAGGATATGACTAAGTTCTGGGGTAAATTGTTCGGTATTAACTTCGCCCTAGGCGTAGCTACCGGTCTTACCATGGAGTTCCAGTTCGGAACAAACTGGTCATACTATTCTCACTATGTAGGCGATATCTTCGGTGCGCCACTTGCTATCGAAGCCCTTGTGGCCTTCTTCCTAGAATCTACCTTCGTTGGTTTGTTCTTCTTCGGTTGGGATCGACTGTCTAAGCGTCAGCACCTTTGTGTGACTTGGCTAGTAGCCATCGGTTCAAACTTCTCTGCTCTATGGATCCTAGTTGCAAACGGTTGGATGCAACACCCTGTGGGCGCAGAGTTCAACTTTGAAACCATGCGAATGGAGATGGTGAGCTTCGCTGAGGTTGTACTAAACCCAGTAGCTCAGGTTAAATTCGTTCACACAGTAGCATCGGGTTACACCACAGGTGCGATGTTTGTTCTTGGTATCAGTTCTTACTACCTACTGAAAGGTCGTGATGTGGCGTTCGCTCGTCGCTCGTTTGCAATCGCTGCGTCTTTCGGTATGGCAGCAATCCTATCTACCATCGTTCTTGGTGACGAATCAGGTTATGAGCTTGGTGACGTGCAGAAGGTGAAACTGGCAGCAATTGAAGCAGAGTGGCACACAGAGCCAGCTCCAGCGGCATTTACTGCATTCGGTATCCCGAACCAAGAGACCATGGAAACCGATTACGCGGTTAAGATCCATACGTAATGGGTATCATCGCAACTCGTTCACTAGACAAAGAAGTAACGGGTCTTCGTGACCTGCGTGAAGAGCACGTAGTGCGCATCCGTAACGGTATGTACGCTTACGAGCTTCTAGAAAAACTACGCGCAGGCGATAAGAGCGAAGAAAACATCGCCGCCTTTGACGAGGTTAAGCAAGACCTAGGTTACGGCCTACTTCTTAAGCGCTACACAGACAACGTAGTAGACGCAACAGAGCAGCAAATCCAGATGGCGGCGGATGATTCTATCCCAACCGTATGGCCGCTATTCTGGTCATTCCGCATCATGGTTGCATGTGGTTTCATCATGCTATTTATCTTCGGCATGGCATTTATCCAGACTTGTCGCCAGAAGATCGAACAGAAACCTTGGCTACTTAAAGCCGCTCTATATGGTATTCCACTACCTTGGATCGCAGTAGAAGCAGGTTGGTTCGTCGCAGAATATGGCCGTCAGCCGTGGGCTGTAGGTGAAATCCTACCAACCCACGTAGCCGCCTCCGCATTGACCATAGGTCAGCTATGGAGCTCGCTCATCGCCATCATTGCACTGTACACAGTGTTCTTGATTGCAGAGGTTTACTTGATGCTGAAATTCGCTCGTAAAGGCCAAGCAGCCTTAAGACGGGTCGCTATCACTTCGAACAAGAAGGCAACGAAGACGCACAAACTCGCGTTGGCCGCCAAGTAGAAGCGTAATAAGGGAAGCGCAAATATGTTTGATTATGAAGTTTTAAGATTTATTTGGTGGCTGCTGATTGGCGTACTGTTCGTCGGCTTCGCTATCACAGATGGTTTTGACATGGGGGTAGCGCGCTAGTGCCTATCATCGGCAAGAATGACACCGAGCGTCGTGTGATGATCAACTCCATCGCACCTCACTGATGGTAACCAAGTTTGGCTGATCACCGCGGGTGGTGCGCTATTCGCAGCTTGGCCTCTAGTGTACGCAACGTCTTTCTCTGGCTTCTACTTTGCATGATCCTGACTCTAGCGGCGCTATGGCTTCGTCCTCTTGGTCTGGATTATCGTTCAAAGATTGAAGATCCAAAGTGGCGCAGTACTTGGGATATCTGTATCGGTATCAGTGGTGTAGTTCCACCAATCATCTTCGGTGTAGCGTTTGGTAACCTGCTTCAAGGCGTACCGTTCGACCTAAACGAATTTATGATGCCAACCTACCACGGTTCATTCTTCGGTCTGCTAAACCCATTTGCTCTGCTGTGTGGTCTAGTGAGCCTGTCGATGATCGTGATGCAAGGTGCAACCTGGCTACAGATGAAGACTACTGATGATATCCACGTACGTGCTCGCGCTGTAGCGCAGTGGATGGGTCTAGCGACTGTGGTTCTGTTCGTTATCGGTGGTATCTGGATTCAAAACATCGACGGTTTTGTGATCACGAGCGACCTAGATCTAGCGGCAGCTTCTAACCCACTAAATAAAGAAGTGGCGACAGTTGCAGGTGCTTGGATGAACAACTTCGCTGAGTACCCAGCAATGTGGCTAGCACCAGCACTAGGTGTGCTAATGCCTATCCTAGCTGTGCTGATGTCTCGCGCTGAGCGCTGTGGTTTTGCCTTCCTATTCTCAAGTCTAGGTAACGCAGGCATCATCTTTACAGCCGGTCTTGCGATGTTCCCATTCGTAATGCCATCGAGCCTGAACCAGACGTTAGCTTGACTATGTGGGATTCAACCTCGAGTGAATTGACTCTGAACCTAATGACTGCTGTAGCGTTCGTAATGGTTCCAGTTATCCTAGGTTACACCACTTGGTGTTACTACAAGATGTTCGGTCGTCTGGATAACCAGTTCATCGAAGACAACAAAAATTCACTTTACTAAGGAGTACAAACCATGTGGTATTTCGCTTGGATTCTAGGTGTGCTACTAGCTTGTGCTTTTGGCATCATCAACGCTCTGTGGCTTGAGCACACAGAGATGATGGATAAAGATAAAGAAGACTAATCTTCTGCGCTAGGCTCCTTAAGAGTCTATCCATAAATATAAAGCGCCCCAATCTACTTAGGTTGGGGCGCTTTTAGTTTTAGCGGGCATAAAAAAGGTTCATCGCAGATTAGCGGCAACAACTACTACATCAGGTACGTGCCCTCGCTCTGCCAGTGATGCAGGGCAAGCCGCCGTAAATACCTCCCTGTAGCTTGGTTTCGGCATCCTTGCCTCAAACACTTGCCCTGCACCACAGCCTGCCGCTCACAACCCCGGGATATCAGCGGTGACTTAATCTGGGGGACCTCTGATGCAGCTGCTGGAGAGTGATTGATGGAGCAAGGTGTCGCTCGCAGGGAGGCGAGCGACAAGCGCCCAGGGATGGGTTCACAGCGGCCTTGTGAATCAATCGCTCGGAGGGAGTGATTGGCTCAGAATGAACTTTTTAGATCCCCTCTAACCTGAGAAGAACCATAAAAAAGGCCTATCAAGAGATAGGCCAAGGGAGAAGAAAATCATTGTTCGATGGAGTTATTTTCCGTTTAGCTTAAGCGCTGAGAAAGTAACGCTGTTGTAGTCGCCGTTTTTCTTATCGATAGCAAAATCGCCGGTGCCTTCACAGCCAGGCCCCCATACTGGGTGCGATTCTTGAACACTACATTGACCGTAGGCACCCGCTTTGAAATAGAAGGCATCTTTGGCATAGCCGTTCGGGTTATCTTTGGCATCAACACCTTTAGCTAGGTCAATCTCGTAGGTCACCGTGTCGTGGCGTTTGGTGGAGAAGGTCAGATACATGGTGGTGTCTTTCACTTCAATCTTGTAGCTAAACTCTTCACCAAGAGCGATTCCCGCATCACCTGGTTCTGCAGTATTTTCCCAGGTATTGCCCCACACCGGATAAGCAATGTCGGCGCGATCAGGGTCGTTCTTCTCTAGGTTACGCTCATAGTTCCAGAACACTGAACCCATCTTGTGGCCTGGGAATTTCTTATAGAAGATCTTAATCGGCTCGTTGCCGTGACCATAACCTGTCTTAGCTTCGATCTGAGCCTTATCTTTCTCGGCATGGATCTGACCAACCACTACAGAGTAAGCCGGGTATTTTTCTGGGTATTTCGCATGCAGTGATACATGGTTAACCTTGAGGGTAGCTTCAAGAGTGCCGCCGATAGCACTGAAGGTTTTCGCGTCCGGGTGGCTAGAAAGGGCCCAGTTGTTTAGGTTGTCATGGGTATCGATAGAGAAGTCTGCGCCGCGAGCCATTTGACGAAGCTCCGAGCGCGCATTCTTAGAGTTCTTGGTAGTGATGGCTTTGTTGTGCACCTCAAACACCATGTTTCCATCTTTATCGAGGAAGAAGAAATCAGAGTGGGAGTAGCTCATCATAGCAACCCCTTCAATTTCATCTACGCGGCCATCTTGGTTTATGTCAGATGGAATAGTGATCTTCCAGTTACGCATATCGAATTTGTCAGCAGGAACTGGGTAGGAGACACCGTTGTTGGCAACGTCGGCCATTGAAGGGAGAGCAAGTAGGATTGAACTGGCAAGAAGGAGCTTTTGTTTCATTTTGTAATTCCTTGTAAGTATTATTGTCATACATAATACGGGCGGAATTTATGACGAATAGCCCACTATTATCATTCTGCACACTGCCTCACACTTCTGTTCCTCGGATTCTGAGCCAGTTCAAATAAATGAATATTCAACCGCTGACTTGTGTGATTTATTCACGAGAAATACTACGGTCGAAGTAAATGTTCTCAAACTCAAAACCTATGGGTAAGAGACGAGACAAATTGCCTCTTATCCGAGCCACTTTGGCCGTACTCGGCTTGTAAGGCCCAAGAGCGGTTGACGTTATAACTCGCTCCAATCAGCCCCATCCATTTATCTAGGTTCTCTTGTTTTATCTTGTAATTGATGTGCTCCCCTTCAAGGGCGTCTGTTTTGAAGTAATGTTGTCCCTTGATGGTTAGCGTGCTGTCTAGGTAACTGGCACCTACGTATACATCCAAGCTAGTAGAGTCTTTAAGATGGAATTGTTTACCGATGCGGGGAGAGACATTGATAACCAACTCTTCCGCTTTGGCGTTCTTCATATCCACGTAGCTCACCGATGCCGGTATTGCGAGAAAGTAGTCTTGCCAGCCCGCCGCTAATACAGTGCCGAGGGTGTAGTTCCATCCGTCCAAATCAACATCTAAAGGAACGGTTACGGATTTATCCTGCAGTCGACAAACTGGTGGTGTAAATAGACCCGAGCAATCCGCTCCAGAGTTTCCGACCAAGGTGTTACCGTCCATATCAAATTCAACATGCGCCATACCATTTACTTTACCCACAGTGGCGAATACGTTCATAAATGGAAATACGCAAGCATCGAGTTTTAATTGTGGTGACTGGCTGTGAGAGTAGTTATTGTCGAAGGTGACAAATTCAATAGGCCGAGTACCGTTTCCTCGCCAACTCATACCTGCTTCAAGATCGGTTATCGACATTCTTTGATAGGTGTCGGCATAGATGATGCTCACTCCTAAAGGCAATGGCAGGCTAAAGCCTTTATCGATAACGTCTTGGGCATAGAAGGGCAGTGGTCTATCCCAGTTTGGATTGGTGGTTTCACTGGTACTGATATGGTTTGCTACCTTGGCTTCACCTAACCCTGTTTCTGTGAGCTCCTCATTAACAGAGACAGATAATAGACGTGCGCTACCAACGGCGGAGGCATTTGATTCAAAGATCACATAGGTTGGAAACTCGCTGTCCTCGACATAGTAAACCTGTTGATTTTCAAACCCACTGGTAGTGATGTTCCAGTCCGTGCCCCAAATAGGCTCACTAAAGCCTTGATTGAATCGCTCTAGGTCGTGCTCAGATTCGAGAATAGAGATAACTCGATAGCTACTGGCACCCAAACCAGCCCCAAGGTCATATCTGTGCAAGTTTATGTAGGTCGTAGACTCCTCACTGTACACTGCGCCTATACCTGTGCCGCCACCCACTAATGGCACCTTGATGTTAGACATAACTCCTGACGCATAGCCTTGGGCATTGGCAATCTGACTCTCAATCTCGGGATATTGCTCCGCTAACTCATCCACAATGAGTTCAGTTTCGTAGTCGATAGACTCTCTTAATTCTTCTCGCTCCTCGTAAGACATACTTGAGCTGCACCCGGTTAATATAAACAGGGTTGTTAAGGCAAGTGGGTAGATTCGTTGCATACTAGGCAGGCACACGGGCGTTTATAAAAGACGCGCTACGCTAGCATGTGAGCTCTAACCAACCTATCTAGGCTATTTATTTCATTCCTCAATCTGATTTATAGAAAGATGTGAGATTTATTGATGTCTTTTACAAGCATTAATTAAGCACGAACCTATCTAGTTTGAGAGCCTTGTTTATGCTCAATAAGTATAAAAAATTGTTTGTTTACTGAGCGCTGACATATGGGTGTTGGTGCTTATTAGTATCTGCGGCTGAGAATAACAACTGAATTAAGCGCTTATGCTAAGAAGTAATCTGATTAAGAATGCGGGTGTGTTGTCAGCGCTTGTAATTTGCTCTCCAGTGATGGCTGAGGAGGAGGAACTGAGCCATGGAGGGTAGCGCTAAACTAGGTTTTATTTTCTCCAAAACAACCACACGTTCTCTGTCTGTAAATACGGGTGCGACGGTGAGTTATGATGTGGATGACTGGAAGCATAGCGCAGAGTTCTCGAGTTATTATACAGATACCGAAGACAACGAAGATGGCACAAACAAATATAAGATGAGTTATGGGTAGAGTATTCCCTGACAGACAGGCAATTTCTTTATCTAACCAATCATTATGAGCATGATAGGTTTGCAACCTATCGACATCAATTGACCATTGCGACGGGCTTTGGTGCTACTTTGATAGATAATGGCAAGACAAGCCTATCTGTGGGTGCGGGTCCCGGTTACCGCTTCTCACAACGTCAAGACTTCGACCCTGATTTCCCAAAGCAACAGCAGGATGAGGTGATAGCTAACGCCTTTATCGACCTTAGCTCGAGTTTAACCGAGAGTCTTGAATATGGCGGAAAAATCAATACCGACTACGGTGAGGCGAATACCTCGACCAACGTGAAGGCCTATATTAAAAACCAGCTTATTGAGGACGTTTCGTTACTGGTGGATGTGGAGTATATCTACAATACGGTAGTCGCATCAGACCAAACCAATGATGAAATCTACAGTACCATCAGCCTTAACTACGACTTTTAACTCTCTAATTCGCCTATCAGTGATGACCCTAGATTTATTCTAGGGTTACCTTCCTCCTTTGCTAAACGCTAAAATCAGCCAAAAAACCACCAATTAACATTTAAAAGTCATACGTTTATCAAAAAAACGTGTTAGATAAAAAAGAATGTGGTTTGATTCTGTATAGTAGAAATTAACTATATCCAGAGTATCAATAAAACCTATGAACGCTAGCACGGCGGACACACCTAAGGTGTTCGAATGGACAATCCGCATCTACTACGAAGATACTGATGCTGGTGGTATCGTCTATCACTCCAACTATCTGAAATACTTTGAGCGAGCGCGTACTGAGTTATTGCGTGCGCAAGGCATCAATCAGCAAGTTTTGTTGGAACAGAACACGGGTTTTGTAGTCAGAAAAATGGATATCGACTTTTTACAAGGTGCAGTACTGGACCAAGAATTGACGGTAAAAACACAGGTTTCGCAACTAAAGCGTGCCTCTCTCGATTTTTGTCAAGAGATAGTCAATCTAGATGGGAAAGTATTGTGCAAGGCAGAGGTTAAGGTAGCATGTATCAATACAGTGAATATGAAGCCTACTGCTATTCCAAGTTTTATTATTTCGGAGCTTTCGTAACGTGACTGCGGAAATCAATTTTATTGACCTAATTTTAGAAGCCAGCTTACTTGTTCAGTTGGTGATGTTGACCCTAGTACATGTCGGTGGCATCCTGGGCGATGATTATCAATCGTAGCAAGATCATCTCGGCTGCAACGGCACATACCGCGCGCTTTGAAGACAAATTCTGGTCTGGCAAAGACTTGGGTAAGCTTTACCAAGAAGTGAAAGCTCGCAAAGACAATATCTCAGGCATCGAAGAGATCTTCTACTCAGGCTTTACTGAGTTTGCTCGTCTGCGCCGCACCAATGCCGGCTCTCCTGATTTCATCATGGAAGGTACTGGCCGTGCGATGCGCGTATCGGTAGCTCGTGAGGTTGATGAACTAGAGACCAACCTACCGTTTCTAGCCACCGTTGGTTCTATCAGTCCATACATCGGTCTTTTCGGTACGGTGTGGGGTATCATGCACGCCTTCATCGCTCTTGGTGAAGTGAAGCAAGCGACCCTAGCTATGGTAGCACCGGGTATCGCAGAGGCACTGATTGCAACGGCAATGGGTCTATTTGCTGCTATTCCAGCGGTAATGTTCTACAACCGTCTAAGCAACCGAGTGGGCAAACTCGAGCACCAATTTGCAACCTTCTCTGAAGAGTTTCACGCTATCTTGCACCGTCAAGCAATGAGCGATAAGGCTTAATCCATGGCGGGTTATCAACCTAAAAAGCGCAAGCTAACCGCAGAGATAAACGTAGTGCCATACATCGACGTGATGTTGGTGCTATTGATCATCTTTATGGTTACCTCACCATTTATCACTCAAGGTGTAGACGTTGAGTTGCCAAAAACCTCTTCAGCAACACCAGCCTCTGAATTGGCTGGTGATTCTGAAGCGAGCTTTATCATCGTAGAGATCGATAAAGACGGTCAGCTTGGTCTTAGCGTTAACGACGATGAGGTTCAGCGTGGTCTGAGCCTAGATGACCTGATCGTTCGCGTTAAAGCAGAGCGTCAAGTATCGCCTGATGCACCGGTTGCGGTGGGTGGTGATGCGGCAACCCCTTATGCCGATGTGGTTCTGGTTCTTGACGAACTGAACCAAGCTGGTATCGAGAAGGTGGGCTTGTTAACGGATATCAAAGGATAGATACCGGAGCGCATGAAAAAGGATAAAAAGTTCACGAGATCATTGATGATATCAGGGGGAGCACACTTGCTTCTCCTTGTTGCTTTGATCTGGGGAACTAACTTCAATATGTCAAAGCCAGAACCTACGCCAAACATGGTGCAGGCGGTGGTGATTGATCCTAACGTTATCTCCCAGCAAGCCAAGCAAATCCGCGCTGACCGTGATGCCGCAAAGAAAGCGGAAGCTGAGCGTATCGAAAAGCTACGCAAGCAGAGCGAGCAGCTTGAGAAAAACCGCAAGGCTGAAGAAGAGCGTATTCGTCGTCTAGCCCAAGAGAAAGCAGAAGCGGCGAAGAAGGCTCGTGAAGCAGAGCAGCAACGCATTCTTAAAGAGAAAGAAGCGAAAGCCGCTGAGGTAGAGCGTCAGAAGAAACAAGAAGCGGCACGTAAGGCAGAGCAGCAGCGCGTTGCTAAAGAAAAAGCAGCCAAAGAAGCGGAGCGCAAAGCTAAGCTAGAGGCTGAAAAAGCCGCAGCAGCCGAAGCGGCCCGTATCGCTAAAGAGAAAGCGGCAGCCGAGGCAGCAGAAAAGCACGTAAGGCCGAGCAGCAGCGCATCGCTCAAGAGAAAGCAGCAAAAGAAGCCGCAGCTAAAGCTGAGAAAGAGAAGGCACGTCTAGCGCAACTAGAACGTGAACGTAAAGAGCAAGAAGCCGCCCTTAACGACATCTTCTCTGGTCTTGAACAAGAGTCACAAAGTAACTCGGCGGCTAAGAGTCGTTTCGTTGCTGATGAGGTAAGCCGTTACGGCGCTATCTACACTCAGTTGATACAACGAAATCTTTTGGTCGAGGATTCATATCGCGGTAAACAATGCCAAGTAGATTTGCGCCTTATTGCAACGGGCTCAACTGCTATTGTTAGTGATGTGAAGACAATCGGTGGTGACCGTACCCTGTGTAGCGCGACTAAGCGCGCGATTGCTCAGGTTGGTAACTTCCCATTACCGAGTGACCCAGCTGTGGCTGAAAAACTAAAAAATATTAGATTAACCGTTGCACCTGATTAAGGAATATATGGTGATTAAACGTTTATTTGTTAGCGTAATGCTATTTATCGGCATGGCAACTTCTGCTCATGCCTCGCTAGAATTGGTGATCACCGAGGGTATCAACTCTGCGCGTCCGATCGCCGTGGTTCCATTTAAATGGGATGGTCCGGGCAAATTGCCTCACGATGTGAGTGCGGTTATCGCGTCTGATCTGCAGCGTAGCGGTAAGTTCAGCCCAGTGCCGACCAACCAGATGCCACAAACTCCATATACCGACAGTAATATCAATTATTCTGCTTGGTCTACCATGGGTGTGGATGCACTGCTTACTGGTACTATTACCAAAACCGAAGATGGTAAGTACCGTGTAAACTACAAGCTTATCGACATTACTCGTGGTGCGCTGACTAACGGTCAGTCTAAGTCTTTGCAGGACGGTAACCTGGTTCTGTCAAAAGACCACATCCTATTTAATAAGGTAGCCACAGTACCGGGTCCACGTCTGCGCGAGTACGCACACCGCATCTCAGACCTAGTGTATGAGCAGCTAACTGGCGAGAAGGGCGCTTTCTTGACCCGTATCGCTTATGTGGTAGTGAACGATAAAGACAGCTATCCATACCAGCTGCGCATCGCCGATTACGATGGCTATAACGAGCGACTAGTGCTTCGTTCTAAGCAACCGCTGATGTCTCCAGCATGGTCTCCAGATGGTCGTAAGCTTGCTTATGTAAGCTTCCAGAATGGCCAAGCTGAAATCTTTATGATGGACATCTACACGGGTAAGCGAGAGAAACTGACCTCGTTCCCGCGTCACAACGGTGCGCCAAGATTCTCTCCTGATGGCAAGTCGATGGCTTTGGTTCTATCCAAGTCAGGCAGTCTTCAGGTATACACGCTTGACCTTGCAACACGTAAGTTGAAGCAAATCACGCGTGGTAGATCAAATAATACCGAACCGTTTTGGCATCCAGACGGTCAATCACTTATATTCACCTCTGATAGGGGTGGTAGACCTCAGATTTATCAAGTAAATTTAGGTTCAGGGGCTACTAAGCGATTGACTTGGCAAGGAAACCAGAACTTGGGCGGTCAGATTACTCCGGATGGTCGATTCATGATTATGGTGAATCAATCACGCTCTGGATTTAATTTGGCGAAGCAAGATTTGGAGACTGGAGCGGTTCAAGTGTTGACCAAAACACTACTAGACGAGTCTCCGAGTATTGCTCCAAATGGTGGAATGGTGATATACAGCTCGATGTATAATAAAAACAACGTGTTATCGATGGTTTCTATTGATGGGCGTTTTAAAGCCAGACTTCCAGCAACCAACGGGCGTGTACGTGCTCCCGCGTGGTCACCATTTTTGTAACTTAGTTACTTTTTATACGAGAAGGAAAACAAAACATGCAACTTAACAAGGTTTTCAAGGGTCTGCTAATTGCACTACCTGTTCTAGCTGTTACTGCTTGTAGTTCATCTGATGATGCAACTGAAGCGTCTGATGCTCAAACTACTAACCAAGAAGCTCAAGCAAACGCGAACGAAGCAACTGATACAACTGTAGTTTCTCCAATGACTGAAGAAGAGAAGCTAGCTGCTGAGCGCGAAATGAAAGAGAAAGCTCTAGCTGAAACTTCTACTCTGTACTTTGAGTTCGACAACTCAACTATCGGCGCACAGTACGAAGAGATGCTATCTGCTCACGCTCTATACCTAAGCGAAAACCCAGACGTTAAAGTTACTATCGAAGGTCACGCGGATGAGCGTGGTACTCCTGAGTACAACATCGCACTAGGCGAGCGTCGTGCTAACGCAGTTTCTAAGTACCTTCAAGCATCTGGCGTTCAAGCTGACCAAATCTCTATCGTGAGCTACGGTGAAGAGAAACCTCTTGAGCTAGGCCAATCTGAAGAAGCTTACGCGAAAAACCGTCGTGCGGTTCTAGTTTACTAATCTCAATAGGTAGTAAACATGTCTCTCAGTAACAAAGCAGTTGCGCTTACGTTACTAGCTAGTGTGGCGGGTTTTGCATCCGCCGCACCGGCTCCTGTTTCCGATTTAGACTCTCCAACAACGCAGACTACCGCGTCCACCACCGCGACTACGAGCAGTTCGGCTAGTCGAAATGAAACCGACGTACAGCGTCTAGAACGCCTGCTTAGAAACAGCAACCGAGTTCAAGCGAACCTGCAACAGCAAGTAGACGACATGTCTATTGAGCTGAGCGAAATGCGTGGTGAGCTAGAGCGAAATCAACACGAAATGCGCCAACTTGTTGAGCGCCAGCGTGAACTTTTTATCGAGCTAGATAAGGTGCGCACCGAAGCAGCAAAAGCGACTGTCGCTCCAGTGCCAACGGATACCAAGTCGACCTCAGGTAAGTATTCCGCCAACCAAAGTGAGCAACAAGCGTATCAAAGCTCTGTTGACCTCATCCTCAAGAATAAAGATTACGATGCAGCTACCGTGTCCTTTGAGAAATTCCTCAAGGACTACCCAGAATCTGTTTATGCGTCGAATGCCCACTACTGGCTAGGTCAGCTCTACTTCAGCAAGAAGAAAGACGTTGAATCTGCCAAATCCTTTGCGTCAGTGGTCTCTTTTAAAGACTCCAACAAACGTGCAGATGCCTTGGTTAAGCTAGGCGACATCGCCGTTCGCAACAACAACGCTAAGGCCGCTAAGAAGTATTACCAGCAAGCTATCGATGAGTATCCAAATACCTCATCGGCCCAATCGGCTCAGTCGAAAATCGGCAAGCTTTAAGGGATATTTCTTGATAGAAGAGCTCAGCAGAAATGCTGAGCTTTTTGCTTTTGGCAAGGGCATGCATAAAAGTGTACAATGCCCGGAGTTATTGACGTTAATCAGGCGTAGTCATGAGCCAGATCTTAGAGACAGCAGAAACCATTTACCCATTTCCACCTAAGCCAGTACCACTTTCTATCGAGCAGAAAGCCGAGTACAAGGCGAGCATCAAAACTCTTCTAAAAGAGCGCGATGCCGTTCTAATCGCACACTATTACACAGATCCAGAAATCCAAGCCCTAGCCGAAGAAACCGGCGGCTTTGTGGGTGATTCTCTGGAGATGGCTAAGTTCGGTAACCGCCATGAGGCGAAGACGCTTATCATCGCAGGCGTTCGCTTTATGGGTGAGTCGGCTAAGATCCTGACCCCTGAAAAAACCATCTTGATGCCAACCCTAGAAGCAGAGTGCTCTCTAGATCTAGGTTGCCCAGAAGACAAATTCACCGAGTTCTGTGATGCGCACCCTGACCATACGGTTGTGGTTTACGCAAACACCTCAGCTGCAGTTAAAGCGCGTGCTGACTGGGTTGTGACTTCAAGTATCGCTCTTGAGATCGTAGAGCACTTAGACTCAGAAGATAAACCAATCATCTGGGGCCCAGACCGTCACCTTGGCTCTTACATTGCCAACCAAACTGGCGCAGACATGCTTCTGTGGCAAGGTGAGTGTGTAGTACACGACGAGTTCTCTGCAAAAGCCCTTCGCGACATGAAAGGCGTTTACCCAGATGCTGCTATCCTGGTTCACCCAGAGTCACCAGCAAGCGTAGTAGAGCTAGCCGATGCAGTAGGCTCAACCAGCCAGCTAATCAAGGCCGCTAAAGAGCTTCCTCAGCAGCGTCTGATCGTTGCAACCGACAAGGGCATCTTCTTCAAGATGCAGCAACTAGTGCCAGAAAAAGAGCTAATCGAAGCACCAACAGCAGGCGCAGGCGCAACCTGCCGCAGCTGTGCACATTGCCCGTGGATGGCAATGAACGGCCTAAAAGCTATCGAAGCAGCACTAAAAGAGGGCGGTGCAGAGCACGAAATCTTCGTAGACGAAGAAGTACGCGTGAAGTCACTCATCCCACTAAACCGCATGCTAGATTTCGCTGAGCAGCTAAACCTCAAGGTAAAAGGCAACGCCTAATACCTAGTTCCAGAGAACAAAAAACCTCGGTAACTTACCGAGGTTTTTATATGCGTTGCGTCAATGTAAGTGTCGTCATCCCGGAATGCCGGCCCAGCGAAATTGCCCTGCAAATATCCTGGACCTTCCAACACTCAGAACATAGCTATTACTGCTCTTCCACCAAAGCCGCAGCACGTTGTGTCAAACCACACAACATAGCTGGCATAGCGTTAAAGATCTCTGCAAACTGATCCAAGCCATTCATACCTTCCTCAGAAAGCGTCGCTAGTGAAGTCTCAGGATCATAAAGCATGCTGATAGACAGAAGCACACCGCCAAGCAGTGCATTGTCTTGGCTATGCTCAGGCATCAATGTCTGCCAGTCGTCTTGAGCCAACTGCCAACCTTGCAATAGGCCTTCACAGAACATCTTAGTCTCAACAGTCACGATCTCCTCAGAGTCCAAGTCACACTCAACAGGCCATTGCCAATTACCCTCAAATAGAGCAGGACGAGTCGCATTCCAAGAGTTGATAATCGCTTCTAGGTATTGCTCTAGCTGTTCACCACTAGAGAAAGGCGCGGTCTCGTCGCCACCCCAAAGGTAGGCTACCCATTCAGCCGGATCCAATACATGTGGCGCTGCCGCCATAGCGGTCACAAAGCCTAGGGTTTGGTGATAAGGTAGTAGGCGGTTTTCAAGCTCAGGTTGAGCAATAATTTCTGCTAAATCCACAATAAAGTTCCGTTTAGATATTTCTCGTCATTCTAACCGCTGACGAGCACGAGATACAGACTAGGCAAACTAAACCGCCAACAAATGCGACATGTCGACGCATTAGCTGACAAAAATTCGCCGTTTAACCTAATTATTGTGCAAACGAATCAAAAGCCTCAAAAAACTTGCACCTAGTCCTTGACCATAAGCACACAAATCATTAAATTAGCGCCTCGTTGATTGAGCAAATCAACCCACAATTCGATTGCGGTGAGTTGTCCGAGTGGCTGAAGGAGCACGCCTGGAAAGTGTGTATACGGCAACGTATCGAGAGTTCGAATCTCTCACTCACCGCCACATTTAAAACCCCAGCAGAAATGCTGGGGTTTTCGCGTTTATAGCTTTGTGATTTATAACTGTTTGTATTGTTAACTATTTCTGAACTGTTCATATTATCTTCTTGTTAATTACTTTTTATTCTACCTGCACCGAACAGTTCTAAATGAGCAATGAAATTATCTTTATGTTCTTTGTTAAATAGTATTCGTATATATTTCAGTGTGTTATAAGGAAATATGCCTTGAAGTCTTTCTCTGTATTTTTCACGAACGTTTCATCTAAGCCAAAAATATTTGGATTGTCTCAATTCTTTCCTAACCTGCCTTTGAGTAGCCTTGATCGAATAATTTTATTGGAGTATCGGTAGGGTCGCAGATAGATTACGTCCATGGAAGGAACGAGATTATTATGCAAGGTATATTTTCGAGTCAAAGTCTGACAAGGGTGGTGGTTCTGTGTTCCTTGTTCATCCTAGTTTGCTTGGGATTGATGAGCACCATTAATCATAGCCTTTCCAACAAAACCAGTTCACTGAAAGAGTTGGCGCTTCTTCTCAATTCAATCCAGTACAATCAAGCGCGAATCATAGATGCGAGGGCTGAGCTGGTCAGTAATAAGAATCAGGATACGCTACAAAGACTCAACTCTTATCGAGGTGAACTTGAAGAAAATATCCAAAGTTTTAATGAATCGGCCTATTTGCATAATATTGATGAAATTGTATTTGAGCCTAGCTTTGATCAGAACATGCAGGCTTATGAAGAGTATATAAATCAGATAGATAGTCTTCAGAAGTCTCTATTAAACGAGGAAGGGAAGGGGCTTTTAGAGAGCCATAGACTCGCTTGGTTTTTACTCTATCGGTCCTCGTTGACCTACAACAGCGAGAGCTTATCCACTTCGCTACTCAACACTCAGTATTCTATTGATAACTTCATCAATCGACCAGACACAGCCAACCTCAGATCAGCCAATAGCTTGATCAGCAAGACTCAAGAGTCTATCGGCCGAGAATATCAATATCTGTATCAAGCGTTTTTAACCTACGAGAATGTGTTTCAATACATCACAGATACCTACAATGAGATAGGCATCAATGATGACTCTGGGATTAGGCGAGAGTTGTCAGGCTTGGAGTACGCGCTTAGCTCCTATGTCTCTGAGCGTCAGGCTAATTTTGATAGCTATGCAGCTAATCAATTAACCCAAAATCAGAATGTGTATTGGATTGCTAATGGAACCCTGTTTTTATCTGTTGCTTTGGCGGTGTTATATCTCATCTACAAAAGTGCGTCGTTCGAGAATTGGATGATGGCGTCTAAAACCAGTGCAGCTAGGCTTCATCGTAGTAAGAATCAGTTCTTGGCCGACGTGTCCAATGAGATTCGGACTCCGCTAAATGGCATCATAGGAATGGCTAACTTCCTTTCTGAAGATAACCTCAAATCCCATCAAAGAGACCAGGTCAATATCATCAGTAACTGCTCCAATAAACTGCTCTCTTTAGTCAATGATGTGTTGGACCTATCTAGGATTGAGTCTGGAGACTTTCGGGTAAATCCGGTAGTAATTGAGACTAAACAGGCGGTGTTTGACTGTGTTGAACTATATCAGCAGGATGCCCTAATTAACTCTACTCGATTTGAACTCGAGATGGATGATTCGCTACCTTATCAGGTGCAATTGGATGAGTTTAGGCTAAAACAGGTATTGAATGCGTTTTTGTCCGATGCGGTTAAAGACAGCTCCATCGAGACCATAGTGATTAGGCTCAAATCTGAGTTTGTAAACGACACCAGCCGAATCAATCTGTTGTTTGAAATAGAGAATCAAAGACCAGAACTGAGCAACGCAGACAGCTTTAGTTTCCAGAATTTGAGCCAAATGAAACTCAGCGCTGGGCTATCCGAGTTCAGCATCAATGTTTGCGATGCCATCATCAATAAAATGGGTGGTGAGCTATCTGTTGATAAGCGAAATGAGCAAGTCCTCAATATCCGATTTAATCTGCAGGCCAAGGTCATTAAGCAGGCTGTTGGTGCTACAGAGCGAGATACAAACCCTTCTATCGCGGTGGTCGTAGATTCTGAGAAACAAAGACAGGCTATCGTCAAAGAGTGCACGGACCATGGGTTCAAAGATATCCAAGGCTATGACAGTTTGGAAGAAGTTGGAAACAATGTGAACACCCTGATTTATCAGCCCTATGAGAACGGTAAGTCTATTAAGCAGTTGAAGCAATATATCAAGCAGCACCCTGATACTCGCATCATAGTGTCCGGAGAGAAGGTTAATCCGAGCTTTCGCGGGGTGAAGCAAATTGCAGGCTATGTGACCTATCCCGTTTTGGGACAACGTCTTATCTCTTTACTTGAAGACAAGGATGAGTCAAATCCACTTCTGGAGAGAGAGGAGATACCTTCCACTTCGTTTGAAGAGCTCAATATTTCAGGCCGAGTCTTGATAGTCGAGGACGATGAAGTGAATGCGAAAGTGCTTTCCCTTTATCTATCTAAGCTAGACTGCGAGTTTGATGTGGCTTCAAATGGTTTAGAGGCAGTCAATCAAATCAAACGGGGTAATCATTACAGCATCATCATTATGGATTGCATGATGCCTGTCATGGACGGATACCAAGCGACCGTTGAAATAAGAAAACTCGAGAAAGAACTTAGGTTAACACCGACACCAATCGTCGCGCTGACAGCAAACACCTTAGAGCAAGATCTAAATAAGTGCCTAGAGTCGGGCATGGACAGATATTTGCTGAAACCAATCGATAAGAATTTACTGTTTGAGACTATCGAAGAGTTTGTTTCTTAAGGGATTGTAATAGTCGAATGGTGAGGGATAACTATGAAACTAACCTACAAAGCTAAAGCTCGAAGGATCTTAGCTGGATTGTATCTGCTAGTGGTTCTGTCTATGTGCTCCTATGAGAAGTTGACAATAGATAGAGGGGCGGAAGAGCATTCAGAGCTTCTGCTGTCGAGCTTTGTTCGTAAAGCTGACAATATGTTTTATACGTTAGATCTCTATGCCGATGCATTGGCAAATGAGCCAAAAGTCGCACAGTGTATGGTCTCTTGTAGTCCTAGGTCACGTGCAAGTTTGGAACAAAAATCGGAGCTGATGAAGCAGCAGTTGCGCCCCCTTTTAGATAAGTATTTTGACCTCACCTTTAGCTCAGACGATGGATTTGTTAAGTATATTCATTTCGCCCTCGTAGGTAGCAAAGGCGCAGAGCGTTCATTTCTTTTCGATGGTGTTGGTTGGGAAGATAAAAAGCTTAACTTCAATAGTGACGATGAGGTCGGACTTATCACGGTTAGAAACCGAAACCTTGAAAATATCTATGTAAAAAGAGCGGTATATCTGAAAGGCAGGTATGTTGGTACCGTGTCGTTTATTGCCGGCAACTATCTGATTAATAACCTAGAACCCCTGTATATGCTAAGGCAAGGGTTCCTTGGGGCTAAGTATTATGTCAACGACCATCCTTGGCACAGCAAACTTACAGCACCCACACAGTCTTTTGGTTTGAGTGACCATGTTTCGGCGAACATGTCTTACGCTGGATTAAACCTCGAAATCGACGTTGCATACAGCTATCTATCTAAATATCAATCCTTACTCATTTCTCTGGCTATCGTCAGCACCTCATTTGTTTTGATGTTGCTCCTTCTTGAAAACAGGTTTAATGGAATCGAAATAGGCATAAAAACCAAGGAGCTTGGTAACCTAGAGCAGAGGCGAAAAATTAACGTTCTTTCCCATCACCTGTCTAAAAAAGATGAGAACGAGAAGAAGCTTGAGTACAAGGCTACCCATGATCTGCTCACTGGGGTTCTAAATAAAACAGCTTTGTTGGAAAGGCTGGACAGGGAGGTGTTAGATGCGAGGCGTTATGAGCGTGATTTTGCCTTGCTATTTATCGATCTTGATAACTTCAAGCACCTTAATGATTATGCCGGTCATCAGGCTGGGGACTATGCCTCAAGCTACTTGCCGAAAATCTGAACAATTCTATCCGAGCGACAGATGCCGTAGGTCGCTATGGTGGTGATGAGTTCGTAATAATTGCCTCTAGCATTCACGACAAGGGAAGCATTACCTTCCTAGTCGATAGGATTAAAAAGTCCTTGTCTAAGCTAGTGCATCACGAGGACAAAAAGATACTTCTCAATGGCTCTATCGGGATAGCTCTGTTTCCTCAAGATGCAACCAATGCCAAGGCCTTGATTGAGAAAGCTGATACCGCCATGTATCACGCCAAATCTGTGGGTAAAGGGGTGGCTAAGTTTTATAACCCTGACATGGATTTAAGGGCCAAGAGGGAGCTCAAGGTAGAATCCAGGTTGAACCTTGCGATTGAGAACAATGACTTAAGGCTGGAGTTTCAGCCTATCATTGACCTTGAACTAAATAGGGCTGTAGCGGCGGAGTCTCTGCTACGTTGGAAGGATGAAGAGCTAGGTACAGTTAATCCTGATGAGTTTATTCAGGTCGCGGAAAAGAGCGGTGCTATAAATGGAGTGGGCCGTTTTGTGCTCCGAGAGTCAATCGCGCAAGCCAAGATTTGGGGACATCTGGATGACCTTAATGTGTCGGTGAACTTCTCCTGCTTCCAGTTTAACTCACCTAGAGAAACGCTAAATGAAGTGAAGGCTATCCTGCAAGAAGCCAACTTCCCCGCCAGAAAACTGCAGATAGAGATAACCGAAAGTCTGATGTTTAACAACAGCCAAGAGGTGTTGAACGTTCTTCAAGAGATGGTGGATATGAATATACGCTTGTGTATCGATGACTTCGGTGCCGGGTATTCTGCGCTTAACTACATTCACCAATATCCATTCTCTGTTATCAAAATAGACAAAGATATAGTGATGGATATAGGCACCTCCAAGGCTTCTCGTGGCTTGTGGTCGCTATTCTCTCTATGGCGAAAGAGCTAGAGTTGGATGTGGTTGCTGAAGGGGTTGAAAACCAAGAGACACTGGATTTTCTGAAGAAACATGGCTGCCGATACGCGCAAGGATTTTTGTTTAGTAAGTCTTTATCTACAAGAGACCTACTTTGTTACCTATCCACCTCTCAGGCCATACTAGATAGCCATTCGGAAGAGTCGCCAGGTGAGCAAGAAAAGATATAGTATCTATTACAAAATGCTCAGCTTGCGAAGTGCTTGCTAGAACAAACTGATTCTACTCAACGTAATTGAAGACGCTTTAGGCGGCCAACGGGGCATAGGTAAACTATGTGATAGGGCTGGTCTTCCAGGGGCTGGCCTCCCAGTGGCTAGTGCCAGCCAACCCCCCGACATTTTCAAGTAAGAAGGGTAGGTTAAAGGGGTTAACTCACCCCTTTATCCTTGTTAAGGTGACGACTAGCAATGCGAACGATGTTTTCCCCTTCTGAGATATTAATTAGCATCAGGTTGACCAGTTTTTGCAGTTTTTCCGTCTCAATAGGCTTTTTATTGATAGCCTTTTTCTTCCAATTGCACCGCAAGCTTGGTCAGGTTATTCATATGTAAGCTCATCGCCATACCTTTTACGGCATGCAGTGCACTGCGCAAACCTTCATGATCTTCGCCTTCATGTGTTTCGACTAATGACGGGATAAGGTTTCTGAAGTCATTGACTAGGGTTTCCACAATCGCAATCAGACCGCTATGATCATCTGCCATTTCCTGTAAGACCTGCGAGTTACTCAGTTCTTCCTCAGTAACTTTCAGTTTTCTTATGGGCTTTCTGACTATGGACGTCACGTTAGAAGTATTTGGCGAGCCTAAGCCAGACTCTTTTCTCTTGGCAAAGGCGGTTTGCAGTGCATCGGCGAAGCTCTGTTCTTGCAGAGGTTTAGTCAGTACAGCATTAGCGCCGGCACGCAAGAAGGCCTTATGAGGCTCATCAAATACGTCCGCAGTGTAGGCAAATATAATCACGTCACTGGATAGCTGGTCTCTTATGTAGTGGGTGCACTCAATACCATTCATTTCAGGCATATGGTTATCCATTATCACTAGATCAAAGTTCTTCTCTGAGAGCATGTCAATCGCAACCTTACCATTTTCAGCAAGCTCTACGGTGAAGCCTAACCTAGTGCAGAAGTTTCTTGCGACAATGCCGTTGACCTTGTTGTCATCCACAATAAGCACATGCAGTTTAGGGTAATCTATGTCGCTGTGCGCTAAGTCTTGACTGAGCTCAGGCTTGACGGTTTGTTCTTTCCATTCCATTGGGAGGGTGATGGTAAAAGTGGAACCTTCTCCCTCTTTGCTTTCAAGATCGATATGACCTTTCATCAGACTGACTAACTTACTTACGATGGCCAAGCCTAGCCCTGTGCCACCGTACTTACGTGTGGTTGAGGTATCAGCTTGCTCGAATGATTTGAAGATATTTTTCTGTTTGTCTTTCGGGATGCCAATGCCGGAATCAATAACAGAAATAGTGAAGCGGTTACTGGCTTTGTGTAAGTAGAGGTCGATAATAACGCTGCCGTGAGACGTGAATTTGATAGCATTGCCAGTTAGATTAAAAAGGATCTGGGTTAGCCTATTGCGGTCTCCCAATAATAAGGTGTTTTCTGGAATCTTGTTGTGGGCTTTTAGAGAGAGCCCTTTGTCAGAAGCTAATTGTGAGAGAGGTTTGAGTACAGTTGATGATGCGATCAACGTTGAAGAACTCTTGTTCCAACGTGAGCTTGTTTTCTTCAATTTTGGAGTAATCTAGTATGTCGTTAAGTATTGTGAGCAGATGTTGGCCTGATTCAAGAATAATAGTGGAATGTTCAATAGTGGACGCTTCTTTACTTTCGTCCTTGATAATTTGAGCTAAACCCAGGACGCCATTCAAAGGCGTTCTGATCTCATGGCTCATTGTTGAGAGGAAGTCAGATTTTGCTTGAGTGGCTTTTTCTGCTTTTCGTTTTTCTTCCTCTAGGCGTCTGTTTTTTAGCTCCATCTCTTTATATGAGCCTTGAAGACTCTGTGCCAATGAATAGAAACTGCTGGTTAGCGTTGAGATCTCATCCTTGGATCTAAAATAGGCTTTGTTTTGTAGCATGTTCACGCCACGAGCCAAGTTTAGGTCTTTCATCTCATTAGATGCTAGAAGGAGAATCTTTAGTCTCTTATTCAATCTGTGTGATGCCATTATCGCGACTAGTGAAGAGATTAAGATAATTAGTAGCGAGCCAAATATAAGGGTATAGGTGGTTGTATCTGCGGATTCTTTTGAGGCATTAATTCTTTTATATATGAGTTTCTTTTCAATCCGAATGAACTTGGTTAATTCAGATTTTATTTCCCGCTTAATGGCAGCGTATCTTTCACCTTCTGGCATTTTAGGTACATATTCCATGAATGCGAGATTGGATTGCCTAGCACTAGAAGGGTGATTAACTTTGTCACTCACCATAGATAGCCACTGCTTATGTAAACTATCTATATAGTGAAGCCTTTGAACTTGATCTGGGTTGTCATCTACTTGATTGGCTAAAGTGGCCAGTTTATTTGGCCAAGCAGCAAGAGAGTGAGTAAATTTCTCAGCGAAATTAGTCTCATTAGTAAGCACGGCACCGCTATGCCCATACTCCATTTTGTCCACTAAACTCAGCAGTTCTTCTGCGCGACCGATAGCTTTGTGAGTGTGGTTTACCCAACCGTTATCAGAGAGCAGAGATTGCGTGTTGTGGTAAACGGTAGTTGAGACCACCAATACCAAGGAGATAGGAATAAAAACACAGAATAGGAATTTGACCTTTAGGGATATATTGTCAAACCAATGAGTTATTGCGGTCATTTAAACCTCTAGTACGCATAATTTATACAGTGTATCTGCCTGTATTTAAGGACATATCTTTGGCTATTCAAATTTAAGTTTCTGCTGATATTTATTTGGATCACAAATATCGCATCCTATACTGCTGACCAAAGGATTCGCCTATAAAGGCGTAAAGGAAATCTCTGAGGTTGAGGTTATGAAGAAGGCAATTATCACACTGTCAGTGATAGGGGCGTTAGGGACAGTATTATTGTTGAATGATAGTCATGATTCTCATCAAGATGAGCATCATGGTCATGAAGATGAACATGCTCACGTCCATGAGGAGTCAACTAAAGCTCAAACTGGGCTGGTTTCTCCTATCCCACATGACCAAGATTACAATGCCTCTTTGGCAAGTTTAGGCTTTACCCTGTTCAATGACCCGAAGCTCTCTTCTAACGGTAAGGTCAGTTGCGCATCTTGTCATAACCTTGCTACCAATGGGGCAGAAATTACCCCTGTCTCAACTGGTGTTAAAGGCGCCGGCGATCGTAATTCACTCACCGTTTTCAACTCTTCTCTCAATTATCGATTCTTTTGGGATGGCAGGGCAAATACCTTACTCGAGCAGCTCGATGGGCCTGTTGAGAACCCTTTAGAGATGGACTCTAGCTGGGAGGAAATAGAAACGTATGTACTCGCAAATACTCATTATAAAGAGATGTTCACCGATGCTGGGTTAAAGATAAGCACAGACAACATAAAGCTAGCCTTGACCGAGTTTATGCGAGCACTGAATACTCCTAATGCTCCTTTTGATCGCTATCTGGAAGGGGACACAACAGCTTTAAATGAACAACAAACTCGAGGCTGGAATGAGTTCCAGGATCAGGGGTGCATCAATTGTCATCGAGGGGTAAACATAGGCGGTGGCCTTGTGACCCGCTTTGGGTACTTTGGGTTGCCGGACAATGCTGAAGAGGAAACGTCGGCGAAATCCAACATGTTTCGCGTTGCCAGCTTACGCAACGTTGCTCAGACGGCCCCTTATTTTCACGATGGCAGCGTAGAGTCACTGCGGGAGGCGATCACTATTATGGCAAAGGTTCAGCTGGGTAAGGAGCTGAGCGAAGAGAGCGTTGAAGATATCCACTCATTCTTGCAGACCCTTACAGGGGAAAAACCTCAAATCCTCCAAGGGGTCTGAATGCAAAAAATTAAGGGACATACCTAGTTTAATCACACTGCTCGTCGCGTGCTCTGGCGCTCTGTTTTATCTGTATGGTCAGATCATGAAGGTGGACCAGGTGTTTGTTTCACGTAGCGCTCTAGGGCATGAGTTGATCGAGCTAAAAGAGAAGGTAATGCTTCACTCTCTCGACAGTCAAAGTGACCCCTATTATCTCAATGAAGAAGTGGTTGATATTGAGCGCAAAATCCAGATGGCGGTGGGTAGTAGGGATAAAGTTTTTCCTGTGTATGACACAAGTTTAGCGAGGCTAGATGCCTACTTTTTAGAGCAAGCCCTCGCGCTCACGCAGACGCTAGATAGAATCGTCGGCTTTACTATTGTCAGAAACTCCTCACTCTCCTCACTAGAATCCAGTGGCGTCTTCGAACCAGAGATTATGCTTGATGTCCTAGGCGTTTCACCTAGTCATGAGTTATCGACCTCAGAAACAGAGAAAGCCTTTACCTTGATAAATACGGTAAAAAAATTGATGGATATAAGAAAGAGCTTTATTCCTCCATATTTCATTCAGAAAAATCGCACTTTGTTGAAACAACAGAGCATGGCATTGGCGATCTAAAGGCGGTTATTCAAAAACACATCTTTATAGGTTTGTTCATCGATGCTTTGATATTGAGCTTGATAGCGTATTTGGTTTATCACCAGCGAGTGAAGGAGTTTGCAGAGAATGAGGCAATAAACCAGGCCGCACTAGAGAAACTGGAACAAGCTAATGAGGCGAAATCGACCTTCTCGCCACCATGAGTCATGAGCTCAGAACCCTATGAACGGGGTGTTGGGACTGGCAGAGATAATTCGTGAAGATACCAAAGAAGCGGATACTAAAGAGCATGTTCAGGTAATCTTGGACTCAGGCAGGCATTTGGTAACTTTGCTAAATGATATTTTAGATATTTCTAAGGTTGAAGGGGGAGAGTTGAAGCTTGAGAAGTGTCCATTTCATCTTTCGGAGCTTATCGACCTCGTTTCTAACTCCTTGGGACCTATTTCAGAAACCAAAGGTGTGGCGCTTAAGATCACCAGCGATGTTCCAGAGCATTTGAGCTTAGTTGGTGACCCATCTAGAGTCAGACAGATAGTATTTAACCTGGTAGGCAATGCACTTAAGTTTACCGAACAAGGCACAGTTGATCTTCACTTTGAGCTTGATGATGGTGAGCAACAGGGACTGCTGATAAGAGTCAAAGACACAGGTGTTGGGATAGAGAGAGATAAATTGGATACCATCTTTGCGCCATTTCAGCAGGCCGACCTTTCAACCACCAGAAAGTTTGGCGGGACTGGGCTAGGCCTTACTATAGTTAAGCAGTTAACCCATCTGATGGGAGGAGACATACAGGTATTTAGCCAGCTTGGTGTTGGCAGTAAGTTTACAGTCATTCTACCTATAGAGTGTGTTGCCGCCGCAGCTGAAGGTGTTGCATCGAGTCCTAGTCGCAGCCAATCCGAGAATAATCAGACTGGCAAGCGGGCGTTAAGCATATTGCTTGTGGAAGATAATCAAGTGAATGCTGTTGTGGCTAACAGATTCTTGAAGAACTTTGGTTGCGAAGTGACGACGGTCAATGATGGCCTTGAAGCACTCACTATCCTTGCAGAGCAAGGCTTTGATTTGATCATCATGGATAACCATATGCCAAGGTTAAGTGGCGTAGATACCATAAAGCAGATCAGAGAAGAGCTTAAATTAGATACCGTGATATTTGGTTATACTGCCGACGTGTTTCAGCATGCCCATGATGAGTTTATCAGTGCCGGCGCCAACTACGTGTTGACTAAACCCCTACAGCAAAGCACCTTGCATAGTGCACTGGGACAGTTCAGCGAACACTTTAGCGATAACCTAAAGCTGTCCCCATCTGAAGATACTCCATCAAATGTTATTCCGTTAAAGCGAGTGCAAATTGAGAATCTCCCGATTACAGAAGAAGAGATCTCACAGAGTCCGCTGTTAAATAGTCAGGGGCTTGAGGAACAAGACAGAGTTGAGCTACTTGATGCCCTTAAATGCGAGTTGGAGATTGCATATGAGGGCGTTATTAATGCCTATGCTGAGTCGGACCTAGAAGAGCTCAATGAAAAGCTTCATTCGCTGAAAGGAATCGCTTATGAGTTTGGCCTTGAGGCTTTTGGAGCACTGGCGCTAGAAAATGAAAGCCAAGTGAGAAATAACACATTGCCTGAGGCTGGTCAGCTTCAAAAAATGGTTAATTTGATCTTGGTAAATAATCACCAGGTCTCCAGAATGTTAGGTAGTACCACTAAAAACAAGGATGTTGGTTAGTGAAAGATATTGTCAATAAAGTAAGAGGCTCACTTCAGCTGCAGTATATATTTCTGACGATAATAGCCTTAATCGGCTTTGCTATAGATTTAACCATTCCCTTAGGGGTAGCGTTTGGCGTCTATTATGTGATTGTCATCCTTGTATCCCTTGCCTTTAACAACACCAGTATGACGCTGTTTTGGGCGGTGACCTGTTCATTACTTACTGTAATAGGCTTTTTAATCTCTCCAGACGGAGGGGAGATGTGGAAGGTTATCTTTAACCGTGTTATTTCGGTTGGAGCTATTTTGACAGTAGCGATCGTCTCTTTGTTGGTTCTAAAAAAAAATAAGGAATTGATGAAGCTTGAAGCGGATCTAGAACTGTCTAGCGTGCGTTCTCGTCTTGGTGAGGTGGCCGAGTATGCCAAGGACGCGATAATTATCACCGATAAGCATGGCTGTGTATCTTGGACAAATAACGCCTTTACTCAAATCACGGGCTATGAGTTAGCCGATGTAGAGGGAAAGAAACCAGGGGACGTTCTACAAGGTAGGGATACCGAGATTGATACGGTAGAAAGATTGCACAATGCAGTTAAAAATGCCCAGCAGATAGAGGTCGAGATCTTAAACTACCACAAGAATGGAACCCCATATTGGATTGAACTTGCGATAACCCCGATACTCGTTGATGGTGAGCTGCAGCGCTTTATTGCAGTAGAGCGAGACATTACGACCAGAAAAAACCTTGAGTTTAGACTCAAAGAGTTAGCCACCATGGCAAGAGCGGAGACAGACAACAAGTCTCACTTTATGTCACTACTTATCGATGAACTGAGAGTGCCGTTAAATCGACTCAAGAATATTAACGAGAAGCTAAGACTCGATGATAGCGCCGAGAACATCCAAGAGGTTCATGCGGGTATCAATGTATGTAACTCTTTTATAGAAAATACGATTTTGAGTATCGAAACTCTAGAGAATATCGACCTTAACAACTTCAGAATCTACAAGTCCTCTTTCAGATTTAACTCCATAATAGAGAATCTGAGGAAGTCGACCACTCAAATTGCTGGAGAGCAGAATCTTGACTTAGAGTTCAAAGACGAGCTTTCTCAAAGCGTGACTTATTACAGTGATAGTAGCCTGATCAATAGTATCTTCTCTTTCTATATATCAAGTGTGGCGAACAAGCTTGAAGACTGTAAGGTACTGATCCACTTCAGTGATTCGATACAGAATGACACTGGATTAGTAAATCTGTTCATTCGAATCGAAGACCTTGGGGAAGTCTATCATGTGTTAAATGATAGAGTTGGACACGGTAACTTGGATGTTTCTATTCTCTCTATGGGGCGCTCGTTTGTTTTTCAGAGATTGAACGAGGTTATTCAGAAACTGGGTGGCTCTCTAGACTACGGAATAGAGAATGAGGACGCTTCGACCATCTCCCTGACACTTCCCCTTGAGTTAGATACTAGTAGTTTTGCCCCTTATCCTGTGGAAACCTATCAGCGCATCTTAATTGCCGAAGACAATAGGGTGAATGCATTAGTTTTGATTAAGATGCTTCGCTCTTTAGGCTTTGCGGACATTGATACGGCGAGGAATGGAGCAGAGGCCGTGGAGATGGCTCGCAAGAAACAATATCATGCCATCTTGATGGATAATCATATGCCGATAATGAATGGTATTGAGGCCAGCAAGATCATAAAGAAAACCGTGGATGCAGACATCAATATCATTGCTTGTACTGCTGATAGCTCAGATGTGGCAGTAGAGGGGTTTAAACAAAGTGGTGTTGATAAAATTATCTTTAAACCTATCAATAAAGCCAAGATTCTAGAGCATCTGGAAGTGGTAGACGATTCATTTAAGGTAGTGGACAAACTGGCTTAACCATGAGACCACTACCGACTCTGGGGCTATTAGTGATAGGTGAGGGAGTTTTGAAGCGCGGTATCTAGATACTTCATGATGTCATCACGGGTTATACCGTCGAACGGGTAGATGGCAGTGGTCATGGCAAAGTTAAAGCGAAGTTTACTGTTCGCTACCGTGATATCTTGCATCAGCGCCGCATAGAAAGCTTGCACGAATTTTAACGCTTTATTGTTTTCGTCGACGTTGGGTAATATTCCGTAGAAGTGGCCGTTGTAGAAACAGTAGTAATGATCGGTGTTGCGATAAGCCTTAGACGGTTAGCAAAGATCTTAAGTCCAGTCTCATACACCTTGTCACCGTGCTCTTGAAGCAGTTGCTCAGAGTTTGTCAGGCGTATGGTGATAACGCTAAAGGCTCGTCCGTTGGCCCGATATTTGTTCACCGCAAGGTCGAAGTCATTGTTGAACAGATATTGATTTCCTAACCCAGTTATTGGGTCTCTCAATGAGGCCTGTTCTATATCTCTTTGTAGTTGCTGTTGCTTGTCAGCATCCTGTCTCTGTTTGATGGCCTGATTGATCACCTTGTAAATGGTATCAGAGGTGAAATCATCCTTGGTGATGTAGTCGTGAACACCGAACTTCATCGCCTCGACAGCAACTTTTTCATTTCCTTGACCGGTTAGCATGATCACAGGCGGTAATCGCGATTCTGAAATCTGATTTATCTGCGTGAGTAGCTCGATACCATTGCAGTCGGGTAGTAGATAGTCGAGCAAGATACAGTCGAATTCCGAGCACTCAAGGGCTATGAGCGCAGAAACACTGTTTTCTGCGTGTTCAATTTGTAGATCGGGGTATTTACGTAGTGCACGTGAAATGGCTTCACGGTCGACAACGTCATCATCTATGACTAGTACTTTCATAGTTTTAGGCCTTCCTTTGGCTTAAATTCGATTATGTTCAGATAATTCTTGGCTAGCTTAACTGCGTCTATGAAAGAGTTTCCAGCGTTTTTCTTTATAATATAACCAACAATATTATAGGTATAAGCTTTAGCTATATCCTCTTCAAGAGATGAAGATGTGAGGATAAACACCACAAACTTGTTTAAATCACCTCGGCTTTCAAGCTCTTCAAGCAACTCTAGACCGTTTAGGCGCGGCATGTTGATGTCCAAAAGCATGAAAAAAGGACCATCTGAACACAGCTTTTCATTTTCGTCATACAGCATTTCGAGCGCTTCCAAGCCATCTCTAGCAACGAGTAGAGGATTAGGCACTTCTAGCTTCTTGAGCGATCGCTTTACACACTCAGTGTCGACGTAATCATCGTCAACAAGAACTATCTTTACAGTCGAGGAGGATACAGACATAACGTAAATTCTCCTTTGTCTTTAGCTACAAGGCCAACTGAAGCGAACAGTTGTCCCTCTTGCAATATCTGGGTTGGAATCGAGCTCTACACTGCCTTTATATTGTTCGACCACCCGCTGAACCATGGATAAGCCCAGACCGCTGCCCTCAATCTCATCTTTTGGCTTAAGGCTTTGAAACAGCTCAAAAACCTTATCGTGAAATCTTGTTGGAATGCCAGGGCCATCATCGCTTACTTCAATATGGTAGTAGTTGTTTTCTTCATCTATTGCAGCACTCACCTCTATCTTGGTTAACTCGTTATCACCATGCTTGATGCTGTTGCTAATAAGGTTATTCAAAACCAGCAAGAAGGGGGTGTTAGGCACAGATACCTGGTCTACATCAAGGCGTTTAATAAAGTTGATGCGATTGTCAGCCCCTAGCAATGACCAGATATCATCGAGCTCTTTTTCAAGATTTAGAGTCGTAGTTTCAAAGGAACGGGTGCTCACACGAGCATATTGCAGCAGTCCCTCAAGCATACCTTCCATACGCTCGATTCGACTGCCAAGTAGGCTAAGGTGGTTCTTGGTATCATCACTGGCAATCTCTTCGATGTCTTCTTCTATCCAAGAGGAGAGGTTTTTTATGGCTCGTAGCGGAGCCTTGAGGTCGTGAGATGCAACGTAGGCAAAGCGCTCTAGTTCGGCATTGGAACGTGTTAACTCTGTATTTAGCTTCTGAATTGCTATGGTGCGTTTGTAGTTATCACTGATATCCATGACCACGCCAAATAGTTCCGTCAGTTGGTCACCAATATCAAATTTACCTTCAAGAAACACCTGTACCCATTTTTCTTCGCCACTTGCAGTGACGATAGGTAGGTAAACTTAGGGAAGCGATCACCAGGCTTCATCCGTAACATTTGACCCACCATATGATTGTGAAACTCTTGATAATCGGGGCGAATCCAAGTTACGAATAGCTCGTAGGTTAATTCGGTTTTTTCTCGACCAAAAATACGCCACAGCTCTTTTGACCACTCAATGATCTTATCCGATATTCGATAGCTCCAGTTACCTACCTTGGCGATAGACTCGGCATTTCGGAGTTTCTCTAGGGTTCGCTCCTTCTCTTTTATGTTCAATGTCTCTTTGGTGATGTCTTCTATGAAGAGTATAAAATGCTGATCTTCATGCAAGAGGCTGGTATTCAGAGTCACTGATATAGATATGGTTTTGGGCGTTCCTTTCCAGGTGACCAAACTGAGCTTGTCAGAATATTGCCCTATGGTTCCCTCAGACAGGGACTGGAAACCCTGCTTTATCTTTCTTCTTGTTGCTTCGGTAAAGAGAGATAGCCAGTTTTCTTTGTTTATATATTCGTGGTTGAGCTCAAATATCGAACGCAGTTTAGAGTTTGACTCTTTAATTGATAGCTTGTGGTCACAAAATCCCATACCGACTAAACCAAGGTCAAAATACTGCCGGTAGTATTTTTCTTTGCTTCTCAATTTATTCTCTAAATGCCTATGCTCTGAAATATCTTCCACATTTACCATAAACCTAAATTTAGAGCGAAGATGTTCAGATATGAAGCATAGTGTTACCTTTAACCATTTACATTTATGGTTATCGGTTAATATTTTTTTCTCGAATACAATGGTCTTATATTTCCCTTCATATAGGGTATTGAACATTTTATGAGATTGGTATCGTTCAACTTCAGAGAATATTTTATGGAAAGCCTGACCAATTAATTGATCGTCACTTTGTTCAAGTATCTTGCATAACTCTTGGTTAACGCTTCCCCAGGTTTCATCACTGTAAAGGAAGCCAAGGCCGATACGGGAGTGCTCAAATAAAAATTGACTACCCTCATCATCTGTTAGCTGACTGGACGCTGCAATTGGGGCTGTATTCGAGTAATCGGAAATTTGTGTGGAGTAAAAGGAGAGCAGTCGTTTCGCCTTGCCTTCACTCTCAATAGTGAAGTTGCTCATCTGTAGCCTGACGACAGTGTCATTTTTCCCGATAAAACTAAGAGTTGTCTCGGATGGGAGACTAGGGTTCTCAACTTGGATTTGTTGTAATTTGTTATATGTATCAAGATTTTGAGGGTGAACCCGCTGAGAGAGCCAATGCATCGAAGTCGGGGAATCTTCAGTTTCAGAACGCAGTAGGTTGATCAGGCTGGAGCTAAACCAAGCATCTTTGCTTCCATCCAGGTTGGAGTATGAGATACCGTCTATCGAGCGACTTTGCATTAGCTCAAAAAACCTATTGTCGTACTTCAAAAGGTCATAGAATTCCTGCTCTAGATAGTTGCTCTTATCTCTGTCCATTGGATACTTTTCGTGACTATGAATAGGTTCAGTATTCATGAAAAAACCAGTCTTCAATAGCTTGAGTATGTCTTGAAAATAAATTTGAAACCCAGTTTAGCCCTCCTATCTTATCAGTCAGTAGAGTAGGAAGGTTTGTTATATGGACATCATTGGAAGTAACTTGCTCATTTGGGAATATGACGTCGAATCGAACATGTTTACGTTCAGCACTCCCAATCAACCATCTAAGACAGTGCCGTTTCGTGCAGTTGAAAGGTTCGTCAAAGTCTATATCTCTGAAGATTATCAAGACCACTTGTTGAGCCAATTTACTAAATCTAATACTAATGAATTAAAAAGTGTTGTAGAGATAAGCGATTACAATGGATATCGATTAACTTATAAATTATCAGGATATTCACCTTCTGGTTCAAAGCGAAGAGGTCAGTTTGAACTGATTTCAAAAATTCCTTTACTATTTGAGTCCAAGGTTGCCTTCAATGCACTATTAAGTGACGTTAGGAAAAGTGTTGTAATTACTAACGAAAAATTCGACATACTCATGTCAAACAAGGTGTTTCAAAGTACCTTTAAAATTAATGGCTCCGGATATATTGGTAATAATGTTGCTCAAGTACTAGTTGGCGTAAATAATGAACATATTTTCGCTGAAATTAAGCAAGAACTTGTCAAATCCAATCGTTGGAGTGGGTTATTTTTATCCAAAGATGCGATAGACAACTTTTTGTTGCATGATCTTGAGGTAGTCAAATTCAGTCTAAACGAGCGAGATACCTTCTATGCATTTCGATGGACCCTTCTGGCAGGAAATAAAAATTACAAAACTGTGGCAAGCTATGACTACTCAATTAAGGATGTAGATGTTGCGAATGCCAAGGATTTTCGTAAGCGAGCAAAAGAAAATGTCGCTCCAGATGTATGCTACATGTGTATATCTCTATTACCGGATTTCAATGCCACTAACCGTGATAGGAACCAAGTTAGTCTAGCTCTAGGTCTTAAAAATATGTACCAGAGTGACAATATTGGCTATTTCGGTGAAGGAGTCTTTGTGGTTTTGGTCGAAGCAAATATGGACGATCTACTCGCCATTGGCGGATTATCGCGAATGGTGAGACGCTTTAAACGCAAACTCAGAGGAGAGGTTGAAGATAAGATCTATCGAAGTGTTCTTAACGGTAAAGTAGGTATCGACCTGTGTGGAATTGATTCCTCTAGCATAGACGAGACCATCACTAACTCTTTACTAGCTCTAGATACTCACGATACTGAAACAGCAAAATTCAACCTGTTCGATCAAGAAGTCTATAAAGAGTCGTACAGACGTCGTCGCTTAGAGGCTTTAGTGGTGAACGTGATTCGTACCCGTCAACTCGACGTTCACTTCCAGCCTGTTGTTTCACTTCGTACCGGGAGAATTGCTAAATTTGAGGCCCTGTGCCGCTTCCCACAGTTAGCACAAGAGTTCGGTGTTCAAGAGATGGTATTGGCCGCTGAGAGGCTAGGTGTGGTACACACCTTAGATAAGTTGGTTTGTGAAAAAGCGATGAGCTACTTTCAGAAAATTTCATCTAGGTGCGAAGATGAGGTGCAGTTGTCGGTCAACTGCTCTCTACTAGATGAAGAGCATGGACTGCAATATCTCAGCGATCTTTTCAATCTAATTCAAACTTCTACTAATAAGCCAAACCAAGTAGGTATTGAGATAACTGAGAGCAGTTATTTTGCCAATTCGTTGAATAATTCCAATTTAATCAACACTATACGAAACAAGGGAGTACAGGTATTTGTTGATGATTTTGGTACAGGTAATTCATCGTTCAGCTACTTCAATGATTTCCAGTTTGATGTACTCAAAATTGACCGAAACTTTATTCAAGATATTCACCAGGTGAGACAAAAATACTTTGCGGTAAAAATGCTAGTGGAACTGTCACACGAACTGGGTATCTCTGTGGTTGCTGAAGGTGTCGAATGTAATGAAGAGTTGGAGATACTCAAAGAATTCGATGTGGATTTTGTGCAAGGCTATCTATTTTCCAAACCGCTTTCTATGGAAGCAATTATGGAGGTAGATGAGGTGAATGATCTTATCCAGGTGGATAGTAACTTGGATCTGGCGTATCAGAATGTAAGTTAACAGCGAATAAGTAAGCAAGTGACAGAGTGACATTAACAGGAGAGACTTATATCTTTTTTGGTCTGCTTATATTATTTAATTATGTAAACTGCATGAAAATTCGCTAATTTTTACCACTAAAGTAGGAGATTGACCCCAAATATCGTAAGTAATTTCGCATTGCCATGAAACGCAACTCATAAGGTTTGAATTCAACCATAATTGACGCTAATGTTATTTTTATCGGAATGACATTCATCAAAGAAATGAAGGCGTCCGACTCAACGTCATATGGTTATGGAGCGACTTATGGTTGACAAGGCTGATTTCGAAGGCAAGGCTAGCCTCGAGACACGTGTGAATGCGACAACCCCCGACCCCTACGTAAAGTACGTTCAAGACATAACAGGGATTGAACTGCTTGAGCCGGATCAAGAGATCTATTATTCACGTCTAGCCCGTGCGGGCGATTTTGATGCGCGACAAATCTTGATTGAAACTAACCTCCGGTTGGTGGTGAAGATTGCGCGTAAATACGTAAACAGAGGCAACGCCTCGAACAACCTCCTCGATCTTATTGATGAGGGCAATATAGGGCTAATGAAGGCTATCGATCGTTTCGACCCTGAGTTGGGCTATCGCTTTTCAACCTACGCCGTATGGTGGATAAGAGAAAGCATCGAATCTTATCTAATGAACCATAGTCGGACAGTGCGCATCCCTATTCATGTACAAAAAGAGATCAGTAAGCTCTCTAAAGCAGCAAAGCGGGCCTCAAACGAGTTGCAGCGTGTGCCAACGCTGAAAGAGGTGGCGAGTCAGGAGAACCTGTCCATCGATGAGATGAGTGATCTCATGACTAGCACCTCTCATATAGATTGCCGAGCTACAGCGCAGTTAAAAGAACGCAGTCAATATGAGCTTGAAGAGATCCCAGAGCCTGTATCCCAGAGCTTCGGGCCTGCATGAGAGCACTCAATTGATGCAGAGTTTAGAGAAGTTGGTGGATACCTTATCTCCTAAACATCGAGATATCATCGTTCGTCGTTATGGTCTATTCGGCCAAGAGCGTGAGACGCTCGCCGATCTCAGTGACGACTATCAGCTCTCTAAGGAAAGAATCCGGCAACTTCAAAAAGAGGGTTTGCAGAAACTTAAGAGCAAGCTCAGTTTTGATGGTTGGGACTAAGCATCTGTTCAAGAATAAAACAATGCCCGTCGATTAGATGGGCATTTTTGTGAGTGCTTTTTGTTTGAAAAATAGTCGGTGATTTATATTTGAATCACCGAGATTAACTCCTAGTATGCTCTCTGAATAGAGGGTTAACATATGTCTAAAGATAATCTCGTCCGGGTGCGCTCGTGGAAAGTCATTGACCGAGAACACTACTTTATTGCCAATACTGACACTGTATTTGTTGAAGAAGAGAAAGTAATGAGTGAGGTGCTGAGGGATTGGAAACTTTATGGCCTGTCACCGATTTTTGGTTGTGAGAACAATTTGGGCTTCCAACAGGCGATAAAGAACCTAAGAAAAAACAACGCCACACTTAAAACGCTGCTTAAAGACGATATTTATGGGCTTGCGACAAAAAGGCTAGTTTCAAGCTGGCCGGAAAAATCCTTTGAAAAGAAATATCTAGAATATCTTATTTTGAGATGTGACGCCCAGGTGCGAGTGCCAGTTAATAACCGAGTTCACTAGAGCTTGGTTATTAACTGATAAAGATTCTCTAGGATAGGTAGAGGGTAATCTGTTCTTCTATTTTGGATAGGTTGATGTTTATTTCATCAATAACCGCTTTATCTGACTGTTTACCACCGTTGGCATCAAGCTCTACAGTCTTGAGAAGGGACGAGGTTTCTTCTTCGCAAAGATTACTCAGTGTGCCTGAAAGCGTATGCGCCAAACTGTATAACTCGCCAAGGTTGCTCTCTTGATGCAAGCCAACCAGTTTATCTCCAATATCAGCATTTTCGTCGAGATAGAGTGACAGTATCATAGTCACTACCTCGTCATCGCCATCGAACGTTTCTGAAAGTTTATCCACATCTATCATAAGCCTTCCCTAACTTTGGTTTCATTATGTCGAGAGTAGGTTAGGAGTTAAGGATGTGATTTCAAGTTTATTATTTTGAATGTTTACTGAGGAGAGTTCTTGGGAGTGCAGGCGAGTAGGAGTAGGTTCTCTAGATGGGTTTTAGCATCGTCGCGTTTGAGTTTTTGTAAGATGTTTTCGAAGGCGGTTCGATAGTGTTTATTGCTCAGTAGGGACAAAAGGGTGAGGTCATATTTTTCTACTAGGTTTTCTTGGATCTGCAGGTATTGCTCTTTGTTGGCGATCTCTATGCCTTTCAGTTCGCTCAAGATTTTAAAGCCTTCAGTATACCAAATATGAATAACCTCAATGATGTCCCTTTCCTCGTCAGAAACGGTGAAGCTTTGTTGGTTAAAGTCTTGAAGATAACCTTGGATGGAAACGGGTTTGATCATAAATGTACTCTGTTAAAACCTTGAATAACTATAGTTGAACAATGGCTTCTTTTAAAATTTTACTAGTGTGCAAATAAGTCGACTTAGTGATTATTAATACCTGTATACGCATAAAATTGCTACTCGATTCTTAACCTTATAATGAAGAAATTACCTTATCGGGGAATCCAAAGTACTTTTGGGAGCCGTCAGGCTCAAGCATCAGGCATAGATTGGAAGATACCACTAAGCTAGGTTCATTGGTCGAATAGATTACGGTGGCATCTCTAAGCTCTTCGGTGAACAGCTGGTTAAGATAGCTAGCATTTTCATGAGCGCTGCCACATAAAGGCTCGTCAATGATAATGAGGTTACTGCTGTTGCCGCACAGACCAAGGGCCAAGCGTAATCTCTGGGAGATACCGTTTGGCAGGCTTTGGGTAAACTCGGTAGTTAGGTCGGTATCTAGACCCTGTGGGAACCACATCTCCAACTCAAAGAAGCGGATGTACTTTAGCATTAGCTTTTCAGGCAATATGCCATTATGCAGTACAAAGTTAGACCTCAGCGAACCCTTATAAAAGTTGAGTTCAAATGGGATGTAGTTGATCCCTTTTCGATACCGATAGTTATTAAACTGTTTGATGTTATAGCCATCAAGATACACAGCGCCTTGATAGCGGTCTTCTAGGCCAGCAATGATACTCAGAAGCGTGGTTTTTCCGCAGCCTGAAGGCCCTACGATAGATACCTTATCACCTGGGCCAATCTTAAAGCCGAGATTGGTTAGGCCGTCAGTGGCACCCATGTGCCTGTGGTCACACCGCTGCCTATTAAATAGCCATCAAAGCGGCGGATAGGCGGACTGTGCTCCAAGTTACTTCGGTCATCTTCTAGCTCATCAGGTTGTTGATCTGAGCGCCAGCAGCCTTAAGAGATTGGAACTTAGCGATGGAGTTGTAGATGCCCATGATAGGGCCAAGGGCTTTCCACACTAAGATTACAGTCGCCAGCATAGCACCTGCATCCGAGGTGCCGTCCATAACTCCAATTACGGCAGTGACAATACTGGCGGTACCTATCGCTTGTATCAAGCCACCACCCAGTGCCTGTACTCGACTGTTTACCTTGGCAACGGACTCGGCGTCATTGCTGCTCTGTTTGTGAGAGGCAGAGAAGCGGGTTTGCATCACGCGTAGCAAAGGCAGGCCCTGAATGGTATGGATGCTGCGCAGCACCTCGTTCCATTGATAAGAGACCATGGCATTTGCGCGTGAGCTCTTTGAAGTCGCCTGGGTATAGATGTATCTAGAGTAAACACAGAATACGAACATCAGCACTAGGCCAGCGAGAACGGTTAGGGCTGCAGTACCAGACATGATTGCGATAGCCAGAATAAACACTATCACAAAGGGCATATCGAAATAGCTGAGGGTGGACTCAGCGGTCACTAGCTTACGGAACTGGTCGATATCCTTTAATCGAGCAAGCTGAGAAGAGACACCTGCGCGAGAGGTCATGGCATACGGAAGCCATAGCAGTTTGCCGACCACATTTCGTGAGATATGCACCGCCAAGTCTTTGCCTGATGTCGCCAGTATGTTGACCCGCATCTTCTTGAATAAATATTCCATTAGGCCAACTAAGATGCAAACAGGGTTAGCCAGTAGAGAGTGCTTTCAGAGCTCGAGGAGAGTGCGAAGTTGTATACACTCATGATAAAAATGGCTGCAATGCGCCAAATACACTGATCATAAAGCTCAAAAAAACCAAGCTTTTTAACTCACTGTTGTAGCGATAAAAGGTGTATTTAAGCCAGTTGCTTTTATCTTGAGACTCAGGTGCCGGCTCGCGGAAGATACGCGAGTATTCAGAGATGCTGACCAAGGTTACCGGTTGGCCGACCAGATCAAGAACAAAGGTGTTGTGGTTCTTGAAATCATAAATACTGGCCATCGTCCCCTCAACGCTGAGTAAAATAGCGCTGAGCTCTCCGGTTTCAATATAGGCAGGTAGATTTATGTCTTTCTGCTCTAGCTGCGTTATGTCTAGGTGATGCTCTTCACATTGATATCCAAGGCGCTCTAGGGTTTGCAGATAAGAGACTCGATTCTCTGCATCCGGCATATACACATCAGACAGAATATCGGGTGAACCCTCCCACTCACAGGCGATGAGGGTATAGGCGATACCGCGTAGCAGAGGCGCTTGTTGATACCTGTGCTGAAGTATTTCAGAGTCAAAGTCCAGAAGTCTCTGGGTAATGTTCTTAAAATCTACCAGAATACTCATTCGATATGTTCCTTGGAGAGATTGACCTGTTTTAGATTTCGGCTCTGTTTCTGTGAAAGGTTATTGCTGATGATGATGACAATATTGTTGTTTGATTTAGTGGTAAGGGTTGTCACCAGATTCGAGAGAAAACTCTCTGAATAGACGTTGTCTACATCGTCCAGCACTATCAGCTCTTTTCCGCTGACGATGGCCCGCACCACTAAAAGCGCATAATAGGTTTGCCTTGAGAAGGGCACTTGTTTATTGCCACTAAACTGGGTGTAGAAACCGCTGGTCAGTGAGTCCACCTCAGATTTAACTCCAAGAGATTCACACACGGCAAAGGCCTCGTTGTTTTTAGAACTGCGGAAACAGGTGATGTTTTCTATGATGGTGCCTTCCACGAAGCGGCTGTGCCGATTGATATGCGCTACGCTTTCTCGCCACGACATGTAGTCGTATTCTGTAATAGGGCGATCGTTACAGGTGATGGATAGAGAGTCATCCAATCGGTCTTGGGTTAGGCAAGAGGTGAGGTGAGTCTTACCACTGGCGCTGTTGCCGCGCATGACATAAATATGTCCACAATTGAATTCGATGCGTTTGTTTTGGCGCGTTTTAATCGACAGATTTTCCATTCGGATGAACTCAGATCTAGCCGATGGATTACTATGCAGAGACATGACCTCAGCGATGCGCTCTATCTGGCTACTGTTGAGCTTCCATCTGCTCAAGGTACGCATTACTTGCTGATAAGGAGCGAAGTAGCGGTTGGTGAGCATGATAACCGCCGCCATGATGCCCTGACTCGCTTCAAGATTGATAACCGCTTTGGCTAGCAGTACCACAACTGCGGCAATGGAGAGTTGCTGAATAAGGGAGAGTATTAGGTTGAACTCAGACTCGAGCTTTTCATAGTTGATGCTCTGCTCTTCACGCTCTTCAATCATGGCCGTCATAATGGATTCGAGTCTGTGCTCCATGGTCCTAGATTTGTTGTCCAAAGGCATGGAGACGATCTCAATGATCTTGGATTGAGTTACCCCCTCTACATCGGATTTAACCTCGAGCACAGATATCTTTTTGTTGGCAATGTAGTTGGCGCTGAAGGCCAGAATCAGCGAGGCGATAATCAGAGTGGCGCCGGCGCCTAGGTTGATGAAACCTATGATCAATATGGTGACCAAGCTGATACAGATGTTTATGAACGACTTGACTGATTCGCCGCCAAAAAACGACTTCATTTCATCTATGGTTGAGATCCGCTCAAGGTATTCACCGTTCTAGCTGTTGAAATCTGGATATTTTGGAGAGGCAAATTGAGTTAAACACCTTAGTGGTCAGATTGCTTTCAAAGCGCTTCATGATGCTATTGATGATGTGCTCTTCTTGTTTCTTGAGCTGATAATCCAACACTATGGCTAAGAGTATGATGGCAAAAAGCAGGAACAGGGTGTCCTTTGCCTGATTCGGCAGCACTCGGTCAAAGATTATCAGGATAGAAAATGGAAGCACTAGCCCCAATAACGTGGTCATTATGGTCGACAGCGCCAGATAGAGCTTATCTGGCAGGCTGATCTTCTGGGTTAAATAGGGCGTCTGCATACTATTTCCTAATATCCTTGATCAGATGCGGTGGAACTATATAGTCCTTATCTAACTGGTCGATGTTGACCATCATGCCCATGATCTTGCTGATGCTTTCTATGTTTAGAGTGCCGATCAAACGCTCCAGCTTTATTGACTCAATTACATAGTCATAGCGTGCGTTTTGATAGTCCCTGAGGCTATTAAACAACTTGGTTTCGGCAGCCAGCAGGTCGGTAATGGTACGCGTGCCAAGCTGGTACGCCCTCTGGATGCCTTTATAGGATGAGTAGTTCGCCTTGATAATGGTCTCAAAGGTAGAGATAGCCTGAGACAAGTCATTGATATTGAGTATGGTTTGGTAGGTGCTGTCTCGGGTTTGAACAAAGGTGTTCTCTAGCAGTATCTGTCTTCGCTCTAGCGTGGTGCTGTTCTTGCTGTAGGAGTAGTAGTTTGAACCGCCTGAGATAATAGGCACAGATAGGTTTAAACCTAAGGTCATGGATTCGCTTTTACCGGTGGCGGTAAGGTCAGTTTTGTCGTAGTTGTTGCTGTCGTCGTTTCGATAACTACCGGTAACCGACACGCTAGGCATAAAGTCTGCGCCACTTTCTTGAAGACTGCGCTTAGCAATCTTCACCTCGAGTTTAGATACCAACACACTGTTGTTGTATTTGATAGCATCCTCAATCAACTCATCTTGCTTCATGTCCGCAATCACATCAAACAGCACCTCTGGCTTAAGGTCCTGCATTGGAGTCACTGGATACTGCACTGCAGAGGTGAGGCGATTTAATACCACATCGCGGTCTTTTTTCAGGCTACGAAGGCGGTTCGCTATCCCTTCTTTTTGCGCCAAAACCTCGTATAGTTCACTGCCGGCTACGTTGCCCAACTCCACGTTTCGCTTCATCTGATCATAGCGAGAAGAAGAGGACTGCAACTCGGCAACAGTAGCATTGAGCTGAGCGCGATTCTTAAGGTATTCAAAGTAGTCTATGGCCGTGGACTCAATCACCTCTTTGACTTTGATGTCGTGATTGACCTCGGCTACGGAAAAGTTGAGCTTGGAGGTGCCATGAGCAAAGATATCGCTCAGATTAAAGATGGACTGACTAAAGGAGAGGCTGTAGCTGTGTGAGTTATACTCGCTCTTGGTATCCGGGACTGTGCGCAGGTCGGTTTTGTTCTCATTCCATGTGGTATCGGCCGCACCAGTCAATGAAGGCAAGAATTTTGAACGACTGACGCCTAAGTCGGCCTCACTCTCCTCGATACTGAGCTTACTCGCCGCTATTTCAAGATTATTGTTTAGCGCTAGCTCAATTACCTGTGCAATGTCATTGGCGTAGCTGTTCCCAGCTAACCCAAAGGTTAGGGGAATTAGTGGTATGAAACGGTGAAACCTAGGCCAACTTCTGAATCGCTGCATACTTCTTAATTGCCTTTAATATTTCGTCTTTTTTGTAGGGTTTGCTGATGACAAAATCCATTCCCGCATCGATACAGGCTTTGTGTTCGCTGGCACTGGTAAGTGCAGTCGCACCTATGATGGTGCAAGGGCGTTTCTGCTTAGCTTGCCTCTCGTAGCTTCGTATAATACGGGTTGCCTCTATGCCTCCCATACCCGGCATGATGCAGTCCATAAAGATGATTTCGCAGCTGTTGTTTTTCACGTATTCCACCGCTTCTGACCCATCATTGACCGTGCTGGCCTCAAGCTCGTTCTTCACTAGGATTTGCTTGAGCAGGAATTGCTGAACCTTGTCGTCCTCAACGATCAATATGTCCATTTTTTCTTCGGTCACTTCTTCAGACTCTTCTGAAAGGGCCTCAGATAGAGCTGGGATGAACTCATGTTCTATGTGCGGAGCAAAGAAGGTTTTATCTACCAAGCCATTTAGTTCCTGCGCGGTTTGAGTGGTGCTGACGGAGACAAAGAGCTTGGTCTTACCCTCTTTTTTGAGCATGGAAGCTAGGATCTTGCTGAAGGGTTGCATTCTAATTCCTTCCAAGTCGTCTCCAATTAGAACGGCATCGTAATCAAAGCTGTCGCTGCCTTTTAACTTGCTCAGTATATCGTTGGGTTTTCTATGATGTCGACGCTCGCGCCATGGCCCTCAAGCATGTCGGCCAAAATATTGGTCTTCAGCACTGAGCCGGCACAAATAAGGAAACGGCTCTCTTCCAAGCTGTGGTCCACCTTGCAAAAGGAGTTGGTCTTTTGCATAAACTGAATGTTAAGCCGCTCTTGTCTCCCAGAGCTAAACCAATTCAGACTGAAGTCTTTGAAATCCCTAAGTATGGTTTTGGTCCAGTTCTCTGAGTTTTCTTTCGACTCTTCACTCCAAAATAGCGACTCAATCTTCTTTAGGTTGTTATCAAAGCTGGTAAGGAAATAGATCTCGATATTGGTCTTGGTCCACTCAATGTCAGACTGTTTGGTGGAGTCGATGACCATAAGGATGCTTTTATCTTCACGGATCTTGATGGCATTTGAGATCTGCAGGAACAGAACCCAAAACAGGCTGGTGGCGTTACCAAACACGATATTGGGTAGGTCTTGAGAGATCTTACATTCAAACTTCTGCTGACTCCTTTGGGTCTTGGTGGAAACCAATATGGCCAATTCCGACACCAGAGTAGGGAAAGAGAAGTTCTTGTTGCTGTTTGAATTGGTGTTGGAGATAAGCTGGTTGTAGTTCTCCGCTAAATCAGACAGGGTTTTGGTGGCCGAGGTAATGTCTCGCGCCATGGCGATACTCTCGTTCTCTGTATCCTGCACCAGAAAGTTGACCCCACCCTTGATGGTGTTGGTAAGGCCGCGGATCTCGTATCCGATTAACCCATAAAGGTGTCGATATAAATCTGCATTGGCCTCCAAAGAGTCTCGTTCTTTGTAGCTTTTAAGAACACTTGAGAAGATGGCGCGCTCCGAATTGTCCAGCTCTAGGCTGGTCAATCGCTCTTCTATGTAGTCGATGCGCTCTGTCTTTATATCTTCGGCTAAACGATCGATCTTCTTGTTGAGCGTACTGTTCTTTTGCTTGGTTTTTCTAACGCTAAACAATGTCAGAAGGGTAATGGTAAGCAGTAAAAATGAAAGCACGCCAATGATGTTGATGATCACATACAGCTTCTTGTCACGCTCACTGACATAGGCCTCAATATGGGTTCGTATTAAGCGGTCGTTGTTCTGGTCTATTACCAATAGCAACTTGGAAAGGTCGAAAAACAGCTTTTGTTTATCTGCGCCACTCGGTGACGGGATAGCATTGAATTTATTGATTGATAACAATAGGTTGGTGTACTCAAGAGAGCCCACTAAGCTCAGATGCTTCTTGTCGGTCGCCGCCTCAGATTCGAAATCGCGCAGTGAAGTGACTATTTCACTGGTTTTGCTAGCGGTTTGTTGGCAGGAGTTGCTATCGATGCAGAAACTCAAGTAATCCAGCGTATTGGAGATATCACGATTCAGTTTTTTACTCGCAACCACGATTGGCAGCGAGTCTATGTCTTTAAGTGTGCCAATCTGTAGTCGGCTCCAGAAGATAACGGAGCAGACCAAAATGACAGAAAGCAGTATCAGCAGGCTGACTTTAAAAGCAGGGATCCGAACCTTGCTCGTTTTTGTCATCATAGATTACCTTTCATCGAACGCACTCTCTATGGCTGACAGCACAGGTTTGGCGGCGTAATCTATGACTCTTCTTGAGCCTGTTTTGATATCGGCGGTGAACTCCATGAAGGGGGATAGGTTATACACCACGCCAGAACGCTCCAAGTTGTTGTTGGCTAGAGAAATCTTGGCGATGTAAAACTTGTTTTCTTCCTCCTCATAGGATGTGCGGCTGACTGAGGTGATCTTGCCCTCGATATAGCCATATTTTGCGAAGTTGTAGGTGTCGATTTTTACCTTGACGGTCTGGCCTACCTCGACAAAACCGAGCTCCTTTCTTGGTATCTTAGCTTCACCATGCAGGCTGTTATTCAAAGGTGCGATATCGGCAATGCTCTCTCCAGGCGGTACAACAGCGGATTTAAAGTTGAAATGAACCTTATCTATCACGCCATCGACAGGCGAATAAACCACGAGTCGGTCGACTTTGTCGGTATGTTGAGAGGTTTGTATCGCTTTTAGCTCTATCTCTTTGTTGGCCTCGATGATCTGCGATTGATACTTGGAGTTTCTATCTGCAATGAGGTCAGTAAGCTGTTTATTCATTTTATCTAGCTGAAATCGTTCATTCATGATGGATTCGTCTAGATTTTCTATTTCCCTGACCATATTTGACTCCTGAACTCTCATATTCAGAACGTCAATATATGAAGCCATCTCTTCCTTATATAGGGTACTTTTAATCTTTAGTTGTTCTTGAATTAGCTTTAATTGTGCAGTGGCGCTTTTTTTCTCGATTTCATCGAGCGTATTAGCACTCCCTTATGTTCGATATCGTGTCTAATAAGGGATTCGTTGGAAATGTTCTTATTATATTCTTCTTGCCAAGTAGTGACGTTGCTATTTACTAGGTGGGTGTGATTGGTGAATTTGCTGTAGTCGGGTTCCTGCATATCAATCAGGGCTTGATATCGAATAATATCTAGCTTTAATTGAGTGATCTCGTTTTGGATACTGTTAAGTTGTGTGCTGCGATCTTCTGCTTTGAGCCGCGCAATTTCCTGACCCTCAAAGACAAAGTCACCAGGCTTAACCAAGATCTCTTCGAGGATCCCTCCTTCAAGGTGCTGTACCTTTTCAATGTCAGAATCGAGCAACAATTCGCCTCTTGCAGAAACCACTATGTCGATTTCAGCCTGTGAGGCAACCGCTACTATCACCAGTAGTGAAACAAAGGTAAGCAGCAGCACCTTTTGGAATACCGTCATACTCGATGAAAGAACGATATTGCTCTCGAGGTTCTCTGCTACTGGTTTGTTACGCGAGACTAGGGCTTTTTTGATGTGATAATCAAGTTCGTTATTGTCCATGCTACATCCCTCATCCTTGAAGCTGCTTAGTTGTTATCACACGCTGTTCTTCCCTTTATCAAATTCCTTGTTCTAGTTACTGGTGCACCGCTTTAAAGAGGGTTTAACCCTGCTTGTTTGGCTTTTAGGTTTCTCTAAGTCGAGTAGAACTGACTCTATGTGCTTGTTGGTCACAAATAAGCTTGTTAGTACGCTTATCACCTCATCGGCGCTGGGTGTAACCCCCAAGCGACACTGACTTTCAAGCTTATTTAGCTTCTTACTCGTATCTACCTCTTCCATATATTCTAGAGATGTTCTTAATTGGTAAAGATAGTTACCGAGATCCTTTAACTGATCCTCAGAATACATTTCTTCTATCTCTTTGTGCCCAAGCTTAAACTCGTCGTAATACTCTTGTAATAAAATTCTAAGGCCAGTTTTATCGTAATTGATCGACGAAAGTAATTTATCTACCTCAACCATTTTTCTGCCTTTTTCAAAATAGAGTGATCTACAGCATATAGGAAAGGATACTCTTGATAACTTTCAAGAAAATTTTCAAAAAATACTTGGTTGTTCTGAATTTTCTCCTTTAATGCCGCTCAGGAAATATCAAAAATCTCATAGGACACGGAGGCTGAGATGGCTGAAGACAAGAACAACCCTTTGAACGATGCTGTTGAGAATATACAAACCGAAGATGCTCAGGTAGAAAAACAGAACCAACAAAACCAACAGAGCACTGTAGCTACTACTATAGCGACAGCTGGTGCTGAAGCCGAAGCTGCAGATAATGCAAACCAAGGTGCGTCGGGTGATTCTCAAGGGGGTCAGGAAGAGGACTCTGGCTCGGGAGGCGCGGCGGCGGCCAGCGAAGAGAGCGGCCAGGGAAGCGACAGTGGCGGACAAGCGGCACAGTCCAATGTTGTTGATAGTGAAATGAGCGATAGCCCATCTGGAGCCGGTGGAGATACCGGCTCTTCTGCCACTCAATCTGTCGGTGGTTCAGTCGAAGATGGAGAGTCAGGTGCGGGTGACGTTGCAAGCGCAGAAGGCCAAGAGCAGGTGTCAGCCCAAGCGGCTCAAGTTGCTAGCGGCGCTGGTGGTGCGCAGTCTCAGCCTGCAGCAGAGGACGATGAGTTTGATTCTGAAACTGTGTCTGAAACCTTCCAAGTTGACGTGTTAGATGAGTCTGAAGAGGCAGTCTCAGAGATTGAAGATGATTTTGACTCTGAAACTGTGTCTGAAACCATTGAGATTCAAGTCACCAACGAGAACGACGCGGCGGAAGTTGAAGATAAAGCCTACACAATGGAAGAGGATGGCACTTTAACCTTCACCGCTGAAGACCTGTTAGTGGGTGCAACAGATATTGATGGTGATGATCTCTCTGTTGAAAGCGTGCTTTATACCGGCGATCAGGGTGTCTTGACCGATAACGGCAATGGCACCTACTCCTTTGCTCCAAATGAAAACTTCCATGGTGAAGTCGACCTTAGCTTTACCGTTACTGATGGCACAGAGTCTGTTGAAGCCAATATTGATATTACTGTTGTTGAAGTGAACGATCCGCCAGTAGCGGGTTCAACTTCCTATCAGATGAATGAAGATGGCACCATCAACATCAGTCCGGAGCAATTGCTGGCCAACAGCTCAGACGTAGATGGCACCGTATCGCTTGATAGTGTTACTTACACAGGTACCGAGGGTGTCTTGACTCAGAACGAAGACGGCTCAGTCACCTTCGCACCGAATGAGAACTTCAATGGCGATGTAACACTAGACGTTGTTGTCATTGATGATGATGGTGCTACAGCGACTACGACTGCAGGCATTGAGGTTATCGCGGTCAACGACCCGCCGGTTGCGGGGGATACAGCTTACACGATTAACGAAGATGAAGTGCTGACCTTCTCTGCTGAGCAGTTGCTGGCAAAAGCGAGTGATATTGAGGGTGAAGTCGCAGTTGATAGCGTTAATTACACTGGTACCGATGGTATCCTGACTCAAAATGAAGACGGTACCTTTAGCTTTGCACCGAACCAAAACTTCAACGGTGAGATCGCCCTTGACGTGGTGGTAGTCGACGAAGAGGGGGCAACGGTAAATGCGACTGCAAATATTGATGTTCTGCCTATTAACGATGCACCAGTAGCGGGTTCTAACGCCTACACAGTGAACGAAGACGGTTCTATCACCATCAGCCAAGAGCAGCTTCTAGCGGGCTCAAGCGATGTCGAGGGTGATACGCTAACCGCTTCGAATTTAACCGTCGATGGTAATGCCAACGTCACTCAGAACGAGGACGGCAGTTTCACCATCACGCCGGATGCGGACTTTAACGGCGATATCGATATGCACTTTGATATCACCGATGGCACCGACACCATCCAGGCGACGGCAGACCTGACGGTTAACCCGGTCAACGATCTGCCAACGGCGGAAGATGTCAGCTACACCATCAATGAGGATGGCACGCTGACCTTTACCGATGAGCAGCTTCTGGCAGGTGCGGATGACATTGATGGCGACACACTATCAGTGAGCGACGTGTCGTACACAGGTGCAGACGGTGTGTTCACTGACAACGGTGACGGCACCTACGAGTTTGCGGCGAATGCAACTTCAATGGTGAGGTCTCGCTAGACTTCACTGTCAGTGACGGCCAAGGCGGCACGGTCGATGCCAATATCGATGTGACCGTGCTGGATGTGAACGATCCACCGGTAGCCGGCTCAACGTCTTATCAAATGAATGAAGACGGCACCATCGATATCAGTCCTGAGCAACTTCTGGCGAACAGCTCGGATGTGGACGGCACGGTATCGCTAGAT
>BBSB01000018.1:0-98600 GCA_000830455.1 Vibrio sp. JCM 19236
TTGTTTTTAGCCTTCAAACAACCAGTTTTGCCAACTCTGCATACGCAATATCACTTTACGAACTACGCTAAACATCTCCCATTTAGGTGAGTAGACAGCCACGTGCGCATCTGTGCCTGAGGGTAATGGCATACCCTTTACCAGCTCAGGATTATCCAGTTCAACCTTAACTAAGATTCTGCCTTGTTGAGCCGACTGTTCTGGTGCTGTCATTTGGCCCGAAGCACTTACCGCGCCCTGCGCAAAGATGTCGTTCACCTGCACCACATGAGCTTTATAGGCGTGACCAGGAATAGTGTTGAAGGTCACTTCAGCCGGGTAGCCGGTTTTGATATAGCGTGCCGGTGCTTGTTTGAATGCAGCGAACAGCTGTTTGTCCTCTTTGTGTACAAAGGTCAGGTTGCCCTGAAATGGCACAACGCGACTCTTCATACCAGGTCTAAGTGCTACCTGAGTAACATAGCCATCGGTAGGTGCTGTCACTAGGGTTTTACTTAGATTGAACTGAGCCAGCTCTAGCTGAGATTGATACTCGCTCTTGCTCGCTTTTTGTTTCAGCAGGTTGGTTTTAACTTGGTCCACTTTCTCTTGAGAAGAGAAGCCTTTGCTTCCTAATTTTTGATAGCGAGCCAGTTCTGCTTGGAAGTAATCGATAGCCGATTGAGTACGCTTTAGGTCACTCTGGATACGGTTTACCTCATCCTGAAATGGGGTTGGATCGATTTGATACAGAGGATCTCCGGCTTTCAACTGCTCATTGCCTTTGACATAAACGTCGGTCACCAAGCCCTCAACCTGAGAGGTGATAGGGGTAGTGACACTGTAGAGTCGCGCCATGCGAGAAACGGGCTGATACATGGCCATATACAGAAATATCCAGCCCACAATGAACAGGCCAATAACACTAGCAGTGGTGACGCTCCATTTGTTGACTGGTAGCTTACATACCTTAAAAACAATCACGCATAGGGCGATATAACTTAGGATAATTAGGGTTTCCATAGTGCTACTCCTGTGCGGTCTTTTCGAGTTGTGAAATACGTTTTAGTAGGGCCTGATATTCATCTTTTGAAACGGTTGATTCGCTACCCAGCCATTGCGGTTTATCTTTGTCATACATGCTTGCCCATACCCATAGCAGCGGCCATAAAACATGCATAAAGAACAGACTGATCCAGCCAGCGACATGGATAGCCTCAGAGTGGGGATGATTCCGCTTTTTGGCGATTTCATAGGGGATGTCGTGCAGCAGTATCAACCCATAGATGAATATGATTAAAACCAGAAATAGGATTCCCAGTGATAGGTAATCTAGAAACGGATTCATAGAGCCCCCTTTATTAGTTTGATGACCTTTAGCGATGGTAACTGCCGCCTAATTTCCTTGGTGGTTTTCCTTTACTGTAAATAGTAATCGTGGTCAGTGGAGGGCACTATTGAAGTCTGTTTCAATCTGGATTAAACAATATTTAATAGTCACCGCTTTGAATTGGGTAGACTATGTTTAGTGTATTAATATCAACGAGATAGTGTATGGATCTGAATCTTCTGAAAACCTTTGATGCGGTGATGAAACGCAGAGTGTTAATGAGGCGGCGCTAGCGCTGAACATAACCGCACCGGCGGTCAGCCATGCCCTAAATCGCCTGAGAGAGCAGTATCAGGACCACTGTTTGTGCGTCAGGGAAGAGGAATCGTTCCTACCAATTTTGCTGTTGAGCTTCATGCCGATATTCAAGAACCTTTGAGCTTGCTAATCGATGGCGCGGAATCTCGAGAGACCTTTGACCAATGAGCAGTCAACGCACCTTTAGAGTATCTAGCCATAAAGACATAGACCTACTTTTGGTTCCACCACTTAAGCAATACAAGCAAAAGCATGCGCCGCATGTTTCTATTCAAGCGGACATCGAACATCTTAATGAGCAGGATCGTCAAGAAGACCTCAGAAGGCGCCGAGTGGATGTGATTTTGGCGACGGTACCACTGAAAGATCATGGATATCACAATCAATTGCTGCTTGAGCAAGAGTTGGTGGTGACGGTGAGTAAGTCACACCCACGTATCCAAGAATCCATAACTGAAGAGGATTTCATACGAGAGTCGCACTTGCTATGGCGTACCCAGCGTCAAAACACGAATACACTAGATTCGGTTGCAGTTGACGCTAACTTGCCTCCAAGAAAGATTGCCTACTCTACTGGTTCGACGGTGACGGCGCTTATGCTCGCCTCAGAGACGGATTGGTTGTGTGTGACTAGCAAGTGGCATGCGCTCAAGATGGCAGACAAGTTTGACCTAAATGTATTTGCTCTCCCGTTTGAGACGCAAAAGGTACCGGTCTATATGACCTGGCATCAATCGCAAAAGCGGGACCAAGGACATCAATGGTTGAGGAGTGCCATCATCGCTTCCCTTGCGGAAGCCGATATTGCCTAGGCAGTTAAAGCGTCGTCCAATCTAAAATGTCATACACCTCAAAAGCCACTTCTTCATAAGGGTGAGCGTCCAGAAGCGCTTGAATGCTTTGTTTCGCATACTTGTCATCACACACCAGCTCTACCTTGAGTTCGTTTACCTTTTCTAATTCTCCATGAGACCCGAGGTGTGGGTTAGCTCCGGCTAGAGGGCGAAACTGTCCTGTGCCTTGGGTTTCAAAACAGCATCTATCATAGTCACCGATCTTGCCGGCACCTGCGTTAAATACTGCCTCTTTAACGCTCTCTGCGTCTTCAATTGGCACGAAGAAAACGATCTTTTTCATAAGTCAGTGTCTCTATCTTTGAATCTATAGGGATTAGCTTAGCGTTTTCAATGGCTTATTTCTCTAGCTCAAAACAAAAATGAATCGTGCGTTGACTTAATTTGATGATCAAACTAAATTTAGATTAGATATTTTGATAGTCAAACTAAATGAGTAACTTAAGATGGACTCTTCTCTTTCCCATTCACATAATTTTTCTGGTCACAATCATCACGGTGAAAAGCGCACCTTTTACGTACTCTTGCTTACTGTTACTACCATGGTGGTGGAGATATCGGCAGGTATTGCCTACGGCTCTATGGCACTGCTCGCCGATGGTTGGCATATGGGCACCCACGCCGCCGCATTTTGTATAACCTTGTTTGCTTATCGCTATGCAAAGAACCACCAGGACGATGATAGGTTCTCTTTTGGGACTGGTAAGGTAAGCGTGCTTGGTGGATACACCAGTGCCATCGCCCTTGGAATCGTCGCCTTGCTGATGTTTGTAGAGTCTGCATTTCGTTTGTTTAACCCGGAGACCATTCGCTTCAATGAAGCGATACTGGTGGCGTGCATTGGGCTGGCTGTGAATCTGGCGAGTATGTTTTTGCTTGGTGATCATCACCATCATGATGACCATGAAGATCATCACCACCATCATCACGATCACAATTTAAGAGCAGCGTATATGCATGTGCTGGCAGATACGCTTACCTCATTGCTGGCGATCGTCGCGTTGTTATTTGGTAAGTTCTACGGTTGGAACTGGCTCGATGCATCATGGGTATGGTTGGTGCTTTGGTTATCGCCAAATGGACCTTTAACTTGCTTAAACAGACCAGCCCTATCTTGCTAGACGAGAGTATTGAGCAGGAATATCGTGCGGCCATTAAGCAAGAGTTGGCGCCTGCTGCAGAGGTTACAGATCTGCATGTATGGAAGGTAAGTGGCCATCATTATTCGGCAGCTATTACCTTGGTCTCAGACAGCGACATTAGTGTGTCTGAGTATAAGCAGAAGCTGGCAAAGTTTGATAAGATCCATCACCTTACACTCGAGGTACATTCATCAGCATGCGAAACATAGAGCAGTTAAATCAGCTACTTACAGAATTTTATGACAAGATGTCGTCTTGGGAGCAGTCTGTTGTTCGTGAGACAGGCTACTCTCTAGCCCAAGTGCACACCATAGAGGTTTTGGGTGTGCATGGCGCCATGAGGATGAAAGAGTTAGCAGATAAGCTCAGTATTACTACAGGCACTTTAACGGTGCAGGTAGATAAGTTGGTGTCGGCTGACCTTATCGAGCGCTTGCCACACCCAACCGACAGACGAGCCATAGTGGTATCCCTTACAGAAAAAGGGGAAGAGATCCATCGTCACCACAATCAACTGCATCTGGATTTGGTCAAAGACCTGACTCGAAATATTGAATCTGAAGAACAAGAGCGGCTCATCTCAGCGTTAACCAAGATGAACCGTGAGTTTTGAGGGTTAGACTAGTGTTTCTGCTTTCCAAGCTCTAGTCGTAGAAGTCGAGTGTGAGTAGTAGCCGGTTTTGACCATTTGGCACGCTTGGAGAGCGATGCACCAACCCACCTTCACTGTTTCCAAGCCAGCTTTCACCTTTTAAAAGAGCTACATCACCTGTAGTGAGCTGATTTACACAATCAGGACTAAGGAATAGACCTGATTCAGCATCAGACAAGCCCTTGCTACCATGCCCCAATTTTGTACGGTCTACATCTGTGTGCGCTAACCACTCTGTGGCTACGCCGTGATAGGTACTGACCAATCGACACGGAACATGGTCAACGTGGAAACGCGGACACATAGCAACGTCCAGAGAGGTTAATCTCACGCCCACTTTTTTAAGCTCAAACAAGCAACTGAACATCTCTACCAATAGCTCGATATCTTGAACCAGCGGCTTGGGCGCGGTGCTGTTGCTAACCTTTATAAGCTCTTCAGCTAATTCGTCTGGAGTCACCACTAACGATTTTTCGAAATTTGGATTGGCTGCCAAGAAATCGTCAACCGCGCTTTCTAGTTCAGAGTGGACTGGACGCTTCCAGACAGCAATGTTTGTTCCTTCCTTGTAGATATCAGACAGGGTTGCCGGGCTCTCCCCGATAGCGAATGTAGAATTCTCAGAGAGGTCAGTGTCGAGCGCTTGCTCAGTGGTTGCTAGGTTAGTCATTTCATTTTCCTAGTGTGAGCGATTGTTGTGGATATGTTATAACATATCGCCAATTGTGAGCGATAGAGAGAAATGAAAAACAGTCGAGTAGCTAAAAGTATTTCTCTATCGAACTTGCTAGCATTCAATGGAGTAACTAATTGAATTAATGTGGTTTTTAATCTCTAAGGCTTCAAAAAGGAATGAATATGAAATGCGCCCCGATAAAAGAAGAAATCAGCTTTGATGATTTCGCCAAAGTCGATATCCGTGTGGGTTTGATTCTTGAAGTAAGTGAGGTAGCTAAGTCAGACAAACTAATGAAGCTCACGGTGGACTTTGGTGACCATACTCGCTCTATCCTAGCTGGCATAAAACAAGAGCGTGAAAACCCAAAAGAGATAGAGGGTAAGCAAAGCTCTGTTTGTAGTGAACTTGCCGGAGCGAAAAATGGCGGGAGAAGTGTCTCAAGGCATGCTGTTTGATATCGGTTATGAGGATAAACTTCAACATTGCTTAGCGTGCCCTGAAAAAGAGACACCTAACGGCGCGAGAGCGGCTGATTCTATTGTTAGAGTGGCCACACCCATACCAGCATGGGCACACCCACGGCAACTACGATGATCTCCAATAAAAGACCTAGCTTCCAATAGTCACTGAAATGAAATCCTCCCGGACCTAATATCAAGGTGTTGTTTTGGTGGCCGATGGGGGTAAGGAATGCGCAAGATGCTCCTATTGCGATGGCCATTAAGAATGCGTCAGGACTGACGCCCAACTGACTCGCCGTACTGATACCTATTGGACACATCACAGCAGCAGTTGCCACATTGTTCATTAGATCGGATAAGAACATGGTGACCACGAGTAGCAAGGCTAAAGCCAAGACAGGCTCATTTTGAGCAATATTGTTTATGAGAAAACTGGCAATGATGTCGGCTGCGCCAGTGGTGTACATCGCATTAGCCACAGGGAATAAGGCAGCAAGAAGAACCACAACCGGCCAATCGATTGAGGTGTAAATAGAGCGTAGCGGCACTATTTTAAACAGCGCAAAGGCTAGTGCTGCAGAGACAAAAGCTATCTCAGGCGGGAACAGCCCAAAGGTCACAACAAGCAGTGCCAGAAACATGATGACGGCAGCTTTAAGTGCTTCGCCTTTTTTGGGAACCTGGATATCTCGCGGCGCTAAGGCAGACAGCCAAAGTCGGAGCAGAATCTTGCAATAGATTCAGGGTCACCCTGCAAAAGCAGTACATCACCTTCATTAAACTTGGTGTAGCGCAGACGTTTGATCGAGCGTCTACCTTGACGGGATATTGCCAGCAGGTTGACGTCGTAGCGTGCGGGAAGGTCGATATCAGTTGCGGTGCGCTCTACCAAGGACGTTGCAGGCACCACTACCACCTCTTGAACCACTATATCTTCAGGTTTTCCGCTCTCAGGCTCGGTCTCTTTTTCAGGCTGAGACTCGCTTGTTTCCTCGCTATCTATATTCTCGACGGTTGCTTGTTCTGTTTCACCTTCTTCGCCTTCGGTGTTATCCGTACCTACTGCTTCCTCAAGCTTGAGACCCAAACCGCGCAATGCTTTTGGCAGTGATTCAGGCTCAATCTCTATGATTAAAATGTCGTTTGCTATAAGCAAGCGTCTGCGGTTTCGCGTTGCAAGCCGAGTATCGCCACGGATAATACCGATGACCTGTGCATCCGCTTCATCTAGGATCTGCGAGACTTGCAGTAGATTCATCTTCTCTGCGGTGCTGCCAGGACAATCCTTACTTCGCAGAAGTAGGTGCCGGTATCGAAACTTCCCGAGGAAGACTGCTTGCGCATCGGCACTATGCGCCAACCAAACAACCCAATAAATAACAATCCAATGATGGCAACAGAAACTCCCACGGGTGTGAAGTCGAACATAGCGAAACTACCAAGACCGTTGGATTCGCGAAAGCCTGAGACAACTAAGTTAGTTGGTGTACCGATTAGGGTAGTCATGCCTCCCAAAATAGAGCCGAACGCCAATGGCATTAGAACTTGCCCAGGAGGCATATCGTTTTTGCAGCCACTTGAATTGCGATTGGCATTAGCAGAGCCAGAGCACCCACGTTATTCATAAAACCAGACAGAGTGGCAGCCAAAATATCAAGATAGTGATGTTTAACGTTGGTCCTGCGTTTGAAGGAAGGATGTGTTTAGCCAGAATATCCACAGCGCCTGAGCGAAACAGTCCGTAGCCGAGCACCAATACGCTAGCAACGGTAACAACAGCGGGATGACTAAAGCTTGAGAAAGCTTCTTGGGCTGGAACTAAACCGACAAATACACTCGTGAGAAGAGCGCCAAGCGCGACAATATCATGTCGCCATCGACCCATAAGAACAGCACTATGGTCACGCCCAACAGAGCGACTATAAGCAGTTGATCATTAGACATAAATGATGAGCTAGTCCCGAAGAGTCGGGTTTGGCATCCAGTGCTAATTAGGGTGATGAAGTTAGCATAGTCTAATGAGGAGGATTTTTGTGATAGTAGCTTGGCTTAGTTAGAATTGGATTCTTGATACTGACGCACCACACACAGCTCTGGCAAGTGCTGAGTTAAGGTTATATTACCTTCGATGACCAACTGCTCTTCTTCCTCAACAGTGCGCGCAGGCACCACCGCAACCTGTGATACGGGTGCAAACAGTTCGCCACGTTTATACATATAGAATGCGCGAACGACGCTAATCATTCCGAGAATGGCGAGCATAAACCATACTGCTTGAGCAATTATTTCGAACATGACCTTAACTCTGTGATTGAAAGTGATGCGAAATATAGCAGGGTGTGTGGTTGAAACTTATCCAAATGCGCCATAGGGAACAATCTGAAACGGTACAAACAAAAAGACCTGCTAAACAGCAGGTCTTGTCACTTGATATGAAGACTAAAGATTTTCAATCGCAGTTTGGATAGAAGGACCAATCTGGCGCTTGCGAGAGGTGACGCCTTCTAGCGTTACCATGTCACCGGCGATCTTAGTATTGAACGCATTCTCGATGATCTGCTTTTCGGCATCACTTACCCAAAGTAGATTCGCTTGCTTGTCTTTGGTATCGGTAATAGAAAAGAAGATGTAATCCAAGCCTTTCGCCTCTTTATATTCCTGCATTGCTTTATGCAGTTCGCCTTTGCGGTCGATAAGCTGTTGAGCAGTTAGGGTTTCTGCAACACCGATTCCAACCTTTTTACCACCATACTCGAAGTTTTGTAATCCAAGGTGAGGATAGTCTCAGCGCTAAGGTGGCTTAGGTCAGACTTAGCCACCAACATTTGTTGTCCAAAATCTTGGATATCTTCAACGCCTGCAACCTTAGCCAGTTATCTGCGAACTGCTTATCGTAGTTTGTGGTGGTTGAAGATTGGAATACCACGGTATCAGACAAGATTGCGCCAAGGCCGACACAAGCAATGGCTGGTGGTAGGGTGACATTCAACGACTCAGCATTCGCCGCCAAAATAGTTGCCGTTGAACCCCAAGCCTGATATCCATAGAGACAAGCTGAGAGGCGTTAATTGGGTTTCCGCCGATCGCGTGGTGGTCGATGATAGCCACAACTGACTCAGGTTTGATACTAGGTGCTAGCTGGGTTTGTTGGTTGAAGTCTACCAAGCCAACTTGGTAGCTGGAGTAATCTGAGGTTACCTCCGGTGCTTCAATACCGCAGTAGTCCATCACGAATTGAGATTCAGGGTTGATGCTTTCAGGAACGGTAGCTGTGCCGCCATAGATCTGAGCTGCATCATAGCCGCGCCCACTGTGTCTGTATCTGGCTCATGTGGCCGGTCCAAACTAGGTTTTCTGTGTTGTTGTTGGCTGGCTGATAAAGATCCAATGCTGCGTGTGCTGATGTCATGCCAATCGCTAGAGCAACACTGCCTAGTTTTAATACCGTATTTTTCATCAATTAAATTCCATTCGTAATTAAAGTAACGGCAGGTAATCTAGATTTGATAAATGACAACACGATTTCAGTGATGTGACTGGTAGGTTACAAGCATCGAGAAATCAACCACATACCTTTAAACGTTAGGGCTTCGGTCAGTGCTTGTTTGACGGTAAAGTGTTAATAAATGTAATTACCAGAATTAGCTAGGGGAACAGCAGATAGATGAAGTAGGTTCTCTAACTCCACTATTTCTAGAGAGCCCATAAATTGGCACGCTTTGCCAATAAGCGATAATATAGGGGCTCAGTTAACCGTAAAGATCCCGTTATGTCAGATGAAAAACTCGCTCTAGAATGGATGCGTCAGCAAGCGTACAAAATCGATCCTTATATCGAATCCCCTTCATTCGAAGAATGTGTCGAGCTGATCGGTCCTGCGTTTAAAAAGGGTAAGCATGTTGCACAGCTTAGATCTTTGTTGGCTCAGGCAGACCGCAGAGCAGGGGCGGCGGAGCGCAAACATGCGGCGCTGAAGTTTGCCAAAGAGAAGAGCCTCAGGCTGGTCAGATTTTACGTTTGCAAGGCAAACTGCAGCGAGTTGAACTGGCACTTAAGCTGGCAACCGGTGACAACAATATGACCATCTCTCAATTTTGCGCCGAATATGATGTCAGTAAGCGAGATGGCAACACTGCTTGGCATGAAAAGCTGGTCGAGCAAGACAAGAAGAAATAGACCTAATCAAGACTGTTTTTATGGAGGCTCGTTGTAACAAACGGGCCCATTTTCTTTGCGCTCTAGTACTATGTAAAATGGTGTGAAACTGAGTGTTGCGAATCTGTATTTATGTGGTTAATAATTTTATAAAATCGATTAATTTTAGACGTGTCTCTCGTATTGCGTTGATTTGTTAGTTGAATTATTTGTATGGAATTGTGATTATTCATGCAGTCTTTTCTATTACCTTTTTATAATCATGCAAACAACTCAAACTGTGTCCACGGCGGACAAAGCTAAAAGTTGGCAGATGCCCGATACGCTAATCATCATTTTTGTGATTGGTATTCTGGCCGCCGCACTTACCTATTTTATTCCTGCTGGTTCATTTGAGAGCCAAGATGTTACTTACCTAGTTGATGGCGCAGAGAAAACGCGTAGTGTTATCGACCCTTCTTCATTCGCTTATGCGACCGATGAAGCTGGTGAGCTTGTATACAACAAGGTGAGCTTCTTCGCTTCTGGTGGTGGCATTGGCCTAATGAACTTCCCATTTGAAGGACTGGTTTCTGGTTCTAAATGGGGCAGTGCTATCGGCGTTATTATGTTCATGCTACTTATCGGTGGCTCGTTTGGTGTCGTAATCCGCACTGGCAGTATCGATACGGGTATCCTGCATTTGATCAACAAGACCAAGGGCAGTGAAGCGCTGTTCGTTCCTGTGCTGTTCGCTCTGTTTGCTCTCGGTGGCGCCGTGTTCGGTATGGGCGAAGAGGCCGTAGCGTTTGCTATTATCATTGCCCCTCTGATGGTGCGTCTGGGCTATGACTCCATTACTACTGTGATGGTGACTTATGTGGCGACTCAGATTGGTTTTGCATCTTCTTGGATGAACCCATTCTCTGTTGCAATTGCGCAAGGCATCGCAGGCGTTCCGGTACTCTCGGGCATGACCTTCCGTATGGCTCTATGGGCTGGCTTTACCCTTATCGGTATTGCTTTCACCATGATGTATGCTGCGCGCATCAAGCGTAATCCGACTTCTTCTTTGACCTATGAATCGGATGCTCACTTCCGCGCTCAAGAAGACACGTCGGGCAAGGTTAAAGAGTGGACCTTAGGTGATACCCTAGTAATGCTAACTGTTCTAGCAACGACTATTTGGGTTGTTTACGGTGTAGTAGCACACGCTTGGTATATCCCTGAGATTGCCTCTCAGTTCTTTACCATGGGCTTTATCGTTGCATCATAGGCACCATCTTCCGTCTAAACGGTATGACTTTAAACGATGCAGCGGCAGCATTTAAAGAGGGTGCTGAGCTTATGCTTGCGCCAGCACTGTTGGTTGGTTGTGCGAAGGGTGTGTTGTTGATCCTTGGTGGCGATAGCAGCGATGCAAGCGTTCTGAATACTATTCTAAACAGCGCTGGTGGTTTTATCAGTGGTCTACCAGATGTAGTAGCAGCATGGTTGATGTATGTATTCCAGTCAGTATTCAACTTCTTTGTGACCTCAGGTTCGGGTCAGGCAGCATTGACTATGCCATTGCTTGCACCGCTAGCGGATATCGCGGGCGTAACTCGTCAGGTAGCGGTTTTGGCCTTCCAACTTGGTGATGGTTTCACTAATATCATCGTACCAACGTCAGCATCACTGATGGCAACACTGGTGTATGTCGCATCGATTGGGGTGTATGGATTAAGTTCTGTGGCCGCTTTATCGCACTGCTATTTGTTCTCTCAAGTGTGGTAGTGATTGGCGCACATCTAGCTGGCTTTGCTTAAGTTAGCGCTAAGGCTTTAATTGATAAAAGGCGAGCCAATATGGCTCGCTTTTTTATGGGAATCATTCTATGAAAACAGTAACAACGACTCTGCCAGTTTTAGAGTCTTTGGATGTAGACCAGCTCGAAACTGGTGAGCACAAGTTTGAGTTTGCGGTCGCAACCAATGCCCTCGGTCAGAGACAACATCTTCCAGTGCGAGTATTTAAAGGTGACAAGCCTGGAAAAAGGTGGTGATCACCGCTGGGGTTCATGGTGATGAGCAAAGTGGCATTGTAGCGGCGCTGAAACTCGCCAATGAATTGGTAGGTAAAGCTATCTGTGGATGCGTGACCATAGTCCCTGCGGTTAACCCAACAGGCATCTTGCGCCACAGCCGTGATTTCTATCCTGCAGATCCCGATACCTCGCCTTCGAATATGAACCGCTATTTTCCGGGTAATCCTGAAGGAAATGAGGTGCAACGCTTTATCGCCTCACTTTGGAGTAATCTTCTGAGACCAAACGCCGATATTGCAATCGATCTCCATACTCAAACCTCAGGTACGACTTACCCTTTGTATGTCTTTGCAGACTATCGTGTGGATGCAGCAAAGCAGATGGCATTACAGCTTAACCCAGACGTTATCTTGGATGATCCGGGTGAAAAGGGCATTTTAGAGACCGCTTGGAATGAGAGTGGCGTACCTTGTATCACCATCGAGGTGGGGGCGGGTCGTTACATAGATTCGCCTATGGTGGAACGCACTGTCGAAGGCATGCTCGATATCTTGAAAATGCATGGCGTTGTGCAGGGTGATGCTCAACCAATTCAATCCTGCATCGAGGGTAAGAACATCACTAGCATCAAAGCTAAGCAGGGCGGTTTTGTGGAGTGCCATGTGTCACTGATGCAAGAGGTGGAGCAGGGTGAGCTGCTTGCGACCCAAATGGACAGCTTTGGTGAGGTTATCGAAAAGTATCATGCGCCATCCGCAGGCACGGTTCTGAGTCACTGCGTTGAAGCGCTCCGAGCGCCAGGGTCGCTGGTCGTTAGGCTAATTAGCTAACCAATAAATCCTATCTTTAAAGAGCAAAGTGACCTCGGTGGCTTTGCTCTTTTTTCTTTTTCCAGATTACATAGTTTCAACCAAGCGCAATTTCTTAGCTAAACTAAATAGTTCCTATTATTAGAATATTTACTCTTATACGGGCTATTACGGAATGAAACTTCATGTGCTTGAGGGCTATATTCAGCAGATATACCTAGTTGAAGAAGAAAGCGGACTAATGCTACTCGACGGATGTTGTCGGGCAGATGTAGGCGTTGTGCTTCGATATATAGCCCAAGATTTGGAGTTGCCATTGTCAGCCCTAAAGGCGGTAATCGTTACCCATATGCATCCCGACCATGCTGGAGGTGCCAGTCGCTTAAGAGAGTTAACTGGCTGTAAGCTATTTGGTTCAAATATCGCGGGGCAGTGGTATCAGGGAATCGATGGTTACTTTATGCACCTCACCGATATGGCGCTGGCGCGTTGGGTCGGTAACCGAAAGGGAAATGGCCGTAAGAAGATCCGATATCCACGCTTTATAAAGTTGGATCACCTGCTAGATGATGGAGACTCAATTAAAGGCTTTGAGGATTGGCAGGCGCTGTTTACCCAAGGACACACCGACCGAGACCTCTCTATTTTGCATATCCCTTCTAAAACCCTATATATCGCAGATCTTTTGGTCATGGTGAAAGGGCGTTTGATCCCCCCGTTTCCTGTCTTCTATCCCAATCGATATAAGCGCTCTATAGCGCGACTGGCAGAGTTGGACGTTGAATATATCTTGCTTGCCCATGGCGGGAAAAAGCCAAAATCCGCGATAGATTTTGACCTGTTGGATCAGATATCGCCAACCGAGCCTCAAACCCATTGGCGATCAGTGAAGAAGAAGTTTCTAAAAGCGGTGAGCTAAGTTGCGAATTTTCAGCACGGTTGTGCCAAGCTAGGTTTAGCGATTACAAGCATCAATGATTGCAACTGCCGAGAGCATCACAGTTCATATAAGCTGATTAAGATACTGTCTAATTAGTTGTTTTAAAGAGGGAAATGTTATGGGCACAGTCATAGGTATGCTGGTCTTGGCTTTTATCGCCTACTTAATAAAGAAAAACACAGGATTGCATTTGCATCAGTGGCTTTCTAACAAATATCAAGAGCATCTGGATGCGAAGAAAAGTACTAGAAATTAGCATGACTCACTATGAGATGCGTTAAATCAATGTGCATTCAAAATTCTCCGACACTCCTGCAGTAGACACTTCAATAATCCAAGGTTTGGAATTGTCATTAGCGGATTTAAAAGCGCCAATTGTTACCAAACTGCCTGCAGACCGAGACCTTTTATTCTGAACTACCTTTGAGTGTTCTCAGCAAGGTACTCTGTAGTAGTTCAATCATCGAATCGAGCTCTCTAGGCAGAGCTTTTGCTGTAATTGAGTAGCCTTCAACAAAGGGAATGAGCACAGAAACAGCTTGAGATAAGCACATGTCATTCTTGGCTAGAGGACTCAGTTTGTCCTGCATAGTCATACTCATCTCTTTGTAGTACTCCAGCAGATAGTTCTCCATGACTTGGTTTCTGGTGGAGATAGCCCAAAACTCGCGAAACAATCGACACATATCTGATAGGTCATATACATGTGTTAGGAGCATAGTGAGTAGAACATTGAGCTCTTGCTCTGAGTTAACAGCGGGCTGCGCTTGCAGTTCATCAGAACACTGCTTGAAATACCTGTCCGCCATGGCCTTAAGAAGATCATCCTTGGTTTTGAAATAGTACTGCACGTTACTCAGTGACATATCGGCGGTGCTAGCCACCTTTCTCATTGTCAGTCCAAAGTCTCCTTCAGATTTAATTACCTCGATCGCTGTGTCGAGGATCTTTTCTATTTTTGCTGATTTCTTAGCCACTTATGCGTTCTCAAATACGTACTCGAAAAGATCGTTAAGATCTCTATTTGTGTTTTCTGTTGACATATTAGGTCTAGTGACCTAAATTTGCAATCACTAGGTCGTGTGACCTAAAAATATAAGAGGATATAACCATGGTACAAGTACTTCGCACACCTGAAGCGCAATTCGAAAACTTGAAAGATTACCCGTTTGAATCTCACTACGTTGAGGGATTATCAGGCTATGAGGGCATTCGTGGTCACTATCTAGATGAAGGCAGCGCAGATTCACAACAGACCTTTCTTCTGCTGCATGGAGAGCCAACTTGGAGTTACCTGTATCGTAAGATGATCCCAGTATTTGCAGGCACTGGTGCGCGAGTCGTTGCACCGGACCTCATAGGGTTTGGTAAGTCAGACAAACCAGTATCTGAAGATACTCATACCTTTGAGTTCCACCGCAATTACCTACTTGCATTGGTTGAGCATTTGGATCTGCAAAACATCACTCTTGTGGTTCAAGACTGGGGCGGTTTGCTTGGTCTGACGCTTCCTCAAGCGATGAAGTCTCGCTTTAAGCGCCTACTTATCATGAACACAGGTTTGCTATTAGGCCCTACAACGCAACCCGCTTTCTTAGAATGGAAGGGTGATATCGTTGAGCCCGAGGAGCTAGCGTTAGATACCTTTATGAAAAAATACGCGCCATCGCTAGATGAGCAAGAAGCGCGAGCTTACGCCGCACCATTCCTGATGGAAGTTATCAAGCTGGCGTTCGTAAGATGCCAAAAATGGTAGCAAACCCAGAACAAGCGTGTGTCGAAATATCAACGGAAGCCATGTCATTCTGGGGGGAGTGGGAAGGTGAAACCTTCATGGCTGTTGGTATGAAAGACAAAATGCTAGGGCCAGAGGTAATGGGCTGGATGCAAAGTGTTATCAAAGGTTGCCCTGAACCTATGCAAGTTCCAGAAGCCGGTCACTTCGTCCAAGAGTTTGGTGATGAAGTCGCAAAAGCCGCATTAGCGCATTTCAGTCAGTAACAAGTAGCTAGATATGAAAATTTTAGATCTCGTATTTCATCCGAATCTAGAAGGTTCACGCAACAATAAAACCTGGAAATCGCAACTCGATGAATCTGGAAAAGTAACCACCAGTCGAGATCTGTACTCTGAGTATCCGGATTTTCAGATTGATGTAGTGAAAGAGCAGGCACTGCTTGAAGCGCACGATCGCGTTATTTTTCAGTTTCCTTTCTATTGGTACTCCATGCCACCACTTTTGAAAAAATGGTTGGATGACGTACTTACCTACAATTTTGCTTACGGCCCAGATGGCGATAAGTTGAAAGGGAAAGATCTCCAGTTGGTGGTTTCCGTTGGAGGGCGCGAAAAGTTCTACTCTGGTTTTGATATATTCACTAGCGTTCCGGATCTGCTGCGTCCTTTCCAGTTAACGGCAAATCTAACGCAGATGAATTATCTGCAGCCAGAGTTTATGTTCAATGCAGATGCGGAATCAGAAGAAGTGATTGAGGCTTTTGGTAAGCGCTTGGTGGAAATCATTGACGACCCAAAACGCTCGGACCCTCGCCAGTACCTGTATGACAGCATGAATGCAGAACTCAACGAAGTGTATCAAGATCTAGGTCTAGCTTGACCAAGAACAATTAACCGACGAGCTTCTTATCAACAGGTAATGGGAATATTTAATTTACCTGATTTATCCAAAAGCCGAACAGAGTCAGGATTTTCTAGACTCGTTCGGCTTTCTTATAACTGAGCTATTGAGTTATTGCACCATGAGTTTGGTGTTTACTCATCACCACACGCAGGCGCACCAACATAGCAATCGCCGCCACTGTCAAACCGGTAATAATACCCACCCAAAAGCCCATCTCTCCCATAGCTGGAATGATGTTGTCGGTCAGTCCCAATACGACACCTAGTGGTAGTGCTAATCCCCAATAACAGGCCACAGATAGGAACATAGGAACCTTGGTATCTTTGTAACCACGTAAGGCGCCATTGGCAGAGGTTTGCAGGGCATCGCTAAATTGATACATAGCGGTGAAAACAAGAAGTCCCGCCGCAGTTGCGCTAACCACAGGGTCTGTGGTGTATAGCTGATGATAGGATCAGGGAAGTTCAGAAGCACAGTCGCTGGGATCAGAGAGATAAGTCCAGCTACCATAATGCCTATTTTACTTCGCTCAACTGCGCCGATGGTATTGTTGGCTCCTAGTGCATGACCAACGCGGATGGTGATGCCAAAAGAGACACTCATGGAGATCACATAGGTCATGCTGGAGATATTAAGTGCTATCTGAGCGGCTGCCACGTTTTCAGCGCCGATACGTCCAATAAGCAGAGCGATAACTGCAAAGATACTGCCACAAACCGCAATATTGGTGCCGATTGGCAGACCTAGCTTAAACAGACTAAGCATCTCTTTGGGTTCAGGCTTGGCATCAGAGAAGTCAATTAGGGACTTGTACTGACGGTGAGTCTTGATACACACATACAGCATGGCAGACATCAGCCAATACACTAGCTAGTTGCCCAGCCACACCCCACTGCGCCTAGTTCAGGAAAACCAAACTTTCCGTAGATCAGGATATAGTTCACTGGGATGTTTATTAGAAGACCTATGACAGAGACGATCATAGGGATCTTGGTGTTGTTCATGCCCTCAAAGAAGCCATTCAACACATAGAAAAGTGCGATGCCTGGCACGCCAAAGGCCAACGCAAACGCATAGTCGCTGGCGATAGGAACGATGATAGGGTCAACGGCAATCCACTCTAAGATGCCTCTAGCACTACAAAGGTAGCCGATAAGAATGGCGCTGGATATTAGGCTATCCACACCATCTGAAAGCTCTCGCTTGAGATGCGATTGAGATTCCCTGCTCCGCGATGGAATGCCACCACAGGAGTAAGGGCCATGATGATGCCTCGAAGTAGCAACAGCACAGGTATCCATAAGCTTGAGCCGAGCGCAATAGCGGCAAGGTCAGCAGCGCTGACTTGGCCTGCCATAGTGGTATCCACAAAGCCCATGGCTTGGGTAGCAAGCTGAGTAAAAATAATTGGAATAGAGAGGTGCATCAGAGCACCAGATTCACGGGAGAAACGAGAAAAAGGAGATTCGGTCGTTTGCATGATGTTACTTACACCAATATAAATGCACCAATGGAAGCAGGATAGCGGGCGTGCATTTTAGGGTGTGCCACTGAGCGGCGCCAATATAAACAGTGTGAATTGGTGAGTCAAGAAACCAGGAAATAGAGGGTGGGGATTAACGAAATCTTCCGCGATCTTTATCAGTAGGGAACACTAAAGCGTTTTAAATATGTTTTATATATAAATCAGTGTATTGCGTGTTATTGTGGTGTGAGATTAGTGTGCTAGAGCTACCAGCTGATAGGTTGTAGTTCACCTCTTATCGAATAATTTTCTTACAAGGATGTTTGCGTGGAGCTCAGGGAAACTAGAACAATTGTGGATATTAAAAGTGAGTTGCAAGAGTTGCTCACTGACAGTGTAGAGAGCGGTGCTTCGGTCGGTTTTCTAACGCCAGTAGATGCTAAAGAGATAAAGGCTTATTGGGACGGCGTAGAGTCGGATCTGATTTCCGGCTCACGCAAAGTATTCGTAGCCCATGAAGGTGAGCAAATATTAGGTTGTGTGCAGTTATCTCTATGCCCTAAGGCGAATGGCTCTCACCGAGGCGAAGTTGAAAAGCTCATGGTACATACCGATGCGCGTGGTCAGGGCATCGCTAGACAGCTGATGTCCCTGTTGGAGCTTAGCGCTGCAGAGCTTGGTCTATCTTTGCTGGTTCTCGATACTCGCTTGGGCGATGTTGCTTCTGATCTCTATCGTTCTATGGGCTTTGTTGAGGCAGGGCAGATCTCAGAGTTTGCACGAAGCTCTTCAGGGGAGTTGGAAGCGACGGTCTTTTTCTACAAGCTACTGCAGGGATAACTATGAGTCATTCAAAGATAGTTTTGGTCACAGGTGGTGGTCGAGGAATTGGCGCCGCTACGGCAAAGCTTTTTGCCTCACATGGCTATAGCGTCTGTATCAATTACAAGTCTAATTCGGTGACCGCTCAGAAGGTTGTCGATGAGATAGAGTCTGCTGGTGGCCGCTGCATCTCAGTACAAGCTGATGTTTCCCAAGAGTCAGATGTTCAAAGGCTATTTGAAGCCATTGATAGCGAGCTCGGTACATTATCGGTTTTGGTAAACAATGCCGGAATACTCCAAGTGCAAACCAGACTCGATGAGATGACCGCAGAGCGTATCAACACCATATTAACCAACAATGTCACTAGTTATTTCCTTTGCTGTAAAGAAGCAGTGAGACGCATGTCCACCCGCTATGGTGGCGAGGGTGGCGTGATTGTGAACGTATCTTCTACCGCGTCTCGCTCGGGATCTCCTAATGAGTACATCGACTATGCAGCCTCCAAGGGCGCTATCGATACCTTGACTAAGGGGTTATCACTCGAGGTAGCCGCAGAGAATATTCGGGTAAACTGCGTTCGTCCGGGACTTATCCATACCGAAATGCATGCCGACGGTGGAGAGCCACTTAGGGTGGAAAGACTAAAAAGTGTCATCCCACTTCAGCGCGGTGGAAAGCCAGAGGAAGTGGCAGAGGCTATCTATTGGTTAGCTAGCGAGAAGTCTTCGTTTTCTACTGGCAACTTTTTAGACTTAGCGGGTGGCTTGTAATTTTTGAATGACAGAAATAAAGGGATATTGATGATTTCCTATCAGCAACAACGGACTTTAAGGCGTCTTCACAGATAACCTATAACAATATGCAAACCTATTACGAGCACTATGGGGTCAACTGGGAGAGCTCAAAGATAGAGGAGCAGATCCAAGGTTTGCAGAACTGGGATATTCTGGTGAATGGAGAGGTAGCGGGTGCGACTCGACTGCAATTTGATGCCGAAGGTTGTTATCTGCGAGATTTGCAGGTGAGTGCAGAACTGCAGGGTCAAGGCATAGGTCGCGAGGCGCTTGCTAAAGTAGAGGAACTGGCGCTTCAGTCTGGAGCCGACTTCGTTAGGCTTAGGGTGTTCAAAATAAGCCAGCGTATCAGCTCTATCTACGAGCAGGCTATGCGGTAGATAAGCAAGAAGACAATTTCTACTATATGTCGAAACTAGCACAGCCGAGCTAGGCTCATTTTTGGGGATTAATCATGGAAAAGATTAAAGACATACAAGGCATTCTTGCTTTTTTAAGAGAGGCTGAGCAGTTAAAGAATACACTGCGAAGAGCCTATACCACTAAGGGTAGGGTGGAGAGCACAGCTGAACACAGTTGGCGACTCTGTTTGATGGCAATGTTGCTCGCCGAGCAATACGACAATATCGACCCTTTAAAGCTGATTAAGATGTGCATTATTCACGACCTAGGGGAGGCTATTGGTGGAGACATTGCCGCGGTCGATCAAGTGGAAGGTGAGGACAAGGGAATACAAGAACGTTTGGATCTTTTAACCTTAATCAAGCCCCTCCCGCAGCATCTACAAACTGAGATTATTGCCCTCTGGGATGACTATGAAAATGTCCTATCCGAAGAGGCAAAGCTCGCGAAAGCGCTAGATAAAATCGAAACCTTACTACAGCATACTCAGGGTATTAATCCAGATACCTTCGACTATGGTTTCAATCTTAGCTACGGCAAGAAGTACACCGACAAGGATGAGCTGACTTCTTCATTGCGAGTGGAGATTGATAAGGATACGCGCAGATTGGCAGCGAGCAATGGCACGCTTAAATAGAGCGCTGCAAAAAAGACAGCATGGATAGAATTCTAGACTTACTCAAACAAGACCCAGTGCGATTAGAAGCGCTGTCTCATGCATATAAGCTAAACCTTCCTGACTGGTATTTAGCGGCTGGCTTTGTGCGCAATCTGGTTTGGGACTCACTGCATGGGTTTGAAAAGCCAACCCCACTCAATGATGTTGACCTTATCTATTTCGACCCAAGAGAACAGAATCCAACGGCCTATCTTGAATATGAAGCACAGCTAAAACAGTGCATGCCGTCTCTTAATTGGCAGGTGCGCAATCAGGCTCGGATGCATACTCGTAATGGTGACAGGCCTTACATATCCTCATTAGATGCCATGAGCTTTTGGCCAGAGAAAGAAACGGCGATTGGTGTTAGGCAGGTCGAACAGGGCAGATATGAGTGTGTTTCTGCTTTTGACAATGAGTCCTTGTTTGAGGGCTTTATTACTCACAATCCTAAGCGCAGCAAAGAGATATTCACGCAAAGAGTGGAATCGAAATCTTGGCTCACCCATTGGCCTTTGCTCAAGGTTCAATACTCGTCCTAAGCTTAAGGTCTCAATCTAGGAAAGATCCTAAGTGCGAATTTAGCATGCGAGGTTACTTTTTATGATGGAAGACCTAAGAAGTTTACACCAGCAGGGTGTGATAGAGATTGACCAAGAGATGTCTATTTCCAGTAGCATCCACTACAAAAATACTATCGAGGTGGATGTTTGGTATCACCAAGATGTAACGCCTACATTTCGCCCTGGGAGTTATCAATACACCTTTCTGACCCTGTTCAAGGACAGCTCTAAACACCTAACAATCTCACAATTGGATATCTGTAGCGGCAATGCTTGTCATGGCCCTAGAAGTTGCCATCACTCTTTGCAGGGGCTGGATGGAAGTTTCGCGCTCAAGGTCAGCTTTATGGCAGGGAAGTGGGCCGCCCTTGGCACAAGCTGGAATATGTTTCCAAGGGTGAGGATCATCGCCGATGGCCAAACCGTAGTGGATGATAAGTTTGAGACCCATGTTGATCCCACCAAAAGAACCATAGCCCCAGGGCACTCTAGTTGGAAGATAGTGAAACAGGCTTAGCTGAAAACTGGTAGCGGAGACAAAACTCAATAAACTGCTTCACTCTGGGTGGCCACTCCTCTTTTTGATTGAAGGCGCAGTGCACGTTGGAGCTAAGCTCAACCCCCTTCACTTGGAGTCTTTGCAGTTCGCCACTGTCTAATTCATCTTTCACCGAAGCGAGACTTAGCGCGGCGATACCCATGTCGAGCTTAGTGCACTGCTTTATGGTCTCTATGCTAATGAACTCACTGATGTTCGATGGCTTGAGCACACCGGCCTCTATTAGCTTTTGCTCGAATTGATGTCGGTAGCAGCACCCTTTTTCTGTCAGTAATAGGTGATTGTCAGCGAGCTGGTCTAATCTTACCTCGGCTTGTTTCGCGAGTGGGTTTTGGGGTGAGCACACTATGGCTATTGGTTCGGTTTGATAGGTGTGCACTCTCAAGCCTTGCCGCTGAAAGGGCTTTTCTAAGATAAAGGCCAAATCCAGAGCGTTGGCTAGTACATCATTTTTTAGGTTGGAAACTGGTGTTGGTTGAATCACAAATCGGGCGCTCGGGTGCTGCTCACAGTAGGCTTGTAGCAGTTTAGGTAGATGATAAGTGATGATGGTCTCGTGTCCGCCAATTCGAATAGGCTTGTTGGAGTCTGATTTACTCACCACAGACTTCGCCTCTTCTCGCATTGCAATGAGCTTTTGGCTGTAGTGAAGAAGCTGTTCACCCGCCTCTGTCAAAGCAACACCACGACCATTTCGTTCAAACAGAGTGGTCTCTAGTTCGCTCTCTAGCGCTTTAATTTGGTTGGTAACAGCCGATTGTACATAGCCAAGTTGATGGGACGCCTCACTAAAATTGAGTGTTTGCGCTGCGCATTGAAATGTTCGAAGCTTCTTGAAGTCCATAATGGCGAAGTACCTTGCTATCAAAAAATAAGATATCTGCTGTCATAAGATATCATTTTACATAAAAGGTTTGATTGCTTCAAAATAATCCTGTTTTTCACCAATTGATTAGAAAGAATGTCGATGATTAGGAACCCCCTTGCGCTGTTCGCCTTTGCCTTTGTAGGCTTCATATGGGGCAGTAACTTTATCTTTATGAAGCTAGCAACCGAGCTGATTTCTCCGTTGCAAATCGTGTTTGTGCGCGTGTTCTTTGGCTTCGTTCCTATCTTGATTTTTGCCTCAGCGAAAGGCGCAATTCAGCTTTCTCATCTGAAGCACTGTCACCACTTCCTGGCAATGGGCTTGCTCGCGACCATCATCTACTATTTTGGGTTCGCGAAAGGCACCTCGTTGCTGACCTCTGGGATCGCAGGAGCCATCAGTGGGGCTATTCCACTGTTTTCTATGTTTGCGGCAGCGCTGTTTTTGAAAGAAGAGCCATTACCAAGTGGAAATTAATTGGCACCTTGCTAGGGTTTATCGGGATTCTAGTGTTGGCGAGACCGTTTGGCGCTGAGTTAGGGTCGGATACAACTCAAGGTGCGTTGTATATGGTGTTGGGTGCCATGAGCCTTGGCTTTTCTTTTGTGTACGCTAAGCGTTTTATTAGTCCGTTGCAGATTTCTGCGCTTGCTTTAACCACCTATCAGCTTGGGGTGGGACTATTGATTTCGCTGTTTATCACAGATTTTACTGGCATCTCAAACATCACCACCTCGACTCTGTCATTGGTATCCAGCATTTTCGGGCTAGGTATACTGGGCACTGGTATGGCTTATCTTTGCTACTACTTCATCATAGAAAAGTTGGGTGCACTCACCGCTTCATCGGTTACCTATATCCCACCTGTGGTGGCTCTCGCCATTGGCGGTGGCTTACTAGGAGAGGCGATAGAACTGAGAGACTACTTGGCTACGGGGCTCATTTTGATGGCGGTAGCCATAGTTACCATTAGCGAAAAGACGAAATAGCTTGGTAATCAGCACGTGGTATCCACGACTCTAACATCACAGGTACAGCCCTCCGGTGGGCAGGTATTGTTGTTGCCCCCTGGGCCTCCACGACCACCGAATGAGTCATAGATGACGTAACAACCGTCTGGCAGGTCTTCATCGGAAAAATAGTTGCGGTCGAGGTCGTTGCTACTGAAAGAGTAGTCATAGCCAATAACGGTATGGCGGTTGCCAAAGTCAAAGGTTGAACCGCCGCTTTCGTCCAAAGTCATGAAGTCTATCATGGTTAATGAATCGCCTTGCTCACCTCGGCTCTCTGGACAAAGGGTGCCCCAGTCTACTTCTACACTGCCGATCCCAAAGTCAATGATGTAGCGGTCTTGGGCGCTGTTGCCTGGGTTGGTGGCTTCTGGGGTTAAACCTTCGATATAGGATTTAGATTGCACCTGGGTGATCACACCCTGCATTGCGGTTTTGAAGCCTTCTAGGGTAGTGATTCGAGCGTCTTGTTGCAGGTTTAGGAATTTAGGGGCGGCCACAATAGCCAGCACGCCGAGAATAACGAGCACAACGATGAGTTCAATGAGAGTGAAGCCGGATCTCTTCATGATGATTTCCTATCTTGCTCTTTCTTTTTCGGAAAACTATCCAAAGAGAGAGCCATAAAATTCCATTTACTCTAATAGCATGACGTACTGACAACGCTGAGGCAAGCTTTATGCATCTATTGAGAGCTTAGCCAGATATTTCCATAGTAGGATTCGGCGTTGCTTCCACTGTTATCTGTATCCGTCATAATCGCCACTGCATCAACATAACGGTAGGCTTTGAGATTCGCAGCATCGCTTCCTTTGTCACCAAACTGCTCAATCATATCTTGATAGATGTTGCGCCTCTCACTGTACCAATGGTTGGTTTGAGAGCCACGGCCTTGCAAGGCTAGCATCTTTACGTGAGATCCTGCGAAGGCGTTGTTCCAGCTAGTTCCAATTGCTTGTGAGCTCGACCAAACATAGTTCAGCACCTTCATATTCCAGATCATGATGCCGCCATCTTTCACTATATAGATGCGAGCGGCATAGTCGTCTCCGTTTTTGCTTTGTTCATCCAGAGCGGGCAGGCCTTGAGATACTTTCCAACTCCAATTTAGGTAAGGGGTCTCGGCAAGGTCTATTTTCTTTTTCAGTACCAAGCCAGAGGCAGAACTCTGACTGCTAGCTTTAACTGCCTTGACGCCATTGATCTCTTTCACCGCATAGCGAGTTTCGTCGGAAAACACCTCTTTTTCCCAGTTATCAATGCCTTTTCTACCGCTAGCAGTGGCACATGGGCATGGGCAGAAAAAGCAATCGTGGTGAGAAGGGCAAGCAGGTGTTTCATATGAGCAAATCAGTTCCAGATAATTATTCTTATTGCGACTTATGATGCTATCACAGCAATTATCAGCATTTAGCGCGTCAGCTAACGTATTACGCATTCGCTAGGGATTGAAAGCAAAAATAGAGCACCTCGGTCTAGTTGTTTATGGCAAAGCTACGGAGGTTGTTATGCCTGTTTTACTGCGAATCTTAGTTCTGCTGATATTAATTCCCTTTAGTGTGACAGCAAAGAGCCTGAATGGGTTTGATTTGAGCAATGCGACTGTGCCGCTCGAACTGGTACTGAGCGGAGGACCCCCTAAAGATGGTATTCCAGCATTAACTGATCCGAAAATGCTAAAGGGAAAGGAAGCAACTTACCTCGAATCAAACAACATTATTTTGGGTTTAGTCATTGCGGGAGAGGCACGTGCTTATCCACTGCGCATACTTAATTGGCATGAGATAGTGAACGATCAGATAGCAGGCGGTAGATATGTCATCTCGTATTGCCCACTGTGTGGCAGCGGTATGGCGTTTAAGGCAGAGCCAAAGAGCGTTTCGCACCGCTCGCTAAACTTTGGTGTGTCTGGCCTTTTGTACAGCTCAGATGTACTTATGTACGACAGAGAAACGGAGTCTTTGTGGTCGCAGATCCATGGCGAGGCGGTTGCAGGGAAACTGGTTGGAATGAGCCTAGAGCAAATACCTATGTCTCTTGATTTGTGGGGCAACTGGATGGCGCGCAACCCAGATACTTTAGTGCTTTCTACCGATACGGGTTTTAGGCGCGACTACAGCAGAGATCCTTATGCAGGCTACGCTAAGACCCCCGCCATTTATTTTCCAGTGGCCAATCAGGCACCGAAAGCGTATCACCCAAAAGAGATGGTATTAGGGTTAAAGGGCAAGGTGTCTCAAGTTGCCTTTCCCTTCAAAGAGATTGAGGGATTAGGGCAAAGCGAGTTCAAGTATCAGTTTGAAGGAAAACAATATCTGATCCACTGGGATAAAAATACACGCTCGGCTTGGATCAGCAATTCAAAAGGGGAGACGGTGCCTTCAACCTTATTATATTGGTTTGCTTGGTACGCCTTTTACCCTGAAACGGAGATTTTCAAAGCATCCCAATCCTAACTAATTGATTTCACACTTTTCTAAGAACATGACCGAGTAATTTGATTTAACTCAGATTCAGGCAAATACTTGTTATTAAGCAACTAATTTACGGTACGTAAGAGTATTAACTCAGACTTTTTAGTAAGAAATCTGAATTAATAGTAGGACTTAGCGAAACCGTGAGTTGGCTGATGGAACTCAAATAACAAGGACTTCGCATGAAATGGAAACTGGCGTCGCTGACGCTACTTACTGCATTCACCACACAGGCTCACGCAAACGAGTGTGGCTCTGTCACCATCGCTGATATGAACTGGAACTCGGCCAGTGTTATCGCCAATATCGACCGCTTTATTCTAGAACATGGTTATGACTGCGATGCTGAACTCATCCCAGGCGACACCATGCCTACGGCCACCTCCATGATTGAAAAGGGCCAACCAGATATCGCCCCTGAGCTTTGGACCAACTCGGTTAAAGATGCCATCGACAAGGGTGTCGAAGAGGGGCGCCTTGCCTATGCGGGCAAAGCGTTAGTCGATGGCGGTGAAGAGGGTTTCTGGGTACCTAAATATATGGTCGAGAAATACCCTGAGCTCACCACAATCGAAGGGGTGAAGAAACACGCTAAGCTGTTTAAACACCCAGAAAACCCAGATGTAGGTGGCTTCTATGGCTGTCCAGCAGGTTGGGGCTGCCAGATCTCCGGTGGCAATTTGTTTGAAGCGCTTGAACTGGAAGACGCTGGTTTTGAGCTTATCGATTCAGGATCCAGTGCTGGTCTTTCAGGCTCCATAGCTAAGGCCTATGAGCGCAAAGAGGGCTGGTTTGGTTATTACTGGGCACCAACGGCGGTGCTAGGTAAATATGAAATGATCAAAGTGGACTTTGGCAGTGGCGTTAACGAAGAAGAGTTCCTGAACTGCACCACTCAAGACACGTGTGAAAATCCGAAAGTGACTATGTATCCGCCTTCTCCAGTGAATACTGTGGTTGCGACCACCTTCTCGAACAAGAATCCCGCTGCAATGGAGTATCTAGGCAAACGCGGATTTAAAAACACAGACATGAACAAGCTGTTAGCTTGGATGGAAGATGAGCAAGCGGACTCGGAAGACGCTATGTATCACTTCTTCGAAACCTCACCAGATATCTGGAAGGCATGGGTGCCTGCGGATGTAGCAGAGAAGATTTCTGCTGAGCTGTAATTTTTGATGTATATGGAATAGACAAGGGTAGTGCTAGGTATAGTGCTACCCTCTGTCGTTAAAGGAATAAATGATGTCCGGTAGTAGTTGGTTAACCGAATTTCCTGAGATGGATCGTGGGTCACTGCGTGATATCCGAAAAACACTCGATGGCGCCTATAAAGATTTCTCGCGAGAGTATGGCGACCTTATAGAATCCCTGTTTGATCCCCTTCTTTCCTTCTTGGTGTGGTTTGAAAAGCTATTGTTGGCGACACCCTGGTGGATTGTTCTAATCGTAATCACTGCATTGGTATATGTAGCCAGCCGCTCTATAAAGCTCACTGTAGCTGGCGTTGTGGCGCTCTTGTTTATCGGCTATTTCGGTATGTGGGAAGATACCATGCGTACGCTGAGTATCATTACCGTATGTACCGTGCTGGCCATAGTGCTTGGCATCCCAATAGGTATCGCATGGCGCGTTCAAACCGTATTCAGTCTATTGTCACGCCTATCTTAGATGTGATGCAGACTATGCCCGCATTCGTATACCTAATACCAGTGGTTATGCTTCTAGGTATCGGTAAGGTTCCAGGCCTGATTGCTGTGGTTATTTACGCCATTCCGCCTGTAATACGCCTCACCAACCTAGGCATCCGCTTGGTAGATAAAGAAGTGATGGAAGCGGCCACGGCGTTTGGTGCATCCCGAAAACAGCGCTTGCTTGGCGTGCAGTTGCCGTTAGCGATGCCGACCATAATGGCGGGTATCAACCAGACGGTGATGATGGCGCTCTCTATGGTGGTTATCGCTTCCATGATTGGCGTAAAAGGCTTGGGTCAACCTGTGCTTAAGTCCATCACTAACCAATACTTTACCTTGGGTCTGTTAAACGGCTTTGCCATCGTAGCGCTAGCTATCCTTATCGATCGAGCTTCGCAAGCCTATGCTAAGCGTACTCAAGCACACTTGGGGGATCTGAAGCATGACTAAAACGCTGATAAAGGTCTCTGGCCTGTATAAGATCTTCGGTGCAAAACCTGAATCCATCTTGCCTATGGTGAAAGAAGGGGCGACAAAAGATGAGGTTCTTGCAAAAACTGGGCACACGGTTGGGCTTAAAGATATTAATCTAGAGATAGCTCAAGGTGAGATCTTCGTGATCATGGGGCTTTCTGGTTCGGGTAAATCCACCCTTATCCGTCACTTCAACCGCTTGATTGAACCAACCGCTGGGCAGATTGATGTGGAAGGTGAGGATGTTATGTCCTTCACCGCAAAAGACCTAGAGGAGTTCAGGCGTCACAAGATGTCCATGGTGTTTCAGCGCTTTGGCCTGTTTCCACACCGCAAGGTGATCGACAACGTGGCCTATGGTCTCGAGGTGCAGGGGTTGGAGAAATCTAAGCGCCTACAGAAGGCCCAAGAATGGCTAGATACAGTAGGTCTTCAAGGCTATCAAGACCAATATCCGTCTCAGCTCTCTGGCGGTCAGCAGCAGCGTGTGGGCTTAGCTCGCGCCTTATGTACCGATGCTGAAATCCTGTTGATGGATGAGGCATTTTCTGCACTCGACCCACTGATTCGAAGTGAGATGCAAGACCAGCTAATCGAGCTTCAAGATAAGCTTCACAAGACGATTATCTTTATCACCCATGACTTGGATGAAGCTCTGCGTATCGGTGACAAGATTGCCATCTTGAAGGACGGCGAGCTTGTTCAGCAAGGCACACCAGATGACATCTTGCTAAATCCTGCCACAGATTATGTAGAGGCCTTTGTTAAGGATGTGAACCGTGCCAGAGCACTGACGGTTGAAACGGTAATGCAAAAACCAGCGCTTCGCATCACTACCAACACCATTGAAGAAGCACTCAAGCAGATGCGCCGTTCTAATAGTGACTACGGCTACCATGTCACCGACGATGTCTATCAAGGTGTCATTACCGAAGAGACCTTAGAAGAGGCGGCCTCGGGTGATGAGTTCGAATCTATCGAGCCTTGCCTGTATGAAGAGGTGCCAACCATATCATCTGACGATGCCATCGAAGCGGTATTGCCTGAGGCGATATCGTCTGATTACTCACTACCAGTAATCAATGAAGAGGGTGAGTTGGAAGGGGCGCTAGAGAAAGAGTCGGTAGCAGATATCTTTGTCGACAAAGAACACCCTACGGAGAAAGAAGAGGAGAAGCAGAAAGAAGCTTCGTAGACCTTTGGAAAATGAAAAAGAGCTAGCAAACGTGCTAGCTCTTTTTGTTTAACGATTAGCTAGATTCAGCTCAGTATTGGTGTGCAGGCCAACAATGGAGTCTAAAGGATACAAGGTGGCATCGATGCCAGCAGATAGGCTTAGCTTGTTCATATCCTGGATGAAGAAACGGCTGGTCATGGTGTGTTTACCATTGTTGATGAATATCTCTAGCACTGAATTATCGACAAAGACTTGTATATGCTGAGTCCTATCCAATCTTGGAGCCAAACGTACCAGACCATACTCCTCAGCATAGGTATGAGAGTTATTCGAACGATCTAACTTAAACTCTGTCTCGTTCATCTCAAATATCAACGTATCACCCTTTTCGTTTGAGAGCTCAAGACTAAAGTTGCTGTCAGCTTCAAACTCAAACTCAAAGGAACTGGATGGCAGGAGAGTTTCATCACTAACTTCTAGCTTCTCTTTTCTCAAGTTTTGCAGTTCTGCAAGCGGCGTTTGTACTAGCATATCGTCAATGACATTGAGCTCACGTGGTATGGTTAGCAGCCCTGTCCATTGATAATCCACCGATGGGGGTATCAATCTCAGGCAGACCAATCCATGCATACATGATACGTCGGCCCTGCTCATCGAGATAGGTTTGAGGCGCGTAAAAATCAAAACCAAAATCGGGCTGAGTGATCGCTTTGTGGTTCACCAGCTCTGGCTTATCTTTGTTAAGGCTATCTCCTAGGATATAGCTCACTGAGAAGATATTTTTGTACTCGTATGGATTGTCACTTTCCACCCCTTGAGGGGAAAACAGCATTATGCTTTTGCCGTCTAACTCAAAATAATCAGGGCACTCCCACATAAACCCAAACTGGTCGTAATCAGTCTTGATGGGGCCAAGATGCTCCCAGCTTGAGAGCTCTTTAGTGCGATAAAGTACCATAGAACCGTGCAACTCTTGGGTTTGAGCCGCTACAACCATGTAGTAGGTATCACCTTCCTTCCATACTTTAGGGTCACGGAAATGCTCGGTGTAGTCCGAATTTTCTACGATGACACCGTGTTTAGTGATTTCACCTAGCTTGTTCATTGAGGCATAACATTGTAGGTTCACGAACCCAGTCTTTGTCTCTCTTGTTGCCAGTAAAAAACAGCAATAACTCTTGGTTATCGACCAGACCACCACCGGAATACACACCGTGTGAGTCATAATCCGAATCTGGGTAAAGAGCTACACCATGGTCGGTGTAGTTTACAAAGTCTTTAGTAGAGACATGGTACCAGTGCTTTAAGCCATGGGTAGGGCCTATAGGAAACCATTGATAGAAGATATGGTGCTCACCGTTAAATTGGCTTAGTCCATTAGGGTCATTCAATAGCCACATGGAGGAGCAATATGGAAGCTAGGATAGAAACTGTCCTTTTTTCTCTGTTCAATCAGTTCCTTAAAATAGCCACTCGGCATGTCATCAATGCGCTGGTAGCGCTGTTCAATTGTCCAATTCATTGTCGCAACTTAGATAAGTGGGGGAGAGTGCTCATCAAATAGTGATGAGCACGTTTAATAAGGGGATCAGTCTTTAGCTAGAACGATTCGGCTAAGAACAAATGAGGTGGTAAAGGCAATCAAAATAGTCGTCAGATACAAACCTAAACCTTGGCCGATATAGGTGGAATAGCGGGAATAAGAGTCACCCCCACTAGGCTAGGTTTTAGCCCAACCATCATCACGAAGCCGCCACCAACAGAGCAACCCACTAGGTTTGCAGCCCATAGTTTAGGGTTCTTTAGTACCACTCCGTAAAGTAGAGGCTCGCCGATACCAAAGGAGGTGCTAAGGATAGAAGAGCCGATGGTACCCTTGTTCTCGCTTGATTTTGCTTTGAGGTAAGCGGCTACACCTGCGCCTATCATGGCAGCACCCGTTGCGGAATACATAGGGTTTAGTGGGTTACCCAGTCCTTCACCAAGATAATTAAATTCAAGGATGATAAATGAGTGGTGCAAGCCCATGATAACCAGTAGCTGGTGAAGTGGTGCAAAGATAAAACCACCAATGCCGTACGGCAGCTCAATAATGGAGGTGATGCCTGCCATAATAAGAGATTGAAGTTCACCAACCACAGGACCAATTGCAAACAGAGCAACTAGGATTGAGATGGTAACGGTGAGAAATGGTGTCACTACCAGTGCGAGTGCGTTTGGTACGTACTTTCGAAGTGTCTTTTCTAGGTTGGCACCAAAAATACCTGTTACGAGTGCTGGCAAGATCATGCCTTGAAAGCCAACGATAGCAAAGCCCATTACCTCTAGAGCTTGGGCATCGCCACTACCCACCGCATAGGCGTTAGGAAGTTGAGGTGCAACCGTCATTAATCCTAGCACAAAGCCTACAGAGTCTGTTCCTCCCAGGCGCTTGAAGGTAGACCAGACCACCAGTGCAGGTAGGAAGATAAACGCCGTATCAGTCAGAACCTGAGTGATAACCAAAATGTTTTCTGGCAGTTCATTAAAGAAGGAGTTACGAAGCCCATTAGTAGGCCGGCGGCAACGATAACTGGAATGATAGGGATGAAGACGTCAGCCAGAATACGCACGGACTTTTGCAACCAGTTCATCTTGGCATAGGCTTCGTCTTTTACCGATGTGCCATCACTGTCGTGCCCCATGGCAGCAAACACTTTTTCAACAAGTCCACCACCCAAGATGATCTGATGCTGGCCAGTTTGCAGGAAGTATCCTTTTACACCAGGAATAGCTTCAATGGTTTTTTATCGGCCAGTGAGTCATCGTTTAGGATAATGCGAAGGCGAGTGGCACAGTGCTCTAAGGCTCGGATGTTCTCTTTGCCACCCACAGCTTGGTAGATATCAGCAGCGATTTGTTTCTCGTTGTTTTTCATTATCTGTTCTCTATGTGGTATCGATACCACAATCGGTTCAAAATAAGTGCTGCGATGCGCAACACTACCATTTTAGATGCTCTGATATGATTCTCACAACGATGTGGTATCGATACCAGTTGTGGGTGAATAATATTCCTGATAAGAATTAAGTCAAGACTAAAAGCTATCGGTTTTGTGAATGGTGTAGCCGAGTTTGAGCTTGGTCACGTTATCCGCACCGATAAGAAGCTTAACCGCTTCAATACCCGCTTGAAGGTAAGGATAAGAGATGGTGCTGAGTTCTGGGGTGAGGATGCTAGAGGTATCATAGCCACCGTTACCACAAATATGAATATCTGAACCAATGTTAAGCTGGTTCTGCTGAGCAAACTTGTACACGCCATAGGCAATGTTATCGGTCAGGCAGATAATATGCTTAGAGTATTTGAACGCCTGCTCAGCCATCTGATGACTTCGTTGCCAGCTGTAGTCCGTTTCAAACTGTTTAACCTCTAGTCCTTTCAACTCCAACCCTTCTTTGTAGGTATTGATGGTTCGAGAGAGCATATCGTCATCACCAACAGGTCCAAGTAAAGAGACTTTGGTCTTTTCTGATTTAGAATCTCGAAACAGTTCGCCACAGAACTCTGAGACCGCCGACAGTACGTCGTGATAGACACAATGAGTGCTTTGACACTCTTGTCCAAAGATGACTACAGGAAGCTTTAACTCTGCAATCATTGCCTCGTACTCTGCGCTCATATGTGTAGCGAGGCTATGATGCCCTTAACATTTCGCTGTTTGAGTTTGCGATAGGCGTCTAACTCCTGCTTGAAGTCTAGATCTGAGGTGAGAATTTCACAGTTGTAATCGAGCTGGGCTGCTGTTTGTAAGATGCCTTTCACTACGTTTGAGGATGCATAGGAATCGATACGGGGCACTATGATGCCTATGGTTTGATTCTCTTTGGTTCTCAGGCTTACTGCGCTATCGCTGCGCTTGAAGTCATGTTCCTCGACAATCTTTTCAATCTTTTCGCGATTCTTTTCAGAGACGTAACCACCGTTTAAAAAACGTGACACGGTAGATTTTGATACGCCAGCTAGGGTCGCGATGTCATAGATTGTGAGTTTCTTCATGAGGTGGGCTGTTTAGTTCCTTTGTGCTGATACGGTATTCGGAATTCATGCTTTTGCCAAGTGAGAAATGGCCATGACGTGAGACCGCTTAGTTTTGCATCCATGCAAAATCGCATGCTCATAGCCAATAGACAATGCTACGTACACAAGTAGAGCCGACATCACCAAATTGAACACCTTAAAATAGCGCGGATTTTCGATGCGTTTACCCACAACTGACCCTGCAACGGCGTAACTGGCTGGTGCACCGAAAGCGAGTACCGCGAGTATGAATGACCAGAACACTATGGCCATACCTTCAATACCCACACTTGGAAACTGTATGGTTGAAACTGGTAGAGTGGCGATAAGCGCTTTTGGGTTGAGCAGTTGCATAAACAGCCCATCTTTAAAGCTAAGATCGGTGCTTTCGGCTGTGTCGCTATTAAGGTTTATATCAGAGCCCGCCACCTTGTAGGCGATATAGAGGATATACAGGCATCCCGCCAAGCTAATAAACGGCAATACTTGAGGTTGATCACCTGTAGCCCAACAAAGGCGAGAAAAACAAACAGGGTGAACATAGCACTGCCAACACCAATGAAGAACCCAAGGTGCTGAGTAGCCTTGTTGTTTAAACCGCTATGCAGACCGAGCAGGTTAATTGGACCGGGTGTGTACATGATGCCAATGGCGTAGGCGAATATCTCTAGCATCGGTTTCTCAAAAGATTGCTTAGACTGTTAAACCTAGCTCATCGCAATATTTATCCCAAACCACAAAAATGAAAATTGTGATGAAACCATTAGATGGTTTTTAATTTAAATCGCTGTTTTTATTGGACAATATCATGAAACTCACAGGCGTGACCTAGCATTGAAAACGAGCGTTAACATAAGGCTTGTTACTTGCCTTATTCATATAATATTCAAGGTTTCGAATACTCAAGGGATAGGGATATGACTTGGAACAAAACGGGATTGGTGATTGCTGCCGTATTGGTGGCAGGTTGTCATTCAACAGCAACGCTTGAGAGCGCAGAGGCAAATCAAGATACTCGCCTACAGACAGGTAAGCTCAATACTACTGATGTCCCACTATATGGGGCTGAGGTCTACAGCTTGGATAAGGTGAAGTACGGCAGGTTTGTAATGCGGATGAGACTGGTCTCAAACCCTGGCGTGGTCTCCTCTTTCTTCACCTATGACAACGAGTCGTGGCAGGGCAATCTGCCGTGGCGTGAATCGATATTGAGATGATAGCAAACAGCCCAATCAACTACAAACCAACCTCATTACGGGTGAGCTCAATCAGCGTGTTCATTCTGAAACCATACACACCCTAGAAAATGCCGACGATTTTCATATCTACGAGTTGGTATGGACGCCTGATGAGATCATCTGGCTGGTGGATGGTGAGGTGATTCACAAGGAAACGGCCGAGAGTTCTCAGCAAGTAATAGATATGCGCGATACGCCACAGAGTTATCGAATGAACCTATGGGTTTCAGAGGCCGCCGAGTGGGTCGGTGCGTTCGATAAGCAGGATCTACCCCTTTACCAATATGTAGACTGGATGGAATATCACAGCTTCGAAGAGGGCGAGTTTGTTCTAAGATGGCGAGATAACTTTACCCACTTTGATCGTAAGCGATGGGGAACAGGGGATTGGAGTTTCGATTCGAACCTAGTGACCTTTGCGCCCTACAATGTGTTTATTAAAGATGAGATGCTAGTGCTTGCATTGACCGCAGAAGAATAGCGCCAAAGACTTATGCGTTGAAAAGGCTTTGGCACTGAATGCATTAAGCAGATACCGTTTACGCTGGGTGAGCTTCCCATTTACACGGCTCTAGACTCATCTGACTGAACTTGGCGGTAAATGATGACTGCAATGGGCTACACGCATATACACCAAATTTCACAGTATTAGTCGCTGGCATTGGCGGCATCGCCTTACCCATCTCAGGCGTGGTTTCACCCAATTTATGTAGGTGGAAAATACGCATCTGCTTAAAGGTTTCACCATCTAGGGATGACTCAATAAGAAAATCTGGACCACGGCGACTTAAGCGATACCAAATATGCGATGGCAGCGGGATGTTTGTGGTTGCCCAATCGGAGTAACCCAAGTTAGTCACTACGCTACCAAGGCGAGAGAACTCTTGGTTCTCATATTCGATAGAGGCTTTAAACCAGTTTTCGTTGTCTAGGTAAATGATGAGACCGCACTGGTCGAACTGAGCCTGATACTCAAAATCGACGCGCACGGTAAAGGAGAAATTGTCTTCGGACTCCAACTGCAATGCTGGCGCATTATCGTTGCGAAATCCGTAGTAGGAGCGTTGCCAGAAATCGGTTTGAGGCTCAGTGGTAATTGAGACGGCCTCTGTAGAAACTTCGAATTCTTTAGGCGGAAAGATCCATTTTGCTTTAGTAAAGTCGACCATTATCTTATCTCGTGACTATTCAACTTGGCACATAATGACACCGAATGACCTATACGTATAGGGCATTATTGGCAGAAATTAAGTGCTCTATTTTGATAAAAAACTAGCGAGCTAAATGACGCAAACTGCGCTTTTCTAGCTTCCTAAAAAGCATGGACAGAGAGAGACAGATCAGCAGATAGACCAAGCCTACCATTAGCCAGATCTCGAAGATTAAACCCGATGAGTTAGCGATCTCTGTTCCAACAAATGTGAGCTCTTGTATCGAGATTAACGAGACAATAGAGGTGTCTTTAACCAAGGATATGGCTTGTCCGGCGAGCGCTGGGGTTATCGCCGTCAGTACCTGCGGGGCGATGACAAAACGATACTTAGTCCATCGTGATAACCCTAGTGAGTCCGATGCCTCCCATTGACCTTTCGGGATTGAAGTAAGACCCGCGCGTATCACCTCAGCTACGTATGCAGAGGAGAGCAGACCCACACACAGCACCCCAGATACTAGGTTTTCCCATAGCGATACGGGTCCGAATAGGAAGGATTGCAGGGCATTAATATCTTGGCTTCCCCCTCTCAATATCGAATCTAAGCCCAATAAAGGAATTAGCTGATTGGAGATGAAGAAGTAGAAAATGAATACAAACACCAGAGGGGGAATGTTTCTTACTAGCTGAATGAATGCGTTCGCAGGGATGTTAAAGATGGCCACTGCCGATTGTTTTGCCAGACCCAATACCGTGCCTAAGACAATGGCTAGAAGCATACCCCATAGGCTCAGGCGAACCGTTGAGATAAGTCCTTGGAAGAAGTAGGGTAGGCCGCCATCTGCTCTGGGGGTAAATACAAGCTCAAAGGCATCAGCCCAGCGCCAGTTGTAGTTCACGCCAATGGACGAGCGATGGTATAGCCAGACCGCTCCGACAAGGAGTAAGGCAATCAATACAAGGTCCAACACATTCGGTCTAAACGAAAGCTTGTTGGATTTGGGTTTGGCTTGGGATAGCAGGTTTGACATACAGACCGGTAGATAATGGGTTAAAGCGCTGGTGGTTGCATTGCTACCACCAGCATTGATTACATGAAATTATTGGCCTGACGCGATTTGGTCTTGCCAATCTAGGGTTGAGAACCAGTACTCGTAGCGCTCTTTTAGCCAACCATCTTCGGTTCTGGCTTGGATCCACTTGTCGAAGAAGGCTTTCTTATCTTCCTCACCAAGACGAACCGCGAAGGCCTCGTTGCCTTTAGCTAGACGTTCATCGAATGGGATAAACAGCTTGTTGCTGTGCTTCACCGCTTCATGCTCTGGCTTAGGGCTAGAAGCGATTACCGCATGTGCGTTGCCGTTTAAAACCTCTTGGAATGCCTGAGCATCGTCATCGAATTGAAGGATCTTTGCTTTCGGGAAGGTATCACGTGCTACCTGCACTGTGTGCGCGCCGCGGCGAGCCGCAATCTTGATGCGACGTGAGTTGAAATCACTAAACTCTGAGAAGCCAGATGCTAGTTCTTTGCTTGCCGCTACCTGAACGCCTGAGTGAGAATAAGCAGAGGTGAACAACACACTCTTTGAACGTTCTTCAGTGATAGAGAGGCCGCCGATGATGACATCAAATTTTTGAGCTAAAAGGGCAGGAATAATGCCATCCCAAGCGGTTGGAACAAATTCTACTTTCCAGCCAGAATCCTCAGCTAGTCGCTTAGCCACATCGATTTCAAAGCCAACCAACTCACCTTGTTTGTTACGCATAGCCCAAGGGACAAAGGTGGACATGCCCACTCGGATGGTGCCGCGCTCGTTGATTTTATCCAGATTAGGCGTATCCGAAGCCACTGCGCTAGCCGTCATAAGTGGAATGCTGATGGCTAAGCCCATAAGGGCAGAGATGCTTTTTTTGAAACTGCGTAAACACAGTGAACGGAAGCCTTTTGATTTTCCTTTAATCATGATTTCTCCAAGTTTCCCTGATTATTGCTTGCGCCACTGCGCGCCCAACCTGCGTTCAAGTAGGGCGGAAAACGCGGACAAGCTCAAAGTTAACAACAAATAGATAGCTGCAACGGTAAACCATATCTCAAACGGCATAGCCGTCTCAGATACGATGTTCCTTCCTTCCGTCGTAAGGTCGAATATCGCCATGACACTCACGATTGAAGAGTTCTTTATCAGTGACACTACCTCGTTAGTCAGAGGTGGCAGGGTGCGCTGCAACAGTTGTGGCAGTATCACATCGAAATAGGTGTAGAAAGGGGAAAGCCCTAGCGATTTTGCCGCTTCAAACTGACCTTTCTCTATACTGTTCAGTCCGCCGCGGAATATTTCAGCGGTATAGGCGCCTTGAAACAGAGCCAAGGCTAATACGGCAGTAGAGAAGCGGTCGAGGCCGATAACCGGGCCGATGACAAAATAGAGTATGTAGATTTGCACCAGCAGCGGCGTGTTCCGAATCACCTCGATATAGAGATTTGCCAGAGCTCGCCCTACCACAGAGTTCGACAATTTAAGTAGCGCAGTCACCAAACCAAACAGCAAGGTGAAAAACAGGCTGATGGCGGAGATTTGGAGCGTAACTATTAGCCATCGATGAGTTCTGCAGGCCACCACTGTCCGTCTTCATAGAAGGCGATATAGTCAGGCACGCGCTCCCATTGCCAGCTGTATCCTATGGCTTGTGCACCAGAATCTAGTAGCCAGGCGATACCGATAAGCAGTATGAGTATTTGTGCGATTGCCGATAGAACAGGCTTTATAAGCTTATACATATCAATGATTTAAAATCTGGTCTAAGAATTTCTGGGTTCGTGGATGGCTTGGGGCATTAAATATTTGTGTTGGCGTACCTACTTCCAAGATTTCTCCTTCATCCATAAAGATAACGCGGTCAGCGACCTTCTTTGCAAAGCCCATTTCATGGGTAACACACATCATGGTGATGCCATCTTTTGCAAGGTCCACCATTACGTCGAGCACCTCTTGAATTGTCTCAGGGTCGAGAGCCGAAGTGGGCTCATCGAATAGCAATACTTCAGGCTTCATACAAAGAGAGCGTGCGATGGCTACGCGCTGCTGCTGTCCACCGGAAAGCTGAACCGGATACTTATCCACTTGTTCAGGGATTTTTACCCGCTCTAGGTAATGGCGAGCTCGCTCTTGAGCCTCTTTCTTCGACAGCTTAAGGGTTCGAATCGGCGCTAGGGTAAGGTTATCCATTACAGTCAGGTGAGGGAACAGGTTGAAGTTTTGAAACACCATGCCGACATTGCCCGCCTTGGCTGGGGCGTTGGAATGATGGTTAACTGCCACACTTCCTTCAGAGATGTTTTCTAGGCCGTTGACGGTTCGAATCAGGGTGGACTTGCCCGAGCCTGAAGGGCCGCAAATAACTAAGATCTCTCCCGCTGCTACGGTTAGGTTTATGTTCTTTAATGCGTGATAGTTCCCGTACCACTTATTGACGCCGTTAAATTCAATTGCGTTCATACTACTCAAATGGTCAAAAGACCTAAGCCATTGTTCTATATGTTGTTATACAGTAACAATATCACAGCCATATAAAACTTCTATTGCTACAGCATGGGATGCGAGTGAAAGCTCACGATTGGTAGAGTACGTAAAAATGCAAAAAAGCCTGCTCGATAGCAGGCTTTATGTGAAAACCGATGAACATTTAGTCTGAGCCTTCTACTCGCGCTTTAATAGCGTATGAATACTGGCTTCATTAGTGATCGCTCGTTATTTGCTAGCGACTTGCTCAGTTTGTTGCGAGTGGTGTGGCATGTGGTTCATCTGATCGATTACGTCGTAAGTGATGACATAAGTCACGAGTAAGATCAGTGGGATGAATCTAAACCAAGATTTCATTGCGAGGGCTCCTATAACTTAACTGGGTACACCCTAGCACTGAGGCTATTTATTCAACAGCTCTAATATCGCAATGTTAGGTCTCACTTTCCATATTCAGGCATGAATTATACGTGACAATCCTCGACAGCTTACCCAGCTAAGCTATTGTTTATATAACATTTTTATATCGAGCGATTACATGGAAGTAGGCAAGGTTACTACACTGGTTATTGGGCTGTTTCTGTCATCATTGAGCCTTTCCAGCTCAGCAAAAGAGTATGTCGGTAGCGAGACCTGTATAACCTGTCACCAAGAAGAGTATCAAGCGTGGCAAGGCTCTGACCATGAACGTGCCATGTTGCATGCCTCGACCGATTCAGTATTGGGTGATTTTGACAGTGCGACTTTTGAGTTTGAAGGCGATCAAAACCGCTTTTTCAAAAAGGGAGACGAGTTCTGGGTCAATATCCAAGGGCCGGACGACCAATACCGTGACTACAAGATCAGCTACACCTTTGGCCATTATCCATTGCAGCAATACATGGTGGAATTTGATGATGGCAGGGTACAGCTTATTCCTTTTGCTTGGGATTCACGGGATAAATCCGATGGGGGTCAGCGCTGGTTTCATCTCTACCCTGATTTAGATAAGCACGATGAGTTCTACTGGACCAACGCCGGACAGAACTGGAATTTCATGTGTGCCGATTGCCACTCGACCAATCTCGAGAAAAATTATGATGCCAAGGCTGACAAGTATCAAACCACCTGGTCTGAGGTGAATGTTGGTTGTGAGGCGTGCCATGGCCCTGCCAGCGAACATCTAGATTGGGCGAACAAGGAAAATCCGCCGACTATTGCTCATGCAGGGTTTGACCGAGACCTGTCGAAGGCGGTCAAGCAATGGGTCATGGAAGAGGGTAAATCTACCTTTCAGCCTGATGCGAAACATGACACCGACCAGATGCTGGTATGTGCACAATGCCATAGCCGCCGCACACAACTTACTGAAGAGGGCGATCATGTACAGACAGGCTTCTTGGATAAATATCGTCTGAGCCTGATTACACCAGAACTTTATCATCATGACGGGCAGATCTTCGACGAAGACTACGTGTATGGCTCTTATTTACAGTCGAAAATGGCGGAAAAGGGGGTAAGTTGTACTAACTGTCATGACCCGCATACTTCCAAGCTAAAGATCCCCAAAGAAGCCGTTTGTGCTCAGTGTCATATCCCAACTGAATTTACTTCAGAGAATCATACTTTTCACAAAGCCGATAGTGAGGCATCACAGTGTGTCACCTGCCATATGCCAGAAACCACCTATATGCAGGTAGATCCGAGACGCGACCACAGTTGGCACGTACCAAGACCTGATCTCAGTGAGCACCTAGGAACACCAAACGTCTGTACCGATTGCCATACAGACCAAACCAACCAATGGGCCACGCAAAAGGTTAAGGCCTGGTTCCCAGATTCACCTCGATATAAAGAACGCCACTTTGCTATCGCTTTTTATGCTGCGGATATCGGGTATCGCGGAGCAGAAGATGCTCTGTCACTTACCGCACAAGATGCCAAGCAGAGCGATATTATTCGCGCTTCAGCCTTGTCTCGTATGTCGCCGTATTCAGGCAAGAACACCACGGTAGCATTGGCTCGTGCAGTAAAACATGACAGTGAGCTTATCCGTCTTGGTGCAATTGAGGGTTCACAAGGATTTGAATTCAATGACAGGTGGCAAATCCTTGAGCCACTTCTTTCAGACCCGATCTTGGCGGTTAGAACAGAGGCCGCGGGCGGCTGGTAGCAAGTTGGAAGCAGATGAGTCTGCCACAAAAAGAAGCGCTGACTCCTGCTCTAAATGAATATATCCAGATCCAAGAGTTTAACTCTGACCGAGGTTTTGGTCGTACCAACCTAGGGAATGTGTATCGCGCTCAAGGTGAGGTAGATAAAGCAATACAGGCCTATCAGGGGGCGATACGCGTAGAGCCTATCTTTGCTAACAGCTATGTCAATTTAGCCGACCTATATCGAGAGCAGGGCGATGAATCTAAAGCGTTTCAGACTCTAGAGCAGGGCATTGCCGCTCAGCCTAAGTCAGGCGCCTTGAGATACAGCGCCGCCTTATCACTGCTTAGACAAGACAAACAGCCCCAAGCGCTAGAGATGCTGAGGCTATCTACAGTAGCTGAACCAGAAAATAGCCAGTATTGGTTCCTCTATGGTCTGGCGCTTGAGAATGTGGACCTTTCTAAAGCGAGCGATGCGCTAGATAGGGCGTTTCGAATCAGTGGTAACCCGCAGCAGCTCTATGCGCGCTGTGAGATGTTAGTGAAGTACAGTGACAACATGAGCGCTGAGTTTGAAGCGAGGAAATGCCTTACTGAATTAGAAAAGTATGCGCCACCTAACATTATTGCGCCGCTTCGCAACCAATTGCTACGTTAGTTTGTTACCCAAAGTAATTGGAGATGCTGGTAGGCGGCCAACGAGCCAAGCGTCTGAGCATAGATAAACTATGTGATGAGTCGGGGCTGGACTTCCAGGGGGAGTGCCAGCCAACACCCCAGCATTTTCAATTAAGAAGGGTATAACCATTGGTTATGGCGGTGTCGGTTAAAATTGAGCGTCCTCGAGGTGGTTTCGAGGCAAGGATAACGTGAGGAAGAACCAATGAGTGACACTCAAAACGCAGTAAACCAGTTGATTGAACGAGTAGAACGCTCTGTTGTTGGACAGCAGCATGTTGTAGAGGCTCTAGTGCTTGGCCTATTAACTAATGGTCATGTACTTCTAGAGGGTTTGCCGGGTACGGCGAAAACCCGTTCAGTTAAAGCGTTGGCAGATGCTCTCAATACCTCATTCGGTCGCGTTCAGTTCACGCCAGACCTGCTTCCTTCTGACGTTACCGGCACTGAAGTCTATCAAGAGGCAACCTCTGAGCAGGAGAAAGCCAGCCTGCATTTTCAACCGGGTCCTATCTTTAACAGCATAGTGCTTGCCGATGAGATCAACCGTGCGCCAGCTAAGGTTCAAGCAGCACTGCTTGAAGCGATGGCAGAAGGCACAGTGACCGTGGGTGATCAAACCCATCAACTTCCTGAACTGTTTATGGTGCTTGCTACCCAAAACCCAATCGAGCAAGAAGGTACTTACCCACTGCCCGAAGCGCAGATGGACCGCTTTATTTTGAAGGTCACCGTCGATTATCCAGATGACGACGCTGAGCTTGCCATTATTCGCTTAGTACGTGGCGAGGAAGTGGTCGGTGGTGAAGAACAACAAGCCTTGGCTATCGATCCTGCCACCATCATCGCGGCACGAGCGAGATTGCTAATGTTGAGGTTTCTGAGCTGGTTGAGAAGTACATGGTTAACTTAGTTATGGCTACTCGTCGACCTGAGCGTTATCCCGAATCGAACCTTTCTCGCTGGATTGCGGTGGGTGCTAGCCCGCGTGCCACCATTGCCTTAGACAAGTGTGCCCGTGCTTATGCGTGGCTCAAAGGTCGTAGCTATGTCGAGACAGATGATGTTCGCGCAGTAGCCCATAGCGTGCTATCTCATCGTCATAGCTTGAGTTACGACGCTTTGGCTGATGGTATCGACGCTATCAAGGTAGTGGATGAGCTTCTTGATCATGTATTGATCGGGTAAAACTATGGACTCCCGTATCTATTGTGATTTCAAGGCATTGATTGCCTTGCAGTCTCAGGCTGTGGGGCTCTCTTTCTTGCCTCAACTAAAATCAGGCACTGTACTTTCTGGTCGTCATCAATCCCTATTTCGTGGGCGCGGACTCAACTTTGAAGAGCTACGTCATTACCAAAAGGGCGATGATATTCGCAACCTAGATTGGAAGGTGACCCTGCGTACTGGTAAACCACATGTTCGTAGTTATACCGAAGAGAAAGACCGCAATGTGCTTCTCTGTATCGACCAAAGTGCCAGTATGTTCTTTGCTTCAAACCAGGTTATGAAATCGGTTGTGGCCGCAGAGGTTGCCGCTCTGAGTGGGTGGAGCATCCTTTCTGATAACGACCGAGTTGGCGTGAGTTTACGCTCGTCGAAATCCATTCAGGCCTTTAAGTCGCAGCGCTCTCGAGGTCATCTACTGCACGCCTTAAAATCAGTCCACCGAGCTAATCACAGCCTATCTGTTGGTTCGATGGATAGCGAAGAGGTGAGCATGTCCCATTGGCTGGCCAGTATTGAGCGTATGGCAAGCAAGAACACCACCATAGTGATTATCAGCGACTGGCTGGATATCAAAGAAGCCGACTTGGATAAAGTGAAACAGCTGCAGATCCACAACGATCTCCTGGCTGTGCGTGTATCTGATCCAATGGAGAAGACCATCCAAGTAGTAACTGGGTGATGGGCGATGGAGAGTTGCAACTCTCAATTACCGAAGAGAGCAAGATAGCTAAAGCAAACCTTGGTCTTGAAGCGCACCACAATAAGCGTGAAGAGCAGTTAACTAGGCTTATGGCGATCAAGAATCTTCCCTTTGTTCAGCTCGATACCAGTGGCGAACATATCCAAGAATACAAACGGGCCTTGGGAGGAAGACGATGACTGTACACACGCCTCCGAGTACCTACATTCTTCGAAATATTAGCGATGTCCAGGTGGCAGAACCTATCAGCTATTTCCCACAGACAATAGGCTGGCAAGTTCTGGGCATGATTGCTGGAATTGCATTGCTATTCTGGCTCTATTGCTTAAACAAACGCTGGCGAGAAAACCGCTATCGACGCGAAGCGATAGCGATTGTGTCTGATATGCGAACCTCACTAAGTCATGGCTTATCCGACCAAGAGCGCTTTGACTATGGACAAGACCTATTTGCGGTGATGAAAGCCGTCACCTCACATCTATCCAATGATTCTAACAAGCTAATTGGTGATGCCTTCCTGAGTCAGTTGGATCTGTTCAGTAAAGAGGATCCACAGTTTGGAAGAAAGTGGCAGGCATGGTCTAAAGCGCTGCTATCAAAGGGATACTCCTTGTCTGATGCAGAACTTTCAGAGCTGACTCAAGACTGTTTAAGCTGGCTTTCTGAGCATAGGAGTGAGCCATGCTTGAATTAACCTATCCGTGGATGCTCCTGCTGCTACCGCTGCCTCTGTTGGTTCATTTTCTTATTCCTGCTTATAGAACCAAGCAATCAGCAGTAAAGGTGCCTTTTTTCGAAATTCTGGTGGAGATATTAGGTGAAACCCCATCCTCGGGTGCAAGCCAGTTAAAGGCCAACTGGTGGCAACGTCTTATCCTTATTGCTTCTTGGTGTTTGTTGGTATTTGCCATGTGTAAGCCAATGATGCTGGGTGAGCCCCAAACCCGCGAACTAATGGGGCGTGACATCATGGTGGTCGTCGACCTGTCTGGCTCTATGGCTGAACCTGATTTCATTTCTACAGACGGTGATAAGGTGTCGCGCATCGAGGCAGTAAAAGAGGTGCTAGCTGAGTTCGTGGAAGCCCGTGAGGGGGATCGACTTGGATTGATTCTGTTTGGCGACGCAGCGTTTCTACAAACCCCATTTACCGCAGATCAAAGCGTTTGGCTTGAGCTGTTGAACCAAACTGATGTGGCTATGGCAGGCGCCAGCACTCACCTTGGTGATGCTATCGGCCTTGCAATCAAGGTGTTTGACCATAGCGATGAAACAGCGCAAAACCCGAATAGGGAGAAGCTGGCGATAGTGCTGACCGATGGTAACGATACTGGCAGTTTCGTGGAGCCAATCGACGCCGCTAAAGTAGCAGCGGTGAAAGGCGTTAAGGTTCATATGATAGCCATTGGTGACCCGCAAACCGTGGGTGAGCAAGCTCTGGATATGAACATTATCAATCGTGTGGCTGAAGAGACGGGTGGTAATGCCTTCTACGCCCTAGATAGAACTGAGCTTGATAAAGCCTATGAGGAGATAAACAAGCTAGAGCCCCGCCTGTATGAAAGCACTGAGTATCGTATTAAGGAGAGTGTGCACGCCTATCCTCTAATGCTGGTGGTTGTGCTCTACATTCTGGCGTTTAGTGTCAGCACCATAAAGCGCAGAAAAGGGAGAAGCATCATGCTTGATACCATGCTTTGGAAGCAGATCTTCACCCAGTTCCATTTCATAAGACCTCTGTGGTTATTGGCTTTTGTTCCGCTTGCGGTGGTGATCTATCTAAGGTTTAAAGATGACTCTGAGGGTGGTTGGCAAAACCAGTTGCCGGAGCATCTTAAAAAAGCGCTCACTATCGAGGACCAAGGCTGGCGCAAGCAATTGCCCCTGAAAGTATTGGTTGTGGTCACTAGCTTGGCTATTTTGGTTTGTGCAGGTCCAACTTGGCAGCGCGCTCCATCCCCCTTTGGTGAGGATAAGGCCTCTTTGGTTGTGATGCTCGATGCCAATAGCTCCATGCTGGAAAAAGATGTCGCACCAGATAGACTGGCCCGAGCTAAACAGAAGATTCGCGACCTGCTCATCTGCGACAAGGCGGTAAAACCGCGCTGATTGCCTATGCGGGCTCATCACACCTTGCTATGCCTCTTACCAAAGACAGCCAAGTATTTGTGCCTTTCTTGAATGCCATCGAGCCGGGTGTTATGCCCGTGGAAGGCAAGCGTCCAGAAAGTGCTATTCAGCTTCTGGATGAACAGCTATCAGGTAGCGAGGCAAGCACAGTTCTATTGGTCACCGATGGGATGCCACCGTCGAGCCTAGAGGCGATGAGTGAGTACTTTGCTTCGGGCAGCAATCAACTTCTTATATTGGCCATGGGTAATCCTGAATTTAATGCCAATAGTCCGCTGGATCTGAATTCACTACAGCAGTTAGCCAGTGAGGTTTCTGGGCGAGTTCAGCTGGTGACCATAGATAACCAAGACATCAATCAGATCAACACCTGGGTCCAGCGCCATATGCAGATTAATGGCGATACGGTAATGCCTTGGCAGGATATGGGGTATATCGTCCTATTCCCAATTGCTGTTTTATTGCTGCTTTGGTTCCGCAAGGGTTGGCTAGTGCAATGGTGTTTAGTCGGTGCTGTATTGGTTGGTTCAGTGATGCCCCAACAAGCGATGGCACAGCCGGTTAAGAGCGCAGCAGAAGAAGCCGCTTTGGAGCAGGTCTCTAACTGGGATAGGGCCTGGCAGTCATGGTAGATATTTGGTTTACCCGAGATCAGCAAGGGCAATACCTGTTTGATAAACAGCAGTATCTAGAAGCCGCCAAGCGTTATCAGGACCCTATGCATCGCGGTATTGCTTACTACTATGCCGGAGAATACAAGCTTGCCCATGCTCAGTTTGTAAACATCGACTCGCCACTGGCTCTGTTCAATGCAGCTAACTCTCTCGCTAGACAGCGCGAATACATCAAGGCTCGAAATCTCTATCAGCTGTTGTTAGAACAAGAGCTAGACCAAGCACTACGAGAGCGTACTGAAAATAACCTTAAGGTGCTTCAGGGCATCATAGATGAGGTAAATCGTCTCAGTGAGAGTCAGAAAGGAACCACAGACGGCGCGGAGGACTCGGTTGAGCTTCCTGATGATAAACCGCAAACCGGCGACGGCGCAGAGGAAGACGTAGTGCAAGAGATGCTACAAAAAGAGACCTTGAATGCCCGTGAGATCTTAGGAAGTGAAGAGCTTGCGGCTAAGTGGCTGAAGCGCGTGGAGGCCGACCCTAAACTCTTCCTTCGAGCCAAGTTTCAGCTTCAATACCGTCAGTCACAATATCAAGCAGAGGAGGGCAAATGATGAAACGTCTATTCATACTAATACTCGCGTTGTTCTCTTCTTCCTTGGCGGTAGCAAGCCAGCCTGTGGTCACCATGAAGACATGGCTAAAAGAGAGCGATTCTAGCTACAAGGTGAACGAGCAGATCATCATGTATGTGGAGCTTGCTACACCGAGATGGTTTACTTCAGGAACCCGTATCTCTTTGCCTGAAATACCGAATGTACTGGTAAAACAGCAGTCTCAACTCGCCACCAACTTTACCCAGAGAATTGAGGGTCAAACTTGGTCGACGCAGCGTTGGGAGATAGCACTCTACCCTCAGCAGCAAGGTAAGTTTACAGTGCCACCCATCGCCGTTGAGGTTCAGGTTTCAACAGAGAAAAATGGCAATCTAAAGCAGAAGCTGTTCACCAAAGCACTCAAGTTTGAGGCTGAGATCCCGAGCGGTCAGCTTACTGAGGATAGTGAGTGGTGGGCAGTCCCGATGCCAGTATTGAGCAGGCCTGGTCGTCTTCCAGTGAGGAGCTAAAGGTGGGAGACAGCATCACTCGCACCATTAAGATAGATGCCCAAGACACGCTGTCAGTTTTGATCCCTTCGGCCCTTGATGTCCCGCAAGGACATGAGCAAGGCTATCAGGTTTACCCTAGTGCACCTAGATTGGAGGACAAGCAAAATCGTGGGCAATGGTTGGCTAGCCGTGAGGAAGAGGTCACCTATGTATTGCAACAAGGTGGTGAGATGGTCTTCCCAGAAATCACCATCAATTGGTGGGATAGTAGCAGCAATAAATTGCAAACCCTGACCCTTGAAGGAAAAACCTTTGAGGTCAAACACACCTTTGGTTCATGGATGAAGCAATATCGCTTTGCTGTGACACTATTGGTATGTTTGCTCACTTTTTCGATGGCCTCTGTATGGGCTGTGATTCGCTACTATCGCCACAGGCCCGCACCCTTGTGGTGGCGGTTCCACAAAGCTGTGATGAGTCGAAATAAGGCTCAAATCCGAACTCAGTTGTATGCAAGGCTAAAGCAAATGCATAGTACTTTGCAGATGAGAGAGGCGGAAATACAGCTCGAAGAATACAGCTCAGGCTATGTAAGGCCATGGATTTTATGGATTAAGTTGAGCCAAGTGACTGGTTTCTCTATGCTTTATAACAATAAAGCATTGCCCCAGTTAACTAAGATTTCTCATAAATATCGTGAAGAAAATGAAAAGTACCGAACTTAACCTGATCCCATTTTTTGTTGCTGTCTATGAAGAAGAGAGCATGTCCAAGGCTGCGCAACGCTTAGGTGTGAGCCAGCCTGCCGTGAGTAAGGCGCTGAAGCGCCTTCGAGAGATCTATGACGATCCTCTGTTTCATCGTAGCCCTGTTGGAGTAACACCGACCTCATTTGCTGGGGACATCTATCCTGCGCTGTCTACTGCGTTTAAGAACTTCTCATCGACACTGAGCGCTTCTCGCTCATTTGACCCTAAGGTGTCAAAGCGCATCTTCTCCATCGCCTGTTTAGCCCCCATTGGTTATGAGCTGATGCCAAAGGTGCTCAATCAGATCAAGGCAAATGCCCCAGGCATCGACCTTGAGGTACATCCACTATTTACCGAGGACCTTGAGTCGGACTTACGTTTGCAGCGCTATGACTTGGTAATTGATGTGATGCCAAAAGGGCGCACCACCCTGCAAACCAGTGTTATTGGTAAAGAGCGCTTAATGGTTATTGCACGTAAAGACCACCCGAGGGTGAGCGGTGAGATAACCCCTGAGCAGTTTTTAGCCGAAGAGCATATTGCGGTATCCCAATGGCGCAGTCGCAGCACCATGATGTCGGGAGATAACAATGACCATCTGAATAAACGCAAGATAGTCTATCGCGCTCCGGGTGTGCTGGAGGCGTTGGCTGCCACCTGTCAGAGTGATTATCTGGCGCTATTCCCAGTATCTACCTTTCATCAAGTATCCAAACTCTATCCGGTGCAATGCCTTGAGGCGCCATTCTTAGATGTAGAGAAAGAGGTAGGCATGTTGTGGCACCCAAGCCGAACCAGTGATGCTAGCCATCGTTGGCTGAGGAACCAGGTTTCTGCCATGGCTAAGACAGTGTTTCTTTAAACTAGAATGTTGAGATATTTGCCTCCCAATTTAGGGAGGCATTTTTATATTTTCATAGAACTAAAATTGCTTAATAGCATTAGTGATGTTCTGTGAGGGTATTTATATATTTCAAAACCGTTAGCTCCATTAATTATACTAACTCTGTTTTTTAGTAGCTCTAACCTATAAACCCCATCAATAATTGCGCTTTGCTTTTTCCAATAGTTAACACAAAAGCGCAATTAAAGTGAAAAAACATCTGGTTACATTTCTTAACGCTTTTTTAAAAGCAAAACATAAACCTAATGGAAAATTAAAAGAAATGAAGCCTTTAAAATATTCGACTATCGTAGCGGGTCTACTGGTAGCTTTGTCCGGATGTAACGATGATTCATCCAATGACTCCCACAGTGGTGAACCTAATCCTGCTCCTGAAGGGAGCAATATTGAGTTTCTGATCCATCCTTATCTTCAGATGCCTCAACCTACGTCTATGACAGTTAGGTTCGAAGCGTCGGCCGACTCCGCCAGGTATGGGTAAGAGAGCAGCTCCCATTCCGCATGGAGTGTTGTTGAAGCGGACCTGATCGACCTTACTATTTCAGAAACACGTTCTGCGACGTTGCAAGGCTTAAAGCCTAAGACAGTGTATGAATACTATGTTGTTAGTGACAATGGCTCTGAACAGTCTGTGTCTGAGATGTATTTCTTCAAAACCTATAATGAAAAGGGTGATAAGTCACCGTTTAATATTATTGCAATCGGCGATACACAAAATGGCGATACACTTGGTGTTCTGGAAGATGTCATTAATAGCGGGATTATTCAATACGCCTGTGAAAATGATAAAGAGCAGTGTGCGGAAAATCTGACAGCTATTACTATCGCCGGGGATATCGTGAGCGATGGTTATAATTTTGAGCATTGGCGGGATCAATTTTTCGAACAGATGAAGAATATAACACCGTACGTACCATTAATTACGGTTCCAGGAAACCATGATTATTCCAAGGACGCTCATCTAACCAAGTACAAGCACTTTTTCGAGACTCCTAAAAATGGAGACCCTTCTTATGATGAGACTTGGTATACCATAGATATCAATAACCTGCGTATGTTTGGTATGGACTCCTTCCCGATTTCACACAGTCATTCTAACTTTCAGCGTGATGTTCTTAAGCAACAGATCCATTGGATGAGCAATGAGAGGTCGGCAACAGAGAGTGATGAGAATATCGACTATATGTTCTCCATGATGCATCACCCTTGTCTATCTGAAATGTGGATTACTGGAGAGTCACTGGGTTCGTGTGAAATCGTTGCTGAGACAGAGAATTACTCAAAGGCGACAGGGAAAATCTCAGGTCACTTTTTGGGCACACCCACGCGTACTCCCGCGGCCAATCTATGGATACCCCTCATCTATGGATGAACAGCTCTACCTCCCAAGGCTACCGGGAGCCAATGCATAATGCCCATCACCTGTATGATATTCAGGACTACAACACTATAGAGGTGTCTCGTTCAGAGTTCGGATTCAACGTCCTTACTTTCAATGTCGACGGTACGGACACGCTAAAATCACAACGTTACTCTGGTACGGTAATCTCTAAGTCCGGTGGGTATGCTGAGCTAGACAATGTGTTTGAAGTCACTGATGTCGTCAGACTTGCTCCTTTTGAGTCGATCATTGAATCCCCGACGCTAGCCCCTTCTATCACTGTGCGACCAGAAAACGACACCATAGGTCTATCACACTCACAGCCTGACTCTATTCACGAAGTTCAATGGAGACTGTCTAAGTCGAGAACATTCAATGAGGAGCGTGAACAGGTCTTTGATCTATGGGGGAATGAAACGCGCTCGCAAAACCTACTTCCATATCCACTTGAAGGAGACCAGCCTGATGATGAAGTCGACCCTACTTGGGTTGAGGGGCAAATCATAGATTCGCAAGAAGGAGCCGATATAACTACTGTGACCCTGAGTAACTTTGAGGGTGTTCTTCGCGTGGGTAATGATGAAGCCTATAAGTGGGTGAACCATATCTATACGGCGGACCATGTTGCTTGGTCTGAAGAGCATGACTTGGAGGATATTACTGAAGGCAGATTCGACTGGAGAAGGTGACCCATATTTCGGATTACGACAAGCTAAAAGGGCGAGCAAATGCTCCTGAACACTTCTTACAGTTCGAGGACGGTGAGGTCTGGTATCTCAAGGCTCGAGTACGAAACCAAGATATGGCTTGGTCTGATTGGTCGGGAGTTTCAGAGGTTAGGATAGCAGGCGAGATTAACCCTTAAATCTTCCGTTAACAAAAAGCCGGCGAAGTTGCCGGCTTTATCTGAGTTAGGTTTGAGACTAGCGTTAGTTCACGACTTCTTTCAGCACCTTACCTGTGGCGCCACTTGGTTGGGTGATACCAAGTTTATTGGATAGGGTAGGAGCGATGTCATACGGGGTGACTGCTCGATGCACCGTCTGAGCTTTAATGTCGTATCCTGCAAAGATAACCGGAACATGGGTATCGTAGCGCCACGGCGAGCCGTGTGTAGAAGCGACCGTTAGACCGTCCATATCGTTAATATAGCTACGTGGGTCAAATACCAGATACACATCACCAGAACGTTGCGGGTGGTAGTTGTTGGATACTAATTCATTAACTCGGCTGTGCTGCACGCGACCATTTTTAATGTCTTCACTGGTCACCGCATACGCCACACCACTTACCTTAGTGACCTCTTCAGCGATAACGTCTTGAAGCTTAGCTAGGTCGATCTTCTTCTGCTTCACCATCTCATGATTTAGATAGACATATGGTTGAGCATAAAGACGGATGATCTTTTCATCGACACCAAACTCTGACTTCAAACGAGCCACTAGAGCATCTGTCATCAAGGTTTCTTTCTGGAAATAGGCTGCTTGTCTTAAGCCAAGAGAGGCCGCCACTGGTGAGGCTTCAGGCGCACCATGGTCTGCCGAGAGCACGATCAAGGTGTTGTCTAGACCACATGGTGCTCTATCTCTTCAAACATTTTGGCCAAGGTTCGGTCCAGTCGAATTAGGTTATCTTCCGCCTCTAGGCTCGATGGGCCGTAAAGGTGAAGAACGTAGTCGTTAGAGAGAAGCTTACCGCAAGATAATCCGTAACCTCCCCTTTACCTAGTTGCTCTTGCTGAAGCAAGATGCTGGCAAAGTCGGCGGTGATCTCGTCACCGGCGGGGCTAACGGTCAGCATAGTCGAGTAATATTGATAGCTTGCTGGTCCATAAGGGTGTGGGAAGGTACGTTGGAAACCGGCTAGGTCGAACTTCTGATCCTGAGATACCTCTTCCAAGGTGTATTGATCTCTAGGAAGCGAGAGATCCCAGCGCTGCTTTGAGTAGCGAGCGGGTATCTTCTTCTCATTCCAGCGGTTTACCCAGATTGGATATTCCGAGTAGTAATAATCACTGGTGACAAACTCTGAGGTCGCCTTTGAGAACCAAAATGCTTTGCCTGTGTGGCCAGCAAGTGAAATAGCACCGCGGTCTTTTACCGATACAGAGAACACCTTGGATTTACCGCTGTTTGAGACGGTTAACTCATCACTAAAGGTAGAGACTAGAATAGGGTTTGGAGAGCGACCATCTTGTTTTGCGGTGCGCTGAGTTGGGTCTATCTCAGTGGATTGGTCAACGCCAGCACCGCTAGTAAGCATACTGTAGTTGCCGTCTTCCACGTTATACACCAAGCGCTCAAGGCTCCGGTCATACCAAACATTACCCACCATACCGTGCACCGCTGGTGGCGCTCCGGTTGCAAGGGAAACGTGTCCCACTATGGTTTCGGTATTACCGTGCTCATAGTTAGCATTGGTGTAGTAGGTACCTTCATCCATTAAGTAGCGGAAGCCACCCTCACCAAAGTTATGCTTATAGCGCTCAAGCAGGTCACCACGTAAGCCATCCACGGTGATCTGCAGGACAAGTTTAGGTTGCTTGGCTTCCTCAGCCAGTGCAGGGAATGCCACCATTGATGATGATAAAAGCCCAGCCACGACCAGTGATAAAGAAACATTTTTTCTCATAAGTATTTGTTCCTATTTGTATAATTATTCGGCATCACGTACCAAGCGTAGTCCCATATCAGCCATTATGGTACGTTGAGCAGCGAAGTCTCGACGGTAGTTTTCAGATTGGTTATCGGCATAAGAGTAGCTGCCACCACGAACCGATTTATGCGCCAATCCGACCTTTGAATCTTGAGCATTGCTTGGGTTGTGAGAGGGCGCATGCAGGTAATAAGTTTCTTCGTATGCGTCTATGGTGAATTCGCCAACGTTACCTGTCATGTCATACAGGCCAAGCTCGTTAGGCTTTTTCTGACCTACAGGGTGAGCACGGTTGTTTGCGTTGTTTTCATACCACGCCACCTCGTTGATATCGTTTGAGCACTGTATTTGAAGCCTTGGCTCTTGTTGCCACCCTTAGCCGCAAACTCCCATTCAGCCTCGGTTGGCAAACGGTAGGTCTCTCCCGTCAGTTCGTTAAGTTTTTCGATAAAGTAATTAGCTTGCTGCCAGCTAAGGTTGTTTACTGGCACGTCTGGTCCTGCAAAGTAGCTCATGGAATGACCCATAACGCTCTCGAATAGTTCTTGAGTGACCTCAAACTTAGAGATGTAGAAACTATCTACACTGACCTCGCGAGCTGGCTTTTCTTGTGGTCCAGCTTCAGGTAGATCCGAGCCCATGGTGAAGCTTCCGCCTTCTACTAAAACCATATCGGTTTCAATGAGTTGTGCGATAGGGTGCTGCGGCGCAGAGGCACAACCAGCAAGGCTTGCAGCGATAAGAATTGAAAGAAAGGCTAGGCGAGTGATAGGGCGCATGAGGACCTCAATCTGACTAAAAGTGCGCCAATTTTAGCCAAATCCTGAATAACTAAAGGTTATACAAGGCATAACGATTCCTTGATATATAACCACGTATAATAATGCTGTTTTTCACAACCTCGCAGGTGTTTATATGTTGATTACTCAGGGTCCTCAGTACCAGGGTCGTGCATCAAAACGAATGCATGTAATGGCAAAGCTATCGGTGCGGTTTGTAATATCGACTGCGATTATTGCTATTACTTGAGTAAACAGGATTTACTGGAATACAAGAAGGGATGCTCTCCACAGATCAGCGATGCGGATCTAGAAAGCTATGTGAAGCAGTATATTGAAGGCCAAAACACTCCTGAGATCATCTTCTCGTGGCAGGGTGGTGAGCCAACGCTGTTGGGCTTGGAGTTTTTTGAGCGCGTTGTCGAACTGCAAGAGAAATATCGCCCACAAGGCGTCACTATTGCTAACGATCTTCAAACCAATGGTACGTTACTTAACGACAAGTGGTGCCTGTTCCTATCTCAACATAATTTCTTGGTTGGCCTTAGTATCGATGGCCCTCAGATGTACCACGATGCTTATCGTACCAACAAGGCGGGTCGTGGCACCTTTAAGCAGGTGATGAATGCGGTTGAACTTCTGCATAAGTACGAGGTGAAATTTGCCACTCTTACTTGTATCAACAATCTGACTAGCCGTGCGCCATTGGAGATCTATCGTTTCCTACGTGATGAGGTGCGCTCTCCTCAGATGCAGTTTATCCCGATTGTAGAGCCAAAGAGTTTCCGCGACACCGCGCCTCAACACTGGCCAGCAGATCAGCAACCTAAGCAAGGCGACAAGCGACTGATTCCGGGTAGCAAGAACTCAGTGATGGAGTCATGGTGTGTGACCGATGAGGCTTGGGGTAACTTCCTTATTGCAGTATTCGATGAGTGGGCATCTCGCGATGTAGGCAAGGTCTTCGTGCAATACTTTGAAGCCTTTATCGAAACCTGGATGGGACGTCGTAACCCACTGTGTACCCTAGGTGAGTTCTGCGGAAAAGGATTGGCGATGGAGCCAACCGGCGATGTGTTCTCTTGTGACCACTATGTATATCCAGAATATAAACTGGGTAATGTGCATGAGCGCCCATTAGATGAGATGGCATACTCTGCCGAGCAGCAAGAGTTTGGCTTTGCGAAAACTCGCACCCTGACCGAGCAGTGCCAGAAGTGTGACTATAAGTTTGCTTGTCACGGCGAGTGTCCGAAGAATCGCTTTATTCGCACTATGGATGGCGAACCAGGTTTGAACTACCTATGTGCGGGTTGGCACAAGTTCTATCGTCATGCGGATCGCTCGATCGCACACTTGCTTCGCTTGATGGGCTACCCAGTCGCACATGGTAAGTTTAGCGATGCGGTAGTGCGCCAGGCGATGATGCAGCAGAATCCAAACAACAGCTTTGGAGCGAAGTTCTAATGAAGTGTTCTCGATTTATTGCCCTGATTTTAGGGGCTGTGATGGCGTGCGCGGTTCAGGCCGCGCCTTTGTCGAATGTAGATCAACTTGCTTATATTGCTCAGGACAAAAACCAGTCAGTGGAAGCGCGTGTGGATGCGCTTAACCAGCTAGCAAACTATCCATCGACCAATGGTTTGATCTCTCTAGCACGCGCCCTTAAAGATACTAACTATCATGTGCGAGTGGCGGCAATTCACGCTTCTGCTCCGTTTGATTTTAAGCATAGATGGCGCCTGCTTGAGCCTTTGTTTAATGACATGGTGGTGGATGTTCGCCTCGCTGTGGTTGAGAACCTAGCTGTGGATTATCGAGAGATGAACTCCATGCAGCAGCAAACCTTTGGGCCGGTTCTGGATGATTATATAGAGGCGATGAATCTAGAAAACGACCAAGATAGCATTATGCGTTTGGCCTTGGTGAAGCAGCAGGTGGAGCTCTACTACGAGTCTCGAAGTCTGTATAAATACGCTTTGTCGCAGGACCCTAACAATGTTGATGCTATCCTAGGTTTGGTTGAGAACAATCGACTTATAAAGAAAGATGTTAAGTCATTATCGCTTTTGGATAAGTCACTCAAAACCATGCCAGATCAACCTGAACTTCTGTATGCCAAGGCTATGGTTCAGGTGCGATTAAATGATAAAACCATGGCAGCGGACAGTATGAACAAGGCGGCAGAGAAAGCCGTAGACAACAGTTACTACTGGTATCTAAACGGTATTTTGCAAGAGCCTATCGATGAAAATTTGGCATTGAAGTCTCTACAGCGTTCTTATCAGATTTCGGCAAGACCAGAGCACTTGTATGCGGTGTGTGACTTTAAGTTACGTCACTATCATCCAGACTCGAAGCAGTGCATCGCTAAACTAGAGCGGGTAGCGCCGCCCCATGTCACCAAAGAGCTTAAGACCCGCGCTTTATAAAAGAAAAATCCCCAAGTGATGGCTCAATCACTCGGGGATTTTTAAAATCTTGATTCGAGACTAGCCGTTCAAGCCTTTCTTCTTTGCGCTTTGTGCACAAGCAATAAAACTATCAAGGACCTCTGGATCTATCTCAATTTCTTCTGTGTGAGAAATGGTCGCTTGTTTGATCTCGAAGCTGTGGAATACCGACTCGTCTGGGTTTTCGTTCTCTTGCAGATGAACCAAGCTGTCGAAGAACTCTCGGCTCTTCACACGGAAGAATTCGCCTTCAAAGTGGTCGAAGTCTTCGTTAGCTTCGTGGTTGTATTCGATGTGAATATCCTTGCTACGATTGAACAGGAATTTCTTAAGTGCTGTAGCCTCAGAGTTGAACGCGATTCCGTGCGTACCTGTATTGCCGTTATAGCCGATTGAGAACATCCAATAATCGTTTTGCAGGTCATCCTTAAGATTAAGGGTACAGATATTATTGGATTCACCGTAGTAAACGGCGGCTGCCCCATTTTCAGAGACCAAGGTAGGAGTCGATGGTGCTTGGATTTTTTGTTCAGTCGCATGCGCCACTGTGCCTAGGCTCAACAAAACTGCACCGCAAACCGTAAATAGTGTCTTATTCATTCTTCTATCCCATGTCTCGGTTGGTTATAGGGCAGTCCATCCTTGGACTAATGGAGTTATCGAATAACTACTAAAGCTGAACACCGACAGTTGCTAAAGGTAGGTCAGCAACGTCGACTAATAACTCATGCTAATTATTTACAGCTGTTTTAATAGTTGTCGTCGATGGGCGTAATCTGATATGTAACGAGATGTTATGCAATCGTTTGCTACAACTCTTTACCTAACTCTGACAATAGGAGTGCATGGATCACACTAATTGACTGGGATTTTGCTTTGGGTGGTGGTGATATTGATTTGGTGAATAAGTGAATCAAAGGATTTGGTTGCGAACTAAGCCACGTTTTACGTTCTTACATAGCTTGCCAAAGCGTCTGATTTCATCAAAGTGAGGTGTATTCCCTCGATTGATATAGCTTTCCCAATAGCTGAGCTCGCCTTCGACCAATTCCATCAATTTCTTTGGACAACCGACACAGTTTCCCTCTGGACTGCACACAAAGGTATCGTCCTCATATAAAGGGAATTCTTGTTTAGCTTGCTCAATGATGTTGCGCATTGCAGTAATGCGATCGGGTTTTTGGCTCATAGTTCGTTTATTGCACAGCGGGGAGCGTAATTTACTCCCATGTTGCGTGTTTGTCACTTGGGGTAGCGCTGTTTTAAAGAGGTGAGATTCAGTAGTAGATTCCCGGCAAACAAAATGACTATCGAGGCTACCAGTATTTGGCTAGGCTCCAAGGGTATTTTGGCGGTAAGGGCGGGGGTAACGCCTGCAACGAATGCGAGATACACCCAACCAATGAGCTCGCTGTGCCGGCCTTTTTCGATACGATTGAAAAGGCGTACACAAAGGTGTGTATATAGGTGATTGATGCGGTGAAAAAGCAGATGGCGGGGAAGACGATAAACATCCAGCTTTGTGCGCCGAAAGCTAGATAGCAAATAGCCATAGCTAAGCTTGAGCCAATGCCTGCGAAGTAGATGCGATTTAGCCACTGTTTATTCCAGTAACCTTTGTTAAGAAGCCATCGATAGAATAGTTGACCGCTTAGCCAGAATAGACCCATCAATAGGCTTACCTGTCCATAAAAGTCAGCCGATTTGCCAAAGCGCTCCTGAAAGATATAGGTGGCAAACACATTGAATGACGAGATGATAGCGTAGGTCATTCCGGCAGCTATGGTGAGCTTGATAAACTGGTCTTTAGTCAGCACATAAGAGTAGCTCTCCACTAGGGTGCGGAGGTTAAAGCGGATGCGAGTCTTAATGGTTTCACCCAACATTAAGGTAATAAATAGGGCAACCAAACCGCTCATGCCAGACAAGAAATAAAACACCGATTGCCATCCAAACCAAGTTTGAAAATGGCCACCAATAAACGGCGCTATGATAGGTCCCATTGACCATACCAACCCCATAGTTGCAAAGTGTTTATTGAGGTCACCACCTTCGAAAACATCGGCCAGTATGGCCCTAGCAATTACCCCAAAGAAACCAGCGCAGATGCCTTGCACGATGCGAAGACCGATAAGCTCTTCAAGGCTTGATACATGCGCGCACAGAAACAGACTTAAGCTGAATAAGATTGCGCTGGCAGAGCTCAACCATTTACGACCTACCACATCAGAGATATAACCGGAAAGCACTTGTGTAATGGCATAGGCCATCAAATATGAAGAGACAATCAAGCTACCTGAGTGGTCATTCTCGCCAAAATGTTGGGTGATTGCCGGTAGGGAAGGCACCATGATGTCCACGGCAAAACCAAGCACTAGGGTTAGGGAGAAGACGGCGAAGAAACAAGTTCTTTGGCTGGTGTTCATTAAAAGCTCTCAATCTGTTTGGAGCTTGAGTATAGATAAAAGCTTTTTGTTGTGAGAGCGAAAGGTTTGTTTTCAATATAACAAAGCCCACTAAAACTAGCGGGCTTTGGAAGGATTAAGCTTGTGCAACACACTCAGTGCGTGGTTCACGGTTATCTAGGTAACCACTCCAGCGAGTTAGACCAAGAGCGACTAGAACAACCACTGCGCCGACCCAAGGTGTGTGCATCAGACCCATTTCAGGGTTAGCAACGATGTGACCACCACCCCAAGAGCCTAGAGCGATACCAACGTTAAAGGCTGCGATGTTCATACCAGAAGCAACATCTACCGAGTTTGGAGAATATTTCTCTGCAAGGTTTACCACGTAAACCTGAAGACCTGGAACATTACCGAAAGCAAATGCACCCCATACCAAGATAGTCAGTACCGCTAGAATCGGGTTCGATGCTGTGAAGTTAAATACCAACAGTGTTGCTGCAAGACCGATAAAGATAACGGTTAGTGCGCTAACAGGACCTTTCTTGTCAGCAAGTTTACCACCCCAGATATTACCCGCGGCAACCGATACACCGTATACCAACATGATGATACCGATAGCGCTGTCTGCAAAACCTGTCACTTCCTGAAGGATAGGAGCAAGGTAAGTAAAGGCTGTAAATGTGCCGCCGTAGCCAGTGCAGTGATAGCAAATACTAGTAGTAGGCGAGGCTCAGTCAGTACTTTCATTTGAGCCGATAGCTTGGTCGCTGGTGGCTGTTTTAGGTTGCTTGGTACTAGGAAGAAGCTACCAATTAGAGCGATAAGGCCTAGGATTGCAACGATAAGGAAAGTTGTCTGCCAGCCAAACGCTTGACCCACGTAAGTACCTAGAGGCACACCTGTTACTAGAGCTACAGTAAGACCCGTAAACATGATTGCAATGGCACTCGCTTCTTTTTCTTTCGATACCAAGCCTGTCGCTATGGTAGAGCCGATACTAAAGAAGACACCGTGTGCAAGACCAGTCAGGATGCGAGCAAGAACCAAGGTATTGTAACCAGGCGCTTGCCAAGCCAGTACGTTACCCATGACAAACAGTGCCATCACAGTGAGCAGTACTGTTTTACGTTTCCACTTACCGGTTAGAGCCGTTAGGACAGGAGCACCCACGGCTACGCCAAGCATATAGGCTTACAAGCAAGCCCGCTGAAGGCAGTGACACATTAAGGTCCGCTGCCATGGTTGGGATCAAACCGACAATAACAAATTCGGTTGTTCCAATTGCAAATGCGCTGAGTGTTAGCGCGAACAGAGCTAAAGGCATAATAAAGTTTCTCGTATTGCTGTTCGTTTCGTTGGGCGCATTATTCATGAAAGTGATTCTTTGAAAAACAGCACGAATAACAAATTACTTTTGTAAAATTTGATAATATCTTTCACTCTTGCTGCTGATAGCTGATAGCTGATAGCTGATAGCTGATAGCTGATAGCTGATAGCTGATAGCTGATAGCTGATAGCTATCTATCCCGCCTAGTCACCTTTTCGTAACCCCTTGAATTACTGCAACTTGATGCTAAAAATAACTATTGGTTTCTAATCAAAATGATTCAGGAGTGAAGATGTCTAAGTCAGTAAAACTAAAAGCGGGTCAGCCGTTTCCTAAACTTGAAGCTACCCTGCTAGATGGCAGTTCAGTAGAGCTAGGTAAACCTGCAGCTGGTAAAGATTGGCAAGCAGTGTTCGTCTATCGCGGTAAACACTGTCCGTTATGCACTAAATATCTCAATGAGATTGAGGGATACCTAGATGCATTTGCTGAAGCAAATGTGGATGTGATTGCGGTATCGGGCGATTCTAAAGAGCAGCTAGAAGCACACCTTGAAAAAGTGGATGTGAGTTTCCCAATTGCTTACGGTCTTACCGAAGCGCAAATGAAAGAGCTAGGTTTGTATATCTCACTGCCTCGCTCAGAGCAGGAGACAGACCACAACTTTGCAGAACCGGGCCTATTCGTTGTCAACGAGCACGGCAACCTGCACGTAGTGGACATCTCAAACAACCCATTTGTGCGCCCAGAACTTGGCGCTCTAACTCGTGGTCTTAACTGGATTAAGCATCCAGATAACAACTACCCGATTCGCGGTACGTTGGATTATTAATTCGCGAATGGACTGGCTAAAGACTGCCTACCAAATCAGTTTTTACTCGGTGATGTAGATGAGGGAGCTCAAAATGAGCTCCTTTTTACGTTTGGTGTTGGCTTCAAGCTAATAGCGACTCTACTGCTAGCAGAGTGTGTCTATTAACTCATTATTGCCCCTGAAGGGATTAGAGTTGGAATTACTTCGGTTTTAATCACAGTGGCTCCTTTTTCATTACTAGGCTCACAACTCTTTATCTGTTTTAGTCTCTTGGCAAAAAGTCATGCCAGACTTTTTACCTTATGCGAACGCTTAAAATAGCCTAATCACCCTCCCGAAAGTCTTACCGCACCTAAAAATCCTTCGTTCCTATAAGCCTAGCCTCAACGATATAGCAGGTTTCCCTGTACCAACTAGCTTGTTTTTTACTCAGAAACTTGACCAGTCACTATATGTAGAATACATTAAATGTACGCAGGCATTAAGTGTTTCAAATAATACATATACAACCTACGGAGTCGTTATGGTCGATAAACTAGAACGTGAAAAAATAGCACCAGCTGAAGATTACTCTTTAACCCCAAAAATAGAAGTTACTGAATTTATTAATAAAGAGTCTTATATTCAAGCATGCTTCAGTCTAGTCGGTGCTGCTGAACTCGTTTCTTTCAATACATTCAATAAAGAGATCGCAGGCCTCAAAAGAACCTTTGTTAGTCTCTGGGAAGAGGCTCCGGAAAGTGATGAAGGTAAAGAAGAAATGCTAAAGGAAGTGCCTATCTATCGAGTTTTTGATGCTCTCTATCAATATGGTCAACTTGGTAATGCGGCATTTAAAGATAAAATCAATGAAGCCGATATGTTTGATTTACTTCCGTTGTTGCATATGAGTAGTTTTATCTATGAAGAGCTTTACTCAGCGGAGTCAAATTCTTACCTAATATTAACGATGCTTCATAAATACTTAGCTCGCTTAAAGTTAGATACCGAACAGTACCTAGATGATCTTGGTGGACCTGGCAGCGGTTGGTTGCCATTCAGTCACCCAGAACACTTCAACCTATACGAAATTGCATTATTAGCTAATGTTAAGAGCATCAACAGCATACGTAACTCTACTTACGCCAAAGAAGATCGCCTTGAAACCTTTAAAGAAGATGGAAGAGCATTGGTCACACGAGAAGTCGCTCGCGATTGGCTCTCAAGACGCAAACACTTTATCAAAACGTTTTCTCCAGAAGAGGCCAGTGCTACTTCATCCATCTCTGAACCTTCATTAACTTATGTAACCCGAATTGGTAAAAACAAGGGGCAGATTCAAATACCACACAAGCATGCAAATGGAATGTACGTGGTGAGTAAAACCCGCTTTAAAGAAGACTATGTCTACGTAAAGACCATCAATGAGATTTTGGATCATTTACAAAAAGGCTACAAGTTGCGCATGAGTGGTAAGAATGTAACTACTTCACCTAGTCTAGTTGCTTTGAGTTCGATTGATATTAATTAGGAGTTCATGGTCTTTGCTCCCCTGTCTCTTAGTTGAATTCAGCAACTTAGAGTTTGGTTTATGGGAGGTTACAGTCACACCTTTTAATCTTTTTTGCTCTTCATTGTGTCGTTTTAGAGCTTGGATTTCAGAATTTAAGGAAAGATATGATGCAGTTAAGTCAACACGCAAAGAAAAGAAGCCAGCAAAGAGGGCTTACAACAGAAAATATTGAACTATTGATGTTTTTTGGCGGCAAAATCCGAGAAGGAAGGGATTCACTATCAATCGAATTTACACACCAAGAAAGGAAACATTTACGCAAAATATTAAAAGAATGCATCGAATTAGTCGATAAAACCCCGTATGTCGTCGTTGGCAATGACGGCACAGTAGTAACGGCAGCACACAAACATAACTGAAAGAGGAAGTCATGCGAAAGAAAACACTACCAAACTTCATTGAAGGCGTACGAAACTGCAACCCAGATGCCCCGTGGGATCCATCTTTATTATTAGGGAAAGATGATAAACTAAAAGTTTTTTACGCGCCATTTGAGCATATCAACACCCAAGCTAAAGTGGCAATTTGCGGGATTACGCCGGGGATCACGCAAGCTTGTGAAGCTTTAGACATTGCGAAAACAGGGCTCCTAGTTGGCTCGGAAATCAGTGATATACAATCTAGTGCCAAACAAGCTGCAAGTTTTAAAGGCTTTAGAAAACCGTTGACACAAATGCTAGATCTTATTGGCTTGAACAACAAGCTAGATATCGAGTCATGTGACAGTCTTTTTGGGAAAAACTCGAATATGGTGCACTACACGAGTGCGATTCGCTACCCTACACTACTTGCCAATGGTAGTGGTTATAACGGCACTCCTAGAGTAAATAAGAATCTAATATTAAAACAGTTTCTTGAGCTCTATTTAGCTGAAGAGATTGAAACGTTGGGATCAGAGTGCTTGTGGATACCACTAGGAAAAGGAGCAACTGACGCTCTAAAGTATATGGTCGATATCGGTATATTACAGCCTCAGCAGTTACTTTCCGGATTGCCACACCCAAGCGGTGCCAATGCAGAGCGTGTAGCCTACTTTTTGGGGAATAAACCCAAAGAAAAACTGAGCGTGAAAGTGAATCCGGCCATCATTGACTCAGCCAAGAGTCGCTTAATCGAACAATTACAGGCTGGAGTATGACGAACATTCCAAGACACAGCCATCAAAAAATAGAGTCTGTTATTGATCTTCAATGTTATTGTCTCCTCCCCCGATAAAGCGGGAGGAGGGAGGTTGTTTTAGCCAGAGATTTTATCTGTATAAAGCTGTTTTTTGTCGGACAATAAAGTATAGATAGTTCTAAAACAGACTTAAAAACAGCAATTGAGGGTGAGTTGTTTTGTACAAATTGCTCCTGTTTTGCCAAATTTTCAAACACGATTCTGTCCAAAACTTTCATAGTGGGACAGTTAGTCACTCGGAAGTGTTCAGAGTTGTACTGAACGATTTTCCACATCAGTCTATTGATATAAAACAGCAAATATCCCACCAGCTATCGGAACAGCAACACCTGTCCACGTACCCTACACAAGTTTTAACCCTCCCAAGAAAATAATTTCTGATTAATCCGGTCTCTCTATTGCATGTGTTGCCAACGGATTGCGCCTATGACCATGAAAGCCTGCTTCCCATCTGTCCCTTTAGAGGCTTCAAGTTCTTTCGCTGCTAATAGTGAAAGCCCAGTACGCGCATGGCTTGAGCAATATCAAAGTAGCGAATTTCGGTTTAGCGAAGCGCAAGCTGATGCACTTTCACGCCTGCTACCTCTGCTGGTGTGCGGTGAACAAAGCTCTCAATGGGTGTTCTATAACGAGTCACAGCGGCAGAAGAACCATTCAATCGAAGCAAATGCTCAGGACGATTTCGAGCGGATTGTGTTAGATGAGAAATACCATGAGCAAGCGCTGGAATGCGTGCGCAGTCAGCTAGCAGAGCCGGTTGATATCTTGGCTATCAAGCGCCGTAGTCAGCGTTTTTTACCTCTCTAGGAGCACGTAAAACCATTGAAGAGCACTTTGCTCAAATTGCTTGCCTTGACGCGCTGGTGTGTAAGCTAATGCTGTTTATCGAGAAAGGCCACCTAGCCCCTCAACACCCCTTTGTTCTCTTATGTCGCGTTATAAAACAAGACGAAGCTAGGCATGTTTCGGTCTCAAAACGGCACGCATTGACGCTCGGCTATGACAAATCAAAGTGGAAAGAGATGGATGCGGTGATATCACGACGACTGTTTGACCTACTCAATACGGAACGGGCGGCTTTTTCTGTAATTGGTGTCCAATTAGACGATATTTTTGCCACGAGCATTGCCTAACAATTTCGACTTTCAAGGAGAGGAAATCAATGAGCGCGACATTCTTACCAGGCACAGTGTCTTTACTAGCGGCTAGCCATCAATTTCCACCGCAACAACTAAGCAATACCCAATTGATATCGGCACTCGAACAATTATCAGGTAAGCGCTACGCCAAGATTGGAGCTCGAATAGCTCCCTTCTTGGGAATTGAACAACGTCATTTCTCACGAAGCATCGAAAAAGCCGTCAGTCGCCCAAAACCTTCTAATTCAGATCTTGCTGAGCAAACTGTTCGTGCCCTAGTCAGTCAATCCTGCATAACACTCGATGATATTGATTATCTTATCGGCCACACCACCACTCCGGATACACAGCTGCCGCCAAGCATCGCGTGGGTGGCTGAAAAACTTCGATATCGAGGCGCTTTTATGGAGCTTAGGCAAGCGTGCACGGGCTTTGCGAATTCACTGCAAATCGCGATCCCTCGGATTGCTATGTTAGGCAAACCTGTAGCGATAGTGGGCAGTGAAACAGGCTCTGTTTATTTTGATTATCAGCCGGAGTTTTTGGACCAATCTCAGCTTATCAATTACATGCAAATGGGCGACGGTGCTGGGGGAATCATAGTAGCGCCTGAGGCACATCAAGGGATTGGTATCATCTCAGATTGCTTTATAGGGCAGATAGGTATTGATAAGTCTCCCGGGCTGTCACTTGATGGAGCTCGCTGCCAGCATATACCAAGATACCAAGGCACGTTTTCATCACGATGCGAGCAAGGTACGTGAAAATGGTCAGGCGCTATTTGAGGCGAGCATTCAGGCATTGAAAAGCCGAGGCTACCAGCTTCGTGACTTCGACTACATCATTCCTCACCAAGCCAGTGGTCATATCGATACTATGCTCTCGGAGGCGTTGGATATTGACCCAACTAAGATTATCAATGATGCTAGGCATTGGGGTAATTTAGGTTCAGCTGCGATTTGGTGCAGTTTCTCCAGTCTAGTGAATAGTGGTGAACTAAAGGCGGGTGCAAAGATCGCAGTCTTGGGAGCCGAAGCTACTAAATATATGTTTGGTGGGTTTGTTTATACGCATCGATATACGACTCAAGAACACCGCTTGTGATTCAGTTTTCTTGAGCCGTTGTTTAGGCTTTAACGCTTCGCTTTACTCTTAAACTGCTTGATGCTTTTTTGCTGTTGGTTCTGCGGTTGGCTTGTTTGTCTCTTGGGGCGCGTTTGCTTTCACCAGTCGAGGGCTTGTCCGTTACAGGGAAACCTTCTAATTCTTGAAGTGGCAGTTCGCGTGACGTGGCTTTTCTTATTGCAGTCAGGTATTCAGACTCACTATGGCAAACCAGAGAAATTGCCAAGCCTTGTTGTCCTGCACGTGCGGTGCGGCCGACTCGATGCACATAAACTTCCGCATTTGATGGCAGTTCAAAGTTAATCACCACAGGCAAACGCTCTACATGCACACCGCGAGCAAGTAGGTCCGTGGCGATAAGAACCTGTATCTTGTGCTGTTTGAATCGCTCAAGGGTCGTTTCTCTCTCTGCCTGGTCCTTATTTCCATGAAGTGCAGCAGTCACCAGTCCTGCTTTATTTAGCTTTTTGCATAATGCATCGGCGTTGTCTTTGGCACCGATAAAGACCAACACTTGTTGCCAGTGGTTATTCTTGATTTGGTGTATCAGCGCCTTAGTTTTACTGCCCTTATTTACTAAGAACAGTTGCTCATCGATAGCTGCTACTTTGGTTTCTGTTTCGCGTACTTTGATGATTTTTGGAGCGTGAAGCAGAGCCTCTGCTTTACTTTTAAGTAATTCAGGGAAGGTAGCTGAGAACATCAAAGTTTGGCGTTTCGCAGAAATCTGGTTAGTTATTTTTTGAACGTCAGCCCAGAATCCCATTTCCAATAGTCGATCCGCTTCATCAAGAACTAGCTTGTTTATGCTTGTTGCACCTAGTGCTTTTTCAGCCATTAGATCGAGCAGTCGGCCTGGAGTCGCTACAATAATCTGTGGGTGCTTGGCAAGCTCGGCTATTTGCTTCGACTTATCGACACCACCACAAAGACAGACGGACTTTATGTTCTTCGATATCGAATCAAGCGTCTTGTCTACTTGCAGAGCGAGCTCACGTGTTGGAACCAAGATCAGAGCTCGATTGTTTTGTGGGTTTTCTTCGATTTGCTGTAATAGCGGTAACCCATAAGCCAATGTCTTGCCGCTTCCTGTCTTCGCGATAGCCAACAGGTCTCTTTGATTCAGAATCGCTGGAATGGCTTGGAGCTGAATCTCTGTTGGTTTGCTAATACTAGCGGGCAGGGCTGCCACTAATTCTTGATTAAGGGATAGGCCAGTAAACGACATAGGTTACTCTTTGCTTCTTTATTGCTTATTGTTGTTCATTAGGGCGAAGTTGGTGTTGCACGCCAGTCAGGAAGTTTCTTAACACCTGATCTCCGCACTCGCGATAGTGTTTGTTTTCAGGTTTGCGAAAGAATGCGCTGAGCTCATGTTTGCTCAATCGGAAATCAACCAGAGCTAAGGTTTCAAGTATATCTTCTGCTTTCATGTTCAGTGCAATTCGAAGCTTCATGAAGATCATGTTGTTGGTCAGGCGACTCTCCGGCTTAGGCTGTTCACCCTCGCGTTTTCCGCGCTTGGTATTAATTAGACCGTTCAAGAATGTCGCTAGTTCGACATCCAACAGCTCGCTAAATTCTTTATCATCTTCCTTTTTCAACCAACTAACGATATTAGCTTGGGTTACTGTGTGATCGGCGGCACCGAAGATGTTAACCATTTCTGAGTCTTTAAAATCAAAGGTGTAGCGAATACGGCGAAGAATATCGTTATTAGTCAAAATAATTCCTAGAGAAAGTACGTGTAAGAGGGGCTAGATAATAAGGACCTAGTCAGTGGTGCGCACCTTATCATAGATGGGGGAGAGTTACTTGATAAGGTAAGCCTGTGTGAACAGTTTCGTCTATAGAACTAGACCTAGCTTCCGGCTTTCACCGATCAATTATCCCTACAGCTGTTGATATTCAATCGATGTTATAATATAACAATCGCGTTTCTACTAGGATGTGAATGGCATGATGCCCAGATGGACTCTATGACAATAAATCGATTAATCAGCACCTTGATGCTGTTCGTTGTCGTACTTTCTATGACATCGTCGACCATTGGTGAGTTTCGCTCCCACAGTTTGTCGATGGCGAGTGTCGCCTCCCATGACCATTCCCACTCATCAAGTCATTCTCATGCAAGCGACAGTGAACAAACCTTCCATCATGACGCGAGTAATCACCACCATACCTATGATGGCGCGAACTTAAGATCTCTTGTATCCACATCCTTGATTGTTGAACTCACTTCCATTTCCCAAGGTCAACCTGATGGAAGACCACTCTATGAACCGTTTTTGATAAAGCGTCCTCCCAGAGACTTATTAGTCGTTTGATTTACGCCACGTAACGTGGTTTTCAACAACTAATAAAACAATGGAATTTATATGAATTTTTTCTCTTTAAGCGCAGTCACAAACTCGGCACTGCGCAAGGGGACGCTGTACCTCTTTTTAGTCTTGGCGGCTGTGGCGAGCACAGATGTGTTTGCCCATGCGGTAGCACAAGGCGATAAAGGTTATATCCAAGAAATCACTGGCACCAACATCATTGCGTTTATGTATCTGGGAGCGAAACACATGGTGACAGGATATGACCATATTCTGTTCTTACTCGGGGTGATCTTCTTTCTGTATAAGATGAAAGATATCGCTCTGTATGTAAGCCTGTTTGCGCTGGGCCATTCTTCAACCATGCTGCTCGGTGTGTACTTTAATATTGGTATTAATAGCTACATCATCGATGCGATTATTGGCTTATCTGTGGTCTACAAGGCGATGGATAATGTCGGAGCATTTCAGCGTTGGTTTGGTGTGCAACCTAATACCAAGCTTGCGACCTTGCTGTTTGGCTTCTGCCACGGCTTTGGTCTCTCTTCTAAGATTATCGAATACGATATTTCACCTGACGGGTTAGTTCCTAACTTGTTGGCGTTTAACGTGGGTGTCGAAATAGGGCAGTTAATTGCTCTTGGCACCATTTTGATTGTGATGGGTTTTTGGCGAAGGCATCAGAGTTTTGTTCGTCAGGCCTATTCGGTCAATATCCTGATGATGAGCCTAGGTTTTATGCTCATCGGCTATCAATTAACTGGCTACGTTGTCGCTCAATAAAGGAAAAAGGAATTCAATATGTATAACTCAGATATGCCAACTCGAGCGCAGTTGCCGACTAACGGCCAGCTTATTCGTTCAACATTAATCGCACTGGTTAGTGCCGCCTTAATATTGGTGACCGTCATTCTGCCTGCCGAATATGCCATAGATCCGACTGGTGTCGGCAGGGCTTTGGGCCTCACTGAAATGGGAGAGATCAAGGCGCAATTAGAGCAAGAGGCTAAAGAGGATGAGGCAAGAGCTCAGGCTCTAGCATCGAAACCTGTCGTCCAGAAGACGGTTGTATCCGCTAAAGCGGTTGAGGATAACAGTGCTTCAACAGCCGAGTGGAAAGACAGGGTACTTATTTCACTAAAGCCTGGCCAAGGGCTGAAGTGAAACTGGTGATGCAAGAAGGGCAGGTGGCCCAATTTCAATGGACTGCAAAAGGTGGCCCGGTGAACTTTGATACCCATGGTGATGGCAACGGCCAATCAATCAGTTATGAGAAAGGGCGCGGGGTGCCCAATGCCGAGGGCGAATTGGTTGCTGCTTTCACGGGTAACCATGGTTGGTTTTTCCGCAATCGCAATGACAAGACTGTCATGGTAATACTAAAAACCAATGGAGAATACGCTGAGGTTAAGCGCGTTCTGTAACTAAGTTTAAGCCTGCATAACGGGGCTTTTTTATTTCTCACCGCGCAAGCGCGTGACCTTTTCCGTCACCACTTCCTTTACCAACTCAGATAACCATAGGATCCGTGGATGATGGCTATCCCCTCGCAAAGAGACCATCTCGACATCGAAGTCTGGAATATCGATAGGTGGCTCGCAAAGGGTTAGCGAATCTCCGATTAAGGTAGACCGTCCTACCATCTCTGCCATTACTGCCAACACTCGCCTGCCAGTGAGCATGCGTCGAATTGTTAGAAATCGGGTCGTGCCCAACACTACGTTGCGTTTTATCTCCATCTGAGCAAGGGTTTTATCCACTTGGCTCGTCAAGGCTTGATTAGCCGTGATGATCATCTGAGGTGTATCCAGATAGTCTTCGAGAGAGATAGGCAAGTCACAGTTGAGAACCGTGTTGTCAAAGGTGCACAAGTGTCGTTCTCGGTAAAGAGAGGTGCTTCTGAGCTTATTGGGAAGTTCAGAAAACACCCCGATGCAAAGGTCCACTTCTCTTGCTTCGAGTAACTCTACACAATTACTTGTATCTACTGGTTTGAATAGCACCTTTGCTTTGGGTGCTAGGCTCTGAAGTTGGTCAAAAAGCTGAGGAGCAAAGATTTGCTCAGCGTAGTCGCTAAAGCCTACCTTGAACAGCCCTTTAAACTGCTCTGGCTCAAACCCATTGGTGCTCAAGATATCCTGACTGAAGATCCTCATGATCTGCCTGACTTTAGGCTCTATCTCATACGCTCTGGTGGTTGGACGCATCACATTTCCATCGCGCTCAAACAACGGATCAGACAGAAGTTCACGAAGCCGTTTTAGGTTGTAGCTAGTCGCAGGCTGCCCTAGGTGTAAGGATTCTGCAGCCTTGGAGACACTGCGATGTTGAAAGAGGGCATCGAAAGTAAGGAGCAGATTAAGGTCTACCCGTTGCCAGTTTATCTCTGTCATGAATGAGTTGAGCGGATGAATTTATCTATTAGTCTATTCGATACATTCGATAAAATCATTCGATTTCATTAATGTGTTAGTGCGACTTACACTCCGATCAGCTTTGAAAGAAGGAGTGAAAAATGCTCACCAATGCCGTATCAAAACAAGTAGAAAGATTAAAGGCGCTAGAGATCAGGTTGTTTAAAACCAATAGTGCTGATGTAGAACAAAATGATGTATTTGTGTGTCGTAAGGGCATCACTGTAGACGGACATGATTTTGCGCAGCACGCTGTAGAGCAAGGAGCCGTTGCTGTGATTGCCAACAAGCCGATGACGCTTTCTGTTCCTGTGATTGTGACCGAAAGTCATTATCAAAGCCTGGCTTTGATTAAGGCGTTTTATAAACACCCGCACAAGAAACTGCGCCATATTGGCGTAACCGGTACAAACGGTAAAACCACGGTTTCTCACTGCCTTAACCAGATCCTCAACCTTGAGAGTCGCAGTGCCTATATAGGCACTCTAGGCGCCCAACTTGCTGACTATGAAATCCCCCTTAATAACACCACTCCTGATGGAGTGACCCTTCTTAATATCTTTAGTCAGATGTGCCATAGCGTAACTGAATTCAATGTAATGGAAATGAGCAGCCACGCCCTTACACAAGACAGAGCAGGGTTTGTCCCACTTGAGCTAGGGTCATAACTAACATTGGGGAAGACCATCTAGATTTTCATCGCACTAAAGATGGTTATGTTCAGGCAAAACTGCAGTTGGTTGATCGCATTCAATCGGGCGGAACTTTGATAGTGAACCTTGATGACCCACACGCTCTTGCGGCCATAGAGAGGGCGTCAAAAGGGGTAAATATCTTTAGTTTTTCCACCCAAAACCCTCTGGCTGATCTCATCGCAACTCGCATCGAGACAAGCCCTAGGGGAATGCGTTTCTCATTATCCAATGGCAAAGAGTGCATCGAGGTGAACTCGCCTATGCCGTTTAGCTACAACGTAGAAAATGCGCTAGCCATTGCTAGCGTACTCTCCATTCTTGGCTGGGATTTATCGCGAGTAGCAACAGCCATTGAAGCTTACAAATGCCAGAAGGAAGAGCGCAGTTTGTTGGGCTAAGTAATGGCTCGATAGGCTTGGTGGATTATGCGCACAACAGCCACGGTCTGAATGCGTTACTTCAAGCGGTGCGTGAGCATGCTAAGCGAAGATTGATCGTGGTTGTGGGCGTGACTGGCGATCGCATTCAACAAGCAGGTGACATAGGGGCCATGTGTGCAAGGTATGCCGAACTGGTTATTTTCACCTCAGATAACCCTATGGGTGTGGTGCAAAGTGAGTTGTTTCGGGTGTTGCGCTCAAGAGTGGGAAGCACGCCATATTTTGAGATCAGTGATAGGGCAGAAGCGATCAAACTGGCCAAGCAGCTTAGCGAGAAAGACGATCTTATCGTTGTGTGTGGTAAAGGAAACGAGACCTTCCAGTATATCAGTGATGGCAAAGCCCAAAGACACCATTATGTGGGTGACTTGGCCGCGCTAACGCAAGTGGAGGCAGTATGAAATTCATGACTTCCTTGTTTCTAATATTCTCCGCTTTCATCACATCAATGGCGCATGCAGTTGTGATTCCAGAACCCCCTGAATTGAGTGCTAAAGGATATGTCCTGATGGACTTTAATTCTGGGATATTCTTGCACAAAACAATGCCGATGTGCCTATTGCACCCGCCAGTTTGACCAAGTTGATGACAGCTTATGTGGTTGGTAAAGAGATAGAGAGTGGGCGACTTACATGGGATACACCGGTTGCCGTGAGTCGCAAGGCTTGGTCTGCGAACTTTCCGGAGTCCTCCAAGATGTTTATCAAGCCAGGCGATGCCGTCACAGTTAAGGAGCTAATGCTTGGATTGATAATTCAGTCAGGCAACGATGCAGCGGTGGCGCTGGCTGAACATGTGGCGGGTGATGAGGTTGCCTTTGTAAGCTTGATGAACGGATGGGCCCAGTCTTTAGGTATGAGCAATACCCAATTTGTGAATGCTCACGGGTTAGACGGTGAGGATATCAGCAGTACTCCAAGAGATATGGCGTTGCTACTTAAATCAGTGATTCAGGATGTTCCCGAGGTTTACGCCTTGTATGAAAAACGCAGCTTTACTTGGGCTGGGATACAACAATACAACCGTAACAAGTTGCTGTGGGACAAGACCTTAAATGTGGATGGCGGAAAAACTGGCTACACCGAAAATGCAGGCTTTAGCTTAGTCTCTTCTGCAGTTCAGGGAAAAATGAGGCTGATTTCTGTAGTGATGGGGACAGCTGGCTCTCAAATAAGGGTAAATGAGTCGAGGCAACTGCTGAACTATGGTTTTCGATTCTTTGAAACCTTGCAAGTAGCTACCAAAGATGAGGTTATCTACGAGGCGGATGTATGGCAAGGAAACCGTGATTCGGTAGCGGTTGCTCTTGAGCAAGATCTTTTTTAACCGTTCCGAGGACTCAAGCTGCGTCTCTTGAACAGGAATTAGAGTTAGAGCCTAACCTCAAAGCGCCAATAGCTAAGGGGCAAACCATAGGAAAAGTGATCTGGAGTGTGGATGGCCGAGAGGTTAAATCTTCAGAGGTTAAAAGTGCCTCAGATGTAGAGGCAGGGTCGCTGTTCAAACGACTAAAAGATGCCTTTCTGCTCTGGCTGTCAGTCGTATTAGCCGATATTGGTCGTTTATTTAGCGGTGCGTCATGACCGTTTCTAGCCCCAGTCTTTCGTTATGGAAGAACAGAAACTACCTGCGCTTGTTACTAGCGCAGGTCATCTCTTTAGCTGGAACTGGCATTAGTTCTGTTTGTTTGGCTCTGCTGGCTTATGACTTAGCAAAAGCTGATGCTAGCGTGGTGCTGAGTATAGCCTTCGCCCTTAAGATGTTGGCTTATATAGTCCTTGCACCTGTCTTCTCTGTATTGAGTCAGCGATGGCCAAAGCGAAATGCTCTGGTTTTGCTCGACTTGATTCGAGCTTGCTTGATCATAGGCTTACCCTTTGTCAGCGAGGTGTGGCAGGTATATGTGTTGATGTTTTTGATTAACACCTGCTCTGCGGCGTTTACCCCTTTGTATCAGGCGACGCTTCCGCAGGTATTACCAGATAGAGATAACTACACTAGGCATTATCAAATAGTCGAATCGCATACGATTTAGAGCAGATATTGAGCCCGATGTTGAGTGCCGTTTTATTATCGGTAATGAGCTTTCACTATCTATTCTGGATTGATGCGGTGACCTTTTTCATATCGGCACTGCTACTACTGCACTGCCTTGCTTCTAATGAAGATCTATCCAGCCAGAAGGTAGAGAAGCTTAACTTGCGTACACTGTTTGATGGTTTGATTGGCTATCTATCTCAACCATCGTTGCGCTCGCTCTGGTATGCGTATCTAGCGACCGCATCAGCCAGTGCTATGGTCATAGTGAATACGGTTGTATATGTGCATGAGATACTCGGCGGAGGAAGCAGTGAAACGGCGTTAGCCATGCTGGCTGTAGGGCTGGGCTCAATGCTTGTGGCTGTATCTCTGCCTAAAGTTGTTTCACCAGTAAACCTACATCGCAGTCAGGCCCTTGGTTTGCTTCTGATATGCTTAGCTTTTTTTATTGGGACTTGGCTACCAAGCTGGATTGGTTATCTAGTGCTTTGTTTCTTGTTTGGGGTGGGAATGTCATGTATCCAGACCACCTCAGGTTTAATTATCAACGATGCCTCAAACGGAAAAGACGCGAGCAAACTGTTTGCTGCTCACTTTTCATTGACCCACTTTTGGTGGCTATTGACCTATCTAATAGCTGGCGTGTCGGCAAGCCTATGGGGCGTCGCTGGTGCTTATTGGTTAATGCTGTTAGTCGCGGTGATAAGCAGTTCTGCTTTTGCCTTGCAAAGGGTGTTAAGAAGAGACGCGATGCAATGTTGATTTGAACGCTTAGGCGCTAGAGGATTGAAGCGAAGGTTCTCAAGTCCCTAGCGCAAATGCAATCTACTCGTCGTGAGTGGGGAGACCAACTGGATACTCGCCACCAACCTTACAGACTATTCCACCATAGAGCGCCTTGTCATACCTGATCATGCCTGTCGCATCAGAGCTCTCTTGGCTGTTCACTCCATCAATCATGGTGTTTATCTCTTGGGCCACCGCCAAAGGAACTATCCAGATACACGCGGCTATTGAGCATGCCTCTGATGTAGAGCTGCACCCCTCTGGCGTACTGCCTCGCACCCACTCACTCCCTTTTTCTTTAGCTAGGAGTTGGGTTGCAAGATAATCAGGGTGACCTATGTATTGCTCTCCGCCTAGCCAAGTATCAGAGTAGGAAAGGTAGGGACCTTTCCAGGTATCGAGACCGGGATTTTTGATTAAGCGATCAATATCGAGATACCCAAAAGCTGGGTCGGTGTCTGAGGTGATAGGCAAGACCTCGCCATTGTCGATTGCATACTGATTAGCAGCATCAAGAACCATATCTAAGTGGCTTATGAGCATCTGAGCCTCTTGGGTTGTCGATTGGCTGCTCCCAGCGCATTTATTCAAAGTTAAGGCCGATATTGCTATCAGGCTTAGTGCGCCAACTTGCCACTTTCTCTTGTGAGTTAGATTTTTCACCCTGTCTCTCATAGGCTATTAAATTCATAATTTTCAATATTTTAGACAGCTAGAGATGAGATTCATAGGCTTGGGTTTACCCTAATGCAGATTATTGAATGTTCAGGTTATCCGTGCGAGGATTTGCCCTAAAATCTGCGTTATTTACTGTAGGCTCATGACAACTTCAATAGTTCTGAACCTTATAACCACAGCCAATAATAGGTATGGCTAACATCAATATTAAGGGAAAGTATGACTTGGGCTAATTTTATCTTCGCACATGGCGCTGGTGCCGGTATGGAAAGCGAATTTATGCAAACCATGACCGAAAAGTTGACGCAACATGGTGTGTCGGTACATCTATTTGATTTTCCTTATATGCAAAAGGCCAAGGAGCTTGGTAAGCGTCGACCACCGGATAAAATGGACAAGCTAGAGCAAGCCTTCTTATCAGAAATAAGCCAATTAAATGCTTCTATACCATTGTTTATTGGCGGAAAATCCATGGGTGGGCGAGTTGCATCAATGATACTTGAGAAAACAGAGGCGCAAGGTTGTATGTGTCTTGGCTACCCTTTCCATCCCCCGGGTAAACCAGAAAAGTTGCGTACGGAGCACTTACTCGAATTGAAAAAACCGTTGCTGGTTGTACAAGGTGAGAAAGATACCTTCGGCAAGAGAGAGGAAGTAGAGGGCTATCCATTATCTGAAAGTATCAAGGTGGTATACCTTCAAGACGGGGATCATAGCTTCAAACCACCAAAAAGATCAGATGCCACACTCGAGGGCAATATTGATATGGCCGTCGATGCCATGATTGAATTTATGAAGCGTCATAGTTAGATCGGCATAAAAAACGGAGTGGCAGTTACACCACTCCGATAAAGGCTCTAGACCACGTTTAGTTAGTCGCAATTAACCAAAATCACCAGAGATGTAGTGACTGGTGCGGTCTTTCTGAGGATTCTGGAAGATCTGCTTGGTCTTACCAAACTCCTCAAGCTCACCAAGATACATAAAACCAGTGTAATCCGAGATGCGCTGCGCCTGCTGCATGTTGTGAGTCACGATAACGATAGTGTATTTATCGCGAAGTTCGGTGATCAGAGTCTCGATAGCGGCGGTCGCAATCGGGTCAAGGGCTGAGGTTGGTTCATCCATAAGGATTACCTCTGGCTCAAGGGCGATAGTACGAGCGATACACAGGCGTTGCTGTTGACCACCAGATAGACCGTTCGCGTCTGCGTTTAGTTTATCCTTAACCTCTTCCCACAAATGGGCGCGCTTAAGCGCAGATTCGATACGCTTCTCGATTTCAGCCTTGCTAAGCTCGCCTTGGATCTTCAGACCAAATGCCATGTTCTCATAGATAGACATAGGAAACGGGGTCGGCTTTTGGAAAACCATACCAATCTTAGAGCGCAGTTCGTTCACGTCGGTATTCTTGAAGATGCTTTCACCATCAAGAAGGATCTCGCCTTCGGCGTATTGATTGTCGTACAGATCATAAATACGGTTTAAGGTACGAAGCAGGTAGATTTACCACAGCCCGATGGGCCAATCAGAGCCGTTACTCGATTCTTATAGATTGGCATGGATACCTGTTTTAGCGATGGCTTCGCGCCCTTTGCATAATAGAAGCTCAGGTCTTCAATAGACATACGAAGCTTGTTAGATACTACCGCTTGAGTCTCATCAACTAGGTTTGCCATAGGGGTTTCGTTGTTTAGGTTAGCTGCTAGCGTGCTCATGCTTTTCTCGCCTTCAGAAGTTGTGGCAACGCCGTCGCCAATACATTAAGGATCAGGATGAAGGTGGTCACAATCAGTGCACCTGCCAAGCCAATTCTTGCCATGAGGTATATGGCTCATCGCAAACTGATAAATAGTTACCGGTAGGTTCGCCATTGGCTTACTCATGTCGGTAGTCATGAAGCTGGAGTTCAGCGCCGTAAAGAGTAGGGGCGCGGTTTCACCAGAGATTCGAGCGATCGACAGTAAGATCGCTGTGATAATGCCAGGACCCGCTGCGCGATAGCTCAGCTGAGTGATAACACGCCATTTAGGAGCGCCAACACCGCTACCTGCTTCTTTTAGCGTAGGTGGTACAAGTCGAAGCATCTCTTCTGTAGAAGCGACGATCACTGGCAGTGCTAATACCGCCAATGCGATTGCGCCGGCCCAACCTGAATAGCCTCCGGTTGGTATCACAACAACAGCGTAGACAAACAGACCCACCAGAATAGAAGGTGCACTCATCAGCATGCCATTTAGAAAACGAAGTGATTCCGCGACCTTGTTATCAGGCGCAGCCTCGGCAAGCCAAGTACCGGCAAGCATACCGATAGGGGCGGCAATTAAGATACCTGTAGTGGTCAACATTAAGCTACCAATCAGGGCATTCTTTAGTCCGCCGTGGCTTCCAGGACCAGGGGTGATTTCAGTAAATATGGCTAAGTTAATGCCTTTAATACCCTCGCCAACTAGGGTGTAAAGGATGCTTGCAAGCACGAATACGCCGAAGGCAGCTGAAAGGCCACAGAAGCCAAGAAATAGGCCGTTCTTTAGTTTTCTTTTGTTCATTTCGACTTTCTCAATAATCGGCGAGCGGTACCCATCACTAGGAAGGTAATCACAAACAGCACTACACCTAGACCAATCAAAGAGGCAATGTGGATAGGGTCTGTCGCTTCGTTGAACTGCTGTGCAATGGTGGACGAGATTGAGCTTGCTGGCATAAAGAACGAAGTCTCGATGCGGTTAGCACCGCCAATCACGAAAGCCACAGCCATGGTTTCACCCAGTGCGCGACCTAGGCCTAAGATGCCAGCGCTGACGGCCGCGTTTTTAACTTTAGGGATCAGAACTTTGGTGATCACCTCAAACGGTGTTGCGCCCGTTCCATAGGCGGCTTCGCGAAGCACGTTGGGTATGGATCTTAGTGCGTCACGGGTAAGAGACGTCATGATTGGGATGATCATGAAAGACAAAATGATACCTGCTGTCAGCAGGCCGATTCCGATTGGTGGGCCGTTAAACCATTGCCCAATCAGAGGCAATCCTGTTAGGTGCATGCCTGCCCACATCTGGAACCCTTCAGAGAACCAAGGTGCAAACACGAAAAGGCCCCACATGCCGTAGATGATGCTAGGTACAGCGGCGAGAAGCTCAATAGCCTTACTTACTGGCTCGCTAACCCATTTTGGGGTGAGTTCAGCCAAGAAGATTGCAGTCCCTATTGCGATAGGAGTGGCGATCAAGATAGCGATCAGCGAGGTTACTAGTGTGCCGTAGATGGCAGAAGCTGCGCCAAATTGACCACCAATCGGATCCCAGATATTTCTAAATACGAATCCAGGGCCAAATTCCTTAAATGCAGGCATCCGCCTTCAATCAAAGAAAATACAATGCCCAATAGGGTAATAAAGATTAATAAAGCACTGGTAAAACTGATTCTATTAAAAATAGAATCGCCATTTACTTTATTTTTTAATGTAATTGCAGTCATAGTCTTAAATAAGCCCCTATTTTCATAACAGGGGCTTCAAATCATTATTTGATGATAGCTTGGCCGTTATTTGTTAGGCCTTTTTTCCAAGTGTTATTAACCATATCAATAACCTTGGTTGGCATTGGAACGTAATCCAGTTCTTCTGCCAGTGCACCTTGGTCGTAGCTCCACTCAAAGAAATCTACGATAGCTTGTGCTTTAGCTGAATCTTTCTGATCTTTATGCATCAGAATGAAGGTTGCTGCTGTCATCGGCCAAGACTCCGCGCCAGGCTGGTTGTTTAGCAGTAGGTGGTAGCCTGGAGCATTGTCCCAATCAGCATTCGCAGCCGCCGCTTGGAAGGTATCCATAGTTGGCATTAGGAATTTGCCATCAGCCGCTTGCATCTGGGTGTAAGCCATGTCGTTTTGCTTAGCATACGCGTACTCAACATAACCGATTGCACCGCGAGTACGGCTTACGAAGTTAGCCACACCAGCGTTACCGTTACCACCAATAGTGGTGGCTTTGTTTGGCCAAGTGATGTCTTTACCCACACCTACAGACTCGTGCCATTCTGGGCTTACTTGGTCTAGATATTCAGTAAAGTTGAAGGTGGTGCCTGAACCGTCTGAGCGGTGAACCACATAGATAGGCTGGTTTGGAAGCTCAACGCCTTCGTTAAGGACTGTGATTGCAGGGTCATTCCATGACTTGATGTTGCCAAGGTAAATGTCAGCAAGCACTTTACCGGTTAGTTTAACTTCACCAGCGTCAATGCCAGGGATGTTAACAACAGGAACTATAGCACCCATTACCATAGGGAACTGAATCATGCCTTCTTTGTTCAACTCTTCGATTGTTAGAGGAGCGTCGGTTGCGCCGAAATCAACGGTGTTTGCCGTGATTTGACGAATACCACCGCCAGAACCGATCGCTTGATAGTTGATCTTAACGCCTGTTTCTTTTTGGTACTGCTCTGCCCACTTTGCATAAATTGGATGTGGGAACGTAGCTCCAGCACCGTTAATGGTCGTGCTAGCTGCTGCACCAAATGAAGCTGCAACCAGTGCAGAGGTTACTAGAGCTGTTTTGAACAATTTCACAATGAATCTCCAAAAATAAAGAATGAGTAGTTTAAACAGGGCTATTAATTCATAAGTAAGAGAGCTTGAATTTAATAGCCCGGTTTTGGTTTAAAAAATGTCGTTTAAATAAACCAGTCAAGCAGTGATTCCGTGCTGACGAGAGGGAGATTAGGATTGCTATATGACAGAAATATTACTTGTTTTTGATTAATGTTCTTTCGTGAATAAGATTTATATCAGGTAAGAAAATTCTGATAAGAAAACTTCACAGAATAAAAGCGGATGAGCTTTCAGCTTTCTGAGTGGGTATACAGGCAAACAAGCTAGCGTATACAATCTACTTATAATGTGAATCCACATATGAACTATGGATACTCTATTCGTCTTTAAAGTTTATCTTCTGTATGGCCTAGCCTTCTTTGCCATCTTTTTCGCCATACTGTTTCGGGACCTGAAAAACAGTCAGATAGCGATAGCCTCTACTTTGCCAATATTAGGAGCCTTTGGCCTGATACATGGCTTACATGAATGGACGGAACTTTATTTTGTCATCTATGCAGAAGACCATCCTTTAACCCTAGAGCTGCAGACCTTTATCACCCTGAAATTGTGGCTGTCGTTTATTGCAATGGGCTGGTTTTCTTGGAAGATGTTAGACCTCACCAGCTGGTGCTACCTGGGATTGATAAAGCTAGTCTCGATAGTGGTGGTGAGCCTGTTTTTGTTAAGCCTAGGTCTGCGCTATGGCAGTGTTCCATATTTTGAGTATCTGTTGGATACTTCAGATCACATCCGTTGGGTGTTTGGCTTTGGCTCCAGTGCTTAGCAGGCTTTGCGGTGATAAGTTACGCCTCGGTTTTAGAGAGAGAAGGGCATGGCGCGGCCCTGCCGTTTAAGTACACTGGTGCTTCTCTTGTTGCCTATGGCATTAGTGCGGGATTGCTGACCGCAGACATGGGTCTCTGGGTGTTAGTACTTCGAGCAAGTTGCGCCACATTGATACTGGTGACCCTTTGGAAAGCCCTTGCGGTGTTTGATAAGGAGCGCAAGAAACAGATTGAGACTGCCCTTGCACATTCTCTGCAAGACGCCAAGTTAATCGAACTGGGGGAGCTGGTGTCGGCTGTCGCTCATGAGATCAAAACACCGATTAGCAGTGCCATGATGAGCTGTGATTTATTAAGGCACCAAGCCCCAAAAGATGAGGCGGTGACTCGTCAAATAGATAGGATTAATCACGGTTTGTCGCGAGCGGCTGAGATCAGCCAAGAGATACTAAATTATGCCCATCAGAAGCCTGTTCAACGCAAACCAGTCAACCTTTCTGAGGTGGTGAACTCAGCGTTCTCTTTAAATCAATTTAGATTGACTGATTTCAATGTAGAGGCCTCTCTTGATGAAGAACTGACCGTTCTCGGAGATGAGGGGTTGCTTGAGGCGGTATTTAGCAACATTATTGGCAATGCTATTGATGCCAGTGTCGATGACAAGTATTTGCACATTCAAACCCTGCAATCGAAACTCAAGGCGGTGGTGAAGATCTCCGATCATGGCTCAGGCATGAGCGATGATGTGCTTGCGAGAGCAACACAACCTTTCTTTACTACCAAGCCCAAGGGCGAGGGAACGGGTATGGGGCTGGCGCTTTGTAAGCAAATGATTCTGCAACATGGCGGCAAATTACTGTTTGAAAACAACGACCGTGGATTGACCGTCGTTATTGAATTACCTAGGAAAATGTAATGAATCTTAAGCTACTTCTAGCTGAAGACGATCAACAGCTCAGAGAGGTTCTTAACGAGGCTCTGACCCTTGAATCTTTCGAAGTAACGGCCTGTGAGAGTGCAGAAGATGCGCTCGATATTGCCGCCAATGAGCAGTTTGACCTGGCCTTGTTTGATGTGGTGATGACGGGTATGACTGGCATAGAAGCGCTCTCCTCATTAAAACGCATGCAACCTAATATTGGTGTTGTCATCACTACTGCGTTTGCCACTGTCGATGTAGCGGTAGATGCGATGAAAAAAGGCGCGGATGAGTTTCTGACTAAACCTTTCAACCTTGCTTCACTGTCCATGACCCTAAAACGAGTACATGCCAGTAAAGCGCCAAAATCTCGATTAGATGAGCGCAGTCACGACCTTATTTTTAGTGCTCTTTCAAATCCCATTCGCCGCAAAGTGGTGACTCAGCTCAAGATTCATCGCAAGCTCAAGTTTATGGACCTGTGTCGAGTGGTTGGCATAGAAGATCACACCAAGTTCAACTTCCACCTAAAGCAATTAGTAAATTGCGGCTTGGTTGAGAAGGAAGAGGGGCGGGTTTACTCTTTGTCTGAAAAGGGCAAAGAGGTGTATAGCGCTATGTTGCAGTGACCGTAAGTGATTATTTACTAACATAAAATTTAAGAGTAGCTTGGAAGGTTCCCCCAAGATCTAAGGAAAGGATAATGAGCAATTTAAGACAGCAGTGCAGCACGATTTTGCCCGGTAATAAAGAAGATACTCCGGCAGAGCATTTTGCAAGATGGCTAAGTGGTGTGAGGAAAATAACGTTCACCATGATGTGTATGGTGAGGGTGAAACTATTCAAGCGCTGGAGCAAAAAGTGGCTGATCTGCTTGGTTATGAAGCGGGCCTGTTTGTGATGACGGGTACCATGACCCAAACTACCGCCTTGCAACTGGTAGCAAAACAGAAACGCAATCCGCTAGTGGCGATGCACTCATCAAGCCATGTTTATCTTAGAGAGCGTCAGGGCTATCAGTTCCAACAACGCTTTAATGTATTGCCTCTAGGTAACGCTTATCAGCCTTGGAAGCTTGATGACCTTAAAGCATGGCCAGATGAGATAGCCGCTGTTCTATACGAGTTGCCGATGCGTGAAATTGGTGGACAGCTGCCAAGCTGGGAAGAGCTACAGGACATTAAGGCCTATTGCGCCGAGCAAGATATCCACCTGCATCTAGATGGTGCTCGTCTGTTTGAGACGGGCGCGTATTATCAAAAAGATTACTCAGAAATCACCAAAGGCTTTGGTAGTGCCTATGTCTCCTTGTACAAGGGCGTGGGCGGTATGGGTGGTTCAATCCTGTTGGGCTCAAAGGAGTTCATTGACCTCGCTGCCATGTGGATGAAGCGCCAAGGCGGTGATGTGTACCACAGAACCCCGTATGTGGTGTCGGCTGCGATGCAATTTGATGAGCGTTTGGCTATTATGCCGAAGCTCTATGAGCGTACCCAAGAGATCTATCAGATCTTGCAAGAGTTTCCTAAGTTGGCGGTCAACCCAGCTATGCCTCAGGCGAATATGCTGCACCTGATCTTGCCATACGGCCAAGAAAAGGCATTAGAGCTACAGCACAAGCTAGCGACTGAACAAGGCATCTGGATTGGTAATCCACAGGTCTCTTACCATCCCAAACAGTCCTATATGGAGTGGTATGTGGTGATAACCTATTGAATTTAAATGATGAAGAACTCAGAGCGGTGTTTACAGCCCTCGAGTCACACAGCTAGACAGGAGAAAGCATGTCTAACGTCGCCGTCTTTGTGGATGTGCAGAACGTCTATTACACCACCCGCGATGCCTTTGGTAAGCACTTTGATTACAATGCGTTTTGGCGTCTGATTTCTGAAAAGCAAGATGTGGTGCTTGCGCACGCATTTGCCATTGCAAGCAATAACCCAAAGCAGCGCCAGTTCCACCATATCCTGCGCGGTATCGGTTTTAAGGTAAAGCTAAAGCCTTTTATCCAGCGCTCCGATGGCAGTGCGAAAGGGGACTGGGACGTGGGTATCACTATAGATGTGATAGAAACCGCGATGCGTGAAGATATCGACAAGATCATCTTGGTATCAGGCGATGGCGACTTTGACATGCTCGCGACTCGAGTGAGAGAGCATTATGGCAAAGACTTTGAGGTCTTCTCTGTGGAGGCACTTACTGCGCAGTCCTTGATAGATGCGGCGTCTAGTCATCACTCAATACAGAATGAACTTCTCATATAGCAAAAAGGGCAGTCACTAGGACTGCCCTTATCATTTTGGCTTTAGCTCAACTAATTATGGTTGTTGCTTAGTTGGTGCTAGAGCAATCTCACGGATACAAACGCTTTGTGGTTGTGAGATAGCGAATTCAACAGCTCGAGCTACATCATCAGCCGCTAGTACGCCACCCATGTCTTCTTTCCAGTCGTCATAGCCTTGCTTTATCTCATCTGAAGTGGTGTGAGACAGAAGTTCAGTCTCTACCGCGCCCGGTGCAATGGTAGTTACACGCACATTGTGAGCTGCTACTTCTTCACGCACGTTCTCTGAGATAGCGTGTACAGCGAACTTAGTGCCGCAGTAAGCTGCATGATTAGGGAAGGTTTTCTTACCTGCGATAGAGCTGATGTTAACGATAGTGCCTGTGTTGCGTTGCTTCATCGGCTCAAGCACTGTCTGCATGCCATTTAGAAGGCCTAGTACGTTCACATCAAACATACGCTTCCACTCCTGCGCATCTTGAGTGTCGATTTGACCAAGCAGCATAGTACCTGCGTTGTTTACTAGAACCTCAGCTTCACCAAATTGCTCTTCTGCTTTTTTGATAGCCTGTGCAAAAGAGTTGATGTCGGTAACGTCTACTTTAGCGCATAGAGTGTTTGGTAGGTTCATCTCTTCAAGGCGCTCAACTCGACGCGCTAGAAGAAGAAGTGGATGACCTTGTTCACTTAAACGAAGGGCGATTGCTTTACCGATACCTGAGCTTGCACCTGTGATTACAACGAGTTTTTCATGTTTGTCTCTCCGTCTTGTGTAGGGGATGTCGTTTCGATGAGGTGCATTCTAGGTGGAACTTGTTTGTTGATATATATCGCTTTACTCAAATAACTGTTGCTATACTGCAACAATGATTTTGAATAGGTAGAGAAAATGCTAGACAAGGTAAACCTAGCAGACGTGCGCTCCTTTGTGCTGGTGGCAGAGCAAGAAAGCTTTACTAAAGCGGCTGATATATTGGATGTCTCCCGCTCACATGTGTCTAGCAGATCACTCGGTTGGAAAAAGATCTAGGGGTGACCCTGTTAACCCGCACTACGCGCACTCTTAAACTCACCCCAGAAGGGAAAGGGCTTTATCAGCGTTGCCAAGGAGCGTTAGGCAATATAGATCAAGCGCTAAAGATATCTATTGAGGATACAGAGGAACTGCGCGGTCAGTTGTCGGTCAACTGCGTGGGGGGATATCTAGGTGAAGAGATCTTGGTGCCTCTGGTAAATCGCTTTATGAATGATCACCCTGGAGTGTCTATCAATCTGGACTTTAGTAGCCATAGAGTCGATCTCATTGCGGATGAATTTGACGTAGCATTTCGAATGGGTGAGCTGCAAGACGCAGGTTTATTGCTCGCAAGTTGTTTGATATCCAGATGGCCACCCTTGCCAGTCCCAAATACCTAGAAAATCATCCTGAAATTACCCACCCGAAACAGCTTGTAGAGCATAGATGCTTGATAGGCTCGGTAAACCGTTGGAGCTTTATAGAAGATGTGACAGGTGAGCGATTTGAGACTGTGGTGAATGGCAATTTACAGTGTAAAAATGGTCGTGCGCTGATCAATGGTGCGTTACATGGTAACGGAATCATACGTGTTCCCACTCTTTACTGTGAAGAGGCATTAGAACAAGGGAAGCTTGTCACAGTTTTTGACGATTGGCATATTCCAAGTGTGCCATTTTCTATGATATATCATAGGGATAAGTACCGAACTGCTCGTTTATCTGCGTTTATCGAGTTCGTAAAAAATAATCTGTAAGGGACAAAGTGAACAGTTATCAGATCCTGTATAAGAATTCCGTAGTTTTGGCTGTTGATCTTGGTAGTAGCAATGCATCAGAAGAGATCCAAAGCTATAGCCAACAAGGCTTTAAGATCTTTAGCCGTATCATTCAAGCGGCCAGTGAAGAAAAGGCTATCTCAATCTTTAAAGCTGAAAACCTCTCATCTAACAGCAACGAGAGCGTTAGCGTTAAGAGCATCTTCTTATTTAGAACCAACAAACTTCAGCGTTTGGCTTATCTAGGATACTCCGCAGCGAGCATTGCTGCAGTGATAGTGTTGATGATGCTTGTCACCAGTATGGGCGATTCCGCATTAGTGGTTATGATACCTCTATTCTTTGGCTTTATTTGGTTTGGACTTGGCCTGTCGGTGGCACGCTGGAAGAACTGCGGTCATAACGGTTGGCTTTATCTGTTAGCCCTGGTGGTTACCATGCTTCTAGACACCTTTATGATGGGTATTGCCGGAATTATTTTATGGCTATATCTAATATTTGCACCACAAGCCAAAAGTGTTAATTATTCTTAGTAAGCCATATTAATAGCTATTAGAAATAAAAAAGCTCAGATAATTCTCTGAGCTTGCATATTATCCAATAACTAAAATAATTATCTAAGCCAGAATAGCCTTATTCTGCTTTAATAATCTTTTCAGTGAGTCATGCATAATTGTCTTCTTGGAAAAGGTTAGCCTTCCCGCTTCATAAACCTCTATCATCACTCCGCTACCACAGGCATCACAGATGTTGTTACATCCGGTTTCCGCGAGAAAAGTGTCCATCTTGTAGGGGGATAGCTTAAACCTATCCAGTATTTGCCGCCCTTGGCAGCTCTTGATTACTACTTCCATCTTCACTCCTTGAAGAACCGCTAGATTGTCCATTCGAATAGCATTCGATGATTTGATACTAGAGCAAATGATTAATTCATAAATAGATCTGTGTAATACTTTTAAATAATTAAATACTATCTATGAATGTGTAGACGGGGTTAATTTGTTAACTGTGAAGCGTCTCTAAAAATTTCATACTTTAATAATTCTTTAACGCGTTGAACTATCTCACAGAAATTAATTTGGGCTATTGTACGGATTATTTAGAATTGACCATGTTTTTGCGTAAATAACAGGTACAAAAAAGGGCCGCATAAGCGACCCTTAGAAATCTGAATTAGAGATTATTATGCAGTAGCAAGTTGCTCTGCTTTCTCTTCAGTGATTGGGCGAGTTACAAGAGATAGAGCAACACACACACCCATCATTACCGCAGAGATGGTGTAAGCAAGACCGTAGCCGTCGCCGTTTGCCATAGAGAAGCCAACAACTGCAGTACCGATTGCACCACCGATACCCCCATGCAGTGTAAAGCACACCGTAGTTAGTACCGTAGTTCTTCAGACCATAGTACTCCGCAGTGATAGATGGGAATACCGCTAGTAGCGTACCGTAACCTACAGCTGCGATTGCAGTACCTAGGATTAGAGTCGCTTCAGTCTTGAAGGTTGCGAACAGAACCATGTTGATGCCCTGTAGCGCGAATGCGATGAATAGTGTGCGAAGACCACCAATCTTGTCAGAAAGGATACCTGCAGCAATACGACCGCCTGAGTTAAATACCGCTAGGATAGACGCAAGGTAAACCGCGTTTGGCAGGTTAGCTTGAACACTAGCAATAGTTGTGATGTTTGCAATGATCATCAGGCCGGTTGCAGATGCGAACGCGTACATTACCCATAGAGATAGAACTGAGGCGTTTTCAGCATTGCTTTCCAAGAGATGTCTTTACTCTGCTTAACAACAACTGGAGCTGTGCCCTCTTTAACTTTAGGTGCTGCAGGAACATAGCCCGCTGGTGGGTTGTTGATAGTTGCTGCGAGTGGCACTGCAATCACAAGAACACCAATACCAAGGATCAGGAAGCTGTCGTCGATACCGAAGTTGTTGATAAGAGATGCAGTCAGTGGAGCAAGATAAACAGCGGCCAGACCGAAACCAGATGCGATTAGGCCGTTAACCATGCCTTTCTTAGACGCGTGGAACCACTTCATTGCCGCTGGAGACAGACAAGCATAGCCGAAGCCGATACCAGCACCTGCAACAACACCGAAGGTTAGGCTCAGCATAGCTGGAGTAGTCGCGAAGCTAGATGCGATCATACCAAGACCAGTCAGCGTAGCACCTAGGATAAGAATGTTGCGTGGACCCATACGGTCTTGAAGGATACCAGCAACCAAAAGTGCAATAGAGAAAGTTACGGTTGCGATAGCGTAAGGTTGAGAAGCGTCTGCAGCGTTCCAACCTAGGTCTGTTACTAGAGCTTTATTGAAAACACTCCAAGCATACAGAATGCCTAGACATAGGTTGATACAGAATCCTGCCACAAGAATTCGCATCGCTTTATCAAACTTGTTCATATTTGTTCTCAGCGTTGATTCGGTTTGGTATCCGACTGTTTAATTGTTCGAACCGTTAAAATATTTTTGAAACTTTCAACAATTCAAAGAGCATGGGTGCGCGAATTGTACACAAGTTTTTTGTGAAGTGAATCCCTTTTTCTCATTTTAGAGAAATTATTTTCCATACAAATGACAAGGGCTTACCGTGTAGCATTTTGTGATGTAGATCTGCCTATTTTATGGATAAAAATAGGGGGCTAATTGCATACAAAAGAGGGGGTGTCCATACCTTGGGTGATCCCTACGACAAAAATTTAAATAGATTGAACTTTTACAAAATAGCAACATTTAGAGTGTGGTTTTAAGGGTTTGAATTACAAATGCTGATTTGATAGGCCTTTGTAGTGATCGGGAGATATTAAACTTGTTAAAGCCTTGTGAAATGTAGGGTCTCGATAAAATTTCTGTACAAAAAACATGCAAAATAATGGTTTCAATCTGTGTCTTTTTCATTCAAAATGCGTATAAAACTTAGTTTTCAAATTTGAAGGATGCTTTACTAACTATTAGTGGGGTTTGTATGAAGATTTTCTTACTTCTGTTGGTTTCCGTTTCTGCCGGTGCAGCGTCAGCTGAACATTTACACTCTTTCCTTTACGGACTGGGTACTGCGTCGTTAGCTGTGGGCTCTTGTTTCTGGTTTGCCTTCCGTTCTACGCGTTGGCCACAACTTGCTGTTTTCCTACTGCTAGTAGGTATGCTTTCTAAGCTAACCGTTACGGTAACAGCGACAATGATAGGTGTTAAAGCAGGTCATATTACCTCGCCATTCATTTTCTCGCTTTCGTATCTGTTCTTCGCAGTGGCAGTGACCTACGTGTACTTCTACTTTAAAGACAAAGCGACTAATCGCCGTCTTGGTCTTTCCAAGGCGAAAGAAGCACAAGCTTAATCAAAGCATTCTGATGAAAAGCGTCGATCGTTATCGGCGCTTTTTTATGCCTCTCTTTTTCCATCTAAAAAGCAGGATCACAGTGCGGATCCTCATATTCGGTATATCCTTTAGTGATTGAATTCATAAGGGATTAGCCTATGTTTCCCCTCTATCGTGCCGAACAAATTAAGCGTAGCGAGCCTGTAGCCGCCCAAACCGTTGGCATCTCCATGTATGAACTTATGGAGAGAGCGGGTTTTGCCGCCTTTGAACGCCTTAAACAGATGGCTGAGCCTGGCACTCATATATTGGTGTGTTGCGGTAGCGGTAATAACGGTGGTGATGGCTTCGTAGTCGCAAGGCAGGCCGCAATAGAAGGCTACTCGGTGACCTTATTTCAACCAAAGTTTTGCCACTCTTCCACTGATGACTCCTCCCACGCAAAACAGTCGTGGCTCAATATAGGAGGCAATATAGAGAACGAGTTTCCTAATGGTGAGTTCGACCTTATTGTTGATGGTTTACTTGGTACAGGTCTTTCTGGCGCTGTTCGGGAGGAGATGCTGTATGTCATCAGGCGTATCAATGCCCTCCAAAGTAAGGTGCTTTCTCTAGATGTGCCCTCAGGGCTTGAGGCAGATACTGGCGTTATGTTGGGCGGATGTGTTCGCGCAGACACTACTGTTTCATTTATAGGGGCTAAAACCGGACTGGTAACCGGCAGAGCCAAAGCAGTGGTGGGCGAGTTGTTTATCGCAGAGCTCGGGGTAGGGGAAGCCTTTGCAGACCTTGAGCGACCGGTAGCGAGTATCTTTGATAAGCCCCAAGCCCTAGAGGTACTGCCCAAGCGAGGTGAGTGTTTTCACAAAGGGGAGAGCGGCAGAGCGACTTTGGTTGGCGGTGCTTCTGGCTTTAATGGCGCCATCATCTTGGCTTCTCAAGCCTGTGCGCGCAGTGGAGCTGGTCTTGTTAGCGTTATCAGTTCTGAACAAACCCAGGCACCTTTACTCAGTCGACAGCCAGAGATAATGGTGCACAGCTATGATTCTGGGGACCTATCGGAATCGTTAATTGAGCGAGTAGAGCGTTGTAATGCGTTAGCAGTAGGCCCAGGCCTGGGGCAAGGTGAGTGGGGTAAGAAGCTTTTGAACCTTGCGTTCAAGCAAAACCAAATCTCGAAAGTGTTCGATGCTGATGCTCTCAATCTTATTGCCAATATGGAAAGTGTGCCGGATTTAACTGGTTCCATTATTACCCCACATCCCGGTGAGGCAAGCCGATTATTGGGCATCTCTATTCAAGAGGTGGAGTCCGATAGATACGTGGCTGCACGTCGTCTATATGAGAAGTACCATGCAATCACTTTGCTAAAAGGCTCTGGCACCATCATTTATAACGGCAAAGAGAAGTTTGTGATTCGCGCCGGGAATCCAGCATGGCCAGTGGCGGTATGGGAGATGTCCTTACCGGCATCTTAGTTGCATTACTAGCACAGGGTTTAGGTCCAAGTGAAGCCGCGACACTAGGTGCATGGTTGCATTCTACTGCAGCCGATAGAGTGGCGGCAGATGGTGGAAAGATAGGAGTCTTAGCCTCAGACCTTCTCCCTCACATTAGAGAGCTAATGAATCTTGAAAGTGATCTATCTCTCAGTTCCTGAGAAACTAAAGAAAAGTACGACTTTTTAAGTTGTTGATTTTAAATGACTTGAATGTTTGTTAAGCGAATTTTGGGCGGAATTGGGCAAATTTCTATTGTGATAAAAAATTTACGTCCTATAATGCTGAAAACCGGAGCGTCTGCCAACGCTCCGGTTTTTTGTGTCCGTAGAATGGTCATCGCTTCTGCCAAAGCTCAGACCTGCATTGTAATTGGCACATCATCTATTGAAGTAAGGAAATGCAACAATGCGTATCGAACAAGAACTTAAGTTAGGCTTTAAAGATGTACTGTTTCGCCCGAAGCGTTCAACACTAAAAAGTCGTTCTCAAGTAAATTTAACCCGCGAGTTTACATTCAAGCATAGCGGTCGTCAATGGTCTGGTGTACCTGTAATTGCAGCTAACATGGATTCTGTGGGCAGCTTCGAAATGGCAGCGGCTCTAGCTGAGCACGGCGTAATGACTGCAGTGCACAAGCACTACACAGTTGAGCAGTGGGCTGAGTTTGTTCAAAACGCTGATGTTAAGACTCTAAACAACGTATTCGTATCTACTGGTACTTCAGAAGCTGACTTTGAAAAAACTAAGCAGATCATGGAGCTATCAGAAGAGCTAATCTTCATCTGTATCGATATCGCAAATGGCTACTCAGAGCACCTAGTTGAGTACGTACAAAAAGTACGCGCTGAATTCCCTAACAAGGTTATCTCTGCTGGTAACGTAGTAACAGGCGACATGTGTGAAGAGCTAATCCTTGCTGGCGCTGACATCGTTAAAGTTGGTATCGGCCCAGGTTCTGTATGTACTACACGCGTTAAAACTGGTGTTGGTTACCCACAACTTTCTGCAATCATCGAGTGTGGTGACGCAGCGCACGGTCTTGGCGGCATGATCATCGGTGACGGTGGCTGTTCATGTGCTGGTGACGTTTCAAAAGCATTCGGTGGCGGTGCTGATTTCGTAATGCTTGGCGGTATGCTAGCAGGCCACGAAGAGTCAGGCGGCGAAGTAATCGAGCAAGACGGCAAGACCTTCATGAAGTTCTATGGCATGTCTTCACAAAGCGCGATGGACAAGCACTCTGGCGGTGTTGCGAAATACCGTGCAGCTGAAGGTAAAACCGTACTTCTACCATTCCGTGGTAGCGTTCACGGCACTATCTCTGACATCCTAGGCGGTGTTCGTTCAACTTGTACATACGTAGGCGCAGCGAAGCTTAAAGAGCTAACCAAGCGTACTACCTTCATCCGCGTACAAGAGCAAGAGAACGTAATCTTCGGTAAAGAGAAGTAATCCAATAGTTCGGAAATTACGAATTATTAAGAGCCGCATTTTGCGGCTCTTTTTTGTCTGGAAATCACCAAGTGGCGACAAAGTGGCGACAGAGAATTTATTTTTTGTGGCGGTAGAGTGGCGACAAACTACAGATTAGTGATTGGGTTATGAGTGATTGCTTCTGAAAGGTGATCAGGTGCGAAGTGTGCATATCGCATCGTCATGCTGATATCGGCATGGCCTAGAATGTCTCTCAGCACAAGAATGTTGCCGCCGTTCATCATAAAGTGGCTAGCGAACGTGTGGCGCAAAACATGTGAAGCTTGACCAGAAGGCAATTCAACACCGAGTTTGTTCTTCAGAATGTAGCAGAAGGGCGTGTAACACTGTTCAAACAGCTTTCCTGATGTTGGTTTATAGATTTCGTTGTAAAGCGATTCAGAGATAGGTACAGAGCGATTCTTCTTAGTCTTGGTATTCGTGAAAGTCACCTTGAACTTACTTAGCTGTGATCCTTTTAGCTGAGCAGCTTCGTTCCAGCGGGCGCCGGTAGACAAGCAAAGCTTAACTATTTTGAGCATATCCGTACGTTGATGTCCTTCGACTTGCTCAAGCAAAAGGGATATTTGCTCTTTCTGCAGGAATGCCATAGTACGTTCATGGTCTTTAAATGGCTTTACCTCTTCTAATGGGTTTGGGCCTTTCCATTCTCCCAGTTCTTTCAATTTACTTACCATAGCTTTAAACCTTGCAAGCTCGGAGTTTAGGGTTGAGATACTCGGTGCGCCTTTCTGCCAACGTGCATCAACGAAGATAAATTCACCAGACATACGACGGCTACGAAACTCGGAATACACCTTAGAAGAAAACGTAGAAGCGATTGGGTTACCCATAGCTGCTGCCATCTTTAGGAATTTACTTTTGATAACTGGCCCGTTGGCGAGGGTTGCACCATAGTGTTCGAACCATAATTCGATAAGCTGCGAGAGCCTTCGGTGATCAGGTTTTTCTCCAGTCCAGGGTTTATCTTCTATCTCTTTCATCGTGAAGCGTTCAAAAGCAGCGGCTTCGCCTTTAGTTGCAAACTTCTTGCGAACACGCTTACCCGTGCGACCGTTTGGGTAGCACTCACATAGCCAAGGTTTTTTGGAACCATCTTTTAGGTTGCGGATAGACATGATTACTAGTAATTATGCTGTATATAAAAACAGTATAAATATGCTAGAATGTACTTCAATGTTTCATCTCGTAATTTTGGAACAATTACGAAACTATCTATCTAGAGTAGAATCCTATTTTAGCTACTGTTGTGATGTTGTATTATGACGAGCTGGGTAGTAATTACCGATAGAATTAACAATTAGAAAGGTTCTCCTTTGTCATCTCAACAACGACCAATTATTTTCTCATTTTTTTCCGGTAGCGGTTTTTTGGATTTAGGCTTTTGAACGTTCAGGGTTTGATGTTCGTTTCGTCAATGAATTTCATAAACCGTTTTTAGATGCTTACGAGTACTCTAGAGATGTTATGGAATTGCCAAAACCTAAGTATGGTCATTTTCTTGGAAGTATTGAGGACTTTGTTACTGGCGATAAAGCTGATGAGCTAAGAGAGTATGTGGAAGATGCAAAAGCTGACTCATTGGTTGGGTTTATTGGTGGACCACCGTGCCCTGATTTCTCGGTAGCAGGGAAAAACAAAGGTTCTGAAGGTGAAAACGGCAAGCTAAGTCGCGTTTATATTGATGCAATTATTCAGAACAAGCCTGATTTCTTTTTGTTCGAGAATGTAAAAGGGCTTTGGAGAACCGTAAAGCACCGTGCCTTTTATGATGAAATGAAAGAACGATTAGAGAAAGAAGGTTATATTCTTACAGACCGTTTAACCAACTGTATCGAATATGGAGTTCCTCAAGATAGAGACCGTATTTTACTTTTCGGCATTCATGAGTCACGAGCCGATGGCATCACAAGCAAGCAGCTGGAAACGCAGTTTAACTGGGAAGCCAAAGCTAAATTCGATAGAACCGTAGTTCTTAATAAAGCTATGTGGCCTGGAAATGAAGAATATACACAAGACTCCAAGAAAGAGCTCCCTGAGTCGCTTTCAGAGTTTAATGAATTGACAGTTGAACATTGGTTTAAGAAGAACGATGTATACAACCATCCGAACTCAACGCACCACTTTAAGCCTCAAGCCATGCATAGGTTTGAATCGATCTTAGAAGGTGATGACAGTAAGAAATCATTTAAACGTCTTCATAGATGGCGCTACTCGCCAACCGCAGCATATGGAAATAATGAAGTTCACTTACACCCGTATAAATCTCGCAGGTTAAGTGCAGCAGAATCTCTAGCTATTCAATCATTGCCGAAGGAGTTTTGTTTTCCACCGACAATGACTCTATCCGATATGTTTAAAACCATCGGTAATGGGGTTCCATATTTGGCCGCTGAAGGGTTAGCTGAAACCATACAAAACTATCTAAAATCACTATAAAGAAGAGGAGCTATTTAGCTCCTTTTTTATACGTTTCACAACGTTATGAACCAGCCTAGCACATTAAGATTTAGTCGTGGTAAACTTGCCTTAAGTAATTGCTATCTTAACTAGGCCCTATTTATGCACTTCAAAGATGTTTTATCTGATATAGAGCAACTCGTCGGAAAACAACTTCAATCTTTAAACCCCAAAACAGAGCCCATTTACCTTACAAAAATTGATTTTGAATCAAAAAAGTATTTTGTTTCGTCTAAATTAGGCGAAGAAGGGAACGCTCGATTTTTTGGGAGTTAGAGGCTATATGGCTGATTTGACACATAAAGGTTTTACCAATGTCGATCAAGCACTATTTGGTAGTGGTAGCAGTCGCAATCAGCCAGAAACCATCTTTGCAAACTTACCCTACATACAACATTTTCGATTTAAGGGTAAAAAGCATATCTTTCTTCGTGGTGCTTCCGTTCATGAGTTCGGTTCTTTGTCTGAATTAATCGGCGATGAGCTTAGCCTTGTTTTATCTAGAATCGATAATTACTATGCTTTGAGTAACTTAGAGATCTCTTCACAGCAGACCTCAGTTATTTCTAAGTTACGTTCGACTTTAAAGCAACTTGAAACATCTAACCTAAGCAACACCGTAGCAAAAGGTTTTGAACGGGCTCTAAATGACTTGCTTGAACTTGAAAGTATAGTTAGTGATTCGGTTGTAACAGTAAACGGAGAGCTGAATAAACTAAAAAATACTAAAAGTTCTAAGATCGAATACTTACCAGCATTACCTGTTGAAGAGCTTATTGAAGACGAAACTTATACTGGTGTTGAGAATGAAGTCGAAGATCATCGTATTACCGGGGATTTACTTGTAGGTGCAACTCCCGAATCTAAAACTAGTCTTGAACGAGACCGTAATAATAGTGGTCTCCGAATTCATCATATAACTCCAGTATTATCTCTTATTTTTGAGCGTTTAAGTTACGATGAAATTGAACTACAGCCTGATTTTCAACGTGAAGATCGAGTTTGGAAGCCAGCTCGCCAATCAAAACTTATTGAATCAATATTAATGGGGTTGCCTTTACCTGCATTTTATTTTGCCGAAAGAAATGATGGTGATTGGATTGTTGTTGATGGCCTTCAACGGATTACTACAATCTACAATTTCATGAAAGACGACTTTGCTCTTAATGGTTTGGAGTCAATAGACGATAGTTACAATGGGAAATTCTTTAGTGGTTTATCGAGATTAGATAAGCGAAAAATTAGAGAATATCAAATCACGGCTCACGTCATTGATGATGAATCAGACCATGATAATTTAATCGTTGAGCTCTTTCATCGCATAAATACTTATGGTGTCAAGCTAAGTGATCAAGAAATTCGTTCAGCAATGTATCAAGGTGTAAGCGTTAAGCTTTTACGTTATTTATCGTCTAGCCGAGAATTTAAAAAAGCAACAAATAATAAAGTTAACCCACATCGACAAAAAGATATGGGGCTATGCTTGTCAGCTCTTGCCTACATCGTTCTAGGGTACAAAGATTTTCATTATAAGACCTATGATTCGTTCCTTTGTACTAGCATGGAAAAAATCAATCAGCTTAGTTTGTTTTTGGATCATGAAGAGGCAATCGATATGGGTGATTCAAGTTTATCAAATCGAAGCAGTGATACTATTCTCGAGATTGAGAAAAAATTTAAGCAAGGACTTAGTTTAGCACATGAAATTTTTGGCGAACTTGCTTTTAAAAAGACGATAGAGACCGATCGAGTAGTTCCTATTAGTAAGCCGTTATTTGAGGTGATTGTAGCTACATTCGCATATCTTAATGAAAACCAAATTAATGACTTACGAGTTGGTTCTGAAGAATTAGTATTTGAACTATATGATGCAATAAACAACGATTCTACAGAGTTCGCAGTATGGGAGTCTGAGGTATATGCAGAAAATAATAGAGGATTTTCATACTCTATATCTTTGTCTACAGGCAAGCGAGTTACTGTTAAATATAGATTCGATTCATTTGTAAATATATTAAAAAAATCGACAGGTATCATTGTTGATATAAAGCCAGTGCTAGGTGATTTTAATGATTAATAAGCTTAAATTACATAATTTCAAGTCATATAAAGAAGAAGAATTTAGATTCTCTAAATTGACAGTATTTTGTGGCAATAACTCAGTGGGAAAAAGCACTGCGATTCAGGCTATTTCTATCCCTCTTCAGTCATACTTTGAACATAACGTCGCACTAAATGGAGAACTTGTTGAGTTAGGCAATCTTAATGATGTTCATCATCAAAATGCAGAAGATGCTAATATGAGTATTGAGCTAGAAGTTGATTCTCATGTGATGTCTTGGGGTTATAGAGATATAGATACTCAAGAAAAACACTCTAATAAAGACTTGTCCGTATTGATTCCTCCATCGGATAGTTCAAAAACGTCGCTACGAAATATTATAGATACCTTACAGTTTTTGGAAGCGGAACGATATGGCCCTAGAGCCAATTACGAGCTCGCTAAATCAGGTGGCTTCCATAAAAATTGGTTAGGTACTAAAGGGGAATTCACCTCCGAGTTCTTATCTCGTTCGGGGAGATCTCAACGCTTATTTGTAGGTGGTGTTAATACATCAGAAGGTGCTTCTTTAGATCCTAGGTTACATCCAAATGAAGAGCAGACTTCATTGCCTCGTCAAATTGATGCCTGGTTAAAAGAAATTAGCCTGGTATATCTATAACATCTAAGTTTTTTGATGAAGCTTCTACTTCTGTAAACGTATTTGAGCAAAATGGAAATAAGGCACTAAAACCACTTAACATTGGTTTTGGGGTTAGCTACGCACTTTCAATAGTAACAGCGCTACTTTATACAAGAGAAGGTGGTTTAGTCATTATTGAAAATCCAGAGGCTCACCTTCATCCAAAAGGCCAGAGTTACTTAGGTCGTCTTATTGCCCTTACAGCTGAAGCTGGTGTACAAGTTATTGTAGAAACTCATAGTGATCACCTCATCAATGGAATGCGCTTGATGCCAAGGCTCAAAAAGGTGGATTGTAATAATATCAAGATCTATCAAGTAGAAGCTGATTTAGATAATCATTGTAGTCATGCAATACCAATTACAGTTAATGAACAAGGGGAGTTATCTGAATGGCCTGATCAATTCTTCGACCAACAGCTTATCGATATGGATATATTGTTGAGTGGTAAAGATGTATGAAAATACAGATAGGTATATCAAATTTTAGCTTTAACACACCTCACTTCTCAAGTTTTACGGAATTAACTCAACAGTTCCTTGTTTTTAAGGCTTTGAAAGATACTTATACACAAGAGTCTGTAAGTTTTATTGTTGCGAATGACATTCGAGAAGATAAATACTTTGGTTTGTCTATCGATGAGCAAATCCATAACTTTGAGTTTGGTGGTGATCGAGGAATGAAAATTGCCTTTCAGCAAAAGCTCTATAGAGATTATCTCAAAGGATATGACTTTACCTCGTACTCAAGTCAAGAGATTAAGGAAAAAAGCTAAAAATGAGTTAGATAGAACGGTAGAAGAGTATCCTCTACTATACGTACCTATAATTCCGATATCAGGCCACCGATTTTTTCGGAATCAGATTGAGTTTTCTGAACATTATGAAGCTGCTTTGTCGTTATTCCCAATAGATGAAAATAGCTACTTTACTAGAGCCGAAAGTCACTTTTCTAATATCACTTTTCATGCTGATTGTAAGGATACTTTAGATGATATAGGTGACGGTGGGATTACTAATTTTTCAGTTGCTATTACAAAATGTTTAAAAGCACTAAACTCTCACCAAGCGGAAATGAAAATTCCTGAAGACTTGGACATATTAGGACATTTGGCTGAATGTGATTGCTCTACACAAGGTAAAAATGGTAAAGATGATATGAAGTTCTTGTTCCCAGAAATATCTGAGAATAAGGTAAATTGTGAGTATCATTTAAAGCCAAATAGTAGCAATGATCCGAAAGATTATACTTACTACCATAAAAGAATTTATTTTACCTTCGCTCAAATAGAAGGTGAGATTAAAACTTTTGTAGCGAGTATTGGTCCTCATTTATAAAGATAGCGGCTATAGGCCGCTTTC
>BBSB01000017.1:0-111949 GCA_000830455.1 Vibrio sp. JCM 19236
TTGTTTTTTATTGCGAGTGAATTATTCGCGCTCGTGTAGAGACTTAAATTCACGTTGTGCTTCACCTGTGTACAGCTGACGCGGACGACCGATACGGTTGTGCGGGTCACTGTGCATCTCGTTCCAGTGTGCAATCCAGCCAATAGTACGTGAGATAGCGAAGATTACTGTGAACATAGATACTGGGATACCGATCGCTTTAAGGATGATACCTGAGTAGAAGTCTACGTTTGGATACAGTTTCTTCTCTACGAAGTACTCGTCAGAAAGGGCGATACGCTCAAGCTCCATAGCTACGTCTAGTAGTGGATCCTTGATGTTTAGCTCTTTCAATACCTCGTGGCAAGCTTCACGCATTACAGTCGCACGTGGGTCGTAGTTCTTATACACGCGGTGACCAAAGCCCATCAAACGGAATGGGTCATCTTTGTCTTTCGCGCGAGCTACGAACTCTTCGATGTTGTCTACGCTACCGATTTCTTCCAGCATACGTAGGCAAGCTTCGTTAGCACCGCCGTGTGCAGGGCCCCAAAGAGATGCGATACCCGCTGCAATACATGCAAATGGGTTAGCACCCGATGAACCTGCTAGACGTACAGTCGAAGTTGAAGCGTTCTGTTCGTGGTCTGCGTGCAGGGTAAAGATTTTATCCATAGCACGAGCAACCACAGGGTTAACCTCATACTCTTCGCAAGGATTTGCGAACATCATATGCAGGAAGTTTTCTGCATAGGTTAGGTCGTTACGAGGATAGATGAACGGTTGTCCAATGCTGTATTTGTAACACATAGCTGCCAGAGTCGGCATCTTTGACAATAGACGGAACGCCGCGATCTCCCGATGTTTGTCATTGGCAACGTCCAAAGAGTCGTGATAGAAGGCCGCTAGTGCGCCAACTACGCCACACATCACCGCCATTGGGTGTGCGTCGCGACGGAAACCGTGGAAGAAACTCGCAATTTGCTCATGAACCATAGTGTGACGAGCTACGATGGTCTTGAAGTCTTCGTATTGTGCGCGAGTTGGTGCTTCGCCATAAAGCAGGATGTAACAAACTTCTAGATAATCTGCATTGTTCGCCAACTGATCGATTGGGTAGCCACGGTGTAGAAGGATACCCGCGCCGCCGTCGATATAAGTTATTTGAGATTCACAAGATGCAGTGGCAAGAAAACCTGGGTCAAAAGTAAAGAAGCCTTTGCTTCCCAGTGTACGAACATCAATTACGTCTGGGCCAACAGTACCTTCCATAATCGGCAGTTCGATAGGCGCTTGACCCTTTATGTTAAGAGTCGCTTGCTTGTCTGCCATAACATTCTCCTTTGTTATTTATTGTTCCATTTTTCTCCAATGGTGCCCCGAATTTGTACTTAGGTTCGGGATTGATGTCAATTTATATAACTTTTTGTGTGCACTTGTTTTGATTTTTATACATATAAAGATTAAAAGTCTGGCCTATGTAGCATATTTTGTTAACTCGATTGTATTAGTATGTTAACGACCTTATAGTGACGATGAAGTTCAGCCCCATCCCCCGACCGTTCAGCCTCGCTCTGGATTAAAAAGAGGCGGACAGGCAGTTTTACGACAACTATAAGGCTTCATTGCTACAGAAGTATTTCTTACATTCTGTAAGCTTTTGTTAAATTTTTGAGAATTCATCATCTATTTGCATTTAACAATGCTCAAAGGAGCTGAGTGAGCGCGCCGTGACCAAGAAAAATCAAAGACCCGTCAACCTGGATCTGCAAACGATCCATTTTCCCATTACCGCTATAGCATCCATCCTACACCGAGTTTCAGGCGTAATTACGTTTGTATTCGTGGGTGTGTTGTTGTGGTTACTCTCTACTTCATTGTCTTCGCCACAGGGCTTTATGGAAGCAGCCAGTTTTGTAGATGGCTTCTTCGTTAAGTTCATTCTGTGGGGCATGCTAACCGCACTTTTCTATCACATTGTGGGCGGTATTCGTCACCTATGTCAGGACTTGGGGTATTTCGAAGAGCTAGAAAGCGGCGCTAAGAGCGCGCAGGTTTCTTTCATCATTACAGGCGTTCTAGCACTACTGGCAGGGGTAATCGTATGGTAAAGCACGTTTCAACCTTAGGTCGTAATGGCGTACATGATTTCATCCTTATTCGTGCCTCTGCCATTATCTTGACCCTTTACACCATCTATATCTGTGGCTTTTTCCTAATGGCCGGTGATGTGGGTTATATGCAGTGGAACGGCTTCTTTGAAAGCCTGTTCACAAAAGTATTCACTATGGTCGCACTAGCTAGCATCTTAATTCACGCATGGATCGGTTTGTGGCAAGTGCTGACTGACTATATCAAGCCAACTCTGCTTCGAGGCAGCCTGCAATTTGCATTGATTGCAGTTCTATTTGGCTATTTCTTCTCTGGCTTATTCATTCTTTGGGGGGCATAAATGACGATTCCAGTTCGTGAGTTTGACGCAATAGTCATTGGTGCTGGTGGTGCGGGTATGCGTGCCGCGCTACAAATTTCAGAGCAGGGGCTTTCGTGCGCTCTGCTATCAAAAGTATTTCCGACTCGTTCACACACAGTATCTGCGCAGGGTGGCATCACAGTAGCCCTAGGTAACTCTCACCAGGATGACTGGCAGTGGCACATGTATGACACGGTTAAGGCTCTGACTATATCGGTGACCAAGACGCAATCGAGTATATGTGTAAGAACGGTCCAGAATCTGTTATCGAGCTTGAGAAGATGGGTCTTCCATTCTCCCGCTTTGAGAACGGTACCATCTATCAACGCCCGTTTGGTGGCCAGTCGAAGCAATTCGGTGGCGAGCAGGCTGCGCGTACAGCAGCTGCAGCAGACCGCACCGGTCACGCACTTCTGCACACCCTGTATCAGCAGAACATCAAGCATAAAACCACCATTTTCAGTGAGTGGTATGCGCTAGATATGGTGAAGAACCAAGATGGCGCTATCGTGGGTTGTACTGCAATCTGCATGGAAACCGGAGAGATCTGCTACTTCAAATCTAAGGCGACGGTTCTAGCAACCGGCGGTGCAGGCCGTATCTATCAATCTACTACTAACGCACACATCAACACAGGTGACGGTGTAGGTATGGCGCTTCGCGCCGGTGTACCTATGCAGGACATGGAGATGTGGCAGTTCCACCCAACCGGTATCGCAGGCGCAGGTGTACTTGTGACTGAAGGCTGTCGAGGTGAGGGTGGATACCTTCTAAATAAAGACGGTGAGCGCTTTATGGAGCGTTATGCACCGAATGCCAAAGACTTGGCAGGTCGTGATGTAGTAGCTCGCTCTATGATGATCGAGATCCGTGAAGGTCGAGGCTGTGACGGCCCATGGGGTCCACACATCAAGCTTAAGCTAGACCACCTAGGTAAAGACGTACTCGAGTCTCGTCTACCGGGTATCCTTGAGCTTTCTCGCACCTTTGCTCACGTTGACCCAATTAAAGAGCCAATCCCGGTTATCCCAACCTGTCACTATATGATGGGTGGTGTTCCGACTCAGGTTTCTGGTCAGGCTATCAAGCAAGATGCGAGCGGCAATGATGTTGACGTTCAAGGTCTATTTGCTTGCGGCGAAATTGCTTCTGTATCGGTACACGGTGCTAACCGTCTAGGCGGTAACTCGCTACTAGACCTGGTGGTATTTGGCCGTGCAACTGGTCTGCATCTAGGCGAAACCCTAGCGGCACAATCTGAAGCTCGTGATGCATCTGAATCAGACATCGAAGAGTCTCTAGCGCGCACTATGCGTTGGGAGAACAGCACCAGCGGTGAAGACCCAGCACAGATTCGTAAAGACCTACAAACCTGCATGCAAAACAGCTTCTCGGTATTCCGTGAAGGTGAGGCGATGGCAAACGGTCTTGAAGAGCTTAAGGTTATCCGCGAGCGTCTAGCTGATGCACACCTAAGCGATAAATCTAGCGAGTTCAACACTCAACGTATCGAGTGTCTTGAGCTTGATAACCTAATGGAAACGGCATTTGCAACGGCTGTAGCGGCAAACTACCGCACTGAGAGCCGCGGCGCACACGCTCGCTTCGACTTCCCGGACCGTGATGATGAGCAGTGGCTATGCCACTCTATTTACAACCCGGAAACCGAAGCTATGACTAAGCGTGACGTGAACATGGAGCCTGTTCACCGCGAAGCGTTTCCACCAAAAGCACGAACTTACTAAGGGGCGGGATATGAACTTGAATTTCTCTATCTATCGCTATAACCCAGATGTGGACTCTAGACCCTACATGAAGCAGTACACCCTAGAGGTGGAAGAAGGGTCTGACATGATGGTGTTGGATGCTCTTATCCTATTGAAAGAGCAGGATGCAAGCCTGTCGTTCCGACGCTCTTGTCGTGAGGGTGTATGTGGCAGTGACGGTTTGAACATGAATGGTAAAAACGGTCTGGCGTGTATCACGCCGCTGTCTGCGCTGAAAGGCGACACTATTACTATTCGTCCGCTGCCGGGTCTGCCTGTGGTTCGTGACCTTATCGTCGACATGACTCAGTTCTACGACAACTACGCTAAGGTGAAGCCGTTCTTGATCTCAGATGGTGACTTACCACCGTCACGCGAGAACAAGCAGTCTCCAGAAGAGCGAGCGCATCTAGATGGTCTGTATGAGTGCATCATGTGCGCGTGTTGTACCACCTCTTGCCCATCTTTCTGGTGGAACCTGATAAGTTTATCGGCCCTGCAGGTCTGCTTGCGGCGTATCGTTGGTTAATCGATAGCCGAGATACGGCAACAGATGAGCGTCTTAGCAATTTAGACGACGCATTTAGTGTTTTCCGTTGTCATGGCATCATGAACTGTGTCAGTGTATGTCCTAAGGGTTTGAACCCAACCAAAGCGATTGGACATATTAAGACCATGCTAGTGAATCGCTCTGTTTAGATGATTGAAATTACAGGCTTTTCAGAGTTTACTGTTAAGCCTGTTTTAGCCCAAATTGGTTGCTCTGCAGCTGATTTTGAAGAGATAAGTTCGGCATAGACCGAAATAGTGAATAAGAAATTACTAGTTAAGGGAATATATGCATAACGGTGTGATGAAGGCCTGGCTCGAGTCTTCTCACTTGGCTGGCGCCAATGCAGTGTACGTGGAAGAACTCTACGAACTCTATCTAAGTGACCCAGATCTGGTTAGTGAGGAATGGAAGCGCGTCTTCGAGGGTTTGCCTGCGCAAGCTCCTGAAGCAGGGGAGCAATCCCATACGCGAGTTCGTGACTACTTCCGCAGACTTGCACAAGAGACAAAGCATTATAGTGTCCAGGTCAGTGATCCTGATGTCGATGCAAAGCAAGTAAAAGTCCTACAGCTGATCAACGCCTACCGATTCAGAGGACATCAAGCGGCCAACCTCGACCCGCTTGGTCTTTGGCAGCGCCCAGTTCAGCCAGAACTGGACCCAGCATTCCACAGTCTTACCGAAGACGATCTTAATGAGAGCTTTAACGTAGGTTCTTTCGCAGTCGCGCAAGAAACCATGCAGCTTAAAGACCTCTATACCGCACTAAACAAAACCTACTGTGGCTCAATCGGTGCAGAATACATGCACATGACCAACACTGAACAGAAGCGCTGGGTTCAGCAGCGTCTGGAATCAGTGCAGTCACAGCCTGAGTTTTCGCTAGATGAAAAAATCACTTACCTTGATGAGCTGACTGCAGCTGAAGGTCTAGAGCGTTATCTTGGTGCCAAATTCCCCGGCGCGAAGCGATTCTCTCTAGAGGGTGGTGATGCCCTTATCCCAATGACCAAAGACTGATCCGTCATGCAGGCCGTAGTGGCATGCGTGAGGTTGTTATCGGCATGGCCCACCGTGGCCGCTTGAACATGCTGGTCAACGTTTTGGGTAAGAAGCCTCAAGACCTATTCGATGAGTTTGCTGGTAAGCACGACGAAACCTGGGGTACAGGTGACGTTAAGTACCACCAAGGCTTCTCTGCGGACTTCGCAACTCCAGGTGGCAACGTTCACCTAGCGCTAGCGTTTAACCCTTCTCACCTTGAGATCGTTAACCCTGTGGTTATCGGCTCGGTAAGGGCACGTCAGGACCGTCTTGGTGACAAACATGGTGACAAGGTTCTGCCTATCACCATCCACGGTGACTCGGCAATCGCAGGTCAGGGTGTAGTGCAAGAGACCTTCAACATGTCTCAGGCGCGCGGTTTCCAAGTAGGCGGTACGGTTCGCATCGTAGTGAACAACCAGATTGGTTTCACTACATCAAACCCACGTGATACACGCTCGACCATGTACTGTACCGACATCGCTAAGATGGTACAGGCACCAATTTTCCACGTTAACGCAGATGACCCAGAAGCGGTTGCCTTCGTTACACGTATCGCTCTGGATTATCGCAACACCTTTAAGCGTGATGTAGTGATCGACTTGGTTTGTTATCGCCGTCACGGCCATAACGAAGCCGACGAGCCAAATGCAACTCAGCCTCTGATGTATCAGAAGATCAAGAAGCACCCAACCCCACGCAAGCTATACGCAGACGTGATGATGGAGCGCGAAGAGATCGGCATCGATACTGCGACCCAGCTTGTAAACGAATATCGTGACGCGCTGGATCATGGTGAAGTAGTGGTTAAAGAGTGGCGTCCAATGGCGATGCACTCAGTAGACTGGTCTCCATATCTTGGTCATGAGTGGGATATGAAGTGGGACAATGAGTTTGAGCTTGAGCGTCTGAAAGAGCTTGGTCAGCGTATCTGCCAGTATCCAGACAGCCACAAGCTACAGAGCCGAGTTAACAAGCTTTACAACGATCGCATGGCCATGATCGAGGGCGAGAAAGCTATCGATTGGGGTATGGCGGAAACCCTTGCTTACGCAACCCTAGTAGATGATGGCAAGCGCATTCGTATCTCTGGTCAGGATTCAGGCCGTGGTACCTTCTTCCACCGTCACGCAGTTCTGCATAACCAAGGCGATGCGAGCACTTATGTGCCTCTAGCCCATGTGCATGACAAGCAAGGTCCTTTCCAGGTATTTGATTCAGTGCTTTCTGAAGAAGCGGTACTGGCGTTCGAATATGGCTACGCAACAGCAGAGCCAGGCGGTTTGACCCTTTGGGAAGCGCAGTTCGGTGACTTTGCCAACGGTGCGCAGGTAGTAATCGACCAATTCATTTCATCCGGTGAGCAGAAGTGGGGCCGACTATGCGGCATCACCATGCTGCTGCCACACGGCTATGAAGGTCAGGGCCAGAGCACTCCTCGGCACGTCTAGAGCGTTATCTACAGCTGTGTGCTGAGCAGAACATTCAGGTAGTAGTTCCATCTACTCCGGCTCAGGTTTATCACATGCTACGTCGTCAGGTTGTACGTCCTATGCGTCGTCCGCTTATCGTGATGTCGCCTAAGTCTTTGCTGCGTCACCCGCTATGTACTTCAACACTAGAAGAGCTAGCCGAGGGTACCTTCCAGCCGGTAATCAACGAGATTGACGAGTTAGAGCCGAGCAAGATCCGTCGCGTCGTCTTCTGTTCAGGCAAGGTGTACTTTGACCTGCTAGAAGAGCGTCGTAAGCGTGAGATTGATGATGTAGCCATTATTCGTGTTGAGCAGCTGTATCCGTTCCCGCTTACCGATGTGCGTGAAGCTATCTCTATCTACCACAAGTGACAGACTTTGTTTGGTGTCAGGAAGAGCCTCAAAACCAAGGGGCTTGGTACTCGAGCCAACACAACTTCCGTGCGGCAACGCCATTTAACACCACGCTAAATTATGCCGGCCGTCCAGCCTCGGCATCACCAGCGGTGGGTTATATGTCTGTTCACCTGAAACAACAAAAAGCGTTGATCGACGACGCGCTAACTATTGATAAAGAACTAGAAGAATAAGGAATCCCAAGAAATGACAATTGAAATTCTGGTTCCAGATTTACCTGAATCTGTTGCAGATGCGACGGTTGCAACCTGGCACAAGCAACCTGGCGAGCGCGTTGAGCGTGATGAAGTGTTGGTTGATATCGAAACCGATAAAGTCGTTCTAGAAGTACCGGCTCCAGAAGCAGGCGTACTTGAAGAAATCATTGAAGCTGACGGTGCAACTGTTCTCGCTAAGCAGCTAATCGCTAAGCTTAAGCCTGGCGCAGTTGCTGGTGAACCGACTAAGGACACCACTGAGCAAACTGAAGCGTCTCCAGACAAGCGCCATAAAGCTGCGCTAACTGAAGAGAACAATGATGCCCTAAGCCCAGCGGTTCGTCGCCTGCTAGCAGAGCACAGCCTAAGCGCATCTGATGTGAAAGGCACAGGTGTCGGTGGTCGCATCACACGTGAAGACGTAGAAGCGCATCTAGCGAATGCATCTAAACCTGCTCCGAAGAAAGAAGAAGCGCCGATTGAGAATCTTGCGACAGTAGCTCGCAGTCAGAAGCGCGTGCCTATGACTCGTCTGCGTAAGACGGTAGCGAATCGTCTTCTAGAAGCGAAGAACAGCACGGCTATGTTAACCACCTTTAACGAGGTGAACATGAAGCCAATCATGGATCTGCGTGCTCAGTACAAGGATTCATTCGAGAAGCGCCACGATGTGCGCCTAGGCTTTATGTCTTTCTACGTGAAGGCGGTAACCGAAGCTCTGAAACGCTTCCCAGAAGTAAACGCTTCTATCGATGGCGATGATATCGTTTATCACAACTACTTCGACATCAGCATGGCGGTTTCTACCCCACGCGGTCTAGTAACTCCAGTTCTAAAAGACTGTGACACTCTAGGCTTTGCTGACATCGAAAAAGGCATCAAAGAGCTAGCAATCAAAGGCCGTGACGGCAAGCTAACCGTAGATGAGTTGATGGGTGGTAACTTCACCATCACTAACGGCGGTGTGTTTGGCTCGCTAATGTCGACCCCTATCATCAACCCACCTCAAGCAGCAATCTTGGGTATGCACAAAATCCAAGAGCGCCCAATGGCGGTGAACGGTAAGGTTGAGATCCTGCCAATGATGTACCTAGCGCTTTCTTACGATCACCGTCTAATCGATGGTAAAGAGTCAGTAAGCTTCCTAGTGACCATCAAAGAGCTGCTAGAAGATCCAGCACGTCTACTGCTAGACGTTTAATTAAAGAATTGGGGGAGTTATCTCCCCCAGTTGAACCACTTTGGTTCACAAGCTCAAGAGTACCCTACACCAGTTAAAGTACCTCCTTTAACGCGAGGATAATCTGAAATTGGGTTTCCCGATTCAGAACATAAATGGAAGAAATCAATGAATTTGCATGAATACCAAGCGAAGCAGTTATTCGCAGAATTCGGACTGCCAGTGCCAGAGGGTTATGCCTGTGACACTCCGCAGGAAGCCTTTGAAGCTGCTGGTCGTATCAGCACAGCTAAAAAAGTAGTTAAGTGTCAGGTTCACGCAGGTGGCCGTGGTAAAGCGGGCGGCGTTGAATTGCACGACACTAAAGATGGCGTAAAAGAGTTTGCTCAAAAGTGGCTAGGCAAAAACCTAGTAACTTACCAAACAGATGCAAATGGCCAGCCTGTAACCAAGATCTTGGTTGAAGAAGCCTCAAACATTGCAAACGAGCTATACCTAGGTGCGGTTGTTGATCGTGCTAGCCGTAAGATCGTTTTCATGGCTTCTACTGAAGGTGGCGTTGAGATCGAGAAGGTGGCTGAAGAGACACCTGAGCTGATCCATAAAGCTGCTATCGACCGCTAGTAGGTCCTCAGTCTTACCAAGGCCGTGAGCTTGCGTTCAAGCTTGGTCTTGAAGGCGATCAAATCAAGCAGTTCGTGAAGATCTTTATGGGTCTTGGCGATATGTTTGCTCAGTACGACCTAGCGCTACTAGAGATCAACCCACTGGTAATCACAGGTGAAGGTAACCTGCTGTGCCTAGACGGAAAGATCAACATCGATTCAAACGCACTTTATCGTCAGCCTAAGCTTCGTGAAATGCACGATCCTTCGCAAGAAGATGAGCGTGAAGCGCACGCGGCTCAGTGGGAGCTGAACTATGTTGCTCTAGACGGTAACGTAGGCTGCATGGTAAACGGTGCCGGCCTAGCAATGGGTACTATGGACATCGTTAATCTGCACGGTGGTAAGCCAGCAAACTTCCTAGATGTAGGTGGCGGCGCGACTAAAGAGCGTGTAGCAGAAGCGTTTAAGATCATCCTTTCTGACGACAATGTTAAAGCGGTTCTAGTTAACATCTTTGGTGGTATCGTTCGTTGTGACATGATTGCTGAAGGCATCATCGGCGCAGTGAAAGAAGTAGGCGTAACTGTACCTGTAGTGGTTCGCCTAGAAGGTACAAATGCAGACCTAGGCCGTGAGGTTCTAGCGAACTCTGACGTTGATATCATTGCTGCTGAGTCACTAACAGACGCAGCTCAGAAAGTTGTTGCTGCTGCGGAGGCGAAATAATGTCTGTACTAATTAATAAAGACACTAAAGTAATCTGCCAGGGCTTCACTGGTGGTCAAGGAACCTTCCACTCTGAGCAAGCAATCGCATACGGCACCCAGATGGTTGGTGGTGTTTCACCAGGCAAGGGTGGTCAAACTCACCTTGGTCTACCTGTGTTTAACACAGTGCGTGAAGCAGTAGAGGCAACTGGCGCAACGGCGACAGTAATCTACGTACCAGCTCCGTTCTGTAAGGACGCTATCCTTGAAGCTATCGATGCAGGCATTGAGCTTATCGTGACTATCACCGAGGGTATCCCTACAACAGACATGATCGACGTTAAGGTGAAGCTAGAAGAGACTGGCGTTCGCATGATCGGTCCAAACTGCCCAGGTGTTATCACTCCTGATGAGTGTAAGATCGGTATCATGCCTGGTCATATCCATAAGAAGGGTAAGGTAGGCATCGTTTCTCGCTCTGGTACTCTTACTTACGAAGCAGTTAAGCAGACTACAGATGAAGGCTTTGGTCAATCATCTTGTGTTGGTATCGGTGGTGACCCTATCCCAGGTTCAAACTTCATCGACATCCTAAAACTGTTCCAAGAAGACCCAGAAACTGAAGCTATCGTGATGATCGGTGAGATCGGCGGCACAGCGGAAGAAGAAGCGGCAGCATTCATCAAAGAGAATGTGACTAAGCCGGTTGTTTCTTACATCGCAGGTGTAACGGCTCCTCCAGGCAAACGTATGGGTCACGCAGGCGCTATCATCTCAGGTGGTAAAGGTACTGCAGAAGACAAATTCCAAGCTCTAGAAGCGGCTGGTGTTAAGACAGTTAAGTCTCTAGCAGATATCGGTAAAGGTCTTCGTGAGATCACGGCTGGTAATCACTACCAACCCAGACCATAAAACAATATCCCGGCAATGCCGGGATATTTCGTTTCTGGGGAAGGATAAAAATCCCTGTCATACCGGAATGCGATAGCATATCCGATACCTCCCCAACAACTAAACTCGCTTCAACTGAGCTAGCACAAAGCAGAAGGTCGCACTCACCACCACCGATGGCCCTGCCGGCGTATCATAAAACCAGGACATACTCAGCCCACCAAATACGCAAGCTATACCTATCATTGAAGCCAACATCGCCATCTGCTCGGGGCTGGTGGCGAAGCGACGAGCTGTAGCGGCAGGGATTATCAGCATAGAGGTGATGATCAGAGCTCCAACAAACTTCATACCTACCGCAATCACTAGGCCTATCATCAGCATGAGAATCAGGCGCATAAAGTCGATGTTGACCCCTTCAACAGCAGCCAACTCTTCGTTTACTGTGCTCGACAGAAGCGGACGCCAAAACGCAACCAGCATCAACATGATGCGCCGACGCCAATATAGATAAAGGCAACATCTTGGTTAGATACTGAGAGCAGATCACCAAACAGGTAACCCATCAAATCTACTCGCACATTGTCCAAGAAGCTAACTGCAATCAGACCTAGGGACAGGGCACTGTGCGCCAAGATCCCGAGCAGAGTATCGGTCGCCACTAGCTGCTGTTTTTGCATGGTCACTAGCACAACCGCCAGACCTAAACAGACCACAACTAGTGCTAGATACAGGTTGATATTAAGTAGAAAACCGAGCGCCAGACCCATTAGAGAGGCGTGAGCTAGGGTATCGCCAAAGTAGGCCATTCTGCGCCATACCACGAATGAACCTAATGGCCCTGCTACGAGTGCGATGCCGATACCGGCAAGAATAGAGGGAAGCAGAAACTCAATCATGTTTATGTCCATGGGTGTGGTTGTGGCAGTCGTGTGCGTCGCCTCTACTGCTTCTCCAGAGAGGTCGTGGTGGTGATGCAGGTGTTGATGCTGATATAGCGCAAAGGTGGATTGCTCCACATTAGCCGAACCAAACAGCTCTATATAGCTAGGGTGAGTAGAAATCGCTGATGGTGTTCCTGAACAGCAGATGTGGTGGTTAATACACACCACCTTATCGGTTTTCGCCATCACCAGATGCAGGTCATGGGAGACCATAAATATGGCGCAGCTAAACCTGTGCCTTAGGGTATCGATAAGGTTGTAGAGGTCGATTTGCCCTTGAACGTCTACACCTTGTGCTGGCTCATCCAGAACCAACAGCTCAGGTCTGCCAAGTAGTGCTCTAGCCAGAAGTACCCTTTGATTTTCACCACCCGAGAGACTATGCACATTTGATTTCAAAAGATGGCTAGCGCCAACCAGATTCAGGGCATCCATTCGCTCCTGTTGGCTATATTTGCCCGCCAGTTGTAAAAACTTGTCTACACGCAGAGGCAGAGTCTCGTTAAGGTGGAGTTTTTGCGGTACATAGCCGATGCGCAGTTTTTTGTTTCGAGTAATCGTGCCACTGTATTTGGTCTGCAGACCAAGTAGCACCTTTACCAAGGTAGATTTACCAGCGCCGTTAGGACCGATTAGTGTGGTTATCTCAGATCTATTGATGCTAAAACTGATATTATCTAGCACCTTTCTTTGGTCAAACTGGACCGTGATCTGATTGAGCTCGACGAGTTGAGTCATAGGTAAATTATTGTATATCCTGATGATTTGACGCTTGTATTATATTGCAAATCTGCAAATGAGAAAGGTTTGCACTTACACTATGTTATAAAGTAACATTTGCAATAGTTTAACTCCATAGCAAGGAAGCAACCTTAGATGAAGCGCCTTATATTATCCTTGGCCTGTTTTGGCTTTGTGGTCAATGCCCACGCGGTTGAAGTACTCAGCAGCATCAAGCCTATTCAGCTTATAACTCAAGAGATCACCAAAGACACAGCAGAGTCTCATGCGTTAGTAGACTCGAATATGTCTCCTCACGACTATTCTTTAAAACCATCTGATGTAAAAAAGATCCGTTCAGCTGACCTTATTGTTTGGTATGGCCCTGACTTAGAGCGTTTTATGACCTCTTTGACTGAAGAGCAAAAAATGTGCTTACAGTAAGTGAGCTATCTAACGTAGATCTTCGCGCTTTTGATGAAGGTCACCATGATGATCACCATCATCATCACGGCAGCTATGACCCTCACTTCTGGCTTGGTCCAAAACAAGCTGGCTCAGTGGCTAAAGCGGTTGCGGAAAAGCTCCAAGCATTAGACCCAGAAAATTCAGCTCAATATCAGGATAATCTAAATGAGTTTCTGGCGAACTTACAAAAAACTACCCTTGAGATTGATGCTGAGCTAAAGCCAGTAAAAGATAAGGCTACTTCGTTTTTCACGAGGCCTATGGCTACTTCGAAGACTACTATGAGCTAAACCACCTTGGTGCTTTTACTGTAAGTCCAGAACGTAAGCCTGGTGCGAAAACACTTATTCAGATTAAAACGCGCCTAAAAGAGGGGGACGTTCAGTGTGTATTCAGTGAACCACAGTTCAAGCCTGCGGTCATCGAGACGGTAACGCGTGGCACGGGTGTAAACCAAGGTCAGCTAGATCCATTGGCATCCGATATCGAGGTTAAGCCAGGTGCTTACTTTGACTTCCTGCGTCAGATGAGTAACTCATTTACGTCTTGCCTCTCTTAATTTCCAAATCTGCAAATTAAGTTTTCTAAAAGCGCTCTAAAAAAGAGCGCTTTTTTTGTCCTAATCGAGGTTTCCGTACGATAAACTCGCTTACAATTTTTTATAAATGATAACTATTGGCATTTAGATTATGAAACTCGCAGATTTGGACCTTGGAAAGGACGCAACCATTGTGTCTATGCAGCAACTCGATAGTCAGACACGCAAGAAGTTGATGGTGATGGGACTTTTACCCAATACGCCGATAACTGTAGTGCGTGTGGCACCGTTTGGAGACCCGCTTCAAGTGCGTGTGCGCGATGTAAGTGTGGCTGTGCGCAAATCTACTGCCAACCAGATAGAAGTTGAGGTGGCATGATGGACTATTCAATCCTAACCGTAGGTAACCCAAATAGCGGTAAGACCACGCTTTTCAATGCCTTCACTGGAGCTAACCAAAAGGTGGGTAACTGGGCGGGTGTTACGGTTGAAAAGAAAACGGTACTTACAGTCTAGCGGGTGAGAGCTTTGCTCTGACCGACCTTCCAGGTATCTATGCACTAGACAGTGGCAATGACGCCAACAGCCTAGATGAGACCATCGCTTCTCGTTCGGTGCTATCCACACCAGCTGACCTAATTATCAATGTTATCGATGCAACCTGTCTTGAGCGTAGCCTATACGTAACCCTGCAGCTACGTGAGCTTGGCCGCCCTATGGTGGTGATCCTAAACAAGATGGATGCACTGGCTAAAGATAAGCACAAGATTAATCTAAAAGGTCTGGCTAAGGCTCTCGGTTGCCCTGTACTTTCAGTTAGCGCAACCAAACAGAACGAGGTTGATCAGCTGAAGGCTGATTTACACAAGATGCTGGCTCAAGGTATTGAGGTGGAACCGCTTGCTCTAGACTATGGCGAAGAGCTTGAAGGCAAGATTGAGGAGATCTCTCCTTTCTTCGAGCATGAGCTCGTCGCGAGTCGTGCTCTAGCTATTCGCGCCCTTGAGCAAGACCAACTGATCTTAAATAGTGCGCCTGCAGAAGTAAGAGATGCTGTAGTTGTAACCCATAGAGGCAGCGACCTAGATATCGAAATGCATGTTGCGGATGTGAAATACTCTTTCTTACACGAGATAACCAAGGCAAACCGTGCGCAAGATGGTCGTGTAACCCGCCGTATCAGCGAGCGCATCGATGCTATCGTCCTCAACCGCTGGTTGGGTATTCCTATCTTCTTCGGCGTGATGTACCTGATGTTCATGTTTGCCATCAACATTGGCGGTGCCTTTATCGACTTCTTCGATATCTCATTTGGCGCTGTACTGGTGGATGGGGTTCACTATCTTCTAGATGGAAATCTGCCTGAATGGCTAGTGACCATCCTTGCTGATGGTATCGGCGGCGGTATCCAGACGGTTGCGACCTTTATCCCTGTAATCGCAGGCCTGTATCTATTCCTAACCTTGCTTGAAGGTTCGGGCTATATGTCTCGTGCAGCCTTTGTTCTAGATAAGGTAATGCAAAAAGTAGGTCTACCGGGTAAGGCATTTGTTCCTCTTGTCCTAGGTTTTGGCTGTAACGTACCCGCTATCATGGCAAGCCGTACCCTAGACCAAGAGCGTGAACGTCGCTTAGCAGCATCTATGGCGCCATTCATGTCATGTGGTGCTCGCCTGCCTGTATATGCGCTTTTCGCGGCGGCTTTCTTCCCGAGCGCTGGTCAGAACGTGGTATTTGCTCTATATCTGATTGGTATTCTAGCGGCAGTATTTACCGGTCTTTTGCTTAAGCACACCATCTATCCAGGTAACAGCGACAGCTTTATCATGGAGATGACCGACTATGAGATCCCACGTCTAAATAACGTGATTATCAAGACTTGGCAGAAGCTGAAGCGCTTTGTATTCGGTGCAGGTAAAACCATCGTTGTGGTAGTAACCATTCTTAGCTTTGTTAACTCTATCGGTACAGACGGCAGTTTGGTAACCAAGACAGTGAAAACTCTATGCTATCTAAAGCGGCACAAGTGGTTACTCCTGTGTTTGCGCCTATGGGTATCGAACAAGACAACTGGCCTGCAACCGTGGGTATCGTAACCGGTATCTTCGCTAAAGAAGCAGTGGTGGGTACGCTTAATAATCTGTATGCAAGCCCATCTGAAGAAGAAGCAGAATACGACCTCATGGGCAGTCTTGAAGAAGCCTTTATGTCGATCCCAGCAAACTTGGCGGATCTGAGCTTTAGTGACCCGCTAGGTATCGAAGTAGGTGAGCTTGATGACACATCAGCGGTTGCGGAAGACCAAGAAGTAGATGTATCAGTATTTGCGAACCTGCAAGGTAAGTTTGGCTCAGCACACTCAGCGTTTGCTTATCTGCTGTTCATCCTGCTGTATACCCCATGTGTGGCAGCTATGGGTGCTTATGTACGTGAGTTTGGTGCTAAGTACGCTCGCTTTATTGCGGTATGGACCATGGGTTTAGGTTACTTCAGTGCTGTGCTGTACAACCAAGTGGCGCACTTTAGCGTGAATCCGTTGACTAGTTCTATCTGGATTGCAGTGGTGTTCGCGGTTGGTCTTATGACCTATCTGCTCCTCAAGCGCGAAGCGAAACGCTCTCGCTTGGTTGAAGTTGAAACCCTAGCCTAGGAGTCATCATGATACTGCAGCAACTAAAGGCTTATTTGGAGGAGCATGGCACCTCAGAGCGTAAGGTATTGGCCAATCACTTTGGTCTGTCTGAGGATGGCGTAGATGCCATGTTGCAGCGCTGGATAGATAAGGGGCAGGTGATGCGTATCGAGGACACCATCAAGGGTAAGTTTGCTGGAGTAAGATACGCACTTAATAAGGGGATTGGCATCTCGGTTAAGATGTAATCCCCAATCAAAAAATGACTAGCTTGGTGAGAAAATTGGATTTTCACCAAGCTTTTGTTTTATTTGGGCTAGCAGTTCTTGTTGAGCACTCTCTTCTCGCATCTCACCCTGAGTATTACCCCAAACAGGTCCCGGCCATGCCATATCGCTCTTGAATCTTGCAATATGATGCACGTGCAGTTGCGGAACCATATTTCCTAGCGCGCCAAAGTTAAGTTTATCTGGGTTAAACAGCGACTCTAGCGCCTCCATCACCACCTGTGATTCACGCATAAAGGTTTGCTGGTTCTCTATGCTCATATGGTGGATTTCTTTGAGGTCCGCTATTTGAGGCACCAGTATTACCCAAGGCACAGCCGAGTCTTTGTGCAGTAGCGCGATTGATAGAGGAAAGTGACCTAAAACGTCAGTATCTTTTGCCAGTTGAGAATGCAAAGAGAAAGGCATAGTGACTCCTAGTGTGCATTTGCCGTTTGTGTGGATTGAGGCTCAGGATTGGGCTCTCGACTCAACATTAGCGCACCTCCCACCAACATGATAGCGCCAATGATCTGCGGTGCGCTTAAGGTCGCATCAAAGGCATACCAGTTAATGGCTACTGCGGAAACTGGGAAGAACAACTCGCCAATGGTTCCATAGCGTGCGGGTATGCGCTCTAGCCCTTTGTAGTAGATAAACATGCCAAACAGACCGGATAGTAAAACCATATAAAACAGCGAGCTAAAGCTACCCTCAGACAGGCTAAAAGTCTCACCACTATAGGCCATCGCCAGTGTTAAAACGATAAAGGCTAGGGTAAAACGGCCAGACATGATCTGTACGCTGTTATAGCCCTTGAGGGTAAGCTTGCGCCCGTAAACAGTAGATGCCCCCCAAGCCACAACCGCAAGCAGCGCACAGCCATAACCAGTCAAGATAGCAATGATCTCAGGCTGTAATGCCAGACCGCTTCTTCATGCAAAAGCTCAAGAATATCTGGCGCTATCATTACGATACTGCCCGTTAAGCTGATTGCAGACCACAGTAGAAAGTGCTTCTGAAGCTTCTCTTTAAGCAAGATCACCGACAATGAGATGGCCACAATTGGCTGCAATTTTTGCAGCAATATCACTAAGGTTGGGTTCATTAGACTAAATGCCTTGGTAAAGGCGAGGGTGCCAATGGCTGAACCAAATATGCCAATAAGTACAAACGCGAAGATGGTGCCTTTTATGTAGGAAAAACGGCATTTTGGGATGAAGATCTGCGCCAATCCGAGCATGAGTACCAGAAGAAGATGCTCGAAAAAGACGATCTGTAGGGTGCTGTTGCTCTCAAGGAGCGGATAGCGAAAGAGGGTGTCAGCCGCCCATAGGCCAGCTGCTAGCATTACAAGTAAGATTCCTGCCACGATAATTCTCCGACGTGTGAGTCAATTCGTTAACAGGGGCTAAAAAGGAGTAGCGATCGAAGGCAGAGCGTGGAACGCAAAAGCGCACGCAGTTTTCTACAACAACGAAACACACACCAACATAGATGCTGGTGCAATTTACTTCTTTCATCCGGACTATAACCGTCGGCTCTGGGTTCTCACCAGATCTGCTGACCTTTCGAGTAATCGAAAGCGCTCGTGGGCTCAAAATCACGCTCATTTGAGCTGATTTTTACCACCGGTGGGGAATTCCGCCCCGCCCTGAAGTCTTGAGTAAGGTAACAAATTTATACCTAGATTCCTACACCCAAACCGTGGGCACTTATTGACCATTTCTATAGATATGCAGGCGCTGCATTTGCAAAATGTGATCAATGTCTCTAGAATCCGGCGTTTTTGTAATTGTCAGCTCAGGTCAATACGCAACTTATTGAAGCTTTTAACAGCTAAACGCAACTTTTCGACCAATTATCGAGGCTCTTTTCGTGGGAGTTTCAATGCCACAAGGTTTAATGCTTACTGATCTCGCTATTGCAGGCCTACTGCTGATAGCCGCCAAGATTCTGCGCGTTCACTTTACCTTCTTACAACGCCTTTATGTTCCTTCTGCCGTACTGGCAGGTTTGATGGGCCTAGTCTTGGGTCCTGCGGTATACGATGTTCTGCCGTGGACAGATACCTTTACTGCCAATGCGGGTCTTTTGACTGCAGCCCTTTTTTCAGCATTAGGCTTAGCTACAGATGTACCGTCACCTAAGCAAGTAGCAACCCGCGCTGGTTCCCTATGGGCCTTTAATCAGGTGTGCTCAGTATCGCAATGGCTGTTTGCCGCTTTCCTAGGGCTCGCCCTAGTGACCTTCTTTTGGCCAGACATCAACAGCCTAGGCGTAACTATGTCAGCAGGCTTTATGGGTGGTCACGGCTCTGCGTCTGTGGTTGGCTCTATCTTTACCTCACTAGGCTGGAAGATGGCTTCACCCTAGGTTTGACCTTCGCCACTGTGGGTATCTTTATATCAATTTCTGTGGGCATGCTTATCCTACAGGTTGCTCTTAAGCTGGGTCTTATCCAGAGCTTTACCTCGTTCGATAAGATGAATGAGTATGAGCGCAAAGGGTTGGTGGAGCCGCAAGAGCAGAGCCCTGTAATGAAAGACACCATGTCTTCTTTGTCGGTAGATACCTTTGCGGTACATGCAGCGCTAGTGGTGGTGGTTACCGCGTTTTCTTACGTTGCCGCTAACTATCTGTCAGGTTTCCATGACAAGGTACAGATCCCAACCTTCGTAACAGGCTTTTTAGGTGGTATGTTGGTGCGTATCGCGGCTAAGCAGACCAAGGCTCAAGACTATCTTTGTGATGGCGCCTTTAAACATGCTGCGGGTATCAGCACTGACTATCTGATCATCTTTGGTATCTCAGCCATCAAGATCACCGTACTGGCGCAGTATCTATTGCCTATGGTGATTCTAGCGACCGGCGGTGTGATCTTTACCCTTTGGCTAGTGTTATGGGTAGCCCCACGTATGCTGGGTGATGACTGGTTTGAGAAAGGCATATTCACCTGGGGTTGGCTCACCGGCACAGTGGCCATGGGTATCGCGCTACTGAGAATCGTTGACCCTAAGATGCGCAGTAAGGTGCTAGATGATTACGCTATCGCTTATGTTCCTGGTTCTATCACAGATATCTTTATTATCTCGCTGATGCCAATCGCTATGTATAACGGTTTGTATTGGCAGGCACTGGCTGTGGGTATGGGCTATCTTGCCTTTGTATTGTTTATTTGGCGTTTTGTCCTGAATCGCTATCAAGTATCTAACGCCTAATATACCGTCTAAAACAAAAATGCCCCGCTCAATGAGCAGGGCATTTTTTATTCGAACGCTTTAATTAGAAGCGACGAGAGAAGATTGCCGCTAGGCCAATGATTGCGATAGCAAGAATCATGATTGGACCTTTACCGCTATCGAAGCCGCTTACGATACCAGCGATTGCAACGATTGCTACAGCGAAAGGAATCACGTACTTAACTAGGTTGTACCATAGACCGAATAGTGGGAAAGATACCTTACCGTCGTTGGTGATTTCTTTCTCAAGGTCAGCACGGTTTAGACGCCAGCCTGCGAAGATACAGATGAACATACCGCCAACCGCTAGGAATACCTTGTCAGTCAGTAGGTCGAAGATGTCGAATACGCCTGTATCGAACAGTGTAGGACCAAGACCACCTAGAGATAGTGATGCGAACACACACATGATAGCCATTACTGAGCTAGCAGAAAGTACTGCAGTGGTACGCTTCATGCCTTTCTCGTCGATTAGGTAAGACACAACTACTTCTAGAAGAGATACAGAAGAGGTTAGTGCTGCAACCGTTAGACCGATGAAGAACATAAGTGCGAACAGTAGACCTACGCCGCCCATTTCAGCGAATAGCTGAGGAACAACAACGAATACTAGACCTGGGCCAGCTGCTGGTTCCATGTTGAATGCGAACATTGCTGGGAACATAGCGATACCTGCAAGTAGAGCTACCGCAGTATCCATACCTACAACCATACCTGTAGTCTGAACTAGGTTCTCTTTCTTCTTCAGGTAGCTACCGTATGTGATCATACAACCCATACCTAGAGATAGTGAGAAGAACGCCTGACCAAGTGCTGCTAGAACAACGTGGCTATCTACTTTCGAGAAGTCTGGCTTGAATAGGAACTCAAGACCTGCACCAGCACCTTCTAGAGAAAGACCTTTCACCGCAACGATGATAAGGATAAGGAATAGTAGAGGCATTAGAACCTTACCCGCTTTCTCGATACCGCCAGAGATACCCTTACTTACGATAACGATGTTAAGCACTAGGTATGCTGCCATCCAAAGTAGTGGTTGAACTGGGTTAGAGATAAAGCCGCCGAAGCTGTCCCCGATAGCTTCTGGGGTGTCTAGAAGACCTGTTGCAATCTTAGGAATGTAAGCAAGAGCCCAACCACCTACTACAGGTAGAAGCCCATGATCAATAGACCACTTAGTACACCGATTACACCAACAAAGGTCCAACGCTTGTCTGTCGATTTAAATGAACCTACAGCAGAACGGCTCGTATGACGGCCGATTGCAAATTCGGTCAGCATTACGCTGAAGCCGATAAAGATTACGAACGCAAGGTAGATAAGTACAAATGCACCACCGCCGTTCTCACCTGCTGTGTATGGGAATTTCCAAATGTTACCAAGACCTACAGCTGAACCTGCTGCGGCCATAACAAATCCTAGTCGTGAGCCCCAGTTATCACGAGGGGCTGCTGTTGTGTTACCAGTCGCCACAATTACTCCATCAAATATAATATTGTGTTTGTTACTAAATCGGCGCCTTAAAAATTAGGTGTACAGTTTCTTATACACTTTCAAAAAGTTAGATTGACGCTCTTGAAGTGGCAAGTTAATCAGGGTTTGGTTAAAGTTGGAACCCCAAAAGTGCAATTAGTTGGATTTAGATCTAATTATTGTGCTCAAGCGCTGATTTATTGTTCTGCATTCATATTTAATCCTGCAAAAATATCTTTACAGATAACATTTCACTAACATTATCCCGCGATTACTTATGCATATTGACAAGGCTAAACTTGTCATTTTGACGATCTCAATGCATAAATCCCATCAATGCCAGATAAAATGCATAAAAAAAGCCGCCACATTTGTGACAGCCTGATGACAGAATATAGGGAGTAGCAGGCATTTATTGCCTAACAATCCAGAGATTATCGGCTTCTTCTAGTCACTTTTTAGCACCCATCCAAACTTGTTACTAAGGTCCTTTAATACCTCTATTTCTTTGAGAGCTTCTTGCTTTATCCATTCCTGTATCTCCTCAACAATCTGAGATGATGATCGGCAGTGACAAAAATACTGCCATTCACTGGGCTCGATCTGAATGTTGTTCGGGCTAACCAAATAGCCATGTTCAAGCTCAGGCAAGATCAAAAGAAGATCGGTGACGGTAACTCCTTGCCCTGAGAGACATGCACTCAGAGCCAGATCTAAAGTAAAGAAGGTGGTATTTCTGGCTCGCTTACCATCACTATATCCAATTGAAGCCAGCCAAGTCTTCCAGTCGTGGTGATCAAGCGTAGAGTGCAGGCGCGGAAGGCTTAGCAGGGCCTCTAGGTTGGCGTGTTGTGAATACAACTCTTGTGAACAAACCGGTCCCATATACTCGTAGCGCAGGAATTTTACATCGGATCGATTCCTGTAGAGGTGTGGCGCTCTAGAGTTGAGGATCAGCAGGTCGTAGTCGGTGGATTTCAGTGCTTCATCTTCTTCGATGATGGGAATCACCACGATTTCATGCTCTGGATAGCGCTCTTGCAATTGCTGGATCTTGGGCAAAAGAGAGCGCGTGGCGTAACTGAGTGCGGCTTGATAACGATGCGCTGTTGCTGGTTAGAATGCCAAGACTCGATTAGAGCTTGAACAGTCTGGTAGTTTCTTTGCAGTACAGAGAATAGCTCAGAACCCCGCGCCGTCAGTTCGATACTGCGATGCATACGGGTCACCAACTCGGTTTTTAGGCCTTGCTCTAGCTGCTTTACCTGCCTACTGACTGCACTTTGGGTGACGTTGAGCTCGAGCGCCGCATCGGTAAAACTTAAGTGACGGGCCACCGCCTCAAAGGTTTTTAGACTGTTATGGGAGTAGGGGATGTCTGGATAGGGCTTCATCGGACTCTCGTATGATTTCAGGTAATGTCAAAGCAACATTAATGTTAATTGAACGCCAGTGCAATTCGCAGTAATTTTACCTTTCATTCTGAGAGGGAATCATGAAAAACATACTTAAACTGGCTCTGCCACTGACATTATCTCAACTCATCGCTATGGCCTTGGTACTCACTGATGTCTGGATGATGTCGCGCATCAGTGTTGCGGACCTAGCCGCTGGTGGACTTGGCGCCTCTGTATATTCGTTTGTTTTTCTTATCGCAAGTAGCGCAGTTGGTTGCGTTGCCAACCTAATCGCCATTGCGTACGGACAAAGTATCGCAAGGCCTGAATATGGCCGCGAGCAGATCCGCTTTGCGGTGAAGGGAGCGGTGATGCTCTCAGTATTACTAAGCGTACTGCTCAGCTTTAGCTTTGTGTTTGCGCCGCAATTGCTACTAAAGGCTCAGCAGTCCCCTGAAGTGATTGAGATCGCCATGCTGTACTTGCATGCATTGAAGTGGGCCATGTTACCAACGCTCTTGCTATTGGTACTTCGAGGCCTAACCAGCACCTTTGGTGATGTACGCTCGGTAATGCTGATGTCTATCGTGACCGTGATTGTGAATGTACCTATCAGTTACTTGCTTGCCTTTACTCTAGATTGGGGTATTGCGGGACTGGGTTATGGCACAGCGATAGCGGCTTGGTTAGTGTTGCTTGGTTATGGTTTCTGGGTATTCAATCAGCAGAAATATCAGCGCTTTGCCCCTTGGTTAAATCTTCAAGAGTACACGCCTAAGCTGATGCTTCCTCTTTTGTCCATGGGTGCGCCTATCGCCTTTGCTAGCATGCTGGAACATGGGCTTATTTATGGCGGTACCTTGATGGCAGGCATGATTGGCGTTGCGTCACTGGCACTGCATCAGATCTTACTGCAGTGTCTGTCTTTTACTTGGAACATCAACTTTGGTTTCGCTCAAGCCGCCGCCATCTTGGTGGGTAAAGAGTATGGTGCGACTAACTACAATGGCATAACCGCTATTGCTAAGAAGAGCTTTGTCATCGTCTCTGCGCTGAGCTTTGTTATTGCAGCAGGCTTCGCTATCTGGCCAGAGTCAGTTGCAAGCTTGTTCCAACTAGACAGTGATGGAGGTCATGAGCTTACCGATATCCTAAGCTCGGTTATCTGGGTGGTAGCACTCTGTTTCGTGGTGGATGCATGGCAACTGTTGGCCATCAATATCCTTCGTGGAATGAAGATAGTGGTAGTGCCTACCATAATGACGGCGATCGGCTATTGGGCGTTTGGTCTGCCAGCAGCTTGGCTTCTAATGAAAGCATTTGGTTTGGCTGGAATCTGGGGCGGTATAGGCATAGGCCTAGGTGTGACAGGTATTCTGTTGCTGGCACAGGTTATCTTTGAAACCCGTCGATTCCAACATGGTGCTGAGATGCAAACCGCATAATCGAAATAGATTCATCCGCACTAACAAAAAGGCCTGAATGTTATATTCAGGCCTTTTCAGTTTTATCTCGATTGAGGAGATTACATGCGCTCTAGGGTCTCGATACCTAGCAGTGATAGACCTTGCTTGATGGTCTTCGCTGTTAATGCAGCAAGCTGTAGACGGCTTTGTTTAACCGCTTCGTCTTCTGCAACTAGGATAGGGCATGCCTCATAGAAGCTAGAGAATTGGCCCGCTAGCTCGAACAGGTAGCTACACATGATGTGTGGTTGACCTTCGCGAGCCACCGCTTGTACCGCTTCTTCAAACTGAAGCAGTTTCGCGATAAGTGCTTTCTCTTTGTCATCGGTGATTTTGATGTCGCCAGATAGGTCATCCATAGAGATGCCTGCTTTCGCGAATACCGATGCTACACGAGTGTATGCGTATTGCATGTAAGGTGCTGTGTTGCCCTCGAATGCCAGCATGTTGTCCCAGTCAAACACGTAGTCAGTGGTGCGGTGCTTAGAAAGGTCTGCATACTTAACCGCTGCCATAGCAACCGTATTAGCGATCTTAGTCTTCTCTTCAGAAGCCAGTTCAGGGTTCTTAGATTCGATAAGCTTGATTGCGCGCTCTTCTGCTTCATCAAGAAGATCAGCAAGACGTACAGTACCGCCAGCACGGGTCTTAAATGGACGACCATCTTTGCCAAGCATCATGCCGAATGCGTGGTGCTCTAGAGATACCTCTTCTGGCACATAGCCCGCTTTGCGAACGATAGTCCAAGCTTGCATTAGGTGCTGGTGCTGACGTGAATCGATGAAGTAAAGTACGCGGTCCGCGCCTAGTTGCTCGTAGCGGTACTTAGCACATGCGATATCGGTAGTGGTGTATAGGAAGCCACCGTCGCGCTTCTGGATGATTACACCCATAGCTTCGCCGTCTTTGTTCTTATACTCTTCAAGGAATACAACCTGTGCGCCGTCATCTTCAACCGCTAGACCTTTCTCTTTAAGGTCAGCAACGATGCCTGGAAGCATATCGTTGTACATGCTCTCACCCATCACGTCTTCACGCGATAGAGAAACATTTAGACGGTCGTAGTTGCGCTGGTTTTGAACCATGGTGATATCAACCAGTTTCTTCCACATCTCAGCGCAGTATTCGTCGCCACCTTGTAGCTTAACTACATAGTTACGAGCGCGCTCAGCGAACGCTTCGTCTTCGTCGTAAAGTTTCTTAGATTCACGATAGAAAGCTTCTAGATCAGACAGTTCCATAGAAACCTCGCCAGCTTCTTGCTGAACGCGTTCTAGGTTTGCGATAAGCATACCGAACTGAGTACCCCAGTCACCGATGTGGTTTGCACGAACAACCTTGTGACCAAGGAATTCAAGAGTACGAACTACCGCATCACCGATGATGGTTGAACGAAGGTGACCAACGTGCATTTCTTTCGCTACGTTTGGAGCAGAGTAGTCAGCAACGATAGTCTTTTGCTCTTCAGTCGCAACGCTTAGGCGCTCATCAGCAAGAGCCGCTTGCGCTGACTTAGCTAGAAACTCTTCGCTTAGGAAGATATTGATAAAGCCAGGACCTGCGATCTCGGTTTTGCTTGCAATACCGTCTAGGTCAAGGTTGTCTAACACTTTTTGCGCGAATTCTCGTGGGTTAGTTCCTAGTCGTTTTGCAACGCCCATTACGCCGTTTGCTTGGTAGTCACCAAACTGAGGCTTTGCAGATTGACGTACAGCAGCTGGGCTACCTGCAGGTGCGCCTGCAGCGGTCAGTGCTTCGGAAACTTTGTCGTTAATAAGTGCTTGGATATTCACGCGCTAGTCCTTCAAATTGAGGATGCATGAAGGCAAAAAAGAGGGCCTTCATTGTCTAAGTTAGAAAAATGGCGTTCATGATAACAACTAAACGGCTGAGGATCGATAGCCGAGAGCTATTTGAATTGCTTGTTATTGGGGCTGCTAATCTATGCACTTGTGATGCGTAGAATTATGGTTACAATCCGGTGTCATTTCAGAGCTCCAAACGGATAGAGAGGAACCCTTGGACAAGCTAACACAAGCAGAATTACACCCGCAGCAGATGCTAGGCGCGTTGAAGAATTTATGGATAAGATTCAAGCTCTTGCCACAGAACTGAATCTGCCAATTGCCGAGTTTCAGGCGGACCATCTGGCGCTTCGTATCAATGATAGTGAGCTTGCCAAGCTTGCTCATAAGGCTTGGTCTGAACATGGCAGCACTATCTCAGAGGCGATGATCAACGGACGCCCAATCGTGGTTATCTTGTTTGATGAGCCGATTCAAGTGAAAGGCTGGAGTATCGAATGCCTTGAGCTTCCATATCCAGCAGAAGGAAAGCTCTATCCGGTGCAAGATTGGGAGCATGTTGAGTTTGTGATTCCTTCGAATGCCCAAAGCGCTGATGACTTCTTTGCTGAGCTTAAACAGACCTATCCAGGCTTTGAACAGGCAATGGAAGAGGGTGATTTCAAACTTAAGCTATCTACCGAAGGCGAGGGTGAGCGTTTGGCTAACCCGACAGTTGCTATAAAAACAAAGGGGTGTGCATTAAGCTTCACCCCCATCCGCTAAAGGCTATCGTCGAGTCCGAACAAGGCCTATAGGATCACCGTCTTATTGCCGTAAACAAATACATGGTCATTAACCACCTTGTTTAGGGCCTTACTTAGGACGTTTTTTTCCACATCACGACCCGCTTGCGCCATGTCTTTGGCGCTGAAGTTGTGATCCACAGGAATTACGTCCTGTTTAATGATTGGCCCCTCGTCGAGATCATCTGTAACAAAGTGCGCAGTCGCACCTATGATTTTAACCCCGCGCTCATACGCTTGCTGATATGGCTTAGCCCGATGAAGGCAGGCAGGAAGCTGTGGTGAATATTGATGATCTTATGTCTGTATTGGCTACAAAGCCAGGATTTAAGATACGCATATACTTGGCTAGCACAAGATAGTCTGGAGCGAATTCATTGATTGCCTCGCACAGCTTAGCCTCATGCTCGTCGCGATTCAGTCCCTCATGGCTGACATGGCGAAATGGGATATCAAACTTTTCCGCTAGTGGCTGCAAAGTATCGTAGTTACCTACAATCGCCGCAATATCGATATTCAATGTACCGTCGAAGGTTTTGATCAGGATATCCCCAAGGCAGTGCGCCTCTTTGGTGACTAGGATAACCACCTTCTTCTTTGAAGAATCTACTAGCTTCTTGCTCGCACCCTTTGGTAGCGCAAACTCAAGGTCTTCCATTAGTACTGTGTCGTTGAAGTTACCCTCAAGCTCGGTACGCATAAAGAAATGACCGCTGGTATTATCAACAAACTCGTTGTTATGGATAATGTTTAGCTGATGCTTGTAACAGATGTTGGTAATCTTAGCGATAAGACCCGGCTCGTCTGAGCAATGGGTAAGCAGGGTTTTTCTTTCCATGAAACGGATTCCTTTGGTTACTTAATACCCTCACTATACTCAAGAATGCTTTTGATGCCAGCCCTTGTTAAAGGCGAGCATAGAATTCAAAAAGGAACTAAGTTGAAGATAAATAAGGTTTTTCCACCGATGGAGCTAGGTAAGGCGATAAAGGCTTTCAACCGCGTGATGCCCAGACCGAAATGGCGCAGGCGGTGATGGATACCATCAAGGAGAAAAGCCAGCTGGTGGTTGAGGCAGGTACGGGTACCGGTAAGACCTTTGCCTATCTAGCACCTGCTTTGTTAAGTGGTAAGAAAGCCATAGTCTCAACCGGCTCTAAAAACCTGCAAGAGCAGTTGTATCACCGTGATCTGCCTTTAATGAAAGACGCCTTGGGCTTTACTGGTCGAGTGGCACTTTTGAAGGGCAGGGCAAACTACCTTTGCCTAGATAGACTAAGTCGCCAGATGATAGAGAGTCATGGTCATCACGCCGATCCACAGCTTCTTAGCCAATTGGTCAAGGTGCGCTCTTGGTCCTCATCTACCAGTCGGGAGACTTGGGTGAATGTGAGGACCTGCCAGAAGATAGCCCTGTAATTGCTGACATCACCTCGAACAACGATAACTGCTTAGGAAAAGAGTGTCCTAGCTACGATGACTGCTTTGTATTCAAGGCGAGAAACCGCGCACTAGAGGCAGACCTTGTGGTGGTGAACCATCACCTATTTTTAGCGGATATGGCGGTGAAAGAGACTGGCTTTGGTGAGCTATTACCAGAGGCAGAGGTATTTATCTTCGATGAGGCACACCAGATCCCAGACATCGCCAGTCAGTATTTTGGCCAATCACTGAGCTCGCGTCAGGTAAATGAGCTAGCTAAGGATATAGAGATTGGCTATCGCACTGAGGCCAAGGATATGCGTCAGTTGCAAAAGGTGGCGGATAAGCTAGTGAGTACGGCGGCAGAGCTTCGAATCTCTTTGGGTGAACCGGGCTTTCGCGGAAACTGGCGTGAGAGCATGAAAAATCTCGATGTTCAGCGGAATGTGGAGAGACTCAGTGATGCCCTGCAATTGGCACGTGAAGTACTCAAGGTTGCTCTTGGACGCTCCCAGCTTTTGGACACCGCCTTTGATAGGGTGACCGTGCTTCAGAACCGCCTTGAACGGGTCTGTGATACCTCCATCATGGGATATTCCTACTGGTTTGATTGCACCAGACGCCATTTCTCGTTGAACATCACGCCATTATCAGTGGCAGACAAATTTCAACAGCAGGTAACAGAGCAGGGTGGCAGTTGGGTTTTTACCTCAGCAACCCTGTCGGTTTCCAACGACTTTGGCCACTTTACCTCGCGCTTGGGTCTAAAACCGAAACAGCAGATAGCTTTAACCAGCCCATTTGATTATCAAACCCAAGCCAAATTGTGTGTGCCAAGATATCTGCCTGAGCCGAATAGTCCTATGATGTCGCAAAAGCTGGTTTCTATGCTTGGGCCGGTTATCGAGGCCAACAGAGGTCGCTGTTTCTTTCTCTGCACCTCACACGCTATGGTAAAAGATCTCACTGAGCGCTTTCGTGAACGCCTAGACTTGCCGGTATTGATGCAGGGGGAGAGCAGTAAGCAGGCCCTGCTACAAGAGTTTGTTTCTTTGGGAGATGCGCTGCTTATTGCAACTGGTGCATTTTGGGAGGGGGTTGATGTTAGAGGTGACACATTAAGCTGTGTTATCATCGACAAATTGCCCTTTACCGCTCCAGATGACCCGCTATTAAAGGCCCGAATCGAGGATTGTAAACTCAGTGGAGGTGAACCCTTCTCCGAGGTGCAACTGCCCGATGCCGTGATTGCATTAAAGCAGGGGGCAGGACGTTTGATTCGAGATACCAACGATAGAGGCGCATTGATCATCTGCGACAACCGATTGGTAACTCGAGACTATGGCAAGCTGTTCTTATCTAGCTTGCCTCCAATGCCGAGAACCCGCAGTGTCTCGGTGGTAAAAGAATTTCTTCAGTCTGTCGATGGTGATCGACAGTGAGTTTGACTACGAATAATTGAGAGTTACATGAGCGCTAAAATCCTAGCTTTAGACACTTCTACCGAGTTCTGCTCGGCCGCTCTACTAGTGGATGGTGAACTGTTTCATCGCGCGAGGTCTCACCGAGAGGCCACACAACTAAAATCCTGCCCATGGTGGATGAAATCCTAGCCGAGGCAGGCGTCAAGTTGACTGACCTAGACGGTCTGGCTTTTGGTCGTGGACCAGGTAGCTTTACCGGTGTGCGTATCGGTATCGGTGTCGCTCAAGGCTTAGCCTTTGGTGCAGACCTACCTATGCTTGGCGTTTCTACCTTAAAAGCTATGGCGCAAGGGGCGCACCGCACATCCGGTGCAACTCATGTTGCTGCAGCCATCGACGCTCGTATGAGCGAGGTGTATTGGGGCCGCTTTAGTCGAGAGCAAGATGGCAGTTGGTCTGAGATTGATGCTGAATGTGTTATCCCACCTGCTGAGCTTAGCGAGCAAGTCACCGAAGACGGCAACAGCTGGACCCAAGTGGGTACTGGCTGGGAGGCATACGCTAATGAGCTAGCAGGCCTTAAACTGAATCGCACCGAAAGCGGTGTGCTGTATCCAGAATCACAAGACATTGTCGCTGTTGCTTCCCAAGAGTGGAGTGAAGATAAACTGGTTGGCCCTGAAGAGGCATCTCCTGTTTATCTGCGTGACAAGGTTGCTTGGAAGAAGCTTCCAGGCCGAGAATAGAGGAAGTAAAAATGGCAAAGAAGACCCTGTTTGTATTGGCTCTGGCACTGTTTCTTTCAGGTTGCGCCTCTTTGCCAGAATCCTTGAAAACTGAAGACCAGAATCTCGTCACGGATTATCAGACTTGGATTAACGCGCCTCAAGAGTCGCTGACACAGTGCGACTTGGCGGTGTTATCGCTAAGGTTGATAATGAGGCTGAGCGCACTCGTATCGAGGTAGTGAATCTGCCTATCGAGAATAATGGCAAGCCAGATATCAACGTTGAGCCAGAGGGGCGCTTTGTGGCGTACATAGATGGTTTCGTTGACCCTGTGACCTACTCTAAAGGTCGCTTAGTGAGCATTTTGGGTAACTCAGATGGCTATGAGTTGGGTAAGGTAGGAGAGTACGAATATCGCTTCCCAGTGATGAAGGCTTCTGGTTACCACCTTTGGCAGATAAAGGAGAAGGTGATAGTTCACGACCAACCAATCAACACCTTCCCTTGTCGCTCTCTATATTGCCGTGAGGTGCGCATTGGGCCTACCACTGGGCAAGTGATCCAACAGGTAGAGTAGGTGCAATTTAACCTTAATGATTACCAGCTGAGCGCAATTGAGGTCTCGAGCAACTCACATGCAGAAACTGTTCTGTTTCTGCATGGCTGGCTCGATAATGCGGCCTCATTCGAGCCTCTGATTGCACAGATGGTTACGCTCAATCCTCGCCTTAGATACATAGCCTTGGATCTTCCCGGTCATGGGCATAGCTCCCATGCAAAATCCGGCTTTTATCCTTTCCATGATTATCTCGATGTCCTTAATCAGGTTATTGCTGAGTTAGAAACATCAGTGCATCTGGTGGGGCACTCTATGGGCGCGCTGATAGCCAGTTGTTATAGCGCCGCCTTTCCTGAGCGTGTTCTTAGCCTTACACAGATAGAGGGCTATGGGCCTATCTTCGAGCCTGAGCACAATGCCATTTCTCGTCTTAAAAAGGGTATTCAGAGCCGTCAGCGAATCATCAACAAACCAAGACGCTTGTTTCCCGATATAGCACCCATGCTAGCGCTTAGAGCATCAAGCACTGAACTGAGCGAAGAGCAGATAGCACCCATTGTGCATCGCGACACCATCGAGCAAAAGTTTGGCTGGCAGTGGCGCCACGACCCGAGACTCAAAGCCGATTCTCTGTATCGAATGTCTGAGCTACAGGCAAAGCAGGTTCTTAGTCTGCTTCCGAATAAAAATCTTCTGATTCTGGGTAAAACTGGCTTTTCTGGCTTACCTCACCACTTTGAGCAACATGGCAACCCAAATACTCAAGCTCTTGAGATTGAGGGCGGTCATCACTGTCACATTTCCACACCTGAGCCCATAGCTCGTGCATTTTTCGAGCTATTAAACGCTTAAATGTTTGCTTTTGTGAACGCAAATTAAACACATGTTCAATTTTCAGCTACCCTGATAGTTAAAATCTAATAATACAAGTGATTTCAATGCCCTAGCGCACTGACTTCACCTGACTTCTGGGTATATAATGCGCCCCTATTTTTTCAGGAGTAATGACGTGAATAAACCTTGGCTCTCCCGTTATCCCGCTGACGTGCCAGAATCAATTGACCCGGATACCTATCCGTCTCTAGTGGAGATGTTTGAGAACGCAGTTCGCCGTTTCCCAGATCAACCAGCCTTTATCAACATGGGCTCGGTTATGACATATCGTAAGCTGGAAGAGCGTAGCCGAGCATTCGCTGCTTATCTTCAGAACGAATTGAAATTGAAAAAGGGTGACCGTGTCGCTCTTATGATGCCGAACCTGCTGCAATACCCGATTGCTCTATTTGGTGTGCTTCGTGCTGGCTGTATCGCAGTAAACGTAAACCCGCTATACACCCCACGTGAACTAGAACATCAGCTAAACGATGCCGAGGTTGAGACCATAGTTATCGTCTCCAACTTCGCCAATACCCTTGAGCAGATTGTAGATAACACCAAAGTGAAGAATGTGGTGCTGACTAGCCTAGGTCAGATGCTACCTACGGCTAAGGGTACGATCGTTGACTTCGTAGTTAAATACGTGAAGGGCATGGTGCCTAAGTATGACCTACCAGGTGCTATCTCATTCAAACAATCGCTACAGAAAGGCCGTCGCTTACAATATGTGAAGCCGTTTATGAGCGGTGAGGATATTGCTTTCTTGCAATACACTGGCGGTACTACCGGTGTGGCGAAAGGTGCGATTCTTACACACACCAATATGGTGGCAAACGTTCTTCAAGCGAAAGCTGCTTATGGCGCTAAGCTAGATGAAGGTCGTGAGTTAGTGGTAACTGCGCTTCCTCTGTATCACATCTTTGCGCTTACCGTGAACGGCTTGCTGTTTATGGAGCTAGGTGCGACCAACCTGCTTATCACCAACCCGCGTGATATCCCAACCTTTGTTAAAGAGCTGAAGAAGGTGCCGTTTACCGCTATCACTGGCGTAAACACACTATTTAACGCTCTGGTTAACAACGAAGACTTCCATGAGCTAGATTTCAGCCGAATGAAGCTTTCTGTTGGCGGCGGTATGGCGGTTCAGCAGGCGGTGGCTGACAAGTGGAAGAAGACCACGGGCGTATTCCTGCTTGAGGCTACGGCCTAACAGAGTGCTCGCCACTAGTGTCTGGCTGTCCGCACGATATGACTGACTATAATGGCTCTATCGGTCTACCTGTGCCTTCCTACCGAGGTACGCGTGGTCGATGATGAAGGTAACCCACTGCCAAATACCGAGGTGGGTGAACTTCAGGTTCGCGGTCCTCAGGTGATGCAAGGATACTACAAGCGTCCGGAAGCCACTCGTGAGGTTATCTCCCAAGAGGGCTGGCTATCTACCGGTGATGTGGTGCGCTTTGATGATGAAGGCTTCCTGCATATCGTTGACCGTAAGAAAGACATGATTTTGGTTTCTGGCTTTAACGTGTATCCTAATGAGATTGAAGATGTGGTTGCTCTGCACGGTAAAGTGCTAGAGGTGGCTGCTATCGGTGAACCTCATGAGGTTTCTGGTGAGGTGGTGAAGATCTGCGTAGTGAAACGCGATCCATCACTAACCAAGGATGAGCTTATCAACCACTGTCGTCAGCATCTGACCGGCTATAAAGTGCCTAAGATTGTTGAGTTTATGGAAGATCTGCCAAAGACTAACGTTGGTAAGATACTAAGGCGAGAGCTCAGAACCGAGCAAAGCCAAACAGCATAATCTTAAATCGCCCTTCAAGGGCGATTTTAATTTGTGAGAATACTTTGAATTATCAAATAATTACTAGCAACCAAGAGTTGCAAGACGTCTGCGATGCAGCCCGTAAGCACTCTGCGGTAATGCTAGATACTGAGTTCGTGCGCACCCGTACCTTCTACCCACAATTGGGTCTGGTACAGATGTTCGATGGTGAGATCTTATCGCTGGTGGACACCAATGTGATCACAGATGTGACTCCGATTGTGGAACTGCTGCAAGACCAATCTGTGTTTAAGGTACTGCACGCTTGCGGTGAAGATATCGAGGTGTTCCAGCACCATTTTCAAACCGTGCCTAGTCCTATGGTGGACACCCAGGTCATGGCGGCTTTCCTTGGTCACGGTCTGTCTACTGGCTTTGCCGCTTTGGTGAATGAGTACCTAGGCGTTGAGCTAGATAAAAGTGAGTCTCGCACCGATTGGCTGGCTCGCCTCTGACTCAGAAGCAGCTTGATTACGCGGCGGCAGATGTGTTCTATCTGCTTCCTATGTATCAAAAGCTTCACGCCAAGATTGAAGAGATGGGCCTGTGGCAAGATGCTATTCAAGAGACCGAGCTTCAGCTGTCTAAGCGTGTGCGCGATACCAATCCAGAGAATGCTTACCTGGATATCAAGGGTGCGTGGCAGTTAAGCCCGCAGCAATTGAGCATTTTGAAGCCTTTGGCGACTTGGCGCTATGAGCAAGCAGTGAAGAAAGACCTCGCTTTGAACTTCGTGTTCAAAGAAGCGGACCTTTTGACTGTCGCTCGCTATAGCCTGACCTCATGGCGTGAGATGGAGCGTCGTGAATGCGATGTTCGCTCGGTTAAGCGCTATGGCCGTGTCATCACCCAGATAGTCAACGATGCTAAAGAGACCCCTAAGGGTGAGTGGCCGGCTAAGATAGAGCGTCTGGTTGATATGACAGGCTATAAGCAGGTGTTCAAACTACTCAAAGACGAGCTCAAGTTGGTAGTGGATAGGTCTCATCTGGCTCCTGAGTTTCTTGCCTCTAAAAAGCAGATAAACCAGCTTATCTCTTGGGTATGGCGCAAGGATAAGAACCCAGATGCCCTGCCTGATTTGATGCAAGGCTGGCGAAAGCCACTACTTGGTGACAAGCTTCTGGCAAAGCTAGAAGCAAATAGTTAAAGAAAAACCCAGCTGATTGAGCTGGGTTTTTATTGCCTTGAATTTCGGACATAAAAAATCCGAGTGCGAACACTCGGATTTCTTATCAAGCTTAATCAATAAGGGATTATTGAGTTGCTTGGATCGCTGTAAGAGCGATGGTGTAAACGATATCGTCTACTAGCGCGCCACGAGACAGGTCGTTAACTGGCTTGCGCATACCTTGCAGCATTGGACCGATAGATACTAGGTCAGCTGAACGTTGTACCGCTTTGTAAGTCGTGTTACCAGTGTTTAGATCTGGGAATACGAATACAGTTGCCTTACCTGCTACTGGAGAGTTTGGAGCTTTAGAAGCTGCAACGTTTTCCATGATAGCCGCGTCGTACTGTAGAGGACCGTCGATGATTAGGTCAGGACGCTTCTCTTTAGCTAGCTTAGTCGCTTCACGTACTTTATCTACGTCTGCACCCTTACCAGATTCACCAGTAGAGTAAGAGATCATAGCAACGCGAGGGTCGATACCGAACGCCTCTGCAGATTCTGCAGATTGGATAGCGATTTCAGCAAGTTGCTCAGCTGTTGGATCTGGGTTGATCGCACAGTCACCGTAAACAAGTACTTGATCAGGCAGAAGCATGAAGAAGATTGAAGATACGATAGACGTGTCTGGAGCCGTCTTGATGATTTGGAACGGAGGAACGATGGTGTTCGCAGTAGTGTGTACTGCACCTGAAACTAGGCCATCTACTTCGTTCGCTTCTAGCATCATAGTACCTAGGTAAACAGAGTCTTGTAGCTTCTCACGAGCAACAACCTCAGTCATACCTTTCTTACCACGAAGCTCAACTAGGCGAGGAACGTACTTCTCACGTACTGCGTCAGAGTCGATGATCTCGACGCCAGCACCTAGCTCAACACCTTGCTGTGCAGCAACGCGCTTGATTTCTTCTGGGTTACCTAGAAGCACACAGTTTGCGATACCGCGCTCAGCACAGATAGCAGCAGCTTTAACTGTACGTGGCTCATCACCTTCTGGAAGGATGATGCGCTTGTTAGCACGACGAGCGAACTCAGTTAGCTGGTAACGGAATGCTGGTGGGCTTAGGCGACGAGATGCAACTGCACCTTCAGTTAGAGAATCGATCCATTGGCCGTCGATGTTGCTTGCAACGTGCTCGTTAACGAACTCGATGCGCTCTTTATCGTCAGCTGGAACTTCTAGGCTGAAGCTCTGAAGGTTCAGAGAAGTCTGCCAAGTGTTACCTTGTGCCTTGAAGATTGGAAGACCAGTCTCTAGAGCAGGCTTACATAGGTTGTGGATTGACTCAGGGATATCGTAGCCGCCAGTCAGTAGGATAGCACCGATGTCTACGCCGTTCATTGCTGCAAGAGAGGCTGCAACGATTACGTCTGGACGGTCAGCAGAGGTTACTAGTAGTGAACCTGGCTTGAAGTGCTCGATCATGTTTGGCAGTGAACGTGCACAGAAAGTGATGCTCTTGATACGACGAGTAGATGCGTCACCTTCGTTGATGAAATCAGCGTTTAGGTGCTTAGCCATATCAACGGCACGAGTAGCGATTAGCTCAACGCTCCATGGCACGCAACCTAGTACGCGGATAGGGCTTGAGTTGATGATTTCCATCGCTTTAACGTCAGCTTGGTGCGCTGCGTCGTTCTCGTCAAAGATCTCTGATAGGTCAGGGCGAGTACGGCCTGCTTCATCAACTGGAGCGTTAAGCTTGTTGATGATAACACCAGAGATGTTTTTGTTCTTCTTACCACCGAAGTTAGACACTGCAACCTCGATACGCTCAGCAAGTTGTGCTGAGTTGTAAGTACCAGGAGTTGCAACGAATACGATCTCAGCACCAAGAGTCTTAGCGATCTCTTCGTTCACTTGGTTAGCGAATGGGTGCTTACGAGTAGGAACTAGACCTTCGATTAGAGTCACGTCTGCATCGTTGATTTGGTTGAAACGCTCAACGATGGTTTCAAGCAGAACGTCAGTTTGCTCATTACGAATAAGATCTTGTGCTTCGTTCATTGGAGTAGAAACACCGATCTTGATGTCGTTGTTTGACTCTAGGATAGTCGAAGTTAGATCTGGCTGACTGCCACCTGTGCGCGGTTGTGCGATTGGCTTGTAAAACGATACGTTTACGCCTTTACGCTCCATTGCGCGAATAATACCCATGCTAACACTGGTAAGACCTACACCAGCGCTAATTGGGACAAGCATAATGGTACGAGACATAGTCTGAAGACCTCGGGATATAGATAATTAATAGTCAGTTGAGGGGAACAACTGAACCAATAGAAAACAGGAGAGGCTAGCCTCTCCTGTTTCAGTCATTAAAGACCAGCTAGACGAGCTGTGTCTTCTGCAATTACTAGCTCTTCGTTAGTAGAGATAACCATTGCAGGGATGCGGCTGTCAGCAGTAGTGATAGTACCTTCACCACCGAAGCGCGCTTTAAGGTTAGCTTCGCCGTCAACTTCGATGCCGAATACGCCTAGACGGTTAAGAACCATCTCACGGATTGGGCCAGAGTTTTCGCCGATACCACCGGTAAATACGATAGCGTCTAGACGACCTTCTAGAGTCGCGGTGTAGCCAGCAACGTACTTGGCTAGACGGTGACAGAACACGTCCATTGCGCGAGTGGCTTCTTCTTTTTCACCGTAGTTGTCTTCAACGAAACGACAGTCAGAAGTCACTTCAGTTAGACCTTGTAGGCCAGACTCTTTAGTTAGCATAGTGTTGATTTGATCAACGGTGTAACCTAGAGAATCGTGTAGGTGGAAGATGATAGCCGGGTCGATATCACCACAACGAGTACCCATTACTAGACCTTCAAGAGGAGTTAGACCCATAGAAGTGTCTACAGACTCACCGTTTTTGATAGCACATACAGATGCGCCGTTACCTAGGTGGCAGTTAATGATGTTTAGTTCATTAGCTGGCTTGCCTAGTTGCTCAGCTGCTTCGCGAGCGATAAATAGGTGAGAAGTACCGTGCATGCCGTAGCGACGGATGCCGTGCTCTTTGTATAGGTTGTATGGTAGAGCGTATAGGTAAGCTCCTGAGGCATAGTCTGGTGGAATGCAGTGTCGAATACTGCAGACATTGGTAGACTTGGGAAAGCTTTTTGAGCCGCTTTAATACCAACGATTGCAGCTGGGTTGTGAAGAGGTGCTAGAGCTGCACAGTCTTCGATACCTTTTAGTACGTCGTCAGTGATAAGCGCTGACTCAGTGAACTTCTCGCCGCCGTGTACAACACGGTGACCGATAGCTGCTAGGCTCTGAGATAGTTCTGGTTTAGAAGCTAGGATAGTGTCTACGATGAAAGATAGAGCTTCATCGTGAGCTGCACCGTTACCTAGTTCAGCTTCGTGTTTACCATCCAGTTTCCACTTGATACGTGCTTCAGGAAGGTGTAGACACTCCGCAAGACCGGTTAGGTGCTCATCACCGTTTTCCGCATCAACGATTGCGAACTTCAGAGATGAACTACCGCAGTTTAAAACTAAAACTAGCTTTGACATGATTAGATACCTGTTTATTATCTGAACAACTCAGAAACAATTGAATTTAGTCTTCAAGAATAGACGAAATTTTTTTCTGTTTTCGCCACTCTATTTAAATGTGCAACAAAATCCTTTTGCTGTCCGTATAACGATTACATTCCTTGCGATCGAACCTCGCCCTCGCCTAAGATGTAGGTAAGAGAGGCAAAGGCCTCAAATCGCGGACAAGGATAGCGATAATGGGGAAATATAACAAAAAAATTGAAAAATCCTTATCCGTTATCAATTTTTTCTCGGTTTTTTTTAAATGTTCAACTTTTTTAGCAAGAAACGATATGGTTGAGAAAAGCGGTATGCTGCATAGATTAAGAGAAGGTCAGGTCTATATGGACCTTTGGCCAATGCGCAAAGAGTTGATGCCTATCTTCCCAGAGCAGCGCATTATCAAAGCAACTCGATTCGGTATTAAGGTGATGCCTGCGGTAGCGGCCATCAGCGTACTGACCCAGCTTTCATTCCAAAACATGAGTGGTCTGCCTCAGGCGATCATCATTGCGGTATTCGCATTGAGTATGCCAATACAAGGTTTTTGGTGGTTGGGGACGCGCTCTAAGACCTTGCTGCCACCATCGTTAGCCAGTTGGTATAGAGAGATCCATCAGAAAATAGCTGAAACAGGAATGGCGCTCGAGCCACCCAAGGCTAAGCCAAGGTATAAAGAGTTGGCACAGCTTCTAAATCGAGCCTTTCGTCAGTTAGATAAAACCGTGTTAGAGCGCTGGTTCTAACCTTTACAAAAAGACCTTTCAAAAGCAGTCCACAGTGACTGCTTTTTTACGCCCAGTTCCCTCCAATATCGTGAAGTTATATTCCATTCCCGAAGTAGCACACTTTTTTTGATATACCCAATCTCCTACATTGAAACGTTTGCGTTATTTGACCCAATTTATAACTTTTTAACCTTTTTGCTTAAAAAGTGGTTACAAATGCGCTCAAAATATAGATTCATCGCACGATAACTGGTAATAATGGTTAAGTTTTCCACAACTTTCTGCGTTTAGTGGACCAAGGACTCTTCAACCCAACTGGTTGTTACATCAAGGAGATAAGATGAAAACAAACAAAATACTCGCCGCAGCTTGCCTGATTGGTGCCACCTTAATCACTAGCACCAGCGTACTGGCTAAAACTGCAAAGGTTGCGGTTTCTCAGATCGTTGAACACCCTGCATTGGATGCTACTCGTCAAGGCCTAGTCGATGGCCTAAAGGCGCACGGCTATGAAGAGGGCAAAAACCTAGAGTTTGATTATAAGACAGCGCAAGGTAACCCAGCGATTGCCGTTCAGATCGCTCGCCAATATGTGGGTGAGCGCCCAGATGTATTGGTAGGTATCGCTACTCCAACTGCGCAGGCTCTTGTATCTGCAACCCGTGACATTCCAGTAGTATTTACCGCAGTAACTGACCCTGTAGGTGCAAAGCTAGTCAAACAGCTAGAGCAACCGGGCAAGAACGTGACTGGCCTTTCTGATCTTTCTCCTGTTAATCAGCACGTCGAGCTTATCCAAGAGATCATGCCAGATGTGAAGACAATTGGTGTGGTGTACAACCAGGTGAAGCGAACGCAGTGAGCCTAATGAAGCTTCTTAAAGAAAGCGCCGAGAAGCACGGTCTGAAAATTGTTGAAGCAACAGCTTAAGAGTGCCGATGTTCAGAGTGCTACCCAAGCGATCGTAGAAAAATCTGACGTTATCTATGCCCTTATCGACAATACTGTAGCCAGTGCCATCGAAGGTATGATCGTAACTGCAAACCAAGCTAAGACACCTGTATTTGGCGCAGCGACTTCTTATGTTGAGCGTGGTGCAATCGCGAGCTTGGCTTTGATTACTACCAGATTGGCGTGCAGACTGCTGACTACGTGGCGGACATCCTAGATGGTAAGAAACCAGGTGAAATGGACGTTAAGGTAGCAAAAGGCTCAGACCTTGTTATCAATAAAACAGCGGCAGACAAGCTAGGGGTTAAAATTCCTGAAGCGGTAATGGCGCGCGCGACAAGCGTTAAATAATCGAACAGTGCGGAGCTTGCCTCCGCACTTTCCCAAGCTTGGCTTGGGGTTTAAGCAGAGAAGGAGTTTTTATGTCTGCTTTTGCGTTTTTTGGCGCTCTTGAAATTGGCCTTATCTATGGCCTAGTTGCCCTTGGGGTATACCTTACCTTCCGTGTTCTCGACTTTCCCGATCTTAGCGTTGACGGCTCTTTTCCAATGGGTGCAGCGGTAGCCGCTACCGCGATTGTTGCGGGTATCAACCTTGGGTTGCTACAGGTATGGCGATCATCGCAGGTGGCATGACCGGTTGGGTGACGGCTTTCCTAGCGGTGCGTTGTGGCATCTTGCATCTACTGGCATCCATCCTAACCATGATCGCCGCATTCTCGATCAATATCCGTATCATGGGTCGACCGAACATGGCATTGCTTGGCGAAGATACCATTCTGACGCTTTTGAATCCCTTGGAGATCCTATGTTGATGCGCCCGCTCGTGGTGGGTGTATTAGTGCTTTTGTCGGCGTTTTTTATTGTGCGTCTACTTAACAGTGATTTTGGCCTTGGGCTACGAGCGACGGGCGTTAATGCCCGCATGGTTCGAGCGCAGGGCGGTAGCACGGCGTTTTATACCTATTTTGGTCTCGCACTGTCTAACGGTTTTGTTGGCTTTGCTGGCGCACTGTTCGCACAAACCAACAGCTTTGCTGATGTTACCTCAGGCGTGGGTACTATCGTAGTAGGTCTAGCCGCTGTGATTCTCGGTCAAACCTTGATTCCCGGTAGAAAGATCTGGGTAGCGGTAACCGCAGTTATTGTCGGCTCAGTGCTGTACCGCCTTGCTGTAGCCTTTGCCCTTAGCACCGGCATGTTTGGCCTGCAGGCATCGGATCTAAACCTAGTCACGGCGGTTCTGGTTGCCGTTGCGCTCATCGCTCCGAAGATGAAGAGCCAATATAAAACCAAGCAGAGACTGAAAGCGGCGCGCAATTCATCGGAGGCAGCATGATAGAGCTTAATAATATTCAGGTTACCTTCAATCCGGGTACTATTTTGGAGAACCGCGCCTTGCGTGGGGTAGACCTTGTGGTGCCTGAGCATGAGTTTCTGACCGTTATCGGCTCCAACGGCGCGGGTAAGTCCACACTGCTAGGTGCAGTCACCGGTGAGACTCCTATGATAGATGGTCAGGTGATCATCGATGGCAATGATGTGACCCGTCGCAGTGTCGACCAAAGGGCAGACCTGTGCGCACGAGTATTCCAAGACCCGCTAGCAGGCACCTGTGGTGACCTGACCATAGAGGAAAATATGGCGCTGGCGTATCGCCGAGGTCTAAGACGCGGTTGGAGCTTAGCGCTTTCTAGCAAGCGCCGTAAGGTATTCCAAGACCGTATTGCTATTCTAGGTTTAGGTCTTGAAGACCGCCTTGGAGATAACATAGGTTTGCTTTCCGGAGGTCAACGTCAGGCTGTTAGCTTAGTTATGGCGACACTGTCTGAGAGTAAACTACTGCTTCTGGATGAGCATACCGCAGCCCTTGACCCAAGAATGGCCGCTTTTGTTATCGACTTGACCAAGAAGATCATCAAGGAGTTTAACCTCACCGCCATGATGGTAACCCACTCGATGAAGGATGCTCTGGCTTGTGGTGATCGCACTGTGATGCTCCATCAGGGTGAGATTGTGTTGGATGTAGCAGGTGAGCAGCGTGCTAATATGCAGGTGCCGGATCTTCTTGAGATGTTCACTAAGGTTCGTGGTGAAGAGCTCACCGATGACAGTCTACTTCTGAGCTAGTTCCTTACTCAAATCAATAGCTCTACAAAGCGTGATCACGTGCAGACTTGTAACGAATCGCGCTTTTTATATCCCTAACTTTCTCTACCTTGAGTGCAAATTGTTCCGCTCTGGAGTTTGCATGACAATGCCTTTCCTATTCCATCCACAATCCGAGGATGGTTTATCGTTTGACGGCACACATCTGACCGTCACCCTGCACATTGAACCTATCCAAGACATCAGTAAGGTAGTGCTTAGGCACGAGCCGGATAACGAGCAGTTCTTCGTAGAAATGTCTCAGCTCGAGGATAAGGGTAGGCTACAAACTTGGCAGGCACGTTTTCCTATCAACCAAGATAGAGACGTGACCCACTATGTATTTAAGGTGCAAACCACAACGGCGCAATACTGGCTGGATGCCCGTGGCGTGACCAACCGCATTCCGCCAAAAGAGTATCACTTTAAGTTTAATGCTGAGCACCGTCCGGCTGATTGGGTACAAAGCCAGGTTTTCTATCAGATCTTCCCTGACCGTTTCTGCAATGGCAATCCAGGGATTGGCGTGCGCACTGGTGAATACGCCATTAAGGATGGTACGGTGCCGGCAGTGGAGTCCGAGTGGGGCACGCCAATAAACCAAGACAGCTCAATGTCGGTGCAGTTCTTTAACGGTGATATTGCGGGTGTGTACTCGAAGCTGGATTACCTGCAAGAGCTGGGTATTACTACCTTGTATCTAAATCCGGTATTTAGCTCGCTCAGCAACCATAAATACGACACTACAGATTACTTTAATGTCGACCCCCATATCGGCACGAATGAAGAACTGGCAGAGCTTTGCCAAGAGGTGCATCGCCGCGGTATGCGTATCGTGTTAGATGCGGTGTTTAACCACACCTCAGCGGAGCACCCTTGGTTTGATAAAAGCGGTCGCGGTGATGGTGGTGCTTTCCACAATACTGATTCCAAATATCGCGACTACTACTTCTTCGATGGCGATAGCCAGAACTATGAGGCTGGAATGGTGTAGCCAACCTTCCCGTGCTTAACTTCGACAATCCAGAAGTACGTGAATACATCTATGACTCAAAAGATGCCGTGATCAAGCACTGGCTTCGACCGCCTTACAATATCGATGGCTGGCGCTTCGATGTAATTCATATGTTGGGTGAGGGTAAGGGCGCATATAACAATGCTCACTATGTGAAGGCATTCCGCGAGGCTACCAAGCAAGAGAACCAAGACGCCTGGTGCTCGGCGAGCACTTCTTCGAGGCAACCTCTTGGCTGCAAGGTGATCAGGAAGACGGCGCCATGAACTACTATGGCTTTGCTCATCCGGTGCGTGCTTTCTTCGCTAACCAAGATATCGCTTATGATCCTATCTCGCTGACCTGCGAAGAGTTTAAGCAGTGGCTACTAGAAGCAAAAGCTAAGGTGCCTTGGCATAACCAATTGGCGCAACTTAATCAGCTGGATAGCCACGATACCGCAAGATTCATTAATCTTCTTGAGGGTGATGAGCAGCTGATGCGTCAAGCAAGTCTATTCTTGATGGCTTACGTAGGCGTACCTTGTCTCTACTACGGCACTGAGGTGGGTCTTGAGGGTGAAAACGATCCAGATAACCGCCGCACCTTTCCGTGGGAGCGAATCGAAACCTCAAAATGGCTTCCATACTTCAAGCAGATGCTGGAGATTCGTCACCAGCATAAATCGCTACAAAGCGGCGATATCCTATTCTTGGATGTAGAAGAGCAGTTGGTGTTTGCCCGAAGCCTAGGCGAAGAGAAGCTAATTACAGTGCTTAATACTAAGGCTGATAGTGCTGAAATTCGCATCCCTGTGTGGCAACTAGGTATTGAGAGCGTACAGGCAACTTCTGTTCTTACTGACTCATCTTTTAAGATTGAAAATGGTGAACTGGTGGCTCGGCTTGAAGGAAAGGGCGCCGAGCTTATCAAGCTATAGAATGAAAATTGCCAGCATCTAGCTGGCCATTTTTCGACTATTCGAATTTTTTAGGCGGTTGCATCAGCTCTTGATGGTAGGCCTGAATATGTTCCACGATTGGTGCGGCCTTGTTAAAGGTGCGGATGTTGTGGAACAGCTCTTTTGCCTCAGGGTATTGCTGACGCAGATACGCGAACCACTGCTTAACGCGGTTCGGGTAGTAAAGTCCCTTGTCACCCTTCATCTCATACTCTGAGTATTTCAGTAGTAGCGTCACTACCTCAGTCCAAGGCATTACGGCCTGGTTGTGTTTCACCACATTGCCAAGGTTTGGCACATTAAAGGCACCGCGGCACACCATCAGCGAGTCGATACCCGTGCTTTCGATGCAGCGCTGACCATCTTCAAAATTCCAGATCTCGCCGTTCGCGATAAGCGGCATCTTGGTGTGCTGACGGATCTTAGCCAGATAGTCCCAACGGATTTGATCGGCGCGATAGCCACCTTCTTTGGTGCGGGCGTGCACGGTAAGCTCATTCGCACCGGCGCTTTCTACCGCACTTACGATTTCAAAACAGTCATCTGGGTTTTCCCAACCAAGGCGGATCTTGGCTGTTACTGGTACCTCAGATGGTACAGCCTCGCGACAGGCCTTGATGATTTGATACATAAGCTCAGGCTCTTTTAGAAGCACTGCACCACCCTTGCTCTTGTTAACCAAGCGAGCAGGGCAGCCAAAGTTAAGGTCGATGCCGGCAGCGCCAAGTTTATAGGCTTTATAGGCATTCTCTGCCATCCACTCTGGGCGCTGACCTAAAAGTTGAAGGTGCACAGGCGTGCCTGATTTGGTTTTAGATCCCGTTAGAAGCTCTGGACAAAGCTTATAGAAGGAACGGTCTGGTAGCAGCTGGTCACTGACGCGCACGAACTCTGTGACACACAGGTCATAGTCGTTAATGTCAGTAAGGATTTCTCGCATTAGGTGATCGAGAACGCCCTCCATAGGGCCGAGTACAAGACGCATTGGGTTTTACCTTCAATTTAGGGACGGGCGATTTTAGATGCTTTTGCCTAAAATGTCACCGACATTATCCCGCCCTATAGCGAGCCAAGGCTTTTCACTCATACTAGGCGCAAATTCGAGTTTGGAATAAGAAAATGAGCGATTTGATTAGCTTTGCTGACGACTATCAGGGTGAGAGTGGCTACTTCTGGGAAGGGGCAATACTGGCTTCGAACCTGACGGTTAAACCGTTAGAGCCTGAAAACTGGGCTGCAGACCTGTTTGGTGAGGGCTTTGAACAGGCTAAGCCGACTATCGTTGAGCACATCAACGGTCAATTTGCCAAGCTCAAAGCGAACCAGTATTCAGCCTAGAGCTAGCATCAGGCAATCAAGACAACCTAGCCGATTTTGCTGAGGGTTTTCTGTCGGTATGGCCGACCGTAGAGCAAGACTGGCAACAACTAGAGATCGCTGACGGCACCATGCGCATGTTATCGGCGCTGTTAACCACCATGTCGCTATTGATGGATGAAGCTCAAACCCATGCGCAGATGAAGCAAGCGGGCTTTGAAAATTTGCCACAACTTAATGACCTTCAGCCTCAGCTAGACCTTATGGTCAATGAGGTAGCGCAAGCAGCGGATGAGTTGATGGTAGGGAATAAGAGTCAGTCTCTAAATCCATACAAAGATGTGGGTCGAAACGACCCTTGCCCATGTGGAAGCGGCAAGAAATTCAAAAAGTGCCACGGCGCTTAAAACAAAAACGCACCCAGATAGGTGCGTTTTTAATGCTTAGTCTTCCTCAGGAAGCTTAACGTTGAGCTCGAGGACAGCGATATCGTCATGCTTGTGCTCAAAGCTCACATCGACCATGTTCGGGTCAACGTCAACGTACTTGCTGATCACCTTCAGGATATCAGCCTTAAGCTCTGGCAGATATGCTGGCGCAGGGTCGTCTTGACTGCGACGTTCGGCTACGATGATCTGTAGGCGTTCCTTAGCAAGGTTCGCGGATGTCTTCTTTTTTGGGCGGAAAAACTCAAGTAGTGACATAGATTAACCCCCGAATAGACGCTGGAAGATGCCTTTCTTAGGCTCGGTTAGGAAGCGGAACTCAATAGTCTCGCCCAGTAGACGCTGCACTGTATCTGAGTAAGCCATACCCGCGTCAGATTCATTATCAAAGATAACTGGCACACCCTTGTTAGATGCGTTAAGAACCGCTTGGCTCTCAGGGATAACGCCCACAAGGTCGATGTGAAGGATCTCTTCTACGTCTTGTACGCTTAGCATCTCACCTTGGTTAACGCGCGTTGGGTTGTAGCGAGTCAGAAGAAGGTGCGTTTTAACTGAGTCTAGACCAAGCTCTGCGCGGCGTGACTTAGAATCTAGGATGCCTAGGATACGGTCTGAGTCACGTACCGAAGAAACCTCAGGGTTAGTGGTCACGATTGCTTCGTCAGCGAAGTAAAGCGCCATTAGAGCACCTTGCTCGATACCTGCTGGTGAGTCACAGATAATGAAGTCGAAGCCCATTTCGTCTAGATCATCTAGTACCGCTTGCACGCCTTCTTTAGATAGCGCGTCTTTGTCGCGGGTTTGTGATGCTGGAAGAATAAATAGATTATCGGTGCGCTTGTCTTTGATAAGTGCCTGGTTAAGGGTAGCTTCGCCGTTGATTACGTTAACGAAGTCATACACCACGCGGCGCTCACAGCCCATGATAAGGTCTAGGTTTCGTAGGCCGATATCGAAATCGATAACAGCGGTTTTTTGCCTGCTAGCGCAAGGCCTGACGCGATTGCGGCACTGGAGGTGGTTTTCCCTACGCCGCCTTTGCCTGAAGTAACAACAATGATACGTGCCATCATTTTATCCTTAGTTAAATTTTGAGGAGCTCGCTGTGAAGAGTTTCATCCTTCAAACTCAGAATCACCTTTTCTCCCCAGTGGTTTGAATCGATTTGCTCGCTAAGCCAATAGTTTCCTGCAATAGAAACTAATTCTGCTTGCATGTTGTGGCAGATTATTGAAGCGCTCTGCAGTTGCGCCCGCAAGAGCACGACCACGCAAAGTGCCGTAAATATGTATGCTTCCGTCTGCGATAACCTCAGCGCCTGCGCTCACATGGCTTAGGATTATCAGATCGCTGTCTTTCGCGTAGATCTGCTGGCCAGAGCGTACTGGGGTACGGACTATCTTAGTTGGAGTGATAGGCGCAGGCGCCTTGTCTGGGCGGTTGGTGCCGGTCATCACTGCAAGGCCGGACTCACGAGCCAATTTTTCAAGATGCTTATCGCTGCATTCGGTCACACCCACAGGATCATACCGACGTTTTCGATGCCCTGCTTGAGTAGAGAAAGGTCGAGGTCAGAGGAAGCGTTTGATAGATTGATCACCAAGGGCGCCGATTTAAAAAAAGCAGGAGCCTTGGATACCTTTTGGTCAAGATATGCGATTGCAGATTGAGCGTCATGCTGGTGCATATGAAGCACGGTTAGTGGAAAGCTACTGCCTTTCAGATCTGGAGATTGAGACATGGAACCTAGCCTTGGCATATAATCAATTTCAGAGTATTCATGTTATATTTCATCGGGTGGTCGACAAGTAATCTTATTGTCAAATGGTGCTTTTAGCTTCAAAATCCCTATAAAGCGGTGTTTTTAACATTTTTGTATTCTCAGTTTTAGAAAATCACTCGATATATCAAGGCATCTTATGATTTGCGCAATTTATAAAAGTAGTAAAAAAGAGGGTATGTACCTCTACGTTCCTAAGAAGGATGATTTCAGTCAGGTGCCGGATCAGTTGATGCAGATGTTTGGTAAGCCTGTCATTGTGATGATGATCAATTTAGCCACACGTTCTTTGGCACTTGTTGACGTAGAAAAGGTCAAAGAGTCTATGAACAAAGATGGTTACTTTTTGCAGCTTCCACCTCCAACGGAAAACGAGCTGGAAAAATACAAACAAAGAAAGCAACAAGGCGATAAGCCTGTGGAGTAGTAAATGGATTTTAAGCTGAGAACAGGGACGTTCGGATTGTTGTTAGGGGCACTGATTGCCCCAGTCCACGCAGACACCAGTTTGGTGGATCGTGATATTACCTTTGAGGCCTATGTAGAGACCTTAAAGAGCCAAGCCATAGAAGAGGGCATTCGCCCTGACACCGTTAATCAAGCCTTTGAAAACGTCACCTTTAAACACAGGGCAGTAAAGGCGGATCGCTCTCAGCCAGAGCATAAGATCACCCTAGAAGAATATCTTCCTCGAGCTGTTCCTAGCTGGAAAGTCAAACAAGCGAAACAACAATACAATAAGCATAGAAAAGAGCTAGAGCGTATCGGCGATGAATATGGGGTACAACCGCGCTTTATCGTTGCCCTATGGGGTGTTGAGAGTAATTTTGGCTCTCTTACTGGTGGCTACAGCGTCGTGGATGCGTTGACTACTATGGCATTCGAGGGAAGACGTGAGACCTTTTTCCGCAATGAGCTGATGGATGCACTAACCATCCTCGACCAAGGGCATATCACTGCTGACAAGATGAAGGCTCGTGGGCTGGCGCTATGGGACAGCCCCAGTTTATGCCAAGCTCGTTTTTGAATTATGCCGCTGATGGCAACGGTGATGGCACCAAAACATCTGGACCAATGAAACGGATGTGTTTGCTTCGGCTGCTAACTATCTGCGCCAATCGGGCTGGAATGATAAATATACTTGGGGGCGAGAGGTCAGGGTCACTAAGCCTTTAGCTGATGAGCTTTACGGTCGCCAGAAATCTCAATCCAAAACACTAGCAGAATGGCAAGCCCTCGGGATTCGCAATCAGCAGGGCTTTGATTTACCTGTGCTGACAGAGGACATCAATGCTTGGTTGATAGCGCCGGATTCACCCAATGGTCGCACCTATCTTGTGTATGACAACTATCAGGTGTTGATGAAATGGAATCGCTCTTATTACTTTGGGTTAGCCGTAAGTAAGCTAGCTGATTCACTGAAATAAAAAGAGGCCGCTTGGCCTCTTTTAGCATCTCTAGACTTACTTTCCGTATTGCTCGCAAGCAATCATGGTGTTCTCAATAAGAGAGGCTACCGTCATTGGACCAACGCCACCTGGTACCGGAGTGATATAGCTTGCGTTCTCTTTTGCCACATCGTATTCCACGTCGCCAACAAGCTTGCCACTATCGAGGCGGTTGATACCCACATCGATAACCACAGCGCCCGGTTTCACCCAGTCACCTGGAATAAAGTTCGGTTTACCAACAGCGACTACCAGTAGGTCTGCTTGACGCACGTGACCTTCAAGGTCTTTGGTAAAACGGTGACAAGTGGTGGTGGTGCAACCTGCTAGCAAAAGCTCTAGGGTCATAGGGCGACCAACGATGTTAGATGCACCTACGATCACAGCGTGTTTACCGTGAGTCGGAATGTTGTAGCGCTCAAGTAGGGTAACAATACCCTTTGGCGTACATGAGCGTAGCTTAGGGATACGCTGTGCTAGACGACCCACGTTATACGGGTGGAAACCATCCACATCTTTCTCTGGAGTGATACGCTCAAGCACTAGAGTCGAGTCGATACCCGCAGGCAGTGGCAACTGAACTAGGATGCCATCGATCTCATTGTCTTGGTTTAGCTCATCGATAAGGTCTAGAAGCTGTTGCTCTGACGTTGTCGCAGGCAGGTCATAAGACTTAGATACAAAGCCCACCTCATCACATGCACGGCGCTTACTGCCAACATAAACCTGAGAGGCTGGGTCTTCACCCACTAGCACTACCGCAAGACCAGGCGCACGCAGGCCGGCTTCGGTTCTCGCTTTCACTCGAGCGGCAACTTCTGAGCGAACAGTTTGTGAAATCAGTTTTCCGTCGATATTTTGAGCAGTCATCACATTTCCTAAAGTTTGGCGGTTCAAAATTTTGGCGCATTGTCGCAAAAATGTTTACGTTTTGCTACAACGCAATCGTTTGCTTTGAGTAAAAGTTACACGCAGTGGATCTTTCTGGTTCAAAATTCAGCACTTAGATCATAATGCTATACAAAGCCGTTGACCATTGGATTACAGCGCTTATAATTCTTTTCTTGTAGCGCGCCCTTAGCTCAGCTGGATAGAGCACGTCCCTTCTAAGGATGTGGTCGTAGGTTCGAATCCTACAGGGCGTGCCATATTCAAAGGAAAGGCCAGATAATTCAATGAGTTATCTGGCATTTTTCGTTTTTACGCTACAAGGTCTAATTCTAGGTCTATTTGAGAAGTTAGTAGAGATATTAAGGATGGCTTGTTGACTTAGTTTTTTACTATCTAGTCTTCGCTCATATAAGGATAATTCGCCCCAACTCTGTAGGCAGCGGTTGAAGCATAAAAAACAAAGCCCGCTTTGAACAATGCGGGCTTATCAGTCTCGATATACTTTCTACCTAGTTAAGGGTCATCAAGATGGCCTGAATACTCTCAACCACCAACAGGTGGTCTTCATATTGCGGTAGTCCAGATACCGAAATAGCGCCGACTACACCTACGTTTTTGATGATCAGGGGAAAGCTTCCGCCAAATGGCGCGTATTGCTTAGGGTCGACAAATGAGGCTTGTTCTATGGTTTTGCCTTTGGCCTTGAAGTATTGCCCCATGTACCAAGAGCTGTGTTGGTATCGGGTCACGACATTGCGCTTTCTCGCGATCCATTCTTGATTATCTATGGTGGTATTCGCCATTGCGTAGCTAAACAAGCAGTGACCGTTGAGGGTAATGTCGATAGCAACCTCAGCCCCTTTCTCTTCTGCTTTTTGCTTGATGATGCCACCTAACTGCCAAGCTATGTCTGCGTTGAACTGTTCAAATGTCAGCTCTTGCTCTTGAGCGAGCAGTTCATTTAAATCGGTAATCATGATTAACCCCCTTATAAATCAATAGTGCGTTGTTGGCTTGAGCTTGCGTAAGTGGCTTCTATGATGCGAATAACATCGAGAGCTTGCTCGGCAGCCACAGGTAGGGAACTGCCATTTCTTATTGCAGTGGCGACTTGCTGATAGAAGCTTCATAGCCACCTTTTTCTGTTTCTACGACCGACTCTTCGCCTTCATGATTGGTGTACACAGCGTAGTTTTCAGGTTTGTCTTCACCCCACCCAATACTGTTTGGTCCTTGCTTTTCACGCAGTAAGTCTTCTTGGGTATCCATACCATATTTGATGAAGGCTGCATCGCGAGTGAATATCTGGAATCTTGGCCCTTCGGTAACGCTCAAACAGTTGCTATGCAAGATGGCATCGCGCTCTTGGTAGTGGAGCACAATATGAAAGTGGTCGATTGCCTCGGCTCCGGGACGCTGAGCCTTGAGTTGAGCGGTGACCGCTTGTGGCAAACCGAATAAGCAAAGTGTTTGGTCAATCAGGTGAGCACCTAAGTCATAAACGATGCCAGAGCCAGGAACATTCTGCTCACGCCAGCGCACTTTTACCTCTGGCTTGCAACGGTTATAGCTAGAGTAGAAGGTGTGTATGTTATTTAGTTTCTCTTCACTGATGAGCTTTTCTATTGTTTTAAAGTCACCATCAAAGCGGCGGCTTTGATAAACAGAAAGCAATTTATCTGCTTGTTTTGCCACCTCAATTAGCTCTTCACCTTCTTTGACATCGATAGAGAAGGGCTTCTCGACAACCACGTGCTTGCCTGCAAGGAGTGCCAGTTTCGCCTGTGGAACGTGTAAATGGTTGGGTGTGGCTATGATGACGAGCTCAATGCTTGGGTTCTCTAGCATTGCCTCGATATTTGTGTAGACCTCAACGCTAGGCAGTTGAGCATGGACTTTTTCCGTATTGCTCGACACGACAGCGCAAAGGTCGATCTCTGGGCAATCCTCAAGAATGGGCGCTTGGAAACACTGGCCAGAAATACCAAAGCCAACAATGGCGGTTTTGATCGGCTGCATAAATTACCTTTAAGAAAGGCAGTATTGCCGGAGCGGTCAATACTGCCAAAAGAGGACGTTGGGTGGCTTAATTCAGTTCAAGTTCTTGTTTGAGCAAGGCTTCAACCTGGCTAGCATCTTGTGACTTCATTAACTGCTCTCTAAAATCGGCGTGCATGATCTTGCGAGCCAGTTTGGAGAAGATCTTCATGTGCTGATCACCCGCTGCATGCTTGTTTAGGGTGAGCATTATGATGAACTGTGCTTCTTCATCGCCCCACTGAATAGGGTTGGCAAGTCGGCAGACACTGATAGCGGATTGTTCGATATGTTCACTCTTGGTGTGAGGAATAGCAAAGCCGAACCCCAGGCCGGTCGAGAACACATCTTCACGTGCCCATAAGTCATCCGCGAGCTTGTTTGGGTAACGACAACGCCCCGTTAGGTACAAGTTATCGGCTAGCGTTTTTATCACCTCTTCTTTGCTGCGTAGGTCACGGTCAAGGATGATGCAATCCTCTGCCACCATTGGCGCTTCAGTTTGTGTCATGCGGAACTGCGCCAATACATGCTCAACCTCTTGGATAGTGCGACACTGCATCGCTTTATTCAGTAGCTGACGGCATTCTCGACTGTCGAGTTTCGCAATACGCTCTTTGGTTGCTGCGATACTTGGTGAACTCATGCTGATTTCGTCTAAACCAAGACCGACAAGTAGTGGCAGTACAGAGCCTTTTGCGCCCAGCTCACCACACAGTCCAATCCACTTACCGTGGCGGTGCACTTCACGCACCACATGGTCTAGCGTACGCAGGAATGCTGGATTTAGGCTGTTGTAGCTTGATGCTACCTTTGCATTATCACGGTCGACGGCCATCAAATATTGAGTTAGGTCGTTAGAGCCGATAGAGAAGAAGTCGATCTCTTCACAGCACTGGTCGATGATGAATGCCACTGACGGCACTTCAAGCATGATGCCCAGTGGCACTTTCTCGGCGAACGGTAGCCCATCTTTGCGTAGCTCTTGGCGAACTTCAGCGAGTACGTCTTTCACCCACAGGATCTCTTCTAAAGAAGAAATCATTGGAATCATGATCTTTAGATTGCCGTGGGCGGATGCACGCAGGATTGCTCGTAGCTGAGTTTTGAACATCTCGATAAACTCAGGATAAATACGAACCGCGCGGTAGCCAGGAATGGGTTGTTTTCAGTAGGGATGTTTAGGTAGTCCACTGGCTTGTCACCACCGATATCGATAGTACGAACGATGATGGATTTGCCCTTGGCGGCTTCACACGCTTGGCAGAAGATGTTGTACAGCTCATTTTCATCAGGCGCCGATGTGCGATCCATATACAGCATTTCTGTCCGGAATAGACCCACCGCTTCCGCACCATTGGCGAAAGCCTGTTTGGCCTCGACCGAGTGCGCAATGTTGGCTGCAACCTCAAGTACTTTCCCGTCGGCTGTTTGTGCTGCCACATCCCTGAACTGGGCTTGGCGCTCAGCAACAATCTGCTTCATTCTGTTTTCTTGAGCGTAATAGCGCTCGACTGGCTCAGTGATCTCTGTGATCACCGCGCCCAGCGCGCCATCAACCACGACTTGCTTCTCTAGGTGTTCGCTGAGTTTCGTACCTTCAACACCAACTATGGTTGGGATAGCGAACGAGCGAGCGAGGATAACAGTGTGCGAGGTGTTGCCGCCGTGAGACAGAATCAGCCCTTTTAGCAGTGACTTATCAAGCTCTAAGAACTGGCTCGGTGTTAGATCATCCGCAAGACACACAGTTGGTTCGGTAAGTGAGTTTTGGCTACCAAAGCGCTCATTACCATAAATGCTTTGTAGAAGCTGGTAACACACGTCACGAATATCCAGCTCACGTTCACGCATGTAGGCGCTTGCTGAGTTCTTCATGAGCTCACCAAAGTGCTTGGCTGTCGCAATGATGGCATCGGCACTGCTGCGACCTTCTACGAGATTTGCATTTAGAGTTTGTTGGAATTCGTTGTCGCGAGCGATAGACAGGTGTGCCTTAATCACCTCACCTTCGGTATGTTCTGCGGTCGCAAGATTAATATTCAGCAGCTTCTCAACAGCTTCAATGCCTTGGGCCAATTGTTTCTGCTCTTCACTGAGTGTTTTTGCTGTTGGTAAATCACTTAATGAGTCAAAGTTAACGGCGCCCATAGCCATGAGTGCACCTTGACCGAAGCCGTCACTGACACTTCGACCACGAATATGAGCCACGTTTAGATTGGAAAAATTGCGAGGAAGTGGTGTAAGGCTCTGATCTTCCACTTCTTGTGCTGTCGCTAGGGGCTCATCACAGTGTGGAAATTCATGACTAATAAACTGCTTTAGTTGCTCTAGCGCGGTTTCTTCGTCAGTTCCGTCAATGGAAATTAGGCATTCGTCACCCAAAAGGGTGTCGGTACCAATAAGGGATAGGACGCTTTTCGCGTTGCCACTCATACCGGTTCTTTGGTTTTGCCAGGTAATGTCCGAATCGAACTTATTACATACCGCTTCAACATGACTGGCTGGGCGAGCGTGAACACCGTTTGGTAGTTCACAAGAGAAAGAGAAAGATTTCATTTCACGCATTCCTTATTTATTTGGGAACTACTTTTTGCATACATTATCAGTAGCGCCTCTCGTTATGTATTCACAATAACAAATCCCAAACCACTAACCATTGGACAAAACTTCGAAACACTGGATATTTGTTAGATTTAGATCTTTGTGTGATGCCAGTCAAAAATACAACCGTATTTGTGATTCTGCTCAATAAACCGTACGACCGCTATAATTAAATGTAATTTAAGATATTGATTTAAATGAATATTTTAACTTTTCGATAAAAATAGACTGCTTTCGAGAGTTAGATCATGTTTTGTCCCCTACCTAACAAAAGTCCAGTGTTTCATACTTTTGTCCTCTAACTGAATAGTACTTTAGCTCACTATAGTAATTAGCAAAGCACAGCTGGCTTAGATTTTTACCCTTTACGTGAAACAGTTTTAATAATTACAACCTACATATCCAAGGAGAGGTCTATGAAAGACTTAATCTCAATCTTAAAGGACACGCGTCAACACCTGATGACAGGTGTATCGCATATGATTCCGTTTGTTGTTGCTGGTGGTATCTTACTTGCCATGTCGGTGATGCTATACGGTGAAGGTGCTGTGCCAGCAGAAGGTACTTGGCTGCACGACCTGTTCTTTATTGGTGTGGCGGGCTTCCAATTGATGGTGCCTATTCTAGCTGCATACATTGGTTACTCTATTGCTGACCGCTCAGCACTTGCTCCATCCGCAATCGCTGCGTTTATTGGTGCGAACATGTACAACACCGGCTTCTTTGGAGCAATCTTTGCCGGTCTTCTTGGCGGTATCGTGGTGTTCTACCTCAAGAAAATTAAGGTGCCATCATTCGCTCGCTCGGTGATGCCTATCTTTGTTATCCCTATTATCGGCACCTTTATTACAGCTGGTGCAATCGTATGGGGTATCGGTGAGCCTATCGGTGCAGCAACTGCAGGTCTGACTGAATTCCTAAAAGGCATGCAAGACGAGAGCATCGTACTGCTGGCTATTATCATGGGCATGATGATCGCATTTGATATGGGTGGACCAGTCAACAAGGTAGCCTATGCGTTCGTTATCCTATGTGTAGGTGAAGGCATCTACAACGTAGCGGGCATCTCTTCTGTGGCGGTAGCAGTTCCATCAATCGGTATGGGCCTAGCGACATTCATCAATAAAAAGCTGTATGACGACAGCGAAAAAGAAGCGGGCCGCGCATCTGTGCTAATGGGCACTATGGGTGTCACTGAGGGTGCGATTCCATTTGCAGCGGCAGATCCACTGCGCGTTATCCCATCAATCATGATAGGTACTGCAGCAGGTGCAGTAACCGCAGCCGTGCTTGGCGTGCAAAGCTATGCAGCGTGGGGTGGCTTAATTGTACTGCCAGTGGTCGAAGGTCGCTTTGGCTTCATCATCGCACTGCTTGTTGGCTCTCTTGTGACAGCATTCCTTGTGAACTTCCTAAAGTCTCGTCGTCCAGTTGTTCAAGAAAAGAAAGAAGAGACAGATGACTTAGACCTAGATATCGAAATTGGTTGATAAGACGTCTTCTTAACTCACAAACAAAATAAGGGTGAGTGCAACACTCACCCCTCAAATCAAAAACAAAGAATTATCCAAACTAAGGAAACAAATTATGACTTCTATCGTAGCAGTAACAGCATGTCCGTCTGGCGTAGCACACACATATATGGCAGCAGAAGCAATCGAATCAGCAGCGAAAGCCAAAGGTTGGGAATGCACGGTTGAAACACAAGGCTCAATCGGCATCGAAAATGAACTTGGCCAGGCAGCAATTGCAGCAGCAGATATCGTCATCCTGACTAAAGATATCGACATCAAAAACTCAGAGCGTTTTGAAGGTAAAACCATAGTGCGTATCGGCGTGAGTGATGCAGTGAAGCGTGCGGCAGCCGTGATGGATAAGATTGAGAAACACCTGGAGAAAGTGACAGCCTAACTCACCACCTAATGACCACTTGCGAGGGGGCAACTCTGTCTCCTCGGCCCTTCTTTTAAATTATATAGCTAAGAGACTCTTTGACTTCCTGAGGCTTCGGGTGGCTTAGCTATATAACTTAAACAATGAAATGCTCAACCATCGATATTCTCAGGAGTTGATACATGAGTACCCCACGAATAGAAAGACTAAAATCCGCCCTGTTTACTGCTAAGCGTGAAATCTCGCTTGAGCGTGCTTTGCTTTACACCGAAAGCCATAAGCAAACTGATGGTGAACACACCCTCATTCGTCGCGCTAAGGCAACGGCTCATGTCATGGACAAGGTTGCTATCTCAATTCGTGAAGACGAACTGATCGCGGGTAACCGAACTATTGCCCCTCGTGCCGGTATTGCTTCTCCTGAAATGGACCCATACTGGATTGAGAAAGAGCTCGATATCTTCGAATCTCGCCCACAAGATAAGTTCTTCATCTCTGAGGCGGATAAATCGGTCTATCGTGAACAGTTACTGCCTTACTGGTCTGAACGCTCGATGAAAGACTTCATCAATGCCCAAATCCCAGCGGAAGTAAAAGAAGCAGTTGGCCAAAAGATCTTCAGCGTCAATCAAACCGATAAGGGGCAAGGGCACATCATTATCGACTTTGATCGTTTATTGAATAAAGGACTTGGCGCTCTATTCGATGAAATGCATGGATTGAGTCTCAGTCAGCCAGATAATGAGTTCTTTGCTTCTGTAGTGATTCTTCTTGAAGCGTCTATTCGCCATATCCATCGCTATGCGGATCTAGCCGAGAAAATGGCAATGGATTCATCAGACAGTCAGCGCAGACAAGAGCTCGAAACCATTGCGATTATTTCTAGAAAGGTGGCGACTGAGAAACCAAATGGATTTTATGAAGCGTGTCAGCTGTTCTGGTACATGAACATCATTCTTCAGTACGAATCAAACGCCAGCTCTTTGTCTCTGGGCCGCTTCGACAAATATATGCTGCCTTTCTATGAGCAGTCTATCGCTCAAGGTGAATCTCCGGCCTTCTTGCGTGAGTTGCTAGAGAGCCTTTGGATCAAGACCAACGATATCGTGTTATTGCGCTCATCAAGTAGCGCTAAATTCTTTGCTGGATTCCCGACGGGTTACACCATTTTATTAGGTGGCTTGGACGAGGTTGGTCGCAGCTCAGTAAATACCTTGTCGACCCTATGTTTGGATGCTTATCAGAGCGTTCAACTTCCGCAGCCTAACCTTGGCGTGCGTGTGAATGAGTTTATGGACCGTGGCTTTTTGATGAAGACCGCAGAGACCATTCGTTTAGGTACGGGTATACCTCAGATCTTTAATGATGAAGTGGTGGTTCCTGCCTTCTTGAATCGCGGAGTATCCCTAGAAGATGCGCGTGATTATTCTGTGGTGGGTTGTGTTGAGCTTTCTATTCCTGGCAAAACCTATGGCTTGCACGACATCGCCATGTTTAACCTGCTTAAGGTGATGGAACTGGCTATGCAGCGTAATGCCGACAATCCTGATGTGAACTTTGATGATCTTGTGGCTGAGATCCGAGAAGACATTAAGCACTACGTGAAATTGATGGTTGAAGGCTCAAACATCTGTGATCTTGGCCATCGCGATTGGGCTCCGGTGCCGCTACTTTCCTCATTCATTAGTGACTGTATCGATAATGGCAAAGACATTACCTATGGGGGCGGTCGCTATAACTTTTCTGGGGTTCAAGGCATCGGTATTGCTAACCTGTCCGACTCGCTTCACGCGCTAAAGCGTTACGTTTTTGAAGAAAAACGCTGCACGTTCAAAGAATTTATCGCCACTTTGGATAACAATTTTGACGTGCCAAATGGTGACAAAATCCGTGCTCGCCTGATGAACAAGTACGAGAAATACGGTAACGATATCGATGAGGTTGATGCATTAGGCTCTGAGTTGCTTCGTCTGTTCTGTAAAGAGGTTGAGCAGTACGATAATCCTCGTGGTGGTCAGTTTACGCCTGGCTCTTACACCGTATCTGCGCACGTGCCTCTCGGTGCAGTCGTTGGTGCAACCGCCGATGGTCGTCTGTCGGGTGAACAGCTTGCCGATGGTGGTTTGTCGCCAATGCTAGGTAAAGATCAATTAGGTCCAACTGCGGTTCTGAAATCGGTAAGTAAGCTGGATAACTACCTACTGTCTAATGGCAGTTTGCTCAACGTGAAATTCACGCCAGCAACTCTGGAAGGGCAGCAAGGTCTGAGCAAATTATCTGACTTTCATCCGTGCATTTATGAAGCTGAAACTGCAGCACATTCAATTCAATGTATTGAACGCTGAAACCCTCAAGAAAGCACAAGAAAAGCCAGAGGATTATTCCGGGTTGGTGGTTCGCGTGGCAGGATACAGCGCCTTCTTCGTTGAATTATCTAAAGAAATCCAAGATGACATCATTCGAAGAACTGCCCATGAACTGTGATCCAATGGTAGAGCCTGCGCAGAAGGTGAGTAGCGCCAGAATATTCAATATTCAGCGTTACTCGCTACACGATGGCTCAGGCATTCGTACCGTGGTGTTTTTCAAGGGCTGTCCATTGAGTTGCCCTTGGTGTGCCAACCCAGAGTCCCGCTCCCACAAAACCACCTATATGCGCAGAAGTTCTCTTTGCTTAGAGTGCGAGGTGTGTGAAATGGATGTGGATGAATGCCCAAGCGGGGCATGGGAGCAAATTGGTCAGGACATGACCATGGATGAGGTGCTTGCACACATTGCCAAAGACGACGTGTTTTTTGATACTTCAAACGGTGGCATTACCTTGTCGGGTGGAGAAGTGCTGAGCCAGCCTAAATTTGCCATTGAGCTTTTAAGCCGATTGAAAAAGCTGGGTTATCGCACTGCAATCGAGACCTCAGGTCATGGCAGTACCACACAGCTGATGAGAATTGGCGCTCTGTGCGACGAGGTATTGTTCGATTTCAAAATGATGGACCCGATCAAAGCCAAGCAAGTAATCGGATTAAGTCTGGAAAAGGTTCTGGAGAACTTCAAAGGCTGGTGGAGCAGGGCACTCATGTGATCCCAAGACTGCCTCTGATACCAGGCTTTACTCTAGATCTTATCAACATCGATAAGGTGCTTAATTTCTTACGCCCGTTCGATATCAAAGAGATCCACCTACTGCCATTTCATCAATATGGCGCAAACAAATACCAAACGTTGGGCATGGAATATCTGCTTAAAGATGTTGCTGTACCCACTAAATCAGAAGTAGAGGCCATCCGCAGTCACGTTGCGGCTCATGGCTACCAAGTAGCTATTGGAGGCTAATTTAGCATGAAAAAGAAAATACTAATCACAGGCGCAAAGGGTTTCTTTGGTACTCGCTTTATCAACCGCTACCAAAATGAATTCGAGATTGCAGGTTTGGATGTTCAGCAGCTTGATATCACAGATAAGACAGCGGTTGATGCGACCTTTGCAGAGCTTAAACCGGATTATGTGATTCACGCTGCGGCGATTGCGGTGACAGACTTTTGTAATCAGCACCCAGATGTTGCGCACAAGGTAAATGTTCAAGGGGCTATTAATGTAGCCAATGCTTGTAAAGCGAGCGGCTCAAAACTGGTCTTCATCTCTACCGAGCAGGTGTTCAACGGTAATCCAGAAGCAGGTCCGTATACGGAGCAAGATACACCGGTTCCTGACACAGTTTACGGCCAGAACAAGCTTGAAGCCGAAAGTGAGCTGAAATCGATCTTAGAAGAGATGTGGATTCTTCGTTTTACCTGGCTGTTTGGTCTACCAGAGCGAAACACTACCATCAACCGAATGTGGTTTGGAATACGCTGCAGGCATTAACCAATGGCGAAATGATGCAAGAGCGTCGTAATGAGTTTCGTGGTCTAACTTACGTGCATGAGCTTATCGAACAGTTCCCTAAGATCTTTACTATCCCCTACGGTACCTACCACACCGGTGCTCACAACCCAGCCAGTCGCTACGAGATCGCTGAACATATCCTGTCTGAGCTAGGCAGAAAGAGCGTTTTCCTGAACTGCTTAATGCCAATGATGCACCCAAAACCCGAGATGTGCGCCTAGATACCAGCAAGCTCGCACAGCAAGGTGTTGTCTTTACCGAGAGTAAAGAGGCCATTACTAAGTGCCTGAAAGAATTCCACTTTATTTAATGAATTATGAGAGCAGGAGCTAGGCTCCAGCCGAGATATCAAATTTAGGAGTCAATTATGATTTTAATGCTAGATACGGCAAACATTGCTGCGATCCAAAAAGCCGTCGATCTATACCCATTGGAAGGGGTTACAACCAACCCATCAATCATCGCAAAAGAGAATCGTCCACTGAAAGAAATCCTGTTGGACATTCGAGAAGTGATTGGTAAAGAGCGAATGCTACATGCACAAGTGATGGGCAAAGACGCTGAGACAATGCTTAAAGAAGCCCATGCTCTGCGTGCGATTGATCCGGATATCATCATCAAGGTGCCAGTGACTCCACAAGGTATTAAGGCGATGAAACAGATCCATGCTGAGGGTATTCGCATTACGGCAACGGCAATCCTGACACCACAGCAAGCGTTAATGGCAGCAAAAGCGGGTGCTGAGTTCCTAGCGCCTTACGTCAATCGTCTGGATAACATATGTGGCGATGGGGTAGCTGTGGCAGCGGAAATGGCGCAGATTATTGAGAACTATAACCTAAATGCAAAAGTGTTGGGTGCATCGTTTAAAAACGTACAGCAAGTGCATCAGTTGGCACTCGCGGGCATTCAGTCAGTGACAATTGCGCCTGAGGTGTTCGACTTGCTGCTTGTCCACCCATTGACAGACTCCGGTGTTGCAGGCTTTGTTGCGGACTGGGAAGCGTTTACGGTGAAGGAACCAGCGTTCTAGATGTATTGTAAATAGGTCTGATAGTAATAAGTAATATGCCAATATATGCCAGGTGATTATATAAAACCTGACTGAGTTTAAATTATGACTGACTTCAATGAGGTATAATGCCACGTTGAAGTTAGTCATTTAGCATTACAGAGATATATGGAAATTGTTGGAGTGACCGCTTGTATCAGCGGCGTAGCACACACTTACATGGCAGCGGAAGCACTGGAGAAGTTGGGAAAAAATCGGGACATAAGGTCACCGTTGAAACCCAAGGTGCTCTGGGGAGCGAGAATCAACTCACTGAGGCGCAGATCGCAGCGGCGGATGTCGCGGTTATCATTTCAGATATCAATATCGAAGCCGCTGATCGCTTTGAAAATACTAGGGTTGTGCGCTGCACCATCTCTCACTTTTTACGTCACTCTGAAGAGGTGATGACGGCTATCGATAAGATCCGTCAAGCTCCTCGTGGTTCAGAAATTATCCTCTAATTCTCTGCTACATGTGTACTCAGATACTGCGCTCGATACTCAGATGGCGAGCGCTCGGTCTGGGCTCTAAATACTCGACAAAAGTAGTTGCTGTCTTTAAAACCACAGCGGTGAGCGACCTCTTTTACTCTCATATCGTATTCAATCAGTAAGAACTTAGCGCGCTCTAGTCGAATATGGTTGAGATACTCATTGAATTTAATCTTCCCCTCTTTTTGGAATAGCTGCGAAAGGTAGTTTGGAGAGACATAGAAGTGGGCAGCGACCGACTCCCGCGTCAAGGGCTCTTGATAGTGCTGCTCTAAATAGTCTCTAACAGACTCAAACAGTGCATGGCTCTTGGATGGAGTCTCAAGAGGTTGCTCAATAAGGTCAATGATATGGCTAAAAAGAGAGCCGATTAAAAGCTTGGTTGTTGTTTGTGATTCGATTTGTTTGGTGAGCTCTTCCAATGCATTGAGGATGTGGGCGCCAACACGTGGCCCTCTTCGAAGCACTGTTTCCTTGATAGCCGAGTCATAACGTTTACCATCCCAACTCAATAGGCTTAAACCAAAGCTCTGTTTACCTGCCATGACCGTCATGGTGACAACGGGTTTTTCCCAGGTTGGCTGGTTCCAACTCTCAGCTGGGAGATAAATGATGTCACCTTGCTTAAACACACGCCTCTGCTCAGCCCCAGTATAGCTACCAAGCTCCATTTCTATTTCTCCAACCAGCACCATTTCAATGCGGGGAAAGTGTACTTGATAGGCTAACTCTGGCGGTTTTGGCTGCATGCCAGCGTAGTACACATTGCCGAGTAAGGTGGTTTCATCTTTGTAGCAGTTGAGAGCCTCGAGGAGGTAAGTTTTATCTAACATTTGTTTAGCTTTTTCGACAGGTGGTTGATATCTATTTTAGTAACCAGAATCAGTAAAATAGAAGCATATCGAAGTTATTGGTTCATTTTTGCGGGGTTGGTTATATATCTAGCTTGGGATTATTTCCTAAATAGACGTTTCTTGCGAGTGATCACAGTTTGAAGTTGAGTCAACAAATGTCCAGTAAATCTAACAATTACCCTCCTTAAAGCCTAGGGCAATTGGCTTAGATTTAATTGTGATTCACAAATCGATAACAAAACTAAATCATAAAGTCGCTGAAACTAAAGGATACGAGAATGGATACGATCGAAGAACGCCATTTAGAAGCATTGGGTGCAAACCTTCCTCTTACTCCACAAATGATTGACGAGCTTGAAACTCAAGGTTTTACCATTATTCATAACGTTGTAGAGAAAGATTGGTTAGCAGAAATGCGTCGTACCATAGACATGTTGGTGGAGAGAGAGGGTGACCAACTTGCTATTGAACATCACCAAGAAGAGACGGTGACTCGCGTTGCGAACTTAATCAACAAAGGCACTGTTTGGGAGAAGGTTTGGGCGCACCCGACTGTGTTGGCTGCATGCAAACATATCTTCGGTGGAGCTTTAAGATTTCTAGCTTGAATGCTCGAGAAGCGCATCCTGGAGGAGGCCATCAACCCTTACATGCCGATTGGAAAAAGCCACGTCCAGATTACCCGAAAGTCCATTTGGTCAACACGATATGGGCGATCGACGATCTGTGCAAAGAGAACGGTGCACCCAGAATTATTCCTGGAACCCATCTACGTCCTGAATTACCTGAGGATGTGCTTGCTGACCCTGAGGCGACGCACCCAGATGAAGTATACCTAGAATGCCCTGCAGGAAGCGTGATGATCTTTAATGCACATACGTGGCATGGCGGATGATCAATCACTTAGGCACTAGACGACGTGTGTTACATGGCCTGTACATTGATAGAGAAGATGTTGCCCAGCAAGACCAGAGAAAGTGGCTAACCAGAGAGACAAGTAGCAGGCTTACACCGGCACAGAAGTGGTTATTAGACGTTGAGCCAGTACAAAAGAGCAGCCACACTTTGTCAGATAAGCAAGAGGCATGTGCAGTCTGAGGCTGCGTTTACAAGTTATTCGTCTCTTAATCAAAGGGTAGTAGTGGTCTTTTTTTAAGGTAATCAATTGATTTAAAGAGTAATCTGAGTTCACTGACGTATAAAGCAGATAACGAATGTGAGCTCTATTCACTCTATGTCTATCGAATTATCTAAGGAGACCACCTATGGTCAGCATTACCTTCTTCAGCAGTAAAACCTATGATCAAGCCGCGTTTGAACAGGCGGGCAGTGAGAGTAGCCAAGACCTTCAGTTTCATTTTTACGATTTCCAGTTGAATGAGCAGACCGCCAAGATGGCGAAGGCTCTGAGACGGTGTGTGCGTTTGTTAACGATGACTTGTCTAAACCAGTTCTTGAGGCGCTTGCCTCTTATGGTGTTAAGTTGCTGGTTATGCGCTGTGCAGGATTCAACAATGTTGATCTCGAAGCGGCGAAAGAGCTTAGTATTCAAGTTGCTAGAGTTCCTGCCTATTCACCAGAGGCGATTGCTGAGCATGCGGTAGCTGATGATGACTCTGAACCGACGCTTCCACAAGGCGTATCAGCGTACGCGTGATGCGAACTTCTCCCTCGAGGGCTGGTGGGCTTTAATTTCTTTGGTAAAACTGCGGGCATCATAGGTACGGGTAAGATTGGCTGTGCACCATTCGTATCTTAAAAGGCTTGGGTATGCGGGTGCTCTGCTTTGACCCGTATCCAAGTGATATCGCCAAGGAATTGGGCGCTGAGTATTGTGATTTCGAAACCTTGATTCGCGAGTCTGATGTTATTTCTCTGCATTGCCCTATGACCAAAGAAAATTATCACCTGCTGAATGAACAAGCCTTTGGCATGATGAAGGATGGCGTGATGATCATTAATACCAGTCGCGGTGAATTGTTGGATTCACAGGCGGCCATCGAGGCTTTGAAGCAGGGCCGTATCGGTGCGCTAGGGCTGGATGTGTATGACAATGAGAAGGAGTTATTCTTCCAGGATAAATCCAACGATGTCATCATCGATGACGTGTTTCGCCGTTTGTCTGCCTGTCACAACGTCATCTTTACCGGCCATCAGGCGTTTCTCACCAAAGAAGCACTGGGCAATATTGCCACTGTGACCCTAGATAATGTAGCTAGCTTTATTAAAGGCGAGAGAACCGCTAATTTCCTATAGTTTCTCGGCTGAAAGTGCGTTAATCCTGGTTTGATGTTCACTTACCTTTCTTGAATTATATGGCGCCTGAGCTAATCTCAGTGCCAGTATCGAGGGAGGTAAGTCTATGAACACCATCTATCGAGTCGTATCCGGTGATACCTTGGCAAATATCGCCGCCAGTCATGCCGTCACACTAGAGCAATTGTTACAGCTCAATCCCCAAATCAGTAACCCAAATCTGATATTCGTCGGTCAACCAATCAATATCCCTATTGTAAAACCAAAGCCTGAAGCGAAAGACTTCCAATCACTCTGGTATCAAGCTGCACTTGGTGAGATGGAGTCAGGCGTATCGGAAGTCTCCGGTGCCGATGCTCACAATCCACGTATTCTTGAATATCACCAGACAACAACGCTAGGTGCATCGGATGACGAAACCGCTTGGTGTTCGAGTTTTGTGAATTGGTGTGTAGAGCAGAGTGGCTTGACTGGTACTCGCTCGGCGGCGGCGCGCTCTTGGTTAACTTGGGGTAGTGCTTTGCAAACTCCGGTGGAAGGATGCATTTTGATCCTAAAAAGAGGTAAGCATCCGTGGCAAGGGCACGTAGGCTTTTACGTGGGAGAGAAGAACGGTGCGATCTTGGTGCTTGGTGGCAATCAAAGCAACTCGGTAAATATCAGTTCTTATGCTGCTGAAAGGCTCTTGGCTATCGCACTCATCCCTAATATTTGCCTTGTGAATGCTTGATTTTGTTCATATTTGTTTTCGCAATGAATGGATATGTAACAAATTGGAACTCGATCACATGAAACGGGTTGAGTAGTAACGCTTAGAAATAAACTGACAATATAATAATACAAGAAATCGTGTTTGAGCCGTCTATATAGGAGCAATAACAGTGACGCTTAATAAAACAAAGATTCTTGGCCTTGCCAGTACTCTACTACTTTCTTCTCAAGCCTTTGCTATCACCTTTGATGACGCAGGAGATGACCGCGGTATTCCTGCCGATTACGCACAATACCGTCCTATCCTGTCTGAGTCTGAGCTTCAGATCTCTGATCCTGCTGGTAAGAAGGGCAATAAGTTGTACATTGCGACCGATACTAACTTTGCCGGTATCGTGAACGAAGTCTTCTATGTTGATAAAGAGTCTGAAGCTTTCGTGTTTAAGATGACCGGCGACCACAAGCGCAATGAGCTTCGTGTACACAAGAACTTCAATACCTCATTGCCACATACCTTTTATCACCTGAACACTAGCCTAGAGCCGATCAATCCAGAAGCATCGATGAAGAACTCGACCTCTAAGCAGAATGAGATCACCTATCTTCAGGTGCATAACAAGGGTGAAACCGTAGATGGTAAGAACAATATCCCGCATCCACTGCTTCGCATTGTTTGGCGTGAGGGTGGTCACTACTGGGCGGTAGTCAAAGACAACGCACTTATCTGCAAGGGTAAGAAGGGCAAAGAAAACATGAACAAGCCTGAGTGTAAGTCAGAAAATGCCTATAAGCAGTATGACCTAGGTAAGGCAAAAGCCGGTGCTACTGACTTCGATATTGTTGTAGGTAACAAGATGCTAGTTGTTAAGGTTGATGGTGAACAGAAGGTGAATCACAACATCGATTACTGGAGCCACCTGCTTAGCTATTTCAAAGTCGGTGTGTATAACCAGTTCACCGATGGAGAGAGTGAGGCTCACTTCTACAAACTGGATTATCAAGTAGAGCACAAGTAATCCTAAAGGCCTGGCTGATGTCAGGCCTTTTTCCTACCAAAGTGCTGCGCCTGTGTGTTCCTCTCCTTGCTCGTCTTCTGGATTGTAGAGGTGGCATTTCTTCATAGAAAGACAGCCACATCCGATGCAGTGGTCGAGCTTAGTATCTAATTTCTCTAGGTCTTGTATCTTCTGTTGTAGGCTTTCGCGCCATATAGAGCTGATCGCTTCCCACTGCGTGGAAGTCGGCGCCTTGTCTTGAGGAAGGGTTTTTAAAGCGTCTTTTATCTCTTCTAATGACAGACCCACCTGTTGAGCCACTTTGATTACCGCTATGCGTCTTAATACATCGCGAGCAAAACGTCTTTGATTGCCCTGATTTCGCGTCGAGCTGATCAGGCCCTTCTTCTCATAAAAATGGACGGCGGACACCGCAATTCCAGCCCTTGTCGCTACTTCACCCACTGACAGCATATTTTTCTATTTTCCTTGTTGACCTCAACTTATGTTTAGGTTTTAGGCTGTAAGGGTTTGAAAGTCAACAAGGAGTTTTTATGACTAAACTGGAACACGCCAATATCACTGTACCAAGTATTGATGCCGCGATTGAATTTCTTGGAGTTGTGGCTCCGGATTTTAGAGTTCGTGCGGATAAATTTAATCAAGCCAGCGAATACCGCTGGGCACACATAGGTAATGATGAAAACTATATTGCCCTGCAAGAACCGAAGGACATCGAAGAAGCAAAGGACGCGCGCCGTCCGTATTTTGATTTTGGGGTGAATCATCTTGCTTTGACAGTAGGTGATATAGAACAGAGCATTCGCGACCTGGTGCGCTTGGGCTATCAAAGGAATGGTGATCTTAGCGATGAGGTGAGCCGCAAGCGCGTTTATTTCTATGATAGGGCAGGCTTTGAGTGGGAGTTGGTACAATACCTGTCTGACGACCCGCAGCAAAGATACCGCTACGACGATTAAAGTAGGCTCACTCCAAACCATTTGGCGACTACTGCGGTCAGTGCGAAACAGATCAGAGTTACCACTATTCCAATTAGCAGTGCAATGGGAAAGGCGAATCGGGCATTGAAGATAGGGAATAGCAAAAACATGGGCAGGGTAGGGAGCACATACCAGAAGGTATAAAAGGCGTGATTGGATAGCTTTTCACTGCCTTGGCCCTCGACATACATCCATATCAAAGTAAGTACGGTGACCAGCGGCAGTGCGGCTATAAGCGCACCTAATCTATCGCTTGATTTCGCGATTTCAGATACGGCGACTACGATACCTGCGGTGATGAGATATTTGGTGATGATCCAAGCCATAGTGCGTTTCCCTGCTGTTTATCTAACAGTATGAATCATATCGAGTTTCTAGTATGCAGATGCAGTACGCCAATTTGATTGTAAATTATGCAAAATTAGCTTGTAAAACTTGATGCACATCACACAAATAGGTAAGATGAGTCCGACTGTGAATCTTGAGTTAAAGAAGGCGAATATGAAATCAGTATCTATTTCTCGTAACACATCTCAAACATCAGCTGTAGCCGTAAAACGCTTTGAGGAAATCAGCGGTGTCATAGGACTATTCTCTCTGTTTGCAACAGCGGTGGTAATGCTCAGCCTACAGTGGATTCACTAAATGGACGAAACGCGCTAATCAGCGCGTTTTTTATTTCTGGGCTTCGAGATTTAATATGGTTATGGCGTTGGCGACGCTGGTGGCCAAGACATCGATAGCTCCGGTGCGAAGGGCACCCAGGATAGCCAGTGGTTTACTGGTTTCAGCCGCGATGGCAATCACCTCAGGTATCTTTTGATAGTCGGAGATGGTCAGGCCAATAACACGATTACTCATCTTGGTATCCTGAACCTTGCCGTGAATATCGAAGAAATCGTATCCGCCGACTTCACCCACAACCCCTTGCTGAATACGTGCTTCCACCATTTCTTGTACCGAGAACCAGCCTTGGTTAACCATATAGCTGCTCTCAGCCAGATCACCGATACCTACTAGCGCAACATCCGCTTTGCGAGCCATATCCATGGTCTGCTTTACTGTTTGATCCTTAAGAAGGGCTTCATGCAGGATAGGATCAGGTGCATAGGCCGGTGCATAAAGGGTTTCACTCACACCCCCAAAGCTTTTAGCAAACTGCCTCGAGATATGGTCAGCATTAAGCATCCCGCCCCTTGGGTGGATGCCCCCTATGCTAGCAACAAAGGTACACTCTTTCGGGTTTACTATGCCGATGTGCTCTGACACCGAAGAGACATTTCGTCCCTGTCCCACAGAGATCACCATATTGTCGGTAAGGTTTGCCGAGAGGTAGGTTGATACTACGCCAGCGATCAATGCACGCTGTTCATCTTCGTCGGCTTGATCAAGGGCAATCAGAGCGCGTTTTAGACCAAAGGTTTCTTTAAGCTTCTCTTCCAACTTAGCACTGAAGACCGGATGGTACTTTACCTTGATTTCCACTATGCCTATATCGCGAGCGCGTTTGAGCAATCGGCCAACCTTAATACGGGTCAGGCCAAATCGTTTGGAAATCTCTTCCTGGGTGGCGCCGTCTTGATAATAGGCAACCGCAATCTCAGTAAGGAGGTTGGTTTCCTCGTTCTGTTCTATTTGCATAGTGTCTGCATCGCTTCCATGTTTTGTACAGAATAATCAAAATATGGCGTTTGCCAAATCAAATTAGCCACATTGTGGGCTAACTGACTGATTAACAGACTAATTGCGCTTGTTTTTGCTCAATATGATGAGTGGAAGAGATTTTACGAATGGTGCGGCTCTGCCCTTGGATTAAAAGGGTCTCGGTAGTAACCACATTACCTTTTCTGCTCACGCCTTCTAGTAGGTCACCTTTAGTAATGCCGGTGGCAGCAAAGATGACATTATCTGATTTCACCATTTGCTCAAGAGTAAGCACAGTGCGCGCCTCAACACCCATCTCTTCGCAGCGTTTAAGCTCTAACTGACCGTGGCGAATGTTTTCATCGTTAAGCTCTTTTACTTCATGACGAGGAAGCAGTCGGCCCTGCATATCACCACCTAATGCTTTCATTACTGCAGCAGTTACTACGCCCTCAGGGGCACCACCGATGCAGTACATAAGGTCGATATCACTCTCTGGTAAACAGGTAAGAACCGAAGCAGCGACATCACCATCTGGAAGAGCAAATACCTTAACACCAAGGCGTTGCATCTTGATGATGATTTCATCGTGACGCGGTTTCGCCAGAGTCACAACCACCAGGTCTTCTAGGTTTTTATTGAGTGCCTTAGCCACATTGTTAAGGTTGGTTTCAATATCCAAGTTTAGATCAATATGACCCGCTGCATCAGGGCCAACAACAAGCTTTTCCATATACATATCAGGTGCTTGTAGGAAGGCTCCTTTTTCACCTGCCGCAAGGACAGCAATAGCGTTTGATTGCCCCATAGCGGTCATACGTGTGCCCTCAATAGGGTCCACTGCGATATCTACAGCACAGCCACCTTTACCCAACTCTTCTCCTATATACAGCATAGGGGCGTCGTCTATCTCACCCTCACCGATAACTATTTTACCGGCAATAGGGGTGCGGTTTAGTTGTGCGCGCATCGCTTTTACAGCTGCATCATCGGCAGCGTTCTTATCACCTCGACCTAACCATTGATAGCCAGCGAGGCTGCCGCCTCTGTTACCTGTGAAAAAGCGATAGCCAATTCTGATTGCATAACTCTGTTCCTTTGAGTGTTCGTTTGTTAACTTGGTTGTACATATGTTCATTAAGGTTAGCAAATGTTCAGTGGTCATAACCGTGCTCTTGTTAACAAAAAAAGCACAATAAAGACGTTATTAAATATCCAAGGTAGTAAAACTGGTTACATATCATTCAACTCAATATATTTTGCAGTAGAACTACTAAGTTGTTTGAATGTTAATTTTAAGTGGCTGATTTTATTTGTTTTTAATGGCTTTTAGGGTTTGTTTGGTGATCTAAGTCCCACTTTCTTAGTCCTGCATAATTAGTTGATAGCGATCACGAACTTGTGTCCAAATGTAACTTTTTTGTGATTTCGGTCTCGAACGAAGTGTTTCAACTGTTGCTCAAATTAACAAAATATTTACTATCATTTGCATCGAAGTGAAAACAAATGAACAGCAAAAGGAGTGGCACATGTCGATTGCAATTGGTTGTGACGATGCTGCGGTGGAACTGAAAGAAGTTTTAAAGGCACATCTTAGTGCAAAAGGAATTGATTACGTGGATTACGGTGCAGACCCGAAAGATGGTGTGTTGTACCCAGACGTGGCTAAGACAGTAAGTATCGCAGTGAGCGAAGGTCGTCACGAAAGAGGGATCATTTTATGTGGTACCGGAATTGGCGTATCGATTGTGGCAAACAAAGTACCAGGCATTCGCGCTGCACTTTGTCACGACACATTTTCTGCGGAGCGTGCTCGCAAGAGTAATGACGCGCAGATTATTACTATGGGTGCGAGAGTTATCGGCAACGAACTGGCAAAAAGCATCCTAGATACTTGGTTAGCGTCAGAGTTTACTGATGGACCTTCAACTCCAAAAGTGAATCGAATCAAAGAGATAGAGAAAGAGTTTATCGCTTAGAACCGAAACACCTTTGAAAATGAATAACGTGGAACATTCAATGAAAAAAAATATTCTAATTCCAAGTGCAATCGCGGCAGCGGTAATGATGTCAACATCAGCGTTCGCGAAAGACCTAAAAGTAGCAACCAGTGCTCAAGTAGGTTCACTACAGTACAACACGACTCAGTACTTCACTGAGCACGCGAACAAAGAGTTCGATAAAGCAGGTATTGATTACAACCTGAAGTTCTTTGGTGCTGCGCAACTTGGTAAAGACAAAGACGTACAACAAAAACTAAAACTAGGCACCATCGACCTAGCACTTCTGACCTCTACGCTACCAACTCACGTTTCTGAAATGGCGCTATTTGAGCTTCCGTTCCTAGTATCTGACCGCAATCACGTGGCTAAGATCGAAGAGCAAGTGTTCTGGCCGTACATTGCACCGGCTGCAGAGAAGAAAGGTTATAAGGTTATCGGTTTCTGGGAAAACGGCTTCCGTAACATCACTAACTCTAAGCGTCCAATCAATGAGCCATCAGACCTTCAAGGTTTGAAAGTACGTACTCCAAACAGCTCTTGGCGCGTGAAGATGTTTAAGAACTGGGGCGCAAACCCAACTCCAATGGGCTTTAGTGAAGTATTCATCGGTCTACAGACTGGCGTTATCGATGGTCAAGAAAACCCATACACCAACATCTATGCAGCCAAACTGCAGGAAGTTCAGGGTTACCTAAGCGTGACTAACCACGTGTACACCCCAGCTTATCTAACAGCAGGCGCGCGTCACTACGGCAAGCACCCAGAAGAGGTTCGTGAAATCCTTGAGCAATCAGCGAAAGCGGCTCAGCAGTGGGGTTACGAGCAAGCATCTCAACTTGAAACTGAGCTTCAGCAGAAGCTGGTTGATGGCGGTATGAAGCTAAACGTAGCTAACCGTCAGGCGTTCGTTGATGCAAGTGGTCCTATCTATGACGACTTCAAAGCTAACGTAAATAACGGCGACGTAATGCTAGAAAAAGCTCTAGCAAGCGCTGAATAAAAAATCTAGCCATGTCCGCAAGGGCATGGCTTTTATACCTGTTTGGGGGATTCAATGTCATTTAGAAGCGGTATAAATGTCATATCCAATCTGTTGGAGAAGGTGCTGATAGTTATCTCAGTGACGATTTTGCTATCACTGAGCGCCATCATCATTACAGCGGTATTTTCTCGTTTTGGCGGGGCGTCACTTTATTGGTATGACGAAGTGTCAGCCATTCTTCTTGCCTGGCTAACTTTCTATGGTTCTGCACTTTGTGCACTTAAACGCTCACACATGGGATTCGGCGGCTTTATTGCAAGCCTGCCTTTGACCAGTCGTAAGGCTTTGTTCTTGTTCAGTGAGCTAATTGTTATTGCCTTTTTCGTCACTATTGCGTGGGCAAGTTACTACATTCTACAAATTTTCGGTGATGAGACCCTAACTAGCCTGGAGTTCATCCCACTTTCATTTGCTCAATCTGCTCTACCTGTCGGTGCCGTTCTATTTGTGGTGGCTCAGCTGTGTTCTTTCCCTAAAGCATGGGAGATGGTGAGCAAGGGCACGACCCAAGAAGATGAAGAGATCGAAGAAGCGATCCGTGATGCTAAGAAAGAGATGCGCGATGTAATGGAGGCAGTGAAATGAGTTCGATTGCGGTTTTAATCTGCCTTATCGCCCTAGTAATGATCAATGTGCCAATCGGCATTGCGATCGGTGCGGTAGCACTAGTGGGCATGGTAGCCACTTCAGGTATTGATGCTATCTACAACGCAGCTCTAGCTATGTTTGAGGGTGGCTCTAAATTTACCCTACTATCAATCCCATTGTTCGTATTTGCCGGCGCATTGATGAACACAGGTGGTATCTCACTTCGTCTCATCAACTTTGTGAACGCGATTGTGGGTTTTGTACGCGGCGGTCTGTCCATGGTTAACGTGGGTGTATCGATGATCTTTGCAGAGATCTCGGGCTCAGCGGTAGCGGACGTAGCAGCACTGTTCAATCCTTATCCCAGCGATGAAAAAACGCGGTTATTCAGGCAGCTTCTCAGCGGCGGTAACCTCATCATCGGCGTCACTTGCGGTAATTATCCCTCCATCACTGCCGATGATCATCTACGGTGCAATGGCTGATGTGTCTATCTCACAGCTGTTTGTTGCGGGCATCATCTCTGGGCTACTTGGCGCGGCGGGTATGTTCGGCGTGTGTTACTACTACGCGGTGAAATACGATCTACCTCGTGAAGACTCGTTCAGCCTACGTAAGCTTTGGGTGGCATTTAAAGATGCGTTCTGGCTCTAACTCTACCGTTTGCCATCCTTGGCGGTATCCTTTCTGGCTTTATGACAGCTACAGAAGCGGCAGGTATCGCAGTACTGCTGGCTATCATCATCTCAGTATTTATCTACAGAGAGATGAACCTAAAACTGTTCTACAAAGCAGTTATGGAAGGGGTGACAGGTACCTCTGTAGTAATGCTTCTGGTTGCAACTTCTGCGGTTCTAGGTCTGTTCCTAACCGAGCAAGAAGTACCACAAGCAATGGCTGCTGGCATCCTGAGTATCTCTGAAAACAAATACGTGGTTCTGATGATGCTGAACATCATGCTACTGATTGTGGGTGTATTCCTACACGGTGCAGCGGCCATTATCCTAACCGTACCTATCGTACTACCACTTATCCACGAGCTCGGCATCGACCCAATTCACTTTGGCATCATGCTCGCGCTAAATATCTCAATCGGTCAACAGACACCACCGGTAGCAAGTGTACTTATCACAGCTTGCTCTATCGCGAAAAAAGACATTTGGGCAGTTACTAAGGTTAACGCCATGTTCATCGCGGTACTGGTTGCAGTGCTGATGCTGGCAACCTACGTACCAGCTATCTCTGTAGGCTTCGTCGATTATCTATACAAATAAGATTTAAAGGAATAAACCCATGACTAAACCAACTATTGCTCTTGTTCTAGGTGACCCATCAGGTATCGGTCCAGAGGTAGCAGTAAAAGTATTGGCTGAAGAAAAAACCGCCAGCAAGCTAACATCCTTATCATCGCTGAAGAGTATGAGCTGCGTAAGGGAATGGATGTAGCGCAGGTGAGCTTCGATTACGACGTGGTATCTAGCTTCGAAGAAGCAAAGTTTGAGGGTGATAAGCCGGTTCTAATGACCTTTAAAAACTCAAACGAGACAGAGATCGAGTACGGCAAAGCAACCCCACAAGGTGGTCAATATGTACTTGATTCACTAAAGATTGCGGTAGACCTAACCCTTGAAGGTAAAACTCACGGTATCTGCTTTGCTCCACTGAATAAGCAAGCAATGAGCCTAGCCGGCCTTGCACACCGTGATGAGCTGTCTTGGTTTGCAGAGCTAACTGGCTACAAAGGCTTTGGCTGTGAAGTGAACGTGGTTGATGATATCTGGGCAGGTCGCGTTACCTCTCATATCCCATTCAAAGATGTAGTAGACAACCTAAGCGTAGATTCTGTGCTTGAGACCATCGAGCTTATGGATCGCACTCTAAAATCAGCTGGCTTCGAAGAGCCTAAGATTGCGGTTCAAGCGCTAAATCCACATGGCGGTGAAGGCGGTCTATTCGGTGATGAAGAGATCACTATCATCACTCCAGCTATCGAAAAGGCGAAAGAGAAAGGCATTCAAGCGTGCGGTCCTTTCCCTGGTGACACTACTATGTGGATCGTGGAGAAGCAGGGCCTTAACTCAATCGTTTCCATGTATCACGACCAGGGTGCAACTGCACTTAAGATGATGGGCTTTGACCGCGGCGTAACCGTTCAGGGCGGTATCCCTATCCCAATCGCGACAGCAAACCACGGCAGTGCATTCGATATCTATGGTAAGAACATCGCATCAACGGCAGCGATGAAGAACGCACTGACCACAACCGTCAAGATGGCGACCAGTTATCAGAAAAAATTTGCGTAAGGATGTAGCAATGAGAAAACCAAAGAAACTGATCAACGACCCTATGCGCGTTGCCCAAGAGCAATACGAAGGTATGCTTGCGGCTATGAGTGGCAAGCTAGAAGGCCTGCCAGGTATTACGGCAGCGATTCGTACTGACCTGCCGTCAGACAAAGTGGCTATCGTAACCGGTGGTGGTTCGGGTCACGAGCCACTGTTTGCAGGCTATGTGGGTAAAGGCTTGGCAGATGCGGCTGCTCTAGGCGATATCTTCGCAGCTCCCGCACCAAACGTCATCATGCAGACCACAGAAGCGGTGGATAACGGCAAAGGCGTTATTTACATCTACGGTAACTATGCCGGCGATAACATGAACTTCGACATCGCAGCTGAGCTTGCTGATGATGAAGACATCAAGACTCACACGATACGTGTATGGGACGACGTAGCATCGGCGCCACTTTCTAAGATTGAAGAGCGTCGCGGCACAGCTGGTGACCTATATGTTCTAAAATCGCAGGCGCGGCTTCAGAGAAATACAGTGACTTTGACAAGATTGTTGAGCTGACTGAGCGCTCTCGTGACTACACCCGTTCAATCGGTGTGGCACTGTCTGCGGGCTCGGTTCCTCAAACTAATTCGTTCAACTTTGAACTGCCAGACGATGAGCTGGAGATTGGTATGGGCCTTCACGGTGAACCTGGTGTGGCTCGCGAGAAAATGTCTTCGGCTGACGAGGTCGTTTCGAAGCTGGTGGATCAGCTGTGTGGTGACCTGCCATACCAGTCTGGTGATGAAGTGTGTCTACTGGTGAACAACCTAGGCTCTTCAACTTATATGGAACTTCTGATTGCTACTCGCCAAGCACATAAATTGCTGGCAGAGCGTGGCATCAAGGTTCACGACACCCTAGTAGGTAACTACTGCACCTCTCAAGAGATGTCTGGCTACTCAATCACTCTACTTAAGCTAGACGAAGAACTAAAAGAACTTTACGACTACTCATGTGACTCATTTGCTCTAAGGAAGTAACAAAATGGATGTACAAAACGCAAAACAAATGATGGCTTACGTTGCTGACAAAATGGTGGCGAGCGAGCCTGTACTGACTAAATTTGATCAAGCTATTGGTGATGGCGACCACGGCATTGGTATGGAGCGTGGCTTCAAGGCGGTTCAAGAGCTTCTAGCCGATGAGAGCTTTGCACCAGCTGACGTGAGCAAGCTACTACTTAAGATCGGCACAACCATGATGTCGACGATGGGCGGTGCATCAGGTGCTATCTTCGGTACGCTTTTCCGTTCAGGCGCTAAGGCTATCAAGGGCGCAAATGAGCTAAACACACAAGTGCTTTCTGAGTTCCTGGCTGCCGGCCTGCAAGGCGTTTATGAGCGCGGTGGTGCGGCGCCTGGTGACAAGACAATGATCGATGCACTTGTAGCAGCAGTTAAAGAGTCTGAGTCTCGTCAAGGTGAGCTAAGTGAGCACCTACCGGCAATTTCTGCAGCAGCGGCGGCGGGTGTAGAAGCGACGAAAGATATGATCGCAACTACAGGTAAAGCTAAGACACTAGGTGAGCGCTCTCTAGGCCACCCAGATCCTGGCGCTATGTCTATGGCGTTCATCCTTCAGTTCATGTGTGAGTTTGCGACAGAGCAGGTTGCTGCATGAAGAAGCTGTGGATAGGCACTAGCTGGAAGATGAACAAGAGCAAAGCTGAGGCCCAAGCTTGGACCTCAGCCACTCGTGAGGCGATAGAGTCGTCTCCTGAGTCGGTGCAGCCGTTTGTCATTCCTCCGTTTCCTTATGTGGATCAGGTAAGCCAAGCCTTCGCTGAGTCTAAAGTGGTGGTCGGTGCGCAGAACATGTGCTGGCAGGATGCAGGGGCATTTACCGGTGAGGTTTCGCCTTTGCACCTTAAAGACTGTGGTGCAACCCTAGTTGAGCTAGGCCATTCTGAGCGCCGTGCCCAATTTGGTGAAACCGATGAAACGGTGAACAAGAAGGTACTGGCTGCTCTGAAACACGGGCTTACTCCTTTGGTATGCGTTGGTGACACTCATCAAGAGAAGGCCTGGGGCGTTTCTATCGAGTCGGTTGTTCGTCAGGTGAAGATTGCGCTACACCAAGTACCTAGCGCTCAGGTGAGTGATGTGATCATCGCTTATGAGCCAGTATGGGCGATTGGCGAGCATGGCACACCCGCGACAGCTGCTGAGGCGGCAAGCGTGCATGATGCACTTCGTGCGGCACTGACCGACAGCTTTGGTGAAGACATTGCCCAGCGTACCGTGCTTTTGTACGGTGGCAGTGTGAATCTTGAGAATGCCAATGAGCTGCTTAGTCAGACCAATATCGATGGCCTATTTGTTGGGCGCACCGCTTGGAATGCTGAGGGCTATTGTCATCTTCTTGAGATAGCTAGAGCGCATAGTTAACTGTGCAGCAGGTTCAGTTAATAGCATGGATATTGGCTGGATTTGTGTTGGCGCGAACCGTTAAACAGGTTCGCGGCCAACATGTGGATGCGGTGCGCAAGTTTGCCTTCGCTTTCCTCACTCCAACCCTGTTTTCGGCGCCATGAGTCGCGCTGATCTAGAGGTGTTACCTTCTTGGCAGATGGTTGGAGGCTATTTAGTCAGCATTATGCTGCTGTTTTTCGTGGTCAGGCTCTTCCTAAATCAATCTCAAGTGCAGAGTGTGGCCGAAAGTAACGTGAAATCCATCTCGGCTCTTTACCCAAATGCGGTAGGCGTTGGGGTACCGCTTATCTTCTCTCTTTATGGGAACGAGGCTGAGCTGATGTTGATGGGAATAGTCTTCGTCAACCTAGTGCTTATTCTGCCTGCATTTAATGTTCTCATGATACGAAGCGGTGAAGAGGGATTTTACAGCTATAGCAAGGTAGCGACCGATCCGATTTTGTTGGCTATCGTCGGTGGCGCTTGATAAATCTATTTGGAATCAGTTTGCCAGCTTGGTTGGCAAGCTCTATTGACGGCATAGGCTTTATCGCCTTACCGATTATTTTGGTGGTATTAGGCGCAAGCTTGGGCTTTTATCGCACCGATGACTTAAAGCAACAAAAGGTGTCGATGCTCTTGTTTGTGAAGGTAGTGGGCTTCCCATTTGCCGCCCTGATTGTGGCGCAGTATCTGTTTGCACTGTCTGCCATAGAGACTCAGGTTCTGGTGCTATTGTGCGCCTTGCCGACGGGGATCAACGTCTATTTGTTAGCTGAGCGCTATCAGGTAGCGAGAGAATCTACCGCGAGCGTGATCCTGGGCTCAACCACTTGCTCACTGGTCTCCCTAATTGGATGGGAGATAGTTGTTTCCCGTTTAGCGTGAGGCGGGAACTAAGGATGGAAAATGAACATTATTGATAGGTTAGCGATTAATACCGCCATTTTTGATGGCCATGACCTTAAGATCTCTCTTAAAACGATAAAAAGCCTAGGTGTGAAGAAGGTAGAGTTCGCATTTAATCAGGGGTATGTTGGCCAATTGGACAGAGACATGTTCTCTGAAAATCACGCCAACTATCTGCTTTCTCTATTAGAGAAAGAGGGGCTGACTACCGATGCTCTGGGCTGCACCATGAATCTGGCGGCGCCAAATGCGATTGAAGAGTTTAAGCTGCGTATCCGTTTTGCTAATAAACTTGGCGTAACCTATCTCAACACCTGTACAGTCCTATCGGTGAGAGACACACCATAGTACAGAACCTAAAAGAGCTAGCGCCCTATGCCGAGGAGCATGGCTGCGTTATCTGTATCGAAAACGGTGGTGACCACAACTTCAATGCCTTTGTCAGTGCTGAAGATGGGGTGCGTATCTTAGGTGAGGTAGGACACTCGGCGTTGGCGCTGAACTTCGACCCAGGCAACTCGGTGTCTCTTGCACCTAACCTTAGCCCTGCAGAAGAGGCGAAATTTGCCTTACCGTTTTGTCGTCACTTCCATGTGAAAGATGTTTTGGTACACGATGATAAATTTACCTTCCGACTTTGGGTGAGGGCATCATCAACTACAAACCCATCATAGAAGCGATCAACAATCGCAACCTTTCATTCAGCATTGAGAAGCCGCTACGTATGTCACGTCGCAAGGATACCTTCCAGTGCGCGGTCGCTCACCAGAGAGCATAGAGATTATCACTAAGGTGTTGGATGACAGCATCTCTCATATTCGCCAACTGGCAGAAGAGGCATAAAAGATGGCAATCAGCAGTATCGAGGAGATCCTCGAAGATTATCGTCAAGGCAAGATGGTTATCCTAATGGATGACGAAGACAGAGAGAATGAAGGGGATATCATGATCGCGGCGGAGTGCATCACGCCGGAGACGATCAACTTCATGGCCACCCATGGGCGCGGGCTGATCTGCCTGACTCTAACTCAAAAGCGCTGTCAGAACCTGAATCTTATCCCTATGGTGTCTAACCCAACAGAACCTTGGGCAACGGCGTTTACCATTTCTATCGAGGCGGCAGAGGGCGTGACAACGGGGATCTCAGCCGAAGACCGCTCGGTAACGGTGCAGGCGGCCGTAGCAAAAGATGCCGTGGCGGCAGACTTGGTTCAGCCAGGGCACATTTTTCCGCTAGCCGCGAAAGATGGTGGTGTACTAAACCGCGCAGGTCACACCGAAGCTGGCTGTGATCTGGCGAGACTTGCGGGTTTTGAACCTGCCTCCGTTATCGTAGAGATCCTAAATCCTGACGGCACCATGGCGCGTCGTCCAGAGCTAGAGGTGTTCGCTGAAGAGCATGGCATTAAGCTAGGTACCATCGCTGATCTGATTGCGTATCGTAATCGCACCGAAACTACGGTTGAGCGCATAGCTGAGTGTAAACTGCGACCGAGTTTGGTGAGTTTGATATGGTGACCTACCAAGATACTATCGATAAGCAGGTGCACTATGCCCTGAAAAAGGGTGAGATCTCAGAAGAGCCATCTTTGGTTCGAGTTCACATGCCCGAGCTGTTTAACGACCTATTTGCGTCCACTAGGCAAGGAGCTCGACACTGGCCTATCGAGCGTGCTCTTGGCAAGGTGAGTGAAGAGGGTGGCGTTGTGGTTATCTTAGGTAAAGAGGAAGATTCCAACAGCAAGATAGCCCAGGTGAAGCGTATGCAGGCTGAAGAGAGTGGCAAGCCGGTGCTCGCCACTAAGGGAACAGACTACTCAAGACAGGTAGGTGTTGGTTCTCAGATTTTAGCCGACCTTGGTATCAGCAAGATGAAGCTATTGTCATCGGGTAATACTCGCTATCACTCTCTGTCAGGCTTTGGCCTTGAGATTGTGGAATACGTCACCGAGTAAGATGTTGGATTAGTTAAAACGCCAGGCCACGAAACGACTCAGTTTCTGGCCTTGCCCCATATCCACTACTCTAATATCAGAGGCTTCAAGTTGCTTGAGCCTCTTTTTTAGTTTTGCCACATTCTCTTTCTTGGAGATAAGGGTGCTAAACCACTTCACCTGAGAGGCAAACAGTTTGCTCTCATCAGCCATATTCTTCACAAATGCTTCTTCACCGCCTGGGCACCATAGCTCAGCCTTTTGACCGCCAAAATTCAGACCTGATTTCACATCCTTTGTTTTGTCAGTATTGCCGCGTTTGCGCTTATTAGCCGCTAGGTTCTTTGCTTTGCGCAGCGTGCCTTGCTCGGCCTCTTGCAGTGATTTATGAAACGGTGGATTACACATGGTGAGATGATACTGCTCACCAGGCTTAATGATGCCTTTAAAGATGTGCTTAGCTGAGTCTTGCAAGCGGCAATCGATACGCCCTTTTAGCTTAGGGTTGAGGCTTGCGATGGCTTTAGAGGATTTCACCGAAACAGGGTCGATATCACTGGTGACAAACTGCCACTGATACTCGGTTGCGCCAATAATTGGATAGATAAGGCTAGCACCCGTGCCAATATCCAGCACGCTCACCTTGGTCTCTTTCTTGTCGACGAACTCAGACAATCTATGAACGTAATCCGCACGCCCTGGAATAGGTGGGCATAGAAAACCCTTTGGTAAGTCCCAAAACTCAATGCCATAGTGGTGCATCAAAAGCGCTTTGTTTAGCAGTACCACAGATTCGCTGTCGGTAAAGTCTATGGTCTGCTCACCTTTTGGGTTGCGCTTAACCTTAGCTGAGAGTGCAGGCAGTGCCTTGCACAGCGCAGGAATATTGTAACGACCCTTGTGCGGGTTATTCGGGTGTAGACCGGGAGAGGCAGGTTTATTCATAGCTTTACGGACGATTCGATTTTGCGAGAGTCTAGCATGAATAAGAGCCATACATAGGTAATCTTGCAAAGTAAGGCCAAAGCTTGCTATCTTCGCGCCTCAATTTCAAAGTGTGATCTCAGTCCAACTCTTCTATGTCCAATCGCAATATTCAAACCGCTATCCTGCTTCTGGTATTGGCGAACCTGATGGCCTCTTTTTCAGATGTCTCTCTGAAGGTGCTAAACGGTGAGGTGCCAACCTTTCAGTATGTGCTGATCCGCCAGATCTTGAGCTTAGTGTTTATTGCCCCACTTTGGGTAAAGCAGCCAAGAGAAGAGCGTATGTCGGGCTGTTGCAAGGTCAACTTTTGGCGAGCGCAGTTTATTTGATTGGCAGTGGCTGTGCATGGTGGCCATTACTCACCTAACCCTAGCCACGGCCAATGCCATGTTTTATGTGGCACCTTTGATGATGCTTCCGTTGTCGGTCGTGTTTCTAAAGGAAGTCCCACCGATGAAGAAGATCATCGCAACCGGTATCGGCTTTGTGGGCGTGCTAGTGGTACTAAGGCCCGAGCATTTTCATTGGGCGGCAATCATAGCGCTAGGTAGTGCACTAGCCATGGCGGTGGGTAATATCCTTATCCGAAAACTGCCGAAGCAGTCTGTGGTGACCACTCTGTTTTGGACAACCGCTCTGACCATTCCGGGGGCTTTCTTATTGCATTGCCAAATTGGGGTGAGATACAGCCTCGTCATCTTTTCTGGATAGCAGCCATCAACTTCTTTGTTTTGGCCTATCATGCGCTGGTGGTGTTTGCCTACCGTAAGGCAGAAGCTGGGCAGATTGCCTTAGCTGAATACTCTGGCTTAGTGTTTGTCACCATCTTTGGAATTATCTGGTTTGATGAGGTGCCGGATATGCTGACCACATTGGGTATCTTGATGATAGTGGTGCCTCTGATGCCGATACGCTGGCGCCGTTCTAAAAAAGAACCGATTCCGGCGCAAGATACTGCTACATAACGAGTTTTTTTGGCTAAGCTTTTTAGGTGCAATTGGCACAAAGAGGAGCTAGCTTGAAAATTATCCTAATGATCATCACCCATACCATCACCTTAGGAGTGGGGTTTGCTTTGGGTATCTATCTACTGCCGGTACTAACTGCGCCTCCAGCGCCTACCGAGCAGATCATCCGCCATTTCGACAGCGCGCAGTTCACCGCTAACTTCACTAAAGAGCGTCAGGACAGTGACTTTTTCCACTGGGGAGAGGGTAAGGTCAACATAAGTGATTCACAGATCTCTTTTATGGGGGAGCTAGCCCCAGGTCCTGATTACAAGCTTTATTTGTCTCCAGAATTTGTGGAAACCGAAGCTAAGTTCAATGAGCTCAAATCGCAGATGGTGCAGATAGGGGATGTGAAAAGTTTTACTGGTTTTAGCCTGCCAGTGGACTCCTCGGTAGATATTGATAACTACAACACAGTAGTAGTGTGGTGTGAGAGCTTTGGTGAGTTCATTACCTCAGCGCAATATAAATGATCCCTTGTAGCGCACCTTAGGTAAAAATCTCAGGAGGTGCGATTATGAAACCGCTATTACTCACCATTACCTTACTCACCGCTGGATTCTCTGGTGGTGCGTTTGCTTGTGCTGACATTCTTAAGGTAAGCCAGCAAAAACTCAACTCCACTGAATCTATCGACTTCTGCCAAGCCTTTGAGGGGAAAACCTTATTGGTGGTAAATACGGCCAGTCAGTGTGGCTTTACGCCGCAATACAAACAGCTGGAAGCTCTTTATCAAAAGTATAAACAGCAAGGGTTAGTGGTAGTGGGCTTTCCGTCCAACGACTTCAATCAAGACCGTGGTGGCGAAGATAATACCGCCAAGGTGTGCTATCTAGATTACGGGGTTACCTTCCTATGGTGGCGAGAACCTCAATCAAGGGCAAGAATGCCAATCCTGTGTTTAGTGAGATCGCCAAGCAGTCGGGTGTATCACCGCGCTGGAATTTTTATAAGTTCTTAATCGATAAAGACGGTGAGGTGGTCGCGACTTTCCAAGTAGCGTTTCTCCAACCAGTGGAACGCTAACCGATGTGATTGAACAGCACCTCTAAAGGCTAACCACGCGCCACATCAGCTTTTTAAGTAGGAGCAAAAAGCCTATGGGGATCAAAATGGTCTTCAGAGTGAAAAGCGCTATCAGGGTGAGCAGATTTTCGATGAGGTCTTCTATCTTGTCTTGAAGGCGCTCGAAGTCTTGCTCCCACTGCTCCTTGGTTTGCTCAAAGCCCGACGACAACGAGTTCCAAGCTCGACTCGCTTGTCCCCACAAGCCATCGTCCTCTGGCGGTGGCGTTTCTATTAGCTTTTGATTTATCTGCTGAATGTCTTGCTTGATAAAGTCTGTCTGTTGGGTGAGTTGGTCAGCCTGCTGATTAAGAAAAAGGCTGTCGACCACACCATTTAACAGAAGCGCTAGCACGATAATAAATCGCGACAAACAGATGATGCCAAAGGTGGTCCTTAGGAACTTACTTAGACCAGTAGAGAGTGTAAGCCAAAGGGTGCAGAGAAATCCGATACCTGATACCAGCACTATGGCGTTGAACACCTTAGTTGAGAACATCTCTAGCAGTATTTTTTGTAGGCCAAGAGAGGCAAGGGCTGTGGTCAGAACCGTAGAGGTGGATTGCAATATCTCTGTGGCTGGAGAGAGCACCTCACCGATACTGACAGTCAGAAAGGGAACACTGATTTCGGTCCCCTCCAATAGAGCGATCACCGCATGGATTGCCCTCACAGAGGCAAAGGCGATCACCCCTTGGTCTATAGATTGGTCTAGCAGTTGATGGGTATAGCTATCTGCAACATTAAGGCTGGCAGTGAGCATCAAGGCAACCGCGATACATGTAAGCAACACGCGCTGCTTTGCCGTGAGATTAATAAAATCTATACCCATAGTAACTTCCTATTAGTACGGCACTGGGAACTGCTTAATTACAGCACCAATCTTGTCCAAAGCAGCTTGGTCTAGCGTGATATCGAAGGCATCGATATCTTCTTTTAATTGAGCCACAGAGGTAGCCCCTATGATGCTTGATGTTACTCCTTCCACTTGATTACACCATGCCAGTGCCAATTGAGCTGGAGTGATATTTAGCTCGGCAGCGATTGCCACATATTGGGCCACAGCGTAGTGGGTATTGTCCGTATCACGCAGCAGACCGTGTCTTTGTGGGATTGACCAACGGCTACCCTCAGGTCTTGCTCCGTTGGCATACTTACCTGTCAGCACGCCGGTTGCCAGTGGAGACCATGGCAAATAAGCCACCTCTTCTTGGATGCACTGCTCGATAAGATAAGGCCAGTCTTTTAGACACAGAAGGCTAAATTCATTCTGGATTGACACCATCTTCGGCAAGTCATACTGCTGAGCAAGCTTAAGATAGGTGGCAATACCCCAAGGGGTATCATCAGATAGGCCACAGTGACGAATTTTACCTGCCTTGATGCACTCAGAAAGGGCTTGCAGTATCTCAAGCATCTGTGAGGTCTGCTCCTTACCATTGTCATCAGAGAAAGTAACCTGTCCCGGCCAATGCTTACCGAAATGTGGGGTAGTGCGATTTGGCCAGTGCAGCTGATACAGGTCGATATAATCTGTTTGTAGACGCTTTAGCGAGGCATCTACGGATTGAATGATGCTTCACCGTTAATAGGGCCACCTTCGCGAATCCACGGCAGGCCAGAGCCTGCGATTTTGGTGGCAAGTACCATTTCCTGGCGACGGTTTGAGTTTCTAGATAACCAGTCACCTATGATGGATTCGGTTTTGCCATAGGTTTCCTGCGTCGGAGGAATGGCGTATAACTCTGCGGTATCGATGAAGTTTACCCCTTGGTTTAGGGCAAATTCGATCTGCTGGTCCGCGTCTTGTTGATTGTTTTGTCTTCCCCAAGTCATGCTTCCAAGGCAGACACGGGAAACATTGAGGTCGCTGCTTCCGAGCTTAGCGTATTCCATGTGCTTTCTCTGTCGGTATTGAAGAGTTTTATTAAACCACAATTTGCTTGGAGTGTACCCCTAAGACTACAATCGAAATATAGAAGAAGGAATCCAACTCTTTGATTCGTATAGCAAGTCTTAATCTGTTCAACTATATACAGCCACCATCTGCCTATTATGACTTCGAGAATATCTACTCTCAGAAGCAGTGGCAGGACAAACAGGCTTGGCTTACGCGAACCCTGTTCGAGCTCAATGCTGATGTGATTGGCCTGCAAGAGGTGTTTAGTGTCGAGGTGCTAAAGCAACACCTGTTCTCTCTGGGTTACGGATATTTCTATGCCGCTGGTGAGCCCAAGCTTGAAAGTGATTATGTCTTCTCTGAACCAGTGGTGGCTATAGCGTCACGTTACCCCATCACAGATGTCGAAACACTAGCGGTGGACTTGCGTATTCGCTCTGAGTTTTCTTTTAGTCGAGCACCTCTGCTCGCCACAATTGTTTGTCCTGATCTAGGAGACTTGGATTGTTGTGTGGTGCACTTTAAGTCCCAAAGAGCGACTGCATTTGATGTTGATGAAGAACTTCGCACGGAATTGGCTGAGGTTGAGAGGTGGCGCTCTACCTCACAGAGAGGAATGGAGGCTCGCTATCTTCTGCACCTTCTGAAGAAAGCCAAGACTGATAAGGGAAACCCTCAGATCTTGATGGGAGATTTTAATCGAGATCTATCCAGTACAGAGCTGAGCTGTTTAATTGATAGTGAAAACCACAGCTTGTATGACCCGAAAACCTTTCAACATCCAATGGTACTGAATCCCACTCACTACTACGGTGAAACAGGCTCCATTCTGGATTATATCTTGGTATCGGAAGAGCTCAGCCCAGAGAGTGCGGTGAAGGCAATCGAGGTGAGTAACTACCAGGTCATAGATAAGCACCTTGTCTCTCCGGTGTACGATCTAGACTATATGGCCAGCGATCATGCGCTGATCAGCATAGATCTGAATCCTATTTCCTCCAGTTGATCTCTAACACCGGTTTATCGTCACTGTTGATCAAAAAGGCGGTATTCTCATTTGCTACCAGATCTAATTCAATGGGAAGCAAAGCAGGACGATGAAAATTTGCCTTTAGATATCTAGTCTTTAGGTTCAAGGTGCTGATGGCTTTCGCCAGCATAAACATGCCGTGGGCGATAGGGCGCTTAAAGCCAAAGGGCTTAGCGGTTAGAGCATGCAGATGAATAGGGTTGTAGTCCCCTGATACCTTGGCGTAGCCCCGCACATTGGTTTCATTGAATCCTAAATTTGCCTTAGAGCTAAGGTGTGAGAATTCGGGCTTAGGGCTAGGTTTAGACTCCATCTCAGGCTGTTTTTTAAAGCAGAAGTAGCGATTGACCATTTTCGCTCTCTCAACTCCTTCCTCCATAAATCGCGCCGTGACATCAAACTCAACCCCTTTTGGATGGGGGATCTCCGTACCTATCTTTAAGGCGACATCATGAGCTTTGTGAATATCTAGAGGCTCTGGCATCTCTAGTTCGATGGAGCGATGCACTAGACCCAGCGCCTTAAAGGGAAACCGTTCGTTTAGAAGAAGCTCGAGCTGGGCATTTTGGCTTGCTACAAACAGATAAGGCAGGGGCAAGCTTTTTGACTCGAAGCCTAGGTAGTCGCAGTAGCGTTTTATGTGGCTGGGGCTGAACCTGAATCCTTCAATGGTGAGTGTCATAGGCTCGACTGTGGCCTTGCTTGAGCGTTTAAGCAGCACCTTGGCTAAAAGTTTTAGACCAGAGCTGATATTTTCTTGCGAGAGTGTTTGGGTCATGAAAATTTAATGATTTTAATTAACTTATTGAAATCTAGTGCATTATTTATAGACTGAAAAGCATATTCCATAGGTTTCATGTGCAATCATGCTCTGGCGCAATCTTACGTTTCAGTTTTGCCTATTGAGAGCTCATCCTAGCTGACCTAAATTAAGCGTCGAAAGGTGATGGGGTTCCACCTAATTGAACCGCCGAATCGTTGAAGCGCACAGCGCTGAACAACCCTCTCGGCTGATGACTCCTACTAAAATCGAAAACAGCAGATTACCCAATAAAGGGTATGGGCGCAGAGACATAGTCATAGATCTATGTTGTTCGGTTTGGTAGGTAGCAGTAGCCAAATCATATCCAAACATTCGTTTGAGTACACGCCCAATATAAAAACAAGCTGTTTTCCCCGGAAGTAAAACCAGTAGAGCGGAAAACACTATGCATTACACAAACGAAATTCAGTCAATGTGTCCAATTCAACGCGGCGACCTACACGCATCATCTCCGATCCCTGTCGAGGGTCGCATGATCAATCCTAAAGATGTTATCGCAATCTCAGGTCTTAGCACGGTGTTGGCGCATGTGCTCCTCAGCAGGGCGCAGCAAAACTAACCTTGAATGTTAAACAAGGTATCATCGAAGAAGTTCTTATCGAAACCATCGGCTGCTCAGGCATGACTCAATCAGCAGCTATGGCATCTGAAATCCTAACTGGCAAAACTATCCTTGAAGCGATGAACACCGACCTAGTGTGTGACGCTATCAATGTAGCAATGCGCGAAATCTTCCTACAATTTGCTTATGGCCGTTCTCAATCTGCTTTCTCAGAAGGTGGCCTAGAGGTAGGTGAAGCACTAGAAGACCTTGGTCAAACCCTTCGCAGTCAGGTAGGTACAAGCTACTCAACTAAAGCTAAAGGCGTTCGTTATATGGAGATCGCTGAGGGCTATGTAACTCGCATGGGCCTAGACGAAAACGACGAAGTTATCGGCTACGAGTACATGAACCTAGGTAAATTCATGAAAGCAGTAAACGCAGGCGTTGACGCAGACACGGCACTAAAAGAAGCATCAGGCACTTATGGCCGCTTCGATGAAGCTGTGAAAACCATCAACCCACGTCAGCAATAATTCTAAAGAGGATTGAATCATGAACCAACCAACTCAAGCTCTACTAGCAGAAATGAACATGAACTCTTTGGAAGAAGCGTTCGCATATTGTAAAGAATTTGGTATCGACACTCGCGAGCAGGTGATGGAAACCCAGCCAATCGCATTCGAAAGTGCGGTTGAAGCTTATACTGTCGGTACCGCTTACGCACTATTTACTGACAGCAAAAGCTCTATCGAGGCAGCTGAAGCTATCGGTCGTGGTCTTCAAGCAGCATGTAAACCAGGCAGTGTTGCAGACCAACGCCAAGTAGGTGTCGGTCACGGCGCACTAGCAGCGCGCCTACTAGACGAAAAAAGCACATGTTTTGCATTCCTAGCTGGTCACGAGTCATTCGCAGCAGCGGAAGGCGCTATCAAAATCGCACTTAACGTAAATAAAGCGCGTAAAACTCCACTTAAAGTAATCCTTAACGGTCTTGGTAAAGATGCCGCGTATCTAATCTCTCGCATCAATGGCTTCACCTATGTTCGCACTCAGTTTGACTACGAAACTGGCGAGCTAAAAGAAGTTGAGCGTCGTCGCTTCTCTCAAGGTCCTCGCGGTGAGATCACTTGCTACGGTGCGGATGATGTTCGTGAAGGCGTGGCCATCATGCGTAGCGCTGGCGTGGATGTGAGTATTACAGGTAACTCTACCAATCCAACTCGTTTCCAACACCCAGTAGCCGGTATCTACAAAGCAGAATGTAACCGTGAAGGTCTTCCTTACTTCTCTGTAGCTTCAGGTGGCGGTACAGGTCGTACTCTACACCCAGATAACGTGGCTGCAGGTCCTGCTTCTTACGGCATGACAGACACCATGGGTCGTATGCATGCAGACGCTCAGTTTGCAGGTAGCTCTTCAGTACCAGCACACGTAGCTATGATGGGCTTCATCGGTATGGGTAACAACCCTATGGTAGGTGCATCGGTTGCTCTTGCAGTAGCGGTGGACGAAGCGCTTAAAGCAAAACGCGCTTAACCCTTAATTAGGAGCCCATCAGGTTCCCTCTTATACCTGATGGACTTCTTTTTAAATTGCCCTTAGTGAGGATTTTCCGCCAAAGATCCTGGCTATATTTGCGAAGTGAGCCTTATTAAATGACCCCCTTACCCGTTTAATGCCAAGCGAGCTTTGCCATAGTGACCCATGAATCCGCTCTTTGTGAGTCATTTTGAGGGCATTAAAGCCGGTCGAAACTTTTTTAGTTCGACCGGCTTTTCCTTCTTTAACTCCCTGAAAACTGAGCCATAATTCCCAAAGGCTTTTTCTATTTTCAGGGAATACAGTGTCTGACCAAGAAGCGAAGTTTGTCGAAGGCTCGACTATGAAGCACATCCTGACCATGTCAGGGGCAGGCTCCATAGGCTTGATGTCGCTCTTTATCGTCGATCTGCTCGATATGATGTTTATCAGTATGTTGGGGCAGGTGGAACTTGCGGCAGCGGTTGGCTTTGCTGGCACACTGATCTTCTTTTCTACATCCATCTCTATTGGTACTTCCATTGCCATGGGCGCCTTGGTTTCGAAAGACCTTGGCGCCAAGCGCTTAGACAATGCCAGGCAGCTAGTAATGAATGTGTTGGTGACCGCGTTTTTAGTAAACGCTGTCGTTACCGGCATCATGACCTATTACATCCCAGAGCTTCTGGCCTTGATTGGCGCCAAGGGTGAAGCGTTAGAGCACGCGAAAGACTATATGTATATCCTGCTTCCAACTACGCCAGCCGTCGCACTAGGTATGGCGGCAGGTGCTGCGCTGCGTGCGGTCGGGGACGCTAAACGCTCCATGATGGCGACCATATGGGGCGGGGTAGTGAATGCGATATTAGATCCTATCTTTATCTTCCTGTTTATGTGGGACGTTCAAGGTGCTGCTTTGGCCTCAGCAGTCTCTCGTTTTACCGTATTGGCTTTCTCGCTGTGGCCACTGATTAAACAGCATGACTTAGTGGGACGATTTAACCTATCCGAGTGGATAGGTAGCCTAAAGCCTGTGTGCGCTATCGCTATTCCAGCGGTGTTTACCAATATCGCAACCCCTGTAGCAATGCCATAGTGACCAGTGGTATCGCGAAATTCGGTGAGGATTATGTAGCGGGCTTTGCAGTGATTGGTCGCCTTACCCCTGTGGTATTTGCGGCTATCTTCGCTCTATCGGGCGCAGTGGGACCCATCATAGGGCAGAACTATGGCGCGGATAGATTAGATCGGGTTAAAGAGACACTATTTAACTCCTTGATTGTGGTCACCATCTATTGTGTGGTGGTGAGCCTTATTTTGTATCTACTTCAATCTCAGATAGTGTTTGGCTTTAGCCTTACCGGTGATGCCGATACCATCGTTCGAGTCTTTTGTACTTATGTGGCTATCACCTTTGTATTTAATGGGGCGCAGTTTGTGGCGAATACCTCATTTAACAACCTAGGTAAGCCGCTGTATTCGACTGCGCTTAATGTTGGTAAAGCAACCATAGGTACTATCCATTTGTTTATTTGGGTTCAGCTTGGTTCGGTGCGTTGGGTGTTCTATACGGACAGGCATTGGGCAGTGTGGTGTTTGGTCTAATCGCGCTAGGTGCGCTTCGCTACCATGTGTATCAGCTCGATTGCGCAGCTTGCACTAAAGATGAGCTGGATGAGAGCTTGCAGGCGGTTAACATGCAACCCTTCTGTACCCATGATGCGGCAGTGATTGAAGAGTTAGCTAAGAATGAACAACCATTAATTGAGGTATCAGATCAGAAATAAAAAAGCCCAGTCATGTGACTGGGCTTTTTGGTATTTAAGGGAATTAACCCGCTAGAACGTCCGTCGCTACCTTGTAGCTCGGGTCTTCTTTTACGTTAATCTCAACTAGGCTACCTGCTTTGTGCAGCAATGCACGGCAGTCTTGGCTTAGGTGACGCAGGTGTAGTGTTTTACCTACTGCTGAGTAACGCTCAGCCAGTGTCTCAATTGCCTCGATAGCAGAGTGGTCGGTCACGCGAGAGTTTGCAAAATCTACAATCACATCTTGTGGATCGTTTTGCGCGTCAAACAGCTCAAGGAAGTTAGCTGCTGAACCGAAGAATACAGGGCCGTTGATATGGTACTCTTTTGAGCCTTCTTCATTGATGCGGCTGCTTGCATAGATGTGTTTTGCATGGTTCCAAGCAAACATAAGTGCAGAGGCTACCACACCTACCGCTACTGCAACTGCAAGGTCAGTAAGAACCGTTACTACGGTTACTAGCACGATAACAAAGAAGTCTTGTTTTGGTACACGCTTAGCCAGTTTGAAGGTTGCCCACTCAAAGGTGCCGATAACTACCATAAACATAACGCCCACAAGTGCCGCTAGTGGGATCATCTCGATAAGCGCAGAAGCAAATAGAATGAACATCAGAAGTGCTACCGCGGCAACGATGCCAGATAGACGACCACGACCACCTGAGTTTACGTTGATCATCGATTGACCAATCATTGCACAGCCACCCATAGCGCCAAATACCGAACAGCTCAGGTTCGCAATACCTTGGCCCACACATTCGCGGTTACTCTGACCACGAGTATTGGTCATCTCATCCAGTACTGTCAGAGTCAGTAGTGATTCGATAAGACCGATAGCCGCTAGTACGATTGCGTATGGCAGGATGATCTGTAGCGTCTCAAGGTTAAATGGCACAGCAGGAATAGCGAAGGTTGGCAGCGTGCCCGCTAGGGTCGCAGCTTCATCGCCAGACATAGAACGCAGGAAGTCTACAACGGTACGAGTTTCTAGGCCAAACACATGCACAAGAGCGGTAACGGTTACGATGGCAACCAGAGAAGAAGGTATGGCTGTGGTTAGCTTAGGAAGGAAGAAGATGATCGCCATAGTTAGCGCAACCAAACCAAACATGATGGCTAATTGATCACCTGGAAGCCAAGTCATTACGCCAGCGATATCCGGTGCCTGGAACTGACCAAGCTGAGCAAGGAAGATCACAATAGCCAGACCGTTTACAAAGCCGATCATTACAGGGTGTGGCACGATGCGGATAAATTTACCCAGCTTAAACACACCGGCTAGTACCTGTATAAGACCGGTTAGCATGATGGCTGCAAATAGATACTGAACGCCGTGAGTAGCCACTAGGCTTACCATCACAACTGCCATTGCACCGGTTGCACCAGAGATCATGCCCGGACGGCCACCGAAAATAGAGGTTACTAAGCCAACAATAAATGCAGCATACAGACCCACCATAGGGTCAACGCCTGCAACAAACGCAAAAGCAACGGCTTCTGGTACCAGTGCTAAGGCAACGGTTAAACCAGACAGAACGTCGTTTTTAACGCTTTGACTAGAAAACTGAGGAGATTCAAACATGGGATTAACGTATCCGTTTCTACAAAAGTTCAGCTAAAACATAGCCTAGCTGAGAGGAAATTTTCATTTTGTTACAAATGGTGTAAGTCGGCGGATACTATAGGAAACAAGGAATAAGTGCAATCAATTGCTGAACTTATGAGCTAATAACGACCATAAATAAAAGGCATAAAAAAGAGCCAGCCCGCAGGCTGGCTCTTTCTGTTTAGCGTTAAAGCTTACTTAGCCTAATGTCTTAGACATTGCGCTACCCGCTTGGCTGGTGGCCGCTTGGCTACCTGCACCTTTAGGCTCGTAGCTTGGGCCAGTAAATGGCGCTGCCTCGATGTTGATTTCGCGAGAGGTCTGTGGACCTGGCGCTTTAGTCATTGCTGATTGAGCGTGACCTTTAACTTCAACAGGAGCTTTAGCCTTTGGCACTTCTACAGGTTGCTCTACCTTAGGCGCTTCAACCTTAGCTGGCTTCTTAGGAGCCGCCTTCTTGGGTGTTTTCTTCGCCTGAGGTTTCTGTTTAGCTTCAACTACCGGCTTAGCCTGATATTGAGCTACAGATTGAACACTGCTGGGATGATTAGCTTAGCTTCTGCTTTAGGCGCTTCAACTGGTGCTTGTGCTGGAGCTGCAGTCTGCGTGCTTAGGATAATTACTTTACCCATAGACATCTCAGGAGTCGCGTAACCACCTAGAGTTGCTTTCGCTTTAGGCTTGCGCTTTCTACCTTTGTACAGGTCGTACTTAGGCATAACCTTACCCATAGCCATCTCTGGAGACGCTACACCACCTTTACGTAGGCGGAATGGGTTAGGGCGACGATCGCGACCGCGACGACGACGTTGACCACTTGCACGTAGGTGACGTGGAGAGCGACGGTTACGGCGTTGTTTGCCTTCGCCTTTACCTGCTTCAGCTTCAGAGGCTTTTTGCTCTTGAGGCTTAGCTTCGGCTTTTTGTGCTTCTGCTTTCTTAGGCGCTGCTTTCTCAGTAGCAACCGCTGCAACTGCTTCTGTTGCTTGAGTTTCTACCTGCTCAGCCGCTTGTTGATCCTTAACACGAACCTGGCGTTTCAGCTGACGACGTTGGCGACGCTGTTTAACCTGGCTAGTCTTAGTCTCTTTGTCACTACGAGGCGCTTCAGTTTGCTCGGCGGCTTGCTTAGCAATCTGCTTGCCTTGCTCTTCAACCTTGCTGTTCTGAACCGATTTCTTCTCGTTACGAGGCTTGCGCTTGTTCTCGTTACGATTGTCTTGACGACCCTCGCTACGTGCTGCTTTCTCTGGACGAGCTGTTTGTTGAGCTTCATCTTTGTCAGCATTACGGTTGCGATTGTTGTTCTTACGACGGTTGTCACGGTTGTTACGGCGACGGTTGTCGTTACGGTCACGACGTTGCTTAGGCTTGTTCTTCTTCGGTTCTGGCTTCTCTTCCTTCACCTCTTCTTCAGAGCTGAATAGACCCGCAATCGCTGAGATGATGCGAGAGATAATGCCAGGCTTCGCTGCTTGCTTAGGCTCTTCAGCAACTGGTGCTTTAGCCGTAGGAGCAGGAGTTGGTGCAGGAGCCGATTGAGTCGGAGAAGCAAAACCTTGCAGAGCAGGTTGTTCAATCTTCTTCGGCGCGATATCAGCCTCAGCTGGCTCGCGAGACTCAGCCTCTTTCATTGCCTCTAGCTTCTTAGGAAGTAGGTATGAAAGTAGGTTTTGCTCTTCACCTTCACGAACACGGATAACCTCGAAGTGAGGAGTTTCCATGTCAGAGTTAGGAACGATAGTGATCTTCACTTCTTGGCAACGTTCGATGTGGTTTACGCTGCGACGCTTCTCATTGAGTAGGTAAGAGGCGATAGATACAGGCACTACAGCCAATACCTGAGAAGTGTTGTCTTTCAGTGCTTCTTCTTCAATCAGACGAAGAACAGAAAGCGCTAGAGATTCGTTGTCACGTACTACACCGGTACCGCTACAGCGAGGACAGATGTGGTGGCTCGCTTCTGCAAGAGAAGGGCTTAGACGCTGACGAGACATCTCAAGAAGACCAAAGCGAGAGATACGACCGATCTGCACGCGAGCACGGTCTAGACGTACTGCTTCACGTAGACGGTTTTCTACTTCACGCTGGTGGCGAACAGGTGTCATATCGATGAAGTCGATAACCACTAGACCACCTAGGTCACGCAGACGAAGTTGGCGCGCAATTTCATCAGCCGCTTCTAGGTTGGTGTTCAGTGCCGTCTCTTCGATATCGCCGCCCTTGGTTGCGCGAGCAGAGTTGATATCGATTGAGGTCAGTGCTTCAGTTGGGTCGATAACGATCGAACCGCCTGATGGCAGACGCACTTCACGTTGGAACGCAGAGTCGATTTGACTCTCGATCTGGTAGTGACTGAACAGTGGCACTTCACCGTCGTATTTTTTAACACGGTTAATGAAATCTGGGCGAACCAACTGGATGTGTGCGCGAGCACGCTCAAAGATGGTGTTGCTGTCGATCAGGATTTCACCGATGTCACGACGTAGATAGTCACGGATCGCACGAACGATTACGTTACTTTCTTGGTGGATTAGGAAAGGTGCTTGGTTAGCATCAGCCGCTTCTTTAACAGCATTCCAGTGGTTAAGCAGAACATTAAGGTCCCACTCAAGTTCTTCTGCACTCTTACCAACGCCAGCGGTACGCACGATCAGACCCATGCCCTGAGGCAGTTCTAGGGTGCTTAGTGCCGCTTTAAGTTGAGTACGCTCATCACCCTCGATACGACGAGAAATACCGCCGGCGCGTGGGTTATTTGGCATAAGAACTAGGTAGCTACCAGCAAGAGAGATAAAGGTGGTTAGAGCTGCGCCCTTGTTACCACGTTCTTCTTTCTCAACTTGTACGATTACCTCTTGGCCTTCTTTAAGCACTTCTTTGATGCTTGGACGACCTTGGTAGGTATAACCTTCAGGGAAATAATCGCGTGCTACTTCTTTAATAGGAAGGAAACCGTGTCTTTCAGCGCCGTAATCGACAAATGCAGCTTCTAGACTTGGCTCAATGCGGGTGATACGTCCTTTGTATATGTTTGCCTTCTTAGATTCGTGGCCAGGGCTTTCAATATCAAGATCAAACAGCTTCTGTCCATCAACGAGGGCAACACGCAACTCTTCTTTTTGAGTTGCGTTAATCAACATTCTTTTCATTAAAAATCTCGTTGTATTTCTTTCAATATTTTTTATTTGTGTCGCTGTAGTCTTTCGATGGTGCCGATCCCGTGGTTATATCTTGCAACCTCACGGCTGGAAGGGATGCTCGCGGGCACTTTTTGTCATCATGATTCGTTAAATCCAAAACATGATCTGCGAAAAAGGTGCAGTCGAACTCTGCATCGAAAGGTAGAAGTCGAGCGACAAGTTTGTTCAATTTCAATGTCTTATGCCTTACGCTGCATTGGTAAAAAGAACAAGCGACTTCGATCTTTTGGTCAATAAATCGATGAGTAAACTGTAGAATATTACTGAGCGATTAGATTGATTGACGAACTATAACAGTGTCACTAATTCACAGCAATCAGCTTTCAAACAAAGCGTCAGAAAAAAACTAAAAAAAGATAAAGGGAACGCCGTAGATGCCTGATTTGTGGGCGATTCGCATCAAGATCACAGTTTGAAATTATTTTTATCCAGAAAGTTGTACACAGGTTTTCAAAATTGATTCATCGCTCTTGATTAAGTTATGAGCGATCCGATTTTGTTTTTGAAATATGTGATTTAAAGCAACTTTGAATGTTAGACTAACGAAATGAGTGAAATTAGAACCCAAGTGCAGTTTGTCGAGATTGATTCTGACATGGCTGGACAGCGAATCGATAACTTTCTTCGCAATCAATTAAAGGCACTTCCAAAGAGCATGGTTTACCGAATCGTGCGTAAGGGTGAAGTGCGAGTGAACAAAAAACGCGTTAAGGCAGAGTATAAGCTTCAAGCCGGTGATCTTGTGCGTATCCCTCCGGTGACCATTCCTCAAGAGGAAGAGAATCCTGGTCTTAGCACTAAGCTGAACAAAGTTGCTGAGTTAGAAGACTGCATCATTTTTGAAGATGAGCATATGCTTATTCTTAATAAGCTTCGGGTACGGCCGTACATGGCGGCAGTGGTTTAAAGTTTGGCGCAATCGAGGCGCTTCGTGCTCTTCGCCCTCAGTCTCGTTTCCTTGAGCTTGTGCACCGTATCGACCGTGATACATCAGGCATCTTGTTGGTTGCTAAAAAGCGCTCAGCTCTTCGTCATCTGCAAGCGCAGTTCCGTGAGAAGACAGTACAGAAGTATTACTTTGCTCTCGTGATGGGTGAGTGGAAGTCTTCGATTCGTAAAGTAACGGCACCGCTTCTCAAGAATGAAGTTAACAGCATTGTTCGAGTGAACCCGAACGGTAAGCCTTCCGAAACTCGCTTTAAGATCATTGAGAAACTCAATCAAGCGACCTTGATTCAAGCAAGTCCAATTACCGGTCGTACCCACCAGATCCGTGTGCATACACAATATACTGGACACCCGATTGCGTGGGATGACCGATACGGTGACCGCCGTTTTGATGCTTATACTGGCAAAGTAGGGCTTGACCGCCTGTTCTTGCATGCTGCGCATATTAAGTTTGTTCATCCGGGCAGTGGTGAGGAGATGGAAATCAAAGCGCCGATGGAGAAGAAATTGGTTAAGGCTGTTGAGGGGTTGAGAGTTAAGGGTTAACTCTCAGGGCTTTGATGGTTTGAAGATCCCGGATAATTGCTTAACGCAATTTCCGGGATGACGTGGGGAGAATTGATGGTCACTTCGAAAAAGTGCTTATTAGAAGAAAAGTCGTCATGCCGGAAGGCGAAGCCTATCCGCTGGGCCGGCAATCCGGTATCTTCTAAACGAACGGACTAGCCTGCGAACAATGATTTAATAAAGTACCGGAACACCCTTACTTTCCAACATACCCACCAAATCAATAAGCGGAAGCCCGATCAGTGTATTCGGGTCTTTACCTTCAAGCCTACTAAATAGCGCAATCCCCAAACCTTCGCTCTTAAAACTTCCAGCACAATTTAGCGGCTGCTCTTTATCTACATAAGCGGAGATCTGCGCATCAGTAAGTTCTCTAAAGTGCACAACAAAGGTATCCAGCTTGGTCTTAGTCGTGCCATTCGATGAATCAAACAGTGCCAGCCCTGTATAGAAGGTAATAGCTTTACCACTCTGAGCCTTTAACTGAGCAATTGCTTTCTCACGAGTATGCGGTTTACCTAATATCTTTCCATCCACAACGCACACCTGATCCGAACCTATTACTAGGTGGTTGCCTTCGGGTAGGTGACAGGACCTTGCCTTGCCCTCGGCCAAACGAATTACCAACTCTTGAGGAGTTTCATCTTTTAGCGGTGTTTCATCAAAATCAGGCGAAAGGGTCAAAAAGGGCAGTTGGAGCTTTTTTAAAATCTCGGCTCGGAAGGGCGAGGTGGAGGCAAGAACCAGCTGATAATCGGTCATATCACTACTTAGTGTTGGCTTATTGATTGGCATAAATTAGCAGATTTCTCAGTATCTTGTTGTAGAATAGTAGGGGCTCGCAAAAGATAGATGTGGTGAGGGCATTTCTCTCTATCGAACTCTATTAAATAACGCGCGAGTAAATGTACAAAAAATGATTAATTTTTTGTTGTTTTCCTTTGACTAAATTCAATTTCAAAGATAATATTCGCGCCCTATGCAAAAGGTAAAAATACCGCGAACGGTTGACCCGAGTAAAGCAGCTCAGAAACGATTGGACTACGATGGCATCATCCAAGTCAGTCTGCTCAAGCGCTTGAATGAGTCGGTCGAAAGCGTAAAACGCGATGCAGATGTTCAATTGTCCTTTGGTTTGGATGAACAGCGACTAGTCGTTATCTCTGGTAAAGCTAACGTCGAAGTCGAATTAGAGTGTCAGCGTTGTAATGAGGTTTTCACACACTTGTGTGAAGTTCAATTCGTCTACACACCTAATAAAGGTGAGCAGACTGAAGAGAACGCACCGGAAGAGTACGATTTGGTAGATCTGAACGAGTACGGTGAATGCGACCTAATACAACTAGTTGAAGACGAGTTCATTCTTGGTTTACCACAGGTAGCAATGCACGATCTGTCTGACTGTAGCGTTGATTCAAGTAACTTGGTATTTGGTGAGCTTCCTGAAGAAATTGAGGAATCGAAACCAAACCCGTTCGAAGTTTTAAAAAGCTTAAAAGCACAGACAAAGGAGTAGGGTCAATGGCCGTACAAAAGAGCAAAAAATCACGTTCAATGCGTGGCATGCGTCGTTCACACGATGCGCTAACTACAGCTGCACTATCTGTAGACGCAACTTCAGGTGAAACTCACCTACGTCACAACGTGACTGCTGACGGTTACTACCGTGGCAAAAAGGTAATCAACAAGTAAGGTTGCCTTTTGCGAACGATTACCGTTGCACTTGATGCAATGGGCGGGGACTTCGGTCCTCGCATTACAGTGCCTGCCGCCGTGCAGGCATTGTCTATTTTCCCAGAGCTGAAAGTCATTTTAGTAGGGGATGAATCCCTTATCCTTCCCGAGCTCACCTCTATTGGTCCTATCCCAAAGACCGCATTCAAATCCAGCACACCGACAAAGTTATCTCTGATGGGGAAAAACCGTCTAGAGCGTTACGTCGTGGTCAGGGTAGTTCGATGTGGGAAGCTATCGATCTTGTTGAATCTCAGCAGGCGCAAGCGTGCGTCAGCGGAGGCAATACCGGCGCTTTAATGGCGCTGTCTCGTTATCGACTCAAACTGCTTCCTGGTATCGAAAGACCGGCGCTTGTTTCTTCATTACCTACTCGTAGCGGGCAAAAGGTATGGCTTCTTGACCTTGGAGCAAATGTCTCGGTCGAAGCAGAGCACCTTTTCCAGTTTGCAGTTATGGGCTCAGAACTGGCGGAGCAACACCTTGGACGCAAGCCTCGCGTAGCCATCTTGAATGTGGGCGCGGAAGAGGTTAAAGGGAACGATCTAGTTAAATCTTGCGCGGATATGCTCAGTTCTGCTCACTCCATCAATTACACCGGTTTTGTTGAAGCCCATCAGATCCTTCATGATGAGGCGGATGTAGTGGTTTGCGATGGATTCGTGGGAAATGTGTGTCTAAAAGCGCAAGAAGGGGTGGCGAATCTATTCCTAGAGCACTTTAAGCGCCACTTGTGCCAGTCCAAATTTAAATCTTGGCTAGCAAAAATCTTCTTTGGTGGGTTAATTTCTGACCTCAAACAGATGAACCCCGACCAGTATAATGGTGCAAGTTTGCTAGGATTGCGCGGCATTGTCATCAAAAGTCACGGAAGTGCGGATAAAACTGCTATCATCAATGCAATTCTAGAGGCAGTTCACGAAGTCAAACGACAGGTACCGAGTCGTATCAGTGATCGTTTGGAAACCGTTTTACTCGAGAGGCAACAATAGTCTTCATGTACAGCAAAATATTAGGCACAGGCAGCTATTTGCCTTCACAAGTGCGCACAAATGCAGATTTAGAAAAAATGGTAGATACCAGCGACGAATGGATCGTTGCTCGTACTGGTATCAAAGAGCGTCGTATTTCAGCGCCAGATGAAACCGTTGCCGATATGGCTTTATTGCCGCGAAGAACGCAATCGAAATGGCGGGTATCGATAAACACGATATCGACCTGATCATCGTTGCGACCACCAGTGGTAGTCACGCCTTCCCATCATCAGCGTGCCAAATCCAAGGTATGCTTGAAATCCCGGGTTGCGGTGCCTTCGACGTAGCGGCTGCATGTACAGGCTTTGTTTATGCCCTGTCTATTGCAGACCAACATATCCGCTCTGGCATGTGTAAAAACATCCTAGTGATTGGCTCAGACGCACTGTCTAAGTCTGTAGACGACATCGACCGTTCTACCGTTATCCTATTTGGTGATGGTGCAGGTGCGGTGGTTGTTGGCGCGAGCGAAGAGCCGGGTATCCTGTCTACTCACCTAGGTGCAGACGGTCGTTATGGCGATCTGCTAAGCCTCGAGATGCCAGTGCGTGGCGGTGAGGTCGATAAGTGGCTTCACATGACAGGTAATGAAGTATTCAAGGTAGCGGTGACTCAGCTTTCACGCCTAGTAACCGATACCCTTAAAGCGAACAATATGGAGAAGGAAGAGCTGGACTGGCTAGTGCCACACCAAGCAAACCTTCGCATTATCTCAGCAACGGCTAAGAAGCTGAGAATGTCGATGGACCAAGTGGTTATCACTCTTGACCGTCACGGCAATACCTCGGCGGCAACCGTACCTACTGCTCTAGATGAAGCAGTACGTGATGGTCGAATTAAGCGTGGTCAAACCCTGCTTCTTGAAGCGTTTGGCGGCGGATTCACTTGGGGTTCAGCTCTAGTTAAATTCTAACTGAGACCATACCCACGAATAGCAAAGAAGTGCTTCGGCGCTTCTTTTTTGAATATTAAGGAAGAATTATGAGCAAATTTGCAATTGTTTTCCCAGGACAAGGTTCTCAAAGCCTGGGTATGTTGGCAGAGCTTGGCGAGCAACACGAAGTGGTAAAGCAAACATTTGCTGAAGCTTCTCAGGTTCTTGGCTATGACCTATGGGCACTTATTCAAGATGGTCCTGCTGAAGATCTAAACCAAACGCAACGTACTCAGCCTGCACTTCTTGCAGCATCTGTTGCGATCTGGCGCGTTTGGAACGAGCAAGGTCTAGCTACTCCAGAACTAGTAGCGGGTCACAGCCTAGGTGAATACTCAGCACTAGTTTGTGCTGGCGTTATCGATTTCAAAGAAGCGATCAAGCTAGTTGAACTACGTGGCCAACTAATGCAACAAGCAGTACCAGCAGGTACTGGCGCTATGTACGCTATCATCGGCCTAGGTGACGAAGAAATCGCTAAGGCGTGTGAGGAAGCAGCGCAAGGCGAAGTTGTTTCTCCAGTAAACTTCAACTCTCCTGGTCAGGTTGTTATCGCAGGTAACAAAGATGCAGTAGAGCGCGCAGGCGCACTATGTAAAGAAGCGGGCGCTAAGCGTGCACTTCCACTGCCTGTATCTGTACCTTCTCACTGTGCATTGATGAAGCCAGCGGCTGATAAGCTAGCTGAAGCGCTAGAAACAATCCAGTTCAATACTCCAGCACTGCCAGTTATCAACAACGTTGACGTTGAAGCTGCAACGGATCCAGCGGTAATTAAGCAAGCGCTTGTGCGTCAGCTATATAGCCCAGTACGTTGGACTGAGACGGTTCAGTCAATGCACGAACAAGGCGTAGAAAAACTACTAGAACTTGGCCCAGGTAAGGTTCTTACAGGTCTGACTAAGCGCATCGTTAAGTCACTAAGTGCGGCAGCAGTAAATGACGCAGCTTCTCTTGAAGCCGCGAAATAATAAGTTTTGGAGCAACGAATAATGAATCTTGAAGGAAAAATCGCACTAGTAACGGGTGCAAGCCGTGGTATCGGTCGTTCAATCGCTGAGACTCTTGTTGAGCGTGGCGCGACAGTTATCGGTACAGCGACCAGCGAGAATGGCGCAGCAGCTATTTCTGAGTATCTTGGTGACAACGGCAAGGGTATGGCGCTGAACGTAACGGATCCGGCGTCTATCGAATCTGTGCTTAAGGCGATCACTGAAGAGTTCGGTCCACTGGATATCTTGGTTAATAATGCAGGTATCACGCGCGATAATCTGCTAATGCGCATGAAAGATGACGAGTGGACAGATATTATGGACACTAACCTGACTTCAATCTTCCGTTTGTCTAAAGCAGTACTACGTGGCATGATGAAGAAGAAATGTGGCCGTATCATCAATGTTGGCTCTGTAGTTGGCACCATGGGTAACCCAGGTCAAACTAACTATGCAGCAGCGAAAGCGGGCGTTATCGGTTTCACCAAGTCTATGGCACGTGAAGTGGCATCTCGTGGCGTTACAGTAAACACAGTAGCTCCAGGCTTTATCGAAACAGATATGACTAAAGCACTAAACGACGAGCAGCGTGCTGCTACACTGTCGTCTGTACCGGCAGGTCGTTTGGGTGATCCTCGTGAAATTGCAGCAGCTGTGGCGTTCCTAGCGTCTCCAGATGCAGCCTATATCACAGGTGAAACGCTACATGTAAACGGTGGCATGTACATGGTTTAATTTTATGCAATATTGACATGATATAAGTCAATATTGCGTGGAAAATCGGTTAAAATCGCAAAATTGTGGTTTGACCAGCAAGGATGCCCTTGCAACTTTCTTACTTTCGAATAAACTACGCAAAACATCGCATTAAGCGACTTCTTGTATAGGAAATAAAAAATGAGCAATCTTGAAGAACGTGTAAAAAAAATCATCGTTGAACAACTAGGTGTTGACGAAGCAGAAGTTAAGAACGAAGCATCTTTCGTTGACGATCTAGGCGCTGACTCTCTAGACACAGTTGAGCTAGTAATGGCTCTAGAAGAAGAGTTCGACACTGAGATCCCAGACGAAGAAGCAGAGAAAATCACTACTGTTCAAGCTGCTATCGACTACGTAAACAGCGCTCAGTAATTCTCCTTTCAGGCGGTCACTCATGACCGCCTGATTTCTCTTTAGCTATCCCTAGCTACCTTTCTTTTAAATCAAATCAATCCCGGAGTTATATCGTGTCCAAGCGTCGTGTTGTTGTCACTGGTATGGGTATGTTGTCACCGGTAGGCAACACCGTTGAATCTTCTTGGAAAGCCCTGCTATCTGTCAAAGTGGTGTTTCAAATATTGAGCACTTTGACACTACCGATTTCTCTACACGCTTTGCAGCTATGGTTAAAGACTTTAACTGCGAAGAGTACATGTCTAAAAAAGATGCTCGTAAAATGGATCTATTCATCCAGTACGGCATTGCAGCAGGTGTTCAGGCGCTAGATGATTCTGGCCTAGAAATCACAGAAGAGAACTGCGCACGCGTAGGTGTTGCGATTGGTTCGGGCATCGGTGGCCTTGGTCTAATTGAAAACGGTATCCAAACTCTTACTAGCCGTGGTCCACGTAAAGTAAGCCCATTCTTCGTACCATCAACCATTGTTAACATGGTTGCAGGTAATCTATCTATCATGCGTGGCCTTCGTGGTCCAAACATCGCTATCTCGACAGCATGTACTACTGGCCTTCATAACATTGGCCATGCTGCTCGTATGATCGCATACGGTGATGCAGACGCTATGGTTGCAGGTGGTTCTGAGAAAGCTTCTACTCCTATGGGTATGGCAGGCTTCGGTGCTGCAAAAGCGCTTTCTACTAACAACGAAGACCCACAAGGTGCATCACGCCCTTGGGATTCTGGCCGTGACGGTTTCGTTCTTGGTGACGGTGCGGGCATCATGGTTCTAGAAGAGTACGAACACGCTAAAGCACGTGGCGCTGATATCTACTGTGAGCTTGTTGGCTTTGGTATGAGTGGCGACGCTTACCACATGACCTCTCCAAGTGAAGACGGTTCTGGTGGTGCACTGGCGATGGAAGCAGCAATGCGTGACGCTGGTATCACAGGTGAGCAAGTGGGTTACATCAACGCGCACGGCACCTCAACTCCAGCAGGTGATGTTGCAGAGCTTATGGGCGTTAAGCGCGCACTAGGCGAAGCAGGCGCGGCTCAAGTTAAGGTATCTTCTACCAAGTCTATGATTGGTCACCTTCTGGGTGCTGCGGGTTCAGTTGAAGCTATCATCACAGTGAAAGCACTTCTGGATCAGAAGGCGCCACCTACGATCAACCTAAATGACATGGACCCTCGCGCAGCTGAGCTAGGTATTGACCTAGTGCCAAACGAAGCGAAGGACCTAGACACAGAGTACGCTCTATGTAACTCATTCGGCTTCGGTGGTACTAACGGTTCATTAATCTTCAAAAAGATCTAATCTAACCGTCTAAAAATTCGCTAGAATTGTCAGGTCAGACTCAATTTCGATGAAATTGGCTCTGACCTTTTTTGTTTTTAGCCCTTAGGGAACCAGCCCCATGATATGGATTAATGGCGTAATCTCGGACCAAATAGACGCAACGGACAGAAGTTTTAACTACGGAGATGGTGGCTTTACCACTATCCGCACCATAGATGGCAAACCAGAGCATTGGTCTTTGCATGTAGAGCGGATGCAGGACTGCTTGACGCTATTACAGATCCCTCAGCCAAGCTGGAAACAGGTGCGAGAGTGGGTGGAAACTGCAGCTAAATCTGACGGGCTTGGTGGTGTGAAACTCTTAGTAAGCCGAGGCAGTGGCGGCCGAGGTTACAGTCCGCAGGGAATAGACAAACCAACCATAGTTATCTCAAATTTTGATTATCCCTCGCACTATAGTTTTTGGCAGCTTGAAGGGATTGAGTTGGGAATTGCTGAGCATAAGCTAGGGATCAATCCTTTACTTGCAGGTCGCAAGCACAATAACCGCTTAGAGCAGGTGCTAATGAAAGCCGATATGGAGCAGCAAGATATGCCGATGGGTGGTGCTGGATATCAACAACCATATCGTTGAGACCACTATGGCTAATCTATTCTGGTTAAAGGCAATACTCTCTATACCCCTAGCATTGAAAAAGCGGGTGTGGCAGGAATTGCACGCCGATTAGTGATGATCGATGCGCAGAACATGGGACTTAAGGTCATTATTGGCGAGTTCGAGTTAGACCATCTGTTGTCAGCGGACCAAGTATTTATCACCAATGCCATCCTTGGCATCGCTCCTGTCACAAAAATCACCCACAAATCTTTCCCGATAGGTATAATCACTCGTGATCTACAGGAGAGGATTAACAGTGTTTAAAAAGTTATTACTGCTCTGCGTTTGCCTAGTCGTTGTGGCAGCCGGCGCAGTTTTTTATGTCAAGAATCAAATGGATACTTACTTGGGACAAACAGTAAGCATTCAAGAACCTACCCTAGTCACTATCGAATCGGGCACGTCTTTTAATTCCATTTTGCGCCGATTTGAAACCGATAACTGGATTCAGTCTGCTGATGCAGATTATGTGGCCAAGCTTATTCGCCGTCTTCACCCTGAGGTGACCCAGCTTAAAGCAGGCACCTTCGAGCTTGAGCCAAACCTGAGTTTGAAAGACGCGCTACTGTCTTTAGTTAATGGCAAAGAAGCGCAGTTTAGTATCACCTTTGTCGAGGGCAGTACCTTTAAAGAGTGGCGCACTCAATTTGATGAGGCGCCGCACCTAGTGCATTCCACAGTGGATATGTCTGAGCAAGAGATTGCAAAGGAGTTAGGTATAGAGCGTGACAAATTAGAAGGCTTGTTCCTGGCAAATACCTATCACTACACAGTCGGCATGTCCGATCTCGACATCATGCGTCGCGCCAATTCCTCGCTCAATCAAACCCTTGAAAAGTACTGGGGTGAGCGTCAGGACAAACTGCCACTTAAGAATGCCTATGAAGCCTTATCTTGGCTTCTATTATCGAGAAAGAGACGGCAGTTCCAGAAGAGCGTCCGTTGGTTTCTTCGGTATTTGTGAACCGCTTGAATATCGGTATGCGATTACAAACCGACCCGACCGTGATCTACGGTATGGGAGATAAATATCAGGGCAACATTCGTAAGCGTGACCTGCAAACTCCGACCCCGTACAACACATACACCATCTTTGGCTTACCACCAACACCGATTGCTATGGTGGGCGAGGAGGCGATAGCCGCTTCGGTTGACCCTGATGACAGCAAATATCTATATTTTGTGGCCAGCGGCGAAGGTGGCCATGTCTTTTCAAAAAATCTGCGCGACCATAACCGAGCAGTTCAAGAATATCTAAGAAAGTTGAGGGCGCGTAAGTGAATCTAGGAAAGTTTATTGTTGTTGAAGGACTAGAGGGAGCGGGTAAGAGTACCGCTATCTCAGCGATTCATGAAGTTCTAAAACAACACGGCGTCACAGAGATCACCGCTACTCGCGAGCCAGGTGGCACTGTGCTTGCAGAGAAGATGCGCGCTTTAGTGAAAGAAGAGACCCAAGGCGAAGAGGTACAGGACATTACTGAGCTTCTGCTTATGTATGGCGCTCGAGTACAACTGGTTGAAACCGTTATCAAACCGGCTCTTGAGCAGGGCAACTGGGTAGTTGGGGACAGACACGACCTTTCTTCTCAGGCCTATCAAGGTGGCGGTCGCCAAATTTCGGCTGAAACTATGGCTTCACTAAAAACCATTAGCTTGGGTGACTTTGAGCCAGATTTGACCTTGTATATGGATATCGACCCAAAGCTTGGCTTGGAGCGCGCCCGCGGACGCGGCGAACTAGACCGCATTGAAAAGATGGATATCAGCTTTTTTGAACGAGCTCGCGCGCGATACCTTGAGCTTGCCAATGCTAACGATAATATCCTAACCATAGATGCGAGCCAGAGTATTGAGCAGGTAGCGGAAGATATTCGCGGCAAGCTGAATAATTGGTTAGAGAGTCAATAACCATGTTTGGCATTAGCTATCCGTGGCTGAAACCTACTTGGGAAAAGCTTACTCAAGCCCTTGAACAGGATACTTTGCCGAGTGCTCTACTGGTCAGCGCCTCTCAAGGTATGGGTGCCCATGAGGTGATTGACTCTCTGGCTGCAACCTTGCTCTGTACTAACAGCACTAATGAGCCTTGTGGCTTTTGCCATGCCTGCTCTTTAGTGGAAGCGGGTACTCACCCCGATCTGCATCAGGTGTCTCCACTAGAGGGTAAGTCGAGCATTTCTGTGGATCAGATTCGTGACTGTAATCGCTATGCCCTTGAGTCCTCTCAGCTGAATGGTTTGCGCGTAATCGTGATTTCGCCTGCGGAGCGCATGACAGAAGCGGCCATGAATGCGCTACTCAAAACCCTAGAGCAACCACCAGAACAGTGTGTGTTTATCCTAAGTAGCTTTGAACCGCATAGACTGTTGCCGACCATTAAATCGCGATGCCAACATTGGCATATTGAAGCGCCGATGCTTGATGAGTTGTCTAGCTGGCTAGATAAGCAAGGCGAGGGCAATATGCCTGAGCTATACAAGGTGTTGTGCGCGGGAGCGCCACTGCAGCTGCTTGAGTTCGGTAAAAAGAATGATGCTTTTGAGCAATCTCTCGCTGCTTTAGAGCAGTTCTTGCAAGCCGACTTTGCTCATCCAAATGATTTTACTTCAGTTGTGGTCAAGGGAGATGCGATTTCGCTACTCTCGGCCATCAGTATTTCGCTGCTGGAATTGCAAAAGAGCTATTTTGCACCAACTCAGTCGGTAGAATCGCATCAGGCATTGCGTTCGCTCAAGTCCAAGCTAGACTACCAGCAAGCATTCGATATGACTCAAAGGCTAAATCAGCTTGTTGAGCAACTTACCACACATACTGGTTTGAATCAGGAGCTACTGATCAGCCAATGGTTAATAGAAAGTAAGTGCTAACCTATATAGTGGAGCACGAATCAAAGCGCACTCGAGTGCGCTTTTTAATACGGAAAGATTATGTTTGTAGATTCTCACTGTCATTTAGACAAACTCAATTACGAAGACCTGCATCAAGGCGTAAGCGATGTGATAGCTAAAGCCGCACAAGCAAATGTGAGTGAAATGCTCTCGGTAGGAGTAACCCTAGATGCGTTCCCTAGCATGATAGAGATGATCACTCCATTTGATAACGTGCACGCCTCTGCAGGTGTACACCCATTGGATGTTGAGAGTGAGTTTGACCTCGCAACGCTTAAGAAATTTGCCCAGCACCCTAAGGTAGTGGCTATCGGTGAGACAGGGCTGGATTTTCATTACAAGCCCGAAACCAAAGCGCTCCAGCTAGAGCGTTTTGAGCAACAGATTGACTTGGCCGTAGAGGTCAACAAACCGCTTATCATCCATACCCGACAAGCTCGCAAAGAAACTTTAGACTTGTTGAAGCAGGGAGGGGCAGAGCGTTGTGGTGGCGTAATCCATTGCTTTACAGAGGATCTAGACTTTGCACAGCAAGCTATGGAGTTGGGTTTCTATATTTCTATCTCAGGAATAGTGACCTTCCGCCAGGCGACAGAGCTAAAAGAGGTAGTTAAAGCCATTCCCCTAGAAAGATTGCTGATAGAAACCGATTCTCCTTACCTTGCACCTGTGCCACATCGCGGAAAAGAGAACCAACCGGCCTATGTTGTTGAGGTAGCAAGCTATATTGCTAACCTAAAAGAGGCTTCGTTAGGTCAAGTTGCTGAAAAAACCACCCAAAACTTCAAAGATCTTTTTTTGCGACGCTAAGTTAGTTTTTGTTCAATTAAGGGGCTTAAGCCCCTTTTTTATTCCACTTTCTAATGTTTTTACTATTATTGTTTATGTTTACTGGTTGGGTTTAAAATCGGCGTCACACTGTTTAATGAATAAATTTTTGCCCGAGAAATAAGTAATAATTCGCCTCATAAAACATAAAAAAACTGATATTTTGCTTATTATGTTCAATTAAAACAAAGGTTTATGTTGGGCTTGTTGCTGTTAAAAAATCAAAGTTAAGTGTGATCTGGAATGGCTTTTTTAAGATTGGTTTTTGGCGAATGAAGAAAGTTGAGGCGCATCAATATATATTTAGAGGCGAAAAATATAATCCTTCATGTGGTTACATATTTCTGGGTGTCTAACATCGAGCTACGGGGGTAAGCCGTTAGTACCCATATAATTTAAAAAAATACAATTCAGGAGCATAAACATGTTTAAGAACCTTTTTGCGAGCCTGCAAAAGTTGGTAAGTCACTGATGCTACCAGTATCGGTACTTCCAGTTGCAGGTATCCTACTAGGTGTTGGTGCAGCGACCTAGGCTTCATCCCAAGCGTCGTATCTAACCTTATGGAACAAGCTGGTGGCTCGGTATTCGGCCAGATGGCACTTCTATTTGCTGTTGGTGTAGCACTAGGCTTCACTGATAACGACGGTGTTGCAGGTCTAGCTGCAATCGTTGGCTACGGTATCATGGCGGCGACTCTTTCTGTTATGGCAGAAGTAATGGGCGTTGATAAAATCGATACTGGTGTTCTAGGTGGTATCCTTGTTGGTGGTGTGGCTGCATGGTCATTCAACCGCTTCTTCAAGATCCAACTTCCAGAGTATCTAGGCTTCTTCGCTGGTAAGCGTGCTGTGCCTATCATCACTGGTTTCCTAGCTATCGCACTAGGTATCGTTCTAGCGTTCATCTGGCCACCGATCGGTAACGGCATCTCTGCATTCTCTCATTGGGCAGCGAACCAAAACCCACAGGTTGCATTCGGTATCTACGGTATCGTTGAGCGTTCTCTAATCCCATTCGGTCTGCACCACGTTTGGAACGTACCTTTCTTCTTCGAAGCAGGTTCTTGTGTGAACGCAGCAGGCGAAACTCAAACTGGCGTACTAACTTGTTACCTAGTTGCTGACGATGCATCTCGTGCAGCAGGCAACGGCTTCGGTCAGCTAGCTGGCGGTTACATGTTCAAGATGTTCGGTCTACCAGCAGCAGCTATCGCTATTGCTCACTCTGCTAAGCCAGAAAACCGCGCTAAAGTAATGGGTATCATGGCATCAGCAGCACTTACCTCGTTCCTAACAGGTATCACTGAGCCAATCGAGTTCTCATTCCTATTCGTTGCACCAGTACTATATGCAATCCACGCTCTACTAGCTGGTTCTGCATACTTCGTAGCTAACACTATCGGTTTTGTACACGGTACTTCATTCTCTCACGGTCTAATCGACTTCATCGTTCTGTCTGGTAACGCACAGAAGATGGGCATCATGATCGTAACTGGTCTAGTTTACGCAGCTATCTACTACGTAGTATTCCGCGCAGTAATCAAGGCGATGGACCTTAAGACTCCAGGTCGTGAAGACGAATCTGAAGAAGCATCTGCAGTTTCTAGCTCTGAAATGGGTGGTGAACTAGTAGCAGCATTCGGCGGCAAAGGTAACATCACTGGTCTTGACGCATGTATCACTCGTCTACGTGTAGCAGTAGCTGACACAGACGCAGTTGACCAAGACAAACTGAAACAACTAGGCGCAGCAGGCGTAGTAGTTGTAGCAGGTGGTGTTCAGGCTATCTTCGGTACTAAGTCTGACAACCTAAAAACTGAAATGGATGAGTGGATCCGTAACCACGGCTAATCATTCTCAGTAACCACTGTTTAAAAAGAGGGCTTTAAGCCTCTTTTTTGTGCTTAAACAAAGGGTTTCGCAAAACACTCATACTATACATAGCTTTTTGTTATGGAAGCCTTAGCCGGCAAGGGTGCACCGGTTCTCAAAAAATACATCTTCTTGCAAATGACTGACAAAATGTACCGATATTTGGGTAGAATAAGCGCAGTTTGTGAATATTTAAGGGATAGACGGAGTGAATATCGGCAAGTTAGCGCTAGTGACTCTAGTGCTAGGTGGCGTGGCGACCTATGTAGGTGCGGCCAAGGCTGCAGATGTGAAAGTAGGTATGGCGTTTGACCAAGGCCTGAGTGCAGTAGCAAAGTTTGATGACCGTTTTGCACTTTCCATCGGTAACGATGGTATGGCTTTTGATTACCATATCGTTAAAGGTAGCTTTGATCAGGATGTACCTTTTGATTGGTATGTAGGTGCTGGCGGCTGGTATGAGTGGGACGATGACTTCGGTCTACGTGTGCCACTAGGTCTAGACTGGAACTTTGCATCGAACTGGAATGCTTACGGTCAAGTAAGCCCAGAATGGCAGATCCATGACAAGTCTAAGCTTAAGTTTGGTGCTGCTATCGGTGTCACTTACCGCTTCTAGTTTGAATCCATTAAAAAAGCCGAAGTATTAACTTC
>BBSB01000016.1:0-112676 GCA_000830455.1 Vibrio sp. JCM 19236
GCCAAATGCCAACTTCAATGGCGACGTGTCTCTGGACTTCACCGTCAGTGACGGCCAAGGCGGAACCGTCGATGCCAACATCGATGTCACTGTGCTGGATGTTAATGATCCACCGGTAGCCGGCTCAACTTCCTATCAGATGAACGAAGACGGCACCATTGATATCAGTCCTGAGCAGCTTCTAGCGAACAGCTCTGATGTGGATGGCACCGTATCGCTGGATAGCGTGAGCTACACAGGCACCGACGGTATCCTAACCCAGAACGAAGACGGCTCGGTGACCTTTGCACCGAACGAGAACTTCAATGGTGATGTAACGTTAGACGTTGTTGTCATCGATGATGATGGCGCTACCGCAACGACCACTGCAGGCATTGATGTCATCGCGGTGAATGATGCGCCAGTGGCCGGTTCTAACGCCTACACGGTCAATGAAGACGGTTCTATCACCATCAGCCAAGAGCAGCTTCTAGCTGGCTCGACTGATGTGGAAGGTGATGCGCTAACCGCTTCAAATCTAACAGTCGATGGCAATGCCAACGTCACTCAAAATGAGGACGGCAGCTTCACCATCACGCCGGATGCAGATTTCAACGGCGATATCGATATGCACTTTGATATCACCGATGGCACCGATACCATCCAAGCAACCGCTGATTTGACCGTAAACCCTGTCAACGACCTGCCAACGGCGGAGGATGTGAGCTACACCATCAATGAAGATGGCACGCTGACATTTACCGATGAGCAGCTTCTAGCAGGTGCGGACGATATTGATGGCGATACGCTCTCTATCTCAGATGTCAGCTACACGGGTGCAGATGGTGTGTTCACCGACAACGGTGACGGCACTTACGAATTCGCGCCGAATGCCAACTTCAATGGCGACGTGTCTTTGGACTTTACTGTCAGTGATGGTCAAGGCGGCACAGTCGATGCCAATATCGATGTCACTGTGCTGGATGTGAACGATCCACCGGTAGCCGGTTCTACGTCTTATCAGATGAACGAAGACGGCACCATCGATATCAGCCCTGAGCAATTGCTTGCCAATAGCTCAGATGTGGATGGCACGGTATCGCTAGATAGCGTGACCTACACAGGTACCGACGGTATCCTGACCCAGAACGAAGACGGCTCGGTGACCTTTGCGCCGAACGAGAACTTCAATGGCGATGTGACCTTAGATGTGGTGGTTATCGATGATGACGGTGCTACCGCGACAACTACCGCTGGCATTGATGTCATTGCGGTGAATGACGCACCAGTGGCTGGTCAAAATGCCTACACGGTGAACGAAGATGGTTCTATCACCATCAGCCAAGAGCAGCTTCTAGCTGGCTCAAGTGATGTGGAAGGGGATGCGCTTACAGCGAGCAACCTAACGGTTGATGGCAATGCCAATGTTACTCAGAATGAGGACGGCAGCTTCACCATCACGCCGGATGCGGACTTCAACGGCGATATCGACATGCATTTTGATATCACCGATGGCACCGACACCATCCAAGCGACGGCTGACCTGACGGTTAACCCAGTAAATGACCTGCCAACGGCGGAAGATGTGAGCTACACCATCAACGAGGATGGCACGTTGACCTTCACCGATGAACAGCTTCTAGCAGACGCGGATGATATTGATGGCGACACGCTCTCCATCTCAGATGTCAGCTACACAGGTGCAGATGGTGTGTTCACCGACAACGGTGACGGCACTTACGAGTTCGCTCCAAACGCCAACTTCAATGGCGACGTATCTCTGGACTTCACCGTCAGTGACGGTCAAGGCGGCAGCGTCGATGCCAATATCGATGTGACTGTGCTGGATGTGAACGATCCACCGGTGGCAGGCAGCACGTCTTATCAGATGAACGAAGACGGCACTATCGATATCAGCCCAGAGCAATTACTTGCCAACAGCTCGGATGTGGATGGCACGGTATCGCTGGATAGCGTCAGCTACACTGGCACCGACGGTATTCTGACCCAAAACGAAGACGGCTCGGTCACCTTTGCGCCGAACGAGAACTTCAATGGCGATGTAACACTGGATGTGGTGGTCATCGATGACGATGGTGCTACTGCAAGCACGACTGCAGGCATTGAAGTCATTGCGGTCAACGATGCACCAGTAGCAGGTCAGAACGCCTACACGGTCAACGAAGATGGCTCTATCACCATCAGCCAAGAGCAGTTACTAGCTGGCTCAAGTGATGTGGAGGGTGATGCGCTTACCGCTTCAAATCTAACAGTCGATGGCAATGCGGAAGTTACTCAAAACGAGGACGGCAGCTTCACCATCACGCCAGATGCGGACTTCAACGGCGATATCGATATGCACTTTGATATCACCGATGGCACCGACACCATTCAGGCGACGGCAGACCTTACGGTTAACCCAGTGAACGATTTGCCTGTTCCAGATGAGGTGGTTATTGGCGGCTTTGAAGACACAGTAATGAGAATTACTGAGGAGCAACTGCTGGCGAATGCTGAGGATATCGATGGTGATGACCTTTCTGTCCAAAACGTAAGATATGACGGTGAAGACGGTACCTTGAATCAACCGGAGCTATCAGCTTTGGCGCTGAGCAAACCTCTCAGATTGAACTGAACGATGATCTTGAGTCGTTCGATGCCTTTACCATCGAGTTTAGTTATACCTCAACTGGTGAACACAGTGGTTCTATTGAGAGCATCTTTGGTGGGCCAATTAACTCTGAGTCTAGCAATGGCCTTAACATTTATGTCAGAAATGATGACGGTGGTTTAGGTATTGACCTTAACTCAGGCAACAACTCGATCTTTGAATCTTTAGACCTAAATGATGGCGAACAGCATAATATCGTGATCAGCTGGGACAGCGAAGATGGTGTGCTTAAGGTCTTTGATAACGGTGAGGTCGTAGGGACAGATACAGTGCTGACCAGCACTATGATTCCAGATGGTACTCAGGCGATTATTGGTCAGGCTCAGGAACCGTTCGATGATGGCTCTGCTGCATCAAACATCGAGTTAAGTGGGTTCACCATGTCTTATGAGCGCGTCGATGATGCGGACATTGAGGCAGGTAAATCGGTCGCTGAGGTTTCTGATGATCTCGCCTTTGACATCCAAGTAGTAGATGGTGAAATTGTCGATCTAGTCAGTGACACAGCACCTAATGTAACTGGCGATGTAAGTGCATCTAACTTCTATGAGTTCCATCCGAACGAGAACTTTAACGGTGAAGTGGAGCTGTCTTATCAAGTGTTCGATGGTACAGATGCTGTTGATACCACGGCACTTCTAGACCTAGCTCCAGTGAACGATGCACCTGAGTCCGATGCTGTTACTCTGAGCGGTGATGAAGATACCGATATCTTGATCACTCAAGAGATGCTTCTGGCGAATGCGACTGATGTTGACCATGACCTAGATGAGCTAACTGCAAACAACCTAAGTATTGACCCTCAATTCGGTTCGTTGACGGACAACGAGGATGGCACTTGGACCTTCTCACCAACAGAAAACTTCAACGGCAACGTGCCAATGACGTTCGATGTAACCGATGGTGAGGCAACGACTTCGGTAGATGGCAGCATAGACGTCGCCGCTATCAATGACCTACCAGATGCGCCAACCGTGCAGCTGCAAGGGGAAGAAGACCAAGTCCTAACCATAGATCCACAGTACATCTTGGATCAGGTTACCGATGTTGATGGTGATGAGATTAGCCTAGAGAACATCTCGGTTAAGAATCCACCGAACGCAACGCTGACCTTGCAACCAGATGGAATGTATCACCTAGTAACGGCTCAAGACTTCAATGGGGTTGTCGAGCTTGACTACCTTGTGTCTGACGGCGAGGCGGAAGTAGAGGTTCTATCAATGTTGATGTGATTCCTGTGAACGATGCGCCGTTCAATCAAGGTAATGCACTGCTGACAACCAGTGAGGATGGTGCCTTTACCTTCGATGCGAGCGATATGCTGGATCTGTTTGGTGATATTGATACGGAGCAGTTGGTTGTATCACGTATTATCACAGCAGAAGGCGAAGATGGCGGTGAAATCCAAGATAACGGTGACGGTACTTGGACCTTTACGCCAAACGATGACTTTGCCGGTATTTCAGACCTGCAAGTGATTGTCAGCGACGGTGAGTTTGAAACCTTGCTTGATGTGCCTGTGTTTGTGCGTCCAGTTGCCGATGGCGCGGTGATCACCACTGACCACGAAGGACCACTGGTATTCTCTGAAGACTCAACGGGTCACCTAGGCTTGAATGTGGGGCTTGTGGATGAATCTGAATCCTTGAGTAACCTAGTTATGACAGGCTTCCCTGTAGGGTTCGTTGTGACGGATGGTGAACACACCATAGAGATCACCAGAGAAGGTCAATATGTAGATATCACTGAGTGGGATATCTCAGATCTACAAATGACACCACCACAAGACTTCGCCGGAACCTTCTTCGTCACAGTGTCAGCGACAACCGTTGATTATGGTGACGAAGCTGAAGAGCTGGATGATGGCATCATTGCAGGTGACTTCGACCTAGTTCAAGGCGACTCAATTATTCTGACAGCCGAAGACCTGATGGGTATCGCACAGAACATCTCGCCTGAAGAGGGGGATGAGGTGCAGATGGTTCATCTGGTGGACCGCAATCAAGGTGAGATAGTCGATAATGGCGATGGTACTTGGACCTTCACTCCGGCCGATGGCTTTACCGGAGAAGTAGATTTTGCCTACGTGATTGAGCGTGATGGCATCTTGCACGATGAGCAAAGTGCATTCGTGGTTCATGACGAAGCACCGGTCGCAAATCAGGCTCCTGAGGTAGAGTCGGTAGTCACTACCGAAGTCGAAACCGGCAATAGCCTGCACTTCACTGACCAAGATATGTTGTCAAATATCTCGGATGCAGAGGGTGACGCTCTGGCAATCGAATCAATCAGCTTGATGGAGGGTGATGGTCTACTTGAAACCTTGCCAAACGGTGAACATCAGTTTACCCCGGCAGAAGGTTATACAGGTGATGTTCAGGTTGGCTTTATTGCCACCGACGGTGAGAATCGCATTGAGAGCTCATTCCATGTCAACTTGGTTGAGTCTGGTGATGCGACGCCAGCCAGTTCTGAGCAGTTTGTTCTATCGGATGACGGCGACCTTGTACTGACTGAAGAGACACTGCTGTCTGAACTGGGTCTTTCTGAAGGCGAGGTGACGGATGTCGATGCGAGTGATGACAGCGGCGTTATCATGGAGTCTGGTGAGGGTGAGTGGACCTTCTGGGCAGCACCTGAGTTTGATGGTGGCCTAGAGCTTCAAGTCACAACGCAGTCGGGTGATGAATATACCCAGCATGACTTGAGTCTTGCGGTTGAAACTGGCGTCGATGCAACTGAACCAGAGCAAGAAACGGAAACCTCAAATGAAGAGCAAGTTGCTAGTGCTCAAGAGAAGACTGAGGTGGAGGTTGAAAGCGAAGCTGAAGAAGCAGACATCACAGCAGCACCAGGAGACAGCATCAATGTTTCCATTCCAAATGAGGTATCTCAAGCGGAAGGTGTTGAACATGTCGAGCTTTCAGGCTTGCCAGATGGTGCTTCGGTTCAGGGTGCTATCGACAATGGTGACGGCTCTTACACAGTCAGCGGTAATTTGGACCAAGCCGTAGAGGTTTCTCTAGACGAGTCATTCTCTGGTGAGTTTACCTTGGACTTCCAAGGCTACGATGACCTCGACAATGCATTGCCAGATGCTTCGGCCTCTTTGAGTGTTGAAGTAGATGACCAATATGCAATGCAGGCCAGCGATAAGAGCGGAGCAGATCCAGTTGACCCTCAAAGTGATGGCGGTAATACGGATTGGACGTCTGTGGACGGTAGTGTTTCTGAAATTGACTTTACTGACGACAGCTCAAGTCATGACAGTGGTGATACCGGAAACGATAACCAATTCAATGACTTTGATAACAACATCTAGGATAGGCATCCAGATTCGAGCCTAAAAATGAAAGGTCTAGCCCAGTGCTAGGCCTTTTTTTTCGAGAGGTGACTTTTTAACTTGTCTCTTATTGCTTCTTTATTGCGCACTAAATCGTTGTCTAAAGGTGTAAGGTAAACTTTAACTGTAGTCGGGCAGCATATTTCAGGACTCACAACGGTAACCTCGATACTTTTGTTATCGCTGTTTATCACCTTTAGGCAATACCCAATGGCTAACTCGTTCTGAATGATGTCGCCAACCAACTCCAACGCATACTCATAAGCTGCGTACTTTTCGTTTTTATTCATTGCTTGTTACTGCGTTATCTGTGCTGGGAATAATTTTTGTGAATTTTTATTCGCTGAAGAAATAGGATATCCACAAGGCGTAACGCAGAGAAGGAATATGGTGAATTACTTATGAGCTCTATGCAGAACTTAAATGAGTATGATTCATAATCAGGTGTAGTAACGGCTGTAGCGCGCAAGTGAGACTTATGAAGAAAAAATGTGTGACTAAGATAGATTTGACGCAAAGATTAAAGGCTCGGAGCAGTTCCGAGCCTTTAATGTTCTAAAATTGGTTTGTTGAATATTTATCTGTTTCCCCGAAATGTGAAACTGGGAAGAGAGCAGATATCTATTGCTTTGACTTATCGCTTCAGGTTCTCGCTAATCTCCTTTTTAATTTGTTTCCATGTGTGAAGCTGTTCGTTTTTTGTTACCTGATTTAGCGGCACTTTTACAGTAGCCGGACAACAAATTTCTGGGCTTATTACGGTGATGTCGACATGGGTATTGCTGATTGCAGATACTTCTAGACAGTACCAATAGCAAGCTCACTTTGAATGACACTGCTGACGAGATCTAGTGCATAATCTTGGGCTGAATTTGATGTATTCGGTAAAATTATATTATTGATTTTATTAATCATATCCTTGATTTTCCCTAAATCGGATGTAATCAGTTCACTGCTGACTTTACCTTATTTAGAGGCGAAAGAATCCACATTTAGCGACAACCGTTACAATTTGATACATAAGGAGATGTGTCAATGTTAACGATTTTTTAACAATTGTAGATGTGAGGTAGGGGACAAACTCAAACAGAGTGCCTTTGTTACTCACTTTCACCTAGCGCAATACATTTGCCAGGTAAATTGTAACAAGGTGTAAATGAAAGATACAGTCCAGCGTACCTTTTTCGAAAGTGCTAGTTACGGTTAATCCGTCAAAAGATATTTACAATACGCTGATTCTGCACACTAGACTTGCCATCCTGGGTGATTAGCTATGTATCTAAAATACAAAGTTAAGCATTACAGTGTAAAGGTGGGCGCTGTCTTCTTCAGGTGTTGATACGAACGCACCGGATGCTCCTCGATAAGCGTTGAAATATTGCCACTCGGCGTTGATAGAAACATTGAAGTGAACGTCGTATCTCAAACCCAGTAGGTAGCTGTCACCTACTTTATCGTCATCGGCGTTAAAGGTTTGTCCATAGATGAAATAGGGGGTAAATCTATCAATGTGATAGCTGCTCTGAGCGTACCAAGATGAGGCAATATCGTTCGTTTGCCCCTCAACGGTAAGGCCAAAATGGCCAAATTCATATTCAGCACCCAAAGAGATAAGTTGAATATCCTGATCTTTGGTCACTATGTTCCGGTCAGGCACAGGAAATGTACTACCATCGGGTAAATCAACGATCAAGTTTCGTAGTCGAGTTTCTTGGTCATAGTTAGAATCCAAATAGGTCAGATTCCAACGGTAGTTGTCTCCGCTCAGGACAAAATTGACACCATACATATTGTTGGTGGTGAACTTGAGCTCAGTGTTGCTATTTATCTCAACCTTGCTCTCATCATGGAAGCCAACAAAGGGTGTCGTGGTTAATGTCATGCTGTCATTGAGATCATAATTCCACAGTATCGAGATACCATTGTATGCGGTTATCCCCAATATACTGTCGTAGACTTCATTGGGTGGACGAGCGGGAGTAAAGGCGTGGCCCACATAATAGTACTCTGACGCCAAGAACACCGGCATACGTAATCGGCCAGCACGAAACTCAAACGGCTCGTAGTTATAGGCAAGATATGCCCATTCAAGTTTGGGTTCGCTCCATTCATTTTGCGGACGTTTCACGACCTGGGCTGACGCTTTGAAATCTTTATAGAAAAAATCTAGCTGCAAGCCAAAGATGGTATCGCAATCAAAGCAGTTCTCATCGCTGATATTGTGATTGACCAATAGGGGAGTTTCGATGTCAGATTTTGCCCAAGAGGTTGAGCCGAATCCGCTCAGGGTAAGATTATCCGTGATATCAATGGCAGCGATGCTGGTCGGAGCAACGCAAAGTAGTGCTATGGAAACGAGTGACTTCTTCATGCTATTTCTCCGAATTCAAAATGAAGAGGATGTTTGCGTTGGCGGGAAGGCTGTCGAGAGGCGCATATCCAATACGATTTGGCTTTTCATCCATCCATTTTAAGAGAGCCTCTATGTCCGGGCTGTTGATGACTTTTGGAGGGCGGGCCTTGCCAGAGAAAGAGAGACTGGCCCAGTGAGCATTCATTTGAGCTAAGTTTTTGTTGAGTAGGTAGCGATAAAAATCTGAGCGCTGGCTAGAGCTGTCTGGCCAATCTGAGAGCTCAAAGCGTTTTCCTTGAAGACGCTTGGTTTTCCGCGATACAGTTGACGAGCCTTAGCAACACTCAACTCATCAAAACCCGTATCGAGGGAGAAAATCGCATAGTCTTGCTCTGCTGTAGCTTGCAAGCTAAATACAGAGAAAGAAGCGAGCAGTGCGAGTAAACCGAGACATTTTTGCATCCGTTTGTCCTGCTTTTATATATCCGAGAAAAACATCACATCACGCTCTCTATCTGATCGAGCAATTTCTCTTTACGCACAGGCTTAGGTACATAAGCGTCCATGCCAGAGTCATAGCAGTGCTGGATATCGTCATCAATAACACTGGCCGTCAGTGCAATGATAGGCGTCTTAGGTAGCCCTTCATCTTGCTCGTAGGCCCTGATTTCTTTGGTTGCTTGAAACCCATCCATGACAGGCATCATGCAGTCCATCAATATAATGTCGAAGCTGTTATCTCGCTGGAACATTTCTACGGCTACTTGTCCGTTCTCAGCAATTTCGTATTCAAACCCCGCTTTTTGCAGTAATACCGAGGCCACCTTCTGATTGACGATATTGTCTTCGACAAGCAGAACGCGCTCTGAACGACTCGGTGTTTCTTTGGTTTGAGTTACGGCTTTCTTCGCTTTAGGTTCTGGCGGTGTGGATTCTTTAGTTGCCGTTTTAACGGGAAGGTTAATGGCTTTCTCTATCTTGGTTTTGAGCTGCTCTATCTTGAATGGTTTAGCCATATAGTCATCCATTCCTACATCGAAGCAGGTCTGAATGTCGTCATCCACAACACTCGCGGTAAGCGCAATGATAGGAGTTCGCGTGTTTAGACCGCGCTCTTTTTCTAGTTCTCGGATGGATTTAGTAGCCTTGAAACCATCCATATCCGGCATCATGCAATCCATTAAAATCAGGGCATATCGGTTTTTCTTAAACAGCTCGATAGCCTCAACACCACTGGATGCGGTATCAGAAGCAAATCCGAGTTTCTTGGCGTGTAGCCCTGCTATTTTCTGATTGACCTTGTTGTCATCTACTATCAAGATCCTGTGCTCTAGGCTCTCGATTTCACCATTAGTCGCATTGTTCAACTCTGTTTTGAAACTGCTGTCACAGCTTTCTAGACCTCGTATTAAGCGTTTACCAAGAAGAGGTTGAGTTAAGATGGCTTTTACCTTGTCGGTGAAATCAAACCGTTCACTTTGAAGGTGTTTTACCAAACAAAGGTGCAATTTCGAGTTTTCAGTGATCTTTGTATGCTGTTCAAGGTCAACGCCGAGATTTGGCTCAGTTTCAACAAAGATCAAACTAACAGGTTTTCGAAAGAGTGAGGTACTTCGTCTATTTTGGAAAGCGTGTTTGCTACAGGTACCTTGTAAAAGTTAAGTTCATCGAGCATGGAGCTCTGCTTCGCCCTATTGTCACAAAGCAGCCAGATATCACTGTGATGGATTTGATTCGCGCTTTGATACTCTTGCTCTACTACAGGCAACTCAAGGTTAAAGTAGAATCGACTGCCTTTGCCCTTTTCAGAATCGAGTCCTATTGTGCCTCCCATCAGTTCTACTAGTTGGTACTGATTGCCAGACCTAGACCAGTACCCCCAAACTGACGAGTGGTGGAGTCATCTTCTTGAGTAAAGGGTTCAAAGATATTCTTCTGCTGCTGCTCATCGATACCTATGCCTGAGTCTTCAACTGCAAATTCAACCACAGCTTTACTGTCTGACAGCTCGCGAGTTTCTATACAAAGTCGAACGGTGCCTGCGTCTGTAAACTTCACTGCATTGGAAGCAAAATTCATGATGACTTGGCGCAGTCTATGGTCATCAGCCATGAGTTGGTGAGGGGTATTGGGACTGATGGCAACATCCAACTCAATACCTTTTTCTTTAGCTTTCGGCGACACCACGGAGGCAATGTCATAAAGGGAGTCGCGAATACAGGTAGAGTGAGGACTGATAAGTAACATGCCTGACTCAATCTTAGAGAAGTCGAGCACGTCGTTGATAAGGCTAAGTAACAGCTGAGAAGAGGTTTCGATGGTATCTACATAGTCTCTCTGGGTGGCATCGAGTGAAGTGCCAGATAAGATTTCCGAGATACCGATGACCCCATTCAGCGGTGTGCGAATTTCGTGAGACATGTTTGCCAAAAAGCTACTCTTGGCCTTGCTGGCGCGTATTGCATCATCTTTAGCTTGTTCGGCATCTTCCTTCGCTTGGGTGAGTTTTTGGCGCGCCTCTTCGCGCTCACAAGTGAGTTCCTCGACTTTATGAGCAAACTGTCCAAGTTCATCTTTACTTTGAATTTGTTGAGTAAGAGGCGAGTCTTCACTATGGGACTCACGGCCTAAGTAGGCGAGCACCAGATTTAGATCTCCGGTTACCTTTCTGGATAAACGCACAGCAAGGGTGACCACCAAAATAGTCATCAGCAGCATAATAGTGATAAATATAAGCTGCTTCTGAGTCGCAGCTGCGGTTTCTCGCTCAAGGTCTGCTCGCAGTTGCTCTGTGACTTTGTCACTGACTTGTTGCAACAAGGAGAGGCGGCCAACCAGTGCGGATAAGCCCGCGGTGATTTCTTCAGGAGACAAGGCACTGAACCCTGTTTGGTCGAGCAAAGTCGCCCTGAATATTTGGCTATCGACAAAGATATCGTTGGTGAAGGTACTGATTAAAAAGGAAACCTGATCTTGATTGGCATTCAGGTTTACAAAGCGCTCCATAAATAGCTGTTGGTTTTGGACGAGTGTTTCTATCTCAGTGGCGATTTCAGTGTCATATATTTGGCTATCCTCGGTAAGGAATACCAGATACTGGCTTAGCTTGTTTTCCTCGCGAGACCAGAACATTAGCCATTCAACCTGCGTCAGTGCCGACATGTGATTTTGAATGCCTGCAGGGGCGCGCTCAAACGACTCATTTTCGATAGCAAGCAAGAGTTGCTTATAGGTATCGGCGCGCCACTCCAATATATCGATACGCTCATAGAGGTCTGTATTGGTAACAAGAGAAACGTTCGCTTCTTCAAAGCTCATCAATAGGTCGGTGACGGCTACGCTGTCCCCCTCAAAGATCTGTGGGGTCTCGTTCACCAATTCTTCGGTGAGTGCTTCTATAGACTTAAGTTTATCTGTCTCATCCGCACGCTCCGGCAAGGTATAGAGATAGGATATCTGGTTTATGTAATGAGAGAATCTCTGAGCACGTTCGAGATCCTTCGCTTGCATAGAGAGGCGATACAGCTGCTCACCCTCAAGAAATATAAGCAAGACAATAGGGCAGAACACCAAGCTAAATAGCTTGTACTTCACCGATAGGTTATTCCAAGAAAACAGACTACTCACATTGAACTTCCATATCCAATTGACTGTCGGGCAGTATAGGAGGTGGGAAGGGTTTTCAAAGAAAAATTCACTTGGGCTTTGTTTTAATGATAATTATATCGAAGTTAGCTCTTGATTCTTAGGATGCTAAGGTAAATCTAAATCGTTAGGCTAGTGCAGCAATGATGATTCTATTTTAATGAACTAGACAAAGTTATGGGGTGCGGAACGTCAGTGATTTTCCTAGGGAAGTTACTAGACTTTGGGTGTATTTCTAATTCTGATGGTACTTGAGTGTCAATCTAATCAAGTATCTTGAATGGTATCCTACTAAAACGTATCTAGACTTGTCTTTTTTGTAGTTTCTTAAATTAACATGATTGTACTTTCTATCCAAAACCACTAGTTGAGAAGGGATTCCAGTTCGAAAAGTTCTAATCCCACCCATCATTAATAAGTTTTCTTTTTTGCTTTAACAAACCTTCCTTTTGGCCCCGCCGAACTCGTTTTTTACAATGTTGATAAGTACTACTTGTTTCAATAAGGTTCTCTCGTTTGTGCCCCAAAAGACCATAATGACAGACTATTAGTAATAGTTCCTGGAACACTTTGTTTACTCCAACTAAGATTTAACAAATTGATTTAAAAGGCTTTTTCGTATTCATTCTCCGATAACCTTTTGAAAGGGACAATTGGATAGAAAATGCTCGATAGTCCGCACTCAAACTTTCTCAGTCATACATCAGTTCTTTCGCTTTCTTGCTATCAAACTCTTTTAAGAATTTACGAGCCTGATATCGCATTGGCACTATCTTAAGCACTTGCTCGAAGACCGTAATGGCGTAGACCCAGAAGATTGAAGCCTTTAGAACAAGCACTGCAAAGGCGAATAGGGGCAGGGAGATGACCCAGCGGGTGACAAAGTTGATGTTAAATACCGCTGTAGTTTTTCCTAGCGCTCTGAGTACTTGTCCGTGAACTGTGATGTAGCCCTGGATGAGTGGCATTAGGATGTAAAGCGGGGCTATGGTGGCCAGTGCCTCGTAAGTTTGCTCGGAATGACCTGGATAGATTTTATCTATGATTAGGCTGAGTCCCAAAGAGGCACACGAGATGAGCGCTGATACCGCTATGGTGACTTTGATGCTGAGATTTACATCCGCATCCAGGGTTTCAAGGTTGTTGGAGCCTATAGCCTGAGAGATGGTAATTGCTGAGGATACGGCCCAAGCTACAACGAACTGAGCTAGGGCTGAAAGCCACGGAGTGACCATGACTACGGCGGCGTACACTTCGGTCGGGAGCTGCGTATACAAGAGGTTGTAAACTGCGAGGCCCATAGCTAAAACCATCATATTGGCAGCGATTGGGAATATCTCTTTAAAGTGCAGAGCAACGTTTCTCTTTATTCCGTCAAATGCTTTAGAGAAAGAGAGCTGAGAGGTTTTCTGTAATCGTAAGCAAGCGAGTAAAAAGGCCATTCTTAGACCTAGTGCGATAACTGAGCCCAAGGCCGCGCCTGAGATGCCTATACCATTGAAGCCGCCGATACCGTTGATTAGGTAGTAGGAAACCACGGCGTTTACTGGCATGGTCAACAGATAACTCAGAAGCGGGATATGCGTCTTGCCCATGGCATTGAATAAGGCGATGGAAACCTGCGAGATGCCAGTGAGTATCAAGGTGTATTTTATCACTGACAGATAGGCATCGATGTCTTGGTATAGGTGTGTATCTTGACTGAGCAGCTTTATCAGTGGCCATTTTAGTACTGAGACCAGAAGGAAGAATAAGATCGCAGCCGATAAGTTGATGATCATTCCAGACAGAAACGATTTTGAAATAAGGTCAGCTTTGCCGGAACCAAAAGCGCGGGATAGAACGTTTTGTGAGCCGTTTGCTAGTGCATTTTGCACGCCAAGCAGCAACGCGACTATTGTGCTGGCGATACCCATGGCCGCTAATGAGCCTTCGCCAAGGGGGGAGATAAGCAAGGTATCTATCATCAACATGCCCTGCATCAGCAAAGCATTGAGGCGATAGGCCAAGCCATTTTTATATTCTTTTTGATGTAGTGACTGTTCTTAAACACGAATATCCTTTTTCATTTGTAAATCAACGAATCTCCATCCCTAGCATCTGATTTTATTGAATAAAATTTCTTCATTCCATAGCCCTTATTCAAAGGCTTGATTGCATTTTTGAAACGCAAGTACTGCCGAGATGAGGTTCAAGCTTTGACTGGTCTGGCTTGTATCTTATTGAATTACTTGGCTATAATCTGGCTTCATCTTGTCGGAGTGCCTTTTGGCTGAGACCGTTAATTCGGGATCCGTTGAACCTGTCAGGTTAGAACCTGCGAAGGAAACAAGCGAAGTTCAGGGAAGTTTTATCTGAATTTCAACCGTTACGTATTTGTCGCTTTTGGGCGAGGGATGCGTTCAACTTTCACATTCTCAATTCTCCAGACAAGCAATTTCATTTCGTTATAAAAGTGAGTTTGCTAATGTCCAATCGTCGCGAAACCCGAGCTAAGGCTCAACAATTTATCGATACCCTAAAACCCCTTCAGCATCCTAATTCAGAGAAGATCTATCTCGAAGGAAGTCGGCCTGATATCAGGGTGGGTATGCGCCAAATCTATCAAGCCGATACCTTGGTTGGTGGAACCAAAGAAGAGCCAGTCTTTGAATCCAATGCTCCTTTAAAGGTGTATGACTGTGCAGGTGCGTATTCTGATCCTAACGCGGATATTGATGTTCGAAAGGGGCTAGATAAGCTTCGCTCTAACTGGATATTAGAGCGAGAAGATATTGAGCAGTTGTCACAGGCGAGCTCTGGTTTTACCCAACAAAGGCTCGCTGATGACGGTTTAGATCACCTAAGGTTTGAAGCACTTCAGCCGCCACGTAGAGCTCGGAAAGGTAAACGTGTTACCCAGATGCATTATGCCCGCCAAGGCATCATTACCTCAGAGATGGAATACATTGCCCTTCGAGAAAATATGGCTCGCGCTGAGATCACCAACCCAGTGCTTACCCAAAAAGCACCCGGTGAGAGTTTTGGTGCCTTAATAGGTGAGCCGATAACCCCGGAATTTGTGCGCGAGGAAGTAGCTAGAGGGCGCGCAATTATTCCACTTAATATCAACCATCCTGAGGCGGAGCTATGATCATAGGCCGAAACTTCTTAGTAAAGGTGAATGCCAATATCGGTAACTCAGCGGTGACCTCGTCTATCGAGGAAGAGGTGGAGAAACTGGTGTGGTCTACCCGCTGGGGTGCGGATACGGTTATGGATCTCTCTACCGGTCGTTACATTCATGAAACCCGCGAGTGGATCATCCGTAATTCTCCAGTGCCTATCGGAACGGTTCCTATTTATCAGGCCTTAGAAAAAGTAAATGGTATAGCCGAAGACCTGAATTGGGAGATTTTCCGAGATACCTTGATTGAGCAGGCCGAGCAAGGGGTGGACTACTTTACTATCCATGCAGGGGTCTTGCTTCGTTTTGTACCTATGACGCTAAGCGCCTGACAGGCATAGTCTCTCGTGGCGGCTCTATTATGGCTAAGTGGTGTTTGTCACACCATAAAGAGAACTTCCTATATGAGCACTTTGAGGAGATCTGTGAGATCTGCGCAGCTTATGATGTATCACTGTCATTGGGTGATGGCATGCGCCCAGGCTCTATCGCGGATGCTAACGATGAAGCGCAGTTTGCAGAGCTTGAAACCCTAGGAGAGCTCGTGAAAATTGCTTGGCAATATGATGTGCAGACCATTATCGAAGGTCCAGGGCATATTCCCATGAATCTCATCAAAGATAACATGGATAAGCAGCTTGAGCATTGTGATGAGGCGCCTTTCTATACCCTTGGTCCGCAAACCACCGATATAGCCCCTGGTTATGATCACTTCACCTCGGGAATAGGTGCCGCCATGATAGCTTGGTATGGATGTGCAATGCTCTGCTATGTGACGCCCAAAGACACTTAGGTCTGCCAAATAAAGAAGATGTAAAACAAGGCCTTATTGCTTATAAGATTGCTGCTCATGCTGGAGATGTAGCTAAAGGTCATCCTAGTGCGCAGATGCGAGACAATGCCTTATCCAAGGCGCGCTTTGAGTTTCGCTGGGAAGATCAGTACAACCTTGGGTTAGACCCAGATACAGCGAGAGCCTATCACGATGAGTCTTTGCCTCAAGAGTCAGCTAAGGTCGCGCATTTCTGCTCTATGTGTGGTCCTAAGTTTTGTTCAATGAAGATAACCCAAGAGGTGAGAGAATTTGCTGCCAAAAATGAGAACCAGACCATCGAGCTAGAATCCGCCGAGCAGGGTATGGAAAAAATGTCGGCCGAGTTTAGAGCCAAAGGCGCCGCCATCTATCACGAGGCCACAGATTAAGGCCCTACATACAGCTTGGTTAATACTGGGTAATGGTCCGAGCCTTGGATTTCTCTAAGCTTCGCCTTTCACAGATAGCGCTATCGGCGTCGCCTTGGTACCAAAGGTGGTCGATGGCGCTTGCCATGAGCGGTACTTCCAAACCGAATAAATCAAACGCAGCCCAACTGAGTACCGGTTCGTCCTCGTATTGCGGGAAGAGACTGGCATAGCGGGGAGTAGTCGAGGAGAGGTTAAAGTCTCCCATGATCAGGTTGTGTTTGGTGGCTGAGCGAGCGGCAAACTCTTGGATGGTGGCTATCATTCCGTTTCTTTGATACCACAACATTTCGGTACGCGGTGAAGGTGGATGAGCAAAATAGGTAGCGATATCTAGCCCTATCCTTGGTTGCCAAACCCCGCGAATTAGCTTACCTCCGTAGGGTGCCTCGTAAAGATTTAGACCGTAAAGTAGTTCACGACTCAAGATCAACTGATTAGATGGATAGCCCACCTTAGGTTGCCCGCCAAATCGATAAGGTATAGCTCAAACAGAACATCAAACTGCTCGCCATGTTCAGGTGAGACCTCCTGCATCACGACCAAATCCGGTTGCTCTTGCTTAAGGTACTCAATGAACTGGCCGAGGTTTTGGTTTTCAAAGGCGAGGTTGTATTGGACTATGGTCAGGGTATCGCTGCACGCTTGATTGGTTTCAGCTTGCTCTGGAGGCGCAAAGGCGTAGAAAAAAGCGCCTGTGCCTAAGGCGATGACGCCAAGCAAGTGCAGTCTGATGACAAAAGAGAGCGCAGCAATAACGAGGTAGAGATAGAAAAACAACCCCGGCAGAGAGAGCAGGTTCTCAGTCCACCAGTTATTGTTGTACACCCAGCATCCGGCCCACACTAAGGTGAGCAGTACGAATCCTGTGGCCAGCAACTTCTCAACCATTCCTTTGGCTTTGATATCGCGCTTCCTTTCATGACATCTTTAACTCTTAGTATAATCCAGAGTTTGAAAACTGCCTTACATTCAATAGCTTGCTAGGTGATGTGCCAAGCCTTACACTCACAGGCAAATTTTTAGCAGAGATTGAACGTGGCCAAACGCACTCCTATCGTTGAAATGACCTCATATGGCATCTATTCCCACTGGGATGCCGACTCCAAAGACCTTCCAAGAATCAAAGAATTCACCACCACAGTGGTAGCGGACGAAGAGGTTGAATTTGGCTTTATTGTGAACATAAAAAAAGCCAAAGGCGTTCTGCTGAATTACTGCATCTATCACCCAGGCATTATTAACAAGAAGGGTAAGGTGCTAGCGCCGTTTGACGGAGACATCTATGTGCGCAGCAATGACTGGAATTTCTATCTTGGGGATACCATTCAGCTAATGCATCCAATCGATGGCCTAGAGAGTAACCTTGGGGAATGGCGCATGGTGCTAGAGATGAACGGCAAGGTCGTCGCTGAGAAAACCTTTAAGGTCGTTGGGCGAGATGAGGCACAGTTTTGGAAAAACCGTGGTTATTAGGCTCTGTTGACCTACTTCACCCGAAGCAATCGATAGGTTATGTCTTTAAGCTCAAAGTCCATGGTTTGCGAGCGGTTCATCTTTTCTACTCGAGCTAGCATAGATTCATCGAAGCCTTTGCGTTTCATCCATAATAATGGCTCGCTGAAGCTGTCTTCATTGACGATATAAGACTCGCCTTTGCCCTTGCCTGCTTGCACGCTCACTACCCAGACGCGAGAGCCAAAGTCCATGACATCAGTGAAAAAGGATTTGAGATTTTTGAGCGTTGACATGTTGAACCTATAGAAAAAATGCGAGCTGATGCTCTTATATTTTCCTACTTTGGTCAACTGTAAAACGCCCCAGTGTGGGGCGTTGTCTTGGCTTACTTACCTTGTTCGTTTCGGATATACATGATGGCTATCATGCTAAAGGCGATGAATTGCCATAGGTATTTACCATCGCTTGCGCCAGCAAGGGTTTGAGTGAACACCATGCAACCGGCCACAAAAATTGAAGCAAACGCGCCACGAAGTAGCCAAGGGCGCTCTTTCTCTGCCATAAACTCTCCCGCAAGCACAGAGCGAATAATTAGTACGAATGGTAGGCATTGCAGTAGGATCAAGATAGGGAACATAAAATCGAGGTCGGACTTAGCACTGCATGCGCAACCTGGCTCTTGTCCCAAGTTCCCACGATATAGCCTTTCCAGCCCGCCCAGGTATCACCCTGATATGCCGTTTGCGGGGTAATAATGCCTAGGGTTACACCCATTACCTTGTCGATAAAGCCGTTCTTAAACCAGAAGATAAACAAGAAAATTTGGATTGGGATGATCTGAAAGGCGAGCTTTTTAATCATGTTTTGTGCCTCTAAAAGGGTTAATTGAAACTGGGCACAGTGTGCAATCTTCAATGTGTAACTCTTTTGAGGCAAGGCAAAGGTTTACCCATGCAAACCTTTTTCAAACCCTTTTAGTTTTTTTTATTTCAATGCTGAAAGCACAAACAACCCGTGTAATGGCTTGCTTGCCATAGATTGAAAGCGTTTGTGATAATAAACCGCACCCTTGTTGTTTTTGGTCTTCTGGTCAACCTTGTACAGAAGGTAATAACCCAAGGCGCTAGGTGCGGTTTCTACCGCATAACTCAGGTAGGGGTAGGCTTGGTCATATTGCTGATTGATGATAAGCGCCAAGCCTAAAGAGAGATTGCTGATATCGCATCTTGGGTCTTGCTCGAATGCCTCTTTTGCAAACATGAGTGCCTCGGCTTTAGTGCTCTCATCTTGATGCTTGAGGTATTCCACAGAGCTTGAATAAGAGAGAAGGGCGTCCACCAAGTAGTTATCTCTGCCTTGCTGGTGGATTTCATCGAGCTCGGCCGCGATCGAATCAAGCTCATCACTGCCACTGTAGAGGCTTTCAATCCCTTCTGAGATCACCTGCCAATCATCGAAATTGTTCACCGAGGTCACTTGATGATTACTCGGCTGGTATTGCCAGTCATCATGGTTTATCTCGGTTTTAAGCTCGGTGGCGAGATCGCCTATTGCGGTGAAATAGTCATCTAGGGTAAAGGTCTTTTCTAGTTTGACGGCTTGTCCTTCGCCCTCATCCAGAAACAGGGTGAGTTTGTAGCTGTTTCCTTGTTCGGTAAGGCTTCCTCTAAGCTGATCCGCATCGCTATTGAGCCTATGCCTATAAACATCTATGCCCTTGGAATTAAGCCCGTAGAAAAGGTAATTCTCAATGCTGTCTGATAGGTCGCTGTCTTGTTCGCTCTCCAGCGCGAACGGATGAATAACTAGTTTGGTTACTTCATTTATGCGCTGGCTTGGTGCTGAGTAAGAGAAAAAATGAATTCCGCTTAAAACGCTACATCCAATCAAGGCAACGCCTGCACCCCATCGCCAATATTGATTAATCTTGGCTCCGAGATTGGGCTTGCTAATTTTGCTTTGCGTGACGTTAATATCTAGTAGATAGCCTGTTTGGGAATGGTTTTGATGATGCGATAGGGCCGAGCGTTATCGTCCAGATGCCCCTCAGTGCGCTGATGACCTGACGAACCAGATTGTCGGATACGTGCGAGCGCTGCCAAACCTTTTGCACGATATCCTCAAGGCTGATTACCTGGGCTCGATGTTCTATCAAGAGGACTAGAAGTCGAGATTGCAGTGGCTCGAGGTGTATCGCAACATCGTGAATCAAGAGCTGATGCATGTCTGGCTCGAAATGAATATCTGTTTGGGCGTGCAGTGTGTAGCGCAAAACGGTAGTAATTGAAATTATTGAATATTTGCAGTCTACAGCAGTCATGTTGCATAAGGATTGCTGTCATCTTTGTTTTCGCTTTTCACTATAAGCCACTAGTAAATCTTCATCGGTTCACTAGTAAATCTACCAGTAACGAAAGCCTGCACCCTCTGCCATGTTTTGGTTAGGTATTTCTTTTTTTTAAATTAGACTCTAGGGTGAAGATTCAATTTTACGGTGACAGAAAGCTATTTGAGGCGTTAGAGGCCAGCCTAAAGCCTGAACTTTCTCAGGTTAGTTTTGTGTATTCAAGCGAGGGTAAAGAGCCAGCATTGGAAGTAGGGGATGCGCTGGTTCTTGATTGTGCTTATTACAAAAGAGTGTTGGACTCGAGACTGCATCATGCCAGTAAGGTATTTGTGATTGGTCCTTATCTTGATCAGTACGACATGAGTGCATTTAGTAATGAAGGCAGATGGCGGTATCTACCTCTTTCCCAGCTTGAATCTCGATTACTTCCTGAACTAAAACGATTCTTTGATCAGCACTGAGCTTGAAAACCCAGTCCAGAGCAGGCCGAGAGTCTATTCGCTTATTAAAGCACCTGCTTTTTCTCAATCTTATTTCACATCGTCATCGCAAAATCGTATTCTGCTATCTTTCGATGTTTGAGCGCGATTGCTGAATTTGAGTGGGACGGTAATGGATAGAAAACTAAGAGATAAACTATATGTGGGTATTGCACTGATTGTGTTTGGCTTGTTCGTTACCATGAGCGGACAAGGTAAGGCAAATCACTCTTACTCCGTCGATACTGCATCCATTAACGCTGGTGATGTTCCAATTACATTGCTTTTTAAACACTTTGCTAACTGTGAGGCGTCTTCCTCTCTAGAAGTGGCCTGTGCTCGAGGTGTCAGTGACTATCAGCTAAATGCTCCCGATTCGGTGTCACTGGTTGCCCTTTCACTTGATAACGAAAATGATCGACTGGTCTTTAGAAAAGACCAAAACGACAACTGGAGAATGGTTACAGTAATTGATGAATTTTCCACTTCATTGCAACGCCACATGCTAGCGAGTGGTGTAGGAGATAAAGTGTTGGGCTCTCTTCTAACCGTGAATGCAGAAAATTATGCCATTACCTACCTCAACGGCGAGGGCAACCTGGTTAACACCATAGGCGCGAGTAACTTAGAGTCAGTTAAAACGACGTTGTCAGAGGCCGGTGCTCAGGCAAAGACATACAGGATCGTAATGTATGTAGGTATCACAATGATGCTGATAGGTGGGCTGGCAATTATCTGGGTGATGCGTAAGAAAGCTCAGAAGATCAAGAAAGGCTAGTGCGTTAGCCGAGCAGTAAATTGATGATTTAAAAGGGTGAGGCGGGTCTATTGTTGCACTTTGCCCTAAGCGAAACTGAACAGGTCGCCTTCAATGACATTTCTGAGCATCTTACGAGACACGACGTTCTCTTTTTCGTCAACCAAGTCCACTCGATAGATTAAATCTCCATGGTCTACATACTCTGTGCTCATCTGTGAGAACAGGTTAGAGCACTTGGCGTAAGTGCCTTTAATGCTCTCGCACGTCGTGAAATGACCACTAGGTTTTTGAACTGAAAGTACAATCGAGGCTGAGTTCATATTTCTGCCGCTCCACTTCTTACCATGTAGATAATTTACGCTGGCGGAGCGACTAAGATAACTCGGGAAATTACTAGTGGCTTTTAGAAAACTTGCTAGTCCAAATAAAGAAGTCGCACTCCTAGGTGCGACTTAAAAGGGTTAGGCGGTTGCTATGGCTTTCATTCTTCGGTTGTTATGTAACAAGAACATAAGGCCGATAACTGGGATGATAATGGCAAAGTAGGGCAATGACTGAGTGCTAAAAGCTCGGGCGTCGATAACGCTACTGCCTATCATGCCGCCGATGGCGTTGGCTAGGTTGAAAGCTGAGATATTCGCCGTTGCTGCTAGTTCTTGTCCTTCTCCTCCGTGGGTCATCACCCTAAGTTGCATTGCCGGTACCTTGGCAAAAGAGACCACACCAAAGATAAAGGCAAGCACGATAAAGGCTGTGGTATTGCTGGCAAAACTGCCTAGTGCAATCAGCACAACGATAGTTGCTACTAGCCAAAGGGTGAGTGATTTGCTGAGATTCATATCCGCGCTTTTCCCGCCTAGGTGGTTACCAATTACCAGACCTGCACCGACTAGGATTAGTAACCAGGTGACATTGTCACGTTGCATATGCGCTACGTTTTCAGCGATAGGTGAGATGTAGCCGTAGAAAGCCATAAAGCCGGACCATCCCAATACCGTGATAACAAGACCAGATAGCAGAGCAGGATTTTTGAATGCGCCCACTTGCTTACTAAGAGGAGTCGCCTCCGTTTGCGGCTTTATTTTAATAACAAAGGCAATCAATACCGCTGCCAGTACCCCAAGTACGGCAACCGCCCAAAAGGTTGTGTTCCAGCCAAACTCATTGCCAATCCAGGTACCAGCAGGTACGCCAAGCACATTCGCTAGAGTAAGGCCAGCAAACATCTGACCTACCGCGCGACCTGCCATTTTTTCTGATACCAGCTGGGTTGCCACTACCGCGCCGATGCCATAGAAAGGCCCCTGAGTAAGACCAGACAACACGCGACTTAACAGTAATAAATGGTAAGAGTGGGTGGTCGCAGAGATAAGGTTGCCTAGGATAAACAACCCAAGTAGAGAAAGCAGCGCTTTACGCTTGTCTACTTTCGATAGCGCCAGCATCAAAATCGGACCGCCGACAACGATGGCCAACGCATAGGCGGTAATAAGGTTGCCCGCCTGTCCTTCGGTAATGTGCAGTGATTCTGATACTTGGGTCAAAATACCAGCGATAACAAATTCAGCGGTGCCAATAGCGAACGCCGAAAGGTAAGTAGCCAAACTGAAAGTGGCATTTTTTCATTGTGTGCATTTTTCATCATATGCTCCTTACAGCAGTGCGCCGCCATTGATATCGATAACTGAACCTGTGATTACAGGATTCTCTATTGCCAGCAGATATCCGCCTACTAGATCATCTGCAGTGGCAATTTTGCCTAAAGGCAGAGACTTAGACGCATTTTCAAACATGGCTTGGCGAACGCCTTCATCCAGGCCTGAATAGGCTTCAGTTTTAGTAAGTCCCGGACTTACAACGTTGACTCGTATTGGCGCTAGTTCTTTGGCTAATACCTTGGCACTCGCTTCAAGGGCAGCATTAGCGGCGGTTTTTACCAAGGTGTTTGCTACTGGTTTGCGAGACAGCATGCCGGAGGTGAGGGTAATTGAGCTTTTTAGGTAAGGAATAGCTTGCTGAACTATTCGCATGCTTCCCCAGAACTTGGTATCGAAAGCATCTGCTGCCTCGACAAGGTCTAGCTCTTTAACCTCGCCGCTTGGGGCATAAGAGCCGGCGGTGATAATGAGGTGGTCGAACTCTCCCGCGCTTTTGAAGAAGTGCTCGATAGATTGATTGTCTTGAATATCTAGACCAGTGCGGCGACTGCCGACGATGACTTCATGACCTTGTTTTTCGAGGGTATCTGCCAGTGCTTTACCGATGCCGGATGTGCCGCCGACGACAATAAATTTGTTCATGTTCCGCTCCAACTGTTTGGTATGGAGCAGATAATACTGCTTGTTATTATTTTAATAATTAGCAAAAATTTGAATTAACTATTCAATAATTTTTAATAATGGTATGAGTATGGATAAGCTTCAGGATATGCGAATGTTTGTCGCTATTGTGGACAACTTAAGCTTGGTAGGAGCCGCGAATCAATTGGGCTTGTCGGCAGCAACAGTGACCACACGACTGAAGGCTATCGAGCAGCGCTACGGGGTAAAACTATTGCAACGTACCACGCGCCATATCTCATTGACCGACTCTGGTGCTGAGTATTATCGTCAGTGTCAGCAGATACTAGAGCAGGTAGCTGAGCTTGAGAATGTGCTCACTCATCAGTCGGATGATGTGCGAGGTACGATTAAGATCAGCGCGCCCAAGGATGTGGCCAAACAGATATTATTGCCACTTTTATCCGAGTTCTGCACTCTCTATCCAAATGTAACCCCACAGCTCAACTTCCATGACCACCTGTTTAATGTCACCGAGGCGGGTATGGATCTGATTATCCGCTATGGGGATCTGCCGGACAGTTCTCTTATTAGTCGCAAGTTAGCAAAGAGTCATCGCTTACTGGTGGCATCTCCTGATTATCTGAAAAATTATGCACCCTTACGCTCGCCGAGTGAGCTTAAAGACCACCGCTGTTTGGTAATGATGCGAAACAACGAAGCACTGAGAAACTGGCACTTTAAAGATAAGCAGGATCAATATTCCATTACGGTAGAACCAGCCATGCTCTCCGATGATGGTGAGGTGATTCGCTACTGGGCAAGCCAGGGGCAGGGTATAGCGCTTAAGTCTAATCTGGATGTAAAGCAAGACTTGGCCAATGGGATATTAGTGCCAGTTTTACAAGGGTTTAAGGTGAACTTTAATCATCTAAACCTAGACAGTGCGGATTTGAACCTTATCTATGCCAGCCGTTTGCATCAGCCAAAGCGCATCAGCTTATTGATTGATTTCTTGGTTCAGGCGTTTGAGAAGCGATATGGCTGACCAATATTATAAAGTTCATAAATGAGCTATTGTTCACACTTGTATTTCAAATAGTTACATTTTGCTCACATTTATAGTTTGCAAAAATGGACGCCTTTAAACACATCAGTATTCTCGTATCTTGAATAACTAGCTACGCATGCAGGCTCGATTGCATACGTATTTATATCAAGGAGAAGATAGTGTTAAAACGTAAATTTCTTGGGGCAGTGTTGGCTATGCTGCCGTTTGTTGCGAGCGCAGCAAACTACTCAATCGGTACTGGCGGTCAAAGCGGTATCTACTATCCATTTGGTGGTGCTCTGGCAAAGGTATGGAGTGAGCATGTGCCGGATGTAAACGCAAAAGCTGAGGTAACAGCAGCTTCTGTTGAAAATACCATCAAAGTGGTTCGCGGTGACATGATTGCTGGTATTGCAATGGGCAACGTAGTGCTGGATGCTTATAAAGGTGAAGGCAAATTCCCTAAAAAGATGCCAGTGAAAACCCTTTTCGCACTGTATCCAAACCTAGTGCATACATTGACTTTAGATAACTCAGGCATCAACTCTCTAGCAGACCTTAAAGGTAAGCGCGTTTCTCTTGGCGCACCAGGAAGCGGTACTGCGGTAACTTCAGCAGCACTGCTTGAGTCTATCGGTATCGATGTGAAGAACGACATCAAAGCGGTTTACCTAAACTACTCTGAAACCACAAATGCGCTAGCGAACGGGCAGGTTGATGCTGGTTTTATCGTTGGTGGTCAAGGTGTTGGCGCAGTAACTCAGGTTGCCCTGACTCATAAGATCAAGGTGCTTTCTATCTCAGATGCTGAGAGCAAGGCATTCATTGAGCAGAACCCAGCGTACAGCTCTTATGACATCCCAGCGAACGTTTACAACAACGTAGGTGAAGTATCGACTTTGAGCGTATGGAACGTACTTGTGGTTAACGCGAACATGGATGAAGAGATGGCGTTTAACCTAACCAAGGCGGCATACGAGAACATGGAAGAGGTTCGCAAGGTCGTTAAGATGGCTGAGATGACTACTCCAGCAAACGCTGAGCGTCTGCAAGGTGTGCCTCTACACGAAGGTGCGAAGAAATATCTAGACTCTGTTGCACAATAATTTAGCTCTACTAAAGCAAGGCTCTAACTAGAGTCTTGCTTTTTCTGTATTAAAACCCAACCAGCCAGAGTGAACTATATGGAAGTTGTCACTGATAAAGAATCAAATTTGCCGTACCACAAGCTGACGCAGATGCTTGGGTATTTGGTGCTGACCGTTGCGGTCGCGCTCTCGGTGTTCCAAATTTGGCAGGGTATTACCTCAACCATTTCTGCAACCTATTTTCGTCCAATACATCTGTGTTGGGTGCTAGTGCTGATCTTTTTGCACTACCCACTGATTAAAAACCCTCATAGCAAGCTCTACCTGCCGGGTAGGGTGTTTGATGTCGCGCTAAGTGCCTTGGTGGTATTTGCTGCCTATCGCATGACGGTGTTCGACTATAACGATATCGACTATCTCTTTTATGGCCTTTCTGACCTAGATATGGCCGCAGGCATCGCTTGATTGCACTGCTGATGGAAGGGTGTCGCCGCACTGTCGGTTTGGTTATGGTGCTTATTGCCATGCTATTTCTTAGCTATTCCATGTTTGGGGATATGCTACCAAGCGCCTTTGCAACCAAGACCTACAGCCTTCAAGAGCTGATCCAGTTCCAGATCTTCTCTGCCAACGGTATTTTTGGTTCAGCCTAGGTATCGCTGCGACCACAGTATTTATCTTTGTACTCTTTGGCGCTTTCCTTGAGGTAACCGGCGCCGGTAAGTTCTTTATTGATCTGGCATTTTCCATCGCCGGTAAATACCGTGGCGGACCAGCGAAAGCGGCAGTGCTCGCCTCGGCAGGTCTGGGTTCTATTTCAGGCTCAGCTATCGCCAATACAGTAACCACCGGCTCTATCACCATCCCTATGATGAAGAAGCTAGGTTACAAGCCTGAGCAAGCAGCCGGTATTGAAGCCGCTGCCTCGACAGGTGGTCAGATCATGCCACCTATCATGGGGGCGGGCGCGTTTGTAATGGCGCAGTTTACTGGTGTGCCATACAGCGACATCATGTTTGCCTCTATTGCTCCGGCTATCTTGTACTTCTTCTGTACCTGTTTTATGTGCATTTGATGGCGTGCAAGCTGGATCTTAAAGCAGCTAGTCGCACTGAAGCCGTGATTGAGGTGATGAAGCACGGTGCGCACCACCTGGTCCCGCTTGTACTGATCACTGTGCTACTCATGATGGCTTACTCGCCTCTACTGGTAGGTGTCGCAGGTTGTGCCGCTATTCTAGTAGTGGCTTCGATGCGTAAGCACAGCCGAATCAACTTCTCACAGTTTTTGCTGGGTATGAAAAACGGTGCGCTACTGGCCCTGCCAATCTCGGCAGCATGTGGCGCAGCGGGCATTATCGTAGGTGTAGTTGGACAGACGGGTATCGGCCTGCAGTTCACTCAGTTTGTGATGGACTTCTCCGGTGGTCAGATGCTAGTGGCTTTGGGTCTTATCAGTATCGTTGCGCTGATTCTAGGTATGGGACTTCCAGTTACCGCCGCTTATATCGTACTAGCGGTAATGGCGGTGCCTATGCTGACCGACTTTGGTTTGCCGCTCCTAACCGCGCACCTTATCGTATTCTGGCTATCTCAAACCTCGAACGTAACACCGCCGATTGCGCTAGCTGCATTTGCTGGTGCGGGTGTAGCAAACGCCAACCAATGCGCTCGTCAGTTGAGGCGTTTAAGCTTGCTGGCGGTCTATTCATCATTCCAATCATGATGGCCTATACGGATATAGTGAATACTCAGGATCGTCGTGGCTGTGCTTCTATCAGTGGCACAAACTCTAGCCATCATTATTGCGGTAGCGATTAGTATCGAAGGGTATCTATTGAAGAGCCTGAAGCTAGTAGAGAGAGTGGTGGCCTTTATTGCGATTCCGCTATTGCTACTGAACCCTTATAACCTCGGTATTCTTGGTGCGGCACTCGTGCTAGGTATATTCCTGCTGCAACTGAAATCACAGCGGGCTGAAAGCGTGGGTGTTTAGGTAAAATACTTTATGAATTAAGCACATGCTGCCTAAGGTGGTGTGTGCTTTTTATTTGGTTCATCGCAGATTAGCGGGAACAACTATGACTTCAGGTTGGCGTACCCACTCTGCTAGTGATGCATGGCAAGCCGCCGTAAATACCTCCCTGTAGGCTTGGTTTCGGCATCCATGCCTCAAACACTTGCCCTGCAACAACGCCTGTCGCTCACAACTCCTGGAGAGTGATTGATGGAGCAAGGTGTCGCTCGCAGGGAGGCGAGCGTCAAGCGCCCAAGGATGGGTTCACCGCGGCCTTGTGAATCAATCGCTCGGAGGGAGTGACTGGCTCAGAAGGAATTTTAACGATCCTCTCTAATCTGCGATGTACCTTTTATGTCCAAGGGAATTTCTGCTTTTGATGCAGAACACGCATCACTCGGATGTTGGTATCATCTTTCCAGTAAGAGACGATCATGGATATCTCTGGGATGATTAACAGCCGACCGCGGATACTATCACGTTGTACACCCATTTCTGGGTGTGACTTTAACTGTTCTACATTCTGCTCAATGAGTTCGTCGGTTCGTTCTGCTGCTATTGGATTAAAGTCGTAAAGAAACTCGAAGATCTTTTCTCTATCATCAAGCGACTTTTCTTCCCAGAAAATCATTACTTGTCTCGGTTTCGAATCTTAGCCTTGCGTTGTTCAATAAGGCTTTTAGCTGAGTCGTGGTTATGGAATACGGCCTTACCTTCGTCATATTTGGCAAAGGCTTCATTCACCTGCTCGGTCAACCAAGTTTCTTGTGACATCGCTTGGCGCTGTTCTTCTGCCAATGATTCAGTGAGTTCTCGACATGCATCGCTTAAGGTTCGACCTTGGCTTTCCGCTCTTTGCTGAGCCAGACGTTTGGTCTCTTCATCGACTCTGAATTGAATTCTGGTATCCATAGCTATCTATCTTCGATGTGTGTGTACAAATGTTAGCACTGCGGTCCATGACTAACAATATACAAGACTTTAGATAGCAGCCATTTGGCTAAGGGTATAAATACCATAGGAGCAAGATGCGATAAGGATAGCGCCAGATAGCACCTTTTTAACCGTCACTTCCATATCAGAAACGGCCATATGATTGGCGAAGGGTTGGGAGAATCGTTTACGATTATAGAGAATGCCGAGCACCGCAAGCACCAGCATAACCACACCAAGAACCTCAAAAATCCGTTGCTCTAGGTGCTCACCTGACTTAATCAGGATAAGGCTCATACCGAACATCAAAAGTACGGTTCGAAACCAAGACATCCAGGTGCGTTCGGGTTGCAGGCCGGGGTCTCTATCACTCATAGAGAGATGACCAAAACAAGGGCGAGGGTAAAACAGACCATCACTCCGCTAATGACCTTAAGAAAGCTGGTGTACTTGAGCTCTTCTTTTTTCCTCATCGAGCTTCATTCGCTGCCCATCTTCGGTAGGCAAAGATGGCGAGCAGCCCTGAACAGGCACAAAGAAAGGCAGAGAGAATGCCACGCACAACGGGTTGGCAAGATCAGGAGTCAGCTGGTCCACGGCAATGGCGCCGGCTAATAGAGCGAGGGCTGTGCGTATCCAAGCAAGATAGGTACGTTCATTGGCAAGGGAGAATCGATAGTCTGGAGCTTCTCCCGTTTGTCGCCATTTAATCTTCTTTCTTCTGAGTTTCTCGTGCATCCGATCTGATTTGCTCCTGTCAAAATAGTCTTTAAAGCCTAATCGCTTAAGATGAAGCTAATCAGACTCTTAGTATGACATTGTAGCGAATCAACAACAGGAATAGGGGATTTTGAGTCTTTTAGTAGCAGCGGAAACTCGGTACAACCTAGTATAACCGCTTGAGCCCCTTGTTCGGCAAGATTATTTATTACCTTCAGGAAAATCTCTCGGGTTTCATCGTCATATACCCCAATGGATAGTTTGCTATAGAGTAGTTGTTGGATTTGCTCTTGCTCTGCCTTCGAAGGAACCAAAGTCGTTATTTCATACTCTGCACTTAACCTGCCCTTGATGAAATCCTCAGACATAGTAAAGCGAGTGCCCAGCAAGCCTACCTTCTGGAACTCGTTCGCGTTTAGATGCTCACCAATGGCATCAGCGATATGGATGATTGGACAGCTTACACTCTGTTGAAGCTGGTCGAATACCTTATGTGGTGTGTTTGCACATAGCGCAATGGCATCCACAGAAACGCTTTCTAGCTCTATTGCTGCTTCACCAAAGATATTGGCGATAGCGTCCCAATCGTTTTCACGTTGTAGATCATGAAGTTGTTTCTGATTAAGGTTGATCAATCGAAGTGGTGGATTGGTATTGCTCTTATAATGCTCATTAACCCCTTGGTTATATCGGAATAATATTCCAAAGTAGAGTGCCAAGAAGTACCACCAATGAGTCCTAGTTTTTTCATTTACTAACTCCTATCCATCTGAGAAATATAAACTTTATTGTTATCATAGGCAGTCTGGTGGATGAAGTACTAGGGTTCGGAACTTTGATTTCGTCTATAGCGTTAATAGAGAAGCTCTAGGCTGTTTAGGATGATCAAACCGATAGTGGTGGTAATCACCGAGGCAATAGTAGTCAAGGCAATGATGTTTGCCGCTAAGGTAGAATTACCTCCCATAGCGCGCGCCATGACATAGCTGGCTGCTGCAGTTGGAGAGCAGGTCATAAAGAATATGATACCAAGCGCCTGGCCGCTAAAGCCTAGTAAATAGGCGGCTACAACACACAGTAGTGGCATAGCGATAAGCTTAAGTGACGATGCTAACCAAGTAGGTGCGGTGTCGTGTTTGAGCGACTTAAGATCAAGAGAGCCACCGGTGCACAAAAGTGCCAGAGGCAGTGTCATACTGGCAAAATAGTGGCCTGCATCTGAGGCAATCTTAGGGATAGGTAAACCTAGTGTTGAATACGTAAAGCCTGCAATTATCGAGATGATAAGTGGGTTGCTTGTAATACTTTTACCAATGGTTTTTAGCGGGCTTGGCGTCTTACCATTGCTGGAATTTCCATCTTTTGGAGTTAGGCAAATCACCGCGAGCACATTGTAGAGCAAGGTAGTCGCCGCCACATAGATAGCTGCCGTTGCAAGTCCATCATTACCATATAGATTCGCTACATACGCAAGGGCGATAATCCCGGTATTGGCGCGAAACCCGCCTTGAATCACCACGCCTTTATCTGCGTGCTGTTTTAGAATCAGTCCAACAACAATCGCACAGAATAGATAAAACAGTATGTTACTGCCGACACTGAAGCTAACTAAAGAAAGACTGCTGGCAAAGTCATGGTCAGATTCGACCAAGCTAAGAAACAGCATAGTGGGTAGGGTGACCTTGAAGACTAAGGTTGAAGCTCCTTGAATAAACTCATCATTGATTACCTTAGTGCGCTTTAGCACTACACCCATAACGAGAATCAGACAGATTGGTCCTGTGACTGAGATAGAGAACAGCAGTTGGTCGAGTAGTCCCATAGTGATTCCGTTAAATTGTAATACAAAAGAGCGAGTTGGATTTTGCCATGGTTACGTATGCTTAGCAAAACCAATCATAACAATGACAAATAAAAAGCTCCGCAATAGCGGAGCTAATCACATTACTTTTATACCCTTCTTACTTGAAGATGCTGGGGCGTTGACCGGCCTCACCAACGCCATCACATAGTTTATCTATGCTCAGGCGCTTGCCTCGTTGGTCGCCTACCAGCATCTCCAATTACTTTGGGTATAGCTAATTACATTATCCACTTCCACCAAACGAACAGTGCTAGGAAGCCAAACAGATAGACCAGGCCGACAATAGACAATGCCTTTAACTTCGGACCTACCGCTAGCTCAGCAGGTAGTGGTGTGCGGGTTACCAAGATGTAGTTCAATAGTGCAAAGAATGGTGTGGTGATAAAGGCCAATACCATAGCGAAGTCCAACATAGGCAGAAGCGCCTTGGCTAGGAATACCACTATGCATAGCGCAACCACTGAGATGGCAAACATCCAAACTTGGTTAGTCACAGGTGCGATTGTTTCTTTCTTAGTAAGCAAACGCTGAGATTCAGTGATAACGCGAGCGTAGCCATCGATTACTGTAATGGTACTGCCAAAGATACAGAAGAAAGCGATAACCGCGATCAGGTATCGAGACCACTCACCGATAGTGCTAGCGTACAGGCCAACCAACTGATGCGAGAAGCCAACGCCTGATTTTTGTAATTCAATGCCGGTGCCGTGCATCAACAGCGCACCTAGCGACAGGAATACGATAGCTAGTACAGCGGTGCCGATATAGCCAACGTTGAAGTCAAACAGTGCTGACTTAGCTGTTACCTCTTGGCCTTTACACTGACTTTTCAGCCACATAGAGGTAAGGCTAGAAATCTCAATAGGTGCGGGCATCCAGCCCATGGTTACTACAATAAAGCCAACCGCCGCTAGCGTCCAAGGAGATGGAGCAACGAAGTCAGCAGCTTGCACTGGAGCTGGCTTGCCAATAGCGATAAAGACCGCTGCAAGGGTTGCTACCGTTAGCACAGCCATGATGCCCTTAGACAGCACATCCAATGCCTTATAGTGACCGACAAATAAAATGGTTAGACAGGTTAGAAGCACGATTATGCACAGTACCGGCATAGAGAGGTCAAACGGAATAAAGTACTTCAGTAGGCTGGCACTGAACATCAGAAGTGCAGCTGTATTTACCACGGAAGATATGACGCTAAGAAGAGCGAAGACCACTAGGTAAGGACGACCAAGTTTTGCGTAGCCCTCTACTAGGCTGGTTTTGGTGCCAACCGTGTACTGAACGCCTGCTTTAAAGAATGGGTATTTGAAAAGGTTTACCAGCAGGATCAATGCCGCCAATTGCCAACCATAGATGGCACCGGCTTTGGTTGAAGCAACTAGGTGAGAACCGCCCACAGCTGCTGCTGCGGCCATGATGCCTGGTCCTAGTGAGCGTAATAAATTATTTACGCGTGATGGTTTCTGTTGGGTGTCTAAAGTGCTTTCCATGGCCCTTATATCCATTTGTTCTTGTCAATAAGCTATAGAAATAACATATTGAATCAGATCGTCAATTTAAATTTACACATTTACAGTTTTCGTAAATGCAAGTGTGCAGAAGATCGGCTTTCGGGGTAAAAAAGGTTCATCTCAGATTAGCGGGAGCAACTACAACTTCAGATTCGTGTGCTCACTCTGCCAGTGACGCATGGCAAGTCGCCGTAAATACCTCCATGTAGGCTTGGTTTCGGCATCCTTGCCTCAAACACTTGCCTTGCATCACAGCCTGCCGCTCACTACTCTGGGATATTTGAGCCTTGCTAAGTTGGGGTTCCCAGCGATGCTGACGCTGGAGAGTGATTGATGGAGCAAGGTGTCGCTCGCAAGGAGGCGAGCGCCAAGCGCCCACGGAGGGGTTCACCGCGGCCTTGTGAATCAATCGCTCGGAGGGGGACTGGCTTAGAAGGAGATTTTACGCCCCCCTCTAATCCGAGAAGAACAAAAAAACGCCGATGCATGGCATCGGCGATAGTAGAGGTTAAGACAGTTTTTTAGTGTTAGTAGCTGGCGTAAACAAAGCTACCCTCATCGGTAAAGGCGATGACATCGAAATCACGATAGGCCTCTCCCTCGCGAGCCATACCAGGCGAATGCATAGGCATACCCGGAGTGGCAAGCCCTTTAACCCCTTCCGGGCGCTCTTTGAGTAATCGAGCTATCTCACGTTCAGGCACGTGGCCTTCGATAAGATATCCATCAATGATAGCGGTGTGACATGAGGTCATTTTGGCTGGCATTCCAAATTTCTGCTTCACATCATTCCATTGATTTTGTTCATGAATCTCCACTTGGTAGCCTTTTGCTTCTAGGATTTCAGCCCACTCGGTGCAACAACCGCACTGAGGTGATTTGTACATTTCGACATCAAATTTTGCTGCATAGCTTAGGCTAGTAAAAAGTAGGGATACAGATAGAACAATCTTGTTTACAGATTTCATAATAATTCTCCGATTGGGTGAGTGTTATACGGACTCGCCCTAATAAAAATGTTAGCTAATTGCTGTGGATTTAGGTGTTTTGATTGGAGAATTAAGCGATCGGGGGGCGCAGCAATTGCTGAGTAAACTCAGGTAATTGTTTGCTTTTGCTTGGCACTAGTCTAAAGGGTTTAGGCTCGGTAAATGTGAAGCTATAAACGGTGCTTGGTAAGGAGAGTAGAGTACCGCATACCTGGCCACCGCAGTTATGGGTGCTCCCAAAGCAGTGTTCCATGCTCTGCGTAGAAACTTGGTCACAACAATCATGGTTAAGGCTAGATTGAATATCTGAGCTTTGATGATGAACAACTGATGCGTTAGCAATACTCATGGTGCTGGCAAAAAGCAGACATAAGGTCAGCAAGATACTGATTATGCTCTGATTATCAATTTTGTTTGCCATGAAATACACCTATATGAAACTTCTTTTGTTATATCTCACCTTTTTCAATTAGGTCAATTAAGTTTTTTCAAAGTTTGCTGTTGACCTGAGACCTACACACAGCTTTTAAACTGCATCCATATTCTCGGAATCAACCAAGGAGAAAGTCATGGGATGCTGTAATCAAGCCCCTAATGGGGGCACGAAGCAACTAGGCTTGCTGTTTAAACTTATCGCCGCGATTTTTATCGTGATCATGGTGATTGCATACTTTTCAAATTAAGCTTGACCTAGGAGCTACTCCTAGGTTTTAAGCTGACCCTATCAACAACAGAATCAACAGCGGATAATCGTATGATCACTTCAGTTCTAGCAAAACGAGCTAACGTCAGTCAGATACCGTGCGTTACTACACCAAGCGCGGACTACTCACTCCGACACGTAACCCTGATAATGGATACAAGGAATACGATATCCATGCATTGCAACGACTGAAGTTTATCCATCAAGCGCGAGAGATTGGATTTAGTCTCAAAGAAGTAGAAGAGATATTAGCCTCGGCCGAAGACGGTACCTCTCCATGCCCTCGAGTGCGCGAAATGATGATAAAGAAGATCGAAGAGACGCAAGCGCAGATTGTTCGCCTGCAAAATCATGTGCAAATGTTGCAATCCACCTTTGCTGACTGGGGGGAGCTACCTGATAGCGAGCCAACCGGTGAGTCTATCTGTTGTTTAATAGAGTCTTGGACTGAGGAACAAAAGTGATGAATGAGTATTCCATCCACTTGTCTGGCGTATCCTGTGGCGGTTGTGTAAACAAGATTCGACGCTCAGCGCTAGAGCAAGACGCCAATTTTTCTATTGAGGTGTGCGAGGACAAAAGCCTAGCGAATATCTCAAGCTCTTTGCCTGTAAGCAGTATGATTCAAATCGTTGAATCCCTTGGCTACAAGGCCTCTGAAGTAGCCAGCAATACCTATGTCGCAGTGTTCAGAAGGTGAAATGCGGTGGTTGCGTTAATAAGATACGCAAAGCTTTGGTTGAGCTAGACCCAGAAGCAGAGCTAGAAGCTGATATCGAGGCGCAGCAGATCAAGGTCCAAAGCAAATTATCTGATGCACAGATTGAGTCTGAGCTCGATAAGCTGGGCTATCTGCCTGTGGTTGAAACCGAGCAGGCTCCGGCTCATGAGAAACAAATTTCAGCGAAAGTAGCTGTAAGCGCGGACAGGCCTCTGGTTCGCTTAAACTTGCAAGGGGTGACCTGTGCCAGCTGCGTTAACACCATAGAAAAAGCCTTGAATGGGGTTGAAGGTGTTGATTCAGTCATGATCAACTTTGCCAACCGCACCGCTCAGGTACACGCAAGTGTTGGGGCTGCGAGTCTAATTACCGCCATCGAAAGCTCAGGCTATGGTGCTACAGAAATCTTTGATGAGGAAAAGGCTGAGGCGGAGAGAGAGAAAGCTGAGCAAACAGAGTACAAACACAAAATGCGCCAAACCTACTTTGGCTTGGGCTTAGGTGTGCCTCTTATGCTATACGGCATGCTTGGTGGCTCTATGACGGTAGAGACCGGCATTGAGCAGTTTGCATGGGGCATCATAGGTTTGCTTACCCTAGCGGTGTTAGCAACTTGCGGTAAGCACTATTTTAAGGGGGCAAGTAAGGCGTTCATCAATCGTAATGCGAACATGGATACCTAGTTGCTCTAGGTACAGGCAGTGCGTGGCTCTATTCCATGGCTATCGTGGTTATGCCGAGTATCTTTCCTGAGTCTGCAAGACACCTGTATTTTGAAGCCAGTGCAATGATCATTGGCCTTATTAACCTAGGTCAGGCGCTAGAGCTTAAGGCGAGAGGACGCACATCTCAGGCGATTAGACGCCTTCTTGACCTTCGCGCTAAGACTGCTTTGGTCATTCGTGACGGCGAGACTGTTAAGCTTCCAATCGAGCAAGTAATTGCCGGCGATAAGGTGGTGATTCGTGCTGGTGAAAGGTGCCGGTCGATGGTGAGATTATTGACGGCAGTGCCTGATAGACGAGTCTATGTTGACTGGCGAGCCTATTCCGGTTGCTAAACCGCTAGGTGATAGCGTCTCAGCTGGGACAGTAAATGGTAACTCGAGCCTGACTATAGTGGCGACCAAGGTTGGTAGCGATACCGTATTGGCTCAGATCATCAACATGGTGACCCAGGCGCAGAACTCAAAACCTGCTATCGCTCACCTTGCGGATAAGGTTTCTAGTATCTTTGTGCCGAGCGTAATGATCATTGCGGTATTGACGGCGCTAGGCTGGTATAACTTTGGCGTCGACCCGGTATGGATTCATATGTTGGTAACGGCGACCTCGGTGCTTATTATTGCTTGCCCTTGTGCGCTTGGATTGGCTACCCCTATCTCGACCATGATAGGCGTGGGTAAAGCCGCTGAATTTGGTGGACTTATTAGAAATGGCGATGCCTTGCAGCGCGCTTCAGATATCGATGTTGTCGTGCTAGATAAAACCGGCACCATCACCCAGGGCAAGCCATCGGTAGTAGAGGCCGAGCTTTTTGATGATCAAGCTGTAACTGTGCTGAAAGCATTGGAGCAGGGGTCTACTCACCCATTAGCTGAGGCCATTGTGGGCTACTGTGATTCATTGAGTGTGGGGTCATCGGTTGCTGTGGAGAACTTTGAGTCTCTAACCGGGCTTGGCGTTAAGGGTGACTACAACAATGAAACTTATTTCTTGGGCAACGCTCGTTTGATGGTCTCAGAAGGCGTTTCTCTGGACAAGGTGACAGAAACGGCGAACCGATGGGAGTCTTATGCAAATACCGTAGTGTACTTTGCCAAGCAAAATCAGCTTCTGGGCGTGTTGGCTATCCAAGACCCAATCAAGAAAGAGTCTGTTGGTGCAATTAAGGCAATGCATGACTTGGGCATCAAGGTTGTGATGCTCACGGGTGATAACGCGGCGACAGCAGAGCAGTAGCGAGGTAACCAATATCGATGAGTTCCACGCAGAGCTTTTGCCTCAGGATAAACTTGCTTGGGTTGAGCGCATGCAGAACCAAGGTAAGGTAGTGGCTATGGTGGGTGATGGCATCAATGATGCGCCAGCGCTAGCTCGCTCAGATGTGGGCTTCGCCATTGGGCAGGGCACGGATGTGGCTATCGAGAGTGCGGATATAACCCTGATGCGTGGCTCGCTGTACGGTGTATCTCAGGTAATCGAAACCAGTAAAGCTACCATGAAGAACATCAAGCAAAACCTGTGGGGCGCCTTTATCTACAACTCCCTAGGTATCCCAATTGCGGCAGGCGTGTTGTTCCCATTGACTGGTTGGTTACTTAGCCCAATTGTTGCCGGAGTAGCGATGTCACTGTCGTCGATTACCGTAGTGAGCAACGCTAATCGGTTAAGATTGTTTAAACCAAAATCATCGGAGGTGTAAGATGTTGGTTAACGTATTAGGTATTCTAGCCATCATCGGAATCGTCTGGTGGTTTTGGTTGAAATAACAAAAGGTTAAGGTCGCGTTAAATGCGGCCTTTTTATTTGTATTCGCTAGATCGATTGTTTACCTTTAACGGGTGAATGGTACAATTCCGATGTAATAAAAGTGTCATATTAAAAGTAAGGAAAATAGCTCGCACCATGTTGGATCTAAAGATCACCGCTAAGAAGAAGATTGAAATCCAGCAGACCCTGTCCGCAGACTCGCAGTCTGAAACTAAGGTAGAATTTGTCATCCCGAGCAGTATTGATTTAGGGGATAGCTTTTCTGCAGGCGAGTTCTTCGATAAATCTTTCTTACAGACCCGACGCTTTCACAAAGGCAAGAGCATCAGCTTGATGCTTTTGTACATCAAGATCCTTGAAAAAGAGCATCTGCCGTACGACTCCTATAAGACCTCTATCAGTCTGTTCTCTTATCTATTTATCAACGATATTCGTTCGTTTAAGACCAATCTTGAGAAGGGTGAGCAAGCGGTTGAAGAGATCGTAGATAAGGCCAAGGGTCATTCAAATATTTTGGCCTCATTTCGCCGTTTTAACCTAGAAGACGACCAGAAGTTTGAGCGCTTCCGCAAGGTCGATGCCATCCTATCCTATGAGTTCGAGCAGTATCTGCTGCGTCAAACCGCTTATTTGCAAAGTACTAAAGGCGCGCAATCGGCTCGTGATTATCTAGCTCAGCTTTCGATGGCAGAGGATGAGTATCGTATTACCCAGATGTATGAAAACATCTACTCGGTAAAGAGCATTGAAGCGGATGATGAAGAAAAGCTGACTCGTGTTTTTAACCAAACCGATCTACAGAAAAAGCTCCTTGAACTGCCCCTTAAGGTAACCAGTAAAAGTACTCGCGTAGGGGAGAAGGAGAAGTATCTTTCTTTGGCTATCGCAACCGGCCTCATCATGCTCGGTTTTAGTGTGGTGATCTTCCAGTTCCGTTTGATGGGACTGGATACCGATCTGCAATTTGTACTGGCCTTCGCTGCACTTTATGTGGTGCGAGATGTATTTAAAGAGAGCATCAAGTCGTGGGTGTTTGAGAAGATCATCCGTAACAAGCCACGTGTGATTCTCAGTACACTATGCCGGATAAGAAAACCAATATAGGTAGTGGTGAGACCTGGTTTAATTCTCAGCCAAACTCGAAAACGGCTATCGCTAACAAAGAGAGTGTCTCTTTGTTCTTCCGTGAGTTGGTGAGTCTTAAGAACTTTGAATACAACGGCTTTAAGAAGATTAAGACTAACACCTCTATTAATCTTACGCCGCTGATGAACTGCTTCCCGAGTGAGAACCGCGATATGTATGTCTATTCCTCGACCAACAAGCCGCGCAAGGTGAGTATTTCTCGCCGCGGTCGTATCGAGGTGAAGATCCATGAGAAAAAACCGAGCCAAGTGGCGTCAAAGAGCGCACCCAGCGCTATCGTGTCACTTTTGATAGAACCAAAATAATCAAACTAGAGTTGATCTAACTTGCTTCTAATTGCGAATAAAACCTCTCATACTTTTTTACTTTGACTAAACTTTAAACAGGGTTTAGTACGGGTGAAACCGAGCCCCTCAATGCAAGGACTGCAGGAGGATGGCATGCAACAATACACAATTCATTCCAAACAAAGCGGCTTAGTGATCATCTTTGCCACGCTAGCCATGCTTGTTTTTCTTATCATAGCGGGTCTAGTCATAGACACTGGCTATGCCTATTACAAGTATCGACAAGCGCAAACTGCTGCCGATGCGGCCGCTTTAACCGGCGCCTACGAGATAAAAAACGGGCGCGACACCTACAACAACGTCTCTACTAAAGCACTTGCTGCCGCCGCCGAGCTTGGATTTACATCAGGCACCGACGACACCTTAGTGACTATCGAGAGCTCCACTGTTGGGGGCAATCAAGTGGTATCACCGACAACCGGTGCATACGTGGGTGATACCAGCGCAGTAAGAGCGACTGTCTCTGATGCCTTTCCAAGTTTCTTCCTCAGTGTTATCGGAATTGAACAGATAGATTACAGCGTATCGGCCACTGCACGTGGCGGGGTAGGTGTGAGTAATAATTGCATCTATGTGTTGGGTGAAGAGAGTCAGGAAAAGATGCTGTACGTGACCAGTGACTCCAAGCTTATCGCAAACTGCGGGATTGTGGCCAACTCCACAAGCAGCAAGGGCCTATATGTTTCTAGTGGATCAGAGATTAGTGCAACAACGGTAGAGACCGTTGGCGGTTCGGATATCAGCGGCAGTACTGTCTCATGTTCAGTAGAGGGTGCAGATTGCCCAACGGATCAGAGTAGCGACAACCCTCCAACTAAAGTCTCAGACCCTCTCGCGAATATTGTGGCTCCACCAGTATCTTATACAAACGGTGAGTGCCAGCACGGCACTTCTCCAGGTGACGGTCAGAAAGAAGTAGAGAATGAAACAATTGACCCTGGTGTGTATTGCGGCGGATTATTAATTAAAGGTACGGTAAAAATGCGTGACGGCTTGTATGTCATGCGTGGCGGTGGTTTCACCGTTGATGGGTCTGGTACTTCGTTGGAAAATGCAGGCTCGGGTGGTGTGACCATTTATAACACCTGCAGTGACGCTTGTACTGGTAGTGAAGAAGATAAAGAGGACTACTGGCAAATAGAGCTCAAATCTGGACCGTCGATCGATTTAGAAGCGACGAAATGTAATGGCAGTTGTGAAGGGTACGAAGGTATCTTGTTCTTTGCTGATCGCGATGCACCTGAATCACCAGAACCTGAAAAGGAACCAAGAAATTACTTCGATAGTAGTGCCTCCTCTAGTTTTAGTGGGATTATCTATCTTCCTAAGCAGAGTTTTGAGGTCACCAGTGGCTCCTCAGGATTTGGTGCTCAGACCATCATTATCTCTAAATATTTATATCTATCTAGTAGTTCGGAACTCAACATTTCTAGCCTGAGTTCAGGCGAGAACCCAATTACTTCAGAAGTAACATTAGTGGAGTAAGGTTATGGACAGCTTTAATAAACAAAACGGATTTGCGGCAGTAGAAACTGTCGTAGTAACCCCAATCTTAATACTGCTTTTTGTGATTATCGTGGACGTGGGGCGCGTCATGTATCACAGCCTATCGACCGCTGCTGCCGCAAGAGCTGCTGCCGCCTATGGTGCGCAGAGTACTAGCTTTATCTCTGATGCGGCTGGGATGGCGAGTATTGCCAAGCAAGATGGTGTGAGTTTAGGTAAAACGGTAGAGAACCCAGATATTTTCATCGTTAACAGTTCGCAATACTGTATATGTGTAAATGGTTCAACTAAGCTAAATGGATGTGTTCAGAGTGACTTAGATAGTTGTGGCTCAGGGTATGAGCGCTATGTATCTGTCACCGTAGGGCGCACCTTTGAAACTCTGATGAACTATCAGCTAGTACCATCGACCATCGCATTATCAGAGACAGCAGTATTGAGAGTTGAGTAAGCTATGAAGTATCGAATCAAAATGCCTCATTTATCCTTCAAGCAGCGCGGTATCACTATTACCGAGTTCACCATAGTGTTACCCATCTTCTTGATTCTGATGTTTTCCATCATTCAAGGAGGCGTGGTGATATTTATGTATAACCAGGTATCTCACGCGGCCAAAGAAGGGGTTCGTTATGCGGTGGTAAGAGGAACAGAGGCAGCAGCTGATCCTGCTAGAGTAGGGGATGCTCCAGCCACCTCACAAACGGTTAGCACTTATGTGAAGAGCAAGGCCAGTCTGGATAATCTTACAGTGACAACGAGTTGGCCAGTATCCAAAGATCCAGGGCAAGCGGTAACCGTGCAGGTGTCTTATCCTTTGGCATCGGACTTTATCTTCTTCCCAACTTTTAATATAACTGCATCATCGACAGGCATAATCCACTACTAAATTGCAGACATCTACTTGGGCACTGATTGCTGATATCTATACACCGCTACTCCTCGCTGTAGCGGTGTATTTATTATTGGAGCAAGCTAAATCGCAGCATCGAGCTTCTGGCTTTGCGCTAAACCGCTTATCTACTCCACCATCTATCTCTATCTGATGCGCTTTGTCGATATCGCTTTAGATATCTGGCCATCGTTTGGCTCTGACTACAGCACTCATACCGCAATGGCTCTGGTGCTGGTGGTGCAGATATGGATGCTCAATGTTAGGCTTGGAGTGTTGTCGGCGTTTTCTCTGGCCGGCTATATGCAGCTAATGAACTTTCTCGATTACCATACCTATCTAGATATGGTATCAACCAGCCTATTTTTGCTGCCTGTGTTTGTACTTATCTGGCGCAATCAGAAAGGCTGATTGATCATAAACCACATATAACTGCCTTCCTCAGACACAGCGTAATCAGCACGTACGACTAAACCGGCAGTCAGAGCGCGAAGGGAAACACCGGCATCGTATTTCATGTCAGAGGTGAGATCTTTTAGGTCATATTCGCTGGCTACCTGACCGGCCTCGACAAAGCCAACCAATTGGAACCAGTCGAGGTTTAGGAATCTCAGCCACTCTACATCTCTCACTGGGTTGTATTTGAGGGTGTAGCGATACTCGGCGCTGGCATAGATGCTGGCTTTATCGTGGAATCGGTTGGAGTCGTAGCCACGCATACGCTTATAACCACCAAGAGTTGCACCTTCGTTATAGGCTGGTGCGTCTTCGACGATTCTCGAGTCATTGCCAACTTGCTTTACGTTCCAAGATGGAGAGTAGGCGGTCCAGAAATTGAAAGCGAAGATCCGCTGTGAGGCCCACTCACTTTCCCCAATGTTGGTGTACTTGCTGAGATCTAACTGCCACACATCCCAGTTATCTTCTGGGGTTAGCCATGCTCCTTCAAAGGTGTAACTGAGATACTGTCGGCTACCCATACTCGGGTTGGGTGCAAAGTCGGTATTGTCGTATTGGATGCCAAGCTCTACCGCATTTACGTCACCGCTCTGCTTGCCGCTGCCGTCGTCATAGGATTGATAGCGGTTAAACTGACGCAGGATCAGTATGGTGGTACCGTTATCCAGTGGATTCCAGTTAGTGCTGGTTGGCGCATCGGTTAGCAAGCCGCCACGCAGGTTGTATTGGATAATAGGGTCGGATTTACGCGAGCCTATTGGAAGCACGTACTCCATTTTCAGATCGAGCCAGTTGGAAAAGCCGTCACCCTCGATAAACTGATCTTGGCTTGAGCCACTACTGCCCGGCAGAGGCTGACCATTTGGAGTAGGTGTCGATTTATTTCCTGTATAGGCGCGCTGCTCAGGAAAGTAGGCGTACATGCCGGCAATAGAGAAAAAGGTGCGATTGGAAAAGCTCGGTCGGTAGTTCCAGATCCCTCCGGAGAAACCATAGCTCTCAGCGCCACCCCAACCGGTTGCGCCCATCGCCATTTGATCCTGACCTATACCCTGAACTACGCCACCTATACCTAGGTTAAAACCCATGGTATCTGAGGAGAAAAAGTAGGGCAGAACCATAGCATTGTTCTTCTTTACGTTTTCTGCGCGGTTGATGGTGTACTTAATACTGACCGGAGTGGCCGCCATACCGGCGCAGGAAACAGTAGCAAGCGCCAGAGTAGCCAGCTTTGCTTTGGAGATTTTACGGATAGACATCGAACTGCTATGTGCTTCCTTGCGTAGAGTTGCTATTTGCAATCTTACTAAGTTTTACCAGCTTAAACAGTATGTTTGTCCAACTTGCATTAAAAAAGGAGCCATAAGGCTCCTTTTTGTACGTTTGAGGTCAAAAGACCACCGAACTGTAATTAGTTATTTTTCATATGGTCTAGCATCTGTGTTTTATACACGTCACTGTTACCACCGAAGATAGCCTGAACACCAGTACCTACGCGTACTACACCTGCAGCACCTAGTGCTTTTAGTTTGTCTTCGTCTACTTGTTCTTGGTCTTCAACCTGAATACGTAGGCGAGTGATACATGCATCGGTAGATTTGATGTTTTGCTTACCACCGAAGGCCGCCACTAGTTCGCGAGTGAAGTCGTCACCAGTAAGTGCTGGACCTTTCTCTTCTTTCGCGTCTTCACGGCCTGGAGTCTTAAGGTCAAACTTGCGGATGAACCAAGAGAAGACCACATAGTAGATAGCCGCATAAGCTAGGCCTAGTGGAATGATCATCCAGCCTTTGGTTGAGATACCGAAGAAGGTCACATAGTCGATAAGACCTGCACTGAAGCTGTAGCCGTGTTTCACGCCTAGTATGATACATAGTGGGTAAGCAAGACCTGCGATGATAGAGTGAATCACATATAGCGCTGGTGAGATGAACAAGAATGCAAACTCAACTGGCTCAGTGATACCGGTTAGGAATGAGGTTAGGGCTGCTGATGCCATGATACCCATTACTTTTACGCGGTTCTCTGGCTTAGCGGCACGACCCATAGCGATAGCCGCAGCTGGTAGACCGAACATCTTGAATAGATAGCCACCTGCTAGGTTACCTGCGTTAGGGTCACCTGCGAAGAAGCGTGGGATCTCGCCAGTGAACACCTGACCTGCGGCGTTGGTGAACTCACCCGCTTGGAGCTGGATGATAACGTTGATCACGTGGTGAAGACCGAATGGGATCAATGCACGTTCAGCGGTACCGTATGCCCAGAATGCTAGCACAGGGTTTTGCTCTGTTGCCCAGTGACCGAACGCATCGATGCCAGCGCCAATTGGCTGCCAGATAAACGCAAGGATGATACCTAGGAACAGCATCGCAAAAGAGGTCACGATAGGAACGAATCGCTTACCGGCAAAGAAGCCCAAATACGCTGGCATCTTAATGGTGTAGAAGCGGTTGAACATATACGCACCTACAGCACCAGAGATAATACCGCCTAGCACGCCCATATCGATGTGGTCTACGCCCAGAACGCCTGCCATAACCTTTAGCGTTGCAACTAGAACGTAGTAACCGATACCGGCAGCTACTGCGCCCACACCATCGTTTTCAGTAAACGAGATAGCAACGCCCAAAGCGAAGATAAGAGGAAGGTTGCCGAATACCGCACCGCCGGCTTCTGCCATCAGTTGCGATACGATTGGAGGAATGATATCGAAATTGGCTGAACCAATACCTAATAAAATACCTGCTGCAGGCATGGATGCTATCGGCAGCATCAACGCCTTACCAACCTTAGAAAGGCTGGCGAAGAATTGACTAAACATGTGATTACCCCGTGTTATATATAGTTTTTTAGTAGCCGAAAGAAGCTACTCCCTTCATTGCAATTACTCAAAATCTAAAATTGGATCTTAATTACTTGTTTTTATATGCAACCTGTTTGGCGACCTTATTGGGTCTAGTTTTGCTGTTCCCCAAATAGGGAAAGGACCAATTGTCTTCGAATCCATGAAGAGCAAATTGGTCCTTTATTTGTCCTAGCTATGCTAGGTTGAGATTTGAGTGCCCTTGTTTCTGCGCACCTCTAAAAGGGTGCGATAGCTTATCCATCTACTGTTTCTATAGGGGGGGATGGAGCAAAACCATAGATAAGCAAGCTATCGCTAAATCGTGGGCTAATTCGCTTGACTGGCAGGTCATCACTAGTGACGCTAGAGCTGCGCTCTGCAGTGAGCCTTTCTTGCCACGACTTACCTTTACTTGGTAGAAGTCAGACATTGGCTTTTTCGCTTTAGCAGTTGTCTTTTTCATTGCGTCACCTCGTTTGTGTTGTTCGCCTCAGTTGTTGAATGTAATTATTCATCCAAAGCATGAATTAAAAAACAGATGGGTTTTATCTATTTTGTTCCCTATTTATTGATTTTTTGCGATATCTGGCACATGTTTAGATTTAATAAGGAAAGGATTAGGCTATTAAGGTATGAAGCCACATAAGTTGGTTAGATATTTTGCGCGACTAGATGAATATCAGGTGGGTGTGGAGCACGCTGTTCTATTAGAAGAGATCGCTAATCATCTATATACAACAACACGTTATGCTCGAACCCTGTTGGGTGACATGAAGTCTCAAGGCTGGATCGATTGGACACCTAAAATAGGTCGAAACCAACGTTCTTTACTTTTCAAACGCGCTTCGGAGCAGGATGTTAGGCAAGGAATCGCCTTAGAATTTATTGGTAAGCAAGAGTTTGAATCTGCACTTGAAGTGCTTAATCAGGATCAAAATGTGTTTGGTCAACTGCTAGCAAGAGCCTCAGGTGCAGGGCTAGTGGATGGCAAACTGCATGTTCAGCTCACCTACAACCGCCTGTTCAGCACACTGTTGCCTCATGTATCCCTTCGAGCCAGTGAGCGTTTCTTAGTGCGTCAGCTGTATGCCTGTCTGGTGCAGAGCGACCGACACGGCAGGGTTTCACCAGATATTGCCCACCATTGGGACTCTACTAAAGAGGGAAGGGTGTGGAGTTTTCATTTAAGGCCCAAGGTTAAGTTTCATAATGGCGAACCTATAGACAGCAGGGTAATCGCCGAGCTGTTCAACAAACTGAAATCCCATCCAAGGTATCTCAGTGAACTCAGGCATTTGGTCGATATAGAAGCCGAGCACCCAAGGATCGTTCGCTTTTATCTCAGTGAGCCAGATCTGGGTTTTGCGGCCAAATTGGCGGATCTTAAATATGGTATACAGCCAGCAGAGCAAGTCTCGATTAAGCAAAGCAGTCAGGTGATAGGTAGTGGCTGTTTTCGTCTTGTGGAGCAGAGCGATAAGTGGCTGAAACTCGAGGCTTATGACGGCTTCCACGGTTATCGTTCATTGACCGATGAGTTTACTGTTTGGCTGGTTGAAAAAGAGCGCACCTCTAAAACCTATGGCAAGAAAGCGCTCATTGAGGCGGAGCACGATCAAGAAGACTCCAACAAGAGAAATTTCGATATTGAAGATGGCTGTTTACTTGCAATGGTGAATGCCAACGCTAGCAAGACTCTGACCATGGCCGAGCGTCAGGGGGTGTTGTCTCACATCAGTGGTGCTTCTTTGTGGCAAGCGCTGATTGAGCTCGATTCGACCTTTGGCCTGCACCTAGCACAGAATCTTTTCCCGTTCTGGAAGCCGACTTATCTTCCGCATGGAGAGGGTACACTTCCCAAGAAGCTCTCCATTGCCGTATATGACCACTTCGGCCTTAAGGCCTGTGCCAATGCTATTAACCATGTGCTATCTCCATTGGGTGTTGATGTGAGCACTAAGATTTACAGCGTTGCTGAGTTTGCGTCCCTTGCTGAGAACAAAGCCTTTCCTGAGCACTTAGTTCTATCCAACTTGTTCCTAGATGATAATGCATCAAGCTCAGCGTTTATTAAGTTCCGCAGTTATCTGCCACTTAGGGCATGCCTTGAGGATTCGGTCGCAAGTTGGCTTGATCAAAACCTTGACCATATTCAGCGTGAGGTGGAGGCGAGTGACTATCTCGAATATCTCGAGCCTATCGGGGGGTATTTGATGCATAGCCTTTCTGCAATGCCTATGTTCCACCATAGACAATCGCTGAGCTTTCAAGGCATATTGCAAGGCGTAGCCATGACCCAGTGGGGCTGGCCAGATGTAAAACAGGTTTGGCTCGAAGAGTAAATCAATGAACACAGAATATTTAAAAGATGTAATCGATGGATATCCGGTGATATCCAAACTCAATGTGAACGACCTTGAGGCGGGTGAACATACCTTCTGGTTTCGCGTAGGAACCAATGCCTTGGGGCAGTGGCAGCACTTGCCTGTGATGGTTTTTAAGGGGAAAGAGCAAGGCAAACGCTTTGTGATTACCGCCGGGGTTCACGGCGACGAGTACAATGGCATACTGACCTCCCACCGGATCGGTGAAGCCCTTTCAGGCAAGGTGAATCGTGGCAGTGTAGTGATTGTTCCGACCATTAACCTATCTGGCACGCTAAATCACAATCGTGACTACATCTCCAACGATCCAGACCACTCGACTGCCAACCTCAACCGCTTCTTCCTGGTAATAAAGAGGGGAATGAGGCGCAGCGTTACGTGTTTAATGTGTGGGAGTATCTGTTAAAACCTAATGCTGATCTGGCTATCGATTTACACACTCAAACCAGCGGTACCGTGTATCCCCTGTATGCCTTTGCCGACTATCGAATGCCAGACTGCGTCAAGATGGCCAAGCTTATTGGCCTGATGTGATTCTGGATGATCCAGGCGACCCAGGTATTCTGGAAACCGTATGGAACAGAAGTGGTATTCCTTCCACCACCCTTGAAGTCGGGATGGGACGCTACAGTGACTATCCATTGATTGAGCGTTCGGTGAAAGGCGTTCTTAACTGTCTTTCAAGCTATGAACTGATAGATGAGGGTAGTTGCGAGATAGAGCCGCTTTTGTTTGAAGGAAAAGAGGTAACCTCAATTCGCGCTATAACTGGTGGATTTTATAAGCCACAAGTTGAGCTTTTACAGTGGGTGAAAGAGGGAGATTTACTCTCTGTTCAAACCGATGCATTTGGTCGTGAGGTTAGGCGATATCTAGCACCGCGCGATGGTCTAGTGCTGAGTCTCAACGTTGAGCCGATGCGAGCAACAGGAGCCTGATCGTTCGTCTTATCCATTAAACGCTCAGTTTACGTACAGGGTCGAATAATTTACTTTCAATTTACGTTTAGCGTAAAACTGTGAACTCTATCATAATAATTCTGACAGCTTAAAACGGCGCCGAACAGCCGTTTGGCTTCCAACCATTGAGAGGGGACAGAATGATGAAAGGTTTAATTATTGCTCTAGCACTGACGATGACCGCGCCATTGGTATTTGCCAGTAATGGTAGCCACAGCTCTCGCTCAGAGCGTTATGAGCTTTGCTATGTAGACGGCTCTGCCCGCATGCTTCAACCAAACATGTGCTACGCACTCGGTGGTAAGCGCGCTCTATAATCGCTTATCTAGTTGGATAGAAAGAGACCACGCAATTGCGTGGTCTTTGTGTTTCTGAGGCTCAACGTTGGTTCTTCGCGGGTTAGAGGGGGTGTAAAATTTCTTCTGAGCGAGCGACCCCCTCCGAGTGATTGATTCACAAGGTCGCGGTGAACCCATCCGTGGGCGCTTGGCGCTCGCCTCCCTGCGAGCGACACCTTGCTCCATCAATCACTCTCCAGTGACAGCATGAGTGGGAACCCTCAATACCCTTCTTACTTGAAGATGCTGGGGCGTTGGCTGGCACTCGCCACTGGGAGGCCAGCCCCGCGCCATCACATAGTTTATCTATGTTCAGGCGCTTGGCTCGTTGGCCGCCTACCAGCATCTCCTATTACTTTGGGTATAAGTCATCGCTGATATCTTGGAGTTGTGGGCGGCAGGCAGTGATGCAGGGCAAGTGTTTGAGGCAAGGATGCCGAAACCAAGCTACAGGGAGGTATTTACGGCGGCTTGCCATGTATCACTGGCAGAGTGAGTACACCTACCAGAAATAGTAGTTGTTCCCGCTAATCAGTGAAGAGCCTTAACTTTGAGTACCAAAGTAACCCGCGATATCGTTCAAGTCTTTAGTTTCTGTCAACGCCAGCATCAACATGATGCGCGCTTTTTGCGGATTCAGATCACCAGAGCCAATAGCGTGCTCCTTTGCCGTCACAAAGCCTGAACCGGTGCGAGAAGAAAGCACAACAGGGTAGCCCGACTCATTTAGCTCGCTGATCTTGTCACGTACCGCTTTCGGTACAGATCCATTACCACTGCCTGCGACAACAATGCCTTTCGAGCCAGATTCAATTAGGGCATCGATCATCTCTGGCCCCATATCTTGATAGCTGTAGATGATGTCTACCTTTGGAAGGGTTTCTAGTTTAGAGACATCAAAGCTAGGTTTGCCTGTAACCTTAGCCGGCTCAAAGTAGAACTTAGGTGCGCCACCGGCAAAGGTGCCAAGAAATCCTTGGTCATAGGCTTTGAAGGTATCCATAGAGATAGAGCTGGTTTTTGAGATGTAGTATGCAGCGCCGATCTTGTCGTTAAGGATAACCATGGTGCCGCGGCCATTAGCCTCTTCGCTTGCAGCAAGTGTCACCGCATTCAATAGGTTCATCGGTCCATCTGCACTAATTGCTGTGGCTGGGCGCATGGCACCGACTACAACGATAGGCTTATCACTCTGGTTTACTAGATCCATGAAGAATGCGGTCTCTTCAGTGGTATCCGTACCATGGGTAATCACTATGCCATCTGTATCTTTGGCAAGAAGTTCATTGGCGGTTTTTGCCATACCAAGCAATATCTCGCTGTTGATGTTAGAACTGCTGGTGTTAGCGACCTGGATGCCATCAACGTTGGCCACATCCACGATCTGTGGCACTGCTTCTATTAGGGTCGTTACTGCGATCTCTCCAGCTTTATAACCGGTTACATCGGTAGATTTGGCCGCAGAGCCAGCAATAGTGCCACCTGTGCCTAATATGGTGACGTTAGGTAAGGTCTCTGCTAGTGCATTAAATGAAAGTAGAGATGAAATAATAATGGCGCTGGTTAATTTCTTCATGGTTTCCTCACGGTATTTTTATTTACAGTGGGGTATTGCACGAAGGGTGCCAAAAATATGGTTTATGATAATTAATGGATAATTATTTGCATATTTATCTTGCTATATTATCTGTAAATACAAAGTTCGTAACCTATTGAATTTAAATTGTAATTATTTGTAAATTAAGGGTGCTCCATATTAGTGCGCCAGCACCAATTTATTACATCAGTATTATATTCTGTTAAATCTGGGAGCTGTATCAATTCATTCATACAATAAATATTTCCGCAATAAAGTCTCAACCTTATTGAAATAAAACTGAATTAACTTGCTTCTCGATTTATATCTCAATTAGGAAATAACAAATGAAGCTAGTTAAAACTGCAGTTGCTGCTGCGCTTATGTTTTCTGCAGCCTCTTCTGCAATGGACGCTCGTTATCAAGACCGCAGTGGCAACCTAGTCGCTGATCTACCACAAAATGAGGCGGAGTGGGTGAATCCAGCTACTCTTATCTTTGCTTACACGCCGGTAGAAGACCCTGCAGTTTATGCAGACGTATGGAGTGAGTTCCTTACGCACATGGAAAAGACCACAGGTAAAAATGTGCGTTTCTTCCCTGTACAGAATAACGCAGCACAGATTGAAGCGATGCGCTCTGGTCGTCTACATATCGCTGGCTTCAACACAGGCTCGACCCCTCTTGCGGTTAATTGTGCGGGTTTTGCACCGTTTACCATGATGGCGGCAGAAGATGGTTCATTTGGTTATGAGATGGAGATCATCACCTATCCGAACTCAGGCATTGAGAGGGTAGAAGACCTAAAGGGTAAGAACCTAGCCTTTACCGCCCAGACTTCAAACTCTGGCTTCAAAGCGCCTTCTGCTATCTTGGCTGCTGAATACAACATGACGCCGGATAATGACTTTAAACCGGCCTTCTCTGGTGCGCATGATAACTCTATCTTAGGTGTTGCTCATAGAGACTATGATGCGGCTGCGGTAGCAAATTCCGTATTGAACCGTATGCTTTCTCGCGATGTGGTAAAAGAAGAGCAGATCAAGAGTATCTACAAGTCTCAAACCTTCCCAACCACGGCGTATGGCCTAGCACACAACCTGCACCCAGAGCTTCAAGAGAAGATCAAACAAGCCTTCTTTAGCTTTGATTGGGAAGGCACCAAGCTAAAGCAAGAATTCGAGCGTAACGGTGAAGCGAAGTTCATTCCAATCACTTATCAAGAGCATTGGGAAGTGATCCGTACTATCGATACGGCTAATAACGTTTCTTACACCTGCAGCTAGGAAATGGTATGTCAGCACTAACTCTCAAGGGCCTCACAAAGCATTATTCAGCAAACGATAAGGCGCTGACTGATGTGAATATGACGGTTGAAGCTGGCGAAGTAGTAGGACTTATCGGCCATCAGGGCCGGTAAATCCACACTGATTCGTTGTATTAACCGCTTGACCGAGCCTACCCGTGGCGAGGTTGTTTTTTCTGAGCAGAACCTCGTTAATCTATCTAAATCACAACTGCGCTCAGCGCGCCGTGAGATAGGGATGATCTTCCAAGAATACGCCCTGATTGAGCGTTTGACCGTGATGGAGAATGTCTTATCTGGTCGCCTTGGTTATGTGGGTTTTTGGCGCAGTTTCACTCGAAGCTACAGTGCAGAAGATATCCAAACTGCGTATGCCTTATTGGATCGCGTCGGTCTACTAGAGCATGCCAATAAGCGTGCTGATGCGCTTTCTGGTGGTCAGCGCCAACGCGTGGGTATTGCAAGGGCTCTAGCGCAAAACCCTAAGCTTCTGCTTATCGATGAACCTACCGCCGCGCTTGATCCAAGAACCGCTCGTCAGATCATGCGTCTTATCCGTGAAATCTGTGAAGAGAAAGGGTTGCCAGCCATCATTAATATTCATGATGTTCAACTGGCCAAGCAGTTTGTGGATCGCATCGTCGGACTGAATTCAGGTGAGGTTGTGTTTGATGGCACGCCACTAGAGCTTGATGAATCTGTGCTGACCAAGATCTACGGTGAAGAGGATTGGAACCTGACGGTTCAAGAGGAATCTTGCGATATAGAGCTGGTTGAGGCTGTGGCATGAGCAAGCAGTACTCGACCACTTGGAAAAAGCCGCCACTGATAGCGAATGCCTATTTAAGATATGGCTTGGTATTGGCTTCAATTGTCTATCTGATCCTTGCCACTCAGTCGGTGCATATCAATTGGCTTCGAATCTATGAGGGAGCGGAGCGCGGTTGGGCGTTTGTGTTGGCCTTTATGTCGCCCGATTTTACCGGACGCTGGAACAATATCTCGCAAGGCTTGGTTGAGAGTCTCACTATGACCTTAACCTCCACAGTTGCCGGTGTACTGCTCTCTATCCCTTTTGGTTTGGGTGCGGCTAAGAATATAGCGCCAAAGCCGGTTTATCTGTTTTGTCGTGGATTCGTTGCGGTCGCACGTAGCTTTCAAGAGATCATCATCGCTATCTTGTGTGTGGCCTTGTTTGGCTTTGGCACCTTTGCCGGCTTTGTGACTCTTACCTTCGCCACGATTGGCTTTCTTGCCAAGCTGTTTGCTGATGAGATTGAGGCGATAGACCCTGCGCCATTGACCGCTATGCGAGCAACGGGTGCCAGTTGGCTTCAGCAGATTAATTATGCGGTGCAGGCTCAGGTTATGCCGCGTTTTATCGGGCTTTCTATGTACCGTTTGGATATCAACTTTAGGGAGTCTGCGGTAATAGGCATAGTGGGTGCGGGCGGTATAGGTGCAACTTTGAATACCGCAATGGACAGATACGAATACAGCGCCGCAGCGGCTATATTGCTTATTATCATCGCGATTGTGATGGTGTGTGAGTATGTATCGACCTTGATTCGTCAGCGCGTGCAGTAGGGGGAGCAATGACAGATACGACAACATGGCAGAAATACAGCCAAAAAGAGAGTCTTGCTCGCTGGTTAGCCTGGTTTAGCTTTATTTGCCTAGTGGTGTTTTGCTGGCAGGTGATGAACCGGGAAACTATCTGGTTTTTTGTTACCGATGCGCCGAATCAGTTCTCTGATATCTCATCACGCATGTGGCCTCCTCGCTGGAGTTATCTCGACCAATTATGGCAGCCATTGTGGGACACCATTAATATTGCCACCCTAGGTACGCTGTTGGGTATTATATTAGCTTTTCCAGTGGCGTTTCTGGCGGCGAACAATACCACCCCGAGTACTGTGTTTGTGAGACCGATAGCTCTGTTCATCATAGCCGCGAGCCGTTCGATCAACTCATTGATTTGGGCGCTGTTGCTGGTGGCAATTCTAGGCCCTGGCTTGCTAGCGGGCATCATAGCCATTGCGCTTCGTTCAATCGGCTTTGTCGCCAAGCTAATGTATGAAGCAATCGAGGAAGTGAATGCGACACAGGTATCGGCTATCAGAGCAACCGGTGCATCACCACTTCAGGTATTGGATTACGGCATTATGCCTCAGGTAATGCCAAGCTTTGTCGGTACTAGCTTGTTCCGATGGGATATTAATATCCGCGAATCGACCGTATTGGGGCTGGTGGGTGCAGGTGGTATTGGCTTGAAGTTGCAAGAGTCGATGGCGGTACTGGCATGGCCTCAAGTTACTGTGATCTTCTGTGCGATCTTGGTAACTGTGGTCATCTCGGAGTGGGTATCCGCCAAGGCACGACACGCACTTATCTAGCTATTCGCAAACTATTCGATATTTTGAACAGGGTCTGGTTTTCAGACCCTGTTTTTTAGTGATATGAATAGTTTAGGTTTCTGAATCTCTATGTAAGGTTTCTGTGAAATCTCATCCATCTGCTTGTAAAACAAGTCTTTGGCCTCTTAGTGTAAACGGGCCTTTCGCTAGACACTCAATTCACGTTGTAGAGCTTAAATTGAGAGGTATAGATATAAGCATTAAAGGGTGTTTAGCCATGTTTGCAATGCTCATGGCAATAGGTGGAGCTGTTTGTGCAGCTCTGGGGCTACTGGTTCTATTGGTGCTGTGCTTTTTGTAGGACACATTTAGATACCATTTGGAAACGCTAAAATAGGGAGAAATGGACAATAACAGTTGCACTGATTTGTTAATACTTCACACTAATTGTTAATTCGTTCACCAGTTCGCAAACATGTTATTCGCATCCCATAGGCAACATTCGTTTAAGTGGTCTTTGATCCTAGTTTTCTGGGTGATCACTGTGTGTCTGGCGAAAAATAGTGGTGTGTTTAACGCGTGCTCGACGAGTTATGTGGGGGAGGAACAAGCATCTTCTTCAACCTACATCGATAGTGGTGAATGTGATCTATCTGAAAAATTGCTGAGTGCTCATCAGCATCAGGTTGATTCACAGGTGTTAACTCTGTTTGTGTTGGCCTTGGTTATAATTACTTGGCTGTTGGTGACACAAAATCAATTCAACCCGTTCACTGAGCCCATCGTCAATAAGACTAGGGTGCATCTACTCCTGTGTGTATTTAGAGAATAAACGATTCAAGGATTGGCTATCGCCAGAAAATCTCGATTTCTTTATTTTATAGGTACATTTATGAATTATTCTAAGGCAATAAAACGTACATCCTTATTAGGGTTGTTCGTAGTTCTGATTGCTATATTTTCTCTAGCCGTCAATGCCGACAGCTCGGAACAGAGTTACGCTTCAGACACCCACATACAAGGTGTATCTGAGTTTGCTTCAGAACAGGCAGTTTCAAACTCTACCAACTAGAAAGCAAACCCGTATCTGAGAGTGAGCCTCTCACTGCACCAAGTTCCAACAGCACACCGCCAAGCGAGGATTCCATGCTACAAATGTTTCTATTCGCTGTGATTGGCGGCCTTATCTTAAACATCATGCCCTGTGTTTTACCTGTACTGGGAATGAAACTTGGAAGCGTAATCTCAGCGAAAGGGCTAGAGAAAAAACAGATCCGCTTGCAGTTTATCTCGTCGGCTTTGGGCATATTGAGTTCGTTCTGGCTGATTGCCGGTTTTCTTTCACTGCTTAAATTCTCCGGTAGCGCAGTCGGGTGGGGAATTCAGTTTCAAAGTGGATGGTTTATCGCCCTAATGGTACTCGTCACTGGCCTGTTTGGATTCAATATGCTGGGCCTGTTTGATATTAGGCTCTCTTCATCTGCGAGTACTTGGATGGCGTCAAAAGGTGACAACTCATATCGAGGACACTACCTGCAAGGTATATTCGCGACCTTACTAGCCACCCCTTGCACAGCACCTTTTCTTGGCACCGCGGTCGCCTTTGCGTTGACCACTAGTATCCCCACTATGATTGCGATTTTTAGTGCCCTAGGTTTAGGTATGGCTCTGCCTTGGATTTTGGTCGCTTGTTTTCCTTCTATCGCGTTGGCTCTGCCAAAAGCGGGCCCTTGGATGAATAAGGTCAAGCTGATATTTGCCGCTATGATGCTGATGACCTGTTTATGGCTGCTGACACTACTGGCTAATCATCTACCTATCTTTTGGGTCTATGTTATTGGTATTGCTGGCTTTGTTTCCTTGGTACTAAGGGTACTTAAGATTCATGGTCCAAAACCAACCGCATGGCTCGGTGGGGGAGCCCTCTCGTTTGTCACCTTGGGCATGATAGTCGCAAGTCTTAATGCGGACAGTTGGGCCACACCATTGCCAAAAGACCCAGATTGGGTGCCACTATCTACACAAGCGATAGATGATTACGTCGCGGACGGTAGAACCGTTTTTGTAAACGTCACCGCAGACTGGTGTATAACCTGCCGAGCAAACAAGATAGGAGTCCTGCTGCAAAACCCTGTCTATGACTCGTTAACAAACAGCACTGTGGTGCCAATGGAAGGGGATTGGACCGTAGCCAGTGACCCTATCACTGATTATCTGAGACAAAACGGTAGAGTTGGCGTGCCCTTTAATATGGTTTACGGACCAGCAACACCTGAAGGATCCCGCTACCGATTATCCTAAGTGAAGAAGCGGTTATGTCTGCTATTAAACTTGCGAGTGGGTTGTAGTTGCTAGCCGATTTCAGATGATAAGTGATCAAGCGTAGAATTTGGTTGAGAACAAATGAAAAAGGATCTGACTATCAGATCCTTTCGTTTCTTAAATTAGGTATTAAAAAGATGGTTGGCAATTGATGAGTAGATTCGCCACACTGAACAGAATCAATTAGCTACGAGGTCCGTTATTTGAACGCATAGCTTCTTTTTGCGCTTTTTTGAGAGCTATAGCTTCTTCAAGTTCACGTTTGTCAATTACCAGACGTTGGTTGACAGAACCGTCTTTGTTAACCATGTCTACTGAAATTTTGTTCGGATAATCGAAGAAGGCGCCAGTCGCTGCATCGATAGGACATGACAGGGTGAAGATACATAGATCCCAAAGCAAATCGGCAAGTAGCCATGCTCCATTAAATGAAGACTCAATTACTGCTGAACCTTCTTGTGTTTCATTCTCACACTCGATCACTAGGTCGGCTGAGCTTCGGTCAAGCGCTACAGTGTCGATTTTTCCCATAGTTGTGTATGTCATATCGCCCGACTTAATTACACATTGGTGTATTTGTCAGTAGCTCCAAGGGCTTGAAGAGAGACGTTGTCAGTGGTCCCTTGCAGTATTGTTGCACAACCTGAAAGGGCAGTTGTTGCTGTGATTGCAGTAGCTAAAAGTAACTTGTTCATAAGCATATCTCGGTCGGAAATTTGTTTATTAATGGTATTTAGTACGCATTATATTTATTTAATTCGTAAATGGTATCTAATATGTATAATTTTTCGTTATGGATTAGACTATTGTTATTACCTTTTATTTAGAGTGTGGAGACACTTAGTTTGTCGAAGAGTTTCTTAGTGGCTTGTTAGGTGCTTCCTATACTGGAGATAATATGGAGAGGAACTCACTACTCATTTTATACTCGCTGCACAACTGCCCCTATGCCATTAGGGCCAGGCTCGCACTGCTTAAAGCCAAGCAAACCGTGCGCATGCGCTCCATAAAGCTCGACAATAAACCGATGAGATGCTGCAAGCTTCTCCTAAGGGCAGTGTACCTGTGTTGGTGGTTGAAGATTCCTTAGTGATTGAAGAGAGCCTAGAGATCATGCTCTGGGCTCTCGAGCAAAACGACCCCGATGATCTTCTCTGGGCTGACAGTCCAAGTGCACTGACCGAAATGTTGGCTTTTATTGACGAGTTTGAGCGCAGTTTTATCCCCGCGATGAATACCTTTGCCTGCGCTAAGCGCTATCATGAAGACAATACCAATGAGTTGCGGACGTATTGTGAAGCGGAACTTTCAAAGCTAGAGCACCGCTTAAGTCAGCATGCGTTTATCTTCTCAGAGCAGGAGACTTTGGTTGATATCGCTTTACTGCCATTTTTACGTAAATATGCTCGCGTCGATAAGCAATGGTTTCGAAATAGCCCATATTTGAACCTAAAAAACTGGTTGAATGGCTACATTCAAAGCCCGCTATTCTCAAAGGTGATGAAGCACTATGAATTGTGGACGGATAATCGAATCGACCAGGATTTTGGTCCTAACTAGATTGAGTTAAAGGATAAAAGAATGTTAGTGAATGACACAAAAAAACAAGAGTATCGAGTGGCGTTAGAGGGTGATCACTTTGCGGTGGCGAAATACTCAATACAGGGCAAGGTTATGGAGATCTATTCCACTCGCGTGCCGGATGAGTTGCAAGGTAAGGGCTACGGAAAGGTGATGATGGAAACCATACTGCCCGAGATTGAGAAGCAGGGTTATAAGGTGGTGCCTACTTGCAGTTATGTGGCGCACTATTTGAATCGGAACGCTCAATGGCAACACCTGTTAGCTGACTGATTTGACTTCCATTTCTCACTTCAAACTCGCACGTAAAGCTATGTGAAAATCATTTTGTTCGTCTCTATTAAGGCATAGTCTAATTAGAACAATACTGGAAAAATTGGGACAGCTAGGATGCATATGTTTCGGCTTGCATTGGGTTTAGTGTTATTTACCTTCCTTTCTACGGCAGTGGCTCAAGATAGCAAAGCCGTTCGCGATATCACTCAGTATCAAGTGGATGAAAAGACGTTAACCGATGCCGTTGCCTCACGTACCTTATCTTGGCTAACCGGAAGTTCATCTAACAATGACTATGTTTCCGTTGGTCGCACGGCTAACTATTTTGGCTTTGTCGGTCTGCGCGTGGCAAGTGGCCATAGTTTATCTAGAAGCCAGATTGCCAAACAAACTCTCTCCGTGCTCGACTCCAAGCAAAGATCGATCTTGATATCCTTAGTCGAGAAGCAAAAATCACCTTTCGAGCAGGTCTCCAACAGCCGTTTGGCAATGAATAGGGCGCTCGAAAGGCTGTTAGTGGGAGAGAATATTTCTGAAGAAGATTTTATCGCTCTTGGTCGAGCCTATGGTGAGGATGAAGCCAAGCTTGGCGAGGTGATAGCTGAAACCTTTGGTCAAATCATTCAATCCTTATCTAACGAACAGCAACAGCAATTGATGCGAATTCGAGAGGCGCACCTCGAAGGGAAAGGGCAGCAGTTGTCGCTAGTGAATGGCAATCCCAAGATTAAGCTAGGTAAAGAAGATAAAAAGGAATTAGTGAATCTCGCTGCCCGTTTATTAAGTTGGTCTACTGGAGATGAGGCATTCAATGACTTTGAGGTGGTAGGTAAGCCTAGTCAGCATTTTGGTTTTGTGAGTTTGAGACTAGCTTCAAATCATGGAATTAAGCGAGGTCAGGTATCGAAAGAGGTGATGTCCTTGCTTAACGAACAACAGAGACAAACACTGGTACAATCAGCAAAAAGCAATATTACGGATTTTGATGACTTCTTGAAGCAGCGCGCAAAGTTGATGAGAAGCCTAGAGGAAGCGCAAAAGGGCGAACTCATCGACAGTGAAAAGGTAGTTGAATATGGCCGTGAGGTTGGGAAACTAGAAGCTAGGATGACCTGGGATCAGGCGATGGCGATGCTAGCGGTTAGAGAATCCTTAAGCGATGAGCAGTCTCAAGCCTTGCTCGCTCTTCGCAGTAAATATACCTTGAGTGAAGAGGTATCAGCGCAAAACTCCCTCGACCGAGGACGTCAGCTGTACGCCCAATGCGCCTTGTGTCATCTGAGCCCATCGGCACCGAGCCTAGACTCCATTGTTGGGCGAAAGGTCGCCTCGGATAGCGGTTATAGTAACTACTCAGCTGCATTGGTGGAGTTTTCAAATCGTCAGCCTATCTGGACCGAGGCACTATTGAGTGTGTTTATGGCTTCGCCCAAGAAACTCATCCCCGGTACTTACATGGGATATCGAGGACTGAGCCAAGCTCAGGATCGACAGGCACTCATAGGGTATCTGAAGACGCTAAAGGAATGACTTATCGATAAACTAGACCTATTCTCGAAGCGCAATCTATTATTGAGATAAGTGTCTAACTATCAATGAGTTAAATATGGAACCTCTGACGCAGGGACTACTCGGCGCCTCACTGTCTCTATCTGCATGTAAGAAGCAGCATTTGCGGGTCGCAGGTGTCTTAGGGTTTCTAGCCGCAATGCCGCCAGATTTAGACGTACTCATTCGCTCTTCGAACGATCCTTTGCTGTTCTTGGAGTACCATAGGCACTTCACCCATTCGCTTCTATTTATCCCTTTTGGCAGTTTGATTTGTGCTCTGCTTATGCATCCAATTTTTGCTAAAAAACGGGGGCTTTCGTTTAAACAAAGCTGGCTTTATTGCGCGCTAGGATATGGCACTCATGGTCTGTTAGATGCCTGTACCTCTTACGGCACTCAGTTATTATGGCCTTTGACCGACGAGCGATACGCATGGAATCTTATATCGGTTATCGACCCGCTGTTTACACTTCCAATATTGATACTTATTGGTTTTTCTTTGATGAAAAGAAAGTACTCGCTTGCTCGGTTGGCTATCGCATGGGCACTGATTTATTTGTCTGTAGGCATAGTGCAAAGAGAGAGGGCAGAAGCAGCGGGCTCGAAATTGGCTTATGAGCGAGAGCATGCTCCCGTTCAACTGATAGCTAAACCAAGCTTTGGCAATATTTTGCTATGGAAGGTGGTGTATGAATATGAGGGCAAATTTTATGTTGATGCAGTTAGAGCAGGGAATGTGATAAGCACCTATTCGGGGGAGTCTATAGATAAGTTAGTTCTTTCCAGAGGTTTTCCTTGGCTCAACAAAAGCTCTCAGCAGGCCAAAGACATTGAACGATTTCGCGAGTTTCAGATGGATTTCTAGCACGAGATCCAGATGATGCATCTCGTATTATTGATGTTCGATACTCTATGGTGCCGAATCAAATCAAGCCTTTGTGGGGAATTGAATTGTCAGCCGAAGCTTCAGCTGACAGCCACGCAAAATATGTGACTCTCAGAGACAACAATGCTGGTTCGAGAAAGATCTACTCAGATATGCTTTTGGGGCACTAAAGAGAAAAAACCTTTAGCTCTGTTGTTTTTAGAGCTAAAGGTTATGTTGAGTGTGTGAAGGTTGGTTTCAGGTAATGATGTGGATACAGCCACATTAGTATCATCACTGTGGTTACCCTAGGTGATAACCACCGCCAGTACGTTCACTTGGGTCGTCCCATTTGTAACCGCCACCGGTACGTTTGCTAGGGTCATCCCAGGTATAACCACCGCCAGTTTTTTCGCTGTGGTCCACATATGCAATACCACCACCGGTTCTTTCACTTGGGTCGTCCCAAGTATAACCGCCACCACCAGTACGTTCGCTCGGATCGTCCCAGGTGTAACCACCGCCGGTTTTCTCACTATGGTCAATGTAGCTATGCCACCACCGGTGCGTTCGCTAGGGTCATCCCAGGTGTAACCGCCGCCAGTTTTCTCGCTATAGTCAATGTATGCAATACCACCACCGGTTCTTTCACTCGGGTCGTCCCAGGTATATCCGCCACCGGTACGTTTGCTAGGATCATCCCATGTATAACCGTTTTGGGCACCCATGTTTGGATTGATGTTGATGCTCGATGCAAAGGCAACAGGCGCGACGAACAGTGATGTTAGTAGTAGAGTAGATAGAGTTTTCATGGTTTCACCTATGTAGTTGTATTTCTCGATAGCTGAACCGCGTTTCCTGTCGACTTGAAAATATTGCGTTCACATTAAGAGACCTCAGGCCCCTGAAAAATATTTCATTCAATTTCAAACAAAATGAATATTATTTTTAACAGTACAGAATTTGGTGAGATAAAAAGAGGCTAATTTATGTGCGAACTGAATGCTGCAAAAACCCGTTAAGATTAATTTATTAAGGTTATATAAATCAGTGAGTTACCGATTTCTAAAGGGGGAGTTCTATAGCCAGTGAGTAATCATGTTTAATTGCGATTTTCATACTGCTTTTGAACCCTGTTATTTGTCAGAATAAATTGAATATGAGTCGATTTTCTAAGTTATTAGCCGAAGTAAAGTCCTGCACCATTTGCAGTGAACACCTGCCTCTAGGCCCTAAACCAGTAGTTCAGATACACCCTGAAGCTAGGATTCTTATCGCCGGTCAAGCTCCTGGAAAACGAGTGCACGATACTGGAATTCCATTTAATGACCCCAGTGGTGATAGATTGCGCGAATGGATGGGTGTGTCAAAAGAGATGTTTTATGACGAAAAGCAGATCGCTCTGTTACCTATGGGATTTTGCTTTCCCGGAACGGGAAAGTCTGGTGATCTGCCACCGAGACCAGAGTGTGCACAAAGGTGGCGAGAACAACTATTGGCGCAACTGCCGAATATTGAGCTTACTCTAGTGCTGGGAAAATATGCGCAAAGTTATCATTTTGGAAAATCAAAACGGTCGCTGACTGAGCTGGTGGTCGGATGGCAAGACTATTGGCCGAACAAGGTTCCCTTACCGCACCCAAGTCCGCGCAATAATATCTGGCTGAAGCGAAACCCTTGGTTCGAGAAAGAGCTTATTCCGCAACTTCAAGCTAGGTTAATGAGGTTTTAAAATCCCCAGTCGGGTAATTATGGCTATCTTTATAAAGGTCTGAATTTTAAGGAGTGATCTTGATGAATACAGGTGGATGTCAGTGTGGCAAGGTGCGCTATCAGTTTACCGGTGAGCCCATCAATCAGATGTTTTGTTACTGCTCTGAATGCCAGCATAGAACGGGTGGGGACAAGTGGTTTGGCATCTGGTACCGACGGCGAACTTCGAGTTTGTTGGTGAACTAAAACCGAGTTTTCATACCAGAAAGGGCAGTACGGGCAAGGATGTGCATCATTACTTTTGCCCAGAATGTGGGGTGAATGTATGCGCGGATATCACAGCAGGTAACTTCTATACCGTAGCTGCGCCAACCCTAGATGAACCTGAAAGCTTCAAGCCTAATATGGCGATCTTTGCTGCTTCTGCTCCTACTTGGGCCGTATTGCCGACAGACATTCCCGTTTATGAGAAATTCCCACCTATGTAACGCGCAAAAAAAGGTTCTCTGAGGATTAGATGGAAGCGTAAAAATTCCTTCTGAGCGAGTCATTCCCTCCGAGCTATTGATTCAAAAGGCCGCGGTGAATCCATCCGTGGGCACTTGACTCTCGCCTCCCTGCGAGCGACACCTTGCTCCATCAATCACTCTCCGGCGGTAGCATCTGTGGGAACTTCGGCTTAGCAAGGCTCAAAGTCATCGCTGATATCCCTGAGTTGTGAGCGGCATGCAGTGACGCAGGGCAAGTGTTTGAAGCAAGGATGCCGAAACCAAGCCTACAGGGAAGTATTTACGGCGGCTTGCCTTGCATCACTGCCAGAGTGAGCACATGAACCTGAAGTAGCAGTTGTTCTCGCTAATCTGTGATGACCCCCAAAAAAAGACCATCAGTGGCAACGAAACTCCTGATGGTCAAACAGCAACACAATTAAACTTTTATTGGATCTTTCTTTCCAGCCAATCGCCAGCGATAGACGCAATTTCGGACGGCTTTTCCATACTCGACAGGTGCCCACATTCAGGGATCACATGTAGCGACACGTCCGAAATATGCTCTGCCATCAATAGATGATTAGCCATAGGACATAGTGCATCCTGCTTACCTGTGATCACTAGAGTAGGGCAGGTGATGTCAGATAGCAGTGGTCTCTGATCTGGTCTGGTGGCAAGGGCTTTGGCGTGCGCCTTTAGCGCTTCAAGACCAACGCTGATTGTCATCTGACTCACGCGCTGGGTAAGCTCGGTATCATGAAGTCGAGACTCATGGATAAGCACCGGCATCAAGACCTCCGGGGTGATGACCTCAAACTCACCGTTTACGGCGCGCTCTACTAAGGCATCACGCTTAATGGAAACCTCAGGTTTCTCATCGGCTGCATTGGTGTCCATCAGGATCAGTCCTTTGACCCTGTTTGGTGCTTGCCTATAAACCTCAAATGCCAAGATACCACCCATAGATAGACCGCCTAAGATAAACTCTTGCGGCGTCTCATCTAGCACTTTTTTCGCCATTGCCTGCATGGAGTCAAGGGCGCCAAGCTTTGCGGTTTGAGGAGCTACCCAAGTGGGCAACTCCGCGTTCATATCTGCAAACAGGTCTTGGTCGCACAGAAGGCCGGGTAGCCAAATCAGCGGGGTTTGACTCATGCCAATACCTCAGGCTGCTCTGGACGATCACTTCCAAGAATGCAGTAAGTTAGGCTCTCGCCACGCAGGTTTTGCAGCGAAATAGCGGCGCCTTCTGGCACATTAAATACATCACCTGTGGTTAGAACTACTTCAGCTTTCTGACCGTTTTGTTCAACCGTCACCTTTGTATCGCCGGTGTAGTTGATCAGCACCTGCTTTTCTTTGCGGATGTGCTTAGGAAGAGCAACCTGATTGCTTAACTTGTAGGCGTGAATGCTCACCTCATCGGCACTCTTCACTTGGAAATCATAGCCAGCCAGTGGGTGACCAGTCAGCGCATATTGCTGATAGTCTACGCCTTCGAAGTCTTGCTTCACAGGCACATAGTCTTTCGCTAGCGCCACAAATGGCATCATCTGTTCGGCGGTATAGGTATCAAACTGAGATAGCTCTTCTTTGGTCAGTAGAGGCATTAACTCACTTTCTGATGGAGGAGCATCACCAAGGTGCGTGTCTACTAGCGTTCCGTCAGCTTTCAAGTAAAGACCATAGCCTTGGCTGTCTTCGATTACCTTAGGATGCCAGATAACGCCACCGCCTGAATCGTCACCGCCTAGCACAGAGTACATAAATCCATAGTCACGACCGACGACTTCGAAGCCGCGGAACAGGTTAGTTGGGATAGAGATAACATCACCATGAGACAGTACAGCCTCGTGCTCACCGTCATTGCCCCAATAGAAGCGGAATTGCCCCTTGAATACTAGGAATAGCTCGGCAGTGCGGTGCGAGTGTAGAGAGTTCTTGATGCCAGGAGGCTGGCCCGCAGCACCGATATTAAAGCCTGATGTCTCGCGGATATGAACGTGTTGGCGAGTGCTTTCGGCAACGCCTGCACCAATAATGCAGAAGTTGTCTTTTTATCGCTACCCGGCAACGTGCATCGATAAATGCGCTGGTGCCAGGGATCAGCTCCATATAGCGGACGAGATTTTTATCTATTTGGTTTTGTAGGGTCATGGTGATGTCCTTAATCAATTTCCTAGCGGTCTGCCGCCGTCCACAGCGAGCGTAATACCGGTAGAGAAGGTCATGGTTTCAATGGCGGCAAGAACGGCGTTGCCTACCTCGGTTGGATGTGCGAGGCGATTAAGCGGCGTCGCGCCTTCTTGTTTGTTGCGCCAATCGTCATCCAGCCTTTTACAAATTCGGTGTCTACAAGCCCGGGAGCCACAGCCAAGACTCGAATATCAGGGAGAGAGCTCGAGCGAGTGAGCGGGTCATATTCTCGGTTGCCGACTTGCTGGCACAGTAAGCGATGTTGCTACCCATAGCGGTTTGCGCGGCGATAGAAGTGATGTTCACCACGCAGCCTTTTGCTTGTTTTAGCGGCGCTTCAAAGGCGCGAACCATAGCAAATGGCGCTCTTACGTTAACGCGCATTATGTTGTCGAACAGCTCGTCAGTAAGGCCGTTTAGGTCTGAGTGCTCCACAAACTTAGTCATACCCGCGCAGTTAACTAGTGCATCCAAAGGAAGCTGGTCTTGTTGCCATTGCGTGGCAAATGCTTCGATAGCTTGGCTATCGGCGACGTCCAGTTGCTGCGCAGCATGGCCACTGCCAGGCAGGTTCGCAAGAACCTGCTCAGCTGCTTCTGGTTTACTGCGATAGGTGAGTACCACGCGATAGCCATTGCTGGCAAGGGAATGGCAGATGGCAGCCCCCAGACCGCCATTGCCCCCTGTCACTAAAGCGACTTTGCTCATATTAAGCCTCTTGCGACTGCTTTTTATAGCGGCGCACGCGGATATCAGCTTGCTCTTTGTGTCCAGCAAAGCCTTCTAGAGCACATAGGCGAGAGCAGTATTCGCCGACTTTCAGTGACGCTTCTTCAGTAGCGCGTTGATAAGTGCAGGTCTTGATAAACTTACCTACCCATAGGCCGCCAGTGTATTTTGCAGCCTTGTTCGTCGGTAGGGTATGGTTTGTACCGATACACTTATCGCCGTAAGAAACATTGGTTTCGCGACCTAGGAATAGCGCGCCATAGTTGGTCATGTTGTCTAGGAAGTATTTAGGGTCTTCGGTCATTACCTGTACGTGCTCAGAGGCAATCTCGTCAGCGACTTGAACCATCTCTTCGTAGCTGTCACATACGATGATCTGACCGTAATCTTCCCACGCTTTACCAGCTACTTCTGCAGTTGGCAGGATAGTTAGCTGACGCTCAATCTCTAGTACCGTCTGCTTGGCAAACTCTTCGCTGTTAGTTAGTAGAACCGCTGGAGAGTTGTAGCCGTGCTCTGCTTGACCAAGAAGGTCAGCCGCTGCTAGTTCTGGGTCACAGCCTTTATCGTCAGCAATAACTAGCGTTTCAGTTGGACCTGCGAATAGATCGATACCCACACGACCAAATAGTTGACGCTTAGCTTCAGCAACGAATGCGTTACCTGGCCAACAATCATGTCTACTGGTGCAATGCTCTCTGTACCGATCGCCATTGCGCCAACCGCTTGCACGCCGCCCATGCAGTAGATCTCATCAGCGCCAGCCATTGCCATGGCTGCCACGATAGCCACGTTAGGTTGACCGTTGAAAGGAGGCGCACACGCGATAACTCGCTTAACACCTGCAACCTTAGCGGTTAGAACACTCATGTGCGCTGAAGCAACCAACGGGTATTTACCGCCTGGGATGTAGCAACCTACGCTGTTTACTGGGATGTTTTTATGACCAAGTACTACGCCTGGTAGTGTTTCTACTTCAACGTCTTTCATTGAGTCGCGCTGGATCTGAGCAAAATTACGTACTTGGTTTTGAGCGAACTCGATGTCATGACGAGTTGCTTCATCGAGCGCATCTACACACGCTTGAACTTGTTCTTCAGTTAGACGGAACTGCTCTGGTGACCAGTTATCGAATTTTTCAGATAGCTCACGAACGGCAGAATCACCTTGGGTTTCAATGTTCTTTAGGATCTCTTCAACTGTGTTACGCACTTTTTCGTTGTTAGATGCCGATACTTCTGCGGTGATGCCTTCTTTAAGGTAACGAGCCATGAAATGTTCTCCTTGTCGGTGTTCAGTCGGGGATGAAGATGCCTTCTTCAGCCTGTTTTTGTAATTTTGGATACGAATGCAAAAAAACAATAAACAATAATTTAACATTGGGCAAGGGGTGTTTGTTTTGTTTGAAAAACTGCGTCTAAGCCTTGTCGTTACTGGGATTGGTTATGCTTTATATGGCTTGATGTGCGGATTTCTTGAACAGCTTTTGTAATAATTGTTAACTTGATCACGATCAATATTGCTGGTTTGTTGCAATTTGCGTGATATGTTTTTGCATACCAATGCAAAATAATATGGAGAACAGCAATGTCACTGGCTAAACAGCTTCAATCGCAGAAACAACTAGGTACCTTTGTCAAAACCCCGCACCCACATGTGATTGAGGTGCTGGCGCTCAGCAACCTTGATTTCATTATCTTAGATGCAGAGCATTCTCCTTATGACAGGGCTTCTCTAGACCTTTGCATCATGACAGCGCGCTTGTCTGGCCTACCATCTTTGGTGCGTGTGCCGGATGCCCAGCCTTCAACCTGCTCAATGCCTTAGATTGCGGCGCGAGCGGTGTGCAGGTGCCTCATGTGTGTACAAAGGAGCAGGCTGAACACATCGCTAAGATCACTCGCTATGGTGAGGGCGGCAGGGGATATGCAGCTCTACTCGTGCTGCGAGTTATGCCACTAAACCTATGCCTAAACACCTAGCGGATAGTAAAGCGAGCACTACGGTTGTAGCCCAGATTGAAGACCCTATTGGTGTTGAGAACGTAGAAGAGATCGCCAAAGTTGAGGGTATCGATGCTCTATTCATTGGTCAGGTGGATCTTGCGGTTGCCTATGGCGCAAGCTCGGTTGCAGATGATGTGGTAACCCAGGCGAGCCTTAGCATCATCAAGGCGGCCAAGGATGCCGGTAAGCCTGTAGGTATGTTCTTAGCGTCGGGAAGCATGGTTCCGCAGTGGAGTGAGGCTGGCGTGACCTTCTTTGGCGTAGGTTCTGAGCACAAAATGATCATTGAAGGCTTTAAATTAGAACGAGATCGTATGCTATCCGCTTAGTGCTTTCACAAGATGTAAGAAAAGGTTAATCTTTTGGAATAGCTAGATTAGACAGGGGCTCTTTAATAACCCTTTGTTTTAATTTGGCAAATGGAACGTCCCATAGGTTCTTGGGGCGGCAAGGAGAGCAATAATGAGGAGTGCAGCTATCAAAGCGAAAGTCACCTCTATCGATGTCGCTAAGATGCTTGGGGTATCCCAATCTACCGTGTCGCGAGCTTTCAGCCCGACAGCGAGTATCAGCGAAAAGAAACGTAAAATGGTCATGGAAGCGGCGGCCAAGCTTGGCTATACGCCAAACGCCATTGCCCGTGGACTTATTTCAAACCGCTCTGGTTTGATAGCTATTGCCCTCGATAGCGAATCTAACCCTATGTATGACCTACAAGTGAGAACACTCTCCGCTGAGATACAACGTCGTGGTGGTCAGGTGGTGTTGTGCCCAATCGACCAAGATGACCTAGATCTTGCGATTTCTCGCGCCATTGAATATCAAGTGGACGGTTTGATCATTGCAACCAGCCGTCTATCGGGTAGGGCTTTGGCACAGTGTGAGAAATACGGTGTGCATTTGAGCCTTATCAACCGCTATATCGATGGCATCAACGCCAACAGTGTCGGGTTAGATAACTATCTGGCAGGGCAGATGGCGCAGAATATCTAGTGAGCAAAGGCTATACCAAGTTAGGTTATGTCAGCGGTGAAACCGGCTCTATGACAAGTGATGAACGCTGGAGTGGGTTCTCGCAAAAGCTTTCCAACTTAGGAATAGCACCGCCTATTTTTATCCAATCCCGCTATAACTTTGATGCCGGTATGCAGGCGGCTAAAGAGCTATTGTCTTTGTCAGATCAGCCGCAGGCCTTGTTCTGCGCCAATGATATCTTGGCAATGGGGATGATGGATGGATTGCGACAACAAGGAAGAAGATCCCCGAGGATTACGCGCTTATCGGCGTGGATGACATCCCTATGAGTGCTTGGCCTTCCTATAATCTGACCACAATTAGGCAACCTTTGGACGATATAACCAAGCAAGCAGTGGATGACTTGATGCTACGCATCGAGGACGAGCGAGATGCCAATGGTGACTATTTATTGGTTCAAGGTGAGGTCGTGCAAAGAGGAAGCGCCTAAAAGGACGTTATTCCTCAATATAAAATCACTAAAACAGCGCTCCTCCAACCAGAGGGGCGTTTTTTTATTCTGTGATTTATGCTCCATTTTTCATAATCCGACGGATTTTCATGCACACTTGTTGGGTTTTGTTGTTGACTTGTTACTGTGATGTTTTATTTTTGGATTCGTATGCAAAATTTGGATATGGAATGCACCGAATTGCATCAACGAAATAAATGCTTGTTGCCCCCCGAAGGTGATTCAACAAGCAGAACAAGGAAGATAAAAATGAATCATGTAGTAAAGGCTGCAATAGCCACCCTTGGTCTAACCCTAAGTTTTCAATCATTTGCTAGCAACGTCATTCGCTTGGCTCACGACAGCCAAGAAACCTCGCCAGTTCACAAGGCTATGCTTCACTTTGAAAAAGAGCTAGAGAAGCGCTCGAACGGTGAACTGGAAGTGGAAATCTATCCAGCGCGTCAGCTAGGTGATGTTCGTGAAACCACAGAACTTGTACAGCAAGGCAACCTCCAGATGACCTTTGGCGCATCTGTATTGCTTGCTCCTTATGTACCTGAGTTTAACGTTCTGGATGTGTTCTATCTGTTCGATAGCACAGAGCAGGCGCATAAAGCACTAGATAGCGACAACATCGGTAAACCGCTGCTTCAGTCTATGGAGTCAAAGGGCTTCCACGGTCTTGGCTTTATGGAAGTGGGCTTTCGAAGCGTAACTAACAGCAAGCAGCCAATTCAATCTTTGGATGACTTGAAGGGCCTTAAGATCCGCTCGGCGGCAAACCCAACTCAGATAAGCGCTTGGCGTTCAGTAAGCACGGCTCCAACTCCGCTGTCTTGGGGAGAGATCTTTACCTCGCTGCAACAGGGCCTGATTAACGCACAAGAGAGCTCTCTGTACTCTATCTACGCAGAGCGTTTCTATGAGGCGCAAGACTACCTATCTCTAACTAACCACATCTACACCAACTATGTGCTGTTCATGAACAAAGAGTTCTGGGATGCATTGCCAAGCGATCAACAAGCGTTAGTAGATGAGGTTTCTCGCGAGACTATCGCTCTTCAACGCACCCTAGCAGCTGAGCAAAATGCATCGGTAATCGCTGACCTAGAAGAAAAAGGCATGAAGGTAAACGATGTGCCAGCTGAGGTTCGTGAGCAGATGAAAGTGAAGATGAACGCTGCTGTCTATGACTCACTACGTGAGCGCACTGGCGAGGAGCTGTTCGACAACATTTTGACTGAAATCCAAAGCCTTTAATCCGTGTTTGGCGCCAGCTGCGGCGCCTTTTTTTCACCCTCATTATTGGCTAAGGAGAGTTGTATGAAATGGTTTCGTTTCTTAGACAAATATCTAGAACCTAGCCTGATTGTGATTGCAATCAGCGCTATGACTACACTTCTGTGTGTGCAAATTGTACTTCGCGCGTTTGACGCTACCATCCCTTGGGCTGAAGAGTTGGCTCGTTACCTGTTTGTATGGGCTATGTATCTCAGCATCAGCTACTGCATTAAGGATGATCGTCATATTCGCATACGTATCCTTGTTGATAAGCTGCCTGCAAAAATAGGGCAGAGCATGCTTATCTTGTCTGATCTTATTTTTATGGCGTTTATGCTAGCCGTGACCTGGTATGGTCACAGCGTAATCGAGCGTAGCTTGAAGCTTGGTCAGATAGCACCTGCGATGGAAATTCCTGTAGCTTGTCTGTACGCCTCGGTATTGGTGTGCGCGGTACTGTCGGTTATTCGTCTCGGTGTAAGTATCAAACAGCGTGTGTTGAGCCTGTTTGAACCGAGTAAAGTGGTTCAGCGTTTCTCTTCTTCTCGCTATATCCATCTTAAAGCGAAGCACCGCACCTCGAATCGACTACTGGAGCTACAAGCATGACGTCTGCACTCTTGTTTGGCAGCTTTGGTATGCTGCTACTTATTGGCGTACCTGTAGGTATCGCTTGGCAGGGGCGAGTATGATCGCCATCATGAGCCTGCCATTTTTGAACCCAGAATTTTTGGTTCAAGGCCTAGTAACGGGTCTGGACTCTTTCCCACTATTGGCAGTGGTTCTGTTTACTCTTGCGGGTAATCTGATGAGCCAGGGCGGGATCTCGAAGCGTCTATTGCATGTTGCTGAGGTGTTCTTTGGCCACTTTACAGGTGGTCTTGGCATCGTTGCTATCGTGGCTTGTATGTTTTTCGCCTCTATCTCAGGTACAGGCTCGGCAACGGTAGCCGCTATCGGTCTTACCATGATCCCGAGTATGGTGAAGAAGGGCTATAGCCGTTCATTCTCTGGAGCTTTGATAGCATCGTCGGGCGGTATCGGCGTAATCATTCCTCCGTCGGTAGTAATGATCGTGTACGCCATCACCGCAGAGGTCTCTGTGACCAAGATGTTTATGGCGGGGATTATCCCCGGCATCGTTGTTGGTATTGCGCTTATCGGCTACTGCGTGATTGTCTCTCATATTAAGGGCTATCAGGGTAACGATAGAAAAGCGACTTGGTCAGAAAAGTGGGCAGCACTGCGCGAGGCCAGTTGGGCTATGTTATTGCCGGTCATCATCCTCGGCGGTATCTACTCTGGCATCTTCACTCCAACCGAATCGGCGGCGATCGGTGTTATGTACGGACTCTTCTTTGGCATGTTTGTGTATAAAGAGTTGGATGTTAAGACGGTAGTGAAAACCATCTTGGAGTCTTCGCTGCTGGTGGGTGCGGTTCTGGTTATCGTAGGTGCTTCGGTTACCTTTGGACGCATCCTTACCTTAGAGCGTCTACCTACTGAGATTGCGACCTTTATTCTCTCTCTAACTGAGAACAAGATACTTATCCTGCTTTGCATTACCTTACTTTTGTTGATTGTCGGTACCTTCATGGAGACCTTGGCTGCAATCGTGATCCTAACCCCGATTTTGTTGCCTATCGTTACAGCCCTGGGTATGGACTGTGCACTTCGGTATTGTGATGATCGTAAACCTAGCCATTGGCTTTGTGACGCCGCCATTAGGAGCCAACCTCTTTATGGCTAGTCAGGTGGGTAAGGTGCCTATCGAGTCCCTTTCTAGAGCCATCATTGGCTGGATAGCGCAATGCTGGTGGCACTGATGCTGATTACCTTTATTCCGGCAATTTCAATGACCCTGCCGAACCTTTAATTGAATGTGTTTGTGAGTTTGCCCGCGACGAGAGTTGCGGGCTTTTTTGTCTTTGGTTCTTGTTGCAATACGTTCGGATGGTAGGGGAGGTTCCCGCTCGAATGGCTAGGCCATTCGTCGGGAATGACGAAGTAGTGGATGTGAACTTGTGAGGGTACTCAGACGGCGAATTTGAGAAATCTAGATTTGCATTAAGTGGGGAGTGCATGGAACAGTCAGCTCACAGCTCACAGCTCACAGCTCACAGCTCACAGCTCACAGTGGCAACCTCTTGAGCCGGGGTCTCAATACTGCAGTAGTATTTTCATTTCACCCTAAGTCCTCTCGACACTACAAAACACTATCCAGAACCTTTCGTTTAAAACATCTCACCATCTATCTGCAGTGCGAATAGTTATTCTTCATTTGTGTCTGGGTTTACCCAGTCAGAGCTAATTTTGCATTCCTATCCAAAACAAGAATGACTTCGTGATCTTGTTCAAAAAGTGTCTTTAATTCGTATTTTATTTGTCCAGTGTCAAGGTTTGTTACGAATTTCACTGCGTTAACTGCTTCATTTATGAGCGAAACCACATATTTGTAAACTGCTGGCGATATTTGTTAATGAATTGTTGTTTTGTGCGTTATGAATGTCATTATGAATTCGTATGCAAATTATGCTTCGGATGAATCATTTTCCTGATCCGAGCATGTTTATGAAACATGGAGAGACACATGGCATCAATTTCGTTAAGGAACATCAAGAAGTTTTGGGGTGATTTCACCGCAATCGAAAATCTATCCCTAGAGATCAAGGACAAGGAGTTCTTGGTACTGCTTGGCCCTTCTGGCTGCGGTAAGACAACGACCATGCGTATGATCGCGGGTCTCGATACCCCGAGCACAGGCGACGTGTATATCGACGATAAATACGTGAATGATACGCACCCACGTGACCGTGACATCGCTATGGTGTTCCAAAGTTACGGCTTGTACCCACAAAAGACCGTTTACGGCAACATCGCTTTCCCGCTTGAGATGCAAAAAGTGCCAAAAGAGGAACTGCATGAGAGAGTAATGCGAGCGGCTAAACGCGTTGAGCTTGATCACCTACTGGATCGCAAACCAGCAACCCTATCTGGCGGTCAGCGCCAGCGCGTTGCACTGGCGCGTGCCATTGTGCGTGAGCCAGCTCTGTTCCTGATGGATGAGCCTTTATCAAACCTAGATGCAAAACTTCGCGTTTCGATGCGTGCACTTCTTAAGAACCTGCATCACGAATTCCAGCGCACCACGGTATATGTAACCCACGATCAGATTGAGGCAATGACGCTAGCAGACCGCGTTGCCGTGCTTTATCAAGGCAAGATCCAGCAGCTGGATACGCCTAAAGAGATCTACAACAACCCATCGAATCTTTTTGTGGCCAGCTTTATCGGCTCGCCGGGCATGAACTTCATTAAGGGTGACCTAGTGGATGGCACCTTCACCGGCGAAGGTTGTCAGGTGTCGGGCTTTGGCAATGTCTCTAACGAGGGCACGACCCTTGGCGTACGTCCTGAGGATGTGCAGATCGTTGATGAGAGCGAGGCAAACCTAGTGTCTGAGGTGTATTCGGTTGAGCTAACTGGTGAGTGCACCTTGGTTACGGTGCAGTTGGAAGACCACTTCATTATCTGCCGTGCGGATAAACACTGCGACCTAGCCATAGGCGAGAAAGTGGGCTTCAAGTTCAACCTAGAGCACACCTATCTATTTGATTCAATTACGGAACAGCGCATTCGTCCAGAAGAACTATACACAGAGCGCGCAGCATAAGGAAGGCATGATGAAAAAGACACTAACTACATTGGCGCTTGTGACGGCGTCACTATTCTCAGTAAACGCTATGGCATCATGCGACCTTGGCGATATGGAAGCGAAAGGCAAGATTTCATTGCTCTCAAACAGCTACCCAGTGCTAAAACACTTCTCTGATAAGATGGAAGAGTGCGCATCACCCCGTCTACAGATCAAAAACAAGCTAGTGAGCGGAAGTGCAGTGCAAGAGCAAGCACGCATCGTACTTTCTAGCCGTCGTGGCAACTCGCCATATGACGTGATTCAGGTTTCCGCGCAAAGCTTTCATGAATTCATGATTAAAGAGCAGATCCAGCCTATTACTGACCTAGTTGAGAAGTACTGGGATGAGTACGATCTTGCAGACATTCCAGAAAGCATCTGGGATCTATCGCGAGTAGATGGCGAGATTTACGCACTGCCTATCCAGCTGAACATGCAAGAGTTCTTCTACCGTGAAGACGTGTTTAAACAATATGGGCTAGAGGTTCCGACTAACTATCAAGAAGTGGTTTCTACCGGTCAAGCGCTGCAAAAAGAGGGTATCCAGTACCCAGTATCACAGGCGATGGGTCGCGGTTGGGACTTGGCAACTGAGTTTACCAACATCTACCTATCCCTAGGTGGTGAATACTTCGATGAGTCAGGTAAACCATTGTTCAACAATGAGAAAGGTGTAGAAGCGGCAAACATCCTAAAAGACCTGCTTCCTCTAATGTCACCTAACGCACTGTCTCTATCTAACGACCTAGTCATGGTTAACTTCCAGCAAGACAAGGCTGTGATGGGTAACGTATGGGCAACTCGCGCAGCGGAAATGGACAACTCTGAGGTTTCTAAGGTAGTAGGCAAGGTGAACTACGCGGCAGCCCCAACTGCGACTGCAAATACTACCGTGCCGGCCACCAGTATCTTCTGGGATGGCTATGTATTCCCGAATCGTATCGGTGCGGATCGCGAGCTTGTTTTCAAGATCATGATGGAAACCATGAAGAAAGAGAATATGGAGCAGGGTAATCATCTTGCGTTCCTATCTCGCACCTCAGCAAGCCAAGTGGAAGGGGATGAGTACCGTTACCTGACCGCTCTAAACCAGATGATGGAAAGTGGCGCACGTCCTTTCCCAACAGAAGGTTTCTATGGCTTGGCACACACCGAGATTGGCAACAAATTGCCTGATGCGTTGGCAGGTAAAACCGATATTCGTCTAGCACTAAACGATGCTGCTGAGACCTACTATCGCGAGGCTCGCTCGCAAGGCTACCTCGATTAAGGAGACAGGATGAACTTACGTAACTTTCTAGGTTTCTCAGGTCCATCCATCGCGTCCATGGTGCTGCTTATGGCAGCGCCATTGGTGATGACCTTATACCTGTCATTAAACCGATTTAACTTTAAGGGTGAGCTGAGATACGTCGGCTTTGAAAATTATTTCGAAATCCTCGCTGACGACGCGTTTTGGTCGGCGTTTCAGTTCACCCTTATCTATACCGTGAGCGTAGTTATTTCTGTGCTAGTGCTGGGCTTTATCGTGGCCCTTGCGCTAAACAAGCTAAGTAAAAAAATACGCGGCATCTTTATGGCGGCAACGCTTCTACCATTCGTGGTAACGCCAGTAGTAGGTACGCTGATCTTCTCATGGCTGTTCCAAGACTTTGGCTATGTAACCTATCTGCTTAGCTTGATTGGCGTTGAGATCTACTGGTTCTCGGATGTGTTTGAATCGCGCCTACTTATCATCATGTATGGCATCTGGCAGGTCACTCCGTTCGCGGCGATTGTGTTCTTTGCAGGCCTGCAAGCCATTCCGCAAGACACACTTGAGTCAGCGGTACTAGATGGCGCGCATCAGTGGGATCAAATCAAGCACGTGGTACTGCCAGCACTGCAGCCTCTAATTCTGTTTATCTCGATGATCTGCATTATGGATGCTTATCGCTTGTTTGATTCGGTAGCGGTAATGACAGGTGGTTTGAACGCCACAGAGACACTCATGTATTACAACTATCGTGTCGGTATTGTTCAGGATGCAGTGGCGAAAGGAAGCGCAGTATCTGTTCTAACCATGGTGGGTATCTTCGTTCTACTGATCCCGTTCTTGTATCTAACCTATCGTGAGCAAAAAGGAATTCGCCAATGAACCCAACCAATATGAGCGTACAACGCATGATGGTCTACGCCGTTATGCTCCTTTGGATTGTGTTCTGCGCCTTTCCATTTTTCTGGACCATTATGACGTCCATTAAGTCTCCGGTAGATGCGTTTTCAAACCCGCCAGTGTGGGTGTTTGAACCAACCGCAGGTAACTATGCCAGCCTATGGTAGAGTTTGGCTTCAGTGAGTATTTGTGGAACTCGGTCATCGTCACCCTAGGTGTAGTGGTTATCTCTCTATCTATCGGCTGTTTGGCCGGCTATGCACTGGCGCGCTACCCAGGAAAACTAGGTTTTTGGCTATTGATGTTGGCACTGGTATTCCGCTCGCTGCCACATACGGTATTCCTTATTCCTTACTATGAGTTCACTCGTATGGTTGGACTGTACGATACACACATCGTGCTTATCTTGGTGCTTGTGGCTATCAACCAGCCGTTCACTATCTGGATGATGCGTTCATTCTTTATGAACATTCCAAAGGAGCTTGAAGAGTCGGCAATGATGGATGGCTGTACCCAGTTCCAAGCGTTTAGAAAAGCTATCGTGCCAGTAATGTGGCCAGGGATTATCACTACAGGTCTGTTTACTTTCCTATTGGCCTATAACGAGTTCTTGATCCCGCTAACGCTGACAGCGACCAATGCCTCGACTATGCCAGTGGCCATCTCGCAATTTGGCGCCGATGACATCAAGTACTGGTCTATGAGTGCGGCCGGCGCGGTATCAATCACGCTGCCAATCGTGGCGCTTATCATCTTCTTCCAGAAGAAAATTGTATCCGGCCTCGTTGCTGGTGCAGTAAAAGGTTAACTCACATTCACTATTACCTCCCTCTGCCCTTAACGGTAGGGGAGAGGCTTGTCCAAATAATAACAAAGGAGGATTTATGAACTCGCCACTAGAACTTCGTCGTCCTGAACAAGGTGTGCTAACTAAGGATAACGACTTGACTAAAACCGAAGAAACCCTAGCGGTTGTGGATGCCATGGTAGATGGCTTGAATGACCATGATATCGATAATATGGGGCGCTTTTTTGCTGAGTCCTTCCGCTGGATGGGCAACGGCGGTTGCGGCTTCAAGAAAGACCTAAAAGAGTTTCAAGAAAATTGGCAGCGACCATTCCAAGCAGCGTTTTCTGAGAAAGTCTGTACCGATGAAGCACGCATCACACAAGGTGAATGGTGCGCAGCCTTTGGCAGACAAGAGGCCGTACACACTGGCGAGTTCATGGGCATTGCACCAACGGGTAAGAAGGTCATCATCCGCTACATGGATTTTTGGAAGGTCGTGGATGGCAAGATAGTCGATAACTATGTGATGGTGGATTTCCCAAGTGTGATGCAGCAGCTGGGTGTTGACCCGTTCAATGGTGGCAGCTGGGAGCAGCGTGATAGCGAGGAGAATCCGCTTTACAAAGTGGGAGAGCCAATATGCTAGAGCTGGGCGCAAAGGAGCTTATTCAATCCCTTGATAAGCTGATGTATGACTTTGATCTAGAGAAGATCAGTGGCTTTATAGACCACAACTTTGCCCCAAATGCCAAGATACAGCTAGCACACCCGTTTGAGACCCTTTCTAACCCACAAGCTCTTGCTTATGAGGTCTATCAACCACTATTAGAAGCGGTGCCAGATCTTGAAAAGCGCAACCTATATCTCGATGGCTGGCGAGGCTCGTGGCGCCTGCTGGGTGGGTGTGGCTGGCTATTATACTGGAAGCTTTCTAGAGCCTTGGTTAGATATTCCACCAACCGGTCATCAGATGTCGATGCGCTTTCACGAGTTCTATCGCATTGAGGACAACAAGGTTGTTGAAGTGCAAGCGCTATGGGATATCCCTCAGCTTATGATGCAAGCCGGGGTTTGGCCTATGGTGCCAAGCCTGGGCTGGGAGTGGAACCCGCCAGCACCAGCCTCGAACGATGGCTTGGTAGCGGGCACTGATATTGCCCAAGCACAAGCGAGCCTTAATCTTGTGGGCGATATGCTAACAGGCCTTTCCAAGCATGCCACAGGCGGTGTTGAGGCAATGGAGCTAGAGAAATACTGGCACGAAAAATGTAGCTGGTATGGACCATCGGGTATCGGCACCGCACGCGGTATTCAAGGCTTTCGCAACTGGCATCAGATCCCGTTTTTGAATGCCCTGCCAAACAGGCGCACCAAAGAGGGTATGGGGTATCTGTTTGCTGATAAAACTACGTCGGCTTTACTGCTTGGCCGGGAATGGAGATGACGGTCAGCGGCAGTGGTTGGCTAGGCATTGCACCAAGTAATAAAGAAATCACAATGCGCAGTCTCGATTTTTGGCGTTGTGAGGATGGCAAGATCCGTGAGAACTGGGTGCTGGTGGATCTTCTGCATGTTTATGATCAGCTCGGCGTCGATGTGCTCGGGCGAATGCGCGAAATGAATAAGGCGCGTTACAGACAATTTGATAGATAAGGAGGTTTTATGTCTATGCAAGGATTCGATCCAAAGTGGAAAGACTTTCCCGATTATATCTTGGGTATTACCAGTGAGATCTGGGAGCGCGCGGCCTACATACCTACACGAATATTACTCACCAGATATTATCGTGCGTACTCCGCAGGCAATCACCGTGGGCAATAAGCAGGTGATAAACGCCACCATGGAAGTGCTGGCACAGTTTCCAGACCGCACCCTGCTTGGCGAGGACGTGATCTGGTCAGGCACACCAGAGACAGGAATGCTTTCTTCGCACCGTATCATCTCTACGGCGACCCACAAGGCGACTGGCAAGCGTTTGAAGTTTCGAATCATTGCCGACTGCCATGCCATCAATAATCAGATCAATGATGAGTGGCTGATTCGAGACCAAGGCGCCGTAGCAAGACAGATAGGTATTGAGCCAAAGGAGATGGCGCTTCAGCAAATTAAAGCTGAGGGTGGGGCACAGGTGTTTACGCCAGATTTGGATGTAGCCGGTCCATATCAAAGCCCGGGTAATGATAGTCCTTGGGGTTTGAAATATGCTCAGATCCTAGAGTCCATCATGGCGGCCGAGTTTAGCGTTATCCCGAGAGAGTATGACCGCGCCTGTATTGGCGAGTATGCCGGAAATCAAACCGCACTTTCACACGCCGAGATAGACGCTTTCTGGATGAGCCTTCGCTCCGCCTTTCCAAATGCTGAGTTTAAGATAGAGCACTGCATCGGCCTTGAAGAGCAGATGATGTCACCGCGTGCAGCGATTCGCTGGTCTCTAAAGGGTAAGCATGAGGGCTATGGTGCGTTTGGCGAGCCTACTGGCGCTGAGGTATACATCATGGGGGCTAGTCATGCGGAATTTGGGCCTTGGGGTCTTCGCCGTGAGTACGTATTGTTTGATGAAGTGGCAGTTTGGCGTCAGATCTTAGCCAAATAAGGTCATAATACGGTAAACCTTTGTTTTCATGCCTTTAAGGAAAAACTCTTTCGTCTATGCTTAGCAACAAGGTTAACGTGCAATTGAGAGAATAAGGATGAAGAAACTGGTTATCGTAGCGGTAGTAGTCGCACTTGGTGCTGCATTTGTTTGGAACAACAACACGGCATTGTCGACGGTCTGCTCATCAGTCAGTGCCGTACAGAATCAGTTCCCAGTGGAATGTACAAAGGCACGAGCCGCCTCATTATTTAACTAAAAAAAGAGCGCCAAATTGGCGCTCTTTTCAGTTTTGGATGATTAGCTAGCCGTTGCAGCGGTTAGCTTAGTCTGCTTTTTTGCGTGGCGTACTCCAAGTACTAGGGTTAGGCCGAATGCAACAGCAAACGCGATAGCCATACCAATCACATACTGGGTTAGGTTTTCAGGGCGGATAGAGATGATGCCCGGCAGACCCGCTGCACCCAGAGCTTGAGCCTTCACGTTAAACAGCGTGATGTATGCACTCGCGGTTGCCGCACCTATGATAGCCGCGATAAATGGATAGCGAAGCTTAAGGTTTACACCAAACATTGCAGGCTCAGTGATACCCAGAAGTGCTGTTACACCAGATGCATAGCCACACCTTTTAGCTTGGTATCGCGAGTTCTAAAGCCAACCGCTAGAGCCGCTGCACCTTGCGCGACATTAGACATAGCTGCGATAGGGAAGATGAAGGTACCGCCAGTAACCGCGATGTCTGTAAGAAGCTGAGTCTCGATTGCGATAAAGCTGTGATGCATGCCCGTGATAACGAATGGGGCATAGATAAAGCCAAATAGCGCACCGCCGATAAAGCCTGCAGAGTCATATAGCCAGTTCAGGCCATCACCCAATAGGAAGCCAGCATCACGGGTGATAGGACCTACCAGAGTAAAGGTTAGGAAACCTGTGATGAAGATAGCTAGCATAGGAGTCAGCAGGTTGTCTAGCACCGATGGAATTACCTTGCGTAGGCCGTTTTCCACCTTAGCCAAGATAAACGCCGATACCAGAACAGGCAGAACAGAACCTTGATAGCCCACCTTTTGGATCTCAAAACCAAAGATGTTCCATGTCGGGATAGTACCACTCACTGATGCGCCGCCGAAGCCCCAGCCGTTTAGAAGATCAGGGTGTACCATCAGCATACCTAGCGCCGCGCCAAGGAAAGGGTTACCGCCAAACTTCTTCGATGCTGAGAATGCCAACAGAACAGTAGATAAACAAAAGGTGCGTTAGCAAAGGTATTGATCATGGCCGCAAGATCAGCAAGACCTGGGTTTGCATCAATCAGCGATTGTCCTTCAAGGAACAGGCCCGGAGCGGTCAACAGGTTAAAGATACCCATCAATAGACCACCCGCCACGATAGCTGGGATAATAGGAACGAAGATGTCAGACAGACCTTTCACCGCACGCTGAACGATGTTCTGCTTCTCGCTACCTGCCGATGCTACTTCGCTGGTAGACATCTCGGTCATGCCCGTTAGCTTCGCCATTTCAGCGTGAACTTGGTTTACGATGCCTGAGCCAAAGATGATCTGATATTGACCAGCTACTTTAAATTGACCTTTAACGCCTTCAAGGTTGTCGATCGCATCTTCTTGGATCAGAGAGTCGTCTTTAACCGCTAGACGAAGGCGGGTTGCACAGTGGGCTAGAGCAGAAAGGTTCTCTTTGCCTCCAAGCATTTCTAATAGTTGTTTTGCTATGACTGGGTAGTTCATACCAAGCTCCGGTAATTAGGTTTGGAAATTTTAGAATTCGTTTTGGGAACGTTTGCAATAATATTTTTGAACGTCGTACTGTCAAAGCGACTTATTCACCTTTGTGATGATGATCTATAAATTAGCCACATGTATTTAACCTGTATTAGTGTTAAGTACGCATTTTTGAGACACTTATTCTTGTGTTGTGCACTTTAGTATCGAGCGCACGCATTTTACTTGGTTGAAGGTTTACACCTAGGGCTATTTGATGGATAGTCCAAAACGTTAATAGTAGGGAGTTCTATATCATGGTCAGTCTGCACGACGTTGCAAAACGTGCTGGTGTTTCAAAATCCACCGTTTCTCGAGTCGTCAACGATGAATACGGTGTAAAGCAGAGCACGAAGGACAAGGTGCAGCAGGCGATAGATGAGCTTGGCTACCAAACTAACCTAGTGGCGAGAGATCTCAAGTCTCAGCGCACCAACCTAGTTGGGGTTATCGTGCCGCGCGTTGCCTCAAACGCCACATCACAAGGGGTTGACGGCCTTAGCCTTGCCTTTGAAGAAGCCGGAAAACAGGTGCTACTTGCCAGTACCCAGCTGTCTTATCAAAAAGAGATAGACTTCATTAAGCTGTTCAACCAAAAGCGAGTTGAGGGCATCATCTTGTATGCGACACACCTCGATGAAGCCTTGGTCTCAGCCATTTCTAGTTCTCAAGCACCTGTGGTTTTGGTGGGGCAGGACGGCTCTTTATTTAATATTCCGAGCATAGTGCACGACGACCTGAGGGTGGGCTTTGCCGCAGGCAGCCGCTTGGTGGAAGCAGGATGTGACAACATAGGTTTTATGGGCGTAGCCAGCAAAGATATCGCGGTAGATAAGCTCAGATATCAAGGGCTCGAACAGGCACTGATGTTTAAAAATAAACGCGAACCTATCTTCCATAGCCATGGTGACTTCTCTATTGAGTCTGGATTTGAGCAAGCGACTGAGCTGTTAAAACAATATCCTGATCTCGACGGCCTTTTCTGCGCAACTGACCGCATCGCTATTGGTGCGATTAAAGCTATTGAGCAGTCGGATAAGCGTGTAGGCAAAGACATCAAGGTGCTAGGTGTAGGTAACGATGAGCTTGTTTTTGTTTCTAGTCCGTCTCTTTCAACCTTTAGCTATGCCTTTGATAAAGCAGGAGAAAGCGCTGCGAAGACCTTGCTTGAGCTTATCGATGGCCAGCCTGCTGTGACTAGTAAGGTAGTGTTGAGCTTTACGGCTGTTGATAGGGAGACATGCTAGGGGAAAGCTTTTAGCTGTCAGCTTTCAGTTGGTGGTCTTTTTGATGTGGAGCTTTGCTTGAAGATCCCGGCTAAGAGCCTGCCGGGATGACGTATTTCCTATATGTAGCTTGCGGAACAAAACTTTCTAGAACCTCTGTCGCGTCGCCTTTCTTAATTCTCATTAATCTAAAAAGCCCGTCATGCCGGAGCTCATCCGGCATCTTTGTAACGCACTTACTCTATATTCGAATGCGCTACGTTAGAGTGTCAAAGATCTCGGGCAAAAGCATGCCGGGATGACGATGCACACGCACTTAAATAGCCTCAAGCCGACGTCATGCCAAAATCTATCCGGCATCTTTACCACTGAACATACTCAACCAACCCCCTCATCAAAGCCACCAACAACCCTAGATCACGATCACACTTTTAATCTGCATATCAAATTAGCGTTGTAATTTCCCAGTTCCATGAATATTATTGCAAACGTTCCCAAAAATGATATGCGGTATTTCAATGAGTAATCAGTCACAGTCAGTACTAGAACTGGTGGAGTTTTGTGGTGGTCAATCTAACCTTCGCCGAGTGCTAAAGGCAGAAGGGCAGCAGTTTATTGAGGTTGTGGATGCAGGTCTTCTTACTTCGCACATCGAAAGCTGGATAAAACTAGATGTATTGGGAGAGACTCAAATTGTTCTTCCGAATGAACGTCAACTAACTGACTCTGAGCTTCTAGAGCTTGGCACCTTGATTGATGAAAACTTGAGAGCGCTTGCTGATGCTTGCGTTCAGCCGACTGAATGTGAGTTCCGTCCAAGTTGGCATGTGGCTCCGCCACAAGGTCTTCTTAACGATCCGAACGGCTTTATCTATCACCGTGGTGAGTACCACCTTTTCTATCAGTGGTATCCATACGCATGTGTACACAAAGACAAGTATTGGCACACTTGACCAGTAAAGATCTGATTAACTGGGAGTGGAAGCCACTAGGATTAACACCTTCTGATTGGTTCGATAGCCACGGGGTATTCTCAGGTCATGCGCTAAATAATGGCGACGAGTTGATGCTCTTCTACACCGGAAATACTCGCATCGGTAATGAGCGCATTCGCCAAACCACACAGTGTTTGGCTGTATCTGAAAACGGGATTGATTTTAAAAAGCTCGGTCCAGTTGTTCCTGAACTACCCCCAGGTGTGACCGAGCATATTCGCGACCCTAAGATAGTGAAGCGTGGTGATGTGTGGCTGATGTTCCTTGGCGCACAGACCACTGACCTCAAAGGTCGCCTTGCTATCTACAGCTCTGTTGACCTAAAACAGTGGCAGTTCAAAGGCCTGTTTGGTGAAGAGCAGGGTGATTTCGGCTATATGTGGGAATGCCAGATTTCTTCGAACTAAATGGCCAAAGCTTTGTGGTTGCAGGCCTCAAGGTGTTGAGTCTGAGAGCAAGCACCATACTATCCCTCATCACAACGGCATCTTCAAATCTGAGTTTGGCCAAGACAACGGTATTGCTCTGAAGGAGTTTCAGAACCTAGACATGGGTTTTGACTTCTATGCGCCGCAGTCTTTAGAGACACCAAATGGTCGCCGTATTATGTCTGGTTGGATGGGGCTTCCAGATGAGATTGAACACCCTAGCAATAATTGGGTGCATCAACTGACCGCATTACGCGAGTTAACTTACGTGGATGGCAAACTTATCCAGTGGCCAATTGTTGAGATTGAATCTCTTCGCGGTGAAAAGCAGCAGTTTGAACTTAGTGAAGGCGGGGCGTATACCGGACTAACTAGCAAGTCTTTTGATTTGAATGTGACTCTAGAGCAGGGCGCTGAACTTCGCTTGCATGACTCTGGTGAGCAGTATGTTTCTATCAAGCTAGAAAATGCCACTCTGTTATTAGACAGAACCCACACTCAAATCCAGCAAGGCGATACGATTCGTGAGTTGCCGCTTGCAAGCGAGAAAGTAGAATTACGCATCCTTTCCGATAACTCTTCTTTAGAGCTGTTTGTTAACGGCGGCGAGCATGTAATGAGTGCGCGAGTATTTACCGATGGTCAAAGCATCAAACTAGATAAAGGGAAGGCGAGTATTGAGCTTTATGAGCTCAAGAGTGCAACTAGACCTTATATCTAATCAAAAAAGAGTGAGCTAAAACGCTCACTCTTTTTCTTTGTGTTGAAAGATTACGGCACCTCTATATTGAGCTCCAACACTCCGTCGGATGAGGTTAATACGTCCTCATATTCTTGAATGGTGTTGTTCATGCCTATCTTGATCCCTAGCTGAGCTGCACCACCGGAGACATGACGGATGATGATTCGGTGTTTGCCTTTCGGGGTTCGTTTATCTGACCACATGATGGTTTGCGTACCATTCATGGGATCTTGGGTGAAATGGCCACCCTTTGAACCGTTGGCACTTGCTTCATTTATCGTTTCTCCGCTTGGGGTAACTACTTCGAGGGATAGTATTGCTGAGCTCGGTACCCAACCAAAGGCGACCTGCATTCTACCGTCTATCATATCTTCGATCTTTAGCCTTTCCAGTGGGGTCTTTTGGCTCTGCTTGTAGTCATTGATTTCGGTGACTAGCTTAGTCTGCTCTTCTTCGAATACTTGGATCTTGTCTCGAAGTTCCTGATTTGACGTTTCTAGCTCTTCAAAACCTACTTGGGCAATACTTACTCTCGATTGCGCGGAGATACCCGCCAAGGTGAGCAGTAGAACAGATAAGAAGAGTGCCGCACCATAAACAGTGTTACTGGATGGGGAAGGGGTGTCCGTTTCGGTATTACTCTCTAGCTGATGCTCGAGGATCTCACTTTCCAGCTCAGCCTCGCTTTCAGTTTCGGCTTCTACCTGTTTTTTATGAGTTAGGCTTTGCAGCTCTTGTTGGTATTTGCGAATGTTCTGCAGCAGCAGAAAGCAAGATATCAGCGCCACGATTGGCGGGGCCAATTATTAGAAGGTTATCAAAGATGAAATTGCCCATGAATTTTCCTCTCAAGTAAACGGGGAGGGGTCATACAACAAAGAGAACCGTAGAAATAACAATAGCACTAGATGCGCTAACGCGTTATTCGAAGCGGATATCGGGGCTTGGCTAGGCGTGTTTAATATCTGTGACATTCATTGTTTAACAACCAATTTCAGAGAATAAAATTTCAGCTTACACTTGTTCGCTAAACGTGACATACTAGCTCGGTAATCGTGCAAGAGGGCGAGCAAATGTCGCAGTCACAAGCTCAATATTCAGTAAAAGAAGAGATAGCTAACTCCATTACACACGGGGCGGGAATGGTATTTGGCATTGTTGGTTTGATCATGCTTTTGATAAAAGCGATAGACCACTCCGCCGATGGTTTAACCATCACCAGTATGGCTATCTACGGCTCGAGCATCATAGTGCTGTTCTTGGCCTCGACTCTCTACCACGCGATTCCATTTCAAAGAGCTAAGCGCTGGCTTAAAACCTTCGACCACAGTGCCATCTATCTGCTAATTGCAGGAAGTTACACCCCATTCTTGTTAGTAAGCCTAAGAACTCCGCTTGCGATTGGCTTGATGATCGTGATTTGGAGTATTGCGCTGCTTGGCATCATTATGAAGGTGGCTTTTGTCTATCGCTTCAAGCGTTTCTCGCTTATCTCTTATATGGCTATGGGTTGGCTTTCGTTAATCGTTGTTTATCAACTGGCGATGCACCTAGAAGTAGGCGGGTTGGTACTCCTTGCCGCTGGTGGCTTGATCTATTCCTTGGGCGTGATTTTTTATGTGGCTAAGCGCATTCCGTTTAATCATGCATCTGGCATTGCTTTGTATTGGCGGGCGCGGTATGCCATTTTCTGGCGATTTATTACTATGTCGAGCCAATCTAATCTAAACTTCTGATAAAACTCGTTTTTTGACTGATATATCGGAATTAGGTTATGAACGGAATCAAAACTTTTTCAGGTGTGGCGCTAGCGCTATTTCTTGCTGGTTGCCAATCTGCTCCTGAAACTAGTAAACAAACCCAAACTGAAGTTAAAACTCAAGGCCCTCTGCCAAGCTATGCACAGGTTACCTTTCCTGAAGGGGAGACGGCCGATGGCACTAAATACAATTCCGGTAAAGCTGATCTGAATGGTGATGGCAGTGATGAGGTCCTTATCTTAATGGAGGGGATGGAATACTGTGGCACAGGTGGATGTACAGCCTTTATTATCGATAGCGACAACAATCAGATTGCCCGAATGACGGTCACTGAACTACCAATTATGTTGGGTCATCGTGAGACAAACGGCTGGAAGAACCTAATCGTTTGGAGCAATGGTTATCTTCGACTGGTTAAGCACGATGGTACGAGTTATCCAAGCAATCCATCCACCATGCCTCGCTACAATCAAGAATCAAATAAAAAGCGCGCCATGACTTTTCTAACCAGTTCGCCTGAATATCAAGCTGATGGCTACGGCATTAGTTATTACGAAGACACGCCGATATTACTGCCCGTGTCCCAGTTCAAATACAAGTTCAAATCTGAAAGCTCTCCAACTGTCCACTATAAGGCAGTGGTAGATTCTCTGACTGGCAGTGTAGATATTGAACGCATCGATACACATCACGACCAGTAATGGCCAATCCGGAACATAAAGAAGAGTTAGATACCCTAGATAAGCTGAGCGTTATAGGGTATCGCTTCGGCATTTCATTACTGGCGTTCTCCTACCTTTTCTTGGCTTATATATCCATCGCGCAAGTCGCTGCTTCAGTGATGAGTTTGCTTGCCATAAGTGCTGCTTTGATTGCCGCTAACCTTCATATCTATGATAAGAATATTCGAGCGATCATAGTGTGGAGTTCATGGGTCGGCTTATTGGTTATTGCTGTCATAGGCCAGCCTCTCATCGCTCAACTGCTTTTCTGCGTTACCTTTTCCGGCATTGCTCTAAAAGAGTCCTTTTGTTTTAAGGTTCCGGGCCTAAAGCTTATCCCTGTTTTTATCGGTTTGGCTCTGATTGGTCAATATTTCTATCTAGACATATTAACGGCGATGAGTGCTTTGTTTGCTGGATTAATCTTTGGTTTTTTGAGTATCAAAATGGCAGATGCCGCTTCATTTTGATATTGGAAACAAAGCCAATTATCAGGTATAGCTGTCGTCTAATGGCTAAGAGAATAAGCTCAATAGCATTAGAATTGAGGTGTCGAACCAAATGGATAACCCTATGCTCAAGTCTATATTCTCCTCTCTTGTTTTAGTTAGCTCAGTGGCCTTTGCGTTCGATGCGCCCGAGCCTCTTAAAGGCCAAATACGTTTCGCCATTATTGGTGACCTTACTGGTGGTGAGCGAGACGGCGTTTTTAAGGTAGCCTCAAAGGGTATCGAGCAGATGCAACCAGATTTCATCATGAGCATCGGTGATCTGATTGAAGGTGGCACCGAAGACGAAGCACAAATGAATAGTGAGTGGGCGACCTTCCAAAATAATCTAGGGAACAAGGGTATCCCGTTTTATCCAGCAGTAGGCAACCACGATATATCCAATGCCAAGATGCGAACCTGGTATGAGAAGACCATAGGTCCCCGCTACTACCACTTTGTATACCAGAATTCGCTGTTTATTGTGATGGACAGTGAGGATTTCACAGATGCCTTCTTTACCGACCTTAAAGTCAAAAGAAATCAGGCTATAGAGGTATATAAGAAAGACCCAGCACAGTTTGAAAATACCGAATATGCCAAGTTAAGCCAGCGCTACTATGGTGAAATTAGCGATAATCAACGTGATTATGTGATTGATGCGATCCAAGAGAACCTAATGTTCGTTGGACCTTTATCTTCATGCATAAGCCGGTATGGCAGAATGAACAAGAGAAGAATTTCAAGGCCATAGAAACTGAATTGATGGGGCGCAACTACACGGTATTTAACGGTCATGTGCATAGCTATCAATATACTCAAAGGCTAGGGCAGGACTACATCCAACTGGCGACCTCCGGCGGTAAGATCTTTGAAGACCAGCTTGTGAATATGGACCACATAATGTGGGTAGGCCTTTCAGGAGACAAGCCGACTTACCTAAACATCAAACTTGATGGTATGCGTAATAAGAAGGGAGAGATTCCTGCCAGTGGTCAGTCTCTTTGCTTTGATAATGCCGATTGCAAATAATCGCCATATCAACCAAGAGTCCTACGTCTTGCATGCCTAAAAGATGATTGATACTTAACTTTCATCCAAGCTCATTAGTCGTGTTAGACTTAGCCAACAAAAATAGGGTGCGAACATACTATGACAATCGATAGAGAAGGCTTACAAAACAATCCGCTGCATGGCTTGGGATTGGAACAAATGGTGACGGAGCTAGTGGAACACTACGGCTGGGATATCTTGGACACTGCCATGCGTTTTAACTGTTTTCATACCAACCCTTCGATTAAGAGCAGCGTTAAATACCTACGTAAAAGTGATTGGGCTCGTGAGAAGCTAGAAGCATTCTATCTGTCTCGATTCAAGCGAATGCCTCGTCCGACAGAAGAAGAGAAGGACATTCCTCCACGTATGAGAACCTTTGCCGACGGAATTGAACCAAGAGAGCCGATGAAACTCACTGTTGACTCAATTCTGGATTCACAAGCGAAAGCAGCTTCTGCGTATAAGGCTGCCAAGCTCGAAACAGAGGTAAGCAAAGACGCTAACTTTACCGAACTAGCTATTTATATTAAAGATGAAAGAAGCCTGTAATAAGCAGGCTTCTTCTGTTTCTAATAGTTATTAATAAATAAGCACATCAGAATCGTTATTTAAATGTTCAATATTTCACAGAGTAAAATAGAGGGTATATTTTGCCAAAGGAATATAGTCATTTATAAACTTGATGTCTTACAGATATATTAGAAAACGTATGTCAGTCTAACGCGAGCACCGAAATCATCATCTTCTGAGAACACACTCATGTTGTCAGTCTTGTTCTCAACTGTGGTGTAATAAGTACCAAGCGCGATGCCGAAGTCTTGAATGTCTAGCACATCTTTAAACTCATACGAGGCATAGGTGGTGTGCACATTAACGTCACCAACAGCAAAGCTACTGTTGTCGTATTCATTGGTGGCGTAGACGTGCCCTAGGCCAAAGTTCTTATACACGGCGTTTAGACCATAGACATGTTCTCTTCATCTACCGCATCCATATAAGCGAAGTTGGCATTGACAGACCAGTCATCATTCGCCCAGTTTACCGTTGCGCCATAACCGGTACGATCGGAGATATCTCTACCGTTTACGTCAACAATCGCATCACTGACTAGGTTGCTTTCCATCGACGCAGCTAAGGTAAAATCACCTAGCTGATAAGCCACAACAGGGCGAACCAAGAAGGAGTCTTTCACATTGTCTCTATCCACTTGAACGCCTTGATAGCTGTCGGCGAATAGAGATGAGCGATCGCCTATCATAGTCGCAAGCTCAAGGTACAGATTACCAAAGCTCTGGTTATACATGATTTGACCGTCAGAACCACGGCCGCGCGCTTCTTTCATCTGGTAGATATAGGCACTGCCATCGGTGTATAGGTCGTTTGAGGTATCGCCCGAATACTCAAGGAATACATCTAGCCCAACAGGGAACATGTCATAAGCCTCGAAGCGACCAGCAGTGATAGCCCAGCCATCTTTTTACCGAAGGTTAGGTAGACATCATCCACACCTACATCACCATCGGTCCTAAATAGCGACTCTACATTCACGCCCACGAAGTGACCGCTGTTGCTGTATCTCTCACCAGAGAACTCAACTAGGATACGGCCGTCTTGGTTAAACTCACTGCTACTGCCTTGGTAGAATCTCTATCCTGATAGTTGAAGTCCAACTCCACGTCACCACCGATAGAAAAGTGCCCTTGATCGTTGTCCAAGATCTTAATGCCAGCATTCGCCGAAAGGGCAGTAGTCGTTAACACTGCAACCAAAGAGTACTTAAATTTATTAATCATTTTTTCTCCAAAGATATATGTTTCTTTCGAGACGCATGATTATTGATTTGGTCTAGGTTGACGATGAATTAGAGATATTCATATTTGGGTGTGAACACTATTAAATAAGCTAAACACTTTCAACTTCTAATAGATATTAGAGTGCGAGAGCTATTCATTGGAGGTCCTTTATGCTCTTTTCTTTCGACTATTTGCAGTCTCTGTATCTGAGGCGCTCAGTTTTTCTGTATAGGTACATTGGTCGTGCGATAAACTGTAACCAGAGCAACCCCAGAAAATCCCTTTTTTTCCTGTTCGTTTTACCATAGGTCTGCCACAGGCAGGGCAGACTTTGGATTTATGTCCGCAGGCTGGGTTGTGACACACACTGTGGCTTCGCGTATCGGAAGAAGGAGACCCACATTTGGAGCAGCTTCGTACGTTTTTAACAGCGCATCCATTGCCCGTGCTACAAGTGTAAAAGTCACCATATTGCCCTTCTATTCGTTTCAAGAAGCCTTCTTCACAGTGCTTACATTTAAAGATGGTTCGGTAGGCCTGCTTGAAGGACTCAGAATGTATACCAACGCCAAATTTAGGGTTGAGTAGCTCAGTCACGAACTTAGAAGGTGAGCTAGGATCAGCAATAATATAGGCTTTCTTTTTTGCTCGAGTTACCCCGACGTAAAATAACCTGCGTTCCTCAGAGTCCGGAAAGCTGTCTATGGAGGGAAGGAGCGCCTCAACCACTGTATTTTCTATAGTATCACTGGGAAACCCCTGCTTACCTTGACTGAACCCAATTAGGATACAGTAGTCCGCTTCCAAGCCTTTTGATTTGTGAAAAGTCCAGAACTTTACTCCGTCTCGAGCATTACGTTTACCTAACGCGATGTTCGCTTCAGAAAGCAAATAATTGTAGCGACCTATTATTGCTATCGAACCTTGGCTGTCATGACTTCTTATCTTGCTAACCACCTCGTATATTTTGGTCTCAAGGGCATCTTTCCCATTTTTCTTATCATCGAGCAAGTAAACTTGAGGTGTGTCGACGACTGTATGGGTTTGGATTTGCTTTTGATACTGCTCTGGGTTCTCCATAACAAACAGACCAGCCGTTTTTGCAATGCTATTGTTATACCTAAATGTTTTTTGCAGCTTGGTTTCACTATAGGAACCAATGAGATCTGCAAATCGAGTAGTTAGTTCTAGTTTCCCGCCAGAAAAACGATAGATAGATTGCCAGTCGTCACCTACAACCGTTAAAGCGGGTTTGGTTTTCGACTTTTCGATAATAGTAGTGATTAGCTTCATTCTCGACGCTGAGATATCTTGGAACTCATCAATGAGTATTTGGCTCCAGGAGGGAATAAACTCGTCTGAAGCAACCACCTCGGTTGCCAGATTTATCATGTCATCGAAATCGATACTTTCATTCGACCTAAGTTCTTCTATATAGTCGTCGTGAAGTTGAGTCAGCAAGTCAGTGGTGCTTTTGGCATCTATGATGTCGTTTTGGGTAAGCCGCTGGAATATAGCAGCAGGCGACAGACCTTCTGAGCGGATAGCGGAAAGACACTTTCTTAATATCTTTGCCCCATCAGATATATAGTCAGATTCGTTAATGTGTTTAAGAATTTCATCTTTGTTCTTAGGGTGTGCTGGTATCTCGAGCTCGGATATTAAGGAATCTAAGCGATTGTTTAGAGTACCCTCTACCCAGTTGTAGTGATAAGTCTCGACCAACTTCGTTCCATTAGACTCATGAAACTGCCTCTTCCACTCGATATCACTGTTGTATTTCACTGAATCAATGTCGATGCGTGTAGAGCCGTCCCTACTGATTCCAAAGTGTTCCAAATAAGCATCTGCTTGAGGGAGGTAGAAATCAGGTCGATAATCGATCCCTGCCGAGACTCTTTGCTTCACTGGATATTGAGGTTCGTATTCATACTCAACCCCTTTTATGAACAAGTAGTTTGCGATAAGGAGCTCTTGAAAGCCTTTGACCTTCTCTCCCTTGATTGTGCTGAAGGTGTTATCTCGCTGATAACGTTGAAATGCGGCAGCACTGCGATAGCTCATTGTCGATTGGGGGAGCAATCATTTCAACTAGAGTCGGCAATTTATCGAAGTGTTGTAAGAGGTAGGTTTGTAACCAGCGTGAGACCCAAATGTCTAATTTGTCGCTATCTTGAGTAAGTTGGCTTAGTCGCGTGTCGATCCCACTCTCTTTGAGTATTTTTCTGCCAAGAGCGTGAAAAGTCGAGATTTGGGGTGTTTCTTCAAGATGAATCTTGCTCTTTTGTGCCTTTTCAGAGAGACGCTCATCTAGCTCGGTTGCAGCACTTTTGTTGTAAGCCATCGTCAATATTTGACTTGGACTAGCGATTTTTCGGTCAACAAGATCCAGTATTTTTGCCACCATCACTGAGGTTTTACCTGTACCAGCCGCAGCAAGCACCATGTTGCGATCATTATTGCGTATAACCGCTAAACGTTGTTCCTCGGTTAGCGGGTTTGATTCGACAACATTATAAAACTCCTCTCGTTGTTGAAGTTGATGCCTTCGTGAAATGCACGAAGAGATGCTATATCAAGAGGATAGAAGTCAGCGATCAAACGAGCGAGGTTCCGTTCAGAATCTCCGAAACTAGATAACAAGCTTGGTCTTTGTGTAGTTAGAAGATGGATAGATTCGCAGATTTGTGCGAGATGTCCGGATTTAGAATCTCTAGGGAATGTAATAACTGCGTTAAGCTCAAAATCTTTGATATCTGATAGAGTGCGACTTGCAACTCTCTTCTCAATTGCAGTGTTTATGGCCTCGGTAAACGATGAAACTTGTTTTGGATTTAGACCATTTAAACATGTGCTTTTAGGAAGTGTTATCGAACCACCCAACCACGAAGTTGAAGATGCAGTGAACGATTGAAAGTTGTCAGTATCGATTGTATCTATTCGACGACCTTTTCGATAAAGGTTTATTGTTCCCTCTTCAAAAGTGACAGTGTCAAAACTATTGGTAAGCTTGCCCCAAAGGTTTACAGAGATTGAGACTACGGACACGACACAGATTCCTTTGTTACAGCATTGATTACAGAACACCATAGGTGTAGAGAAAATGCATCATAAGATATGACAAGTAGTCTTGCTACAAGGAATGAGGCGAAGTTTAACCGAGATCATTTAACGGGATTTGCAAGAGTTCTAAATGACCTTGCCTCGCAATGATTTAGTAGTTGAGCGTATCTTTTTGCCTTCAAGTCGTCGCTTTTGTGAAACTTTAGTCGGTTTTGTAGGGCGGCGCTTCTTCTGCACAACCATAGCTTTCTTTATAAGCTCGACCAGTCTATCCAGTGCATCCTGCCTGTTCTGCTCTTGTGTGCGATAGGTCTGCGCTTTGATGATAATAACGCCATCGCTACTGATGCGACTGTCTGATAATGCCAATAGCTTTTCTTTGTACACGCTGGTAGGGTAGAGCGGTTGATATCAAATCTGAGATGTATTGCCGACGAAGTTTTATTGACGTTCTGACCACCCGCACCTTGTGCACGGATGGCGGTCATTTCGATTTCCCAGTCGGCTAGGACTACTGTGTTGGAGATTTTGAGCATAGAGTTAAAACTTGAAGTCTTCTTTTGTTAATTCAATACCAATCTTTTGGAAGTAATCGATTCCATCCTCGACCATTTGAGATTGTATTCTTTCCCAATGGGTTGCATCGAGTTTGTCCCAGAGAATGGAGTCCATTGCAGTTAGGATAATTCTTTAGCTTCGTAGAAAAACCTCTTGCGTTCAAACTTCTCAAATGGGTTATTTGCAATACTGCGTTTTAGATAACTTAAGTCTTGAAGGTTCTCTCTCACGTTCAATGGGTTCTTATCCTTTTCGCATTGCCCATGTTGGTAGAGTAACCTTGAATAAAAGTCCTGGTAACTCAGTGCAATCTGCTCAGTATTAGCTTCACCTTGTTCATCAACGTGTTTTATAAAAGAAAGCATGAAAATAATCTTGTAGGAGAAGGTATAGTCACGTTTTTCTAAGAACTCCCAGAAGTCATCGAATCTAGTCTCGTCTGTTCTTGGCTTTATTTTATTCTGCACCTTAATTTCGCTGATGTTGTCTTCTGAGAAATAGTGCAGGTGAGTTTTACCAAAAGGTACAGATCTGGTGGGAGTGATGTTTCCTTTCTTTATCCAGCTCTTGATTGTTCCAGTTGATAGAAACAATTCACGGGCGAGTTGCTCTTCACTTAGCAGGTCTCCAAACTCATCTTCAAAATTGAAAATATTGATAGGCTCTAATTTGCGTTCTGTTTCGTGGATACCATCAAGAACCAGAAGTTCGTGTCGAGGTGTTGGTTTATCGTAATTGCCTACTTCGCCAAACGGTAGATAGCTATTGATCCTAAATAAACTATGCAGATTCCAAGGCTGGAGGAGTGCAGGGCCGTAGTTGTCGATGATATCGATAACATAAAGGGCTTCTTTATCTTTCGCTAAACGGGTGCCGCGCCCTAGTTGCTGCATATAGAGCGCTTTCGACATTGTAGGACGAGCCATCACTACTATTGAGGTTTGTGGCGCGTCCCAACCTTCACTGAGTAACTCACACGCGCATAGGAACTGTACTTTACCAGCGAAGTAGTCATCAATACCTGAGCGATCCTTACCATGAACGGATTTAGCTGAGATACCTACATTCTGTAGAGCTTTAGCCATACGTTGAGTATGTTTAATATCTACACAAAAGATTATGCCTTGTTTAAAAAGCTCTTCAGAGCTGAAGTATTTGTTCAACAGCTCTGCAATTAGGTTGTCTCGAGAGGGAACTTGAACCGTTTTTTGTAGATCTGATTTAACGAACTCTTTGCCGTTGAATCGCACTTTGGAAAAGTCGATGTTTGACTCCAATCGAAAAACTCGGATTGGCGGTACTAAGCCCGTTTCCATGGCTTGCTGCAATGTCAAATCAACCTGGTAGCTTCCAAAAATAGTTTCTAGGCGCTTTTGGTCAAGCCTTTCGTCTGTGGCTGTTAGACCAAGTAGTGTTTTAGGGGTAAAGTGCTCCAAGACTTTTGATAGACCCGTAGCTGCTGCTCGGTGGGCTTCATCAATCAAAATGTAATCGTAGAATGTAGAATCTAGCGCATGAAAATCGCGCACAGCCGCAGCATTGGTAATTATGGTTAGATCAGCGTTTGAACCGAAATTGTTGCAGATACTTACGTGGGGTAGGTGCTTAGAAACTCGGGCTTCAAGTTGCTTCTTTAGATCTACAGTTGGCACTATTGCCAAAGCGCGCTTGGTATGACCTTGCTGTAGTTGCTCTCGGTAATCTTCGATAAATACTTCTGTTTTGCCCGTTCCTGTTGGCAGAACCGTGAGAAAGGTATTATCACCACGCTCTCTTTGTTTACGAATCGAAGATACCGCTTCAGATTGATGTTCATAAAGTTGGAAGTTAACTGAGCGCTTACCTTTGAAAAAAGGAGTCGCTTTAAAGTTATCAACTACACCAAAATAATCTTTTAATTGCTCACGAAACTTAAACTGGTCACGCATACCTCTATCTGACCAACGGAACACCAAGGTGTTGTCCCGAACCAATGAGTTTTGTTTGTTAAGTTGGGATAGATACTGCTTCTCGCCAATAAGTAGAGGGTGATGGTAACGCTCACCGTTGAGCTCGATAGCAATATTGCCTTCATTTCTGTGGAGCATGAAATCTATATATCTACGATGTCCGTGCATGTCGATATAGATTTCCTCTGGGTGCAGAGCAAACATAAACTTGGAGCCAAACACTTCTTCAAAAATTGTTTGGAAATTAAACTCAGGTGGGGTTGGATCTAGGTGTGCTTCAGTTCGGTTAGCTCCGTAGAGCTTGATATTGCCCTCAGCTACATGATTTGGCTGATCGGGAAACAAGTAATCCTGAACCTGTTTGGCCAAAGAATCATGAGAGTTAGCAAGGAGTCTAAATACACCCTTATGGTGATGCATTAATCGGTTCTGAAAACTTGTGTAGTTTACGTAACGGTATTCGCTAGGTGCAGTATCCCAGAAATCGACAATTACGATCCTCTCCTCTGCGTTTGTATAAACGCCACCCAGTTCGTGCTTTTCTTTTAGACCATAGCCGAATTCAGCCATAACCTCATTTACTTCAAACTCACTTAACATTTGAGGGCAATCTCTACTTGGTTCGTTTTAATACTGCATTCAACCACTTTTCGTTTTCACGCCCTGGCCTCAAATCTGAAGTTTCCCACCAAGTATCTACCTCGAGGCTGTCTGATGAAGTGAGGATTTCCTTTAGCTTTTCTAAGGTTAAGTCTCTGAAGAAACGGCCATTTCTATCTAACTCTGCTTCGCCGAGTTTAAAAGAGCAGTAGAAGTAACCTTGGGATTTTAGAAACTGACTCAGGTGGGAGAAGGTTTTATCTAGTTCATTGCTTGGCACATGCAACAGAGAAGCACACGCCCAAATACCATCAAAGCTATCTTTGTCTGCTTGATAGTTCAAGAACGTAGAGTGGGCGACAGGTATGCCCGTAAGTTTGGTCGCTAATTTAACTAACTCTTCGCTAGCATCCAAAGCTTCAACTTGAAAACCTTTGTCTAGGAATGCTTTGCTGTCTCTACCTGAACCACATCCAGCATCGAGTATTTTCCCGCCCTTCGGTATCAAAGGTAGAAATTTTTGATAAAGGGACTCCATTTCGACTTCAATTGTAGAGTCAAAAAACTTTTGGGCATTCTGGTTGTAGTACTGGGTAGTGCTGTTCATCGGTATTCCTTTGTTGCAAGTCCTAATGGTAGCAAATCTAGATGTGAGTAGGGGAAGCTAACTTGCTGTTATTTGGAAGATTTGTTCTCAAATAAACAAAAAAGTCCCCGCAATTGCGAGGACTGTAGAATCTTGATTAAGCTGGCATTTCAACTGCGGTCAATGCAACTGGCGTGGCTTGGTGGTGAAGAAACTCTTCTAGCACGGTCCGGTTTTTACCCTTGATGGTGATGCCCCAATTTGAGAATACCGCTTCTTCAAAGCTCATTTCTGCTAGGTTAGTGTCGTGGTGACAGCATGGCATTTGCACCGCAATTTGGTCGGCTGGAACGATAGCCAGTTTGCTGTTGAATTGCATTAGTTCGGCAGTATCAACTGTATGTTCATGGTCGCAACGTGGGCAGGATACCTCTTCGCTATCTTTGAACTTACCACTTTGGGTGACAAAGTCTGACTCCCAGAATGAGATCTCCGTTTCGCAGAAATAGTCTTGTAGCTTGGCAACTAGGTTGTTCTTTAGCTCAGGAGAAAGAATCTGGTTGTTCGTAGGACAAAGATTTACTGAAAACATATTTAGCCACCTGTTTAAAATCTGAAAAGGTTTTACCAAGCAACAGAGCCTCAGTTCCGTGGAGATACTGCTGTGTACGGCGGCCATTATATGGGCTATTTGTTACAGTTACTTATCATATCGCGCCAGTGGATTAAGAAAGTGGGCTGAATCAAAAATCAGCGAAGTATTCGTGAGTCTTATCAATCTTCACTACCTTTGCTAACACGCGGTCGCCGTTTTCTTTGGTACGGCGATATTGGACGTATCGGCTATGATCAGGTCCGAAACTCACATGCAATGGGCGGTCTTTGCCATAGAAATACAGGCGGTCGAAAGGCAGGTTTTGGGTGATGTAGAGGGCGACCTTGTGCATCTGGTTTTCATACCCTTCCACATAAAGGTCACATGACGCGCCGTCTCGGGTGCAGATGCGTTTTCCTTTGAGGTTTAGCTCTTTGCTGGCGTGCTGGTCTTCCTTAGGGCCGGTATCTTTGGCGTTGATGCGCTGAACATAACGGTTGAGTTCGGCACTGTTAAAGCCATAGGTGATAGAAATTTCACCTAGGGCCTTTTGCAATGGCTCTAAGATCTCTGATACCAGTTCATGTAAGCAGGCTTCCGATTCCGGATTGGGCGTATTGGCTTTGGCATACTCTGGGTGTTTATGCTGATGCCAGTCGATGAGCTTATCAAACAGAATTGGATGCGATGCTGTGTTCATGGTTTATCTCAATATTCGGGAATGACTCTATCCTAGTAGTAAAAGAGACTAAAAGTGTCTGTTTGAAGCTAGCAGATAAAAAATGCCCAGCTAATTGAGCTGGGCATCGATATTACTTAGCTTGTTTGGCTGTGTTTTCCGCTATCTTGCAGATCACCTTAACCGCTTGTTCCATACCCTCTATGGTGATGAACTCATGGATGCCGTGGAAGTTATAGCCACCGGTAAAGATGTTCGGACATGGCAGGCCCATGAAGGAGAGGCGAGCGCCATCGGTGCCGCCGCGGATAGGCTTGATCTCTGGGATAACATCGCAATCAATCATAGACTGCTTAGCTATCTCGATGATGTGCGGATGAGGCTCAACCATTTCGCGCATATTGAAGTAGGCATCGGTGAGCTTTAATTCAACATGGCCTTTAGTTAGCTGGTTGTTTAGCTGCTCAACCTGAGCCTGCATAAAGGCTTTGCGACGCTCAAGCCCTTCGCGATCAAAATCGCGAATGATATAGCCGAGTTCAGTACGGGCCACCGATGGCTTCATGGATTTAAGGTGATAAAAGCTTCATAGCCTTGGGTACACTCTGGGGTTTGACCGGCTGGCATCATCATTTGAAATTGAGCAGCGATGTTCATTGAGTTGATCATCTTGCCTTTGGCAGTGCCTGGATGCACGTTTACGCCATGGCAGATGACATCCGCTGAAGTCGCATTGAAGTTCTCGTATTCCAGTTCACCTACAGGGCCGCCATCTATGGTGTAAGCCCACTGCGCGCCAAACTTTTCAACGTTAAACATATTGGCGCCACGCCCAATCTCTTCATCTGGGTAAAACCGATACAGATGTCACCGTGCTTGATGTCAGGGTTGGCGATCAGGTGCGAAACTGCAGTGATGATTTCGGCAATGCCTGCCTTGTTGTCGGCACCAAGAAGAGTGGTTCCGTCTGTTGTGATCAGGTTATGGCCAAGCAGTTTTCTTAAATCTGGGTATTGCACAGGTGACAATACTTCATCGCCAATGCCTAGGGCGATATCACCCCCTTGATAGTTTTCAACGATCTGAGGTTGTACATCCTTACCAGACGCATCTGGCGCGGTATCCATATGAGCAATGAAGCCAATAGCCGGAACTGGATAGTCGACGTTGGAAGGCAGGCGTGCGGTGAGATAACCATTGAAGTCCAGTGATACGTCAGAAAGGCCCAGCTCATTGAGTTCTTTCTCTAGTTGCTTGGCGAATAGACGCTGCCCCTCGGTGCTCGGGCAGTGATTGTTTTCGGGATCTGATTGAGTATCAAAGCTTACATAGCGTAGAAAGCGCTCTACTAGGTTGTCCATATCTCACTCACGGTAACTTATTGATTTGTCGGATCAGTATCCTCCTCTGAATGGTGCAAAGAGTTGCGATGAATCAGTTTTTTGTGAATTAACAGGCGCAGTTGAGAGTTAAAGGCGGAATTGATGTGATCTACCGCATTATTTTTGACCAGCAGCATTAGCTTTAGTCTAAATTGTAAACAATTTGATTGTTATTAGTTGCATATAAGCCTAAATTTTAATCAGAAAAAGCAGATTGTCGACAATCTTGGGGCTTAGATGAATATTCCGCAGTTAGTAAAAGACACCACTAAATCAGAGAATCTCACCGAATTTCTTATCGAAGCCGTGGTGTGTGGTGAGATAGCTGAAGGCAGCAAGATCTCAGAGCCTGAGCTTGCTAAACGCTTTGAGGTGAGTCGTGGGCCACTGCGTGAAGCTTTGATGCGTCTGGAAGGGGTAGGTCTTATTGAGCGCATACCCCATGTTGGCGCACGAGTGATTAGCGTTTCGAAACAGCATTTGATAGAGCTTTACACAGTGCGCGAGTCTCTAGAGGGAATGGCAGCAAGGCTTGCGGCCAAGCACATTACTGAGCCAGAGCTTGAGCGTTTGTCCTCATTGCTGCAAGCGCATGCTGAGCACCTTAACAACAAAGATGGTGAGCCCTATGCTTTGCAACAAGGGGATTTCGACTTTCATCATCAAATCATTCACGCCAGTAGGAACGGGCATCTTATTAAGCTTTTGTGCGGAGAGCTTTATCACCTAATTCGCATGTATCGCTATCAGTCGCCGCGCCGTCATAACGACCCCCATAAGGCGCTAGCCGAGCACCAGTTCATATTAGAGGCGATCCGTAATCGAGATGAAGAGCTTTCTGAGATCTTGATGCGTCGTCATATCTCGGGCAGCAGACGCTTGCTCGAATCAGAGATTGAGTAAGGGAAACTTAATGAGTCAGGGTAAGAAGTTTAGACAGGCGGTGGCGCAAAACGATCCGCTACAAATCGTCGGCACAGTGAACGCGTACTGTGCGTTGATGGCAAAAGAGGTGGGGCATCAGGCTATTTATCTTTCGGGAGCTGGGGTAGCGAATGCTTCCTATGGATTGCCGGACCTCGGCATTACTGAGCTTAGCGATGTGCTTATTGACGCTTCGCGCATCACCAATGCCTGTGATCTGCCGTTGTTGGTGGATATCGATACTGGATTTGGCGGGGCGTTTAACATCTCCCGCACCATTAAGGCGATGGAAAAAGCCGGTGTGGCGGCGGTGCATATCGAAGATCAAGTGGCGCAGAAGCGTTGTGGCCATAGACCAAACAAAGCCATAGTGACCCAAGAAGAGATGGTGGACCGCATCAAGCGAGCGTGGATGCCAGAACCGATAGCGATTTTGTGATTATGGCAAGAACCGATGCCCTAGCGGTAGAGGGGATGGAGCGAGCAATAGAGCGTGCCATCGCCTGTGTGGAAGCGGGCGCGGATATGGTGTTTCCTGAGGCGATGAATGAACTGTCTCAATATCACGATTTTTCTACCGCGCTTAAATCTGCCATAGGCCGAGATGTGCCTATCCTGGCCAATATTACCGAGTTTGGTCAGACGCCACTGTATGGCTGTGAAGAGCTAGCCGAGGTGGGCGTGGATATGGTGCTTTATCCGCTATCGGCGTTTCGCGCAATGAATAAGGCTGCTGAAACTACGTATCTTCATCTGCTTTCTGAGGGTAATCAAAAAGCATTGCTAGAGCAGATGCAGACTCGAGCCGAGCTGTATAACTACCTGAATTATCATTATTTTGAACAGAAGCTAGACGAGCTATTTCGTCGATAACATTTGAGCGAACCTGACGCAAGTAGTACAAGCGTAAACAGGTCACAAGGAGTGATTATGTCGTTGGAAACTACCGCACCAATCGGAGGTGCAGGACTCAGAGGCCAGTGTGCAGGGGTAACTTCCCTATGTACCGTGGGTAAGTCGGGAACAGGCTTAACCTATCGCGGCTATGATATCTCAGATTTGGCTAAGCACGCTGAGTTTGAAGAAGTGGCGCACCTACTGCTGAAGGGGCACCTGCCAAATCAAACTGAACTGGATAACTACAAGACAGCACTAGTGGCGCAGCGTGGTCTGCCAGAGGCGCTAAAACAAGCGTTAGAGTTGCTGCCTGCAAGCGCACATCCAATGGATGTGATGCGTACTGGCTGTTCGGTGCTCGGCAATCTAGAGCAAGAGATGAGTTTTGATGAGCAGCAACAAGCAACGGAGCGAATGTTGGCGTTGTTCCCTGCCATCATCTGCTACTGGTATCGCTTTAGCCATGATGGCGTGCGCGTAGATACCGAAGATCAGAGTGAGTCGTGCATCGGTGGCTACTTTCTAAAGCTACTTACGGACAAGGCGCCGTCTGAGCTGCACAAAAAGGTGATGCATTGCTCTTTGATCTTGTACGCCGAGCATGAGTTCAACGCCTCTACCTTTGCCGCGCGTGTGTGCGCATCCACCCTTTCTGATATCCATTCTTGTATCACAGCCGCTATCGGTACCTTGCGCGGTCCACTACATGGCGGTGCGAATGAGGCCGCTATGGATATGATCAGCGACTGGAAGAGTCCAGAAGAGGCGGACAGAACATCTTAGGAATGCTAGAGCGAAAAGAGAAGATCATGGGCTTCGGGCATGCTGTGTATAGAGAGTCAGACCCGCGAAATGCACTTATCAAGTATTGGTCGAAACAGCTTTCTGAAGAGGTAGCAGACACCCATCTATATGCGGTATCTGAGCGAGTAGAGTCGGTGATGAAGCGCGAGAAAGGCCTGTTCTGCAATGCCGACTTCTTCCATGCCTCTGCTTATCACTTTATGGATATTCCAACCAAGCTGTTTACCCCAATCTTTGTGATGAGTCGACTGACCGGCTGGGCCGCACATATCTATGAGCAGCGAGAGCACAACCGCATTATTCGTCCGAGCGCCGATTACGATGGTCCTGAGCATCAAGACTGGCTTCCAATTGAACAACGTTAATTTAAAGGAATAGATGATGAGTCAAAATGTAGATCTAAACGAGCGCCAAGCGCCGGATGAATTACTTGTTCAAATTGCCGATTACGTGATGAACACCGAGATTGAATCTAGCGAGGCGTATGACACGGCGCGTAACTGCTTGATGGACACCTTAGGCTGTGGCTTGCTCGCATTGCGCTTTCCTGAGTGTACCAAGCACCTTGGACCAGTTGTGCCGGGCATGCAGGTAGAAAATGGCGCGCGCGTGCCGGGCACCTCTCATGAGCTAGATCCTATTACCGCTGCATTTAATATTGGATGTATCGTGCGTTGGCTCGATTTTAATGATACTTGGCTTGCGGCAGAGTGGGGTCATCCATCGGATAATCTAGGCGCTATTTTAGCGGTGGCAGACTATCTTAGCCGTGTTGCCGTTTCTGAAGGTAAAGCACCTTTAACTATGAAAGATGTGCTCACAGCTATGATCAAGGCACAGAGATCCAAGGCGTGCTAGCGCTGGAGAACAGTTTTAACCGAGTTGGCTTAGACCATGTACTTTTGGTGCGTGTGGCTTCCACCGCTGTAGTAACCAAGATGCTTGGCGGCAATCGAGATCAGGTGATAGATGCCTTGTCACACGCTTGGGCTGATGGTGGCGCGCTACGTACCTATCGCCATGCGCCGAATGCAGGTTCACGTAAGTCTTGGGCTGCGGGTGATGCTACGTCTCGTGCAGTGCGTCTTGCGATGATTACCATGAAGGGCGAAATGGGTATTCCAACAGTGCTTTCAGCACCAAACTGGGGCTACTTCGATGTGCTATTTAAGGGTGAGCAGTTTAAGGTAAGCCAGAGTTTTGAGAGCTATGTGATGGAGAACGTGCTGTTTAAGATCTCTTTCCCTGCGGAGTTCCACTCTCAAACAGCGGTAGAGGCGGCGGTGACCTTGCACCCTGAGGTTAAAGATAAGCTCTCTGAGATCGAGCGTATTGAGGTGACTACCCATGAGTCTGCTATTCGCATCATTTCTAAAGTGGGTGAGTTGGCAAACCCTGCCGATAGAGATCACTGCCTGCAATACATGATTGCCGTACCGCTTATCCATGGTGACCTGATTGCGGAGCATTACGAAGATAGCTTCCATAAGGGCGATGCTCGCATCGATGAGTTGAGATCTAAGATGACCATCATAGAAGATGAGCGCTACAGCAAGGAATATCTGGACTCGGATAAACGCTCAATCGCTAATGCTATTCAGGTGTTTTTCAAAGATGGCAGTTCTACGCAAAAAGTGGAGGTGGAGTATCCGATTGGGCATAGAAGACGTCGCGCCGAGGGCATTCCAGTGCTTGAACAGAAGTTCTTGTCTAACCTGCGTACGCGCTACCCAGAAGCTCAATGCCAAGCCATTTATGAGCTTTGTAAAGACCAAACCAAGCTTGAGCAATCGAGCGTTAACGAGTTTATGCAGTCTCTAGTCATTAACTAGGAGCCTAGTATGTCTGATTATCAAACCGAGTATCAAAGATCTGTATCCGATCCTGAGGGTTTTTGGGCGGAGCAGGCCTCAAAGTTAGAGTGGTTCACTGCTCCGAAAACCATCCTTGGAAAGGACGAGCATGGCATAGAGCGTTGGTTTGCCGATGGTGAGCTAAATACCTGTTATCTGGCGTTGGATCACCATGTGGAGCAAGGGCGAGGAGACCGAACGGCGCTGGTTTATGACTCTCCGGTGACCGGAGTGAAAGCAAAGTACAGTTACAGCGAACTGCTGACTGAAGTCGAAAAACTCGCAGGCATGTTGGCAGGGCTGGGTGTAAATAAAGGCGATCGCGTAGTCATCTATATGCCGATGATCCCTCAAGCCGCGATGGCGATGCTCGCCTGTGCAAGGCTTGGCGCTGTGCACTCAGTGGTGTTTGGCGGCTTTGCCCCCGGTGAGCTTGCGGTTCGCATTGAAGATGCCGAGCCTAAAGTGATTCTAACCGCCTCTTGCGGCATAGAAATCGAGAAGGTACTTGCGTACAAACCGCTGGTGGACAGAGCCATCATGGAAAGCCGTTGGAAACCGTCGAATGTGGTGGTCTATCAGCGCCCAGAGCTCGAAGCGGAACTAAGTAACGAGCGAGACCTAGATTGGAGAACCGAGGTGGAGAAAGCTGCGCCAGCGCCATGTACCAGCGTTAAAGCGACCGATGCTTTGTATATTCTCTACACCTCAGGCACTACAGGTAAACCGAAAGGCGTGGTGCGAGATAATGGTGGTCACGCGGTTGCGATGAAATACTCAATGAGCACCATCTATAACATTCCTGAGGATGGCGTGTTCTGGGCCGCATCCGATGTGGGCTGGGTAGTAGGGCACTCTTATATCGTGTATGCACCGCTGATCCATGGTTGCACCACCGTCTTGTATGAAGCAAGCCAGTGCGAACGCCAAACCCTGGGGCATTCTGGCGAGTGTGTGAGGAGTATGGTGTTCAGGCATTGTTCTCCGCTCCCACCGCATTTCGCGCCGTGAAAAAGGAAGACCCGCAAGGGGAGTTCTTAAAGCACTATGACCTTAGCAAGCTACAAACCATCTTTATGGCAGGGGAGCGTTTAGACCCGCCAACCCTTGAATGGGTGACAGAGGTAAGCGGCAAGCCAGTCATTGACCACTGGTGGCAGACGGAAACCGGCTGGGCCATTGCAGCTAACCCAACGGGTATAGAGACCCTACCGGTGAAACCGGGCTCTGCAACAGTGCCTGTGCCGGGATATCAGGTAGAGATCTTGGATGAAGCTGGTGAGACTTGCGCGCCGAATCAGCAAGGTTATGTCACGGTAAAACGTCCTATGCCTCCAGGCTGTTTACCAACGGTGTGGCGAAACCACGACCGATTCCAATCGGGTTACCTCAGCCAGTTTGAGGGGTATTACCTTTCAGGCGATGGCGGGTATATTGATGAGGATGGTTACCTGTTCATCATGGGTCGTATTGATGATGTGATAAATGTGGCAGGCCACAGGCTCTCGACTGGTGAGATGGAAGAGGTAGTTGGGGGACACCCAGCGATTGCAGAATGTGCGGTTGTCGGTATCCATGATGACCTCAAAGGTCAGAAACCCCTTGGTTTGGTTGTGCTTAAAGATGGGGTGTCAGTGGAAGATGCCACCATTGGTAAGGAGCTCATAGGTAAGGTGCGTGATGAAATAGGCGCTGTCGCCTGCTTCGACCAAGCGCTGGTGGTGGATAGATTACCCAAAACACGCTCGGGTAAGATCTTACGCAGGGTGATTCGTCAGATAGCCGATGGTGAGCAGTATGTAGTGCCTTCGACGATTGATGACCCGAGTAGTTTGCAGGAGATTGAGAGGGTGCTGAAGGGGTAAAGAGATAGCTGTCAGCTCTAAGCTATCAGCGATCAGACAGGGGAACTGTTGCGAAACGGTGCCATACACAATCGTCATAACGGAAGGCTTTGCCTATCCGTGATCTGATGTGATGCAAAGAGTTGATCCTCTGCGTTCGAAGATCCACCCCGTAATATAGGACATTTCTGCTAAGCGACTTCTAAGGCCTGATTTCGGTATTCTATCGGAGTTAGGCCTTTCACTTTGATTCACTCGGTATTGCAGTAATTCTACTTAAATCAATTATTTAATCCGCTGAGTGTATTAATTGTAACCTTGTTTTAAATCAAGAAGCTCAGTGATACTGCGGTATCCTGGGCTTTTGTTTAATTGGTATCGGTTGAATATCTACTAAGCTATCTGCTGTCAGAATGGCAGATAGGTGATGACTATGGAACTATTATTGGTGGTACATGGGATAGGCACGCATACAAAAAAAAGTATTGAGGAGACGGTTAATGAGGCGGGCAATATTTGCCTCAAGAGGTACGGCCTTAAAGGCAAGAATGCTGAGTATGCTAAGTATGTAAAAGTAGTTGGTATTGGGTATGACGAGGTTTTTGAGGAAGAAAGAAAAAGAATTAAAGAGAATCGTGATGAATTCTTTACCCTTTTAAAGTCGGCTGGCTTGCAAGTGCCGGGATGCTTAAGTGGCTGAAAAAATAGACGATGACAATTGGTTTACGACGCATGGTTTAGACATTCTTCTTTATGCTGGCCTACATTCTGAGTTGGTTCGCTACAAAGTCGCTAGGAAGATAACTGAAGCCGTTGAAGAGGCCAAAGGTGAAAAAATACACAAATCAGGATTGAAGGGCGTTCATATTGTTGCGCACTCTATGGGGACGGCGGTTGTGCACGACACGCTTCGTAAAATGTACGGTAGTGGCGTCTCCGATCCAGAAAAGAAGGGGAAAACTTATTCTTTAGACCCTTCAAAAAATAAGCTCTCGACGTTATGGATGTTTGCCAATGTGACGCCCTTGTTTCATTTCTTTGGTGAGCTCATAGACGGTATGACGTCTACCACAGACCCCCTTAAATCCGTTGTGCGACCAGCTCCAGGCAAAAAGGGTTGCTTGTATAGGTTTTACGACATATCTCATGAATACGACTACGTGAGTCGTTGGCTTCGACTAATCCCCCTCAATCTTGGATGCCACCGCCAAGTCAGATGTATGAGTTCCGTTCTATAGAAACCGAAGATTTTTATGAAGAACTCGACCCGCACAGTTTGAAAGAATATATCTGCAATCCTGAGGTGTCCTATTTGTTTCTATCAAGAACTATGGACTCGGGTGATTTCAATGTTTCCCCAATTGCAGCTGAAAAAATTGATGAGAAACTTGATGCGGCATTGAAAGGTGCAGACGAGCTTATTGATGAGTTAGCTGAAATAGAGAAGCCGAAAGATGTGGTTGAGTGGTTTAAGTTGCTTAAGGAATATGGAGAGTATGTAAAAGACTTCGACCAAGAAGACCCTCAACCAAAAGAGTGACAGCTTCACTAAGGAGAGTGCTATGAAATGCTTTGGAAAAGCGATACGCCTTAGCCTTCTTTGCGGGGTGTTTATGACCAGCTTTGGTGTATGGGCTGATGATGTGTGTGAGCCTCAAACTGGTGAGGACTACTGGAAATCGCGGCTGTATGCGCCTGCTAGTGAGTTTGGTTCATTCCAAGTGGAGCGCAAAAAATTAAAGGAAAAAATGGACGACAAGTCGCTGAGTGCAAAAGTACGAGAGGAGGCGAGTCAAGCATACTATTCGAGCGCTGGGGTTGCAGAGCAGGCTTATCAGCGTTATTTGGTAGCATTAATGCAGTCTGGAGCGAATGTCGATATTACTACAGGTAACGATATCTCTAAGCATATAAAGACCACAATTGATTCTGATTTGGTTGGGTATAAAAGCAGTGACAACAGCGGAGATGTGTTGCAGTTCACTGGGGATGACCCGACTAGACGGAAACTGCCAAAGAACCAGGAGTACGTTGTGGAGATTGTCCCGTATCCCGAAAATGGTAGTACTGAGGTAGAGCTGACGTTTAGCGATGACGCTATAGCGCAATGTGAGGAGCAATTGAAGTGTACCTCAGCTGAGGGGTCGGAAGGTGTTAAGGGCAACGCATGTGTCGTTTTTGTAAGTAAATGGGCTGAAGCTGCGGATAGTGCGAGCAATCCAGAGCGAAACGAGACTCTTGCGAATTTGAAAAAAGGTCTGATAGCGGGTGAGAGAGAGTGGGAGCGCTTCTTTAACGAGTCTCGCTACCAATACCTGTGGGAGAAGTCTTTTACCGCTTGGGTGTATTCGGATGAATTGAAGCAGGACAAGTTTGTTCCCCCTCCACCTTATCAAATTCACTTGGTTAGACCTTGGTTTGTCATGGAGTATGTTGGAGATGCTGATGATGGTAACCAGTTTGAGGGAGCGATATCGCTAGAGGTTATTGGGATAAATTATTGGAATGGTGGCTATGGTTCCTTTGATTGGATTAATTTTCCTTTTGGTGTTTCTGCGGTCGTAACATTCTCAGATAGAGCTGGCGTGGATGATGTTGCTTATGGTGCGATGTTCCATGTACTGAATTCTTATTCCTTTGGTGTGACAGCACGGGGAAGTGGTGAGGTCGGTGTATTCTTAACGGCTGATCTCTTGAAGGTGTTCTCGGATAAAAATCCGAGGTCGAATACTGGGGGAAAAAGATAGACGATTATGTACCTTAGCTTCGACATAGGGCATAAGAAGATTCCAGCTAACCTGCGGGAATGACGCACCTAGAACTGAAAGCTGACAGCTTGTAGCTTACAGCTAAAAAAAGACCCCATCTGGGGTCTTTTTTCTTACTTACTCAAATCAATCTGATAAATCGCGAAGCCACTTTCGTCTGTGTCTACACGTTTCATCGGATATTGACCTTTATCAGCGATGAACTCAGCTGCCTTGTCGCTTGGAGCTGTCTCGAAGCGGATATCTAGCTTGGTATCGCTTGAGATTGGAGCGAAGCGCCAGTTGTTGTCTGCGCTTGGGGTTACTTCACCTTTCTCTTTGCTCACCTCTGAGATGTAGTTCGCTAGGACGGTGCGGTTTTCATCTGGAGATTCGAACGCGATGAAGTCAGCACCTGTGCCCGGGAACTTAGCGCTGAAGGCGCGGTAGTTGTTGGTTGCGATAATAAACTCTTGTTTAGGATCGATAGGCTTACCTTGATAGGTTAGGCCTTTGATACGTTGAGAGTCTTTGTTCACTACCTGACATTCACCGTTGTATTTCGCAGGCTGAGTCACGTCGATTTGGTATTCAACGCCATCCATCACATCAAAGTTATAGGTGCGGAAGTTGTCCCAATCGATAAGAGATTGAGGCTTGTCGCTGTTTACGTCGATTTGATTGAATTGACCTGCACTACACTCAAGCCACTCTTGTACCTCGTGACCGGTTACGCGCATTGCAACTAGCGTGTTCGGATATAGGTAAAGGTCGGCTGCGTTACGGAAGGTAAGCTGTCCCGATTCAACCTCGGTGAAGTTGTTTGGATCGTTCTTACGACCACCCACTTTAAACGGTGCTGCCGCTGAAAGTACAGGGATGCCGTCTAGATCTGGATCGCCTTGGATAAAGCGCTCAACGTAAGCTTTTTGTGCAAGGTTAACGATCTGAATTGTTGGGTCATCCTGCACTAGAGCAAGGAAGCTGTACATTACATCGTTAGCTTTACCGATAGGCTGGTTAACAAACTCGCGAGTGCCGTCGTGGTCTTCTTTAACTGCTTTAACCATTTCTTGGTCAGGTTCGGCCAGAGACTTGTTGTTAGCTGTGTCAAAGATAGGGCGCGCGTCAGCTTCGCCGTCGGTTACAACCCAGCCGCCATCTTTTTGCGATAGAGTCAGGTCCATAACACCCACATGGCTACCCCAGCGACCTGGCATAACTGCGGTCACGCCATTGATGGTGCCTTTCTCGTTATCAACGCCTTGGATTGCTTCAAAGCCTTTGCCAGGGAATACTGCGTGTGAGTGACCGAATGCGATAGCGTCGATACCTTTCACTTCTGATAGATAGTAAACCGAGTTTTCAGCATCTAGCTTATATGGGTCGGTGGATAGGCCAGAGTGAGGTATAGCAACAATCACATCAGCGCCTTCTTTTTTCATCTGAGGAACCAGCTTTTTGGCTGTCTCAGTAATGTCAGCAGTAGTTACACGACCTTCAAGGTGCTTCTTATCCCATACCATGATTTGTGGCGGTACGAAGCCGATGTAACCCACCTTGATGGTGTGCTCTTCGCCATTCACATCTTTAACTGTGTGCTCTTTGATGATGTATTGTTTAAACAGCGGATCACCGGTTTTCGCATCAAATACGTTGGCACTGATGTAAGGGAAGTTGGCATCGTTGATGCTTTCAAATAGGAACTCAAGACCGTAGTTGAACTCGTGGTTACCTATGTTACCTACATCGTAATCAAGCAGGTTCATTGCCTTGTAAACAGGGTGTACTTCGCTTGGCTTGATGCCCTTTGAAGCCATGTAATCGCCCATTGGGCTGCCCTGAATTAGGTCACCATTGTCCACAAGAACGCTATTCTCTACCTCAGCGCGTGCTTCTTTAACTAGCGTCGCAGCGCGGGTCAGGCCGATCTTTTGAGATGGCGAGTCCTTGTAGTAGTCGTAATCCATAATGTTGGTATGGATGTCGGTGGTTTCGATAATACGAAGTTTGATGGTGTCAGCCAGAGCTGGGTTTGCCATGCCTAGAAGGCCACCCAAAACGGCGATAGAAATTGGTTTTAGTGAGGTTTTCATAATAAAAATTCACGGAAAAGGATTGACCTGACAAATGTAGCAAAATGTAACGCAAACGCAGTCTGGTTTTGCTTTTTCCTGTGAACTCAGCGAGCTAAATAAAATATCGCTATGTATTTATTATGCTTTTTGTGTTTGGCCAATTTTCTTTGATAGCGCGGTAGCATGGTCTCATTACCCAAAATTCCACCTTGATGAAGATAGAGTAATTCTTTGCCTGAATTGTTCTCTAGCCAAGGAAGCAAGCATTCCCACATATACGGGTCATACAGAAGGTCAAACTCTACTAAGGTAGAGTCAAACAGCTCCTGCCATAGGCGATATTCGTTTTCATACAGCTTACCGAAATGGTGCTTATAGTCGGCCTGCAGGATAGTTGGAGTATCGGTTGCTCCGAGTTCTTGCCACTGTTTTTTAGATAGGACTTACCACCTACACAAGAGCAGGTGATCACCGGAATATTGTGTCTTTGCAGATGCTTGTGTAGATAAAGAGCAGTAGTGCCAGTGCCTGAGGCAGGGCAACTACAAATTGTTTGTCGCTGCGAAAGCGAGTCCAGTGCACTATCTCTTGAGCCAAGCCCTTGATGCCATATTCTGAAATCTGCGCGCGGCCACCTTCCGGTAGAACTAAGCAGTTCTCTTCTGGCTTTCTGACTGTCTCTATGAAATCGAGCGGGTGCATATCACGACACTCGATGATCTCAGCGCCAAGCTCCATTGCCCCGCGATAGTTACCACTTGGGTTTGCTTTTAGCCACTCCGGAATGCGATGCACGTAGAATTCAAGCTTCCACTTTTTAACACGGCATAGGGCCGCTAAAGAGTAAAGAGAGTTGGCTTGAACCGAGCCGTAACAGATCAAGGTATCGATTCCAGGCTGCGCTTCTTGCAGTAACTGCATAAATTTTCGAGCTTTAATTGCCGGAAAAATGTTGATGCAATTGGTCATCGCGTTTTAAATAAAACGTGAGGTCGCGAAAATGGTGCTGGGTTACTGGACTGGATTCGAGTTTCATATTGGTTACGGATAAATCAGAGCCGGCACATAGTAGTGCAATGGAAAAGGGATGCAAAGGATGCGAAGACAGTTTTTTCGATTTGGCTGTAGTGGGCGGCGTTGGCTTTGTGGTGGACATTTCGGTGTTCAGTCTCTGCCTGTATGTGATGAATATGCCGACTACATTATCGCGTGTGGTTGCTTTTCTTGTCGCTGTTGGCGTTACCTGGCTTGGTAATCGCATCTACACCTTTGGCAGCAGTGCCGATGTTTGGCCTCAGCTAAAGCGCTTTGCTATCTCCGCTTTTATTTCAATGGTGCCTAACTTTTTGGTATTCCACCTAGTGCTTGCCTATTTGGGTGAAAACGTAATTACCCATATGCTTGCTTTCGTATTAGGCGTTGCCACCGGTCTTTGCAGTAATTTTGCCTTAAATACCTTTTGGGTGTTCAAAGAAAAATCCCCCAGCT
>BBSB01000015.1:0-121222 GCA_000830455.1 Vibrio sp. JCM 19236
AAATCGCGGGATTTTTCTTATTTCTCAGCGGCTACCACTGAAATTTCAACCAACAGGGCTTCACGAGCCATGTCTGCAGTTACACAAGCGCGCGCTGGCGCATGGCCTTCCGGTACCCATGCATCCCACACTTCGTTCATCTCTTGGAAGTACTGCATATCTTTGATGTAGATGGTTGCTGATAGCATATGCTCTTTATCGCTACCTGCTTCTAGTAAAAGCTGTTCAACCTTATCTAGCATAGTCTGAGTCTGCTCTTTGATGCCTTGAGTTGCATCGGCACATACCTGACCGCACAGATAGATAGTGCCATTGTGCTTCACGATACGGCTCATTCGCTGCTTGGTGTATTGACGTTCAATCATTGTTTCATCTCAACTGGGGGAATAAAGGCGGCTATTGTAAAGAAGATTGCCTGTTAAGAGATAGGCATTTGAGGCCAAATCGAGACCCACGTGTTTTTGCATACACTGAAAACAAAAAACCCTTGAACTATCTTTGTTCAAGGGTCTTCTTAGAACTTTCTAAGAAAAAAGCAGTGGTACTTTAATAGACTGCGGCCTTCCTAGAGAGTTCCAAATTAATTTAAGAAAAAGTTACGCTACGTTCATCTTCACGATCAGCTGTTCATTCGGGTTGATCTCAAGAGCAACCTCATCACAGGCATGCTGACGAGGGCACTGTTCACAATCCTTCAGAACCTTCTCGGGCAGTAGCATCTTAGAGGTCGGAATAAAGTTTTGCTTCATAAAGAACTCTGGAGTACGGGTCAGAACGAACACCTTCTGGATTGCCATCTGGCGGGCTTTATCAACGAGGTGCTGCACGATAGCGCTGCCCTGTCCTTGTCCCTGCCAGCCAGCTTCCACGCCTAACGAGCGGATCTCTGCCAGACCTGAGTCATACACATATAGGGATGCACAGCCGGTTACCTCACCTTGATGTTCGGCCACCGCAAATGAGCCAATGTCACGAATAAGCTCACTGCGATTACGCGGCAAGTTCTCTCCAAGACCAGCCAGTAAGCCACCATGCCCTCAAGCATATCGATGTCAGTCAGTCTTGCAGAGCGAACCTTAACCCCTGAGGTATCACGCTGCTCGAGGCGTTTATGCGCCTGTTCAACTGCAAACTGAACCTGTTTCGGACTCACGCCGCCAAGGGCAGAGCGCTTCTCAAGACAAGACTCTATGGTCAGGATGTCGTACACATCCGACTCAATCACCTCAGAGAATTGCTTGAGCTCTTCTAGGCTCAGCTCTTCAAGCGCACAGCCTTTTTCGATAGCCGCAACCACCGCAACACCCACGATATGGTGTGCCTCACGGAATGGAATACCTTTCGCTACCAGGTAGTCAGCAAGCTCGGTTGAGTTCGCATAACCTTGTTTGGCTGCCTCAAGAGTACGCTCGCCGTTCACCTTGATACCTTCAAAACAAAGGGTCGCCATCTCCATGCAGTCGTTCCACGTATCTAGCGCATCGAACAGACCTTCTTTGTCTTCCTGCATGTCCTTGTTATAGGCAAGAGGAAGCGCTTTAACCGTCATCATCATGCTCGCAAGAGAGCCGTACACACGACCGCACTTACCACGGATAAGTTCTAGAGCATCTGGGTTCTTTTTCTGTGGCATCAGAGAAGAACCAGAGGTGACTGTGTCCGCAAGCTCGATAAATTCGACTCTCCAGAGTTGTAGAAGATCATATCTTCAGCAAGACGAGAGAGATGAACCATAGAAAGAGAGGCGATAGACATCAGCTCCATCACATGGTCTCTATCCGATACTGAGTCCAAGCTGTTACGAGTTGCACGACGGAAACCTAGAGAGTGCGCCAATTGCTCACGATCCATAGGATAAGCAGTACCCGCAAGCGCACCAGAACCCAGTGGACAGGTATCCAGACGCTTAATGGCATCACTTAGACGTGAGTAGTCACGCTCAAGCATCTCAACATAGGCAAGGCACCAGTGGGCAAAGGTTACTGGCTGAGCGCGCTGAAGGTGGGTATAGCAGGAAGCACGGTATCTTGATGCGCCTGCGCAACATCCACCATCTTGTTCTGCAGTTTATCCAATGCAATCAACAGCTGATTGCCCTGCTGACGACACCATAGCTTAAGGTCGGTAGCCACCTGGTCGTTACGAGAACGGCCTGTATGTAACTTTTTACCTAGGTCACCTACCTTGCTGATAAGCTGCTGTTCAACCCAAGAATGGATATCTTCTGCATCCGACAGCAAGATCTGCTCTGGGTCTTCCATCACCTCAAGCTTTAGCTCATTCAGGCTAGCTCTAGCTTCTGCTGCTCTTCTTCACTAAGAACGTCAACAGAGTGCAAAGCCTTAGACCAGGCAATCGAACCTACAATGTCTTGCTCAGCCAATCGGTAGTCAAATCGAAGTGAATCGTTAAACTGTTTAAACCGAGTGTCTGCTGCTTGGGTAAATCTTCCGCCCCATAATGCCATTGGTGCTCTCCTGCTCTGATCTTTATGTCTTTGAAATCTTTTGTAACTTTAAACTATTTCTTCATTTCGTTTAACGCACGAATACGGCTAGATAGAGAATAAAGACGAATAAAGCCACCAGCATGACTCTGATCGTATACTTCGTCCTCACCAAAGGTTGCGAACTCTTCAGAATAAAGGCTGTTATTAGAACGCTTCTGAGTCACCGTTGCATGACCTTTATAAAGCTTGATCACTACCTCACCGTTTACATCCTGCGCTAGCTCTTCAGATGCCGCTAGGATAGAGCGACACAGTGGGGTGAACCAACGACCGTCATAAACAAGGTGAGAGGCTTTAACTGCTAGCTCTTCACGGAATTCAAACGCAGTCTTGTCTAGAACCAATTGCTCAACCGCACGTAGCGCTTCCATCATGATGCGCCCCCCGGAGTCTCATAGCAACCACGAGACTTCATGCCCACAAGACGGTTCTCTACGATGTCGATACGGCCAACACCATGCTTGGCACCTTTTTCATTCAAATACACCAAAGCGTTGTACGGAGTCATAGCTTCGCCATCTACATGGGTTACTGCGCCCTTCTCAACCTTCAGGGTTACCGTCTCAGACTGGTCTGGTGCTTGTTCAGGATCGACTGTCCACACCCAGCAATCTTCGTTTGGCGCATTCCAGGTATCTTCCAGTACGCCGCCCTCAGTTGAGATGTGCCAAGCGTTAGCATCACGAGAGTAAATCTTGGTCAAAGATGCACTGCATGGGATGTTGCGCTCTGCTAGGTAATCAAGACACTCCTCACGGCTCACTAGGTCCCACTCACGCCAAGGAGCGATTACGTGTAGGTCTGGTGCTAGGGCTGCAAATGCACCCTCGAAACGTACTTGGTCGTTACCTTTACCGGTACAACCGTGACATAACGCATCTGCGCCAACCTTACGTGCTACCTCAACCTGAGCCTTAGCGATAATAGGACGCGCCATGGAGGTACCTAGTAGGTATTTACCTTCATACACAGCGCCGGTTTTTAGGGTTGGGTAGATATAGTCAGCAACCATCTCTTCTTTCAGGTCAACCACATAGCACTCAGATGCGCCAGAAGCCTTTTGCTTTCGCTTCGATGCCATCGAGCTCTTCTTCGCCCTGGCCCACATCGGCCACAAAGGTACTACTTCACAGTCATAGTTTTCTTTAAGCCAAGGAATGATTACTGATGTGTCTAGGCACCAGAGTAAGCCACTACTACTTTGTTTACTTTAGTCATTTGAAAATTCTCCGCTCATCAGAAAAGCCGCAGCTCTTCTGCTTAAATCCGTTTAGTTACTTGTTATTGAGGCAAAAACAGGGTGCCAACATTTGCCCAGCAAAAAGTTGATCGAGTTTCTCTGGATAGCGCCATGAGGCTACTTGAATCGGTCGTCCGAGGTCGCTTGCTGCCTGCAAGCGGCCTGAACCTTAACTATCATTCCATCGGTGATGACTTGTCCCTCAATCAGTTCATCGGCTTGTTGCTGGTTCAGGTTCTCTAGAAGATGCCCTTTGCCATCAAGAACGCCACTCACGTCTGATAGCAGAACCAGCTCAGCGTCTAATGCACCCGCTACCGCAACGGCCGCTTGGTCAGCATTAACGTTCATCATCTCACCCTCTTTGGTAAGACCGATTGAACTGATAATTGGCAGTGTATGCGTGGCAAGGATCGCTTGCAACAGTTCTGAACTGCCTGGGGTTGCTTTACCCACGCTGCCTAGCTCAGGATCAAGTTGTTCAACCTTACACAAACCGCCATCTGCTAACGCAAGACCTACGGTTTGTAGACCGGCTTTGATCGCCTCACCTTGTAGCATCTTGTTTGCCGTACCTGCTAATGCCCCTGTTACTACAGGGATCTGCTCAGCTGGAGTCACACGCAAACCATTTTTCTTAGTAGATTCAAGGCTAAGCTTGCTCAGCAGCTCATCCACCAAATACCCGCCACCGTGCACTACCACGATGGATCGTCGCGATTGCTGTTGTACTTTTTGTAATGCACCAAACAGCTTCGCAAGAGTTTCACTACACTCTAACGCCGCGCCACCTAACTTAACCACCAATGGTAATGTACTCATAGTCTTGCCCTTCCTATCACTTACAGAAGTGATTCGGTTTCACTAAATTGATTACGAATGTTTAAACACTGCATCGCCTGCGCCGATGCCCCTTTTAATAGATTGTCGATTGCAGACACTACAATCAGATGCTTACCCTTCACGCTCCAACCGATGTCGCAAAAAGGTGTAAATTCAACGTCTTGGATCTTTGGCATCACCTGGTGCTTTAAACGAACCAAGGCTTTATCCGCATACGCTTTTTCAAACGCACTCTCTACCTGAGCCTCATCCACACCATCGGCTAACTTGACCGTGATAGTGGCAAGGATGCCACGCTTGAAGTTACCCAGATGCGGAGTAAAGATGACCTGCTGATTTAAGTGAGTGCTGATTTCCGGTTGATGACGATGCTTGAACACGCCATATGGCTGAAGGCTAACTTCACAGAAGCTATTGGTCTGTGATGCCTTAATGCCCGCACCCGACACACCACTAACAGCGTTGATTACCGGCCATTGCGATTGATCTAGAAGCTCAGCCTCAAGTAGAGGCTTGAGTGCCAACTGAGAAGCAGTTGGATAACAACCTGCGACGGCTACTAGGTCTGTATCCTTGATAGCTTCGGCATTCCATTCCGCTAGTCCATAAACCGCTTGCTCAAGCTGTTGTTGATGCTGATGCTCAAAGCCATAGAAATCTGAATAAAAGCTATTTGAGCGAACGCGATAGGCACCCGACAGGTCAAACACCTGGCAATTATTGGCTAGGAAGATAGGTGCTAGGTCGTGGCTAACCTCGTGTGCGGTTGCCAAGAAAACGATATCTACCTGCTTGGCAACACCCTCTACCGAAGTAAGAGGCTGTAGTGGCAGATCCACTATGCCAGCTAGCTTTCCATGCAGTTGGGCAATGGATTTATTGGCGTCTAAGCTGTTGGCTGACACGTACAAACCTGCTAGCTTGAGGCTAGGGTGTTTAGACACCATTAGGGCCAATTCAGCACCTGTGTAGCCACTGGCTCCAATGATTGCGACTGTCAGTTGTTTCTCTATGCTCATGGGCTACTCTGAAGTGATTATAAATATACTAAAAACAGCTTAAATTGCTTTTTATTCACTTTATGTGACTTAGTATGTGTTTTACCGTCTCTAGTTAAATCTGTCAATAGTGGATGTGAAGATAAATATGCGATTACCTGATTTCGTAGACGTTTACCAAGGGCTTATCAGCACCTCGTCTATCAGTTCAACTGACCCAAAATGGGACCAAGGCAATGCCGCGGTAATAGCCAAGCTTGCTGAGTGGTTCGAAGGGCTCGGTTTTGATGTAACCACAGAAGAGGTTGAGTCAGGCAAGGTTAACCTGATGGCTCAGTTGGGAACTGGCACAGGTGGACTGCTATTGGCAGGACATACAGATACCGTGCCTTTCGATGAAGGACGCTGGAACTACGACCCGCATCAATTGACCTTAGATAACAACCGCTTCTACGGTCTTGGCACCGCAGATATGAAGGGCTATTTCGCCTTTATTCTAGATGCGGTGTATAAGATGAATGCCAGTGGCACCGACTGGAGCAAACAGCAAAAACCTCTTTATATCCTCGCCACCTGCATGAAGAGACCACTATGCTGGGCGCGAGACACTTCACCAAGGAAGCGCCATTCAAGCCTGACTACTGCATTATTGGCGAGCAACCAGCCTAGTACCTATCCGTGGCCACAAAGGACATATTGCAAATGCTATTCGAGTCACAGGTAAGTCTGGGCACTCGTCTGATCCTTCTCTGGGGGTAAATGCAATCGAGATCATGCATCAAGTGATGTTTGCGCTGATGAAGCTAAAAGAGCGTTTGGTAAAAGAGTACCATCACCCGGGATTTGCTATTCCCAGCCCAACCCTGAACCTTGGGCATATTCATGGCGGCGATAGTGCCAATCGCATCTGTGGCTGTTGTGAGCTCCACTACGACCTGCGTCCACTGCCGGGTCTAAGTCTGGACAGCCTAGACCAACTTCTGCAAGAGGCCCTCGAGCCTATCGAAGCCAAATGGCCAGGCAAACTTGCCATCACACCACTGCATGAGCCCATCCCGGGCTATGAGTGCGACCACAAGCATGAGTTTGTTCATTCGATGCAGGATATCTGTCAAACAGAGTCTCAAACGGTTAACTACTGTACTGAAGCACCGTTTTTGCAAGAGCTCTGCCCTACCTTGGTGCTTGGCCCAGGCTCTATCGAACAAGCCCACCAGCCAGATGAATTTCTGAGCCTAGACTTTATCGATCCAACCTTGGACATACTTCAGCGCTCCATTCATAAGTATTGCTTTTAAATAATGAAAATAAATTTCATCTGAAAGTGATATAAAAACCGATGAACATGATTCTCATCAAAATATTCGTCGGTTTTATAACCTTTTTGGTGCAAAGTTTGACTATGACCCCGCTTATTCGATAGATTGAATCTCATATCAAGGAATTGGATGTAATTTTGTTACGAGGCTAAACTGCAATGAACTCTAAGTATTCAGCCCTTACTAGTAACGTTAAGATGCTAGGAAACCTACTCGGTAACACGATTAAAGAGGCCCACGGAGAGGAGATACTCAACAAGGTTGAGACTATTCGACAACTGTCCAAAGCGGCTCGCAATGGCAGTCAAGAAGACCGTCAGGCGTTAATCAATGAAATCGAGACGCTACCTGATGAGCAATTCATCCCAGTAGCACGCGCTTTCAGTCAGTTCTTGAACCTGACTAATATCGCCGAGCAATACCACACAATCTCTCGCCATTGCGAAGAGCACGTGTGTGAACCTGACGTAATTCAAAGTCTTTTCAGCAAGCTAGCTGAACAGAAGATCTCTCCAGAGCAAGCCTCTGATGCAATCAAGAACCTAAATATCGAACTGGTTCTTACTGCACACCCAACCGAAATCACCCGTCGTACCATGATCAACAAGCTGGTTAAGATAAACGACTGTCTATCTAAGCTTGAACTGACCGACATCCCGCATAGAGAGCGAGTAAAGACCGAGCGTCGCCTAGAGCAATTGATTGCTCAGAGCTGGCACTCCGACGTTATCCGTAAGCAGCGCCCTACTCCACTAGATGAAGCAAAATGGGGTTTTGCGGTCGTTGAAAACTCACTATGGGAAGCGGTGCCGGAGTTCCTTCGTGAACTGAACGACAAGGTTTCTACCCACCTAGATGAAAAGCTGCCGATCGATGCACGTCCGGTACACTTCTCTTCTTGGGTTGGTGGTGACCGCGATGGTAACCCATTCGTTACCCACAAGATCACCCAGCAGGTATTGTGGTTATCGCGCGCTAAAGCAGCAGAGCTTTACTACGCTGATATCCAAGAGCTGATCTCTGAGCTCTCTATGACTCAGGCGAACGATACCGTTCGTGAGATGGCCAACGATAACCACGAACCGTATCGTGCCATCCTCAAAGAGCTTCGCACCCTACTTAAGAACACCACCAAGGTAATCGATGCTAAGACTCAAGGTACTGAGGTTCCTAACCTGCCTATCCTCGAATCGGCTGATCAGCTTTGGACGCCACTTCAGGCTATCTATGAATCATTGAACGAGACCGGTATGCGCGTTATCGCCAACGGCTCACTGCTAGATACCCTGCGTCGTATCAAGTGCTTTGGTGTTCACCTAGTTCGCCTAGATATCCGTCAAGAGAGTACCCGCCACTCAAACGTGCTATCTGAGGTGACTCGTTACCTTGGTTTGGGTGACTACGACCAGTGGAGCGAGCAAGACAAGGTTGCTTTCCTAGTCAAAGAGCTAAGCTCGAACCGCCCTCTTATCCCGCACAACTGGGAGCCCTCTGAAGAAGTTAAAGAGGTTTTGGACACCTGTAAGACAATTGCCCAACATCCTAAAGAAGCGTTTGGTGCCTACGTTATCTCTATGGCGCGCACCGCATCGGATGTACTAGCGGTTCACCTTCTCCTACGTGAATCTGGTTGTCCGTTCCGTCTAGGTGTTTGTCCACTGTTTGAAACCCTAGATGACCTCAACAACTCTGAAGAGGTAATGCAGCAGCTATTCAATATCGACTGGTACCGTGGATTCATCCAAGGTGAGCAGATGGTAATGATCGGCTACTCTGATTCAGCCAAAGACGCAGGTGTTATGGCTGCTGGTTGGGCTCAGTATGATGCCATGGATAAGCTGGTTAAGGTTTCTGAGAAAGAGAACATCGACCTAACTCTGTTCCACGGTCGTGGCGGTACTATTGGTCGTGGTGGTGCTCCTGCACACGCGGCACTGTTATCTCAGCCACCTAAATCGCTAAAAGGCGGCCTACGTGTAACCGAGCAGGGTGAAATGATCCGCTTTAAGCTGGGTCTGCCTCAGGTTGCGGTAAACAGCTTGAACCTATACTCGAGCGCTATCCTAGAAGCCAACCTTCTTCCGCCTCCAGAGCCGAAGAAAGAGTGGCGCGACCTGATGGAAGTGCTGTCTCAGGTTTCTTGTGATGCTTATCGTGGCGTAGTTCGTGGCGAACCAGATTTCGTGCCTTACTTCCGTGCAGCAACGCCTGAACTAGAACTGGGTAAACTGCCTCTTGGCTCTCGCCCATCTAAGCGTAACCCGAAAGGTGGTGTGGAAAGCTACGTGCCATCCATGGATCTTCTCTTGGAGCCAGAACCGTTTGGTGCTGCCTGCGTGGCTAGGTGCTGGTGAAGCGATTCAATACTCTATCGACCAAGGCCACCAGAAGCTTCTGGAAGAGATGTGTCGCGAATGGCCATTCTTCTCAACACGCCTAGGTATGCTAGAGATGGTGTTCTACAAGTGCAGCAGCGAGATCTCTAAGCTGTACGATCAGAAGCTTACCGACCCATCACTGTGGCGCTTGGGTGATAATCTACGTGCGCAGATGGTGAAAGACATCGAAGCGGTACTTAAGGTCGAAAACAACGAAAACCTAATGCAGAGCGACCCTTGGGGCCTAGAGTCCATTCGTCTGCGTAACATCTATGTTGAGCCACTCAACATGCTTCAGGTTGAACTTCTGAAACGTACTCGTCAAACAGAAGAAGACAACCCAGAGCTCGAAGAGGCTATGATGATGACCATCGCTGGTATCGCAGCAGGTATGCGAAACACAGGTTAATCCTTAATCACACTTCGATATTTCCAAACCCCAGCCTAGGCTGGGGTTTTTGTTTGCATTTATAAATATCAAAGCTGCGTGACATTCACCAAATATATGAAACGAACTTACTGAAACTCGTTTTTGTCATACTTATTTTGCGATAATCTAATCGCGCACGATCCGGAGTACACTCCCCCATGAGCTTTGCAACTCGTTGTGCAATAAGGGCTCAAACATAATAAAACAATATTCTTCTCAGGTGAGAAAGGCTTAAAAGGTAATACATGCATTCAAGGATCTCTTGAATGGCTACGCACTTTTCTTAAACAGACCTCACGTGACACATAACCGAGGCTGATTGGTGTGTTGTTTTTTAATTGCTGTAATTTTGGACGAAAAACATGTCATTACCATACGTTATCTTAACCGTACTGAGCACACGCGATGCAACTGGGTACGACATTACTAAAGAGTTTTCCTATAGCATTGGCTATTTCTGGAAAGCGAGTCATCAGCAGGTTTACCGCGAGTTAAACAAACTAGCAGCCAATGATATGGTTACCTGTGAACTGCAACCTCAATCGGGCAAGCCGGATAAGAAGATCTATTCGATTACCGAGAAAGGTCGCGAAGCGCTAGCAAGCTGGTTCGATCAACCTATTGCACACCCTGCGGTGCGCGATGAGTTTGCAGCCAAGCTGTATGCATGTGAAGTGCAGCCTTCAGAGGGCTTCTCAGATCAACTGCAACTGGCTCTAAGTGACTCTCGTAACTGGTGCAGTTCTATCAAGAGATTGAGAACTCACACTACTCTGATGTACGTCTACTCAATCAAAGAGAGAAGATCGAACGCTTAGCACTGCGTCGTAACCTTCTTACTCGCCAAGCTTGGAATGAATGGGCAGAGGAAGTACTAAGCGAAATCGCTTAATCCTCACTATTCAAGTTAGCAAAAAGGACCTCTAGTAGGTCCTTTTTGTTTATCTGTAAAAAAGGACGCTCAAGGCGTCCTCTTTCCATTATGCGGTTTGTGGTCTCACACCTAGGGTGTGGCACAGTGCATAGGTCATCTCAGCGCGGTTTAGGGTATAGAAGTGGAAGTCCTTCACACCCTCACGACTTAGAATACGCACCATGTCGATAGCTTGGCTTGCACCTACTAGCTGGCGAGTTGTTGGGTCATCATCCAAGCCCTCAAACTGCTGTGACATCCAGCCAGGAACCTTAACGTTGTTCATAGCGGCAAAGCGAGATGCCTGCTTGAAGTTAGACACTGGCAAGATACCCGGAACGATCTCCACATCGATACCCGCTGCTACACTGCGGTCACGAAATCTTAGGTAGCTCTCTACATCGAAGAAGAACTGAGTGATAGCACGGTTAGCACCCGCATCAACCTTGCGCTTAAGATTAAGAAGATCAGACTGAGCACTCTTTGCTTCTGGGTGTACCTCAGGGAAAGCCGCTACAGAGATATCAAAATCATGGCGCGCTTTTAGAAGCTCAACCAAGTCTGATGCATACATATCAGGCTTACCGCCACCCGGTGGAATATCACCGCGCAGAGCAACGATACTCTTGATGCCGTTGTTCCAGTAGTCATCAGCGATATTGATAAGCTCATCGCGAGAGGCATCGATACAGGTCAGGTGTGGGGCCGCTACTAGGCCTGTCTGGCTCTTGATCTCTTTGATGATGGAGTGAGTACGGTCACGCTCACCTGAGTTTGCACCATAGGTTACCGATACAAACTTAGGCTGAAGTGTTTTCAGACGATGAACTGAATTCCATAGCGTCTCTTCCATCTTTTCACTGCTCGGCGGGAAAAATTCGAATGAGACGTTGATGTTGTCAGAAAGCTCTGCAATGTTCTGATTCAGTGCATCAATGTGACTGGCGTGCGTATATCCCATACTTCTCTCTCCCTTAGAATCAACGCGTGATCAATTTAAAATACGTTTAGACGTCTATATGTCTAAATAATGTGGATTTATGCGAGCCTTGTCAACAAAAAATCGAGCAAATTTTGTTTGTTTTTTGATTACAAAAACGCCACCCGTTTAGGTGGCGTCAAGCTTATAGAAGACCGGAAAGTCTGTTCAGGTCTGACTGGAGCGCCCCAGCCGTTACCTCTCGCCCCGCACCCGGACCGCGAATAACTAGCGGGTTGTCTTTGTACCACTTACTCTCGATAGCAAAGATGTTGTCACACGGAAGCAAGTTTGCCAGTGCATGGTGTTCTTCAAGGGCCTCAACCCCTACAGTGGCTTCGCCCTCTTTAGTCAGACGCGCCACATAGCGAAGCACCTTACCTTGCGATTGAGCCTTCTCTAGGCGCTCTTGAAGAATCTCATTCAGAAGATGCGCTTGGGAGAAGAAGTCATCCACATGCAAACCAAGCAAGGTCTCTGGAACCAGAGACTCCACCTTCACATTTTCAGGCTCGATATCTAGACCAGATTCACGCGCTAGGATTACTAGCTTGCGCATGACATCCGTACCATCTAGGTCAGAGCGAGGGTCAGGTTCAGTTAGACCCTGCTGCCAAGCTAGATCCACTAGCTCGCTGAATGGCACCGCACCATCGTATTGTTGGAACAGCCAAGAAAGTGTGCCAGAGAAGATACCGGCTAGAGCTACGATTTCATCACCACTCTCTCTAAGGTCACGCACCGTATGGTTTACAGGAAGGCCTGCACCCACAGTTGCATTGTATAGCCAGTGGCGACCGGTTTTTGAGAATAGATCTTGTACCTGATGGTAAAACTCACTCTTTGCTGAGCCTGCCAGCTTGTTAGCTGAAATCAGATGCATGCCATGCTCAGCAAATTCAAGATAGCGGTCTGAAACCTCTTGGCTTGCTGTCACATCTAATACCACCAACTCATCGTAGGTAGTCTGTTTGCTCACTTGAACCAGCCAGTCTTCTTCGATAGCAATGGCTTCGTCGCGGAAACGCTTGTTTACCGTCTTGGCATCAATACCGTTTTCATCAAACCAGTAGCGATCGCTCGAAACCACAGAGATGAGGTCAAAGCTCATACTATGACGCTTCTCCAGCTCATCTTTTTGCTCTGCGAATAGCTCCACCCAGTTTGAGCCAATATTGCCTTTACCACATAGGATGAGACCAACGCGCTTTTGCGCTTGGAACAACTGAGTATGGATAGACTCCAGAAGCAGAGGTACCTCAGCCTGTTTTAGTACCGCAATCAAGCTTAGCTCGGTCTCCGACTCGAACATAAACTCAACTGGTGTGTTCTTCAGCTGCTGATAGAAGCCATAACAGTGGTTAGCGTTATTAGTAACACCAGCGCCTACCGCCGCTACCAAGGAGTAACCCGATTTTACTTCTAGGCCCACTTCAAGGGATGATCCCTCGATGCACGCGATAACACCCGGTAGTAACTCACCTGTATAGGCAAGGCGAATACAGCGGTTGTCTAGTTGAGACTCGTAAGCAAGCGATGCTAGTTGCGCCTTGTTCAACACGCTCAGTACTTGTGGCTCAAGGGCCTCAAAGTCATGTGAATGAGCAACGGTTAGCTCAATCAGATTTACATCATCTAGCGAGGTCACGATCTTGGCACCACGACCCGATGCTAATACACGCTCGATACGTGTAGAGCCAAACTCTGGCTGATGACTACAACGAAGCTCAAGATCCATCGCACTTTGTGCTACCGGCTGTAGGGTACGGCTGTGCAGAACAGGAGCAGCTAGACGAGCCAGTTCGTTGGCCTCATCCAAACGAAGCAACGGAAGCAAACATGCATCAGAAACCACACGTGGGTCCGCGCTATATACGCCTGCCACATCACTCCATATGGTAACTTTGTTCGCTTCAGCTAAGGCACCGATAATGGTTGCCGAGTAGTCGGAGCCGTTACGACCGAGAAGTACGGTTTGGCCCTGTGAATTCTGTGCCATAAAGCCTGTGATTACTTTACGACAATGTGGGTGCTGAGCAAGCACAGCCTTAATCAAAAGGCCAAGACAGACCGCGGTCAATCTCAGGCTGTGTACCCATCTCAGCGCGCAGGAAGTCGCGAGAGTCTAGCGCTACCGATTCCATATCTTGGTGGTTAAGCAGTGCAGCTAGAAGGCGTGAAGACCAAACCTCACCATACCCCAATACTGCGGCTTTCTCCGCTTCAGACAATGGGGTCAGTGCAGCGCCTAGCTCTGCCAACTCACCATTGAGCTTCTCTTGCAGTGGCTCTGCCAGCTCTTGTGGAAGTAAGTCTTCGATAAGTTGGTTCTGATAGGCACGCAGCTCAAGCAAGATCTCGTGTGCCACTCGGCCATCTTTCTCTAATGCACCCAGCCACTTAAGTAGATTGTTTGTGGTAGAACCTGCAGCTGAAACAACCACTAGATCATGGCTGTCAGAGTGCTCTTTTAATATGGTAGCAACGCGACGAAAGCACTCTGCATTCGCTAGGCTACTACCACCAAACTTGTGTAACTGTGTCATTGCTTATGCCCCTACTAAATCTAGTGCTTGTTGTAGGTCAGCAATCAAATCTTCTGCATCTTCAAGGCCAACAGACAGGCGCAACAAGAAATGCGAAACACCTGCTTCTGCCAGTGCCTCTTCACCCATAGCTCTGTGTGTCATGGTAGCCGGGTGACAGATAAGGCTTTCTACGCCCCCCAAAGACTCAGCTAGTGAGAATAGCTTCAGACCACTAACAAAGGTCTTTAGCTCTTCCATCGAGCCGTTGAACTCAAAGCTCAGCATGCTACCGAAACCGCTTTGCTGACGCTTAGCAATCTCATGCCCTGGATGCTCAGGAAGCTTGGGTGATAGATGGTCTTTACGCGAGACTGAGTCTGAAGGAACTGCAGGATCTGTTGCGAGCTCTCTTCGTGCACGCGCATACGTGCGCCCAGGGTGCGAATGCCACGTAGCGTCATATAGCTATCAAATGGCGTACCGGTTGCACCGATACAATTGCCCCACCAAGCCAACTCTTCTGCATGTTCTTCACTCTTGGTGATCACCACGCCACCAATCACATCTGAGTGACCGTTGATGTACTTAGTTGTGGAATGGATAACGAAGTCAGCACCAAGCTCTAGAGGCTTTTGGAATATAGGTGTCAAAAAGGTATTGTCCACACCCACCAGCGCACCCACTTCTTTTGCCTGAGCACATACCTTTGCAATATCTACCACGCGAACCAACGGGTTAGACGGGGTCTCAAGCAGGATTAGTTTTGGTTTTTTAGCTAGTGCTTCAGCAAATGCTTCATCGTTCGATTGGTCTACAAACTCAACCTTGAAATCACCCTTACGAGCGCGAGTGTTAAACAAGCGATAAGTACCACCGTAGCAGTCGTGCGGCGCGATAATTAGGTCATCAGGACCAAGGAAAGCCGACACCCACAGGTTCAGTGCTGAAGTACCACAGTTAGTAACAACTGCTCCCTTACCAGACTCAAGCTCAAACAGCGCTGTTTCCAAAAGACCTCGGTTTGGGTTACCAGAACGGGTGTAATCATACTTAGCACATCACCAAATGAAGGGAAGCCATAGTTAGTAGAAAGATAGATAGGTGGCACAACAGCGTGGTGCTGAGTGTCTGACTCGATACCGGTACGAACCGCTATCGTGGATGATTTATGTTTACTGCTCATTTTTGTGGCCTTCCTTTGACAATGAGTGGTCAAGTTTGATACCAATCACAAATACCTTAATCTGTTTATAGATTACCCTCTCCTTGCGTAGACATCAACACATCTAGACGTCTAAATGCCTTTACTTGTAGCAGTAAACATCGCTAAAATTAGGTTTATTAGATCCCTTAAATGGTAATGAAGGTTTTCAATGGCAGATTGGAACGGCGAATACATCAGCCGTATGCAGAACATGGCAAGAAAAGCACTCAAGTAAAGAAGATCACTGTATCTATCCCTCTTAAAGTGCTTAAGATTTTGACCGACGAAAGAACACGACGCCAAATCAATAACTTGCGTCACGCAACCAACAGTGAACTACTGTGTGAAGCCTTCTTACACGCCTATACCGGTCAGCCTCTTCCAACCGACGAAGACCTGAGAAAAGACCGTCCAGACGAGATCCCGACAGAAGCCAAAGAGATCATGGCAGACCTAGGTATCGAGCTAGAAACCTTCGACGATTAAGTTGAACGCATAAAAACGCCTCATATTTGAGCGTTTTTGTTGGAATCAATAATGGCTTAGCCTTGCATATAGCCTTCTGGTAACTCGATACGAGCAACACCAGACTCAATCGCAGCTTTAGCTACTGCGGTTGCAACGCGAGGCAACAGACGTGGGTCCATCGGCTTAGGAATGATATAGCCAGGACCAAACTCTAGCGCATCAACACCCGCTGCATCCAATACCGCTTGTGGTACTGGCTCTTTAGCAAGTTGGCGAATCGCTTCAACTGCTGCAAGTTTCATCTCAATGTTGATTTCGCTTGCACGCACATCCAAAGCACCACGGAAGATGAATGGGAAACAGATTACGTTGTTCACCTGATTTGGATAGTCAGAGCGACCTGTACCCATGATAAGGTCACTTCGAACTTGATGAGCAAGCTCTGGCTTGATCTCTGGATCTGGGTTTGAACACGCAAATACCACTGGCTTATCACCCATTAGCGCTAGCGCCTCTGGAGATAGCAGGTTTGGACCCGATACACCTAAGAAGAGGTCAGCCCCCTCGATAACATCTTCTAGTGTGCGTTTATCGGTATTGTTCGCAAACAGCTGCTTGTATTCGTTCAAGTCTTCACGACGAGTGTGAATCACGCCCTTACGGTCAAGCATGTAGATCTTCTCACGCTGTGCGCCGCACTTAATCAAAAGCTCCATACATGCCACAGCCGCAGCACCTGCGCCAAGACATACAATGGTTGAGTCACAAAGCTGTTTGCCCTGCAGTTCGATAGCATTCAGCATACCCGCTGCAGTTACGATAGCGGTACCATGTTGGTCATCGTGGAATACAGCACGTCACAGCGTTCAATCAGACGGCTCTCGATCTCAAAGCAGTCTGGCGCCTTGATATCTTCAAGATTAATACCACCAAAGGTATCTGCGATAGCAGCAACCGTATCGACAAACTCATCGATGGTGCGGTGCTTAACCTCGATATCGATAGAATCTAGGCCTGCAAAGCGCTTAAACAGTAGGGCCTTACCTTCCATAACAGGTTTTGAAGCCATAGGCCCTAGGTTACCCAAACCAAGAATCGCCGTACCGTTTGAGATAACCGCCACCATATTGCCCTTGGCTGTGTACTTGTAGACGTTATCCACGTTCTGCGCGATTTCACGCACCGGCTCAGCCACACCTGGCTGTATGCTAGAGACAGGTCTTTTACCGAGTCAGCTGGAGTAGTCAGTTCTACACCGATTTTGCCTGGGCGAGGGAATTCATGGTAGTCGAGGGCTTGCTGACGAAAGTCATTGGCCGAGTGTTCATCTGTCATGGAGGGGAAGTCCTTTTTTGTTCTAATAAAGAAAGAGAGTCTACTTAAATTTACTACAGCTCTCTACAATTGAAATTTATCAAACCGTAAAAATGCAAAAAGGCCGCTTTCGCGACCTTTTTGACTGTCTTACTACTAAGATTATTTCTTAGAAGAAAGAGCACCGAAACGCTTGTTGAAGCGATCTACACGGCCGCCTGTATCAACGATACGCTGCTTACCAGTGTAGAATGGGTGACACTTGTCACACACGTCTAGGTGGATAGATTCTTTAGCTAGAGTTGAGTTGAACTCAAAAGTGTTGCCGCAAGAACAAGTTGCTGTTACAGCTTTGTATTCAGGGTGGATACCTGCTTTCATGGGAAAACCTCATATATAGGCCGTGTCGCTATACAGCTCAACGCTGAACACCACACGTAGTTTTAAATAGTGACGCCGAACTCTCAGCATCTTCAAGGCGCAGTATAATAAAGAAACCCCTGTGGGTTATCAACCTATTTGTCCCTTTTTTCGCCATTTTTATTGCTAATCGAGAGTGGCTATCGAATTTTAGCAGGCTTTTTCTTACTATTGTCCTCGACCACCCCATTCTAGAGAGCGTCATGCGTCCATCCATAGCAAAAGTAGCCCTGCCCGTACCATTAGACCGTGAGTTTGAGTATTTAATTCCAAACCATCTTTTTCCGGTTATCGGCGCACGTGTTTGGGTACCTTTCGGCCCTAAAAAGCTACTGGGGATCGTGACCGGACTCTCGCATCAATCTGAATACGATATTAACAAGCTTAAACCAATATCTGATCTGCTAGATCTCGAACCACTATGGCCCGAAAAGCTGTATAAGCTCATCAAGTGGGGAAGTCGCTTCTATCAAGCTCCTATTGGAGAAACTTTCAGCAATGTGATGCCTGGTGCTCTGCGCAAGGGTAAGCCTGCATACAAGCAAGCTATCAAGACCTGGAGCCTAACTGAAGCGGGTAAAAACCAGCTTATGCAGGGTTTTGGCCGAGCAGTGCAGCAAGCCAAGATAATGCACTCTCTAGAATCTGGCCCCATGACACACCAACAGATGTTGGACATCGAAGCCTCCTCCTCTGTGCTAAAGACGTTAGAGCAAAAAGGCTGGATTGAGAGTCAGGAAAAGATCAGTGACAAGGTCGAGTGGCCAGAAAGGCGAGTAGAAAAAGAGGACAAACGTCAGCTTAATCATGAACAGATGCTGGCATTGGTGACCCTCAACCATGTACAAGGCTATGAATGTGCCCTGCTCAATGGCGTTACTGGATCTGGTAAAACGGAGGTCTATCTTCAGCTTATCGAATCAGTATTAGAAAAGGGCAAGCAAGCACTTGTGTTGGTTCCTGAGATAGGCCTGACGCCTCAGACTATCAATAGATTCAAACATCGCTTCAACGTCAATATCACAACCATCCACTCTGGGCTGAATGAGACAGAGAGACTAAACGCATGGCTCGAAGCAAAATCAGGTGAATGCGGCATCTTGATCGGCACCCGCTCAGCCTTGATGACCCCATTTGCTAATCTGGCATTATCATCGTAGATGAAGAGCACGATACCTCCTATAAACAGCAAGATAGCTGGCGCTATCATGCTCGTGATATGGCCATTATGCGCGCCCATCATGAACAGATACCGGTTGTCTTAGGCTCAGCGACACCTTCGCTAGAAACGCTCGCCAATGCTAAAGCAGGAAAGTACCTACATCTGGAGCTCACCCAAAGGCAGGTGGCGCCAAGCCAACTACTAACTCAGTCATCGATGTCAAAGGCCTCTATCTAGATAGTGGATTGAGTGCCCTTTGATAGCTCAAATGCGCAAGCACCTAGACCAAGGTAATCAGGTATTGCTGTTTCTCAACCGCCGAGGTTTTTCTCCAGCCATGATGTGCCACGAATGTGGCTGGATTGCTGACTGTGTGCGTTGCGATGCCTACTACACCTATCATCAAGGCAGCCAAGAGATGCGCTGTCATCACTGTGGTTCTCAACGCCCTGTTGTACATCAGTGTCAAAGCTGTGGCTCAACCCAGTTGGTTACTGTTGGTGTTGGTACAGAGCAACTGGAAGCTCACCTTACTGAGTTGTTCCCAGAATATAAGACCATTCGCATCGACCGCGATAACACCCGTCGTAAGGGAAGCCTAGACTCAGCCTAGAGGCAGTTCGCAAGCAAGAATATCAGATTCTTATCGGTACCCAGATGCTAGCCAAGGGACACCATTTTCCGAACGTCACCTTAGTTGCTTTATTGGATGTGGACTCTTCTTTGTATAGCAGTGACTTTCGCGCCTCAGAAAAGCTGGCTCAACTATTCATTCAGGTAGCGGGACGAGCCGGTCGTGCTAGTAAGCCTGGGCATGTAGTTTTGCAAACGCACCACCCAGAGCACTCTCTATTGCAAGCTCTGATTCATAAGGCTATACCGAATTTGCCAATACAGCTCTACAAGAAAGAAGAATGGCGCAGCTGCCACCCTTTGCTAGCTTGACCCTATTCCGCTCTGAAGCGAACGACTCACAACTGGTTGAAGACTTCTTAAGACAAGTACGCTCGACCCTAGAGGCACACCCGCTGTTCGACCAAAGCTGTTGGGTGATGGGGCCTTCTCCTGCCCCTATGGCAAAGCGTGCGGGTAAGTCTCGATGGCAACTTATTCTGCAGTGTCAGAATCGTCCTACCATGCAAAAGTTACTATCCAGTGCAAAGCCCGCTATTGAATTGTTACCAAATTCTAAAAAAGTTCGCTGGAGTATTGATGTCGAGCCTCAGGATTTGAGTTAAACTGCGCCGAAATTGTGACCTTCGGTCCCTTTGTAGCGCAACCTTGCTGAAGTTAGACTGAGTTTTGCGAGTCAACTCACAGGCAACGGGTGGAATATGCTACTTTCAGCGTAAACGTCACGGACAAAAATGTTTACACTTATTTTCCTGTCTCTTACCGGAGACAGTTCTGCTCTACATCGGACGAACAAGAGCAACGCAACGAATAGATAAGGATAAGTGAATCATGGCGACGATGAAGGATGTTGCTGAGTTGGCAGGAGTGTCAACCGCTACAGTATCGCGAGCGTTAATGAACCCAGAGAAGGTTTCTTCAGCCACACGCAAGAAGGTTGAGGATGCTGTGGTTGAATCAGGCTACTGCCCAAATACCATGGTGCGTAGCGTGAAGCGAAACGAATCCAAGACCCTAGTGGTGATCGTGCCGGATCTCTGCGATCCCTACTTCTCTGAAATCATCCGCGGGATCGAGCACGCAGCATCTGAACAGGGTACCTAGTTCTGCATGGAGATAGCCATCAGCAAAAATGCCGCGATAACTCATTGGTTAACCTTGTCTATTCTAAGCAAGCCGATGGCTTATTCTTTTAGGAACCGACCTGCCATAGATGCTAGCAAGGCAGAGCAAAAGAATTTGCCGCCTATGGTGATGGCATGTGAGTTTGCTCCTGAGCTAGAACTCCCTACCGTACATATCGACAACCTTACCGCTTCTTTTGAAGCCGTTAACTATCTGGCTCAACTAGGGCATAAACAGATAGCCGAGATCACAGGCCCTGATACCTCAGCCCTATCGAACTTCCGTAGCCAAGGCTATCAGCAAGCTCTGCGCCGCGCTGGGTTAACTATCGACCTGACCAAATCTGTATCTGGCGACTTTAGCTTTGATTCAGGGGCAAAGGCGATGCGTAAGCTACTCGGCTCACCTACCCTCCAACTGCAGTGTTCTGCCATAACGACATGATGGCTATCGGTGCCATGCGCGAGGCAAAGGCCATGGGTATGCGTATCCCTCAAGATATCTCTATCATCGGCTTCGATAACATTGAGTTCTCAGAATATTGTGAGCCCGCACTAACCACGGTTGCACAGCCAAGATTTGATATTGGCTACCAAGCAACTCAGATGCTATTCAACATATTGAATGGTGATGATGTAAGAACCGGCTCTCGTCTGCTGGATACTGAATTAATTCAGCGTCAAAGTACCATGCCACCGAGCCACTAATATTGTTATCTAGGGTAGTTCTGCTTTAACATATCCAGTATTACTCACTTTATAGAATCAATTGCGTGGCAAGAAAAGATTACGTAAAGGGTGGCCGAGCACCGAGCAAGCGCTCAACGCGCAAGTCCGCCCCAGCTAAAAAACCATGGAAGGCTATAATCGTGGCCGTGCTTCTCGTGGCGGGTTTCAGTTATGGTCTCTATCTACTGAGCCAGGACCCTGAGCCACCAAAGCCTGTGGTTAAAAAGCCTGTCGAAAAAGCGCCAGCCAAAGAGCAAGAGATTCTGCCGCCACCGCCAGAAGAAAAGTGGGAGTACGTTAAGTCCCTGCCTGAGCGAGAGGTAAAGGTAACCCCGAAAGAAGAGAAACTCTCTGAGATCCCTTACGTAATGCAGTGCGGCGCCTATAAGAGCCGTGCCCAAGCTGAAGAACGTAAGATGGATATCGCCTTCCAAGGACTGTCTAGTGAAATTCGTCAGCGTCAAGGTAGCAGTTGGTATCGCGTGACTCTGGGCCCTTACGAACGTAAACGCGAAGCGGAGCGAGACAAGCACAAACTGCAACGTGCCAAGATCGAGCCGTGCGTCATCTGGAAAGACACTGGAAACTAACTTCCCACAAGCTCATCTCGAGGGCTTGATTTTATCTGCTAACATCCCCATTCAATTGGTATCTCACTGGTGAAATTTAAGGAAACCTCGTGACTACCATAGTATCCGTACGTAGAAATAATAAAGTTGTCATCGCAGGTGATGGACAAGTATCCCTAGGCAACACTGTAATGAAGGGCAACGCCCAAAAAGTACGTCGCCTATACAACGGCAAGGTACTAGCTGGCTTCGCTGGCGGTACTGCTGATGCCTTTACCCTATTCGAACGCTTTGAAAGCAAGCTTCAAATGCATCAAGGCCACCTAACCCGTGCAGCCGTTGAACTAGCCAAAGACTGGCGTAGTGACCGAGCACTGCGTCGCTTAGAAGCCCTGCTAGCCGTAGCCGATGAAACAGCCTCTCTTATCATCACAGGCAATGGTGATGTAGTACAGCCAGAAAACGACCTAATCGCGATCGGTTCAGGTGGTAATTTTGCTCAAGCAGCAGCTACTGCACTTCTAGAAAATACCGAACTTGACGCACGCGAGATCGCAGAGAAATCGCTAAACATCGCTGGTGATATTTGTGTATTCACCAACCACCACCACACCATCGATGAGCTTGAATACTAATTAAGGAATTTCGCATGTCTGAAATGACTCCACGTGAAATCGTTCACGAACTGAATCGCCACATCATCGGCCAAGAAAAAGCTAAGCGCTCTGTAGCTATCGCACTGCGTAACCGCTGGCGTCGTATGCAGCTTGAAGAAGGCCTGCGTGCTGAAGTCACCCCAAAGAACATCCTAATGATCGGTCCAACCGGTGTAGGTAAAACCGAGATTGCTCGCCGTCTAGCAAAATTGGCCAACGCTCCCTTTATCAAGGTCGAAGCGACCAAGTTCACCGAGGTGGGCTATGTTGGTAAAGAGGTTGAGACCATCATCCGCGACCTCACTGACGTTGCTGTAAAGATGACTCATCAGCAAGCGACCGAAAAAGTGAAGTTTCGCGCTGAAGAGCAAGCAGAAGAGCGTATCCTAGATGCCCTACTGCCACCTGCACGCGATGCTTGGGGCCAGAACGAAAAAGGTGAAGATACCTCCAACACTCGCCAAATCTTCCGTAAGAAACTACGTGAAGGTAAGCTAGACGATAAAGAGATCGATATCGAAGTAGCCGCGCCGCAAATGGGTGTAGAAATCATGTCACCTCCTGGCATGGAAGAGATGACTAATCAGCTACAAGGTATGTTCCAAAACCTTGCTGGTAACACCAAGAAATCTCGCAAGCTAAAGATCAAAGATGCGTTCAAGTCTCTGGTTGAAGAAGAAGCGGCCAAGCTAGTAAACCAAGAAGAGCTAAAAGAGAACGCCATCTACAACGTTGAAAACAACGGCATCGTGTTTATCGATGAGATAGACAAGATCTGTAAACGTGGCGAAAGCTCAGGTCCAGACGTATCTCGCGAAGGCGTTCAGCGTGATTTGCTACCTCTAATCGAAGGTAGCACGGTATCGACCAAGCACGGCATGGTAAAAACTGACCATATCCTGTTTATCGCATCCGGCGCGTTCCAAGTAGCTAAGCCTTCGGATCTGATCCCAGAGCTGCAGGGCCGTCTACCGATCCGTGTTGAACTAGAAGCGCTATCAAGCCATGACTTTGAACGCATCCTGACTGAGCCTCGTGCTTCTCTTTCTGAGCAGTACGTTGCCCTTCTAAAAACTGAAGAAGTTGATGTAGAGTTCACTGAAGACGGAATTAAGCGTATTGCAGAAGCGGCGTGGCAAGTAAACGAAACTACTGAGAACATCGGTGCTCGCCGTCTACACACTGTAATGGAGCGTCTGATGGATGAGATTTCCTACGATGCAACTGAGCAGTCTGGTAGCAAGGTTGTTATCGATTCAAACTATGTGGAAGGCAAACTAGGCAAACTGGTTGAAGACGAAGATCTAAGCCGCTTTATTCTATAGTAAAGCCAACCTGCAGATAAAACTAAGGCGCTCCATTGAGCGCCTTTTATTTTCTTCGAGTACCGAGATTAGTCGCTACCAAATAGGTCTCGAGTGTAAACCTTATCCGCAACGTCACGGATCTCATCAACCATACGGTTAGACACGATCACATCAGAGACTTGCTTAAACTCTTCCAAATCTCGAATATTTTTCGAATGGAAGAAATGATCCTCTTCTAACACAGGTTCATAAACTACAACCTTAATACCCTTGGCTTTGAGACGCTTCATGATACCCTGGACAGATGAAGCTCGGAAGTTGTCCGAACCCGCTTCATAATCAAGCGATAGATACCCACAACCTTAGGCTGACGCTTCAAGATAGAGTCAGAGATAAAGTCCTTACGGGTACGGTTCGCATCAACGATAGCACCGATGATGTTGTTAGGTACTTCCTGATAGTTAGCCAGAAGCTGCTTAGTATCTTTAGGTAGACAATAACCACCATAACCAAACGATGGGTTGTTATAGTGATTGCCGATACGTGGATCCAGGCCCACACCTTCAATGATTTGACGGGTATCCAAACCATGCGCTTCAGCATAGGAGTCTAGCTCGTTAAAGTAAGCTACACGAAGCGCTAAGTAAGTGTTAGAGAAGAGCTTAACTGCTTCTGCTTCAGTAGAGTCAGTAAAAAGAACGTCGATATTCTCTTTCTCTGCACCTTCTACTAACAGGGCTGCAAAGCGCTCAGCACGCTCACTACGCTCACCTACAATAATACGAGACGGATGCAGGTTGTCATACAAAGCACGACCTTCACGCAAGAACTCTGGTGAGAAGATAATATTCTCACTCTCTAGGTCTTGTTTCACGCGAGCGGTATAGCCTACCGGCACAGTAGACTTAATCACCATCACCGCATTAGGGTTGATAGCTTTGACATCTCGAATCACAGCTTCAACTGATGAGGTATTGAAGTAGTTAGTCTGAGGGTCATAATCAGTAGGCGTTGCAATAACAACGTACTCAGCGTCTTTATATGCAAGCTCTTTATCGAGGGTTGCAGTGAAGTTAAGCTCTTTTTCAGCCAAAAACTGCTCTATCTCTGTATCCACAATGGGAGACTTGCGGTTATTTAGAAGCTCTACTTTCTCTGGAATGATATCAACCGCAACAACCTCATGGTGCTGCGCCAATAATACTGCGTTAGAAAGACCGACATAGCCGGTACCAGCGATTGCAATTTTCATATAATTATTCTTCTGTTATTTCTGTTCGACCAAAGGCGAAACGGATTAAAACAATACCGACACCCAACATACCACCAAACAGTGCCCCAAGCACCGCAATCAGTGCACGCTTTGGTTCATCCCTGTTGATAGGCTGCTCTACATCTTCAATAAATCGATATGACTTGAACTCTATATTTTCATCTAGATCAATAGTTTTCATTAGATCTAGCTTAGCTTCTATCTGAAGAAGGCGAGGTTCTATAACATCCAATTTCTTAACACTTTCCAGAGCAGAGATCTTCGCTTGAATAGCTTTTGCCCCCAGATTGATCGAAAACAGCTCTTTATCGCCTAGGTTTTGTACTGGCGTATTTACTGAAGCTGCATTTGCTATGTCATAAGCATATTTAGCTCGTTGCAGTTCAACTGCAAGGCGCTGCTTAGCTTGTGTCTCTAAAATAACTTTTTGTTGCTGAAGCTGGGTCTTTTTAGCTCTCAAAGCTGCTTTGAGGTTGTCGATAGCATCTTCGTGCACCTGGCGTTCGATCATCTTGATGTAATCATTCAGCAAGTTGTAGCTATCCATTTGAGTTGTGGCTTGTAAAGATAGGTTATAGACATCCTTTCTATTCTTCTCTGCAGGAGCAGCGGAAATCTTTTGGTACCAATCATTGTAAAGACGACGCTGAGCTACCGCTTCATCTGTACCTTGTTCTTCTTGCTTTAATAGCTTCTTGAATTCTAAGAAAGTTTCATTGTTGTCAAAAAACGCCTTCTTATTTGCTGTCGCGTTAAATGCTCTGACAAACTGCGCAAAAATCATTTCTGGTTCGACTAGAGAATCTAGCTCTTTGCTAACTAGCACTGTGCCATCATCTTGATAGGTATCAAAAATCGGTTGAAAAGACTTCACCTGCTCGCGATAAACCGAGAAATCATTAATCTGAGGTTCAACGACCTTGGCTTTGGAACTCCACCACTCTTGAGCATTCAATGCGTAGACTACAGCAACTACTGCAAACACAAATGTAGTCAAAATAATAATGACCTTGCCTTTCCAAAGTGCAATAAACAGGTCTCTTAGGTCTATTTCGTCATCTTGATAGTAGTCGGCACTATGATGATTGTTACTATGTGAGTTATTCACAGGCTTTATATGCTCCATCAGCTTAAGTCCAATAGCGAAAATTTTCTCATACTTTGATGATTAATTCCCTAGATTTTAGTTCCTTGATATACTTCGAGATAACAATATTTACAGGTAATTCAATATGTTTATAGTAACCGGTGGCGCAGGAATGATAGGTAGCAACATTGTCAAAGCGCTGAACGATCGAGGCATCAATGACATTTTGGTTGTCGATAACCTAAAAATGGCCGCAAATTCGCCAACCTTGTTGACCTAGACATCACCGATTACATGGACAAAGAAGACTTCCTCGTACAGATCATGGCAGGAGAAAATTTCGGCCCAATCGACGCTGTTTTCCACCAAGGTGCATGTTCTTCCACAACTGAGTGGGATGGCAAATACATGATGCACAACAACTATGACTACTCCAAAGAGCTTCTGCACTATTGCCTTGAACGAGAGATCCCGTTTCTATACGCATCATCTGCAGCGACCTACGGTGAAACGGACACTTTCATTGAGGAGAAAACGTATGAGGGCGCACTTAACGTATATGGTTACTCAAAACAGCAGTTCGACAATTATGTTCGCGGTGTTTTCTTGGATGCTGAAAATCACGGAGAAACACTCTCTCAGGTAACAGGTTTCCGCTACTTCAATGTTTATGGCCCGCGAGAACAACACAAAGTCAATGGCTTCCGTCGCTTTTCATCTAAACAACCAAATGAATGGCGGAGAAAACCCGAAGCTATTTGAGGGAAGTGAGGGCTTCAAGCGTGATTTTGTATACGTTGGAGATGTGGCCGAGGTAAACCTGTGGTTCTGGGAAGCTGGCCAATCTGGCATTTTCAATCTAGGGACAGGCAAAGCTGAGTCGTTTGAAGAGGTCGCAAAAGCAGTCATACAGCATCATGGTAAAGGCTCAGTTGAAACCATACCGTTTCCGGAGCACCTAAAAGGTGCCTATCAAGGATTCACTCAGGCAGATCTCACCAAGTTGCGTTCAACTGGTTGTACACACCAATTCAAAAGTGTTGCTGAAGGTGTTGCCGAGTACATGCAAATCATCAACAAGCAGTAAGCCCAAATGACTCAAATTCGAGACGACTACGACCCAAAGGCCTACAACCCAAAATTTCAATGGTCATTTCTCGCTCCCAAGTACTGGGGTACTTGGCTGGGGCTTCTATTTTCCATCCCGTTTGCTTTTTTACCCATAGCTGTACACCGCTGGCTGGCAAAAAAAGCGGCTAAAAAAGTCATGTCAAAGACCCGCGGCCAAGCAAAGCGGGCTAGGGTGAATCTAGCCCACTGCTATCCTAATATGGAAGAACATGAAAGAGAGTCGATAGTCGAGCGCATGCTAGTCACTGCGGCCACATACTTGATGCGTTTTCCTCTTTTAACCCTAAGAAATCGAGACTGGTTAGACAAAAATACTGAGATAAATGGCCTGGAGTACTTTGAGAAAGCCAAACTCGATAAGCAGAACATTATCTTTTTGGTTCCTCACACTTGGTCTGTAGACGTGTTTGCCATGCTTCTTGCCTCTAAGGGGCATCCTATGTGCACCATGGTAAAAGCCCAAAAAATCCATTGAGTGAATGGGCTATGTCTAGACAAAGAAAACAGTATGGCGGTCGTTTATACGAACGTTCTGGTGGTATTAAGCCCTTTATTAAAGCCGTTCGTGATGGTTACACGGGCTACTTTCTCCCCGACCAAGATCATGGTGCCAAACAGAGTGTTTTTGTTGATTTCTTTGCTACCACCAAGGCAACTCTACCTGTAATGGGATTTATGGCCAAAGCAGCGAAAGCTAAAATCATTCCAATGTGGACTGAATTCGACCCTATTTCTGGACGATTCATAATCGACATTTACCCACCTTTAGAGCCATATCCAACAACTACCCCCGAGGGTGATGCAGTGGCGATGAATGATTTCATCGAAATGTGCTGCAAGGATAAACCCGAGCAGTACATGTGGAACCTAAAACTCTTGCTCACGCAACAAGACGAAAGCTATATCTATGAATAGAGTTGTCGGCAAAAACGCACTGGCCCAGAAGATTTCTGAATACCTGATTTACCTGCCATTGGCTTGGATTTCATTGGTTATGTTTTGGCTGGATAAAGGAGATAAAATCCTTCTAATTATAGTCGCGCTATGTAGCCTTATTTCGTTGGCGATCAACCGAACTCAAGTAATCAAGAAAAATTGGAAAGAGCAACCTTGGATAAAATGGATTATCGCTTTAATCCTTTTTGGTTTGATTTCCGATGCTATACATGGGTTTGGCAGTCGCGAGCTACGTGCACTTGAAACTAGCTTACTAGTTCTACTTTTTCTGGATACAACTAAACTGAAGTGGAACTTCATCACCACTTTGCTACTACTAGCCGCGCTCACTTCCGCTGCGACGGCTTATTATTTTCAGTATATTGAGTTTACCGATAGGAGGTTATGGCCTGTAAATGCGATACCATTCGCCTCCTACATAACCCTTTTGATTGGAATAAGTTCCACTCTTCTAGCCTATACTCGAACTAAAGTTTCGATTGTAATCTTGGGCTCTGCAGTGGTTTTTGGCTTCGGGGCTCTTTTACTAACGGAGAGCCGAGGACCACTACTTAGTCTTAGTTGCACAGCTCTAATCATTGGAGCCTTCAAACTTCGCTCTGGCTTGATAAACTGGAAAACAGTCGCAACCCTAGCCGTTCTCTTATTTAGTGTGTTATTTTTAAGTAAGCCAGTTGTAGAAAAAGATATATCCAAACTATTGTTGAGCTGAGCAAAATATCTCAAGGCAATTACGAATCCTCTACTGGCGCGCGTTTCAAGGTTTATCAAATCGGTTTAGAGCTCATAAAAGACAAACCAATATGGGGTTACGGCAAGGAAGATCTTTCCACCGCTGGGACAAAATGAAAAAAGATGGCGAGATAAACTGGCGTGTACATCAAGTCCTAAGCTGGAACTTTCATAACAATTTTATCGAAAAAGGCGTTGCATCCGGATTAGTGGGTATCGCCACTATGTTTCTCTGGCTAGGAATGCCTATTGTGTATGGCTGGAGACACTATAGAGAACATCTCCCTTGATAGCCACACCCCACTACTTTACTTTTTCGCGTGTTTGACAGACACTCCTGCCACTAATGGTAGTAGTTACGTAACCTATTTAATATTCGTTGGGCTCATATTAGCAAGCGTAAAAAGGTGTAGTGACCAGAAAAACAGCACTCATAAGGAGCCCTCTCTTGCCTAACAACCCTATGAAAATACTCATAATAGGACCTTCATGGTTGGTGATATGGTGATGTCGCAAAGCCTCTACAAAGAGCTTAAGCAGCAGCATCCCAATGCACAAATTGATGTTTTGGCACCCGCTTGGTGTAAGCCTATCCTTGAACGAATGCCTGAGGTTTCTGAATCCATAGAAATGCCTGTGGGTCATGGGCGATTGTGTTTGAAAACACGATACCATATTGGAAAGCAATTAAGCCTAAAAAACTATACCCACAGTTTCATTTTACCGAACTCAGCGAAATCGGCTTTGATTCCAGTTTTTGCAGGCATTCCCAACCGTATAGGATGGAAAGGCGAAATGCGTTTTGGCCTGTTAACAGACGTTCGCTTTCACAAGAATAGATTCCAGTACATGCTTGAGCGCTACGTCGCGCTTGCACGCCCAAAACAAGACATGCATTCAAGCAATTCTCTGGGTGGCTTGAAAGCTCTTCCATATCCAGAGCTTACAATAGACAAGAACATCCGCGAGTCTACGCGAGGGAAATTCAACCTCAATCTCGAACGACCTGTCGTGGGGCTTTGCCCGGGGGCTGAGTTTGGACCAGCTAAGCAATGGCCTGTGGAGCACTACGCTGAGACGGCGAACAAACTTATTGATAAAGGTTATCAGGTTTGGCTATTTGGCTCACCAAATGACAAGTCAACAACCAATACCCTAACTGATTTGGTTCCTGAGCCTAATAAAGAGTTTGTATCCAATCTTGCCGGTAAATCAAACTTAATCGAAGCCATAGACCTGCTAAGCTATTGCACTACCGTAATCAGCAATGACTCTGGAGCCCTTCACATTGCCGCTGCCGTAGGGTGTTCGGTTATTGGCATTTATGGTTCAACATCAGCAGATTATACCCCTCCACTGGCTAAGAAGGTTTCTATTCTGCATACCGACATATCTTGCCGACCGTGTTTCAAACGAGAATGTCCATATGGCCATTTGAAGTGTCTTAAGGATCTTAAACCATCACGGGTTATTGAAGCTATCAACACGCTCACTTCTAATTAAGATGCATTTAACGACTAAGATACAATTGATATGAGAACATCTTTGATCATTACCACATACAATTGGAAAGAAGCGCTAGGCACAGTTTTAAAAAGTGTCCAAAATCAAACAGTACTTCCCAACGAAGTGATCATTGCAGACGATGGCTCGAGAGAAGATACCCGTGAATTGATCGCGGAACATCAACTAACCTTCCCAGTCCCTCTAGTGCACTCTTGGCAGCCTGATGAAGGATTTCAGCTATCCAAAAGCAGAAACAAAGCTATAGCAAAAGCCTCTTGTGAATATATTCTTATGATAGATGGGGATATTGTACTGCATCCAAAGTTTGTGGAATCTCATTTAAAGGCAGCGACTCCAAACTGGTTTGTACAGGCTGGTAGAGCAATGTTAAACCCTGAACAATCAGATTCGGTAATCAGAGGCTCGACCAAACCAAATTTTTTCACCCCACAGCTTAAAAATCGTAAAAATTCGATTAGCTCTAATCTACTTTCCCAGTTGTTCTCTTATAAGAGAAATAATGATAAAGCCACACGTGGTTGCAACATGGCCTTTTGGAGGGAAGATTTAATTGAAGTCAATGGATTTAACGAGGACTTTATAGGATGGGGAAGAGAAGACAGTGAATTCACTATTAGGATGCTTAATTCAGGAAAAAGTCGCCTGTATCTAAAATTTGCAGGGGTAGGCTTTCATCTGTATCACAACGAAAGTCCGAGAGAGTCTCTTGTTCAGAACGAAAAAATCTTAAGCAACACAATAGATCTAAGCTTAACTAGGTGTTTGAACGGCTTAGATAAATACCTATAAGCAATCTACTATGAAAATACTCGTCCTCAGCCCATACAATGGTCCTCTAAACACTGTACGACCAGAAGGTGAACTGTTCATTTCCATATTCAATATGGGGCATGAAGTCACCATTATGACTCAAGCCGAGGCTGAATATGCTCAAATATGTGCCAGCCACGGTATCAAAATAATTGACAACTATCCCTCTGGAAAAATCTGCCCCAGAACCATCAAGCTTGTTCATCAGGAACTAAAGTCTGGTGACTATGACATTTGCTACGCTTTCGACTCGAAAACCATCCCAAATGCAGCATTTGTTCAATAGGCACTCGCGCCAAAATGATTACCTACCGAGGTACTACCGGTGGGCTATATCGTCATGATCCATCCGCCTATCTAACGCACTTAAACCCAAGGGTCTCTGCGATAGTATGTAATTCAAATGCGGTGCAAAGAAATGTAAAGCAGATCGTTTGGGGTGATAAGGTTATGGTTGAACGCATATATAAGGGACACCTTACCCAGTGGTATCAAACTGATGCTAACTCCAGATCCGAATTTGACCTCTCTGATTCAGATATCATTGCAATTTGTGCTTGTAACGTAAGGCCGAGCAAAGGCATCAATATTTTACTTGAAGCGCTAAAAGACATACAACACCAGAATTTTCATATGCTTTTGGTGGGTAATGGATATGAGGCACACCAAGATGAAATAAACAGTAGCCCAATGAAAGAGCGCATACATCTTCTTGGTCACCGCAAAGACGTACCACAGCTGATGAAGATGGCAGACTTCCAAATACAACCCTCTGTGAGCGGTGAAGGTCTACCTCGCGCGGTAATCGAGGCAATGGCCGGAGGAACTCCCTGCATCGTAACTACTACTGGAGGTAGTCCAGAACTGATAGAAAGTGGAAGTTCTGGTTACGTTGTCGAAGCTGGCAATGCTAAGGCTTTGCATGACGCAATCAAAACCATGCTAGACACTCGGGATGGGATCAAAGCGATGGGTGAAAAAGCCAGAGTCAGAATTGATGAGAATTTCAACTTGCAGCAGTCAGCACTAGATCATGTTCGATTATTTGAAAGCCTGATAAGACCTTAAAGTTATTGACCTTTCTCCCTAAATTAGCATCATGATTCTAATGAAAGTCCTAACAAACTAAAATCAGACTTGATGTTCAAATTTCAAAAGTCACTTCTGCACCGTACTAAAACGATGCTAAGTTCAAGGTAATTTATGATAGCGTTAAATAGCCCTGTAAAACCTAATCTAAAAAAACTAACAAAATTACTGGAACAGGTTAATAGCAACGGTTGGTACACTAACTTTGGTCCTCTGCATAAAGAGTTAACAGCCAAGCTTGAAGATTACCTAGGCGTAAAGAATTTACTTCTAACCAATAATGGTACATCCGCCCTTCAAGTAGCGGCTAAAGCTATAGGGAGTCGAGACATCTTGGCTACACCATTTAGCTTCGTTGCTACAGTAAGTGCCTTTAAATGGCAAAAAGACAAACTCGCTTTTGCTGATATAGATAAGCACTCCCTCAACCTATCTCCAGAGGCCGTAAAACTTGCTTACCGTAAGGGTTGTAAAGCAGATACGGTGGTAGCGACTCATGTCTACGGGAACCCGTGCGATGTCGATGCTATTGACAGTTTAAGCGAACAAAACAACTTCCAAACTATTTACGATGCCGCACACGCATTTGGAGTAAAGCTAAAAAATAGTTCGGTCCTGAACTATGGAGATGCTAATACACTCAGCTTCCACGCAACTAAAATATTCCACACAGTGGAAGGGGGAGCAATCATATTCAAAGACCGAGTTAATTTTGAAAAGGCAGAAGAAATCATTAACTTTGGGATCAGGCCGGGTCGAGGTGTGGTAGATGTTGGTATCAATGCTAAGCTCAACGAGTATCAAGCCGCAGTAGGCCTAGTCAACTTAGATGAGATAGATAATATTCTTAATCACCGAGCAGAGGTTTTTTATCAGTATAGAGAGGGGCTGAAAGACTTTGTAGAGTTGCCAAAATGGCATACAGAAGCCAACTTCAATGGTGCTTATATGCCAATACTGTTAGAAAATGCTGAACAGATGGTAAAGGTAACTAAGCTCCTTGCTGACAACAGTATCCAGTCTAGACACTATTTTGAACCTTCACTAGATAAAGTTTTTGTAGATAGCCATAACTATGGAACACGCAACAGCACTTCAGCCTCAGAACGCATTTTGTGCTTACCTATGCATGCATATTTATCTCACGAAGACGTAACTAAAGTCATAAATACTATAAAAGGAATGATGTAGTGGCTTTTTATAGCAAACAAGAGTTACAAGAGATTGGCTTTAAATCTCTAGGCGAAAACGTAAAAGTATCAAAGCTTGCATCAATTTATGGCGCTAACAAAATATCAATCGGTGATAACTCGCGTATAGATGACTTTTGTGTTCTTTCGGCTGGGGAAGGCGGAATAGAGATTGGCCGTTATGTCCACATATCTGTTTATGTATCAATCATAGGTGCAGGAAGGGTTATTTTGGAGGACTTTACCGGCTTGTCTTCAAAATGTGCAGTATATTCTAGTAATGATGATTACTCCGGTGAGTTTATGACAAACCCCTGTGTCCCTTCGGATTACACAAATGTTACAAATGCTCCTGTCACCCTGAAAAGACACAGTTTGGTTGGAGCTGGTTCAATCATTTTACCCGGTGTTGAAATTGGTGAGTGCGCAGCCGTTGGTTCGATGTCAATGGTCAATAAGTCATTGGAAGGTGGCCACATATACATTGGCAGACCAGCCCAAAAGCTGAGAAAGCGCAGTCGAAAATGTGAAGATTTAGAAAAAGAGCTCGCTAAAAATACGGTTTTATCCGCAAACAATAAAAGTAATTAATATTGTAGTGCCATCGTGAATTTAGCTATCCAACTAGGTGGCGTTAGCTAAATTGGGTATTTATCAGCAACATTACACACTTGCATAGGTCGAAAAGGACTTACCTTTGAACCATATCGTTATGTTCTATTGAACTAACCCAAGGATAGTTATTAATAGGAGGATTGCCGAATGACAGAAAAAATATTACACATATCTAAAGATGAAAAATTTATAGATATGGGATTGAGAACTTTTGAACGCTGCTCTCCTCGCAATAACAAGCTTATTGTTTTATCAAAGAAAAAAATAAAAGCATGTAGCATTTGAAAACAAGCAAGTTATCGCTAGAAAAAAACTAGAAGCCTTGAGTCATAAAGATGAATTTTGGGCTGGAGTTCAGATAGTTATACTGCACTCTCTATGTACCTACAGAATTGCTATTCCTGATTCCGTAAAAGTGGTTTGGATAGGGTTTGGGGCTGACTACTATGACATGATCACCTCACCAAAGAACCTTCTAGGTAACAAAACCAAGAGTATCGTCAGTAAAAACAAGCCTAGAACGAAGCAAGTAATAAAGACTATTCGGAAATTCTTGACCAACGCAAAGAAATCTCGAGCAAGCTTTATAAATAGAATTGACTACTTTTGCCCCGTTTTGACTACCGAATACAATCTAATCCACTGGAAAGGAAGAAAACCTAAACTAATCGACTGGAATTATGGAACCCTAGAAGAAGACTGGGCAAAAAAGAGAATGGCTCAGATATAATAGGAGATAATATTTTGTTGGGCAATAGCGCTACTGAGACCTGTAATCATATCGAAGGTATTGACGCATTGAAGCACACAGCGCCCACTTCTCAATTAATTATTCCTTTAAGTTATGGTGATAATGAATATGCAAAAAAGTAAGAGAGTACGCTGAAGAACATTATTCTGGACCAGTTAATGCACTAGAAGAGTTCATGCCATTTGATTCTTACAATAAACTGATTGCTAGCTGTTCACATGTGGTTATGCCTCACAAAAGACAGCAAGGACTAGGAAATATTGTATCGCTTATTTATCTTGGCGCTAAAGTTTTTCTAGATAAAGAAAATCCTACCTATAGTTTTTTCACTGAAAAGGGGCTAAAAATATTTAGTATTGATGATATAAACAAATCCACATGGTCAGATAATCTTACTAAAAGCGAAATTGAGGAAAACAGGCGAGTTCTTGAAAAAATTTGGGGTAAAGATAGCATTGATAGTAAAACACGCCAAATTTTAGCTATATAGAGTGGTGCTATTGATAACATCAGGTAATAAACACAGTTGTCACACAAAAATTCAGCTTGACTATTACACCTAAGTGACCTGACAGTCATGAATAATAGGATTAATATTTAGCTTACGGATAATAACAAAGAAAATATGCAATCTTTCTTAAAGATCACTATTCACATGTGAGACAAATCCCCTTCCAAATTTATTATAATTACTAATAAACAGCATTTTAATTTTTCTAAATAATACCCAGTTGGTTACCTGCAATCCTTTCTAACGAGAATGAATTCAAATATTCATTGTCTGGAGTAATAGGCGTAGAGTATAACTCTAAAATCTTATCTGACATTGCATTAACGTCTCCTACCGGGGTCAAGCAATTTGATAAGTTATTTACCATAAATTCTTCAGGGGGACCACACTTTGTACTAACAACAGGAGTACCACATGCCATGGCCTCAAGAATAACGTTCCCAAAACCTTCAAAATCTGAACTCAACACGAACAATCTGGCATTTTTAAACCATGGGTAGGGATTGGACTGAAAGCCAGCAAATATAACCTTATCCTCAATACCTAACTTATTACTAAGGTCTTCAAGTGTCGACTTTTGATTACCATCACCAACTAAAACCAGCTTGCAATCTTCTATATTTGCTTTGTGAAATGCCTCGATAAGAACATCAAAGCGCTTTTGTTTGGTTAGTCTTCCTACACCTAATATGTAGTTTTCGTTGTCACAAATTGTGTTTCTATTATCGAGGGTCTCCAGAGACCTTTCTCTAGCCTTATCAATATCAACGGGATTATAAACAACGTCACTGCTGGCTATTTCCACGCCATAAAAATGGGCTATATTATCCACACTATCTTTTATATAGTTTGATACTGAGAATACCTTACTTTTTCCCAGTATATTGGTTACAACACGCTTGTAAATTTTAAAAAAAAGTGGTGAAGATGTGCGTGGTAATTTATATGGCAAATGAAAACTGCGCACAGATTTCTCACCATCAATCCACCACACTCTTTTAATGCACCTTAGCCCTCTGATAAATACCACATCAAAGTCAGTTAATTTTACACCCGCACCTTCTAGCTCTCTGTATACAGCTGGCTGATATATCGTTTTAGTAAATAAAGACTCGGCATGCGGGATAAGCTTGGATATCAGTTTATACATCGCATAGTATAAAAGAGCGAAAGGGTTGGATAGCAAGTATTTTCTTAAGTTCAAAACTATCTGATCGCACTCAAAATCAACAGGCAACTCTTTCCCTTTTTCAAGGCATAGTATTGTAACTTCATTGCCTATTTGGGTGTGATAGCGAGCTAGATCAGTAGTGATTTTCTGTATCCCACCAAACTTTAAGTTATGAACAATAAAAAGGACTTTTCTCATATCAGCTTAGCAGCTCTCTGTAAATTCCCAAGGTTCTTGTGACACCTTGTTCAACGTTAAATACAGTTCTAGCTCTATTTAAAGCGTTCACTCCGTATTTTTTACATAGTTCTCTATCTGAATATAGGCGTAATATTTCATCAGCCAATATTTGAGGATTACTAGGAGGGATGACTATACCCGTCACTTCATGTTCAACCAGTTCAGCATTTCCTCCCGTATCAGAGACAATTGCGGGAACGCCATACGAGTTGGCTTCTAGTACTGCTCGACAAAGCCCCTCTCTTTTGGTTGTCGGCAAAATCATTAGATCTGATGCAGCCGCTACCTCAGGTGCATCCTCGCGATAGCCTAGAGCATGAACTCGCTCTGGCATTTTACTTCTGGCAATCATCTCTACTACTTTTTCAGAATTAGGATCCGCGCCCACCAGTAAAACGTCGATATTAAGATTTTCAGGTAGAAGAGCTAGCGCATCCATAAAGACGTCAAGCCCCTTTCTTGGTCTAAGGTTCGCAACCATCGACAGCTTGAAAGATCCACTATGCAAATTTAGAGAACCTAAATCAGCGGGAGAGCTTTGATACCAAGAGCTATCATGTCCTTTGTAAACTGTAGTGGCTTTAGATTTATCTCCCCATAAATGTTGCTGTAAATCCAGCTCTATAGCCCTTGCTACACATATTATCTTATTCAATCTGGGATGTAGCATCCAAGATAACTTGAAGGATCTACACGACTAACATTACCTGTCTGCCTCTATAAGCGATTGTTTTTACGCCTGTTCCAATCGCTGCTGTAGCACCATTGCTGCACGCAATATTATTAAATAAATGGAGGATATCGATATCTTTCGTTTTAATTAATGCTCGAATTTTTGAAATAGTAGAGAGGGATATTTTTTGTCGAGTGGGTCAGTCAATACAGTTATCCCCTCTTTCTCTAAATGAGGAATAAGAGTAGATCCTGGATTACAGAGCACAGTCACATCCACTTCTCCTGATCGATGCAGTCCAATGATTTGTGCTGCCTCAGGTCTGATCGGGTTTATATTCTTACGACTATGGTGTGTTACTGCTAATAACTTAATTTTTTTCAATTTTTCGACCACCGTTATAAAGCAATATTTAATAAAGTTAAAAGGGCTATCTTCCCCAGTAATTAAGCTTTTTTCTCAGTTTAAACTTACGGACCAAGTTCAAAGGTTTTGGCTTCAAGCGTTTCAATCCAGACTTAATCATGAGGTCTGTAGCCTCTAGCACTCTTTGGCTGGAGTTTCCATCTTTATAGGGATGCACTAAATTACAAAAATTATCAATTGCGGACATAGTATCAGAGGGTTTTGCTAAAGCCCGTTCGATAGCGCCCTCAATATCAGATACTTTAGTAATATCAATCAAGTGCTTACCCGGCGACTGATTACGAAAGGTAACAACAGGCTTACCTTGAAGCAGGAACATTATTAACATCGAAGACGTATCACAAAGCATCACATCTGCCGCCTTGAGCAATGGCAGCACGTTGTCAGTTTCTACAAACTGAAGATTGGAGCTTTGAATGCTCTTGTATTTTTCAACGACAGCAGGGTCCATTTTGGGATGAAACTGAACCAGCCATCGCCACTTCCCACTGTCGGCTAATGCTTTAACAGTATCAAATACAATAGGTGCGCAGGAAAGCTTGTCTGAGAAAGTGGAGCACAGCAAGACCGTGGGGCGAGAGTCCTCTACCGAGATATAGGGATTCTTTTCCTCAGGAAGAAACAGTGGATCTAAATTTGGCCATCCAGTTTCAACAACCTTAAAAAAGCCGTGACGCTTGGCCAGCATTTTAAATTTATGAGTGGTATCAGGGCCTTGAGTGCAATATAGGTCAAAAAAGCCTCGAATATTAAAGTGCCCTCTCTCATCGCCCCGTTTTCCCGAATTGAAGCCGTGAAAAACGCCCACTTTAATACCCGGTATAAAATGTGGGACAACGTTGCCCGGTACAAACACCGCATCTGGAGCCCACTCTTTAATCTCGCGAATGGACATCAATCTAACTTCATTTTCTCTCAAGTAGCCTGGCGATACCTGATCACCTTCTAGAAACCAAGCCACCTCTCCACCTTGTGAGAGGATTTCAGTCTGTAACGGGCGGAGCATGGAATAGGCATAGTTTTGGGCGATATACATCAAATAGCGCTTTGGCTTACCGTTCAAGACCCCCCTTATCAAATAGTTTCCGAGCAAATGTGCTTTATTATGATTATAATGTCGTGGCTAAAGTCTAACAGAAAATAGCATTTAACTATAAAAACTATTATGAATCATACGTTTCGCCTCCTGCTAAGAGTGAGCTACACACTCCTCCTGATGCTTCTCTCACCGTTTCTACTCACCACCCTATTAAAGAAAAAAGCAGGTAAACCTAGCGTTGGAAAACGTTGGAAAGAGTACTTCGGCTTCACCCCTAAAATGGACACTAGCGCCCCTTTTTGGATTCACACTGTCTCTGTTGGTGAAACCATTGCAGCCATTCCATTGATCAAAGCACTCAAACATAACTACCCCAGCAGAACCATCTTACTCACCACCACTACTACTACAGGGGCAGAGCAAGCTGAAAAACTGGGAAAGCTTGTCGAGCACAGGTACATGCCTATTGACTTCGCTTGGTGTGTCCGTGGTTTTCTTCGAGCAACAAAACCGAGTTGTATGCTGATTATGGAAACAGAATTATGGCCAAACACCCTGCATACAGTAGCTAAAGCAAATATCCCGATCTCTGTACTCAATGCACGGCTCTCTGAGCGTTCTTGTCTTCGATATAAAAAAGTTCAATCCATCTTTGACCTTATCAGCCAAAATGTTTCTTTGTTTCTCTGCCAACACAAAGACGATGCAGCGCGATTTAATCGACTTGGAGTAACAACCTCGAAGACATCTGTCACAGGATCTCTCAAATTTGATATCAAGATTGCGGATGAAATAATTACAGCAGGTGAGACGCTTCGAGAGCAATTAGGTAAAGATAGGCCTGTTTGGATAGCCGCCAGCACCCATGCTGGTGAAGATGAACAACTGCTTGAGGCCCATCAGAAGCTGCTCCTTTCTCAACCCAATACTTTGCTTATTCTTGTGCCACGGCATCCAGAACGATTTTCAAGCGTCATTGAACTAAGTCAGAGCATGAAGTTGCGGACAGTTTCTCGCAGCAGTACTGAGAAAATCATCGAGACAACCCAAGTCTATGTGGCTGATACAATGGGAGAAATGCTACTTCTCATACAGAGTGCTGATATCTGCTTTATGGCAGGTAGCCTGGTTGGAGATAAGGTAGGTGGGCATAACCTATTGGAACCAGCGGCATTAGGTAAGCCTATGCTAAATGGACCGAGTTACTTCAACTTTACCGATATCACAACTCAGTTGCTCGCCAAAGAAGCGGTTATCATTTGCAACGACAGTGATGAGGTTTCCTCACAGCTAGAAAAGTTATTCCAAGATCAAAATCTACAAAAGCAGATGGGAAAAAGTGCTTTAGAGGTAGTAGAGGCAAATCAAGGAGCAGTCGAAAAAACACTGACCGCGATTCACCCATATCTTAGCTAGCCGCGTTATACCTTCAAAGAGGGGCAACCAATCACTCTCTTGCCAATGTATACCGAAGCGCTCCACTTCCTTTGTGAAAGAGCGCTTCAATCTGTCCAAGTTTGCCTGTTTCCACTCATTCCCGGCCTGCTGATAGCACTTGTCAAAGTCGATAATCCAGACCTTGTTTTGATCATCCAAGAGAATGTTGTGAATATTAAGGTCTGTGTGGTTTACCTGAGCTTGATGCAACTTTTTTAATTTGTGCACCAATCGCAGAATAGACCTCTTTGGTAAGGGGCGCACTCTCAAGCACAGCCACCAAATCCCTAGAATTAGGAATTCGCTCACTCAACAAATCTGCTCGATAAGTAAAGCCTGTTTTTTGAGCTCGAGCAGCAATAGGCCTAGGCACATTAACGCCCGACAACCTTAACTTCTGGAGAAGAGCAAACTCCTGATAACTACGAGTCTCCTCCCAGCCTTTAAACAGGTAGCTATCTTTCACCAGTTTGCCGAATAACCCACCGCGACGGTAATGACGCAAGGCACCTTGGAGTCCATCCAATTGAATAAACCAGGTTGTTCCTCTCCCTTTGCCGTGCCAACAACTTTATCTTGAACATACCAAAAAGGAGCCTCACAGCTAAGCTCTGCGGATTCGTTGAGCAGTTCTTTATCAAACCAAACACGTTCATTGGCTAGTTGCAGAGTTTCCACTGATAAACCTCGAAATAAATCAATCACTTCCTCATTTTACAATTAACCCAAGCAACTGCATAATTTATCTATCAACCTTAACTGAGTTCGCTATGTCGCTTTTCTCATCTGCTCCTAAATCCCTGTGCATTCTAAGACTCTCTGCCATCGGTGATGTGTGCCATGCCATCAGCGTGGTGCAAGCTATACAAGCTCACTACCCTCAAACTGCGGTAACTTGGGTGTGTGGTAAAATAGAGGCACAACTGATTGGAGACTTGCCGAATATTCGCGTCGTGGTGTTCGATAAGAAGCAAGGTCTCAAGGGTATGCGTCAGGTTTGGCAGAGCCTTTCTGACACAAGATTTGATGCCCTGCTGGATATGCAAGTCGCGCTAAGAGCCAGCGTTCTTTCTCTAGGAATAAAGGCCAAATATAAGATAGGCTTTAGTCGCAATAGGACCAAAGAAGGACAATGGTGGTTCACCAATAAGCACCTGCCCGATACACAAGCCTTCCACGTTCTTGATAATTTTGCTGAGTTCGCCCGCTTTATTGGTGTTCCTTTCGAATGTCCTCATTGGGATATTCCAGTCTCAAAAGCGGACCAAGACTTTGCAAAAGATGTCATACAAGGAAAACCGACTCTCGTCATATCCGCTGCCGCGAGTAAAGACTCCCGAAACTGGTTATTAGAGAGATATGCCGCCGTTGCCGACTATGCAATCGAAAAAGGCATACAAGTCATCCTTTGTGGGTCTCCTGCACCAAGAGAAAAGGCGCTAGCGGAGAGAATAGAAAGCTCAGCAAGTTACGAACTCATCAATCTGGTTGGCAAAACCTCCCTTAAACAACTCACCGCACTTTTGGATCATGCTACAGTAGTTTTGGCTCCTGATTCTGGACCTGCGCATCTTGCTACGACGCAATCTACACCCGTTGTTGGCTCTATGCCCACAGCGATCCACGCCGCACGGCCCATACAATAGTTTAGAACTGGTCGCGAATGCATACGATGAACACGTGCAAGCACAGACAGGAACCAGCCTAGACAAGCTAGATTGGGGGACCCGTGCAAAAGGAGACAATTTGATGGCTAGCATTCGAGTCGAACAGGTTTGCCAATTACTAGATAAAGCTTTAGAGAAGACTCAATAATGAAAAATCATGTCCTTTACCCAGGCACTTTTGACCCCCTAACAAACGGCCACCTAGATATCATTACCCGAGCCGCCAAGATGTTCGACAAACTCACTGTTTGTGTTGCGGCCAGTCCAAGCAAGAACACTATGTTTACCTTAGAAGAACGCGTTGCGATGCTTAAAAAAGCGGTGAGTCACCTAGGAAATGTTGAGGTAGAAGGGTTTACCGGACTGCTTGTCGAATTTGCTAAGACTAAAAAAGCTAACCTTTTGGTGCGCGGCCTCAGAACAACTATGGACTTCGAGTATGAGTTTGGCTTAACCAGCATGTATCGCAAACTCGTTCCTGAGCTTGAGAGTATCTTCCTGACCCCATCAGAAGAGTATGCCTTCCTCTCATCCACCATAGTACGTGAGGTTGCTATACACGGTGGTGACGTAGAGGGATTTGTTCCAGCCTCTGTTTTCGAACAGATCAAAAAAAGGTTTAGCTTGGCTAAACCTTTCTTGATTACTTCAAGCGATTAAAGCTTGTAATACTCACGATACCAATCAGCGAAGGCTTTTACGCCTTCCTTAACCCCTACCTGAGGCTTGTATCCCGTAGCTTCAAACAAGTCTTGGGTATCTGCATAGGTTGCGTATACGTCACCCGGTTGCATCGGCATAAAGTTTTTATTTGCTTCAATGCCAAGAGCATCTTCAAGAGACTCGATAAACTCCATCAGTTTAACCGGGCTGCCATGACCTATGTTGTACACTCGATAAGGCGCAGAGCTTGTCGCTGGTGAGCCTTGTTCAACAGTCCAGTCCGCAGTTGGCTCTGGAATCACGTCTTGAATTCGTATAATACCTTCAACAATATCATCGATATAGGTGAAGTCTCGCTGCATGTCACCGTTATTGTATACATCGATAGTATCGCCATTCACAATCGCCTTTGTGAACTTAAACAAGGCCATATCAGGCGCCCCCAAGGACCATATACAGTAAAGAAACGAAGACCTGTGGTCGGTACACCATAGAGGTGAGAGTAGGTGTGAGCCATAAGCTCATTCGATTTCTTAGTTGCCGCATACAAAGAGATTGGGTGATCAACAGAGTCTGAGGTATCAAATGGCATCTTCTGATTCAAGCCGTACACTGAGCTAGAAGATGCGTAAACCAAGTGTTTCACTTTGTTGTGTCGGCAACCTTCCAAAATAGTAAGGTGTCCGACTAAATTGCTGTCTGCATAAGCTAACGGGTTGTCGATTGAATAACGAACCCCCGCTTGAGCAGCAAGGTGAATAACAATATCGAACTGCTCTTTTTCAAACAGGGATGCAATACCGTCACGATCCGCAAGATCGATCTCCTTAAACGTAAAGCTTGAGTGCTCAATACGCTTAAGACGATCTTCTTTCAAAGATACCTGATAGTAGTCGTTCATGTTATCGATGCCTACTACCTGATGGCCTGCTTCAGTTAGACGCTCAACAACAGCACTACCAATAAATCCGGCGGCTCCGGTTACTAAATATTTCATTTTAATCTCTCAACCACTCATTCAGTGGTATTTCATGTTGAATAACATCGAATACACGTCGAGCACTAATATCAGCCAAGCAATCAGGTTTCACCGAGCAGGTTCGCTGGCAATATCCTTTATTGCACGGTACGCACTCAAGTTCACTCTGAAGAACAGTAATGTTGTTCACTGTCTGATGAGCCTTTCTTCTTAAGAATGGTTGGCTACTCGTAGCGCATTCGTAGGGCCATGGTGCCCAAACATCGGGTAATGTACCACCAAATAGTAGTATTTGCTTAATGTTATAACCAGAAGCAAGGTGAGCTGGACCAGTATCAGGACCAACAAAACCCATACTATTTTTAATTAGTAGACTGGTTTGTTGAATAGATAACTTACCACTAGCATCGAGATAACTTCGCTCTGGTAGCGCACTTAAAACTTCGCTAACTATCTCCAGATCTCGCTTTGATTTGGCACCAGTAAACACCAAAAAGTAACCACTTTGAACTAGCTGATCCGCCAATACTTTCCAGCAAGAAACTGGCCATTGCTTAAACTCCATTGATGCAGGGGCATGCAATACTAGATATTTACTTGGTAGTTCAAATGGTAATTCTGGGGTTTCTGGCTCTGGAGAGACTACTCGCATCTCTTTCTTGATACCCAGAGGCTCTAGCAAACGCATGTTTCGGTAAAACCTATGCTCGCTTGTGGCTTCTATATCAAAAGCATGCGAATAAAGGATACTCTGCAACTTTGCTATCTTATGCTTTACAAAGCCTATTCGCGTTTTCCCAGCGATCAATGAGTAGATCACTGGTCGCTCGCTGTCTCTGTCGTTGAGCACTAGGTCATACTTTCGGAAGTTTTCCCGAGCAAACTGCAGTAACTCTTTAAACGAAGGTTTCTTACTGATGTGAATAACCGAATCAATATCCGGATTACCCTCAAACGCCAGCCTGCCATTTCGCGTAACTAACACATCAATCTGGCTATTGGGGTACGCAACTCTAAGACTTCGAGTCAACCCCGTAGCGAGTAGACCATCTCCAAATAACATAGTAGAGACAAGGAGTATTTTTTGAGGCATGAAAGGGAACCATATGAGCATAAAACCACGCGCATATGGTAACTAGAATAGCTCTCTGGCTCAGGTTGCCCTAGCTCAACCTTGACAGCGATCACACCAAAACGTGTTTCTCTGACCAATCATTTTTTGCTGGATGGGCTCACCGCACTCAGGCACTTTTCCCCAGCTTTGCCATAAACTTGCAGCTCTTGGGCAAAATAGCCTGGTTTACCATCCGGTTGTTCAAAATCATTGAGGGTGGTGCACCTTGTTGAATTGCCTTGGCGAGAACCTGTTTTATCTGTTCCACCAGCAATTGCCACTCTTGGTAACTCAGTGAATTTGCTGGTCTTAACGGGTGAATTCTAGCATTAAACAAGGATTCATTAGCGTAGATATTTCCCACTCCTACGACGACCTTGTTATCCATTACAAACTGCTTGACCGGCACTCGGCGCTTGGTGGCCAATGGAACTATATAGTCTGTGTTAAACACCTCAGAAAGAGGTTCTGGACCGAGATTGTCCAAAATAGATAGAGACTCACCAGCTTGGATCCAAAGCCAAGATCCAAAGCGTCTAGGATCGTTATAGCGAAGGAGTTTCCCATTGTTGAGTAATAGGTCTACATGGTCATGTTTACCGTGTTCGGCGCCTTGCTCTAAAACTCTCAACGAACCAGACATGCCCAAGTGAACAACTATGCTGCCTATCTCAGTTTCTAAAAGCAGGTATTTAGCGCGGCGAGAAACACGGTCAATACGCACACCAGACAAAGACTTGAGCTCTTCTGATACCGGCCAGCGCAATTTCGACTGCCTTATTACTATCTGCTGAATCTTTTGATTGGTGAGGTGTGGGCTGATGCCCATTCGAGAGACTTCTATTTCCGGTAGTTCTGGCATGGTGACTTCTTGCTATCCTTTTCCATCAGCATAAATTACAGGCACAAAAAACCCAGCCAAAAGCTGGGTTTTCATGTTCTATCTAAAGAAGAATCAATTACTTGATTTTAGCTTCTTTGTACATAACGTGCTTGCGAACAACTGGATCAAATTTCTTGATCTCAAATTTGCCCGGCATGTTACGCTTGTTTTTATCTGTAGTATAGAAGTGACCTGTACCAGCAGAAGAAACAAGTTTGATTTTTTCGCGAATGCCTTTAGCCATTGCTCAATTCCTCTTAAACGTTTTCGCCACGTGCACGGATATCAGCAAGAACAGCATCGATGCCTTTCTTGTCGATGATACGCATGCCTTTAGCAGTTAGACGTAGTTTAACAAAACGTTTTTCGCTCTCTACCCAGAAACGATGAGTTTGTAGGTTCGGCAGAAAACGACGCTTAGTAGCGTTGCGTGCGTGTGAACGGTTGTTACCCGTTACAGGACGCTTACCAGTTACTTGGCATACTCGGGACATGAATGTCTTCTCCAAATCGTTTCAGCTCGATATCAACCTTGGTGGCCGAACCTCTCAGTGAGGTCAAAAACCGCTATGGAAAACCCATACAAGGCTATCAAAGGTCGCGCATTATACTAAGTTAATAGATATTGCTCAAGACCCGAACAGATCCTTTTTGCGGATTTCAGTGATCTTTTTTAAACAGAGCTGATTTTGTTCAAAATTAGTGCGCGAATGATACCAGAATTCTTATTCCCGACAACCTCTAATTAGCTCCACACCGCAATTGATTTGCTCTTGGTAGACAATTAAGCTCATGTTGAAGGAAATCAATCACTTTTGGAGCTTGAATGGCGCAGCTGCTCTCAGCCATCCCCTTAACCTCTCTCAATGGCGTCGGTGCCAAGGTGGCAGAAAAATTAGAAAAGATTGGGCTCAATTCAGTTCAGGATTTATTGTTCCATCTGCCCCACCGCTATGAAGATAGAACTCGAGTCTATCCCATGAGAGCCATTCATGCCGGCCTTTGGGGGGCCGTAAAGGGTGAAGTGATGACGGTAGATACCGTATTTGCTCGTCGTAAGATGCTTATGGTTAAGATAAGTGATGGCAACGGTACTGTTACCCTGCGTTTCTTTAACTTCAACGCTGGCATGCGCAACAGCTTCACTGAAGGTAAATGGATTCACGCCTATGGAGAGTTCAAAAGAGGCAATCATGGACTCGAGATCGTGCATCCTGATTATAAGTTCGTTGGTGAAAACGAACGTATTGCCACTGAATCCAGCCTAACCCCTGTTTATCCAACCACAGAGGGGCTACGACAACTTACCCTGCGTAATCTAACCGAGCAGGCTTTACAACTTTTAGATGGTGCTACAGTAAGCGAGCTACTGCCAAATGGGTTATATGACTCCCAACTCTCCCTAGGCGAAGCACTGCATATCATCCACAGGCCATCACCGGATATCGACCTAGACCAGTTTGACCAAGGTCATCATCCTGCTCAACTTCGTCTTGTGATTGAAGAACTCCTCGCGCAAAACCTTTCCATGCTTGCACTAAGAAGCAAAGGTCAACAAGACGATGCGGTGAGTTTGCCTGTATCACAAACTCTCAAACCCAAATTACTGGCAGAGCTTCCATTCAAGCTACCGGCGCCCAAAGCCGAGTGGTTAAAGAGATCGAGACGGATCTTTTAAAACCCCACCCTATGATGCGCTGGTGCAAGGTGATGTGGCTCAGGTAAAACGCTGGTTGCTGCCATGGCTGCTGTGGCGGCCATCGAACAGGGTTATCAGGTAGCTATGATGGCTCCTACTGAGCTTCTAGCCGAGCAACACGCCATTAACTTTCAGGGTTGGTTTGAAAGCTTAGGAATCAAGGTCGGTTGGCTAGCAGGTAAGGTCACAGGCAAGGCTAAGCAGGCTCAGTTGGATGCGATAGCAAGCGGTGAAGCGCAGATGGTTGTGGGCACCCATGCGCTCTTTCAAGAGCAAGTAAAGTTCCACAAACTGGCTCTGATCATTATCGATGAACAGCACAGGTTTGGTGTTCATCAGCGCCTCGAACTGAGAGAGAAAGGCGCTTTTGATGGTCTTTATCCGCATCAACTGATCATGACAGCCACACCGATTCCCAGAACCCTGGCCATGACCGCCTATGCCGATCTGGAAACCTCGGTTATCGACGAACTACCACCGGGCAGAACGCCCATACAGACAGTAGCGATTCCTGACACCAAGCGCGAGGAAATCATCGAGCGCATCCGAAAAGCTTGTGCTGAGCAAGGCAAACAAGCGTACTGGGTGTGCACCCTTATCGATGAATCTGAGGTGCTAGAAGCTCAAGCCGCCGCAGAGATTGCTGAAGAGCTCAAGGTTAAGCTTCCCGAGATAAAAATAGGCTTGGTGCATGGGCGAATGAAGCCGGCTGAAAAACAGCAAGTGATGCAGGCATTCAAAGACAATCAGCTTCAGCTTTTGGTTGCCACCACGGTTATCGAGGTAGGTGTGGACGTTCCTAATGCCAGCTTAATGATCATAGAGAACCCAGAGCGTTTGGGTCTCGCCCAACTACACCAGCTTCGTGGCCGTGTAGGTCGTGGGCAGGTTGCGAGTCACTGCGTGCTCTTGTATCACGCGCCTTTATCTAAGACGGCTCAGAAGCGCTTAGGTGTCCTAAGACAAAGCAACGATGGCTTTGTGGTGGCTCAGAAAGACTTGGAAATTCGTGGACCAGGTGAACTACTTGGAACCAAGCAAACTGGCCTCGCAGATTTTAAGATCGCTGATCTAGTGCGAGACCAACACCTGATCCCACAGGTACAAAAAATGGCGCGTTACATCCATGATAATTATCCACAGAATGCCACCGCCATTATTGAACGTTGGGTGATCAACAGTGAGGTTTACGCTAAGGCTTAACTCTCAGGTATACAGAGCAGGTTGATAAGTAAAGTGTTGCTGGCAGGACGCCAGCATCAAGCCTACATGGATGTACTCGCAGGCGTCTCTACGTTCAAATGCTCTGTATGTCGCATTAACGACGTTTTTTATTCCCCGCATTAGCAAATGCAGCTGCCATAGCACCACCAAAACCTGACTCACTCTGATTACCGCGCTGAGGACGTCGATTTTCTTTTGCAGATGACTTACGAGCCGGACGGTTGTCTTGTCCTGCTCATCCTTAAGGCGCATAGAAAGTCCAATTCGCTTACGCTGCACGTCCACTTCCATCACCTTTACCTTAACGATGTCGCCTGCCTTCACCACCTCACGTGGGTCAGAAACAAACTTATCGGTAAGGCTGAGATATGCACCAAACCATCTTGGTGTACGCCGATATCAACAAAGGCGCCGAAGTTGGCTACGTTGGAGACCACGCCTTCCAAGATCATGCCCTCTTCAAGGTCAGAGATCTTATCCACGCCATCGGCAAAGGTTGCGGTCTTGAACTCAGGCGAGGGTCTCGGCCCGGCTTATCCAGCTCTCGGATGATGTCTGTCACTGTCGGAAGACCAAACTGCTCATCGGTGTAATCCACAGCGTTTAACTTATTTAGGAAACCGCTATCACCGATAAGCTCAGACACAGGTCGGCTGGTTTTCTCTGAAATCGCCTTAACAACAGGGTATGCCTCTGGGTGTACAGAAGAGGCATCCAGTGGGTTTTTACCATCCATGATGCGAAGGAAACCGGCACTCTGTTCGAACGCCTTAGGTCCCATACGAGCTACTTTCTTCAGACTTGCACGGCTAGCAAAGCGACCATTCTCATCACGATGCGCGACAATGTTCTGAGCAAGGGTTACCGAGAGGCCAGCAACGCGATTAAGAAGTGCAGCCGAAGCAGTATTCACATCCACACCTACGGCGTTTACACAATCCTCAACCACGGCATCTAGACGCTTGGCAAGAGAGGTTTGACTAACGTCATGTTGATACTGGCCCACACCGATAGATTTAGGGTCGATCTTCACCAGTTCTGCCAGTGGGTCTTGCAGACGACGAGCGATAGACACAGCGCCACGCAGAGATACATCCATATTCGGGAACTCTTTTGCAGCAAGCTCAGAAGCAGAATACACAGAAGCCCCCGCTTCACTCACTACTATCTTCTGAACTTTCAGACCAGAGGCTTTGATAAGGTCAGCAACAAAGGAGTCTGTTTCACGAGAGGCGGTGCCGTTACCAATAGCCACAAGATCAACATCGAAACGCTTGATTAACTGAGCAACTACAGCCATCGCCTTGTCATACTGCTTTTGAGGCGCATGCGGGTAAATGGTATCTGTCGCCAACACCTTGCCTGTGCTATCCACAACCGCGACTTTACAGCCGGTACGTAGGCCTGGGTCTAGGCCAAGAGTAGCCTTAGGACCAGCAGGCGCCGCCATCAGCAAATCTTTCAGGTTTGATGCAAATACCTCAATCGCTTCAACCTCTGCCTTTTCCTTCATGATAGACATCAGCTCGGTTTCAAGGTGCATAGAGACCTTCACTCGCCATGCAAAACTGATCACCTGTTTACGCCAAGTGTCTGCAGGAGCATCACTTAAGGTGATTCCGTAATAGTCAGCAATGATGCTTTCGCAGTGAGAGGTGCGAATACTCGGGTCTTGTTGAGGGTCAGCATTAAGAGCAAGTTGAAGCATGCCCTCATTACGGCCACGAAGCATCGCCAGTGCACGGTGTGAAGGTACACGACTGATTGGCTCATCATGTTCAAAATAGTCTTTGAACTTCTCACCTTCGCGCTCTTTACCAGTAACAACACGAGATTGAAGTACGGCATGCTTATTTAGATAGCTTCGAAGTCTTTCCAGTAGATCCGCATCTTCAGCGATTCGTTCCATCAAGATGGCGCGCGCCCCATCTAGGGCTGCCTTCTCATCAGCAACGCCTTTATCCGCAGCAACGTAGGAAGATGCGGCCTGCTCTGGTTGTTGGTTTGGATTACTCCAAAGGGAGTCAGCTAAAGGCTCCAGACCCGCTTCGATAGCGATCTGACCCTTGGTTCTGCGCTTAGGCTTGTATGGAAGGTAAAGGTCTTCAAGGCGGGTCTTGTTATCCGCATCCAAGATCTCTTGTTCTAGTTCTTTGGTCAGCTTGCCTTGGTCTTCGATAGAGCGAAGTATGGTTTGGCGACGCTCATCCAGCTCTCTCAGGTAGGAAAGTCGACTGTCTAGGGTACGCAACTGGGTATCATCTAGGCCCCCTGTTACCTCCTTACGATAACGCGCAACGAAAGGTACTGTGTTGCCTTCATCCAATAGTCCTGCCGCTGCGTTTACTTGGCGCACTGGCACCTTTAACTCATCGGCAATGATCTGAAAAATCTTTTGGCTCATCCCTAATTCACTTCTTTGTGAGTAATAGTCTCTTGTTAATGGGGGCGGTTAGCGAAAAAACCACTACCCTGACAAGGATTTAACGTAAGGGAACAATTTACATTCATATGAATCAAAGTGATAAAAATTAACTGAATATTTGCCAGCAAGTTACTGATTCTTGGTTAAAATTAGTAAAGCACTTTCCGCAGATTGAATACGGATATAGAGAATGAAAAAAGGTTTACCTACTCCCTCTCCTTGCTAGCGGCAGCTCTGCTAGCACCGAAAGCCATTGTGAACGAAGCCCATGCCGTTACTATGCTAGATTCAGACAAAGCCCCGTATACCACAGCCGCTCCTGCCTTAACTTGGGATGAGAAAGTCATCTTAGGTCGCGTAGAGAATGTTTATCATCAAGATATCCCTGAACTCAAAGACCTTCCTTACATAGGCAAAATAGATACAGGCGCAGATACCACCTCGATGCACGCCGAGAACATTCAGGTTTACTCCAACAACCCGAAATACAAAGGTCTGAAGAACACTGAGCTGATGCAGGTGATCGTGGATGAGTATGGTGGCCCTAAGAGTAACTGGTGGCTTGAAAGCTTCGACAACCCTGAGCGTGATATCCAAGGTGTAGTGACCTTTGATTTAAGGCACCCTGTGAGCGGTGAGGTTATCTCATTGGAATACCCACTAGCGCGTACCAGTGTTATTCGTAGTCGCACCAGTGAAACCCCAATCTATCGCCCGGTTATCAACATGCCACTGACCATCGCTGGCGTAACCGTAGATACAGACGTAAACCTTACCGACCGCAGCGCCTTCTCAGCACCTATCCTGATAGGTAAAACCTTCCTGAAGAAACACGCTTGGGTATTTGCAGGCTATGACTACCTGCAAGATCAAGAGAACGCACGTGTGCTTGGTCGTAGTGAAGAGATCTTTGTTGGAGACATTCCTCTTAAGACCAGCTTTAGCATGGCCAACAACTACAGCCAACTACATGCGACCAACATCAAGATTGATGAAGAGAAAAAGCTTGTGACCTTTGATACCGCAAACAAGGCGGGACAAAAGACACAGATGACACTACCACTGGTACGCATGCTTCGCGTGAGCGGAACAGAGAGACCATTAGTTTCGGTGCCTCTGGAGGCCGGAGACTTTAACAAGTCTATCCTTGCCTATCTAAAGGATCGTTCAAAATACAGTTCTCAACTGCGCATGGGTAAGAACAGCCTTAGTAAACACTTTGTTATCAACACAGGTGACAAGAATGTTCTTCGTGCGGAGGACCTGACCTTTGGTGAGCTACTAAGCAAGAGCAAGCCAACCACCATTACTCCTCATGAGATCTTATACATCGACGGCACACCGGTAGAGGCAAAACCTTCTTTTGCTATCGATACCCCAGTACTGTTTGTGCAGAGTTTTGAGCTAGTTAAAGGGGAAAGTGGCGAACAGGTAAGCTTCTATATCCCGAACGCCAATGGCGATGACAAGAAGGTCATTAAGCCTGTCGACCGCAAAATTCGTGTTGGTGACTCTGTGCGTCCTGTCGTTAAAGAGCCCGTTACCGTAGGCGGTAAAGAGCAGCAGATGGAGTTTGCTCTTGAGGTTGCTGATGAGGGCGATGATACCTACTTCGCCATCGGCCGAGGCTTCAATAAAGATGGCGTTATCATCAATACCCGCACCGAAGACTTGTTAGACCCAAGACCGCTGTTTACTGCCGGCTATATCGAAAAAGCCACCGTTGAAGGCCTGCGCTTCTCTGTAAAATTGGATACAGGTGCCGATGTTAGCTCAATGAATGCATTAAACATCAAGCGCTTCGAGAAAGATGGCAAGCCTATGGTGAGCTTCGACTATCAAAATGCTGAGGGAATGAAAGAGTCATTCACCCGCGAAGTCGTCGACATCATGCGTATCCGTGCGAAAGCTGGCGAAAAGCCAAACGAGCGCCCAGTAGTAATGATGAATGTGACCCTAGGTGAGGTAACCAAATCGGTTCGTGTGAACCTTCAAGACCGTAGCCGTTTTGAATACAGCATGATTTTAGGGAAGAACTTCCTGAAAAATGGCGCTGTTGTGAGCAGTGACGATACTTATCTGCTAGGCAGAGAATAAGCTTCTTGGAACTGGGTATCAGGTTAGGTAAAGTGAAGAAAAAAGAATAGCTTAACTCTATGAAAACTAACCTGATAACCCGTGAAGGTTTCGAAAAGCTGCAAAAAGAGCACGACTACCTTTGGCATGAACGCCGCCCAGAAGTCACTAAGATAGTGACTTGGGCTGCTAGCCTAGGTGATCGCTCTGAAAATGCAGACTATCAATACAACAAGCGTCTACTAAGGCAGATAGACCGTAGGGTTAGATATCTGCGTAAGCGTCTGCCCGATCTCAAGGTTATCGACTACTCCCCAGCTCAAGACGGCAAGGTCTTCTTTGGTGCTTGGGTGGAAATAGAAAACGAATCGGGTGAGATAAAGCAGTTTCGAATCGTAGGTCCAGATGAGATCTACGGGGAAGAAGTAAAACGCTATATCTCTATCGACTCCCCTATGGCTCGTGCTCTGCTCAAGAAAGAAGCGGATGACGAAGTAGAGGTTCGAACCCCTGAAGGTATCAAGCAGTGGTTTGTTAATAAAATTAGTTACCAAAGCCCAAATTGGTTAGAAAATGACTAAAAACAGCACGTTACATTCATTTGATTTATGGATTTCTAATCCGGTTAACATTCACTAACACTTTATATGTCTATACTTGGGCGAGTTTTGTTACATTTCTACGGGTTCTTTTTTAGCAGGCGTGTTAAGGAGCAAGATTGCGGAGTGATGGACTACCTGATTGCAACCGCCAAATTATTAGTTCAAAACATATTGGTTAGATAGGTCTAGTCTCATGCAAGAAAACTTCAAAATTCTAGTCGTCGATGAGACGCTCGTTTGCGCTCCCTTCTAGAGAGATATCTTTCAGAGCAAGGCTTCCAGGTTCGTACTGTATCGAACGCAGAGCAAATGGACCGTTTGCTTACTCGCGAAAACTTCAACCTAATGATCCTAGATCTTATGTTGCCTGGTGAAGATGGCCTATCTATCTGTCGTCGCCTACGTAGCGCGAACAACATGCTTCCTATCCTAATGCTGACTGCGAAGGGCGATGAAATCGACCGTATCGTAGGTCTAGAGGTAGGTGCAGACGATTATCTTCCTAAGCCATTTAACCCACGCGAACTTCTTGCTCGTGCACGCGCTGTATTGCGTCGCCAATCAGTAGAAGCACCAGGCGCTCCTAGCTCGCAAGAGTCTGTGGTTGAATTCGGTGAGTTCTCTCTAAACCTAGGTACTCGTGAGATGTACAAGGGTGAGCAACTTATCCCGCTGACTTCAGGTGAGTTTGCTGTGCTGAAAATCCTAGTGACTAACGCACGTGAGCCTATGTCTCGTGACAAGCTAATGAACCTAGCGCGCGGTCGTGAATACTCGGCAATGGAGCGTTCAATCGACGTTCAAATCTCGCGTCTACGTCGCATCATTGAGGAAGACCCAAGCCATCCTCGTTATATTCAAACCGTATGGGCCTAGGTTACGTATTCGTCCCAGACGGCAAGAAGGTTTAAGGCCTCTATGCGTTCGCGTAGTTCGATAACACAATCCATCATTGGCTTCATAGTCCTGCTAATCGCAAGCCAAGTGTTCTCGTACTACGCGGTACTCAACTACGCTCTTCTCCCAAGCCTAAAACAATTCAACCGCATCCTCTCTTACGAGATCAATCTGGTCATGGAAGAGAACGCTCGTATCCGCAAAGAGGTCGAGCTCGGTATCCCTGAAGCCCAACGTACTGCACCACTCAGGCAGGCGCTACTGCTTCGCCTTGGGGTAAGTGTCAGACCCTATGCTGGCATCTACGAACAAGAATTCGAAAAATCCTTCTACCTCGACTTTATGAGCGATGAGATCAGTGAAGAGTTAGGCTCTCCTGCTGAAGCACGTCTCAGTCGTGACAGTGAAAGCTACCTGCTGTGGATCAAGCTCGACTCCATGCCAAACTGGCTTCTTAAGGTTCCCCTCTCTGAGCTAACTCAAGACGAATTTAAACCTTTCTTTATCAATAGCCTATTGATAACTCTACTGATTATTCTAGGTGGTTGGGGCTTTATTCGCTGGCAAAATAGACCTTTGAAGAGCCTTGAGGAAGCAGCTATTAGTGTTGGTAAGGGTGTGATACCTAAACCGCTGGAAGAGAAAGGCACTACGGAGATCCGCGAAGTAACCCTAGCCTTTAACAAGATGGCGCGAGGTATAGAAGCACTGGAAGAAGACAGACGCTTGATGCTGGCTGGTATCAGTCATGATATCCGTACGCCACTGACACGTATCCGCCTGGCCACTGAGATGATGTCTGAACAAGACAGATATCTTGCCGAAGGCATTATCCAGGATACTGAAGAGTGTAATGAGATCATTGCCCAGTTCATGGACTACCTAAAACCGGTGGATCAAAGCGAATTTGAAGCGATTAATCTCAATGCATTGGCCGAAGACCTGTATCGTGCGGTAGAAAACTATCAAGAAGGTGCCAGTACCGATATCGGCTCACCAACACCTAATGAGAAGTTCTTTGAAGGTCTGATCAAATGTCAGGTCACCTATGACTTAGATGAGAATCTGCCAGACATCTACGCTAGTAATATTCCGCTACGTCGCGCCCTGAGCAATCTGTTGGTGAATGCCCAGCGCTATGGCGATGACTGGATTGGGATTACAACCAAGAGTATCGAACAAGGTCAGAAGGTGCAGTTCATCCTGGAGGACAATGGCCCTGGTATACCAGAGGATCAAATTGAAAGCGTGTTCGAACCCTTTACTCGTGGCGATACTGCCCGTGGCAGTGAAGGTACGGGTCTGGGATTAGCGATAGTGAAGCGCATCATCACTGAACACAGTGGCGAGATTAAGATGGAGAATCGCCCTCAAGGCGGTCTCAAGGTTACCGTTGCCTTCAAGGCTCATAAATAACAGACACAAAAAGGCACGCTGAGCGTGCCTTTTCTTTAATTCATATTCTTACTTATAGTAAGAGTGAGCGCCTTGCTCGTGCTCAGTAGCATCTTTAACGCCATTCAGTTCACCAGCAAACTCTTGTAGAAGTTGCTTCTCGATACCGTCCTTTAGGGTAACGTCTACCATAGAACAGCCGTTACAACCACCACCGAACTGAACCAGAGCGATGTTGTCATCGGTGATCTTAACAAGGTTTAGGTGACCACCGTGGCTCGCTAGCTGTGGGTTAACCTGAGTTTGGATAACATACTCTACACGCTCGATAAGGGGTGCATCGTCAGAAACCTTACGCATCTTAGCGTTTGGCGCCTTAAGAGTTAGCTGAGAACCCATCTTGTCAGTGACATAATCGATCTCTGCATCCTCAAGGAAAGGAAGGCTCAACTCGTCAACATAAGCTGAAAACGCTTCGAACTTCATCTCAGTATCGGTAGCTTCTACCGCTTCTGGTGGACAGTAAGAAACACCACATTCAGCACTTGGCGTACCCGGATTTACCACGAACACGCGAATGTTAGTTCCTTCAGCCTGCTGGCCGAGTAGGTTAGCGAAGTGCGATTGAGCACTTTCGGTAATAGTAATAGTATTTGACACAACAATACCCGAGTAATTCTGTAGGTTATTTTTCGTTACTATACTCCGAACCAGACTCAATTCCAATAATTTCGTAATATCGCCATCAAAACTTGCCAGACACATCAGTCTCAACCTCGAGACGCTCTGCACAAGCAATATACCTCTATCTCCTCTACTCCTATTTGTCGCAGAAGTTTGCAGATTTCTCCGACCGTTGCGCCCGTTGTCACCACATCATCGACTATGGCAACACGATGATATCTTTGCATCTCAGCCAAACGGGCGGGGTTAATCTGAAAAGCATTATTGAGGTTTTTTAGTCGCTTACTTCTATCTAATTCCATCTGCATCTTGGTATGTCGAGTTCGTATTAGAACATCCGGTAGGTAATGGATATCGAGTCCTTGAGAAAGGTAATAGGCAAGATAATGACTCTGATTGAAGCCTCGCCAAACTAAGCGTCGCCAATGGGTAGGAACGGATAAGAGTAATGGTGCAGGGTCGATAATTTTTTCAGACAGTAGTTGAGCGAGAACGCGAGAATGCCAAAACTGACGAGTATATTTGATGCGCTTTACGTAATCAGAAATAGGGGCCTCATAGTCACTGACGCAATATAGCCTATCCCAAAGTACGGGATGACTAATGCACTCGCCACAGTGACTTTCCGCATTAACCTGGGGCGCACCACATCGCTTACAGCGAGATTTATTCGGGATCAGTAGCAAGCAGTCTTCACACCACACTGATTGCGAGCTTAGTTTCTCATTACACAAATCACAGCGATTCCCAATTAATTGATGATCAGCTGTCTTGCTTTGCGATGAAGGGTTTGAGTTATCACGCCATTTCCCCTACTCTGCCTCAAGCTTTTTGATTTTAAGCCTTACGGAAAGTGCTGGAGAGTGAAAGATGACTGATATGACACAACTGCATTGGGAAACCCAAGGAAACGGCCCAGATCTCGTGCTAGTGCATGGCTGGGGTATGAATGGTGCGGTGTGGCAGCAAGTCAGTGACTATCTTTCTAAGCATTTCACTCTTCATACCGTTGACCTTCCTGGATATGGGCACAGTCACCACAACCACTGTCAGTCCATCGAAGATATCTGCCGCTGTGTTCTGGAAAGGGCACCACAAAAAGCGATTTGGCTTGGCTGGTCTCTAGGTGGCTTGGTATCGACCCATATTGCTCTCAATCATCCAGAGCGCGTTGAACACTTAGTTACCCTTGCTAGCTCGCCAAAGTTTGCCGCAGAAGGCAGCAAGTGGCGTGGCATTGCCCCTAAGGTTCTAAAAAACTTTACCGAGCAGCTCACCGAGGACTTCAAGGGCACTATAGAACGCTTTATGGCACTGCAAGCCATGGGAAGCCCTTCGGCAAGACAGGATGTAAAACAGCTTAAAGGAGCCGTACTGTCGCGTCCTATGCCAAATCCAGACTCGTTGGCTTTGGGTTTAGATCTTTTAGGTAGCTTGGACTATCGAGAACAACTGCAAGAGCTGAAGATGCCCTTGATGCGTCTCTACGGAAGGTTGGATGGATTGGTGCCGGTTAAGGTGGCGAGTGTGTTAGATAAAGCCTTTCAACGGAGTCGCATATATTTCATACCTCCTCCCACGCACCATTTATGAGTGAGAGAGAGGCATTCTGCGAGCTGTTAAGCGCTACTTTTTCACCAGAATCTCATGCCATGGCAGATCTTGGTCGCCAATAACAATAAAGTTGGATTCTCTAAGGTTTCTCTGAGGTTATAAGAGAGCGGGTCTAGCTTAGTATCTAGAATCGTACCACCCGCTTGCTCAACGATGCATTGAGTAGCCGCCGTATCCCACTCCCCGGTTGGTCCCAGCCTTAGATAACAATCTGCACTACCCTCAGCCACAAGACAGGCCTTAAGTGCTGCCGAACCTAATGGCACTAATTCATAGTTCCACTCATTAGACATGCAGGCGGTAATACGGTTGATGTCCTGACGACGACTGATAGCCATCGCAATATTCTGTTTAGGCAGTTCGTGCTTGTGGGTCGTAATGCGGATGCTCTCTCCCAGCTCAGGGATCTTCCACGCGCCCTTGCCCTCATAGGCATAGTAAACCACGCCAGAAACAGGTCCATACACCACGCCCATCACTGGTTTGTTGTGTTCTACCAGTGCAATGATGGTAGCAAAATCGCCACTACGAGCGATGAACTCTTGAGTGCCATCTAATGGGTCCACCAGCCAATAGCGCTCCCACTGCTCACGCTCAGCCAAGCTAATATCGGCATCTTCTTCAGACAATACCGGAATGTCAGGAGTCAGCTCTGGAAGCTTCTGCATGATCAGCTTATGCGCAGCCAGATCGGCACTGGTCACAGGGGTATCGTCTGTCTTAGTGAACTCTTCGTAATCACGATTTTGATAGATATCTAGGATCAGCTGTCCAGCAGAACGAGCAATATCGATAACTTCAGGAAGCAGGTGGGAAAGGTCTTGTTTCATCTTACTGCTCCTCAGCCAACAAACGCTGAGCCAACATCAAAGCACTGATGCTGCGCGCCTCGCAAAAATCGAGATGAGTAAGCAAATCATTGGCTTGAGCCAATGGCCATTTCACTACCTCTAGTGGTTCAGGCTCGTCGCCAATAAGAGACTCAGGATAAAGGTTTTTTGCCAGGAACAAGGTCATTCGGCTAGAGAAATACGAAGGCGCTAGGATCACCTCTTTCAGCGGAGTGAATTGATTAGCACCGAAGCCAATCTCTTCTTTCAGCTCCCGATTGGCAGCCTCGACTTCAGTCTCACCTTCATCGATAAGGCCCTTGGGAAAACCAAGCTCATAGCTCTCAGTACCAGCAGCATACTCACGAACTAGCAACAAATCGCCATCGGCCGTTACTGGCACTATCATCACCGCATTGCGCCCACTCGGTTTCATACGCTCATAGGTGCGCTTTTCTCCGTTCGAAAACTCTAGGTCAAGAGATTCAATACAGAACAGGCGCGAGCGAGCAACCTCTTGTTTGTCTAAAATTTGGGGCTTGCGTTGTTTTGCCATCCTAGCCTCACTAATAACCGACTCTTTCAGTCACTATATGGAAAAATCCGTGTAATGAAAACCGCTTACAGTCTCCCTGAGAGCACAAACGGATAACGACCTTGTGCATCAGGATCGCCTAGCCACTTCAGCTGCTCCCCTAACCTTGGAGGAAACTCACTGCCTGGTTGAACCAAGCGTCTAAGTCATAGGTAAAGTTGGACTCTAGCTTGGCGGTAAATGCTCCTGAAACCTGATCATTTTCTTGATTGCCTTTTGCCGACAACACGTTGTTTTCACAGCTCAAATCTGAGATCACTGTACCTAGGTCTAGATTACCCAAAGGAGAACTCACTTCGCCTCGGTTTAGCACTAGACTGCCTTCAGCTGACTGGCACCAAGGCTGGGCATAGGTGTAATTTTTGATCATCAATTCAAGGTCACCAGTGGCATCCACAGGCGCAGGGACATTGACCTGCTCCATCACCTTAGCAACAGTAATAGAGGCGAGAAGGTTTTCAGCATAGGGACCAGAGAAGCCGTAGCCAACGATGCCACGCCCAGTTAGCCCAAGCTCACTGTTGCGGCCGAAACGGACATTAAGCTCGGCCTTACCAGTAAAGAGTTTAAATACTTGAAGATCCCAGGTGATCTGTCCAAAATCATATTGTTGGAACGAGACCTTTTGCGCACGCCCCTGCCAGAGAGAACCCTGCACGCCAGAGATATTTAGGCCTCGAATAGTCGGTAGGTTATCTACGACAAACTTCGCAGGAAGATGCACCACGACACTGGTAACAAATACGCTCAGCAGCAAAAAGCCGTATAGGAAGATTTTCTTGATACTCACCTAGCCGCCTACCTTCTCAAACTGCAAACGCTTCACCTCGACTATACCTGGTTTGTCGGTTTCATTGATGTCTAAGAATGCCACATCCACACCCTGTTGCTGACGCAGGTAAATAAGCCAATTAATCAATGAGTTAAATGCCACTGGCTGAACCCAAACCTGAACCATGTCGTCTCGTGGCTGCAGACGCACCAACTCAACGTTGTAGTTACTGCTTGAAGTAGACAACAGTTGGTTAAGAGGCAATGAAGAGATATTTGGCGCACTGCTGGTCTTACGCAACGCGGTAATGGTATCCGCTTCGTTCTTCACCCAGCTAAGTAGTTGTTTTTCAGAGGCTAAACGCGTCTGAGCCATCTCACTCTTCTGTTGTAGTGGCTGAACGCCACCCCAGTAGAAAGCAGCCACAAAGGCAAAACCCAGAGCGATAACTAGCATGCGCTGTTCACGCAGCTAATGCCATTCCAGTAACTTAGAATTTGCTGTTTTAAACCCTGCATTATTTCACCTTCAATACATAGCTACTGCTAACCAGTTCGCCATTTCGGTTGAGCTGCCCCTGTTCCACAGCAAACTTCTCTGAAAGCGCGACACGGATCTTCTCAAAGGTCTCGAAGTCATTGGCTTGAGCTTGAATACGGAGCTCTTCACGATTGCTGTCGTATTTGATGCTCTGAACCTTAACGTTTCTATTGTCTTTCAGAGCCGTCTGTACCTGTACCAGCCAAGTCAGCACGGGCGCATCCACTGTATCACCGCTCAAGCGAGCCGATTCATCACTCATCTGGCGCTTTAGGTAACTCACAGTTGGGATACGACGTTTATCCGGGAAAACAGCGCGGAATATACGTTCACTCTCAGCACGGTAAGCGGCGGCCTGCTCTTCAATCTGATTCACGTGCATAAAGGTCTTAACCGAGAACATGACTAACAGAATTGCTGCAGCAATCGCCGGAACTCGCCATAGCTTAATGTTCTTAAGCCAAGAGGACTGACGCTTGAACTCTCCACTCAATAGCGTCACTGACGAGAGCTGAGCATACTTAGCCAACACCTGCATAGGCAGTTCGCGTTCAAGTTGCCTGCAGTCAAGGCCCTCTTGTTCTAACAAGGCTTCAGGAATTATATCGAAGCAATCAACCACTAGTGACTTGGCTTCTTGCTGCTCCTCTTCATCACTTTCGTTAATTTCTGTGACGAAAGGCGCCATCTTGCTTGCTACAGGTAACAGAGACTGTTGAATACTAAAGCCTGAAAACTCGTGATTTCTCACCAAAAAATGGTCTGCAAAGGGCAATATGGTGATATCGGAGTCGATGTTTGGCAGAACCAACACGTCAGGGACAATGCGATTTAGCTCGATCCCCGCCTGCTCAAAACTTTCCACACACGAGGCTAGATAGTCTCTGTCTACTGCAGCAGTCCAAGCGGTATCACTGGTTTGCTTCAGAATAGAAAAGTGCAGCTCATCTACGTCCTGTGCGACATCTTCCTCTAACAGGAAAGGCAACATGGTGGAGAGTTGTCTTGATGCACCCGCGGGTACCTCTACCTCTCGCAGAATCACATCACGACTATCCAATAACAAAATTGTGCGACGCTCTTGCGCATACTGCGTAAGGGACGACAGGTCATCCAGCTGGTGATCTCACCGCTGGCAATGATCTCTTGCTGTGTAGCGGACCACACCAGCCAAGGGATCTCATCCGAACTGTTTCTACTCAGCCGAACTGTCAGGACTTCGCTCACTTATTCCTCCAAACCGTCGGCGTACAACCCGAGCTTCATCTTCATTCTCACTATGCAACAGACTGCGAAGGCGAACCCTAGAGTCTTGCACATAAATTTCTGCATCCAATTCAAAATATCGGCTATCCACCGATAGGTATTGCTTGGCGTTATCTCTGACCGTGGCATCAATAGCATTAATGGCCGGCTCAGCGAGAAACTCATCTATGTTCTCCCAGCCATCATACGGTCGGTCTTCTAAAATCTGTTTTGCTTGGTCATCACTGATAGCGACTGAAACAGCGCTACCAATATCTTGCTCTGCCAGGCGCGGATGGTATTCACATTGATGCGCAGATCATCGGTCGGTATTGCACATGCAAGCCATGAGATACGGCGCATTCCGGCGGTATCCATCTGATACACACTGCGTAGCTCACTGATATCTGCAATCAAGCCATTCGATGCCATATACGCTGGAGAAAGCCCCTCATAGGTGGCATCTTCTACACCGGTCTGTGTGGTCACTCCATCGTTGCTATCTAGGTATTCCCATGTAGAGTCTGCAATCACCTCAGCTTGATAACTCTCGATGCCGACCTCTTCTAACAGTGTACGCCAAACTCCGAGCAGATATGGGCGCGAACTGGATGTTGGGTCAATCTGCACATTAGCCAAGCGTTTACGTTAAAACACGCCTGCATATCTCGGATAACACCCTTGGCTTCACCATTCTCTAATGGATAAACCTGCTCATCCAAAGCCCAGGCTTGGCTTAGGTTAACCGTATCGCTGTCGTCTAGGCTCTCGTTGATACCATATTTGGCCAGCGCTTCGACGCCTATTGCATACCAATACGCTTGTTGGTTACTGACCTGACTGGTTGCTCTGTCCACGCCAAGCACCAAGCGCTCTGACATAGTAGCGGCAATGGCGGTCATCACAGCCAGGAGCAATAACACCACTAACAGGGCTACACCCTTTTGCTTGCGGATAGCTCTATTGCGGTTCATCTTCATTCACCCGCTCCAGCTGTCCATCCGCCGTGAGATAAATACGCTCTATCTCACCGTAATCTTTTAATTCAAGGTTGACGGCAATCGCCTTAGGCAACTTATCCGTCTCGTCCCACTCTTGGGACCACGCCTCACCGTTATAAAAACGTAGGTCGAAGGATTCCACGCTATCCAACACTGGAGTTATCACCCCTTGCTGGCCCGTTGGGGTATCTGGATAGCGCCACCAGACACGCTCTAAGCGGTTATCTCTAACCCGATAGCCAACCTTGGTAATCTCCCCTCTAGGGAATTGCTGCTGCGGATTAATCCAGCCTAGGCGAGTAAACAACACACCCTTTTCATCCGAGTCGAGCAGATTGTCTTGCCAATAAAGAAGCCTCTCGCCGGCCTCTTGACCATCATTGCGAAAGCGTCTGATCGCTATCTGCCTAAAGTCACTATCTAGGTAAACCAACGCGGTTTGCAGCTGCTGCAGGCGCGCCAATTTCTGCTGAGATTGTTCGTTGCTAAGCTGAGTCTGAAAAACTACCTGGTAAGCAGCAATACTTAGGGCTGCAAACACAGCGATCGCCACCAGCACCTCAATCAGGGTAAAACCTTATTATTGCGGGACATAGCTTCTCACCGTCACTAGTGGGCTCTTCATGTCTTCGTTCTCTGCAACGCTGACATCGATAGCTCTCAAATAGCTGTTGGCCGTTGCCACCGGTACCGCTTGCCAGTACCAAGTTTTGCCAGCCAACTCACTGCTTCCCTTCTTGGTGGTAGTGATAGGATCAGAGAGCATCACCATCGCCATCTGATTATCTGCCACCATACCGGCAAAGGTTTTTTGCTCCAGATACCCAATACTGTTGATGTGTTGGGTCACCGCACGGATCACGCTGATGGAGGCGGTGGCGAAGATAGCTAATGCAATTAATACCTCTAGCAGAGTCATACCGCTATTGCGCTTCTTCATCATCTAACGCCTCCCCCGGTGCTAGGAGCCTAAAGGTGCCGTTTTCAAGGGCAAGCACACGCCAATTCAGGTCACCCATAGCCGTGTTGCTTGGATGAATAAACACCTCAAACGGGGTCAACTCACCGCTTGAAAGGATAAACACCTGAGGTGGGCGCTCCTCATCTTTCTTTTCTACATCAGCAAACATCTCTTCATCGAACAGAGATCCTTGCTCAAACAAGCTTTCTTTTTGTCCCCAGACACCACCACCTAGCTCGAAACCGAGAGAAACACCGTCCTCTAATTCAGTTTCCGCCGGTATGCGTCTGTGCTCTAGGGGTTGCCATCCATCCTTGCCGAGTCGAAGCAACACATATTTGTTGTTAGGCTCTTCGAACCTCACTCCGATATCCCAGCCATTCAAGATGGCATCTTGGTGCAGCAAGGTTAAACGCTGAAACAGCTGCTGGGCGCGGGTATGAGCGGCATCGTCCTTATTGGTCGGCAGTGTCACCACCACAGCCACAGAACTGACAGCCACTAAAACCATAATCAGCATGACCTCCAACAAAGTGAAGCCACGCTGATTACGTTTGCGCCGAGCGCTACCTTGCATCATCTAACTAACGATTACTGGAAGTCTTGAAGGTTCCAGTTGCCGATATCAGCCGCTGCGCCTTCACCACCCTCTTGGCCGTCTGAGCCTAGAGTGAATACATCGATATTGCCGTTGTCACCCGGGCTTAGATATTGGTAGTCATTACCCCATGGATCGCTTGGAAGACGACGGATATAGCCATCACTGCGATAGTTACGTGGCTCAGGAGAGCCGGTTGGGCGAGTCACTAGTGCGTCTAGACCTTGATCTGTGGTTGGGTATACACCGTTATCCAGCTTATACATATCCAGAGCATTCTCTAGCGCTACGATATCCGTAATCGCTTTCTGTTGGTCAGCTTTCTCTTTGTTACCCAATAGGTTAGGAACAACAAAGCTCGCTAGAATACCTAGGATTACAACTACTACCATTACCTCAAGTAGGGTAAAGCCGCCCTGTTTATTTCTGTACTTCATGTTTTCTCCACTCACCTGCTTAAGCGCCAGAAACTAAATTATTCAATTCAAGCAATGGCATCATGTTGCCACCACGATAAATAGCACGATACCGGCCATAAATACGATTAGTAGGGGTTCGAACACCCCAAGGGCTAGATTCACTGAGCCCTCAAAATCTCGGTCTTGGTTATCCGCTGCACGCGTCAGCATCTGCTCCAATTCACCGGACTGCTCACCACTGGCTATCATGTGTAGCATCATAGGTGGGAACAGCTTGCTCTGTTGCAATGAGTGACGCAGGCTCGCGCCTTCTCGCACTCTATCAGATGCCTCAAGCACCTGTTTCTTAAAGTATTTGTTGCTCATCACATCTGCCGCAACTCGCATTCCTTCTAGTAGGGGAATAGCACTGGACGAGCAGATAGCTAGAGTTCGTGAGAAGCGCGAGGTATTCAAACCTCGAGCTACCCGACCCACCACAGGGATGGTCAACATCTTATGATCCCAGCTAAGGCGCATAGCTGGCTTTCTTAGTAGCAACTTAGTGCCAACAATGGAAAGCACTATGGCGCTTACCAATAAGACCCCATAGTTCTGCACAAAATTACTCGCATCGAGCAAAAACTGAGTCGACGCAGGAAGCTCCTGCCCCATCTGCACAAACTGGTCCACGATCTTAGGTACTACGGTAGCAAGCAAGAAACCAATAACGCCTACCGCTATTAGAGTAAGCATAATTGGATAGATCATCGCCTGTTGAAGCTTAGATTTCAGTGCTTGTCGCTTCTCGGCGTAGTCCGCCAATCTGTCCAAAACCGCATCTAGGTGTCCGGATTTTTCACCGGCCGCAACCATAGAACAGAACAGATCATCGAAGATAGCTGGGTATTCACGCATACTGTCTGCCAAGGTATAACCCTCGACCACTTTGGCGCGCACGCTCACTAGCATTGAGCGAATTCGAGCTTCTCGGATTGTTCCGCAACTGCGCGCAGGCACTCTTCTAGCGGCATACCGGCCTGAACTAGAGTTGAAAGCTGACGGGTCAAAAGGGCAAGATCGGGAACACTGATACCTCTCTGAAACCCCTTAGATTGGGTCTTCTGCTGCTTGGCCTTGGTCTCAATGACCTCGACCGGCATCATTCCTTGCTCTTTCAGGCGCTGGCGTACCTGACGGGCATTATCGCCTTCGATAACCCCTTTCTTTTGCTTTCCCTTAGCGTCGAGCGCTTTGTACTCAAACGCCGCCATTATTCTTCCCTCGTCACTCGCATCACTTCTTCAAGAGTGGTCTTGCCGGCGCGAACCTTCATCAGACCATCTTGGCGAATACTCGGGGTAGTTTTTCGTATGTGTTGTTCGATATCCGACTCACTGTGCTCGCCGTGGATAAGCTCTTGCACCTTCTCATCCACCACCAAAAGTTCGTGGATACCGGTACGGCCGCGATAACCCTTGTTACCACACTTCTCACAACCATTTGGCCTATACAGGATCAGCTTCATCAGCCTCAAGACCAAACAGCTTCTTCTGCTCTGCATCCGCATCATAAGGAGTCTTACAGTCATTACACAGGGTTCTGACCAGGCGCTGAGCCAAGATGCCCAACAACGATGAAGAAATAAGGAAGGGTTCAATGCCCATATCACGCAGACGCGTGATGGTACCCACGGCGGTATTGGTGTGTAGGGTAGACATTACCAAGTGACCTGTAAGAGAGGCTTGCACCGCAATCTGTGCGGTCTCAAGGTCACGGATCTCACCGACCATTACTACATCTGGATCTTGACGCAGAATTGCACGCAAACCACGGGCAAAGGTCATGTCTACCTTAGGGTTTACCTGAGTTTGACCGATACCATCGATATCAAATTCGATCGGGTCTTCAACGGTCAGGATATTTCTCTCAGCGCTATTAAGCTCCTGCAGGCCAGCATACAAGGTGGTCGACTTACCCGAGCCTGTCGGACCGGTCACCAAGATGATACCGTGAGGTTTAGCGATAAGAGATTGAAAATTATTATGATTCTGCGGCGCCATACCTAGGCTATGCAGATCCAAGCGAGTGGCGTTCTTATCCAGAAGACGCATTACCACACGCTCACCGTGAGACGATGGCATAGTAGATACACGTACATCCACCGCGCGGCCACCGATAAGTAGCGAGATACGACCATCTTGAGGGACACGCTTTTCTGCAATGTCTAGCTTAGCCATAACCTTCACACGAGATACCAAAAGTGGTGCAAGCTTACGACTCGGCGCTAGAACATCACGCAACACACCATCTACGCGGAAACGGATAGATAGGTTCTTCTCGAAGGTCTCGATATGGATATCCGAAGCACCCTCTTTGATTGCCTCACCCAACATGGCGTTGATAAGCTTGATGATAGGCGCGTCATCTTCTGCCTCAAGCAAATCTTCGTTCTGCGGTAGCTCTTCAGCCAGCGAGAAGAAGTCGTCACTATCGGCACCGATGTCTTCCATTAGCTGACGCGCCTCAGAAGAGTCACGTTGGTAGGCCTCAGCGAGCTTGTTCTCAAAGTCCGATTTATTCAGCTCCACCAGCTCTAAGTCATGACTAGAAACTCGCGCCACCTCAAGCAAGATGTTGGTCTCAAGTGGTGCGACAAAGAACAGCTGACTCTTATCTTGATCAGTATGAATCTCTAACACCACATTAAAGCGTTTAGCGAAGCTGAATGGTAGGCGGGTGGCACCCGCCAAACTGCCGGGGCGTCCATTACTCTTTTTCCACTTGCTCGATGAAGGCTCTGAACTCAGGCGGACGGCTCGCATCATCACCAAACTTAGGCAGTACAGGGATTAGGTCATCGCTCATCAGTCTCAAGCCTTCCTCAGCCTTATACAGCTGTTCAGCACGGATATAGTTGTACTTGCGCTGTGTCAGACCGTCTGCCGATACACCATCGCGGATAATGGTTGGTTTAATAAACACCATCAGGTTACGTTTGCTCACCGTAGTGCTGGTCGACTTGAACAGCTGACCTAACCATGGGATATCACCTAGTAGTGGTACCTTGGATTCACTCTCATTCGATTGCTCATCAACAAGACCACCCAGCACTAGCATTTGTCCATCTTGTACCATTACCGAGGTATTTAGCTGACGCTTAGCAAAGCGCACGTCTACGGCACCATTAGCACCAAGAACATTGGAAACTTCTTGTTCAATCTTAAGCTGTACCGAGTCACCTTCGTTGATCTGAGGCACAACCTTAAGCTTGATACCTACCTCTTTACGGTCAACAGTCTGGAACGGGTTCTCGTTGTTTGAGCCTGAGGTTGAGCCTGTGATGACCGGCACCTCTTCACCTACGATAAACGACGCTTCGCCGTTATCCATTACCGTGATACTCGGAGACGATAGGATGTTTGAGTTAGAGTCGGTTGCAACGGCACTAATAAGCGCGGTCCAGTCACCCATCGCAAGGCTGATTGCAGCACCATTTACCCCACCCAGAGCTGAAGCTAGTGCGGTGTAGTCACCTGCTTCCGTGGTGGTTTCATTACGCAGGAAGTTGCCGTTCTCATCGTATACCGCAGTGGTAGTGGTAGTGTCTTGCGCTTCTTCCAAGCCAACCATTACCTGACCGATAGGTGCACCGGTATTACCGTACTGAACGATAGCACCGGTTTCTAGGTTACCCCATTGAACGCCAAGGTTGATGCCATCACCCTCAGCCATCTCTACGATAAGAGCTTCAATCAGAACCTGAGCACGACGAATATCTAGCTGAGCGATAACCTCTTTTAGCGCTTTCATAATATCTGGCGGAGCGGTCAGAACTAGGGCGTTTGTGCCTTGTGCGCTGAGATAACTACCTCATTGTTGCTAGCTGTTGCTGCGCCCTTGCCTGCGTTTTTCGCTTTAGCTAGGTTGTCAGAAACGCCCTTAAGCACATCTACTAGGTCTTCTGCGTTGGCATTCTTCAGATACACAACCTGGCTGTTGCCTGTGGTTGCCATCTCTTTGTCTAGCTGCTGAACCACGTTACGTAGGCGCTTACGCACCTGAGGGTCGCCAGAGATCAAGATAGAGTTAGTACGCTCGTCCGCTACCAGCTTAGGCTGCAAGAAGGCAGGCGTATTCTTAGCGTCTGTGGTCTTATTAAGGGCTTCAACGATTCGCACCATCTCAGCGGCAGAAGCATTCTTGAGCTCAACCACCTCAACGCTCTTATCACCCGCCTTGTCTACACGCTCGATGATCTCAGCAAGACGGTTAACTACCGCCGCACGACCTGTGATAAGGATGATGTTGGCAGGGTCGTAATGAACCACGTTACCCGCACCGGCGTTATCGTTAAGCTGACGCAATAGAGGAGATAGTTCACGTACGGATACGTTACGTACCGCAACCACGCGAGTGATTACCGAGTCGCCTTGAACGCTCGCATCACCCACTACTGGAACTGCAGAGGTTTTTGCGTCTTTTGCTTTAATAACCTTAAGTACACCATTTTCCATCTCAACAACCGCAAAGCCGTACACTTCGAGGACATTCAAGAAGAACTGGTAATACTGTTTCTCATTCAGCACGTCATAGCTGCGAACGTCGATCTTACCGCGTACCGATGGGTCAACTATGATGGTCTTCTCTAGGTTACGACCAACGATATTGATGAACTCACCGATATCTGTGCCCTTAAAGCTGGCACTAAATTCATTTGCGCCTTGCCCGTCGGCACTGAACGCAGGCGTGCATAGCAGGCTTCCCGCTAATAACCATGCACTCTTGCTAAACCATTTCACTTAATAACTCTCCAAAAAACACACTCGGCATCCTATGCCTATCGCCGACTGGCTCTTTTTATTCCTAATCAACGCTATCGCGCTAAAACTGTAAATAGATATCGTAGCGTTGACCGTCTCGCTCAACCGTTAGATTCAATTCACTCAATTGGTTCAAATTCTTCCAAATCTCACCCATAGAGGCAGGATTGGTAAGGTCTGCGCCGTTCAATTCCACTGCGATGTCACCATCTTGCAGACCGACTGAATCAAACAGGGCGCGGTCTCTCCCCGGTCTTACTCGATAACCGACAAGCTTGCCGTCACGATTCACCTGAGAAAGTCGAATATATTTCAAAAACTGCTGCGGGTTTCTGAGATGGCTGCCTTGATGGAGTCCAAATCTGAGACGTCTAGCTCTGGGTTATTGCCCTGAACATTCGATTGCGGCTGAGAGCGAGCTACTTCTTGTTGCACATCACTCACGCGTTTGAATTCTAAACCCTCTAACATTAAGGTTTCATTACGCCCCTGGTTCTCAATGATTACGCGATCTTTAAGAACGTTACGTAATGTTGCGCGAGTACCATCGATCTGCTCACCGATACCATAGGTATCCTGAGAGCCACGATTGGCGATAACCGCAAGACTCCTCTGTGCATTACTGCTCGATACTACACCCACTAAAACCAAGTTTAGACGAGTCTTCGGCGCGTCTACGACCTCTTGTCTAACCACAGGGGCTTGCTCATCTTCCTTACCAAACATATTTGCATCCAGCAGTTGGTTCACATCCAGTTGATCTGAACCACCACTTTGAGTAGCCACTTGGCGGTTAGATGGCGTCCAGCGCTCCACTCCCGAATCGGCACCCATGAACTGCCAAAACAGTAAACCCGCGATCCAGGCTGATAGAACCATAAGTAAAAGGGTTACAGCACTAGCAATCTGCGCCTGATGATTAATCAAGCCAGATAAAAATTGATTTGCTCGTTGCGAATAAGACAAAACTGCATCCCTTGACGACGAAAAAAGGGGAGTATACTTGAATAAGGCCACCTAAAAGGTTGCAATCTGGTTACGAATTCAAGTGCACACATTTCCCTTGCATATGGTTGGTAACACTAGGTAAACACTACTAAAAGTAGCAGACTAGCGTACCACATTCCGCAAGGTTTCTATGCAGATGTGCGGTAAATAGAAATCTTATCCAAGCCTTTTACTTGAAAAATGATATCTGCGTCACCATAACGCAGTCTGTACTTACATATAGAGAGCAAGAATAGATATGAGTTCCAATCCTGAGTCCGTAAGACTGGATAAATGGTTGTGGGCTGCTCGCTTTTATAAAACGCGTTCCATTGCTCGAAACATGATCGATGGCGGTAAGGTCCACTATGATGGCCAGCGTTCTAAACCGAGCAAGATAGTCGAGCTCGGCGCAACAGTAACGCTAAGACAGGGACACGTCGAAAAAACCGTGCTGATCGAGAAAATTTCTGACCAGAGACGCGGTGCACCTGAGGCTCAACTCCTATATAGCGAGACAGAGCAGAGTGTCGAAAAACGTGAGCGCCAAGCGCTAGAGCGCAAGATGCATGCGCACAACCCAAGTCCAGACCGTCGCCCGGACAAAAACAACGTCGCGACCTGATTAAGTTTAAAAACCAATAAGCTGGAGTTTCCTAATGGAAAACAACGTGTTAAATCGCTACCTATTTGAAGATCTATCTGTTCGAGGAGAACTTGTTCAGCTGGATAAAGCTTACCAAAGCATCATTCAAGCAAGCAATACCCGTTGCCTGTGCAAACTCTGCTTGGTGAACTGCTTGTTGCTACCACACTACTGACTGCAACCCTAAAATTTGAAGGCTCAATTACCCTTCAACTGCAAGGCGATGGCCCTGTATCTTTGGCGGTAATCAACGGCGACCACGACCAAAAGGTTCGCGGTGTTGCGCGCTTTGAAGGTGAGATCGCTGACGACGCTACCTTGCACCAAATGCTGGGCAAGGGTCACCTAGTGATCACTATTACCCCTAAAAAGGGCGAGCGCTATCAGGGCGTTGTTGGCCTTGAAGGTGACACTATCGCTGAAGTAATTGAAAACTACTTCGAGCGCTCAGAGCAGCTTAAGACCCGTCTTTGGATTCGCACTGGCGAGCACGAAGGCCAACTAAACGCTGCAGGTATGCTACTTCAGGTTGTTCCTGACGGTACGGGTAAACCAGAAGACTTTGATCACCTAGAGCAACTGACCAACACGGTTAAGAACGAAGAGCTGTTCTCTCTAGCGGCAAATGACCTGCTTTATCGCCTATACAACCAAGAAACAGTGCAACTATTTGACCCACAACCGGTTGAATTCTTCTGTGGCTGTTCTCGTGAGCGCAGCGGTGCCGCCATCGTAACTATCGATCGCGCTGAGGTGAACGACATCCTAGCGACCGAAGGTATGGTGTCTTTGCACTGTGACTACTGTGGCACAAGCTACGACTTTGACTCAGCACAAATTGAAGAATTGTTCGCTGATACGACCAAGCCAACTATGCACTAAGTCACAAAATTAGACTTTAGTCTAAGCCGGCCTTTTGGCCGGCTTTTTTATGCTCATCACCTTTCATATCTCTTTATCGTGCGTTTTCTCGCCCAAATTCACACTATTTCACGCATTTTATTATTTTTTCAGGTTTCAGATCCCGTTATGCCGAGTATTATTCATACAAATATAGGGATAAAAAATGTGAACCTTGTTGAAATATTAAACAAGAAAGACATATATAGTCTGAGTTAGAAAAGAGCGCTGACCAGAGAAAAAAACTATTATTTATCAGTTAGCTCAGAGGAATTCTTACCAAAATACCCTACAAAGGAGCACCTATGACCGTTATGGAACATGCAAAGGCTTCCGCAATCGACTTAACCCGCTACGGTATCACTGGCTCAACAGAGATAGTTCGCAACCCTAGTTACGAAATGTTATTTGCTGAGGAAACAAGTGAAACACTTCAAGGCTACGAAAGAGGTGTAGTGACAGAACTTGGCGCTGTTGCTGTCGACACCGGCATTTTTACTGGTCGTTCACCAAAGGATAAGTTCATCGTCAACGATGAAACTACCAAAGAGAATATGTGGTGGACCACAGACACAGTCAAAAACGACAACAAGCCGATTAACCAAGAGGTTTGGAATGACCTTAAACAACTAGTAACTACTCAGCTTTCAGACAAGCGTCTGTTCGTTATCGATGGTTACTGTGGTGCTAACCCAGATACCCGCCTTGCGGTTCGGATCATCACAGAGGTAGCTTGGCAGGCTCACTTCGTGAAGAATATGTTTATCCGCCCAAGCGAAGAAGAGCTAACCTCCTTCGAGCCTGACTTTGTGGTAATGAATGGCGCTAAGTGCACCAACAGCAAGTGGGAAGAGCACGGTCTAAACTCTGAGAACTTCACTGTATTTAACCTAACCGAGAAGATGCAGCTCATTGGCGGTACTTGGTATGGCGGTGAAATGAAGAAGGGTATGTTCGCCATGATGAACTACTTCCTTCCTCTGAAAGGCATCGCATCTATGCACTGCTCAGCAAATATGGGTGAAGAAGGTGATGTAGCTATCTTCTTTGGCCTATCGGGCACAGGTAAGACAACCCTATCAACCGACCCTAAACGCGCACTGATCGGTGATGATGAGCACGGCTGGGACGACGATGGTGTATTTAACTACGAAGGTGGTTGCTACGCTAAGACCATCAAGCTATCCAAAGAAGCTGAGCCTGACATCTACAATGCTATCCGCCGTGATGCACTACTAGAGAATGTAACCGTGCGCGGTGATGGCTCTATCGACTTCGACGATGGCTCTAAGACTGAGAACACCCGTGTTTCTTACCCTCTGCACCATATCGAAAATATCGTTAAGCCTGTGTCTAAGGGCGGCCATGCGAACAAGGTGATCTTCCTTTCCGCTGACGCATTTGGCGTGCTTCCTCCAGTAGCCAAGCTAACCCCAGAGCAGACTAAGTATCACTTCCTATCCGGCTTTACCGCTAAGCTTGCTGGTACTGAGCGTGGCATCACTGAGCCAACGCCTACCTTCTCAGCTTGTTTCGGTGCAGCTTTCCTAACCCTGCATCCAACCAAGTATGCTGAGGTATTGGTTAAGCGTATGGAAGAAGCAGGTGCAGAAGCCTACCTAGTGAATACTGGCTGGAACGGTACTGGTAAGCGTATCTCTATCCAAGATACTCGCGCCATTATCGATGCCATCCTAGACGGCTCTATCGAGAAGGCAGGCACTAAGTCCATCCCTGTGTTCAATCTAGAAGTACCAACGGCTCTACCGAACGTAAACCCAGAGATCCTAGACCCTAGAGACACCTATGTGGACCCACTACAGTGGGAAAGCAAGGCGAAAGACCTAGCAGAGCGCTTTATCAACAACTTTGAGAAGTACACAGACAACGACGAAGGTAAATCCCTAGTCGCGGCTGGTCCTCAAGTAGACTAAGCGAAAACCTTTCCTCTCTTGGCCCCTGTTCTGCAGGGGCTTTTTTGTTGATAAACAATAAGATATAGGTCATCTTTAAGGTTCGAGCTCGCAAAGGAACGACAGGCGCTATGAAGGCAGTGTTAAAACTTAGTATTGGTGTTGTGCTGATATTAGCCTTGTCTATCGCCTTGCTGTTGGGCCTGCTCAGTACTCCCTACTCTTCTTGGGTCACCGACAAACTGGTACAGCACTTAGCCCCAGAAGAGCTTTATATTCAAGATGGTCGCTTTGAGTTTCCCGACCGCTTTGAGCTAAAACAGCTGGTTGTCTCTCGCCCATCAGGTCCAGCCATCACCGTAGACAGCACCCGCCTAGTGCTTGACCTTAACTGGAACAATCCACTTCAACCTCTCTATATCAAACGTGCCACGCTAGATGGCATGAATGTACCAACGGGTATAGATAAACCCGAGCGCTTAGCCAAATGGCTAAAAACTTGGCACCCAGAGTCTATCCATGTGAAGCATATGGATTTTGCCAACAAAGACTTCGTTGCTCGTGGATTTGAGTTTGTATACACCCCAAGTGGAGAGTCACAAGCCGAGACCCTCAAGGGCTACTTCTCTGATGGCTATCTCTCGGCTGCCGGCGATCAGCTTTATTGGAAAGGTGAGGCCTTTAACGAATTCAGGCTGAGGGCAAACCTTGCCCCTAACCTAGTACAGCTCGATCAGCTCGATTTCACATGGCGTGGCGGTGACGTACAGCTTATTGCTGAGAAAAAAGATAAAAGCTGGACGATAAACGACATTCTAATCAATCATCTGCGCTTGCCAGCTCCGATATCTCATCTCAGGTGCACACTGCTAGCCAAGAGATACTCTCAAGCATTCGCCTTATCGAGCATGCCAAAACCTATCAATCGAGCTGGGACAATAGTGACTGGCAGCTAAGCCAAGCCAATATCGAACTCGCTAACTGGAAGCCGCAACAAGGAATTTGGGAGCAAGAGGCTCAGGTTGCTCTGTCTGCGGAGAGCCTTATTCGAGGCAACACTCGATTGCTAGAACCTCAGCTTGAGATAGAGTTACGCCCACAAGATATTCTAGTGAACAACCTCGAGTTCCTATTTGAGCAAGGCAAGATCGAGCTAAGCGGTGAGCTTTATCCAGACCAACTCAATCTCAGCAAGCTCTCTATCTCTAACCTTGAATGGGTTCAGGAAGAAGACAACCTTCAGCAGAATCTGATTAAAGAGCTCAACAGCTACAGCGATATCTCTATCGACCAACTAGCCATCACTCGGTCACAGATCATCTCTCTTGGGGATAAATCTTGGCAGGTGTCTAATCTCAATGCGCAAGGTACGGACCTAGTGCTCAAGGACTCCAACCAATGGGCGCTGTGGAATGGCAACCTGTCAGCTAGTGCCAATAGCCTCTCGTTACTGGGTAAGAACTCTCTCAAGCCCTATGTCGAGATGCAAAGCGAGCAAGGGCATTGGAAGGTCAACGAGCTGTTTATTCCTATTCAAGAAGGGCTGATTGAGGCTAACGGAGAGATAAACCTCTCACGCACCAGCAAGCCCTGGGCTTTAAACATCAAGGCATACGGATTGCCTTTGGATACCTTCACCCCTTCCCTACACCTAGCTATTGGTTGGTACGGACTTGCGGATCTCGACCTTAATCTAAAGGGGTTAGCCGGTGATGACCTGATGCTGAAGCGCAGTCTGGATGGTAAGGCAAAGATCTCAGCTCATGATGTGAGGGTACAGCTACCTTTCGATGAACCAGTGCTACATCCATTGATTATCCCAGAGATAAATCTCAGCGCACGCCGTGGACACATAGATGTGCCAAACATCAGCATCATCAGCGAAGACCTCACCGGTGAGGTCTCGGGCAGTATAGATATGGCGGCGCCAGAGCAGAGCCAACTTGCTGTGACTCTGTCTAATGAGTGTGTGAGCTTGAAGAAATCGCTACCTAAGGGTCGCAGCCAGCTCACCTATCAGTGCGACTAGCTCAGTGTGATTAGACGCTAAGATTTTCGTTGGCTTTACTGTGGGGTAGAAGCACGTAGGTACCAGTAAACTCTACTGCCTCTAAATCACCACTGTAGATGTGTACCTTGATAATAATGCGTGCACGTCGACCACCTTCCAGCCTATCCAAGTCGCCACTGATACCATCTAGTGAGGTAGTAGCAGTCGGGCTCTCTTTAACTGGGTGTCGATAACGAATATTGCTGTCAGCAAGCACGATATCAGCATGTAGATTGCGCTCTTTCATCAAAAGCCAGGTCATGCCCCAGCCAGTCAGGGTCGCAAGAGTAAAGGCCGAACCTGCAAACATAGTGTTGTGCGGGTTGAGATTAGGGTTTAGCTGAGCAACACATTCAAACTTATAGCCGGTGTACTGGTTTATCTTAATCCCCATCTTGTCACTAATAGGGATCTGCTCCTCCCAGCGGGTTTGAAGCTCGTTGCACCAGTCTGGACGGCGCAATACATTCGCCATAGGTCGATAGCCTTTACCATCTGCTGATGGCGGATAGGCCCACGCTCATCGCTAAGCTCTCCTTGGCTTTCAAAACCGTTGTTACGATAAAACTCGATAGCATCCTGACGGGCGTTACACACCAGACGCTTCACGCCTTCTTGTCTTGCTAGAGACTCCAAGCTACTAGTATCAGCGAACCAACACCCTTGCTACGTCGGTTCTTTTTCACCGCCATAAAGCGGATCTGTCCATCATCATCGGCGGTAATATACAGACGACCGATAGCGATAGGACGACCTCGGCTATCGACTATCATTCTATGATGGCTAAGCTCATCATATTCATCTCGCTCCGAACCACGCGGCCTTTGCCAAGGTTCACGCAACATCTGCCAGCGAAAATGAAAATACTTTTCTAACTGATTCTCGGTTCTTGGAGTAATTAGTTTAAACATAAGATGTTGAATTCCTTTTCAATTCTTAGCTCTACACCTGGAGCCAGAAAGTGACAGGCCCATCGTTTACAAGGGAAACCTTCATATCTGCCGCAAATCGTCCGCGTTCGGTAGGGAGCACCTCGACGCAGCGGTCAGAAAAATATTCATAGAGACGCTCGGCATCGGCTGGCGTTGCGCCTTTGGAGAAACCTGCACGCGTGCCTTTCTTGGTATCGGCAGGCAGAGTGAACTGGGATACCACCAAAACGCTACCATCGACTTGTTTCACGTTTAGGTTCATCTTATCTTCTTCATCCGAAAAGACTCGATAAGTGGTCACTCGTTCCATTAGGCGCTTGGCTTTCGCTTCGTCGTCTCCCTTTTCGACACCAAGAAGGACTAAAAGTCCCTTATTTATCTCGCCTACGATCTCGCCATCAACCTTCACGCTGGCTTCGCTCACTCTCTGGATCAGTGCTATCACTTGGACCTAACCTTTTTCTCATCAATAACTGCTGGTAGTGCAGGAACCAATCCAAGCTAAAGGGTTCATCGACTCGCCATACACGGTCTTCCCCCAAACTGGCGGTTATCTCTGCGCCGATCAACACTATCATCCAGCACAAATAAATCCAGATAAACAACAAAGGTACGGCAGCAAGTGCGCATAAATCAGCTGATAGGAAGGAAACTGAGTGACGTAGAAAGCAAATAATTTCTTACTTATCTCGAACAGCAGTCCCGCCACAAGCGCTCCTGCCAAAGCATGATTCATCTTTACCTTGAGGTTAGGTACTAGAAGATAGAGACCAAAGAAGGCCAAAAAGGAGAAAGAGATAGGTAGTAGGCTAAACACCAGATGCACAGTATCTTCACTCCAAGCACGCATCGACGCGATCTGAGAAGAGAAGACTAAGCTCAAACCCACTAATACTGGCCCTAGGGTCAGTACCATCCAATACAGAGAAAACGAATAGACGAACTGACGCTTCTTACGCACTCGCCAGATGTAGTTCAGGTTGGTATCGATAGCTGAAATCAACAGCAGAGCCGCCACAAACAGGAACAGCAGGCCTATGGTGGTCATCTTACCGGTATTGGCAATGAACTCATTGAGCGTGGTCTGTATCGCCTCTCCGGCAGTAGGTACGAAGTTAGAAAAGATAAACGCTTGTATGGTGTCTCCCACCCCTTCAAAGGCAGGAAATTTAGACAAGGCAGTCAGTGCAACCGTGGTTAGGGGCACCAGAGAGAGCAGGGTTATATAGGTCATATACCTGCGTTGACAGGCAAGCGGTCATGCTTGGCCCTTTGATATAGATACCTGCATAGTGCAGTAACACGTGCACCTGCTTGGGTAGTTTGAGCATAAATTGCATCCTGCCGCTCACCTCTTATCCGATACTGCTGGCTAAGCCAAGCGTATGAAATCTTTTAAATTCAGTCCGTTATGCAGATATTTTAGTAAAAAAAGCCCGCTGAAAGCGAGGCTTAGTATGCAATTTAGCTAATCTTATTTAGCTGCGCGAGAAGCACGTTTACGATCGCTTTCCGTTAGGAACTTCTTACGGATGCGGATGCTCTCTGGCGTTACTTCTACTAGTTCGTCATCGTCGATAAACTCTAGCGCTTGCTCAAGTGTCATGATGATTGGCGGAGTAAGAACCTGAGCGTCATCAGTACCTGATGCACGAACGTTGGTTAGCTGCTTACCCTTTAGCACGTTTACAGTTAGGTCGTTGTCACGGCTGTGGATACCAACAACCATACCTTCGTAAACCTCAACACCATGACCGATAAACATACGGCCACGCTCTTGTAGGTTGAATAGTGCGTTAGTTAGCGCCTTACCCATACCGTTAGAGATTAGAACACCGTTGATACGCTGACCGATTTCGCCACCTTTGTGTGGACCGTAGTGATCGAATGTATGGTAAAGAAGACCAGAACCAGAAGTCAGGGTCATAAACTCAGTTTGGAAACCGATAAGACCACGAGATGGCATTACAAAGTCCATACGAACACGGCCTTTACCGTCAGGAGCCATATCAGTCAGTTCACCCTTACGCAGACCGATGTTCTCCATGATGCCGCCTTGGTGCTCTTCTAGAACATCAATGGTTACCGTTTCGTACGGTTCCATTAGCTGGCCATCTTCTTCTTTAAGGATTACTTCTGGGCGCGATACTGCAAGCTCAAAGCCTTCACGACGCATGTTCTCGATCAGGATAGATAGGTGAAGTTCACCACGGCCTGATACACGGAACTTATCTGGATCATCTAGCTGCTCAACACGAAGTGCTACGTTGTGAACAAGCTCTTTTTCTAGACGCTCAAGGATATTACGTGAAGTTACGAACTTACCTTCTTTACCAGCAAACGGAGAGGTGTTTACTTGGAAGGTCATGGTTACAGTAGGCTCATCTACAGAAAGTGCAGGAAGCGCTTCTACATTGTTCTGAGAACAGATGGTGTCAGAGATCTTAAGCTCACCAAGACCTGTGATAGCGATGATGTCACCAGCAGCTGCTTGATCAACTTCGTGACGCTCTAGCCAAGATAGCCAAGAACTGTACCTACTTTACCGTTACGAGTCTTACCATCAGCGCCTACAACAGTTACCTGTTGGTTTGGCTTAACGGTACCGCGAGTTACGCGACCAACACCGATAACACCAACGTACGAGCTGTAGTCTAGCTGAGAGATCTGCATCTGCAGGTCACCGTCTTGGTCAACCTCAGGAGCTGATACTTCTTCAACGATGGTTTCGAACAGTGGTTCCATGTTCTCGCCGATCTCGCCTTCTTCGTTAGTCGCCCAACCATTTAGTGCAGAAGCGTAAACAACCTTAAAGTCTAGCTGTTCGTCAGTTGCACCTAGGTTATCGAATAAATCGAATACTTGATCCATTACCCAATCAGGGCGTGCACCTGGACGGTCAATCTTGTTGATTACAACGATAGGCTTAAGGCCGTGTGCGAACGCTTTTTGAGTTACAAAGCGAGTCTGAGGCATTGGGCCGTCAACCGCATCAACGATAAGCAGTACGCAGTCAACCATAGACATAATACGCTCTACTTCACCACCGAAGTCTGCGTGTCCTGGGGTATCTACGATGTTGATACGATAGTCGTTCCAGTTAATTGCTGTGTTCTTAGCAAGAATGGTGATACCGCGTTCCTTTTCGATATCGTTGGAGTCCATCACTCGCTCTTCAACTTCGCCGCGAGTCTCTAGGGTACCGGACTGCTGAAGCAGCTTATCAACCAGGGTAGTTTTACCGTGGTCAACGTGCGCGATGATGGCAATGTTTCTCAACTTTTCAATCTGTGTAGACATGAATCGAATTCACTCAGTAAGGTCGCGGCTACTTGCCGGCAACTAGGTTTAAAATTGGGCGTAATGTAGCAGATTTTAGCCAAAATCCCAACAAGATGTGATCCAGACCAAAGTTAATCAAACTGTCTTCTAGCTTTCACTCAAAGCCACAGCGCCTAAGCTACATTTGCACCGTATTTGGGCAAAATTGATTTCTTGCTGTTGTTCGCACCAAAAAGTAACAAATCTTTTCTGCCATTGCGCGCCATTATAGAACAAACGCACCATTACAGTGCAAGTGCGGATCATTCTGGTGCAAATGCATTTTATGCAAACCACGCCTACCAAACTAAAGTATTGATAAATATAGACTTTAAAAAGTTGGCACGAGTTTGGCATATAGGGAAGCAGTCGAAAAATATTTATTGTTCGACGACGAGTAAAGAGTGTAGATTAGATTTCAGGATTTAAACGCTCACTCGAAATTGAGCAATCACGTTTTATAAACACTGGAGGTTATCCAAGATGTCAGTAGAAAATGTACTATCGCTGATCCAAGAAAATGAAGTTAAGTTCGTTGACTTACGTTTTACCGATACTAAAGGTAAAGAGCAGCACGTATCTATCCCAGCACACCAAGTTGACGCAGACTTCTTTGAAGAAGGAAAGATGTTCGATGGTTCTTCTGTTGCAGGTTGGAAAGGTATCAACGAATCTGACATGGTTATGATGCCAGACGCGGCAAGTGCAGTACTTGACCCGTTCACTGAAGACGCAACGCTAAACATCCGTTGTGACATCCTAGAGCCTTCTACAATGCAAGGTTACGACCGTGACCCACGCTCTATCGCACACCGTGCAGAAGACTACATGCGTGCAACTGGTATCGCAGATACAGTTCTAATCGGTCCTGAGCCAGAATTCTTCCTATTTGACGATGTTAAGTTCAACACTGACATGTCTGGTTCTTTCTACAAGATCGACGACGTTGAAGCTTCTTGGAACTCAGGTGCTGATTTCGAAGACGGCAACAAAGGTCACCGTCCAGGCGTTAAAGGTGGTTACTTCCCAGTAGCTCCAGTTGATTCATCTCAAGACATCCGTTCTGCTATGTGTCTAATCATGGAAGAAATGGGTCTAGTAGTTGAAGCACACCACCACGAAGTAGCAACTGCAGGTCAGAACGAAATCGCTACTCGTTTCAACACGCTAACTACTAAAGCAGATGAAATCCAAATCTATAAGTATGTTGTTCACAACGTAGCTCACGCTTACGGTAAAACAGCTACTTTCATGCCTAAACCACTAGTTGGCGACAACGGTTCTGGTATGCACGTTCACCAATCTCTAGCAAAAGATGGCGTTAACCTATTTGCTGGCGACAAGTACGGCGGTCTATCTGAAACTGCTCTTTACTACATCGGTGGTATCATCAAGCACGCTCGCGCAATCAACGCATTCGCGAACGCATCAACTAACTCGTACAAGCGTCTTGTACCAGGCTTCGAAGCTCCAGTTATGCTTGCTTACTCTGCGCGTAACCGTTCTGCTTCTATCCGTATCCCAGTAGTACCAAGCCCTAAAGCACGTCGTATCGAGCTACGCTTCGGTGATCCAACAGCTAACCCATACCTATGCTTCGCAGCAATGCTAATGGCTGGTCTTGACGGTATTAAGAACAAGATCCACCCAGGTGAAGCTATGGATAAGGACCTTTACGACCTACCAGCTGAAGAAGCGGCAGAAATCCCAACTGTTGCAGCTTCTCTAGAGCAAGCTCTTGCTGAACTAGATGCTGACCGTGAGTTCCTAACAGCTGGCGGCGTATTCTCTGATGACTTCATCGATTCTTACATCGACCTTAAGTCTCAAGACGTTGAGAAAGTAAACATGACAACTCACCCACTTGAGTTCGAACTTTACTACTCTGTTTAATCGTCACAATTAAACGCTCAGGCCTGCCCATCGGCAGGCCTTTTTTTTACCCAAACATCGGAGGTTTGGGCAAGGATTTTGCATTGTTTATATTAGGACGCATCGCAAAAGCCATTTTGCACCATAATTGTGCAATAATTTATTCGTATAGTGCTCGTGCACCAAAATGAAACTAAGAGCAGAGAAAAGGAAGATTTGTGAACAAGCCTCTAGCAGAAACCATATTGGAACAACTCGTCACCGCAACCCTGCTTATTGATGAGTCGCTCAATATCGTCTATCTCAATCCGGCGGCTGAACAACTTCTAGGCTATAGCAAGAGCCGTTGCATCGACCAACTGCTACCTAGCCTTATTGAGCACTCTTCTATCGACTTTTCTTTGTTTGAACAGCCATTGATTTCAGGGCAAAGCATTACCGACAGTGACGTTACCTTTGTGGTGGATGGCAAACCGTTATTGCTAGAACTCACCATAAGTCCCGTCTCTTGGAGCAAGCAACTGATGCTACTGGTGGAACTGAAGCAGGTAGACCAACAGCGTCGTCTTAATCAAGAGCTGAACCAGCATGCCCAACAACAGGCTGCCAAGCTATTAGTACGAAGCCTAGCCCATGAAATCAAGAATCCGCTGGGCGGATTACGGGGAGCAGCGCAGCTTCTAGAAAAGATGCTGCCCTCAGATTCACTGCGCGAGTACACGCAGATCATTATCGAGCAGGCAGACAGACTCAGAAACCTCGTAGACCGACTGCTTGGTCCACAAAGACCCGGCACCAAAAAACCAGAGAACGTCCACCTCATCTTAGAGAAGGTACGCCAACTGGTAGAGCTGGAATCACACAACAAGATACAAGTAGTTCGCGACTACGATCCAAGCTTGCCAGACATAGTGATGGACAGCGAACAGATAGAGCAATCTCTGCTGAATATCGTCAGTAACGCAGCACAGATACTACAAGGTCGATCAGACGGTGAGATCGTCCTAACCACACGAACCGAACATCAGGTGAATATCCACGGTAAGCGCGTGAAATTGGCTGCGCGTATCGAGGTAACAGATAACGGTCCCGGTATCCCGGCCGAACTGGTGGATACCCTTTTCTACCCTATGGTCAGTGGCCGTGAGGGTGGGACAGGTCTAGGACTCTCTATCTCACAAAACCTGATAGACCAGCATCAAGGCAAGATTGATGTAAACAGCTGGCCGGGCAAAACCACCTTCACCGTCTACTTACCGATTTTAGATTATTAATATTAAGCGCTAGGAGTCTCGTTATGAGTAAAGGATACATTTGGGTGGTCGACGACGACAGTTCCATCCGTTGGGTATTGGATAAAACCCTAAGCAACGCAGACATCAAGTGCGAAACCTTTGCCGATGCAGAGAGCGTACTGCAGGCGCTTGAGCGCGAAACCCCAGATGTGATCATCTCGGATATCCGCATGCCTGGCATGGATGGCTTGGACCTTCTCAAACAGATCCAAGAATCAGAGCCTGAGCTACCGGTTATCATCATGACTGCTCACTCAGATCTGGACGCAGCGGTTAAAGCTTATCAAGAAGGTGCATTCGAATACCTGCCGAAACCGTTTGATATCGACGAGGCTCTGGCCCTTGCTGAGCGCGCAATCACTCATAGCCAAGAGCAAAAGCAGAGCCAAACGGCGCTGAATGCTAGCAAGACAGCCAGCCCAGAGATCATAGGTGAGGCACCTGCAATGCAGGAGGTATTCCGCGCTATAGGTCGCTTGTCTCGCTCGTCTATCTCGGTGCTTATCAATGGTGAATCGGGTACCGGTAAAGAGCTGGTCGCGCATGCGCTACACAAACACAGCCCGCGCAACAAGAATCCGTTTATCGCCCTGAACATGGCAGCAATCCCAAAAGACCTGATTGAGTCCGAGCTATTTGGCCATGAAAAGGGAGCCTTCACCGGCGCTAACAGCGTGCGCCAAGGCCGCTTCGAGCAAGCCAACGGCGGCACCCTGTTCTTGGATGAGATTGGTGATATGCCACTTGATATCCAGACCCGATTACTTCGTGTTTTGGCCGATGGCCAGTTCTATCGCGTCGGTGGTCATCAGGCTATCAAGGTGGATGTGCGCATCATAGCCGCGACCCACCAAGACCTAGAGTCACTGGTGCATGCTGGGGATTTTCGTGAGGATTTATTCCACCGCCTCAACGTGATTCGTGTGCATATCCCATCTCTGCGCGAGCGTAAGCAAGACATAGAAAAACTCGCCCTGCACTTCTTGAATCTGGCAGCAGAAGAGCTTGGCGTTGAGGTAAAAACCCTGTCTCAAGATGCCATCGATATCCTCACACGCCTGAGCTGGCCGGGGAACGTGCGTCAGCTAGAGAACACCTGTCGCTGGCTTACCGTTATGGCCAGTGGTAGCGAGATCTTACCTTCAGACTTACCGCAAGAACTGGTTGAAGAGAAATCTCTCGCCAACACTTCAGAGAACGCCAATTGGCAGGCACAGCTTGAGAAATGGGCGCGCACCGCACTGGCCTCGGGTGAAACGGAACTGCTCTCTTACGCACTCCCTGAATTTGAGCGCATCATGCTTAAGGTTGCCCTGAACCATACCAATGGTCACAAGCAGGAAGCGGCCAAGGTTCTAGGCTGGGGACGCAACACTTTAACGCGCAAGCTCAAAGAATTGAGTCTCGCCGATTGATGACATTGTAATCGTTTGCGTAATACTGGTACTATATACGGTATATTGTACTTTATATTCTACCAGTCATGCTAAAAATCTTCTCTGCACCTATATCACTGCGTCAAGCGGTGTTCGTGCCTCTGGTAGTTATAATACTGGCTATTGGCGTGGTGATATCGGTGCTACTCACCAGTCATTACGAGCGTGTAATCCATCACGTTAGCCAAAATCAGCTTGAAGCCACCACCAGCAATCTGCGCTCATCACTGAATCTTTTCCTCAAGCAGCCCTTCGATGCCAGCTTCTCTCTCGCCTACACCATAAAAGGGAGCCAACTCTATAAACCAGGCGATGTCAGCGCGATACAAGACTATATCCATACGAGCTTCGATGAGCTCTACTCGCGAATCGACCATCTAGATGTGATCGGTTTTGGGGGAAAGAATGGCGAGTTTGTTGGTTATCGACGAAACGACCAAGACAACTATTCCTTGATGTTGAAAGACCAGAGAACCCAAAACAATCTGGTTATCTTTATGGGCGAAGAAACCGAATCTGGAGCCACCCAGGTCACCCCGAACTACGACCCTCGCACTCGCCCTTGGTACAACAAGTTCAATACACCTGATTCTTGGAAACCAAGATGGTCACCCATCTACGTAAACTCAGATGAGAAGCAAGAAACCACACTATCTGCCCTGCAACCTCTGGTGCTGGATAATGAATTACTCGGTGTCTTAGTCGCCGATATCAAGCTAGATACCTTTAATCAATTCTTGGTGGAATCGAGACGCCTTACCCATTCGCACTTCTTTATCTTCGATGATAATATCGGCTAGTGGCTCATTCAGAGTCAAGCAGTACCTCAAAAGGTGGCGAGCGCCTGCACATCAATGAAAGCCCGACAGATCTCAACCAAGCCATCAGTACCGCCCTTTTAGAGAAATATGAACACATCTCTAACTTCGATGAGGTATTTGAGGTACGCACTAACTACCAGAGATACTTCGTTAAATTAACTCCCTATGGTGATGAAAAGGGGCTTAACTGGTTCGTGGTTACCGCGATATCGGAGAACAACCTGCTCGGTACTTTGTGGTACTCACAGATGAGTAGCCTAGTTACAGCACTGCTTATCATGGTGATCGCTATCTTGGTTGCCGTGTATGTGTTTGAGCGCGTCACCTCACCTATCATAGATACCGCTGATGCAGCCCGCAGATTGGCAGAGGGCGACCTGCAGGCGCAGATCACCACCAATACCCGTATCCAAGAGACTCGTCAGTTGGTGGAAACCTTTAATGATATGGCATTAAACCTAGACCAGTCCTTCCAAGAACTGCACAAGCAGATCACTTACGACAGCCTCACCCACCTCTATAGCCGCGTCGGTTTTATCGATACCTTAGAGCATCATGCCTGTGCCGATGGCACCCTGTATGTGATTGGGCTTAACAATTTCAAACGGATCAACCTCACCCACGGTCACCATATTGGAGACAAGGTACTAAACCGAGTGGCAAACCGTCTAAATCGCCTTCTGGATTCATGCGAAACACTCGGCCGAGTGGCGGCGGACGAATTTGCCTGATGCGCTGTAAAGATGCCACTGAATATGACTTCCAATTGATGGCAAGCCGACTGCAACAAGCCTTCAAAACCCCGATTCCGGTTGAGCAACATAGGATAAGGGTCGATATATCCATAGGCATAGTACGTTCTTGCCCAACCTCTGAGATGGAACAGTGGCTACGCAAAGGCAGTATCGCCCTTTCACTCGCCCAGAAAGAGAAGATAGCGGTTAACTTCTATCAAGAGCAGATGTCGACAGAACATCAACGCAAACACGAAATGCGTGACCATATCAGACGTGGTATCGCCAATAATGAGTTTGTGCCCTACTACCAACCCATCGTAGATCTCGAAAGCGACCGTATTGTAGGTGCAGAGGCCTTAGCACGCTGGCATTCCTCCTATCTGGCTTAGTCTCTCCCATTGAGTTTATCCCTATCGCAGAAGATAGCGGCTTGATTAACGAGATCGGTAGGCAGATTTTGTTCGGCGCCTGTCGAGATGGCATGCGCGGAATACAGCAAGGCCTATGGGAAGATGATTTTCATATGCACGTCAACGTCTCGGTAACCCAACTTAAGCAGGCCAATTTTGCTCAGGTGGTGCTAGATACCCTAGAACAGACCCAGTTCCCTGCACGCCAACTTACCCTAGAGATCACCGAATCACAGATCCTGGAGTCTCATCCAGATGTGACTGAAAACCTCAAACAGATTTATAAAGGTGGTATCAATATCGCCATCGATGACTTTGGCACTGGCTACTCATCGCTGGCTTACCTACATAAGCTACCATTTAGCACCCTCAAGATTGACAGGTCTTTTGTTTCAGAACTGAGCGAGAGCAATGCCGATAACTCTATTGTCTCAGCCATTATCAACATCATAGATGGCTTCGATGTTACCGTGGTTGCGGAAGGGGTTGAGACCAAAGAACAGCAAGGAATACTGCGTCACCTGAAGTGCAAGCAGGCTCAGGGCTATCTTTATAGCAAGCCGATTCCATTTGATGAATGGCGTCTATCTGAAGCCTAGATAAAGAAAGCCACCTCAGTTGAGGTGGCTTCTAGAAATTAAATAACGCGGGAGAACTGCTGTTGTCTTGCTTTGGCCCGGAAGTATTTATCAAAGCTCATGCAAATATTGCGGATCAGCATACGACCACGCAGATTCACCGCTATCTCATCGTCAGTGACATCCACCAACCCATCATCGATAAAGGTTTTGAGTAGCTGTAGGTCTTCCTCAAAGTAGCTATCGAATTTCACGTTAAACTGAGCTTCGATATCACGCTTGTTAAGATGGAAGTTACACATCAGCTGTTTGATAAGCTCTCGACGAAGCAGGTCATCATGGCTTAACGAAACACCTTTCCACAATGCATGGCGCAACTCGTCCATTTGAGCATAGTAGTGCTTGAGCTCTTTTTGGTTCTGCGCATAGGTGTCACCCACCATAGAGATGGCCGATACACCAAAGCCGATAAGGTCGCACTCCCCTTGAGTGGTGTAGCCTTGGAAGTTACGATGAAGTTTACCTTCACGCTGAGCTACGGCTAGCTCATCTTCAGGCAATGCAAAGTGGTCCATACCGATAAACTGGTAGCCAGCATCGGTCAGGGTTTCAATGCTTTGCTGTAGGATGCTCATGCGTTGCTGAGGCTTAGGTAGGTCCTCTTCCTTGATTTTGCGCTGTGCGGCAAACAAAGACGGCATATGAGCATAGTTAAATACCGATAAGCGACCCGGACGTAGGGTTAACACCTGCTCTAGAGTTTTAGCAAAGCTCTCTGGAGTCTGTAGTGGCAGACCATAGATAAGATCAAGGTTGGTCGAGCGGAAGCCGAGTTCGCGGGCACGATGCACCATATCAAAGATAAAGTCTTCATCTTGCTCACGGTTAACAACCTTCTGCACCTCTTTATTGAAATCTTGAACACCGATACTCAAGCGGTTAAAGCCATGCGAGCGCAGGTGGTCCAGCATATCTAGCTCAATCTCGCGCGGGTCTACCTCGATACTGATCTCAGCAGTCTCATCGAAAGTGAACTCTTGGTAGATGGTTTCCATCAGACGAGAGATCTGTTCTTTGGTCAGGAAGGTAGGCGTACCACCGCCAAAGTGCAATTGAGTAACCGTGCGTCCGCCCAGTAGAGCAGCACGCTGGCGAATCTCAAACTGCAGAACCTCCAGGTACTCGTCAGCTTTGTGCTGATGGCGAGTGATCACCTTATTACAGCCACAGTAATAGCAAAGCTTGTGACAGAAAGGGATATGGATATACAGAGAAAGCGGACGCTCAGGATACTGCATATAGGCTATGTCTAGTTCAGATACAGTAAATGCCTCGTGGAACTCAACCGCAGTTGGGTACGAGGTATAGCGAGGGCCAGAGTAGTTGTATTTATCCAACATGCTCTGATCCCAAATGATTTGTTGATTAGACATAGCGAGATCCTAGGTACGACATCAGGGAGGCTATTTTGCCACAGCAAGATGGCGTACCCTCCTTATGAGCTCAAAATGTAAGCCGTAACTGTTAAGGAGATCACGCCATCAAGAGTGCATTACTGCATTTGAATGGAGATTTGATTGTTTAGGGGAGCAACACGAGACCTGAGGTCTTCAAGCTCAGTGATGATGGTGTCGGTTAGGCGACTTTCTGCCTTATGGCGGGCAAGGTTTTGGCGCATACGCTCTTGCTTCGCCAACTCTTGGCGGTCTTCGCCGCGCGCCATGTCCTTAACCACCTCGAATAACTCATGCAGTGCTGGGTAGGTTTTTGCTACATCGATACGCTGCTCACCCTGAACATAATCTAGGATGTTGCAAAGACGAATGCTGATCTCTGATAGGTCGCACTGACCCTGGATACCCGCAAGGCACAGGGTATCCACGCTCTCAAAGATCTTGGCATTGCGCTTTTCGATAGCGAGAGCCTTATGTTGCTCTACCAGCTGATTCTGCTTACGTAGCTTCAGCAATAGGTGAGCGGCATAACCTCCCAAGCCCAAGATAATAATCCCGCCAATGGCCGCCAGCACTAAGGTGTTCATCCGTTATTAACCCTTAAAGTCACTCAAATCTAGGTCTTCAAATTCAGACAGCAGGTCAGCTTCCGATTTTGCTGCCGCCGGTTTTTTCTTCGGTTGTGGCTCAGCTTCAACCTCTGGCTCTTCGTCTAGAAGACCAAGTTGCTTCATCAGCGCTTCGATGCGATCTAGCTTCTGATCCACATACGACTGCAGGCCAGCACCCAGAGACTCACCGTTTTCGATACGGTCTAGCAGCACATTTAGTTGTGCATCGTTCTCTAGTGCTTCAAGCTCTTGCTGAGCGTTTAGCTTACGTTGAGCCGGTGTCGCCTTAGGCTTCTTCTCAACGATAAGTGGAATCTTCTTCTTAGAACCGATACGTGGGTCTTTTGCTACCTTGCCCGTGATATCACGGTTATCGCTACCCTCAGAATGACGGCTACCCGTTTTCAGTCCCTTACGCTTCTTCTCTTTCTTACGCAGGCGTCCTTCAACATCCGCTTGAGAACGGTTGCGCGTTACAATTAGGTCCATATCGCCAGTAGAGCCTGGCTTTCTCGATTTTTTACGTCGACTCATGCTTCGACTTCCTCAATAAAATTACGTCGTTTCCGATAAATTCTAGATCTAGGCTATCTCGCTCAGCCAGATATTCAAATGTGGCTCGGCTAAAGAATAGTACGTGTGTCTGGTCATTTTTGTAGTGCCAGGTTGAAAAGGCTTCTACATCTTTTACGAGCTTGGTCATCAGTCCTAAATAAGCCCCCGGCTTCAATAGGCTGAGCCACTGCTGCCACACCTCGTCTGGCTGATATAAATGCTCTATTACCTCAGTCGCCATCACAAACTCATACTGCTTTTGCAGTACCTCTGGGTGAGGGTAGTAATAGAGATCATACAGGTCTACGTTATGCCCGCGCTCTCGCATCATTTGTGCCAGTGCTGGCCCCGGACCACAGCCGAAGTCTAACCCTTGCTGATTGCTACCCAAACGCTCATCCATTGGCTCAGCAATGCGCGACAGAAAACGTCGATAACCCTGATCACCTGGGTCATTTTCATGCTGGTCATAGATGGCTTTTTCTTGCTCTGGGGTCAACCTCTGACTCGGGTCTACAAACACCAACTGACAGCTTTGACACTGTAGATACTGCCTGCGTTTATCCTCGTGGTAGAACTGGTTGTCTGTACCTTTACAAAGGGGACAAATGTACATTCGAGACGCCTGAAATCAATAAGAGGCGCAACTTACCAAAATATGAGGAAAGAGTGTAGAAAAATTCCGCAATTCCAGAAAATAAAAAAGCGATAGGTTGCCCTATCGCTCTCAAAATTCCTTTTGTTTTTAGCGCTTTCCTTGCCAGAATTTTTTGTTTTTCATCTTCCTAATGAATTTTACAGTCCCTAGCAATTTTCCGTTTGCGGTGGCGTATCCTTTGCCATTCCTATCTGGGTTCTCGACCTGAGAAATCAAACCATCCTGTGTTTTCCCACGATTCGCGCTTTGCGAAGCCACTCCCTAAATCATCCTGATGAAGACACCAAGCCTTTAGTGCCATCGCTTCCTTTCGACACCGACTACTCTACTCCTGCTGTAAAAATATGCAATCCGGTTACAAACCATCCAGATCACAGTTTTATCAATTGGTAATAAAAACCATAATTTTCAGTTATTTAAGTAATAATACAAATACAAATTTGTACATTAGATAGCCAATACCTCACAGCTTTAGAGGACAAAAGGCACAAAAAAGCCCCGAGAAAACTCGAGCTTAGTCATTCGATTGGCTCTATTAATGAAGGCCGCCAACGTACTTAGATAGAACGTCCATCTCTTCTTCAGTCAGCTTCTTCGCAATGTCGTGCATCATACCATTCAGGTCATTGTTACGCTCTGCAGAGGCAAACTTCTGTAGTGAAGCCTTAATATAATCAGCATGCTGACCTGAGATCTTAGGGAAGCCCGACAGGCTAGTACCATTACCACGAGGACCATGACAAGCCACACAAGCTGTAATGCCACGCTCAGCGTCGCCAGCTAGATAAAGCTCACGGCCCTGCTCAACAACGTTCTCAGGAGTCGTATTCTCTGAGATAGGAAGAGAGGCATAGTAAGCAGAGATATCCGCCATATCCTCTTCGCTTAGAGGTAGAGCCATTGCACTCATCGCAGGGTCCCAACGACCTTGCTTACCGCCACTGGTTGCACCTAGCTTAAGGTCTTTAAGCTGTTTCTCAAGGTACTTGGCGTGTTGACCAGCCAGTTTAGGATAGGTGGTGATCATGCTGTTACCATCAACACCGTGACAGGCAGCACACGTTTCTGATTTTGCTTTACCCGCTTCGATATTGCCGCTCGCCATAGCCGAACAACTGACCAAAACAGAGAAGATTAGCGCTAATTTTTCATGACATTCCATTACTTGTTTGAGCTTCCGAAACTACAATTTGCTCAGAGTTATTTATTATCGGGTTTGAAAAAAGTACCTGAAATGGGCAACTAGCCTAGGTGCCGCCTTTTGTCGTGTTAGAATAGGCGAACTGATGCCGAGCACGGTCATTTTACACAATTTCACAAAAAAGTAATCAACCGACTACACAAAGTCGCGATGGAGTTAACAGTGAGCGCAAAAATTCATTATCAAAACACGCATTTTATAACCAGTGCGCCAGATATCCGCCATATGCCAGCGGACGAAGGCATTGAAATCGCGTTTGCTGGCCGCTCAAATGCGGGCAAATCGAGTGCTCTAAACCGCCTCACCAACCAAAGAAGCCTAGCTAAGACCAGTAAAACCCCTGGTCGTACACAATTGATTAACCTTTTTAAGGTGGATGAAAACTGTCATATCGTGGATTTGCCAGGATACGGCTTTGCTCAGGTTCCACTGGAAATGAAGAAGAAGTGGCAAAAGAGCCTAGGTGAGTATCTACAAAAGCGTGAGTGCCTAAAAGGCCTAGTGGTTCTGATGGATATCCGCCATCCGATGAAAGACCTCGACCAACAGATGATCTACTGGGCAGTAGATTCAGGCATCCCAGTTCAGGTGCTACTGACTAAAGCAGATAAATTGAAGAGTGGCGCACGTAAAGCGACCCTACTTAAGATCCGTGAATCATCACTGGGTTTTGGTGGTGATGTTCAGGTAGATGTTTTCTCTTCTCTAAAAGGCATCGGTGTTGACCAACTTCGTGCCAAGCTAGATACCTGGTTTGCTCCTGCATTTGAAATGGCAGAGGTAGATGAAGAAGCTGGAGATGAGCAAGAGTAATCATCTTGCCTATATAGATAGACAAAACGCGACCCTAGGGTCGCGTTTTTTGTTTGTAACTTTCATACCTAGCCTTTGACGCTAAGTCGGCTGATAGAAGCATTAAATAGGCTCTAATTGCTACGGTGTAAAAAGCAGCACCTTAGTAATTATCTTATTTAGAAAACTGGCTTTATCGCTATTAAGCTGCGGATAACAACCTTAGTAAAACCAACCAGAGCAGTGCCTAAAACTTTCTTTAGCACAATAAAAAACGCCTCAGCCAAATAAACGGCTGAGGCGTGTGAATTTAGTAAAATTCAAATAACGTGAAACAAAAGGTCTGAAAGATGGAACATCTTACCTCTGTACCCTACGCGATTAAATTTACCCGATCTGAGACCATTTGCAAACACTTTTTGTAGTTTTTTTCAATCAGATTGGGTTTTACAACGTACTCCAATCGATTCACCAAACTGGTGCAACTGCACAAAAAAAGAGCCAACTCTGTGAGTTGGCTCTCTGTTTAAGCGAAATACGATGAAAAACTAAACTAGTGGGCTTGATCCCAGTTGTCCCCATGGCCTGCATCCGCAACCAGTGGAACATCCAGTTCGGCAGCCGATTCCATCAATTTCTGTATGTTACTTTCAACATCCTGTAAGGCATCTTCACGAACTTCAAACACCAATTCATCGTGTACCTGCATCAACATACGTACTTTTGGCTCACCAGTTTGCGCTTCGATCCACTCATCAACCAGCAACATTGCCTTCTTAATAATGTCTGCTGCCGTGCCCTGCATTGGTGCATTGATTGCCGCGCGCTCAGCCGCTTTACGACGCATTCCGTTACGAGATTTAATCTCAGGAAGATGCAGGCGACGACCATATAGGGTTTCCACATACCCCTGCTCGCTTGCTTGAGAGCGGGTATCTTCCATATATTGCATCACACCAGGATAGCGCTCGAAGTAAGTATCCATATAATGTTGTGCCTCACCGCGAGGAATACCCAGCTGTTTTGCCAAGCCAAACGCACTCATGCCGTAAATAAGACCGAAGTTAACCGCCTTAGCACGGCGACGTTGCTCGCTAGAAACGCTATCGATATCAACACCGATGATCTCTGCTGCAGTCGCAGCGTGGATATCTTTACCCTCACGGAAAGCATCCAGCAATGCTTGGTCACCACTCAGATGCGCCATGATGCGCAATTCAATCTGAGAGTAGTCCACTGCTAGAATTTTCCAGCCGTGTGGCGCAACGAAGGCCTGACGAATACGACGCCCCTCTTCATTACGGATCGGGATGTTTTGCAGGTTTGGATCGGTAGATGACAAACGACCTGTCGCCGTCACACCCTGATGATATGAGGTGTGCACTCGACCTGTGGTCGGGTTGATCATCTTAGGTAGCTTATCTGTATAGGTAGACTTCAGCTTCGCCAGACCACGATACTCAAGGATCAGCTTAGGCAGAGGATAGTCTAGCGCTAGCTCTTGTAGCACTTCTTCATTGGTCGAAGGTGCACCCGATGGGGTCTTCTTGATAACCGGAAGCTTCATCTCATCAAACAAGATGGCCTGTAGCTGTTTTGGCGAGCTTAGGTTGAACTCTTTACCTGCCAACTCATATGCCTTGGCTTCTAGCTCATCCAAACGCTGAGCAATCTCTTGAGATTGCGCTGATAGCAACATGTCATCGATAAATACACCAGTACGCTCGATACGAGATAGTACAGGCACCAATGGCATCTCAATCTCTTTGTAGACACGGTTGAGCTTTTCATCCGCCTCAAGCAGAGCATTGATATGATTGTGCAGTCTTAGGGTGACATCTGCGTCTTCCGCCGCATAAGGAGAAGCCTGCTCTAGATCGATCTGGTTGAAGGTCAGCTGTTTTTTACCTTTACCTGCAATCTGTTCGAACGAGATGCATGGATGCTGTAGGAAGCGTAGTGCCAAGCTGTCCATGTCATGCTTGCCGCCAACGCTGTTGTAAACATAAGAAGCCAACATGGTATCAAAGGCGATACCGCGCATCTCAATGCCATAGCGAGCTAATACCGAAGCATCATACTTCAGGTTCTGACCCACCTTGGCTTGGTTTTCATCTTCTAAAAGGGGCTTAAGCTGCTCAACCACGTAGTCACGGTCTAGTTGCTCTGGAGCATCTAGATAGTCGTGCGCCACTGGAACATAGGCAGCCTCACCCTCAGCAGTAGCAAAGGAAACACCCACTAGGTTAGCTACCATGTAATCTAGGCTGTCGGTCTCAGTATCGATAGCGAACACGTCCGCCTTGGCAAGTTTCTCAAGCCAAGCCTCAAACTGAGCCTTATCTAGGATGGTTTCATACTTGCTACGGTCAATCTTAACCGCAGCGACTGGCGCCGCCGTTGCAGCAGGTGAAGAAGAAGCAATACGGCCCGATTTCTCATCGGCTTTGATTTCACCGGTGCCACCCTCGAGCAATTCGTTAAGCCAAGACTTAAACGCAAGCTGACCATACAGACTGATAAGCTGGTCTTTGTCTGGCTGAGCTTTTACTAGTTCTTCAAGGGTAACCTCAAGCTCAACATCGAGCTTAATAGTGGCCAGCTTGTAAGAAAGATAAGCCCCTTCTTTGTGTTCAGTCAGCTTCTTAGCCATGGTTTTAGAGCCACGGAAGCCAAGAGGAGCGATGTCATCTAGGTTGTCATACAGGCATCCAAGCCACCAATACCTTGCAGTAGTGCGGTAGCCGTCTTGTCACCCACACCCGGTACACCAGGAATGTTATCCACCTTATCGCCCATAAGCGCTAGGTAATCGATGATTAGCTCTGGCGGAATACCGAACTTCTCTACCACGCCTTCGCGATCCATAACCACATTAGTCATGGTATTGATAAGGGTAACGTTCTCATCCACCAGCTGAGCCATATCTTTATCACCGGTGCTGATCAGAACAGGCATGCCCTTTTTGGATGCGGCAGCAGCTAATGTGCCAATAACATCATCCGCTTCTACCCCAGGAATTGAGATAAGTGGCAGGCCCATAGCGCGAATAAGATTGTGCAGAGGCTCAATCTGACTGCGCAGATCGTCCGGCATAGGTGGGCGATTCGCCTTGTACTCAGGGTACATATCGTCCCTGAAGGTCTTACCCTTAGCATCAAAGATAACCGCGATGCGCTCACTAGAGAATTGGCGCATCATGCTTCTCAGCATATTCGCTACACCATAAACGGCGTTGGTTGGGTGTTCACCATTACTCATGGTGCCAGGGAAAGCATGAAATGCTCGATACAGATAAGAGGAGCCGTCGATAAGAATCAACGGATTTTCAGGAACAGTGGCCATGTAATGTTTAGTCCTAATAGATCACTTAGGTATAGGATGCCATGAGTAATATTGCTTATCTACGCTAGCCCTTTTAAAGCAAGGTCAAAAAGTTATTCTTAACAGACCCAGCCTGTGGATAACTTTGTGTGCAAAATCTTGTATGAATAAAAAACGTTGTAGATAAACTCTAAAACAAAAGACAAAAATTAATTTAAAAACAACAACTTAAATAAGATCAACCGATCGCGCATTAGATCCTTGATCGATCGCCGTATGTGGAAAAAGATTTTGTTGCGCAACGAAAGCCTTGTTCGCATTCAGATACAGCTAGGAAAATATAGTCGTTGTGAAAGAGGTTTGGGTAAGCAAACGGCTTTTATATCCCAAATGAGAAAGAACCCCCAAAAATGGAGGCTCAAAATTGAGTTTTGCTTATTTCTTTTCTGCTAACCATTCTGCGACATCTTTCGCAAAATAGGTCAGGATGCCATCGGCACCAGCACGCTTAAAGCACAGCAGAGATTCAAGTACGGTTTCGCGCTCTTTTAGCCAACCATTCTGAATAGCCGCTTTGTGCATCGCGTACTCTCCAGACACCTGATAAGCAAAGGTAGGCACCTGAAGTTCTGTCTTCACACGACGAACAACATCAAGATACGGCATACCTGGCTTAACCATAACCATGTCAGCACCTTCAGCAATATCTAGAGCGACTTCATGCAGTGCTTCATCACTGTTAGCTGGGTCCATCTGGTAGTTTTTCTTGTCTGCGCCCTTGAGGTTACCTGCAGAACCGACCGCATCTCGGAATGGGCCATAATAGTTAGACGCATACTTAGCCGAATAAGCCATGATCTGTGTATTCACATGACCAGCTTTCTCTAACGCTTCACGTATCTTGCCGATACGACCATCCATCATATCGGAAGGAGCAACCACATCAGCGCCTGCTTCAGCGTGAGAAAGAGCCTGCTTAACTAGCACAGCTGTCGTCTCGTCATTCAGCACATAGCCATCTTCGTCAATAATGCCGTCTTGACCATGGGTAGTGAAAGGATCTAGAGCAACGTCTGTGATAACACCTATCTGAGGTACGTGCTCTTTTAGAAGACGCACTGCACGTTGAACCAAGCCCTCTGGATTGTGAGCCTCAGCTGCACAAAGGCTTTTCGCATCTTGGTTTACCACAGGGAACAGAGCAATAGCCGGAACCCCAAGGCTAGCTAGATATTCCGCCTCTTCAAGCATCAGGTCGATAGAAAGACGCTCGATACCTGGCATAGATTCCACCGCTTCACGGCGATTTTTACCCATAAGGATAAACATTGGGTAGATAAGGTCATCGGCAGAGATCTTGTTTTCAGCCATCAGACGGCGGCTAAAGTCATGCTTACGCATACGGCGCATACGGCGCAATGGAAAAGAACTTTGAATAAGTGCGGACACAACACATTCCTTGTCTATCTAATACTGGGGTAAATCATACCACTTACAGAGATAGTTAATTGTGTCGTATACAAAAAATTAGAACCGCTTAGCGGGTTAAATTAAGCCGTTTAACTATAGAAGCAGACACCTCATCCCTATTTGATAGGTTTTGCCTACTAAATCAATAGAAACTATTGAATTTATCAATAAACGCTTCGAGGGCAATATAAACCCATCAGCGCAACGGACGCTAACAAACAATCAAATAGAGAGAATTAACTTATGATCAATACGGAAATCAAACCATTTAAAGCCACTGCATTCAAAAACGGCGATTTTGTAGAAATCACTGAACAAGACGTTAAAGGCAAATGGCTGTATTCTTCTTTTACCCAGCAGACTTCACTTTCGTATGCCCAACTGAGCTAGGTGACCTAGCGGATCACTACGAAGAGCTACAAAGCCGTGGCGTTGAGGTTTACTCAGTATCTACTGACACACACTTCACTCACAAAGCATGGCACGACAGCTCAGATACTATCGGCAAGATCAACTACTACATGCTAGGTGACCAAACTGGCACTATCACCAACAACTTCGGTGTTATGCGTGAAGGCCAAGGTCTTGCAGACCGCGCTACATTCCTAATCGATCCAGAAGGCGTTATCCAAGCAATGGAAATCACTGCTGAAGGTATTGGTCGTGATGCTGAAGACCTGATGCGTAAGGTAAAAGCAGCTCAGTATGTTGCAGCCAACCCAGGCGAAGTTTGCCCAGCAAAATGGAAAGAAGGCGAAGAAACGCTAGCTCCTTCTCTTGACCTTGTAGGCAAGATCTAAACAAATCCGTGGGTACACCTTGCCCCCGCTCCTAGGGGGCTTGGTGTACCATTTTAAGTCAAAGCCACCTACTAAACGGGTGGCTTTTTTTATTCATCCGATAGATTTTGCCTACCAATTTAATAGAAACGTTCGATTTTATCTATCAATAGAGTCACGGCAATATAACCCCATCAGCGCAACAAAGCGCACCGAATCATAAATAAAAAATAGGGCCGACCATGCTAGACCAAGCCATGAAGCAACAACTAAAAGCATACCTTGAGAATCTAAAAACAAATGTTCAGCTGGTACTAAGTTAGATAGCAGCGAGACCGCAACCAAACTGCAAGCGCTAGCCAATGATATTGCATCACTTACCGATAAAATCGACGTCGTCCGAGACGACAACGCCAGCGCGCGTAAACCTATCATGCAGGTGGTCAACCAGGAAAAACAAACCGCTATCGGTTTTGCTGGTCTGCCTATGGGGCACGAATTTACCTCGCTAGTGTTGGCACTGCTCCACAGTGGTGGTCACCCAATCAAGCTAGATGCTGAAACCATCCAGCAGATCAAAGAACTTCAACAGCCACTAGAGGTTGAAATCTTTATCTCTCTATCATGTCAGAACTGCCCAGAGGTGGTTCAAGCCTTCAACATGATGTCAGCTATCAATCCTCTGATCCGCACTACCATGATTGACGGCGCAGCTTCCAAGACGAGGTGAAATCTCGCGACATTATGGCGGTACCTAGTGTATTTGTGAACGGTGAGTTATTTGGTCAAGGCCGCATGTCTCTGGCAGAGATCCTAAATAAGGTAGATTCAGGCGCAGCAGAGAAGAAAGCAGCTAGCCTTAGTCAGCAAGCACCTTTCGACGTACTGGTTGTGGGCGGAGGCCCAGCAGGTTCGTCAGCAGCTATCTATGCTGCGCGTAAAGGTATTCGCACCGGTGTAGTGGCTGAGCGCTTCGGCGGACAGGTAATGGACACCATGGCTATCGAAAACTTCATCTCAGTAAAAGCCACTAAAGGTCCAAAGCTTGTCGCTAGCTTGAAGAACACGTTAAAGAGTATGGTGTCGAGGTCATCACCGAACAGCGCGCCGCTAACATCATAGATGCTGAAAATACCGATGACGGTTACATCCATGTGAAGCTAGAAAGTGGCGCAACACTGCGTGCTCGCACTGTGATTACTAGCACGGGTGCACGTTGGAGAGAAATGAACGTACCGGGTGAGCAAGAGTATCGCAACAAAGGCGTGGCTTACTGCCCACACTGTGATGGTCCACTGTTCAAGGGCAAGAAGACTGCGGTTATCGGTGGTGGTAACTCAGGTATTGAAGCTGCTATCGACCTGTCCGGCATCGTTGAGCATGTTACGGTTCTAGAGTTTGCAGATACCCTTCGTGCCGATCAGGTGCTTATCGATAAAGCCAACTCAACACCAAACATTGAGATCATCAAGATGGCGCAAACCACTCAAGTGCTGGGTGATGGCAATCGTGTAACTGGCCTAGAGTACAAAGACCGCAACACAGACGAGCTAAAACAGATTGAGCTATCAGGTATCTTTGTACAAATCGGCCTGATGCCAAACAGTGAGTGGCTAAAAGAGACTCAGGTAGAGCTATCACCACGTGGCGAGATCCTAGTAGACGCGCACGGTGCAACCACAATGAAGGGTGTATTTGCCGCTGGCGATGTTACAACCGTGCCATACAAGCAGATCATCATCGCTATGGGTGAAGGTGCAAAAGCAAGTCTAGGTGCCTTTGACCACCTGATCCGCAACCCTGCTCCGGCGAAGACCACAGAGAAGGCGTAACCCCTAAGGTCAACAAACCCTAGTGTCATATTAGACAAACCCCAGCAAGTAGAACACTTGCTGGGGTTTTGTTGTTTTAGTCTCAAGCAAGATAAAGGTGCCCCTTCACTCAAGCCAGTACATCCAATAGCAACTGATATATACTTGGACTATCAAGTTTAAAATCTAGTTGTATTCATGATAGACACCCACGCCCACATATACGCAAGCGAGTTTGATCAAGACCGTGAAGAGGTTGTTCAGCGAGCATTAGCACAAGGCATTCAGCATATCTTACTGCCGAATATCGACCTCGATTCCATACAACCTATGCTGGAAACCGAAGCACAGTTCCCTAATATCTGCCGCTCAATGATGGGCTTACACCCATGTTATGTAGACCAAGATGTCGACAAGACACTGGAAACCATACACTCCTGGTACGACAAACATAACTTCATCGCCGTGGGTGAGATAGGTATCGACCTCTACTGGGACAAAACCTATCGCGCTGAGCAAGAGCACGCCTTTATTACTCAACTAGGCTGGGCAAAAGAGATGAATCTACCGGTTGTGATTCATACCCGTGACTCCATCCAAGAGACCCTAGCCCTTTTAGAAAAAGAGCAAGATGGGAGCTTATCTGGGGTGTTCCACTGCTTCGGTGGCAGTGTTGAAGAGGCTCAAGCGATCAATGCACTGGGCTTTCATCTTGGCCTAGGCGGCGTGACTACCTTTAAAAATGGCGGTATGGATAAGGTGGTTCCGCACCTTGACCTCAGTAAGGTTATCCTAGAGACCGACTGTCCATATCTGGCGCCAGTCCCACACCGTGGCAAGCGCAACGAACCTGCTTACACTGAGCTTGTAGCCAAGCGAATCTCTGAGCTCACCGAGCGACCTATCCAAGAGATAGAAGAGATCACCAACAGCAACGCTAAGGCTTTGTTTAAGATATAAAAAATCCCCAGCTTGAACTGACCCCCAATAGTTGGACACCAATTATTGGGGTCAGTTCAAGCTGGGGATTTCTTGTTATTCCTGTTCGGTTTCTTCTTTCTCTTCAGGCTTGGTATAGAAGCGCGCAAAGAACAGACCCACCTCAAACAGCAAACACATTGGGATAGCCAGTAGCGTCTGCGAAATGATGTCAGGTGGCGTCAAAAGCATACCGATAACAAACGCAGCCACTACGATATAGGGGCGTTTTGCCTTTAGCGACTGTACATCCGTTGCTCCGGTCCAGCACAGCAAAATAATGGCTACCGGCACCTCAAAGGCGATACCGAATGCTAAGAACAGCGCAAGCACAAAGTCCAGATAACTGGAGATGTCGGTCGCAAACTCTACCCCACCAAGCGAGATGGCGGTAAAGAAGCCAAACACCAGTGGGAACACCACATAATAAGCAAAGGCTACACCGAGATAGAACAGCAGTGAGCTTGAGAACATCAGCGGCATCACTAGACGCTTTTCATGCTTATACAGACCTGGTGCCACGAATGCCCACACCTGATACAAGATCATAGGTACAGCGATAAACACTGAGGTGATCAGGGTCAGCTTAAGTGGGGTGAAAAACGGCGACGCTACGTCTGTCGCTATCATGGTCGCACCCTCAGGCAGCCTATCAATCAAAGGCGCCGACACGAACTCATAGATGTGATTTGAAAAATAGATCAGGCCAATAAAGATAACCAACACCGCACTGATGGAGCGCAATAGGCGCGTGCGCAGTTCGATTAAATGACTGATCAAGGGTTGGTTGGAATCAACCGAAGACATACCTACCTCGATTTACGAAAAAGGGGCGTAGAGCCCCTCGAATGCTATGAAGCTGTATCTGAACTCTTGGCCTTAGGCGCCTCAGCGGGAGAGCTAACCGGCTCAGAGCCTTTGCTTGCATCATCCTTCTTATAAGGCTGTTGCACACTCTGCGCCGCTTGCTTCAACTCTTCTACCGACTGCTTGAGATCCGGTGCTAACTCTTCCATGCCCATTTTCTCGGCCTTGCGAAGGTTTTCTTGCAGCTCCTGAATCTTCAGCTCATGGTCCAACTCTTCTTTCACATTGTTGGCCATAGATTTTGCTGAGTTCACGAACCGCATCACACTGCGGATAGCAACCGGGAGACGCTCTGGGCCTAACACCACCAATCCCAATATTGAGATGAGTATCAGCTCCCAAAAACCGATGTCAAACACGGGTTACGCCTGCTCTTTTTCTTTCTGCTTTTCAGATTCAGGTTGAGACTCGCTCTTCTGAGCAATGTTTTTCTGCTCAAAGTCTGCGTCTTTGTCTTTCTTCTCGTCTTCATCTGACATGGCTTTCTTGAAGCCTTTCACTGCTGAACCTAGATCGCCACCGATACCGCGAAGTTTCTTGGTACCAAAAAGCAATACCACGATTACTGCGATGATCAACAGTTGCCAAATACTAATTCCACCCATGATTCTTTCCTAACTGTGAGTATTCAAAAATTATTTGCGGTAAGTGAACCAACTCATAAGCCAAGCTAAGGCTCCAAGGCCACCAATTCCCGCTGAAATCAACAAGTTATTGTTAACGAATAGGACTGACGAGCATACGATAAATGTCGCACCTATTCCAAACAAAAATTGTCCTGTTGCGTGCTGACGCTTGATTTGACGATACCCGTGATACAGGTGATCCACCTTCTGCGTCAATTGCTTACCATGCTTTAAATTATCGTACAAAAGTTCAGGTAACTCAGGAAGTTTCTCAGCCCAGAACGGAGCACGCTCTTTTACCGAGTTAATCACCGCCTGGGGGCCTACTTGCTCACCCATCCATTTTTCTAAGAATGGCTTAGCCGTAGCCCATAGATCCAGCTGTGGATAAAGCTGTCTACCTAACCCTTCTACGTAGAGAAGTGTCTTTTGCAACAATACTAGCTGTGGCTGCACTTCCATATTAAAACGTCTTGCTGTGTTAAAAAGATTAAGAAGTACGTGCCCAAATGAAATTTCACACAATGGTTTAGCAAAAATAGGCTCACACACCATGCGAATCGCAAATTCAAACTCCTGCACATTGGTATCAGCTGGTACCCAGCCTGAATCTACGTGCAGTTGCGCGACCTTGTAATAGTCGCGATTAAAGAAGGCGAGGAAGTTCTCCGCCAGATAGCGCTTGTCGTCCGCATTTAACGTGCCAACAATGCCACAATCCAAGCCGATCCACTGAGGTTCTCAGGATGATCGTATTGAACGAATACGTTGCCTGGGTGCATATCGGCATGAAAGAAGCTATCGCGGAACACCTGGGTGAAGAATACGGTCACACCGCGCTCAGCCAGCAGCTTCATGTTAGTGCCGTTGCGCTCAAGACCTTCGATATCGGATACCTGAATGCCATAGATACGCTCAGAGACCATCAGGTTCTTACTGCTAAGGTCGCTGATTACTTCAGGAACATACAGCTCCTCACTGCCTTCAAAGTTACGACGCAGTTGCATAGCATTAGCCGCTTCGCGGCGCAGATCCAGCTCATCAAGCAGGGTTTTCTCATACTCAGAAACCACCTCGATAGGCTTAAGACGACGTGCTTCTGGCACCATCTTGGACACGATGCGCGCCATGCGGTACATCAGCTTAATATCCGCATTGATAACCGGATAGATATCCGGGCGGATCACCTTGAGCACTATCTCTCGACCAGACTCTTTTAGCTCTGCCGTGTGCACTTGTGCAATCGAGGCCGAAGCTAAAGGCTCGATATCAAAGTTGTTAAACCAGTTTTCCAGCGGACCACCAAGGGCTTTTTCCATCTGCTGCTTAGCTAGAGCACCATCGAAGGGTTCGACTCTGTCTTGAAGCAGAGCCAGCTGATCCGCGATATGTGGAGGGAAAAGGTCACGGCGCGTGGACATCATCTGTCCAAACTTGATCCATACCGGGCCAAGCTGCTGTAGGGCGAGACGCATGCGCTCACCCAAAGGCTTTTCGGGATGCTTGTTTTTGATCCAAAACAGCGCCTTTCTAGCTAGCTTTGGAAGCTTTGCCAGCTCGTGCTCTGGAATCAGCTCGTCGAGGCCGTATTCCAGCTGCACCTTAGTGATGTAATAGAGACGCTTTAGCTCAGTTGGGGTCATGCTTGCTCCACCAAGCGCGTCAGGCGCTGATCTAGTTGGCGAAGCTGTTTGTTAGCTTCTTCTACTTGATCGCAAAGTCTGCCACTGCCAATGGAGACGGCGCGAGCTTCCACTCTTCGGTGATAGCGCCTGCGATATGATTGCGATGACGCTCAGCGCGCCCCTTTGCAAAATCAAAGCCATTCTTCAGCCCAGTAACTAGCGTATGAGCCGCCACGTCGCCGATGTATTGAGACAGTATCTCGGCAAAATCGGGTTTGCTCAGCTGAATCAGGGTCGCAAACTGCTGACCTATCTGCATGTCACCCGCTACCGACAGCTTATCTTGCTTAAATAGTTCGTTAATATTGGCTTGCTGCTGAAGGTCTCTTAGAGCGGTAATACTTAGGGTTAACTCACAATCGGCTTCACCCTCAAAGGCCGCCAGTACATCCACCTGCTGACTGCAGACGAAGATCAGGCTCTTATTCAGCTCTTTAAGATTAAGACGAACGATGCGTCCTTTTAGGCGCGCTAACTGCTTTTGACTGGCAGGTTGCTGGGCAATCAGAGCATTGAATGAGGTCTCGATAGCCGCTGTCACTAAGGTATCAAAAGGCATTAAACGTCCCTAATTAGAATTTGTAGCCACGGTGCAAAGCAACAATGCCACCGGTCAGGTTGTAGTAGTTGGTGTTCTCAAAGCCTGCCTCTTGCATCATACCTTCCAAGGTATCTTGGTCAGGGTGCATACGGATAGACTCTGCAAGATAACGATAACTGTCACCATCATTTGCAATCAGCTCGCCCATTTTAGGCAAGATATGGAAAGAGTAGTTATCGTAAATCTTAGATAGCGGATCTAGGATAGGTTTTGAGAACTCAAGAACCAGCAGACGACCGCCTGGCTTAAGCACGCGGAACATAGAGCGCAATGCCTTGTCTTTGTCGGTTACGTTACGCAGACAGAAGCTGATAGTGATGCAGTCAAAGTAATCGTCTGGGAATGGCAGTTCTTCAGCGTTCGCCTGAACGTAATTAACATTTCCAACCACGCCAATATCACGAAGCTTATCGCGACCCACATTCAGCATAGAGTTATTGATATCCGCAAGGATAACGTGACCCTTTTCACCGACGATGCGAGAAAACTTAGCAGTAAGGTCGCCCGTGCCACCACCTAGGTCTAGGATACGCTGACCAGGGCGTGCGCCACTACAATCGATAGTAAAGCGCTTCCACAAACGATGGATGCCACCGGACATCAGGTCGTTCATCAAATCGTATTTACCTGCAACAGAGTGGAATACCTCTGCTACCTTAGCCACCTTTTCTTCTTTCTTTACCGTTTCGAAACCAAAGTGGGTAGTTTCAGTATCGATTTGATTGCCTTGCTCTTTACCGCTCATATCCATTGTTACATCTCTAAACTTAATCTTCAGACCCGGCGCGCGGCCTAGTATCTATCAAGAATGTTGCAGTTTACTTTATACATTGTGAATTGTCTTTGCTGACTTATATCACAGCTGTTTGAAAGGGGCATAACTGTGACATAAATACTGTTGGTGTAGCCATAAAAGTCGCTAGACTGAGGCTCACTCTTTTCAAACATCCAGTTTCATGAACGAACGTAAAGCCCTTACCCTCGGACTTAGCGCCGTCCTACTATGGTCTACGGTAGCCACAGCCTTTAAGCTGACTTTGGCTGAATTTACCCCTATTCAAATGCTGACCATCGCCAGTCTAGTATCGGCCATTGCACTGTTTTTGGTGTGTCATTTCCAAGGTAAGACAAGCTCTATCATGAGCACCTTCACCTCTAACCCGCTGTATTACTTAGCGTTAGGCTTGATTAATCCCCTCGCCTATTACCTAATACTGTTTAAAGCCTATGACCTATTGCCGGCTTCTCAGGCGCAGCCCATCAACTACAGCTGGGCAATCACTCTGACCCTGATGGCAGCAGTTTTCCTGGGACAAAAGATTCGAGTTCAGGACTGGATAGCCTGCGCGCTGGGTTACTTCGGGGTTGTGGTAATCGCCACTCAGGGCAATATTCTTGGATTGGAGTTTGAAAGCCCACTTGGGGTTGGTCTGGCTCTGTTATCCACCTTGCTATGGGCGGGATATTGGATATTGAACACCAAAACAAGGCAGATCCGGTAATTGGTGTACTGCTTGGCTTCTTAGTTGCACTGCCGTTTGCCGTAGCACTGTGTATCTGGGAAGGAAGTTCGTGGGATATCTCAGGCAAGGGTTGGCTTGCGGTAACCTATGTGGGCCTATTTGAGATGGGGATTACCTTTGTGCTCTGGTTGGGCGCGCTAAAGGCTACTCAGAATACGGCGAGAATAAGCAACCTTATCTTTATCTCACCGTTTATCTCTCTGGTATTGCTGTGGCAGATCTTGGGGGAGACCATTCATATCTCCACCCTATTTGGCCTAGTGCTGATTGTCAGCGGCCTTGTGATCCAGCAGCTGAAGAGAAAGAGCTGATTATTTGCGAGCAAGTTTGTGGTGGGCACGAGAAAAGTGCCCAGCACAGAAGGCGCCCACGATAGAAAGCTCACCCGCCAAACACAAAGAAGCTGCTACTTCGGCCAAGGCCTGAGATTTCCCCGCACCATGTAGACCCATTAGGTCCAAACACGCTTTTTGGCTAGGAAGACCGGTACCACCACCGACTGTGCCTACCATAAGATTAGGTAAAGTCACGCTGGCATACAGGTCACCTGTCTTGCTTACCTCTAGGCGAGTCATACCCACCGCAGATTCCGCCACACAGGCCGCATCCTGACCACAGGCAATATACAGAGCCGCCAGAGCATTCGCATAGTGTGCGTTGATACCGATAGTGCCGCTTAAGGTGCCACCTACTGTGCTCATCTGAGCAAACTGCATCATCTTCTCTGGAGTAGTGTGCAAGTATTTCTCAACCAGTTCCGCCGGAATATGCGCCTCTGCGGTCACCTTCTTACCACGAACACCGCGCAGGGTATGGGCATTGGCCTTTTTGTCACCTGAGAGATTGCCATCAAGGAAGGCATATTCAGGCTCTATCGGCGAGTTCTGCATTATGTACTCAAACACGGTGTTGGTGGCGATAGTCACCATGTTCTGTCCCGAGGCATCGCCAGTCAGAAATTCAAACACCAAGTAAACATGGTTACCTTCGATGTTCACGCTAATGTCTTTCAGCTTGCCGTGGGAGGTTGTAGATTCTGCTACTTCTCTAAAATGCGAATACTGGGTTACCGCCCAAGCAACGAACTGACCCGCTAGGATCAAGCTGTTGAAAGCAAATACCGGCGTGCGAGTCACACCCTCGTTGAGCAACATGGCAGATGCACCGCCGCTAGCAGTCAAAAGCTGTGAGCCACGGTTATAGGAAGCCACCAGCGCAGCCTCTGAGGTGGCCAGTGGGATCAAGAAGTCGTCTTTAGCGAATAAGCCATTGATGCGCAGCGGTCCAGCAATGCCTACAGGTACCTTTACCGTACCGATAAAGTGTTCGATGTTCTTGCTATAGGCATCCATCTGCGACTGGGTATGAAAATCTAGAAGTTGGCTCTGCACCTCTGGTTGATTTAGCTCTTTCCAGCGCTTAGAGACATTCTTATCCGTTAGGTAAGGACTCTTAGTGATCTTACGGCTTGGCTTCTCGAAATGCGGACGTAACAATTCATTATCAATTGCGTCATCAAGGTGGTCACGCAAGGTAGAAGGACGTTCGTTCTGATGTAGATTTAACTTGGGCATAACTCAAACTGCGATACTAGGTTAAGAAATCACTGCCCCATAAATCCCTCTATTTCGGTGACAGATCCCCACTTGCGCTTGTCTCGCTCAAGATAAGGGATGCCGCAGAATACGCATAATCTATGGCAAATTCAACGCCAACCATCTGTATAGGCTGAGATCTTGTCGCTCAACCCCCACAAAAGCCAATACCGATATGGCTGATATTTATGTATACAAATCAACCAAGTTATCCTGCTTTTATTTGTAACTGATTGCACTCTGTTCTCGGGAATGCAACATTTAACCAGAAATGTAACTCAATGTTACAAGTGCAATCAGACACTTATCCAAACTATTACCAATCACAGAACGGACGGCCAATATTGGTCGAATCAAACACTGCGGTGATATAGTGCGCGGATTGCTAACATGGAAACACTATTACTATGCACTCTTCAGACGTAATCAAATTGGCTCAACTTGGTGTAAACATCGAGATCGCCAAAGACTCATCACTTCACCCTAAGGACGTTATTGAGATCGTAAAGCTGGTCACCGCAAACGGCCACACCATCACTATTCGCAAGAAATATCATATGGATACCCTGCTAGAGATTGCCGAAGTCGGCGGCGACAAGGTCACCATAGCCGTTTAGTCATTACTAGCTCGCAAGCTCTGTTCTCATCGCATCGATAGTCATTCGATAATCCGGGCTATCGAAGATTGCAGAGCCTGCCACAAATACGTCCGCACCAGCCTCAGCTATCTGTCTGATATTGTTAACCTTTACCCCGCCATCTACCTGCAGCAGTATCTTCCTACCTGAAGCATCTATTCGCTTTCGGATCTCTGTGAGCTTATCCAAAGAGTTTGGAATGAATGCCTGGCCACCAAAGCCAGGGTTTACTGACATCACCAAGATAAGGTCAATCTTATCAATGACATAGTCCAATACACTCAAAGACGTCGCTGGATTCAGCACTAAACCGGCCTTACAGCGTGCTGTTTGATGAGTTGTATCGAGCGGTCGATATGCTCGCTGGCCTCAACATGAAAGGAGATATAGCTGGCTCCGGCATTGGCGAACTGCTCAATCAAGGCATCCACAGATTTCGCCATCAGATGAACATCGATGGGAGCAGTAATACCGTAATCTCTGAGCGCTTGGCACACGGGTGCTCCAAAGGTCAGATTAGGCACGTAGTGATTGTCCATTACATCGAAGTGGATAAGATCAGCGCCCGCATCGAGAGCCTTTTGTACATCTGCACCAAGGTTTGCAAGATCTGCGGAGAGTATAGATGGAGCAATTAAATAGTCTTTCATACTGTCATGGCCATGGAATGAAAAAAGTGCAACACAGGGGGATGCATTGCACTTAAGGTCTGCCAACTTAGGAGCGGCGTTTAGGTAAAGAGTTGTGGTAAGCCTGCGTGGTCACACGCTTGGTTTAGACGAGACTGAGCAATACGAATATTCTGCTTCCAGTTTTCATCCTGCGCCCACATCTCAATCACCAGAGGCACCACACATTCGGTCTGCTTTAGGGTGTCGAAGATGGCATTGAAGTCCACCTCACCCTCACCGATCACTAGGTCTCTAAACTGCCCTTTGTAATCAGCGGTCACCTTGTAGGTATCTTTTAGATGGATCTGCGTAATGTGTGGTTTACTTAGCTTAAGCTCAGTCACTATGTCGTAGTTCCAGCCCGAGATATTACCCACATCTGGATAGGCAGTGAAAAATGGAGAATTCACCTCGCGATTTAGCACCTCAAACTTACTCAAGGAATTGAGATAGTCGGTATCCATGATCTCAACCGAGAGCATTATGCCAGCTCGCTCAGCCATCTTGGCCGCATCCTTCATCCCTTGAATAAAGCGCTGATGGGTTTCTTCACTCTTTGGCTCGTAGTAGACGTCATACCCCGCCAATTGGATATTGCGAATACCCAATTTGTAAGCCAGCGCAATCGCCTTCTCCATATGGATATAGGCCTGCTTGTGGGTTTCAGGGTTTAGCGAACCAAACGGAAACTTGCGATGCGCACTGAGACACATGGACTGCAATGGCAGTTCATATTTCTCACACAGTCTGCGCAACGAATAGATGGTTTCATCATCCCAATCGAGTCGGCTGCGACGCTCATCGGACTCATCCACAGAGATCTCTAGAAAATCGAAACCAAGCTCCTTTGCAGTCTCAAACTTCTCTTCCCAACTCAAGTCATTGGGGAGGGCTTTTTCATACAGGCCCACTCGGTGTCGTTGTAGGTTTTGATACATACTGACCCCTATCAATTCCAGAAGCGGTCAATCTGCGCTTTTAGCGCCTCGGCGGTTTGCTTGCCCTTCTCACCAGCCAATGCACGACCTGCGATAAAGGTCTTGGCATTAATGCCTCAAACAGATAAATATCTTCTGGCACTATGCCACCTGTGATTGATAGCTCGATACCTAGTTCAGATAGAGCGCGCATCTTATGAAGGTCAGCCTCTGTCCAGCCGACACCCGCAAGTTCCGCATCACGAGATCTGTGGTAGATAGCTTGCTTGACGCCTAGATCAACCCAAGCCTGAGCATCTTCTAGGGTCCAGTTACCGTAGATTTCAATCTGGATTTCACCGCCAAACTCATCGGCTACCTTCTTACACGCCTCAATAGTGGCGATGTGCGCGGCCGCAGAAACCGTAATCCAGTTTGCGCCAGCCTCGAATGCCATGCGTGACAAGATTGCGCCACCATCTGTGGTCTTCATATCACACACTAGGATGTGGTCAGGGTGATTCTTACGTAGGATGGAAACTGCATTCATACCTTCAGCAAATGCCAAGATAGTACCCACCTCGATAACATCCACAAAGCTCTCTACATTGTTTGCTACTTCAATCGCCGCTGGCAGGTTGGTTTGGTCTAGGGCGATTTGGATCATAGGTTTAGTCATGGAATTATCCTTTAATATTTTCACGTATTAGATGGGCTAGGCCATCCTTGTTGTTATCTGTTTTACATACCGCTTGAGCGTGGGATTTCACTAGGTCATCGGCGTTTTTCATTGCCACACCTAAGCCAGCGAACTTCAGCATTGAGATGTCATTGTGGTTATCTCCCACAGCGATGACTTGCTTTGCATCTAGCCCAAGCTCAGAGACATATTCAGCTAGGCGAAGTCCCTTGCTGTTGCCTTTGGCGGCAAAGTCGACACGATTCGACCATGAGCGCTCGCCATTGAAAGCCTCTTTTACCCAAGGGTGGTTTACTAATTTGTCTACAGACTCTGGCTCTCCTTCCACCACAAACTTCCATACGTGGTCGCTGTTTTTAGCCATCTCAGCGAAGGAGTCGATCTTGAATATCTTTGGCCTGTGCTGCTCGGGAGCAGTGAGTGCCCACTCTTCCAACACTTCCATATAGGTGATGGGGTTATAGTGGGAATAGGTCATGGCATCGGTAACGTACATCACCATCTTGACCCCAAACTCTTGGGTCAGCTCTATGAACTTAAGGGCGTTCTCTTTCTCTATCGCCTGATGCTTAAACACCGACTCGGTGGCATAGTCATAGATGTAGGTGCCATTGCAACAGATGATCGGCGTATCAAGGCCCAACTCGTAGTAGTAAGGTCTCGCGGCAGTATGGTGTCTGCCGGTGACGATCAACACATGCCACCGTTTTGAGCCTCTCTAATGGCCTGTTTTACCTCTGGGTGGATGCCGTGCTCATCATTGAGCACAGTGCCATCTAGGTCCAACGCTAAGACTTTGTACATAGGGAAACCTCAAACTCGAATTAGTTCTGGCCGTAATAGGCGTTCTCACCGTGTTTGCGCAGGTAGTGCTTATCCGATAGCTCCGGCTGGATCTTGATGTTCTGGTTCAGTGAGCGCGTAGCCAGTGCCATAGCCGACACTTCTTCGAGGACTACGGCGTTATGCACCGCATCAAAGGCATCTTTACCCCAAGAGAATGGCGCGTGCCCACTCACTACTACACTCGGTACCGCCGCAGGGTCTAGGTCCCGCTTATTAAACTCTTCGATGATTACTGTGCCTGTGTGGCGCTCGTATTCATCTTTGATTTCTTCCGCTGTCAGGGGACGAGTACAGGGTACGTCTCCGTAGAAGTAATCCGCATGAGTGGTGCCAAGAGTGGAATATCCAGACCAGCTTGAGCCCAAATGGTGGCATTGCGAGAGTGGGTATGAACTATGCCTCCCACACCAGGAAATGCCTTATAGATTTCAATATGGGTCTGGGTATCGCTAGATGGATTGAGCTTACCTTCGATGCGATTACCTTCAATGTCTAGGATCACTATGTCCTCAGCGGTCATAGCGTCGTACTCCACACCCGATGGTTTGATGGCAATCACACCTGCTTCGCGATCAATCTCAGAGACGTTGCCCCAGGTGAAAGTCACCAAGCCATATTTAGGAAGCTTGAGGTTTGCCTCTAGCACCCTCTTTTTCAGTTCCTGATACATATCTGCCCCCTTAAGCGAACTCTTCTGCCGCCATCAAGCTTCTTCAATCAGGTTCGCTACCTGCGCTGGAGTCTTACACGCACGCAACTTAGAGAAGTCTTCATCAAACTCAATTAGATTCGCCACCTGCATAGTGCCCTCGATATGCTCATCGGAGTCTTTACCCGCAAGGGTGACTAGCACATCAACAGGCTCATCCACACCTTCGAAATAGATAGGAGTCTCAAGCACAGTCAGGGCAAAACCTGTTTTGATAACTCCGTCCTCTGGGCGGCAATGAGGGAGAGCAAAGGCGTCATGGATACAGATGTAAGGACCTTGCTCCTCGATAGCGGTGACGATTACATCATAGTAGCGAGGCTCTACTACACCCGCTCTTACCAAGGCATCGGTACCCAGCTTGATAGCCGATTTCCAGTCGCTCGCTTGAGCGTTAAGTAGGATAGAGTTGTTTGACGTTAGGGAATCTTTCAGTTGCATAATCTTACTCACTTATAATCTGTTTTATGGTGCGCTCAGCAATCTTACTGAGCGCTATTGTTGTTATTTGTGGAAGTTGTTTTTGATGATTGAAACCAGGTCATCAGCAAAGGTCTTAGGCATAATCATGTTCTTCACGCCTAGCTTGAATTTGCCTTCTGGCAGTTCAATAACCTGCTCAGCCAGCGCCACCGAAGTGACTATGATGTCGAAACTATCGACACGAGACTTGTGGTCTGTAATAGCACAGTTGCTGGTTGTGCTTGGGATACCTTGTTTATCTAGATAAGACTTAATCTTCTTAGAGCACATCATTGATGAGCCTTGCCCAGAGCCACAACACACTAGGATGCGCACTGGTTTTTGTTCTACTGCTTGGCCTGAAGTCACTTGAGTTGCTTCACGTTCCGCTTTTACCTCAACCTCGAAGCCTTCTGGGGTTACTGCTGTCATGGTTGCTGCTTTCTCTGCATCCTCTTCAGCGCGTAGCTTGGCTGATGCGAAGTACATGTACACACCGGCTAGCGCAACGACTACGAAGAAGAACATGCTAGATACAGACAGGCCTTGCATGATAGGTGGGAATACCAGAGCAGTCCGCCATACCCATCCAGCCATTAAATTCAGTGCCTGATTGAGCGAAGATATGGATAGCCCATGCAGAACCAACAACCTCGATGATGCCCATCACGAAACAGATCTTCATAACCGCTTTCCAGCCACCGAAGTGGTTAGCGAATACGCCAATGGTTGCGTTGGAGAAGAACATAGGATGAAGCCAGGATGATCATAATTGGCGCATCGAACGCTAGCAGAGCCAGAACCGCGACGAATTGACCTACCGCACCCCACATGAAGCCGAATACCATAGCGTTAGGCGAGTATGCGTAGATAGCCGCACAGTCGATAGCCAGAACCGCATTAGGGATAAGACGCTCAGAGATACCGTTGAATGCCTCAGACAGTTCAGCAACGAACATACGCACACCGGTTACGATAACCTGGATAGCTACGGCAAATTTAAGACCAGTTTCAAAGATATAGATAAGCCAGTGAGTGCCACCTGCCATCTCTTGTAGGTTATCTAGGCCGAACGACAGCATGATGATGCCGAAGAACACCGTCATTACGATAGTGGTCGCCGCTATGCTGTCGTGGAAGATGTGTAGCCATTTAGGCAGGTTGATGTGGTCTACGCTGTCATTCTTGTCACCAAGTTTTGGGGCAACCTTAGTAGCAATCCATGATGCGAACTGTTGTTGGTGACCGATAGAGAAGCCAGCACCGCCAGTAACCTCTTCTGTCGCCTTGAACATAATGTTTGAGGAGATACCCCAGTATAGCGCCATCAAAATCGCAGAATAGATGATGGTCTCCCACATGCTTGCACCAAGCACGAAGTAGAACACCGCGATCAAACCTGCTTGCTGGAACATGATGTGTCCAGTCAACATAATGGTTCGGATACCGGTAAAGCGGCGGAAAGCCACCAAAAGAATGTTAAGGCCCAGGGCTAACAATACTGCGTAGCCTACCCATGAGTAGTTCTCACCCATGGTTTCCATGGTGGCCATCATCGAGGTGTAGGGGTCGATAACCGAGCCGGTTAAACCGTGGATTTCACTTAGCTTTTCTATAACAGGTTTGAAGCCAGCTACCAGAGTGCCTGCACCCACCTGAACAATCATAAAGCCTACGATAGTCTTGATGGAGCCGGAGATGATGGTGGTAGCGTCACGCTTGAGAAGAATATAACCGAGACAGGTAACTAAGCCGAGCAGGAGCGGGGCTTTGGTCATGACTTGGCTGTAAAATATATAGAAGATATCGTACAAGAACTCCATATCTTTACCCTTTTGATTAATTTTTTAATTCTATTTAGTTGTAGGTTCGAGTGATTCCTTCTTTGAGAAATCTACCCTCTGTTTGCTCACGTAAAGATAATTAACAATCACAAATAATCATTCAATGCGCATTTGTGATTAGATTGATTTCGGTCAATTTTCACCCCATAAAACTCCTACTATTGAGCACTAGATCACGACAATTTCAATTAAATCAATAAAATCAATTACTTATAAATATATGCTTTCTAGGTCACATTTTTACCGATGCAAAGTTTGACAATCAAATTGGTGAGCAATAGAATCAAAACAAATCAAAAGTAATCATAAAGCAATCACACACTAGTATTGCGAAACGCTCAGAAATGAGCACAAGGTGATGGCATGAACGAAACGCAAAGACATAACGGGATTCTGTCTCTACTAGAAGAGAACAAATCCATTAATGTCTCCAACATAACCGAGAACTTTAATGTCTCTCCTGCTACAGCTCGCCGAGACATCTCCAAGCTGGACGAACTGGGCAAGCTACGTAAGGTTCGCAATGGTGCAGAGCGCGTTCAATCGAACAAAAGCAACTGGTCACCGCTGACGATCAACAGTACAGAGTACTATGAAGAGAAGACGTTGATCGCAATCAAGGCGGCAGAACTTTGTCAGGCGGGAGACAGCGTAGTTGTGAACTGTGGCTCAACTGCTTTTCTATTGGGACAGCAATTATGCGGACGTGATGTACAAATCATCACCAACTACTTCCCACTAGCCAGCTATCTAATTAATGAAGACCACCAAGATGTGATCATCATTGGCGGTCAGTACAACAAGTCTAAGAATATTTTCCTTAACCCTACCCCGGATGTGCTAAACGGGTACGCAGGCAACTGGATGTTCACCTCAGGCAAAGGTTTAACTGAAACTGGCTATATAAGGCGGACATGCTAACTGCAGTAGCGGAGCAGCAGATGCTAGAGCAGATAGACAAGCTCGTGGTGGTGGTAGACAGCTCTAAGGTAGGACAGAGAACCGGAATGCTTTTCTGCCCTGCGCAAAAGATAGATGTGGTGATCACAGGCAAAGATGCCAATCCAGAGGTCATCGAAGCTATTAAGCGGCAAGGGACTGAGGTCATCCTAGTGTGACCCTAGCCTAACCCTCTAAATCCAATAACAACAAAATACGCTAAGTGCCTTAAATTTTAAGCGCTCGGCCCCCTACATCCTGAATATATAAAATCGTGAATAAAAAGGTGCTGAAATGAGCAACGTAAATGAAATTACTCGTGAGTCTTGGATTCTTAATACTTTCCCTGAGTGGGGTACCTGGCTGAACGAAGAAATTGAAAACACTAAGGTTGAGCCAAACACTTTCTCTATGTGGTGGCTAGGTTGCACAGGTATCTGGCTAAAGAGTGAAGGCAACACCAACATCTCTATCGACTTCTGGTGTGGCACTGGCAAGAAGACGCAAAAGAACCAGTTCATGAAGAACCAACACCAAATGATGCGCATGGGTGGCGTTGAAGCGCTACAACCAAACCTACGTACCGCTATCTTCCCGCTAGACCCGTTTGCAATCAAAGAGATCGACGCAGTTCTAGCTTCTCACGATCATGCTGACCATATCGACGTAAACGTAGCAGCGGCAGTACTGCAAAACTGTGGTAGCCATGTGAAATTTATCGGCCCACAAGCCTGTGTTGACCTATGGACTGGCTGGGGCGTACCTGAAGAGCGCTGTGTTGTCGCTAAGGTTGGCGATGTGCTTGAAGTGGGCGATATGAAGATCCGCGTTCTAGATTCATTCGACCGTACTGCTCTAGTTACTCTACCAGAAGGTACCTCATCTCATGATAAAGAGATACTAGATGGCATGGATAAGCGCGCGGTGAACTACCTAATCGAAACCACTGGCGGCTCTGTGTATCACTCAGGTGACTCACACTACTCAAACTACTATGCAGCGCACGGTAACGAGTATCAAATCGATGTAGCTCTGCTTTCTTTCGGTGAAAACCCACGCGGTGTAACCGACAAGATGACTTCATCAGACATCCTGCGTGCCGCTGAGTCTCTAGACTGTGACGTAGTGATGCCGTTCCACCACGATATCTGGGCGAACTTCCAGAATGACCCTCGCGAAATCGAGGTGCTGTGGAACATGAAGAAAGACAGACTGCAATACAACTTTGCCCCATTCTTCTGGCAAGTAGGCGGTAAGTACACCTACCCAACAGACAAGGGTCGCATGCACTATCAGCACTTCCGTGGCTTCAAGGATATCTTCCTAAACGAGCCTGAACTGCCTTACAAAGCGTTCCTATAACCCCTCAAAGTGGAAGCTCAGGCTTCCACTTTTGCCTTTAGCCAACCGAACTAGGTAGAAGAATGACAAATATACTGGCTCAGCTAAGCGAGCTCACCACCATAGTGGCAGATACAGGCGAGATTGAGGCGATTAAAAAATACCAACCTCAAGACGCCACCACAAACCCATCTTTAATACTAAAAGCGGCTCAGCTGGATGAGTATCAAGATCTTATCCAACAAGCCATCGAATACGCCAAGGGCCAAAGCCAAGATAGAAATGAGCAGATTCAATATGCCTGCGACATGTTGGCGGTCAACATAGGCAAAGAGATCCTAAAGACCATCCCCGGACGCATCTCTACCGAAGTAGATGCGCGCCTTTCTTACGACACAGAAAAGAGTGTGGCAAAGGCACGTCAACTGATCGCCATGTATAACCAAGCGGGGATTCCAAATGAGAGAATCCTGATCAAACTAGCCTCTACTTGGGAAGGTATCCGCGCCGCAGAAATCCTAGAAAAAGAGGGCATCAACTGCAACCTGACCCTGCTGTTCTCTTTTGCTCAAGCCCGTGCCTGCGCTGAGGCAAATGTCTATCTAATCTCGCCATTTGTAGGTCGCATCATGGATTGGTATAAGGCTAAAGAAGGTCGCGATTTTGAACCTAGCGAAGACCCTGGAGTGATCTCCGTTACACAGATATACAACTACTACAAACAGCACGGCTATAACACAGTAGTTATGGGAGCGAGCTTCAGAAATATTGATGAGATTCTCGAGCTTGCAGGCTGTGATCGCCTGACCATAGCGCCGCCTCTGCTGGCAGAGCTTAAAGCAAGCCAAGGCAAAGTTGAGGCTAAACTTGTGGACTCGAAAGGCACTGCTGAGCGCCCTGCCCCTATGACCCAAGCCGAATTCCTATGGCAGCACAACCAAGACTCTATGGCGGTAGAAAAGCTAGCTGAGGGCATCCGTAATTTCGCTGTTGACCAAGGCAAGCTTGAGTCGATGATCGCTGAAAAGCTGTAAACCACTTCAACAAAGGGAGCCCTGTGCTCCCTTTTGTATCTAAATACTGGAAACAAATATGGACAGAAAAACCCTCGCCAATGCCGTCCGCGCACTAAGTATGGATGGTGTACAAAAAGCTAACTCTGGTCACCCAGGCGCCCCAATGGGGATGGCTGATATTGCCGAAGTATTATGGCGTGGTCACTTGAACCACAACCCTTCAAACCCAGAGTGGGCTGACCGCGACCGTTTTGTACTTTCAAACGGCCACGGCTCTATGCTGATCTACTCTCTGCTTCACCTATCAGGCTACGAGCTATCTATCGATGACCTGAAGAACTTCCGTCAGCTTCACTCTAAGACTCCTGGTCACCCAGAGTATGGCTACGCACCTGGTATCGAGACTACAACAGGTCCTCTAGGCCAAGGCATTACCAATGCTGTGGGTATGGCGATCGCTGAAAAAGCACTAGCAGCTCAGTTCAACAAGCCTGGTCACGACATTGTTGACCACTTCACTTATGTATTCATGGGTGACGGCTGTCTGATGGAAGGTATCTCTCACGAAGCGTGTTCACTTGCAGGCACACTAGGCCTAGGCAAACTGATCGCATTCTGGGATGACAACGGCATCTCTATTGATGGTGACGTTGAAGGTTGGTTCTCTGACGATACTCCTAAGCGTTTTGAAGCGTACGGCTGGCACGTAATCCCTGCGGTAGACGGTCACGATGCTGACGCTATCAATGCAGCAATTGAGGCAGCTAAGGCGGACCCACGTCCTACTCTTATCTGTACTAAGACCATCATCGGCTTTGGTTCTCCAAACAAAGCAGGTTCTCACGACTGCCACGGCGCACCACTAGGTGAAGCTGAAATCGCAGCGGCACGTGAATTCCTAGGTTGGGAGCACGCACCATTGAAATCCCTGCTGATATCTACGCTGAGTGGGATGCTAACGAAGCGGGTAAAACTAAAGAAGCAGCTTGGAACGACAAGTTTGACGCATACGCAAAAGAGTTCCCTGCAGAAGCGGCTGAGCTTAAGCGTCGCGTAAATGGCGACCTTCCTGCTGAGTGGGAAGCGAAGACAGCAGAAATCATTGCTGACCTTCAAGCAAATCCTGCGAACATCGCATCACGTAAAGCATCTCAAAACGCGCTAGAAGCGTTCGGCAAGATGCTACCTGAATTCATGGGCGGCTCTGCGGACCTTGCACCATCAAACCTAACCATGTGGTCTGGCTCTAAGTCTCTTGAAGCTCAAGACTTCTCAGGCAACTACATCCACTACGGTGTGCGTGAGTTCGGTATGACAGCGATCATCAACGGTATCGCACTGCACGGTGGCTTCGTACCTTACGGTGCAACCTTCCTAATGTTCATGGAGTACGCGCGTAACGCTATGCGTATGGCAGCTCTGATGAAGGTTCAGAATATTCAGGTTTACACTCACGACTCAATCGGTTTGGGTGAAGATGGCCCAACGCACCAACCTGTAGAGCAACTGGCTTCTCTACGTGCAACTCCAAACATGAGCACATGGCGTCCATGTGACCAGGTTGAGTCTGCAGTGGCTTGGAAATTGGCTATCGAGCGTAAAGATGGTCCTACATCTCTGATCTTCTCTCGTCAAAACCTTGCACAGCAAGAGCGTGACGCTGAGACTCTAGCAAATATCGCTAAGGGTGGTTACATCCTGAAAGATTGTGAAGGTACGCCTGAGCTAATCATCATTGCAACCGGTTCTGAGGTTGAGCTAGCAGTAGCAGCCCAAGCTGAACTAGCTGCCCTTGGTAAAGCAGTACGCGTAGTGTCTATGCCTGCAACTGACGTGTTCGACAAGCAAGACGAAGCATACCGTGAAGCGGTTCTACCATCTTCAGTAACTAAGCGCATCGCAGTTGAAGCGGGCATCGCTGACTACTGGTACAAGTATGTTGGCTTCGGTGGCAAGATCATCGGCATGACCACCTTCGGTGAGTCTGCACCAGCAGGTGAGCTATTCAAGATGTTTGGCTTTACTACAGAGAATGTGGTGAAAAGTGCACAGGAACTTTTAGGCTGAACAGCCGTGAATTGAGGAAAACCGAGTCACATGACTCGGTTTTTTAAAATTATTTTCCTGAATAGAAAATAGCCAACTCATTGATATGAATGAAGATCACACTTTTGTGCAATATTTAGACACTCATTTTTCATTTTTGGGACTTGATTAAAGTTTGTACAAGTGCAAAATACGCGCACCTGAATAGTCTTCCGAGGGTGTGAGCTAAAGATGTTGTTTTTCTACGCTGTTGCGACCGCTTCTGCGACCGCATTGAGTCTACTGAGCATTAAACGATTCACCGAAACAAGAAAGAAACAAAGTGTAGAAAGTGAAACCCAGCAACAACTAAGCCAATACCTCAACATCTATATCGATGCTGAGCGCAAATACGATGCTATCAAGAGTGAATTTGCAGTGAAGTCTCGCTTCTATCAGCAAACTCCAGTTACAGTTCGTGGCGAGTATTCAGATGAGATGATGGTGCTACAAGCACAACTTGAAGCACACAAACACCGCTACTTTGAAGCGAAGCGCAATTACCTAAGCCTAGGTAAAGCTCTAGTTTGATAAGCAGGCCTCTCGGCCTGTTTTTTTA
>BBSB01000014.1:0-134193 GCA_000830455.1 Vibrio sp. JCM 19236
TGGTGGCTCAGAACGACCCGACGGTTACTCAATCTGACACCAATCAAACCAATGAAGACAGCACTTTGACAGTAAATGCTGCCAACGGGGTTCTGAGCAATGACTCGGATGCAGATGACACCCTAACTGTAGCGACCTTTAAGGTCGCAGGTGACGGCACAACATACAATGCAGGGATGACAGCCATTATTGCAGGTATAGGTAGCATTACCCTAAACGCCAACGGTAGCTATGAGTTTGTGCCTGTAGCGGATTTCAATGGTGATGTGCCAACCATTACCTATACCACCAATACAGGCGTATCGGATACGTTAGATATTGATGTTGCTCCTCAGGCTGACCCAACAATTACTGTCTCAGACTCAAACCAGACCAACGAAGATACAACCTTGACTGTTAACGCGGTAAACGGTGTGCTCAGCAATGACTCAGACGCGGATGGCCCACTTAGCGTTGCAACGTTCAGAGTCTTTGGAGATAACACAGACTATATTGCCGGCGACTCTGTTGATATTTCGGGTATCGGTACTGTCACGCTAAACGGCGATGGTAGTTATGAGTTCGTACCTTTTACAAACTTCTCAGGTACGGTGCCTACTATTACTTACACTACTGATACCGGCGTTAGCGATACACTCGATATAGATATCGTTGCGGTTGCCGACGAACCCAACCTCTGGGTTGTTAATGAGCAAAAAGAGGCGTCTATTGATTTCCAAGATGCGGAGGTGCTACTTGGAGCCGATGAAGATTGGAGCTCAGATATCGATGTTAGTCAGGTACTGGGTGATAACACCTTAGGTACTTGGTATGCCAATGATGACAACAAGGTTGAGATTGGCCGAGAGTCAATTTACCGCTCGGGAGCGAGTGATGAAAACTTGATTCTCGAGATCGAAGGTGACAACGGTGATAACTCTATCTATACAGATATCTCTGTACAAGAAGGGCGTTATTACAGCTTTACTTTTGATGTTGCAGCGCGTCGTTGGGAGAATGGAGATAGTGACCTCGATGTGATTTGGGTTCGCCTTGATGATCAAGGTAATCCAATCATGGATGAGGCGATGACCCTATATCAATTCCGCCCAGAAGATAACGGGTGGGAGCGAGACATTCAGATAACTTTGCCGTCTGATATGGACGGTAACTATCGCTTGTTAGTGCAATCGACTGACGCAAACAGCTATGGCGCCATCGTTGATAACCTTGTGCTTGAATCTTCGGATGCGAGAGGCTTTGAAGATACCTTTGTAGACTTGTGGGACTTGGGTGCGAGCCTAGCCGATACCGATGGTAGTGAAACCTTGGTGGTGACCATGTCGGGACTTCCTGAAGGCACCATAATCAAAGATGGCGATGATGTTGAGGTTGTTGCTGGCGCAGATGGCATCGTTGATATTACTGCACTGGATATCGCAACCTTGAAAGCAAATGTTCCAGTATCCGGCGAGTATACCGTTAATGTAACTGCTACTGCTACCGAAACGAGCAATGGCGATCAAGCTAGCAAATCCGTTGAACTACCGTTAGTTATCGAAGGTAGAGGATATCAGCTAAAAACAGGCTCATTTGGTGATGATGTTATCGATGGCACAGAAGCCAACGAGCTTATTGTTGGTGATGTGCAGGGCTTCCAGATAGTCGCGGGTGAGGATTACAACATTGCGTTTATCCTAGATACCTCGGGTAGTATGCGTAACATCATTGAAACCGCAAAGACAGAAATTATCTCAGCTGTAGGTCAGATTATTGATTCTGCTGTGCAAGAGAACTCTGGCATGGTGCGAATCATGTTGTCAGAGTTTGCTAGCACATCCCAGATAGTTGTTGAATTAGATCTTAGCGTACTTTCCGCTGAAGAAGCTAAGTCTCAGTTTGCTACAACAGTTAGTGCTTTGAATGCAGAGAACTCGACTAACTATGAAGGTGCTTTTGAAACGGCTATCGACTGGTTTGTGGATAATGGCATCACAGGAGCTAACAATCAGACTTTCTTTATTACTGACGGTGAACCGACTCGTGCAGTAGAGCTTGATGACGCAAGTGCTGATCAATTTCTTATGGCCTATACGCCAGAAGACGGCTTACTTTCACTTCTGGACCTTTTACCTGAAGGTTTCGAAATAGATGAAGACGCTGAAGATGTTTATTTTAATGGCCAACTGGTAGTTGAACAGCGAAACGATGGAGATGTGGCTAGAATATATTCTCCGTACACAGGTGTTCGTTTAGGAGTCCTAACTGAAGAAAATGGGGAGTTCCTATTTACCGATCGCTGGGATAATGATGAGCAAGAAGTTCGCCAAGGTGAGCACTATTTTGCCATCTTAAATGAGATATCTAATGTGGATGCGATTGGCCTGGGTAGTGGAGTAGACATAGATACCTTGGTTAAGTTTGATAGTGACGGCGTGGTAGAGCCAAACATCGATGTAACTGAACTGGAAGAGGTTATTCTAGGCAAGAAGACGTCGCTACTGCCTGGACAAGACGAGATAAGCTCTGCTGGTGGTGAAGATATCCTATTCGGGGACGGAGTTCAGTTTGATGGTATTGAAGAGCAAGGTGTTGCAGCGATTCAAAAATACGTTGCCCAGCAATTGGGTGAGCTAGAGGCGAATGTCTATCCTCGCGATCTGTTCGAATACATCGAAGAAAATGTGGCTGAATTTAATCTATCAACCGAAAACGACAAGGGCGACGACCTAGATGGAGGCACAGGTGATGACATTCTGTTCGGTCAAGGTGGAGATGACATACTAGTTGGGGGGCCGGTAACGATTTACTTGTTGGTGGCTTAGGAGAAGATACGCTAACTGGTGGCGCGGATGCTGATACCTTTATCTGGACCGAGGCGGATCTTACTGACTCACCAGAAACAGACACCATTACCGACTTCTCTATCAATGAGGGTGACACCATAGACCTTAGCGATATCTTTGGTGATGTAACTGATCAGAATGAGATAGATGCGATACTGCAGAATATTGAAGACAGCGTTCAAGACAATGCGGGTACCTCTTCGATTACGGTGGAGAAGGACAGTAAGAGCGTTACTATCGAATTTGAGGGAGTGTCTGGTTCAGAGCTTATCAACAATCTCGATACCATAGTCAATCTCAACGACACCTAAAACTAAGGCGCCCATTGGGCGCCTTGTTGTTTATAGCACTTTAGCCGCAAAGCCTTTCAGATATAGGCCCTCAGGATAGGCGCTGTCTACAACGTGGTCCTGAGCTTGGGTAAAGCTTTCGATGAACTTCACTTCTCGGCCAGCATCTAGCGCTGCATCGGCGATGATCTTCTGGAATAGGTTACTTTCCATTAGGCCAGAGCAAGAGTAGGTCAGTAGTGTGCCACCTGGTTTAAGGATTTGAATAGCCAGCATGTTAAGATCTTTATAGCCGCGTGCACCGCTGTTTAGATTCTGTTTAGAGCTCACCATCTTAGGTGGATCCATGATCACCACGTCAAACTTAGTGCCTTGGTCTCGGTATTCACGCAGGATCTTAAATACGTCAGCGTTTAGGAATACCGCTTGTTTTGGCGCAAAGCATTTAGCTCAGCATTTTGTTTAGCAATATCCAGCGCAGGCTGAGACACGTCTACGTTGATAACGCGCTCAGCGCCACCTTTTTGTGCGTACAAGCCAAAACCGCCAGTGTAGCTAAAGCAGTTAAGTACTTGTTTGTCTTTTACATACTTCATGGCATGCAAACGGCTGTCCCGCTGGTCAAGATAGAAGCCGGTTTTGTGGCCGTTAGGAATGTCCACCTGTATCTTAACGCCGTTTTCTTCGATAACTACCGGCTCCGTTGGCTCAGAGCCATGCAAAAGGCCAGTGATTTCTTCAAGCCCTTCTTTCTTGCGCACAGCAACGTCTGAGCGCTCATAGATAGAGCTATCAGGGAAACACTCGACTAGCGCATCTACTATGTTCTGCTTGTGAAACTCTGCGCCTGCGCTTAGAAACTGACACACAAGATAGTCTTGATACTTATCGATAGTCACACCTGGCATGGAATCAGACTCTGCGGCAATAAGACGATAGCCAGTTAAACCACCTTGCTCAATGCATTCCTCTCGCAGGAGTTGTGCACTCTGAATACGGCTCACAAAGAACGCTTTATCGATATTTTGCTTGGTAAAAGACCAAACGCGAGCGCGGATTTGAGATTTAGGAGAGTAGGCCGCTTTAGCTAGCCACTGTCCATTATGAGCTAACACATCAACGGTTTCGCCAAGTTGTGGGTCGCCTTTAACGCTCTCAATACCACGGGAAAATATCCATGGATGACGACGACGAACGGACTTATCACGTCCTTTGGTAGGGTAATTGATGCACTCATTTGGGATCTCATTAGAAAATTTGTGACATTGTGGGTGAAGGTCAGGGCAAAAGCAAATGCTAAACACAAACTGGATATCGGCTTGGGTATATACTCATCACAACGGGTTTAACAGAGGGATGTGCTATGAGTTATTGTTGCAAATTCAGGGTAACAGGTATGGTGCAGATGGTTGGGTTTCGCTATCACACGGCCCATGAGGGGAATAAGTTGGGGTTAACGGGTTATGCCAAAAACTTGAACGATGGCAGTGTCGAAATTGTGGCTTGTGGAATCGAGGCTCAAGTAGAGCAACTTGGAGAGTGGCTGAAACAGGGACCAAGGACTGCATCAGTAAACACTTGGAGAGTGAGCCGATGCAGTATACACACTATTCAGACTTTAGGATCTTATAAGCACTTAGCTGGCTTTGGCAGGCCTGCAAGCTTGGTCGCTTGTTTAGCTGGGCCTTGTTTGAACAGCTTGAATAGATATTTGCTGTTGCCTTTCTCTGGACCGTGCGCTTTTTCCATTGCTTTAACCAACATTCGAACGGCAGGAGAGGTGTTGAACTCTAGGTAGAAGTCTCGAACAAAGTGGACAACCTCTAGGTGCGCTTCGGTTAGCTCAATACCTTCTTCTTCAGCTAGTACCGAAATCATACCTTCTTCCCACTCTTGGTAATTCAGCAGATAGCCTTCAGCGTCGGTTTTAATTTGTTTGCCTTGATACTCAAACATGGTGATGTCTCATCGATTTAGTTAATTGAATTATCGATAAAAATAAAAAAGCTCGCAACCAGTGCGAGCTTTTAAAGGTATTGAGTGTCGACCTATTAGTCGTTGTTCATGATACCTAGGATGCTTAGTAGGCTGATGAACAGGTTGTAGATAGAAACATACAGGCTCACGGTAGCAGAGATGTAGTTAGTTTCACCACCACGAACGATCTGTTGAGTCGTTAGTAGGATTACACCTGTTGAGAACAGGATGAACATGCTGCTCATTGCAAGGTGAAGCATCGGCATCTGTAGGAAGATGTTTGCAACCATACCGATTAGCAGAACCACGAAACCAGCCATTAGCACGCCGCCTAGGAAAGACAGGTCACGCTTAGTTGTAAGAGCGTAAGCTGACGCACCCATGAAGTAGAGCTGTACCGCCAAGAGCAGTAACGATGGCATCGCCCATACCCGCGCCAATGTACATGTTTAGGATAGGGCCTGTGGTGTAGCCTAAGAAGCCAGTGAACAAGAAGGTAAACACCAGACCCATGCTGTTATTACGGTTCTTTTCAGTTAGGAATAGCAGGCCATAGAAGCCAACTAGCATAAGAATTAGACCTGGACGTGGCAGGTTCATTGCCATTGAGAAAGCGGCAACAACAGCAGACCAAAGCAGGGTTAGGGATAACAAGAAGTAGGTGTTACGAAGCACCTTATTTGTTTGTAATACACTCTCTTGAGAGCGAGTACGAGAAACCATTGGACTGTTCATAGTTTTCCTCAGATAGACCTTTAATTGTTTAGTAATTATATGGGGCGAAAAGTTCCATTTTTCAAGCCTGACCGTCGCCAAAGCCAAACTTGATTTTAAGTAAAAGTGCTCCTGGAGTGAATCTCTAATTGTAACAATCAGTGACACACTTTTAACGTTACACAACTAATTGTACGCGAAATCAAACGAATAGGGGCAGCTTAAGCTGCCCCAAAGTGTTAGCCATCTAGCAATTAATAGTTAACGATTAGTGGTGAAGGATCTGTGCAAGGAAGTTCTGAGTACGATCCGATTGTGGGTTCTCGAAGAAGTCTACCGGGTTGTTCTCTTCGATAATTTCCCCTGCGTCCATGAAGATAACCCGATCGGCCACCTCCTTTGCAAAGCCCATCTCATGCGTTACACACAGCATGGTCATGCCTTCTTCAGCAAGCTCAACCATAACGTCCAGTACCTCACGTACCATCTCAGGGTCGAGCGCTGAGGTTGGTTCATCAAACAGCATTACTTGAGGGTTCATACATAGAGAACGAGCAATCGCTACACGCTGTTGTTGACCACCGGAAAGCTGACCTGGGTACTTTTCAGCTTGGTCAGGAATCTTAACGCGCTCTAGATATTTCATCGCTACCGCTTCAGCTTCCTCTTTAGGCATCTTCTTAACCCAGATAGGCGCTAGGGTGCAGTTTTCTAGAACAGTTAGGTGAGGGAAGAGGTTAAAGTGCTGGAAACACATACCCACTTCTTTACGCACCGCTTCGATGTTCTTAAGGTCTTCGGTCAATTCCGTGCCTTGCACGATAATTTGACCTTGCTGATGCTCCTCAAGGCGGTTGATGCATCGAATCATGGTCGACTTGCCCGAACCTGATGGGCCACAGATAACGATCTTTTCGCCTTTCTTAACCTCAAGGTTAATGTTCTTCAGTACGTGGAACTCACCGTACCATTTGTTCATGTCCTTCAGCTGGATCATGTAATCTTGTTGTTGCGTCATAATACGTCCTTGATAATTATCGTTTGTGACCTGTGTGCAATTTGTTTTCTAGCCAAATCGAATACCTCGACATGCCAAAACAAAATACCCAGAACACTAACGCGACAAATACATAACTTTCGATAGCAAAACCAAGCCACTCAGGGTCAGTGTTTGCTGATTGTCCAATGCCCAGTACGTCAAACATACCTATGATAAGCACCAGGCTGGTATCTTTAAAGAGACCAATAAAGGTGTTTACGATCGAAGGGATGGTGATTTAAGCGCTTGAGGAAGAATGATTAAACGCATTTTCTTCCAATATGTGAGCCCGAGAGCATCCGCCGCTTCATATTGACCCTTTGGAATCGCCTGCAGGCCACCACGGATAACCTCCGCCATGTAAGCTGCACTAAACATTACCACACCGATAAGGGCACGAATAAGTTTATCTGTCTCAGTACCTTCAGCAAGGAAAAGCGGCAGCATTACCGATGCCATGAACAGCACGGTAATCAAAGGAACGCCACGCCATACCTCGATATAAACGGTACAGATACTGCGGATGATTGGCATCTCAGAGCGGCGACCCAGAGCCAGAGCTACACCGATAGGCAGCGAGACCACGATACCGACAAGGGCAATAATTAGGGTTACTAGTAGACCACCCCATTTGTGAGTCTCAACCACTTCCAGACCGAATACACCGCCGTAAAGTAGGGCAGCGATGATAAACGGATAGACGTTTACAAAGAATAGCCAGATCCAGGTACGCTTTGGTGTTTTCTCGTACATGAGTGCGACGATAAACACAGCCAGCGTTGCGTAGAATACACGAGGGCGCCAAAGCTCAGCTTCTGGATAGAAGCCGTACATGAACTGCTCCCAACGCACACTGATGAAGACCCAACATGCGCCGGCACTGGTGCAGTCGTTACGGGTAGTCCCAACCCAATCAGCGTTGATAAAGGCCCAATCTATGATGCTAAGAATGGTTGTGAATGCGAGGTAACCCAAGATAACAGTTAATACTGAGTTAACCGGGCTATTAAATAGGTTCTTTCTAAGCCAACCTACCAGACCCACCGAGTTTGCCGGTGGCGGAAGATCGGGCTGAAATTGATGTACTTTCATGCTTACTCTTCCTTATCTTTCTACCAGAGCAACCTTGCGGTTGTAGATGTTCATAATCAGTGAGGTCAACAAGCTCAATGTGAGATATACCGCCATTGTCATCGCGATGATCTCGATAGCCTGACCCGTCTGGTTTAGGGTGGTTCCTGCGAACACTGATACCAAGTCTGGATAACCAATCGCCATCGCAAGAGAGGAGTTCTTGGTTAGGTTTAGGTATTGACTGGTCAATGGCGGAATGATGATACGCAGCGCCTGAGGGATAACTACAAGGCGCAGGGTACGACTGCGAGGCAGGCCCAAAGACATGGCCGCTTCTGTTTGCCCATGGCTAACTGCGTTGATACCAGAGCGTACGATCTCAGCGATGAAAGATGCTGTATAGATACTTAGTGCTAGAGTCAGAGCTGCGAGTTCTGGGATGATGCTGACACCACCACGGAAGTTAAAGCCTTTAAGCTCAGGCATCTCTGCTGAGATTGGCATACCTGCAAGGAAGTAAACCACAAGCGGAAGACCTAAGACCAAACCCAGTGCAATACGTCCCATAGGGGTTTGCTGACCGGTGAGGCGCTGCTTGTTGCGTGCCCAGATGCTGATAAAGATAGTGGCAACAATACCGACAACAAAGGCTGCGATTACAAAGCCGCTTCCCGCTTCAAACACAGGTGCAGGGAAATAAAGGCCGCGCACGTTCAAGAAGATGGCTTCACCTAAGCTCAAGCTTTGGCGAGGCGAAGGTAGGGCTTGAAGTACCGCAAAGTACCAGAAGAAGATCTGCAAGAGCAGAGGAATATTTCGGAATACTTCAATATAGACAGCCGCCAAACGACTCACTAGCCAGTTGCTAGAAAGACGGGCAATACCCATAACAAAGCCCAAAATCGTTGCAAAGAAAATACCAAGCACAGAAACCAGTGCGGTATTCAAAAGGCCTACTATAAAGGTGCGACCATAACTATAGGTCTCATCGTAGGCAACAAGATGGAGGCCAATACCAAACCCAGCTTCTTTTGATAGAAAATCAAAACCTGTTGCGATACCACGTGCCTCTAGGTTTCCTAGGGCATTGTTTACTATGGTGTAGAAAAACCATACAAGAGCCAGAACGGCAATGATTTGGAAGGCAACAGCGCGGAAGGTAGGGTTGTAGAGGAGGTTGGTTTTGCGAGAGGCACCTTGGCCTTCGTCTTGGGAAACCTTGGTTGGATTCATACTACTTCCTATTTTACATCCGTATAAACAAAAGGGCGGCGGTGCCGCCCCTTGTGTTCCTACATAAGTGTTTCCTGCAAAGGAAAAAGTATTAACGCATTGGTGGCGCGTACATGAAGCCGCCAGCGTTCCATAGTGCGTTCACACCACGGTTGATCTGAAGTGGAGAACCTGTACCAACGGTACGTTCAAAGCTCTCGCCGTAGTTACCTACTTGCTTGATGATCTGATAGCCCCAATCGTCTTTCAGACCTAGAGCTGTACCTTTAGGACCATCAACACCTAGGATACGCTTCACGTTTGGATCGGTCGATTTCAGCATCTGATCAGCATTTTTTGATGTGATGCCGTACTCTTCTGCGTTGATCATTGCGCTCAATGTCCACTTAGCTACGTTAAACCACTTGTCATCGCCTTGACGAACAACAGGGCCTAGAGGCTCTTTAGAGATGATTTCTGGAAGTACCACTGCAGAAGTTGGATCTTTAAGGTTTAGACGCAGTGCGTACAGACCAGATTGGTCAGTAGTTAGTACGTCACAGCGACCTGCATCGAAACCTGCTGAGGTTTGTGCTGCTGTATCGAATACTACTGGCTTGTAGCTCATACCTGATGCACGGAAGTAGTCCGCAAGGTTAAGTTCAGTTGTTGTACCAGACTGAACACAAACCGCTGCGCCGTCTAGTTCAGTTGCACTCTTAACGCCAAGGTCTTTTTTGACCATGAAACCCTGACCGTCGTAGTAGTTAACACCAACGAAGTTCAAACCAAGCGCGGTATCTCGGTGTTGAGTCCAAGTTGTGTTACGAGATAGAACGTCAATTTCACCCGATTGAAGTGCGGTGAAACGCTCTTTTGCAGTTAGTGGAACGTATTTTACTTTGGTTTTGTCGCCCAGTACTGCTGCTGCCAGAGCTTGACAGTACTCAACATCAATACCTTCCCATTCACCCTTTGAGTTAGGGTTCGAGAAGCCAGGAAGGCCGGTGCTCACACCACAGGTTAGTGAGCCAGCGGCTAAGACTTTGTCCAACGTGCTGTCAGCTGCTGATGCTGAACTTGCCATGACAGCAGTTGATGCCGCTACTACTGAAGCTAGAATGGTGAGTTTTTTTGCCATCTCTTCGTATCCTTGTCTGTAATTTCCATAGTGACCAATATCACTGAGTACATCTTTGTCCCGGTGAGTCGAAACCAGTTGTTTGAATCACCAAAGTGGGGCATATTTTTACGACCCGTTTACAAAGTAGTAGAAGATGCTAAGTATCTCAATTAATTAGAATTTGTTAGATACTCGCAAACCACCGCTTTAGAATGACTAAATGTTAAGTGTTTGTAAATAGTGCAACAGTGCACTTACATGGTGAAACGGTATTACTTCTTAATGAACGGCGTTCACTTAGTGCTTGTAACTAACTGAAATCAAATAACCAAATTTATATATGGGTCTAAAGGATATTTCAGAGTATTAATCTTTTGTGACCTAGATTGCTGTTTTTTGTCTGCACCGTTTTGGTTGCATATCGACACCTTACGCATGTTACAAAGAAGGAACATTATGCGATATTTTCCTCTGTTTTATGATCTCAATCACAAACCTGTTTTGGTTGTTGGAGGGGGTGAGGTTGCCTGCCGTAAGGTTGAAAGTTTGTTAAAGGCTGGGGCTCTCGTGACGGTCGTATCACCGAGTTTGGATAGTTTTCTAGAGCAGCAGTATGAAGAAGGTGGGATTACTTGGATTAAGGGTTTTTATCAGAGCGAACTTATCGATGATTTTGTGCAGATCTGGGCAACAACAGATAATCCGGATTTGAATCACAGGGTCCACCATGATGCCAAGCGAGCGGGATCATGGTCAACGTGGTTGATGACACCCCTTATTGTGACTTCATTACGCCCTCCATGATCAACCGCGGCAAGATACAGATCGCCTTCTCGAGTGGGGGCGGATCTCCTGTGCTTATTCGTAATCTAAGAAAAACCTTTGAAGCAGTGTTACCGCAGAACTTATCTCTACAAGCAGAGTTTGCTGCCAGTAAAAGAGATGACATCAAACAGAAGTTGCCCAACGTGCGCAATCGCCGACTGTTCTGGGAAGCATTCTTTGATAAGAGTGAGGTGATCAATGCGAGTAGTAGTGCTGAGCTCGAGTCTTGCTATCAAACCCTTATCAGTGAGAAAGATTTTGAGCCGAGTTACGCGGTAACTTGGGTCGAGACAGGAGAGGACTTCGAGCTTCTTAGCTTGAAGCTTTGAGATTAATGCAGAGCGCCGAGATGGTATTGCATCATCACGGTATAGCGCCAGTGTTTATCGATGGGGTAAGGCGAGATGCAGAAAGGGCATCTTGGCAGACGCTAGCGGAATTAAAGCCACTATTAGATGCAGAGAAACAGAAACTAAGCTCTGTAGTGGTATTGCTACCTCGTTTAACTCAAGCATTGAAGACTGAGCTTGAACTGGGCTTTGGTGAGATAACGCTTTTGAAAAGCCTGTAAAAAATACCGGGCTAAGGCGCCCGGTATCACTCAATGCTTGTGCGAGATTAGTCGCGGAAGTTTTCAAACTGGAACGGTTGACCAAGCTCGCCGTTCTTCACAAGCGCCATAGTCGCTTGTAGGTCATCACGTTTCTTACCAGTGATACGAACCTTGTCACCTTGGATACTCGCTTGAACCTTGATCTTACTGTCTTTAACCAGCTTGACGATCTTCTTAGCCATATCCTTATCAATGCCTTGCTTGAATAGCACGGTTTGATACCAGTTCTTACCTGACGCGTCTTCTTTTTGAGATTCCATGCTATTCACGTCAACGCCACGCTTAGTTAGGTTGCCACGTAGGATGTCACGCATCTGCTTTAGCTGGAATTCAGCTTGAGCCGCAAGCTTTACTTGATCGTCTTTAAACTCAAAGCTCGCTTCAACGCCACGAAAATCAAAGCGGGTTGCGAGTTCGCGGTTCGCATTCTCTACCGCATGACGAACGTCAACGATTTCAATCTCTGAAACGATGTCAAATGAAGGCATCTGGTCTTCCTTATTGTTGTGTTTTTACAGAGTCAGATAGGATATCAAGCATTTCTACTGTGTGCTCCCAGCTTAGACACGGATCTGTGATGGATTTACCATATTCTAGAGCCGTCAGGTCATCCATTGGCTGGTTGCCTTCTTCGATGAAGCTCTCAGCATGATGCCCGCAACGTATTGGCTGCCAGATTTGATTTGGCCTGCGATGTCTTTAGCAACGTCTAGCTGACGACGGTGCTGTTTCTGACAGTTTGCGTGGCTGAAGTCTACGATAAGACGCTCTGGCAAACCTACTTCACCAAGAGATTTACACGCTTTCTCAACAGATTGCGCATCATAGTTAGGGCCTGTATCACCACCACGCAGAATAACGTGACCGTATGGATTACCTGATGTGCGGTATACCGTCATGCGGCCATTCTTGTCTGGAGAGTAGAAGTAGTGTGATGCTTTCGAAGCGCGCACTGCGTCAATAGCAATCTTAACGCTGCCGTTAGTACCGTTCTTGAAACCCACTGGGCAAGAAAGAGCTGAGGCCATCTCGCGGTGGATCTGAGACTCAGTGTACGTGCGCCGATAGCACCCCAAGAGATAAGGTCTGTGATGTACTGACCTGTGATCATATCAAGGAACTCGGTTGCGGTTGGCAGACCTAGCTTGTTGATATCAAGAAGCAGTTTACGTGCCTTGTTTAGGCCAGCTTCTAGTGCGTAAGAACCGTCTAGGTTAGGGTCAGTAATCAGACCTTTCCAACCGATGATGGTGCGCGGCTTTTCAAAGTAGGTGCGCATCACGATAAACAGTTGGTCTTTGTATTTCTCTTGTACCGAAACAAGACGCTTAGCGTAGTCGATCGCTGCATCGGTATCGTGGATTGAACAAGGGCCAACGATAACAAGAAGGCGCTTATCTTCACCGGTTAAGATTTTTTCAATCTGACCGCGTGATTCATCGATGTGTTTTGCTACGTCATCGGTAAGAGGATGATTAGTCGATAGCTCGGTTGGAGTCGGTAGCGGACCTAGTGGTTGGGTACGCAACTCATCAGTTTGTAGTGGCATAACAGAGTTCTTTAATTCGTTAAATCTGGCTAAAGATAGCGGAATTGTTACCGCGAATAAACTTGTAAACGCATTTTTATCTTAAACCGAGTTTATTTGGGTAAGTTTTATGCGCCTTTTTTCTGTTATTAATGGTATGTTGAGGGTAACTGTTTCTATTTAAACGAGATATCAAGGAAGCCCATGTCTCAATCTATTAAGCTAGGTACCTCCCTACAATATCAACCGCTCAAGCGGAACACGTATTCCTTTCACTTGGCGACCTTCTTCAAGAAAGACTCTTCTTTCACCCAAGCTACTTCTAGAGCGCGAACCCCTAGATGAAGCGGATCAAATGGCGCTCGATGCCATCCTTGAAGGGCGAAGCGTTGAAGAGTTTTACCAGCAAGTTCTTGCAGGTGTGGTTGAGTCTTTGGCTCTAAACAAAGAGCAGCGCATTCGTGTTCAGCTAAATAGCTGTGACAGCAGTGAACTGGCATCGCTGATTGGTGGTGACTTCGAGGTTCAAGAAAATAATGCGCTGCTCGGTCTTCGAGCGTGTCTCGCTTCACTGATGCCGATAACAAGAGTGCATTCGTACTAGAGTGTGAGTTTATCAAGTCCCTTCGCGAGCAAGGCTTGGATGTTGAAATCGTAGTGCCGTTTGTGAAAACCCTCAGCGATGCTGCGCGTGTTATCGATGCGCTTGCTGAACAAGGTCTGCCTCGTGGCCTGAATGGCCTTAAGGTTCTGTTTGGTGCAGATACACCTTCTTCTGCGCTTTTGAGTGAACGTCTTTTGAAGTATTTCGACGGCGTTGCCATCGACCTAGAGACGCTAGCTCAGTTGACCCTAGGTGTAGACATGGCTAACGAGCGTGTATCTCAGGCGTTCAGCCTAGATAACGAAGCAGTAATCGAACTAGTGAGTCACGTATTTGGCTATGCACAGGTGGCGCGTAAGTCACATGTGTTGCTTCTGCCGGGCACTGAGATCGCCTCTGGCAAGCTGACCGAGCTTCTAAACGAGCATATCAGCACAGACGTTGTACTGAAAGGCTAAGCGAAAGAGCTTGTAAAGTTTGCTCTGCGCACTACAATCACCCCGAAATCACAGTTTAGAGAAATACAATGATCAAAGTTGGAACTATCAACAACTTAAAAGTTACTCAAGTTGAAGAATTTGGAGTGTTTTTGGATGCAGACGATTACGGTTCTGTATTACTACCTAAAAAACAACAGCCAGATGGCGTGTCTGAGGGTGACTACCTAAAGGTATTCTTGTATTTCGATTCTGACAATGAGCTGTGTGCTACCCGTGAAAACCCAATCGCTCAAGTGGGTGAGTGGGGCTTGATGAAGATCACCAACATCAATAGCACGGGTGCATTTGCGGATTGGGGTATCGAGAAGAAAGACCTTCTTATTCCATATAGTGAGCAGCGCGCTCGTTTCCGCGAAGGTCAGACTCTTCTTGTGTATGTATATAGCGATAAAGCCAGTGGCCGTATCGTGGGGACTACCAAGTTCAACAAGTGGCTGGATAAAACCCCTAAACACTACAAGCCAAACGAGCAGGTAGACCTAATCATTGCTGAGCGCAGTGATCTAGGTTTCAAGGCCATCATTAATGGTGAGCACTGGGGCATGATCTTCAGCTCTGACGTTATCGGTAAGATCTTTGTGGGTAAGCGCCTGAAGGGTTTTGTTAAACAGGTTCGTGAAGACGGTAAGGTAGACCTATCTCTGCAAAAGGTAGGTGTGGCGAAAATGGATGACCTTGCTGAGAAAATCCTAAAGCTTCTACAAAAGAAAGAGGGTTTCTTGCCGGTCAATGACAAGTCTGATCCTGAAACCATCTTTAGTCTGTTTAGAACCAGTAAAGGCACCTTTAAGAAGTCTATCGGTGGTTTGTACAAGCAGGGTAAGATCACAATCGAGAAAGACGGCATTCACCTAGTAAAGTAAGCCTAGGTATCGCCCAAAAAAGAGCCTAGGCTATCCTGACCTAGGCTTAGGGGAATGGCTCCATGTTAAGGAGCCTGCGCTAACTAATGGTCTAAGTTTAGTACAGCACGGCTCCATTTCCACCAAGGGCTAAAATAGATTGGTATCGCGTACCATCTCACGCGGCAAGCCATTTTTGATTCGGCTACCAACCCACTTTCCAAGACCTATAGTAAAGCCTTGATAACGCACTAAAACTTCCCCTTGCTTGTTATCGGATTCTGGGCGCACATCTCGACCCATAAACCATTCGCGCGCCTGGTCAATATTAAGCTCAACAGCGTTTTTCTCCTGATTATTAGTCAGTGAGGTGATGGCTTGATGCTGCCAGCGGTAACCCTTTTTGTGGGTTTCGGCGAGTTTAATGCCGATGCGTTGAAACTTGAGCTCTTTTAGCATTGGCTCGATAAGAGCTGGGAATAACCACACTTCATTATCACGCTGCCACAGGGTAAAACTATCCGGTATCTCAATATCTAAACTCTGTTTAAATGACTTGGTTACCGCGTCACACTCTTTTCGTGTCAAAGGTGAGAACGGAAACTTACCAAGGCGCTTTTTAACTTTCGGTGCTTCCACGGACGCTAGTTTTTGAACTTAGCGATAAAGAAACCTTCACAGTCATAGATTTGAGGGTAGACGTGAATATGCCCATCGTTGGTCAGCGACTTTTCTGAGCCTTCAAATAAGCCCTCAAGTGATACCGGTTCGACTGCATCACCAAAGGTCTCTAGAAGATGTGAAACCACGCCTTGGTTCTCTTCATTATTCAGTGTACAGGTTGAATAGACCAAAGTGCCGCCTGGTTTAAGAGCGTGGAATGCGCTCTCAATAAGGTCTTTCTGAGTAGAGGCAATATCAGCAATAGAGTCTAGGCTCCAGTTCTTCATCGCATCGGCATCTTTACGAAGTGAGCCTTCGCCGGAGCAAGGGGCGTCCAGCAAGATGGCGTCAAAGCACTCCGGAAGCCAACCACCAAATACGCGGGCATCAAAATTAGTCAGCGCCATGTTGCCTACGCCGCAGCGCATCAGGTTGCCAAACAGAACCTTAACGCGGCTCGCTGCGTATTCGTTGGCCACCAAAAGACCTTCGCCATCAAGCTTGGCCGCAATCTGTGTGGTTTTAGAGCCAGGTGCGGCTGCCATATCCAGAAGGCGCATGTCGCGGTCTACTTCAAGATCCGAAAAGAGTGCGGTGACGGGCACCATAGAGCTGGCTTCTTGAATATAGAAAAGTCCAGACAGGTGCTGGCTGGTGTTACCTAAGGAGACGTTTTCATCTTCGTTTTCTAGCCAAAAACCTTCCTCACACCACGGAACAGGAGTGAGTTGCCAACCAAGCTCATCGGCATGTTTTTAAACTCTTCCACATTTATCTTGAGTGTGTTTACACGAATACTGCGCTTTAGAGGGCGACGACAAACATCAAGCAATTCATCGAGGCTGAGATGCGAGGGCATCTGCTCTTGCATAAGATCGATAAAGGCTTGAGGGATGAAAACGTTTGGATGCACTTGAGAGTTCCTCGAAGAGATGGGGCGCCGCAAGTGTAACAGCACCCCAATTAAAAATTAAGGCTTAGGTATGGCAGTGCGCCACTCTAGCCAGCTCGGATCAGCCTGTTTGTACAAATAGAAAGCACGACCGTTTTTTGCGGCTGGGAGTAGATTGCCATCTTCTGGTGTGGCGAAAGCAATACCACCACGAAGAAGACTCTCAACAGTACCCGCTTTAACGTTGGCGCCGCTCAGACCAATAGAGACATCCAGACCAGATACATTCCAGAACAAGGTATTTTCGCGAATCAAGTAAGCGTAGTCAGGATCGATAAGGGTCTTGATAATCACTCTATCGGCAAGCTCACCAAGTCGCACATCGGTCACGCGTCCTACCTCAATCTCGCGATATAGGATAGGGGTGTTGACAGCGACTGACCCTTGGTTTCAGCCTGCAGTACAAACTCATAGCCACTCGACAGCGGTTTACTAGAGGCAAGTTCAAACTGTGTTTTTGGTTTACCTTTGCCAGGCGGCATAACCTCTATGGCAGGGGCTATCGCGCTTGAAAGGTTTTTGATGCCAGTTAATCCAATCTCTGGAGTAACCAGCCAGAACTGAGCGCCTTCACGGGCGATAGTCTTAGCATATTCAGGATAGATGCGTGCCTTAAACTCAACTTTAGATTGAGCAAACTGTGGTGAAACTAGAGTGATTTCACCCACCTTTACACCTTTAAAATTAATGGCCGCGCCTTTCTTGAGGCCGTTGCTGTCATTTGCTACTAAAGTGATCATCTCACCAAACTGGCGAGCGGCATCTTGATTGTCGTACAGCTTGTAGAAACGACCGGTTTTGTTCTCAACACCCGGTATGGTATCAAAGGCAATACCGCCGGATAGCACTCGAGATAGCGGTTCTGCGTTTACCTTCACGCCACTTAAACCAGCATCAATCTCCACACCCGAATGATTCCAAAACACGGTATCTTTGTTGATAAGATGACTGAATTGCTTCTCGATTAGCACCTTAACTTCCATGCCGGAGTGTCCCAACTGATAATCCAGCACTTGTCCTACCGGCAGGTTTCGATAATAGAGCGGAGTGCCGCTTGATACCGGAGGTAGATCTGGCGAGAGCAGGGTGAGAACCTGTTTGTTGGCGCCATCAAACTGAGCCAATTGCGCCAACTCTTTGCTTGAATAGAGTGGGTATTCGTTATGTATTTCAGTGCTGCCTGCGCTATAGAAGCTGATGCTACCCGTTAGAAGGTGTTGAAGCGGTGGCACCTTCACATCCAGTCCAGCTGCATCGAAGTTGGCAGAGAGCTAGAGGCGATATAGAACTTGTTTTGTGAGCGAATAAGCTCTCTGTACTGGGAGTCGATAAGAAGGTTTATCTTAACTTTTTCTCCTGCAAGATGTGACGACGTAACGTGGCCAACGCTAATGCCTTTATAGAGGACCGCAGCCCCAGACTCAAGGCCAAAGCTTTGATCTGCAAGTAGAGATATAGAGAGGTTCCCACTGGTTTGAGTGTTGAGCTCATCTTGCTTCACCGCCCTGAAATCACGCGTTGGCTCACCGCTACCAGGTAACAGAGTCAGGAAGTTACCACGAATAAAGTTAGACAGGTTATCTACGCCGGCAAGGGAGAGAGAAGCCTCTTCTAGCAAGAACTGAGAGCCCGTAGTCAGCATATCTTGATAGGCAGGCTCAACAGTCGCTTGAGCTATGATGTCCTGTCTGTCTCGGCTAAGACGAACTCCGGTGATTTGACCCACCTCAATACCACGATACACCAAGGGTGCACCTCCTGGGCTGATATTGTTATCGTCCGGAAGTTTAATGTTGATTGGAATGCCTCGGCCAGCAGTCGCTAGATCAGGGTAGAGCTTAAACTCAGTATCTGGCTCCACACTGTCGCCCTTGGCAGGAGAGTCGACCGCTATTCCGCCACCAATTAATGCGGCCAAGCTTTCCACACTCACATCAACACCATCAAAACCAACACTGGCATTGATACCTGAAACGTTCCAAAAACGGCTTTCGCTGGTGATTATGTGGTCATACTCTTCGTCGATATATGCGCGAAGGACCACTGAGCGACCATCATCATCTAGATTAAAGCTGTAGATCTCACCGATAGGTATTTTACGAAATAGGATTTTAGAGCCAATGTTCACCGAGCCAAGGTCTTTACTTCTTAAGGTAATACGAAGTCCATTTGGGTTAGAACTGTGCAGGTCTTGCGGTGTCTTGGTCAATGCTTGATAGACGTCAGGCAGGTTGTTCGATTGCTTGCTCGCACCTTGAATGGCGATGTAGTTACCAGAGACCAGAGCATCTAACCCTGAAACCCCGCTTAAGCTCGCGGTCGGCTTAACCAGCCAAAATTGAGTGTCTTTACCGAGCAGTTGCCTTGCAGAAGGATAAACCTCTGCGTCTACATATATACCCTTGAGATCCTCAGCCAAGTCCAGTTTACGTACCATGCCCACTTCTAGGCCTTGGTATCTTAGTGTGGTTCGGCCGGCAATAAGGCCAGCGGCATCAGGGAAGTGAATGCGAATGTGATCCCCAGACTCACTTATGTTTTTGTACATAAGCCAACCGCCAAGCAGCAAGGCCAAGATGGGCAATGCCCACATTGGAGAGAGGCCAGTTGCTCGTTTTACTTCAGGCTGAGAGGGAGATGAATTACTGTTTTCTGCCATTGTTTTTTCTTATTTAGAGTAATTTTTCCAAATCAATTTGGGATCAAGGGTGTCCGCTGCGAACATGGTGAAGACCACAACCACGCCAAAGGCGACGGCGCCATAGCCGGGTGTGAAGTTCAGGATCTGCCTCTATCGACTAAGGTTAGCATGATTGACATAACAAAGATGTCCACCATGGACCATTTTCCTATCCATTTCACTATGTAAAACAATACCATACGCTGCTTGTGGAAGACGGTGCGCTTGAAGTGAATACAGAGTAGAAGATACAAAATTCCCAATATCTTGGCTACGGGAACCACAATACTGGCAATAAAGATGATGATGGCGATGATCAACATGTCGTTGTTGACTAAAGAAATGACGCCAGAAAATATGGTGTCTTCTATACGCACGCCGTTGGCGTATAAAATAGAGATAGGAATCACATTGGCTGGTATCAGTGCAATAGTGGCCACAATCAGATTGGCCAGGTTGCCTGCAGAGAGCGAGCCTCTCCCGGCTTCATCTTGTGATGGCAACGAACGCATCGCGTGGTCTTTTTCTGAACTAGATGGCAATGGTGACAATCTTCAATCTGACTTTGATCAGAGAAACAGTACTGCCGCTGCTCATTGTTGATTTCATCCCACCTTGCCCAGTAGCGACGGGGACTGACCCTCGCCACCAACACTAAACAAACCAACTGCAATATCACCAATATGGGGAGGCCAGCGCCAAACAGCAGGTCACTGTAGTCGGTAAGTTTAAAGCAGCAGATGGCGATACTAACGATATAGACATCAATCATCATCCAATGTTTGAGGTGATGTACACCAAACATACTCCAACGCATCACAGAGAGACTTCGTTTTTTCAGCGCCACATTGCCTGCGAGCACAGAAACACAGTGCAAAAGAGGCAGTAAAAAACCGCACAGCAAAACAAGAAATGCAACAAAAGGGTAGCCTTCATCTATGAGCAGACGAACACCATCGAGCATGGTTGCGGAGATTATCTCGCCGAACAGTCTTATTGACAGAAAGGGATAGATGGCGACGGGGATGAACAGCATAAGTGTGGTTACTGCAAGCGCGACATCTCCAGAAAAAGAGTGCGAGTGTCCTCGATAGAGTTGGGTTGAGCAACGAGGACAATAGGCATCGTGTTTCTCTTCGAGCTTAACAAACTCGACAGCCAGTCCGCAGCCTTGACAGAGTCGTAACTGAGGTGATGGGGGTTCTGACTGACATGTATCCTGCATTCTGACCTACTTTTAACCCGACATTTTAAAATTCGCGGTTTAGATTCAACAAGTTATGAGGTAAATTCAAGTACTGAGTTAACATTAGCTTAGCCTAGCAGTGAATAATCCTGCATCGTGAAGGTGTTACTGTATAGGTTTACAACAGATTTAGTTACAAAAATTTTGACGGGGATATCAGTTGAACCTTTCAGATTATCAAAGAGTTACGCTTCAAGTTGAAGCTATGTTGAGCGGCGAATCAAACATGATTGCCAACCTTTCTAATGTCAGCGCCATTCTTAATATGGAGCTAGCTGACATCAATTGGGTGGGATTCTACCTTACCGAAGGTGATCAACTGGTATTAGGTCCATTCCAGGGTAAGCCGGCGTGCGTGCGCATTAATTGGGGTAAGGGCGTATGTGGCACAGCCGCAGCGACGAATACTGTTCAGCGCATCAATGATGTGCATCAGTTTGAAGGACATATTGCCTGTGATGCAGCCAGTAACTCAGAGATCGTTATTCCATTTTCAATCGATGGCAAAGTAGCGGGCGTGCTTGATATTGATAGCCCTAACTTCGACCGATTCAGCGAAACAGACCAAGAAGGCCTAGTTTTGGTGATGAAAAAAGTAGAAGAACTGCTCAATACTCAAGCTAACTCTAAGTAAAATGATGTTCGGGTGTGGTTTTTCAATCGCATGCCTTTATAATAACGACCATTATTGTTGATGAAACACGCGGAAGGGCCGCGTCTCAATCAGGAACCCTCATGGAAAACACCGAAAAACTAAAAACTACCAAAGAAGTGATTGCGTACATTGCCGAATGCTTCCCTAAATGCTTTACTTTAGAAGGCGAAGCTAAGCCACTGAAAATTGGTATTTTTCAGGATTTAGCCGAGCGTCTAAACGAAGATGAAAAAGTAAGCAAGACTCAGCTTCGTCAAGCGCTTCGTCAGTACACGTCATCTTGGCGTTATCTGCACGGTGTTAAACCTGGTGCAGTTCGTGTTGACCTAGACGGCAACGAATGCGGTGAGCTAGAGCAAGAGCACGTAGACCACGCTCAACAAGCCCTGGCTGAGAGCAAGGCTCGCGTAGCGGCTCGTCGTAAAGAACAAGCTGATAAGGCACGTGAAGAGCAAAAAGCAAAACGCGCTGCTAACAAGACTAAGAAGGTACCGGCTCGCAAGTCTAAGCCACGTACTGAGCAAAAACCAAAAGCACCTGTAGAAACTCGAGCGCTTAACAGCGACGAAATTGCTGTAGGAAACAACGTTAATGTCAACATGGGTAAAGGCAACATGGCCGCTACCATAGTTGAAGTCAACAAGGACGACGTGCGAGTGCAACTAAATAACGGCCTGCAAATGGTTGTTAAAGCGGAGCATCTTCGCGCTTAAAAGGAGTTTATCCTGCGAATGAAAATGCGTGCAAAGATTACGCTGATTGCGGCTAGCGTCATGCTAGCCGCTTCTGCAAATGCGGTAGAAGCAAACCTTTCTCTCGAAAACCTGCCGACCTTGACTCCAGAGGTTCAGCATCAAACTTCGGCAAAGCGTGTTACCTCACGTTTTACCCGCTCTCACTACAAGCAATTCAAACTAGACGATCAGTTCTCAGAGCAAATCTTCGATCGCTATCTGAATATGCTCGACTACAACCGCAACTTATTTACTCAAGCGGAAGTAGACGGGTTTGAAAAATGGCGCACTCAATTAGATGATGCACTGAAAGCGGGTGATAATACCATCGCATTCGAGCTTTATACTCAGTCCATGCGCAAGCGTTTCGAGCGTTTCGACTATGCGTTGCAGCTTCTGGATAATGAGATCAAGTTTGATAAAGATGAATCTATCGAGCTCGACAGAAGCGAAGCAGCTTGGCCGAAAAACGAAGCTGAAATCGATGAACTGTGGCGCAAGCGTGTAAAATACGATGCGTTGAATCTGGCACTTACTGATAAAGAGTGGCCAGAGATCAAAGAGGTTCTCACCAAGCGTTATAACAATGCCATGAAGCGCATCTCACAGACTCAAAGTGAAGATGTGTTCCAGCTTTATATGAACGCCTTTGCGCGTTCTGTGGATCCACACACTAGTTATTTGTCACCGCGTAACGCAGATACGTTCCAATCTGAGATGAATCTTTCTCTTGAGGGTATCGGTGCGGTATTGCAGATGTCTGATGACTATACCGTGATCCGCTCTTTGGTCGCGGGCGGTCCTGCAGCTAAGAGTAAAGAGCTGGGTGAGGGTGACCGTATTATCGGCGTAGCCAAGAAGGTGGCGAAGTTGTCGATGTGATCGGCTGGCGTCTCGATGATGTGGTTGACCTTATTAAAGGGCCGAAAGGTTCCAAGGTGATTTTGCAGATCTTGCCTGAAGGTAAAGATGCGAAAAGCCGTAGCGTGACTATTGTACGTGACAAGGTTCGCCTAGAAGATCGCGCAGTTAAATCTGAAATCATCGAAAAAGATGGTAAGAAGTTTGGCGTATTGGAAGTGCCTAGTTTCTACGTGGGTCTTTCAAAAGATACAGATAAGTTGATCAGCGAGCTTAAAGAGCAAAACGTTGATGGTATCTTGGTTGACCTTCGAAACAACGGCGGTGGTGCACTGTCTGAAGCGACTGCACTTTCTGGTCTGTTCATTGTAAATGGCCCAGTAGTTCAGGTGCGCGATAGCTATGGTCGCATTAATGTTAACGCCGATACCGGTGATAGCATCAGTTACGATGGCCCGCTTACGGTCTTGATTAACCGCTACAGTGCTTCTGCATCTGAGATCTTTGCCGCTGCAATGCAAGATTACGGTCGTGCCATTATCCTGGGTGAAAACTCGTTTGGTAAGGGTACGGTTCAGCAGCACCGCTCGCTAAATCATATCTATGATCTGTTCGATAAAGAGTTAGGTTACGTTCAGTACACTATCCAAAAATTCTATCGAATCGATGGTGGCAGTACACAGAACAAGGGTGTAGTTCCAGATATTCAGTATCCAACGCCAATCGATCCAGCTGAAACCGGAGAGAGCGTAGAGGATAATGCACTGCCTTGGGATAGTATCGAGGCGGCAAGCTATAAAAAGCTTAACGATGAAACTGCATTGATAAGTGAACTTACCAAGCAACATGAAGCTCGGGTTGCGAAAGATCTAGAATTCAAGTTTATCCAAGACGACATCACTCGTTATAAAGCGGAGAAAGATAACAATCTATTATCTTTGAGCCGTGCTGCGCGTGAGAAAGAAGCGGATGAAAAAGAAGCTGAACGTCTAGAGCGCATTAATGAGAGACAAACGGCACACGGTGAAAAACCGTTTAAGACTTTGGATGACATTCCAAAGGATTACGAAGCGCCGGATGCATATCTTGATGAATCCATCGCGATCATGGTGGATATGCTAAAAGATACGCAAAGCTAATAATTTAAGCTGACTGTTTTAAAGCCCTGATGTAGAAATACATTGGGGCTTTTTTGTAGTGAAGCAGTGTATTTGCTCACTTATTCCTTGATAAGCTAGTGATATAACCGAATAAAAATGTGATTTTGGTCAAATTTTTTCGCGTTATCGTACAAGTCTACCTAAGCTTAAAAATGTTCAGGGAGTGAGGGATACACGATGCGCAAACTAATAATGACCATTATTCTAGCTGCCATCTCTTTTGGCAGTGTGGCAGAAGAAAAACTAAAGCCACAGTTTCAATATCCGTTTTTGTTGGGTGAGTGGTATGTAAACAACCCCAACCCAGATGAAAACGCCGCTTTTCGTGCCATTCGAATTCAGTTCGACTCAAACTTTGTGTTTAAGATAGATGTTCAAAAACTCGATTACTCGCTAGAGCATTGGCAAGGAACATATAACGCGAGCGATGATACCTTAGTGCTGGGTCTTAACACCTCGACTCCACAAATCTACGAATACAAAACTACGCACAACAAACTTAACCTTAACGGTATTACCTTTGTAAAATCCTGAGCATGCCAATTGCGGGCATTTGGTCGAGCACGTCACTGTCCGGTGACGACATTCTCGCCAGTAAGGTGGCGAAACTTGACCTTATCCTCCAGCCTGATTTTGTATTTATGTTTAGAGCCAGTGGCGACGATGGTGAAGAGACCATTAAGCGCGGCATCTACTATATAGAGAACGATCAATTAGTTCTTCTTTATGAAAACGGGGAAACTTCCTCGAGCTATTCATTGGTCGACGATACTTTGACCTTGTCGGGAGAAGGGGTAGATATGCAAGCCGAGCTCGCGCGGGTTCGGTAAAATCACTTAACTGAGTAAGGCGCCTTATGGGCGCCTTTTCTTATTTACGCACACTTTTCAATCACACACTCCGCCCAAGCTTGTATTTTTTCGTAGAAAGGAGGAATCTAGCTTCTTCTACTTTGCAAAACCAAGGAAAAGGAATGAAAGACGCAACCTCTGTCCAGCCAACGGCCAAATATCGCAAAGACTATCAGCCACCTTCACACACCATTACTCATGTAGACATTGAGTTTGACTTGCACGAGTCATCAACCAAGGTTGTTGCTACTTCGAAAGTGATCGCGCAGGGAGACTCAAACACCCTAGAACTTCACGGTGAGCAACTATCTCTAAAAGGTATTCAGGTTGATCAGAAAGAGTGGACCGATTTCGAACAAAAGGAAGATGGGCTAGTTATCTCAAATCTGCCATCTGAATTCGAACTGACCATAACAACAGAAATAGACCCATCCGCCAATACAGCCCTTGAAGGTCTATACATGTCAGACGGCGCATTTTGTACTCAGTGTGAGGCAGAGGGCTTTAGACGTATTACCTATTTCCTGGATAGACCAGATGTACTGGCTAAATATACAGTATTGGTAGAAGCGGACAAAAAAGCCTTCCCATTCTTGCTCAGCAACGGTAACAAGATTGATGCTGGAGAAGCGGAAAATGGTCGCCATTGGGTTAAGTGGCAAGACCCGCATCCAAAACCTAGCTATCTGTTCGCGTTAGTGGCAGGGGATTTTGATCAGCTCGTCGATAGCTATACTACGCGCTCGGGTCGAAACGTAGACTTAGAGATCTTCGTAGACAAAGGTAACCTAAAGCGCGCATACCACGCCATGCTTAGCCTTAAGAACTCGATGAAGTGGGACGAGGATCGTTTTGATCTTGAATACGATCTTGATATCTACATGATCGTTGCCGTGGACTTTTTCAATATGGGGGCGATGGAGAACAAAGGCCTGAATGTCTTTAACTCCAAGTACGTGCTTGCCGATCAAGAAAGCGCTACTGATACCGATTATCTTGGTATCGAAGCGGTGATCGGCCATGAGTATTTCCATAACTGGACCGGTAACCGTGTTACCTGTCGTGACTGGTTCCAACTGAGTCTAAAAGAGGGCCTAACCGTATTCCGCGATCAAGAGTTCTCGTCCGATCTTGGCTCTCGCGCGGTGAATCGCATTAACAATGTACGCATTATTCGCGGCCCTCAGTTTGCAGAAGACGCTAGCCTATGTCTCATCCGATCCGCCCAGAGAAGGTGATCGAGATGAACAACTTCTACACCTTAACAGTGTATGAAAAAGGCAGTGAAGTGATCCGCATGATCCATACCTTGCTGGGTGAAGAGAACTTCCAGGCAGGCATGAAACTCTATTTTGAGCGTCACGATGGCACGGCGGCAACCTGTGACGATTTTGTGGCGGCCATGCAAGATGCCTCAGGTGTCGATCTTTCTCAATTTAAGCTCTGGTATAGCCAATCTGGTACACCAGTAGTGAATGTTGAAGACAGCTATGACGCGGCTAGCAATACCTACAGCCTGACTATCAAACAGCACACCCCTGAGACAGCAACTCAGACAGAGAAGCATGCACTACATATCCCGTTTGATATCGAGCTATATCGTCAAGACGGTTCTGTTATCCCGCTTATTGTTAATGGCGAGGAGCAGAGCTCTCTTCTTCATGTTACTCAAGATAGCCAAACCTTTGTGTTTGAGAATGTAGATGAAAAGCCAACGCCATCTCTGCTACGTGAATTTACTGCGCCAGTAAAACTTGAGTATGACTACAGTGAAGAGCAACTGGTGCTGCTTATTGCCTGCGCCACTAACGAAGTTGCGCGTTGGGATGCGTCTCAGTCTCTGATGGGTCTGTATATCAAGAAGATGGTAGAGCAGAAAGAGAAGGTCTCACTTAGTGATGAGGTAGTGAACGCATTGAAATCTCTTCTACTGGACAAGAGTGCGGACAAGTCATTGGTTGCTGAGGCATTGCTTCCACCTCCATACAACGAGGTTTCCGGTTGGTATGAGACTATCGATGTGGACGCTGTGTTAGATGCGCTGGATGCGCTTCGCTTGAATATCGCCACTAGTCTAGAAAGCGAGTTGGTTGAGGTTTACCAGGCGCTTACTGCTAGCGACTACGATATCTCTCACTCGAGCATGGCTAATCGCAAACTACGTAATCTATGCCTGCGTTATCTATCTCTGACCGAGAATCATGATGCGCTTATCGAGGCTCAATATGCATCTAGCGATAACATGACGGATACCATGGGAGCGCTTCAAGCAGCAAACTGTGGTTCGGTGAAGGCTCGCGAAGAACTAATGACGTCGTACAGTGATAAGTGGTCACACGATGGTTTGGTGATGGATAAGTGGTTTGCGCTGCAAGGGACTTACCCAACTGAAGAGGCTTTGGATAAGGTGCACGCTTCTATGAAGCATGAGGCGTTCAGTCTGCAAAACCCTAATCGTATCCGCAGCCTAGTAGGTAGCTTCTTGTCTAATCCATACGCGTTCCACGCCAAAGATGGTTCAGGTTATAAGTTTGCTGGTGAAATCTTGGAGAAGCTTAACGAAAGCAACCCTCAGGTTGCATCGCGTTTGATAGACCCACTGCTTAAATTTGCTCGTTACGATGACTCGCGTAAGGGCATGATGCGCAAAGAGCTAGAAACTCTGCGTGCGAATCCTAAATTGGCGAAAGATCTATTTGAAAAAGTAGAGGCCGCACTCAAGTAAGTGTTAATTTTTGAGCAAAAGGCTTGGTTTGTACCAAGCCTTTTTTAGTTTTAAGTTCAAGGACTAATCCTACTTATTAACAGATGCTTCACACATATTGGAGATTTTCGAGATTTGTGACTTTAATGGGTTAACAGAGTTGAAATAAAAACCTTACAATACGCGCAACAGATAGAGATATCTGCCCCATACTTAGAACAATAAAATCTAGATGGAGTGTTCCAATGAACGCACGTGAACCCCTAGTCCCAGTCCTTCTCGAAAAAGTGTATAACTTAATTCAGGACAAGGTTGCTGCCGAACATCAAAAGGTAGTAACTCAACTCGCAAAACACCTATTCAGTCATATCTCCCACGACGACCTTATTTCACGCAACGAATCGGATCTTTATGGTGCGGTTGTGAGTCTTTGGCAGCATATGAAAGAGACGCCGCACCAAGAATTATCGGTACGTGTATTTAACCCAACCCTTAGCGGACATGGCTGGCAATCTACTCACACCATAGTAGAGATCTTGCTACCGGACAGTCCATTCTTGGTAGATTCTATTAAGATGACGCTCTCACGTCTTGGACTATCTAGCCATGTGATGTTGCATGGTCCTGCGCAAATCACTGTAAACAAGCAGGGTAAGATTGAAGATATCAACGCCGGTAAAGCAGGCACTGAGCTTCTTTCAGTTTTCCATCTTGAGGTGGATAGGCTGAGCAATAAAGCGCAGATGCAAGAGCTTGAAAGCGAACTGTTTAGCGTGCTTGGTGATGTGCAGGCGGTGGTCAACGATTGGCAGCCGATGTCGAAGGCGCTGAATGATGTCGTTAAACAAGTAAAATCTCTTGAGAAAATCAAGAGCATCGACAACGAGCATATCCAAGAGGCCATCGACTTTCTGAACTGGGTTGGTGACCACAACTTTACCTTTATGGGCTACAAAGAGTATCGCCTTGTCGATCAAAAAGACGATCAATTGCTTGAGCCTACAGAAGAGAAAGGCCTAGGTCTTCTTGCTGACCCAACACGCGTTCGTGCAACCAAACTGTCTGAGTTTTCAGAGTCTGCGCGCAATGAGGCGAACAAGCCGTACATTCTGATCTTAACCAAGGGTAATCGTCCATCACGAATTCATCGCCCAGCTTATAACGACTATATCGGTGTTAAGACCTTTGATAAGAACGGCAAGGTGATTGGTGAACACAGATTTACCGGCCTTTATACCTCAGCGGTGTATAACCAAAGCGTTGAGCGTATTCCATTAGTACGAAACAAGGTTGCTCGTATCCTTGAAAGCAGTGCTTACCTGAACGGTTCGTATGCCTTCAAAGCGCTACACAATATCCTGGAAACCTATCCGCGCGATGAGCTTCTTCAAGCGGATGAAGAGGAGCTATTGCAAACGGGTATCGGCGTAGTCCAGATGCAGGATCGCGATATGATCCGCTTGTTCGTACGCAAAGACCCGTTTGGTCGATTCCTTAGCTGCATGGTGTATGTCACCAAGGATAGATACAACACCGAGCTTAGACGCCAGACCCAGCGAATCTTCAAGCGTGTATTTAATACCGAGCAAGAAGTAGAGTTCACGACGTATTTCTCTGAAAGCCCTCTGGCTCGCACCCACTATATTGTGCGTATCGAAGACGATGATCTTGAGTTTGATATCAAGAGCATCGAGCGAAATCTGATGGAGGTTTCCTCTACTTGGGGTGATAGGCTAAAACAAGCCATCATTGCTAATTTAGGTGAGAGCAAAGGGCTTCCATTGGCCAAGCACTATATGGATGCTTTCCCACGTTCTTACCAAGAAGCGGTACTGCCAAACTCTGCAGTTGCGGATATTGAGCGACTGCAAAAGCTAGACGAAGATAATCCGCTAGGCATGCTGTTCTACCGTCCGCAAGAAGAGCTGGTGGATAGCAAGGTTGTGCACCTTAAGCTGTATCATAAAGACAGACCGATCCATCTATCAGATGTGATGCCTATGCTGGAGAACTTTGATCTTAGAGTGATCGGCGAGTCTCCTTATCAGATCACTACAGCCAATGGCGAGACGTATTGGATCCTAGATTTCTCCATGTTGCACAAGGGCAGCAATGCCGTTGATTTTAATAAAGCGCGCGACAGATTCCAGCAAGCCTTTGCAGGTGTATGGCAGGGCGTGTTTGAAAATGATGGCTTTAACCGCTTAGTTCTTGGAGCAGGTCTTACTGGTCGCGAGGTAACTATACTGCGAGCTTATGCCAAGTATATGCGCCAGGTGGGCTTCCCATTCAGTCAGGACTATATCTGCGGAACACTGGCAACCCATCCAAAACTGGCAACTCATATCGTTTCTCTATTTAGTAAGCGATTCGATCCTAAAGATAAGGGTAGTGAAGCGCCGCAGGTTAAGCTTATCGAGCAGATCAACGCTCAGCTTGAGAAAGTAGAGAGCCTAGATGATGACCGCATCCTAACTCGTTATGTAGAGATGGTCCGAGCGACCTTACGTACCAACTTCTATCAGGTGAATGAAGAGGGTGAACCTAAGGCGTGTCTTGCTCTTAAACTTGCACCAAGAGAGATCCCAGAGATCCCGCAACCTGTGCCTCACTATGAGATGTTTGTATACGCACCAGATATTGAGGGTGTGCACCTGCGCGGTGGCAAGGTCGCACGTGGTGGTCTTCGTTGGTCCGACCGATTTGAGGATTATCGCACCGAGGTGCTTGGTCTGGTTAAGGCACAACAGGTTAAGAATACTGTGATTCTGCCGGTAGGTGCGAAAGGTGGCTTTGTCTGTAAGAAACAGCACTTGTTCACTAGCCGAGATGAGATCTTTGCCGAAGGTCAGCGTTGTTATCGTGCATTTATCAGCTCATTGTTGGACGTGGCAGACAACGTAGTTGAAGGTAAGGTTGTACCGCCAGCGAATGTGGTTCGTCACGATGATGACGATCCGTATTTCGTAGTTGCGGCGGATAAGGGTACTGCTACTTTCTCAGATATCGCAAATAGCGTTTCTGAAGCATACGGTTTCTGGCTAGGAGATGCGTTTGCATCTGGCGGCTCCAACGGCTACGACCACAAAGTCATGGGTATCACCGCCAAAGGTGGTTGGGAATCAGTTAAGCGTCACTTCCGTGAGATTGGTATCAACTGTCAGACCACAGACTTCACTGTTATCGGTGTAGGTGATATGGCGGGGGATGTATTTGGTAACGGTATGTTGCTGTCGAAACATATTAGACTGCAAGCTGCCTTTAACCATCTGCACATATTTATCGACCCAAATCCGGATTCAGCTAAGTCTTATGTTGAGCGCGAACGTTTGTTCAACACACCAAGAACCGGTTGGGATGATTACGATAAGTCATTGTTCTCAAAGGGCGGTGGTGTCTTCTCTCGTAAAGCTAAATCAGTGACGTTGTCACCTGAAATCAAGAAGATGCTGGGTGTATCTAAAGACTCTATGACGCCAAATGAGTTGATCAAGAACATCCTGTGTATGGAAGTTGATCTTCTATGGAACGGCGGTATCGGTACCTATGTGAAATCGTCGAAAGAGACGCATTCTGATGTAGGTGACCGCGCCAATGATTCTCTGCGCATCAACGGTAATGAGCTTAAAGCGAAGATCGTTGGCGAGGGTGGTAACCTAGGTCTGACTCAGCTTGGGCGTATCGAGTTTGCTTTGCATGGCGGCCGCGTAAATACCGACTTTGTTGATAACGTAGGCGGTGTAGATAGCTCGGATAACGAAGTAAACATTAAGATCTTGCTAAACTCTGTAGTAGCGAATGGCGATCTTACCTTCAAGAAGCGTAACCAGTTGCTAAACGTTATGGAGAACGAGGTTTCCGACATCGTACTTCAAGATGCTTATAACCAGTCTGAATCTATCTCAGTTTCTGAAGCGCAGGGTGTGGCTGGCGTAAAAGAGCAGATGCGCTTTATCCATACTCTGGAAAAAGCAGGTCAGTTAGACCGCCAGTTAGAATACATTCCTGATGATGAGCAGCTTCTAGAGCGTGAAAAACAAGGGCAAGCGCTGACCAGGCCTGAGCTTTCTGTGCTGGTGGCCTACGCGAAAATGCTGTTAAAAGAACAGCTTGCGGTAGAAGCCATCAGTGAAGATGAGCATCATAGTAAACTACTGGTGAACTATTTCCCAACTGAGTTACGTGGTAACTTTAACAAGGAGATCCACCAGTACCCACTGCGTAAAGAGTTGATTGCGACCGTACTTGCCAACGATATCGTTAACGAGATGGGTTGCAACTTCGTGACCAGACTTCAAGAAGAGACGGGCGCAAGTGTGGTGGACATAGCCAATGCGTTTGCGGCGTCAAAAGAGCTGTTCCATTTCGACAAAACCTTCGAGAAGATCCGTCAGCACGATAATCGGCTACCAACCTCAGTTCAATACGAATTGATGTTTATGATTCGTCGTATCCTTCGCCGATTAACACGTTGGATGCTGCGCAATCGTTCACAGAAGAGTAGCGTAACCGAACTGGTTGCTCGCTTTGAAAAAGATGTAGCGATTGTGGTGGATAAGCTGGATGAGCTATTGGTTGAAGAAGAAGTTCAGCAACATAACGAGCAAGCGAAAGCTTGGATCGAGCAGGGCGTTGATGCCGAAGTTGCCAACTATATTTCAAGGCTATCGAGTCTGTATTGTTGTTATGACATTGCCATTGCAGCTAAAGAATGCAACACAACAGTAGAGCGAGCAGCGAAACTGTACTTCCACTTGGGTGACAAGTTGTCTCTTCACTGGTTCCTATGGCAGATCAACAATCAGGTGGTTGATAATCACTGGCAAGCATTGGCTCGTGCTGCCTTTAGAGAAGATTTGGATTGGCAGCAACGTCAGCTAACAGTGCAGGTTCTTAACTGCGGTTGTGGTGATTCACTGGATTCGGTTGAGCAAACTATAGAAAACTGGATGCACAACAATAAAGAGGCGTTGTCCCGTTGGGAGAACACGCTTAAAGAGTTCAAAGTGGGTAATGTGCATGAATTTGCAAAATTTTCCGTGGCATTGCGAGAACTTATGCTTTTAAACTTGAATTGTGAAGCAACTCAGTAAATAATACAGCCCCGTTTATTCGGGGCTTTTTTCGGAGGCAGAATGCTCTACCGTCTCGCCAGAACTGGCATATTTCAACTCGACGCTGAAACAGCGCACGATCTTGCAATCAAATATCTTCCTAAAATGACGGGCACTCCGCTCGATCTATTTTATCGTCAGCAACTGCCAAACCGTCCTGTGGAATGTATGGGGCTTACCTTTAAAAACCAGTAGGCCTTGCAGCAGGCCTAGACAAAAACGCCGAGTGTATCGAAGCGTTTGGTGCTATGGGCTTTGGTTTTATCGAGGTAGGCACAGTTACACCACGTCCTCAGCCAGGCAATGACAAGCCTCGCATGTTCCGTCTGCTTGAAGCAGAAGGCATTATTAACCGTATGGGTTTCAACAACCTAGGTGTGGATGCTCTTGTAGAGAACGTGAAGAAGTCTACCTACGATGGTGTGCTTGGTATCAACATTGGTAAGAACAAAGATACCCCAATCGAAGAGGGTAACAGCGATTATCTTATCTGCATGGAGAAGGTGTATCAGTACGCGGGTTATATCGCGGTGAACATCTCATCTCCAAACACTCCAGATCTTCGTAGCCTGCAATATGGTGAAGCACTGGATTCTCTATTGAGTGAGCTTAAAGCTAAGCAAGCTGAGCTGGAAGAGTTACACGGTAACTATGTTCCGCTAGCTCTTAAGATCGCTCCAGACCTAAGTGATGAAGAGATCAGCCAAATCTGTCAGTCTTTGCTGAAGCATAAGATTGATGGTGTTATCGCAACTAACACTACGCTGGATCGCAGCGTTGTTGAAGGCATGAAGCATGCAGATGAAATGGGTGGCCTGAGCGGTCGTCCGGTTCAACTGCGTAGTACTGAAGTCGTTAAGAAGCTTCATCAAGAACTGGGCGAAGAAATCCCAATCATTGGTGTAGGTGGCGTTGACTCTTACGTTTCTGCGAAAGAGAAGATGCAAGCGGGTGCTAAATTAGTTCAAGTGTATTCTGGTTTCATCTATCACGGTCCAAATCTGGTTCGTGACATTGTCAAAAACCTGTAGATTTGTAATCTTTAAAATCAATAAGTTATAGAAAAGGGGGAAGTGGTTTTCCCCTTTTTTTTTGCCCTCTGTTTGTAGAATTAGCCAAAAGTAACGTAGACCTCGATTTCAGAGGGAGCTGTAACGTCTTACTTAAACAAGGTTTTGAGACAGGGCGAAGGGTATGCTTAAGTTAAGCGACACATGGAATTGGTATTACGACGAGGAGAAATCTTCGTTGATGCTCGAGATCAGCGAGGAAATGGTTTTCCGCGCCGATTTGCCACGCAAGGTTTTGGTAGAGTCTGCGTTTAAACCTCAACCATTCTCAGTTGAAGATGCACATCTGTATGAGATGTTTCAGCACTCGGTAAGAGGGCTAGATATCTCGGTTCCACGCCAGGCGGAGCTTATCCTTAAGGCCGTCACGGTCAAACGCTTCCACAAACCGGTTCAGCCTAAGAGCTGGTTCTTTGATTCCTGCGGCGACGACTATCAACGAAGAGGGTGAGATTGTAGAGCTGAGCAATGCTCAACAGTGGGGTGTTTTTGGTGGTAGAGGCATCAGAAACCGCCAGTATCGTGGTTTCGGTCAATCTAGAGGACTTCTACTTAACCGAAAGCAAGACCTTAGCGTTCTGTCAGCCTATCAAGGTTATGCACGATAGAATGCGCCCAGCTAACGCTATCTACACACAAACAAACATTCGCTTGGTTTCTTAATACCAAGCTGCAAATTCCCCTCAAGAGCCGTTTCTGACTATCCCAGAAACGGCTCTTTTTTTGTGTCTGCAAACTTATCCGTACTCCAACATCAAGAGCTAAGTGTCCAAACTGTTAGCTCAAATCAAAATAATTTCATTTTTTTAAACCCATTAGAGGGCAGTTTTCGTCCTAGAATTGTCCGTATTTCATCATTTATTTCCCTGTTTGAGCTCATTTGTAGGTTAATTACACACAAAAAGCGGTTCTGGTATATACCAAAATGCAAGCGAATAAGTATTCACTTCCAAAACAAGAGCCATTGTTAGGTAAAGAAGAAAGTGAGGCGGTATGGAGTGGACTGGTAACAAACCTTCATTTGTTGTGGTGGAAAGTTAGGCGTTTGGAGGCAAGAATCTGAGAAATATCGGTATTTCAAACGATTAAGGTTTATAATTGTCACCATTTTTCATTGATTAGTGACCAACATGCATCAATACCTAGCGGTTACCGCAAACGGCTTAGAAAACCTCCTTGTAGATGAGCTGACCCAATTAGGGATTCGCGATCCAAAACCTGTACAAGCAGGGGTGAGATTTAAGGCGGATTTAGAACAGATTTATCGTGCTTCTTTGTGGAGCCGCACAGCTTCAAGATTTGTGCGCGTATTGGCAGAGTTCCAATGCCAGGACGATATGGATCTGTATCTCGCGGCAACAGCGGTTCGTTGGTCATCACACTTCGATTCAAGCAAACGCTTTGTTGTGGACTTCAACGGTACCAACCGTGAAATTCGTAACAGTCAGTACGGCGCAATGAAGGTAAAAGATGCCATCGTTGACAGCTTTACCAAGCAGGACCTGCCAAGACCACAGATCAGTAAAGATCAACCTGATCTTCGTGTGCACGTAAGACTTCATAGAGACAAGGCAATCCTTGGTATCGATATGGTCGGCCAGGCGCTTAACCAACGTGGTTATCGCACCGAATCAGGGCGGGCACCGCTGCGTGAAACCCTAGCTGCGGCTATTGTAATGCGCAGTGGTTGGGATAAAGCCTCTCCGCTAGTAGACCCTATGTGCGGCTCCGGTACCTTGCTAATTGAAGCGGTAATGTGGGCAGCAAACGTTGCACCTGGTCATGCTCGTAAAGAGTGGAGCCTAGAGAATCTAAAAGACTTTGATTACGAACTGTGGGCCGAGGTGAAGTCTGAAGCGCGCGTTCAAGGTCGCCGCGGTATCGCTAAATTTGATCAACCGATTGTGGGTTATGATAACGACAAGCGAGTGCTTGAAACTGCACGTAAGAACGCGAAACGCGCCGGTATTGAAGATTTAATCGATTTCCGACTAGGTGATGCAACTAAGGTTACGGCTCCTGAATCTGAGCTTAAAGGCGCTTTGGTGTGTAACCCTCCGTATGGTGAGCGTCTGGGTACTGAACCAGGTCTTATTGCTCTCTATTCTGAGTTTGGTGCGCAGCTTAAAAATGAGTTTGGTGGCTGGAAGGCTTCTATCTTCTCAAGCTCTGACGAACTGCTTAGCTGCCTACGTATGCGTGCTGATAAGCAATACAAGGTAAATAACGGCGCGCTTAAGTGTTTGCAAAAGAACTATTCGATCTCTGATTCGGGCGCACGCACTGGCGAGAGTAAGGATCAAGTGATTGCACCAGATTTTGCCAACCGTCTTAAGAAGAATATCGGCAAGATAGGTAAGTGGGCTAAGAAAGAGAACCTAGATAGCTACCGCATCTATGACGCTGACCTTCCTGAATATAATGTAGCGATTGACGTATACGGCGATCATCTTGTGATTCAAGAATATGCAGCACCTAAATCTATCGAAGAGCACGTAGCGAAGCGCCGCTTGACTGACGTTATCAGAGCTTCTGTACAAGTAACGGGCGTTGAGGCAAATAAGGTTGTTCTTAAGGTACGTCAGAAGCAGAAGGGCACTAATCAGTATCAAAAGCTCGCGCAAAAGCAGCAAGAGATGCGTGTTAACGAGTATGGTGTTCAGCTTAAGGTAAACCTATTTGATTACCTCGATACGGGTCTTTTCCTTGACCATAAATTGACTCGCCGTATGCTGGGTCAAATGTCCCAAGGTAAAGACTTCTTGAACCTGTTTGCTTATACCGGCAGTGCGACCGTGCATGCGGCAAGCGGCGGTGCTAAATCTACCACTACTGTGGATATGTCTAAAACCTATCTAGAGTGGGCGCAAGAGAACCTTGCTATAAATGGCCATAAAGGACGCGCGCACCAGTTTGTTCAGGCAGATTGCTTGCAGTGGCTTGAGAAGGCGCAGGGCAGTTATGATCTTATCTTTATCGACCCGCCGACATTCTCAAACTCCAAGCGTATGCAGCAGACCTTTGATGTACAGCGTGACCACATTGATTTGATGCGAAATCTTAAGCGATTGCTTCGAGCGGGCGGCACTATCGTCTTCTCAAACAACAAGCGTCATTTCAAGATGGATATGGATGCGCTTTCTGAGCTGAACCTTAAAGCTCGCAACATTTCGGATAAGACCCTTCCATTGGATTTCTCTCGTAACAAGCACATCCACAACTGCTGGTTGATTACCCATGAGGAAGAGGCGTGATTCGTCTCTTTAGTACTGAGGGGTGCCATCTGTGTGAGCAGGCGTATGCCATGCTCGCCGAGTTGGGTGCAGAGGTGGAAGTAGTGGATATCGCCTTTGATGACGAGCTGTTCTCTCGTTACGGCGTCACTATTCCAGTGGTCAATCTTAATGGTGAAGAGCTCAATTGGCCCTTTACCATTGAAACTCTTAAATCTTGGTTAGAGATAAATGGCATTACTAACAATTCATAACGGACAATTGGCGTTTGGCGATCTGCCTCTTCTTCAAAACGCTGACTTTCAACTTCAAGAGAACGAACGCGTCTGTCTAGTAGGGCGCAACGGCGCTGGCAAATCGACCATGATGAAGGTGATTGCTGGTGACATTCAGATGGACGATGGTCGCATCCAGATCCAACAAGATGTCGTTGTATCTCGTCTAGAACAAGATCCACCGCGTGACCAAGAAGGTACAGTCTTTGATTATGTGTCCGAAGGTCTGGCTGAGATTGGTATCCAGCTTAAGATCTATCAAGATCAGCTCGATCTTGTGGCCACTGAGCCTACTGAACGTAACATTAATAAGCTGGCTAAAATCCAAGAGCAGTTAGAGCACAGCGGAGCATGGCGTTTTGAGAGTCGCATTACAAACGTTCTGGGTGCACTTCAACTGGATGGGCATACCAAGCTTACTGATTTGTCAGGCGGCTGGCAGAGAAAAGCAGCCCTTGCGCGTGCTCTGGTAAGAGATCCTGATGTACTGCTCCTAGATGAGCCTACTAACCACCTTGATGTGACTACTATCGAGTGGCTAGAGACCTTTCTAAAAGATTTTCGTGGTTCAATCATCTTTATCTCCCACGACCGTAGCTTCATTCAGTCAATGGCGACTCGTATCGTTGATCTTGACCGTGGCAAGCTTGTCTCTTATCCGGGTAACTATAAACAGTACCTAGTGGACAAAGAAGAAGCGCTGCGCGTAGAAGAGATGCAGAACGCCGAGTTTGATAAGAAACTTGCGCAAGAAGAGGTATGGATTCGTCAAGGTATCAAAGCCAGGCGTACACGTAATGAAGGGCGTGTGAGAGCGCTTAAGCAACTTCGCAGAGAGCGCAGCGAGCGTTTGAACGTTCAGGGTAAGGTAAATCTTAATATCGATGATGCGGCTCGAAGCGGTAAGATCGTGTTTGAGGCAAACAATCTTGGCTATGACATCGATGGTCAGAAGATTGTAGATGACTTTACCTTCTCGGTAATGCGTGGTGATAAGATTGCCCTTATCGGTCCTAACGGATGTGGTAAGAGTACGCTTTTAAAACTGATGCTAGGTGAGCTTTCCCCATCAGAGGGTAACTTCACTGCGGTACTAAGCTCGAAGTTGCGTATTTCGATCAGTATCGCGAGGCGTTAGATCCAGAAAAGTCGTTATCGATAACCTAGCCGATGGTAAGCAAGAAGTAATGGTTGGGGGACGTGAGCGTCACGCCCTAAGCTATCTACAAGACTTCTTGTTCTCCCACGTCGTGCACGTTCTCCAGTAAAAGCGCTTTCTGGTGGTGAGAAAAACCGACTTCTATTGGCAAGAATCTTCCTTAAATCGAACAATTTATTGGTGCTCGATGAACCAACCAACGATTTAGACATCGAAACATTGGAACTTTTAGAGGATTTGCTTGCCAATTATCAGGGGACCTTGTTGTTGGTGAGTCACGACCGTGAGTTTGTCGATAATACAGTAACCACAAGTTGGATCTTCGAAGGTAATGGTAGGATTGAAGAGTTCGTTGGTGGATACCACGATGCTCAACAGCAACGTTCCCAAGCGAAACAGGCTAGGGGTGACGCTGTAATTCAGGCTAAACCAGAGAAATCTAAGTCAAATAGCAAGACAGATGTGAAGTCGTCTAGTAAGACGAACAAAAAGTTATCCTACAAGTTGCAACGTGAGTTAGAATCACTGCCGCAATTGTTAGAACAACTTGAGCAAGATATAGAAGCTCTTCAAGAGAAGGTGAATGATCCCAGCTTTTTCACCTTAGCCGTTGAGGAAACACAACCCGTGTTAGAAGAGCTAGCGAATAAAGAGCAAGAATTGGAAATCGCCTTTGAGCGCTGGGAAGAGCTCGAAGAGATGCAACAGGACTAAGATATAGTGAAACGCAGTAATATCTTTAAACTTTCTACCGTCGCCACTTTGGTGACGGTGTCACTAGGTGCAAATGCAAGTCTTTATAACGTTGAGATGGTCAGTCCCGGCGTTACAGCGAACGAATTTTATGGAAGCGCTATTTCTGAGGCAGGTGTGCTAGCCGGTGATACGCGTGACGGTACGGATGGGCTTCCGTTTCGTGAAGAAGCGCCATTTGGTATCGACAACAACTTCTATTATCTCGATTGGGATGACCTAGAAAGCTATTGCTATCGAGAGCGTGGTTATAACAGTTGTGAAAACTGGGCGAGCCGTGAGTGGAACGGTATCAATAATGCCGGTGGTTTGCAGCGTGAACGCGAAGCATTTACTCAAGGTTATACCTCTAATGCCAGAGGCTTCTCTGAAACTGGTGCGCTGATGACAACGCCTACTAGTGACTACACCCCAGGTGGTGGAGCATTAGAAGCTGACAGCAATAACGTTACAGTAAACAAATACAGTGCTGCTGGTGAGGTTATCGGCAACACGAGCAGTGGTTACTACAACACCAATGGCAACTATGGTTTGGCGTACCGCGAGCGCGGCTTTATCGGTGATACTATCTTATTACCTCGTCAAGACGGCGATAATATTGTTAAGCTCATGGGCCGTACAATGGCATTTGACTCGTTCGAATATCCATTGGGCTCAGGCACCACATATGTAGTGGGTAGTGCGGCAGTTAACCCATTCCGTTACAGCGATGGTGATAAGAACTATCGTGGTAGCGTAAGCAACTGTTTCTCTGCTGATGATCCTGGTGCACTTCAAGAATGCCAAAATTTTGCTTTCTCTACTAAAGGCTATGTTTGGGATCCAGCGTCTCCAGCAGCGGGCGTGAGCGTTTCTACTTGGTTTAATACCAAGAATGATGACGCGACAACAGGTTGGCGTGATGATACGTCCTACATGGCAAGTGTACGTGGTGCGGTTGTACGTGATGTAACACTAGATTCAGAAGGTGCTACGACACCTTATGATGCTGAACCAGTGCTTGTTGGCTACAACACCTTTAGGGATGACAATAACCTGCTCATGCAAGCAGCGGTCTTCTATCCAAAAGATAGCTTTGCAGGAGTTGCGGCTGACCAATGGGATACCAAGTTTATTCGTCGTGTTGAAGTAGAGCAAAGTGGTGATTACATTTACTCAAACTCTAAAGCGACTGATATCAACAACAATCTACTTGTGATTGGTGAAGCTAAGCGTCGTGGTGACAAGCCATCGAATGGTGCGGCAAACAACCGACTGTTTGTTGCTGATGCATCTACGGGTGATCCGGAAGCCATTTTCTTAGAAGATTCAGGGCAATCCATCTTCTTTAATAGTGCCGGTGGTCAGGCAAAAGCTGTTAACAATCACAATGAAATTGTTGGTATCATCGATGCAGAGTCTGCGCGAGAATATAACGGTAAACAGCGTCGCCAAAGAGGCTTTATCTATCCATATAGCTTCGAAGGAACTAGTGCGGCGCGCGCAGCTAAGTTCCAGAACAAAGCTTGGTGGCTGGATGATTTGACTAACGATGGGCAAGTTGATGGTAACAACAACAAGTTCCGTGTCGTGGCGGCATCTGACATTAACGAGAAAGGTGAGATTTCTGCTACAGCTCTATACTGCGCTGAAGGCTATGATGACACAGGTCATAACGCATTCTGTGGTGGTGGTAGCGGAGTAGAAAAGGTTGTTGCGGTTAAACTAGTCCCTACCATAGATCTGGATTCTGAAGACGATACCGTACCAGTTCCTGCTATCGAACCTCGCAGTGTTGAACAAGCGCCAATCGAACGCCAAGGCGGCAGTTTCGGACCATGGATGCTTGGTTTGCTTGGCCTAGTTGCGTGGAATCGTCGACGTAAATAGTTCCGATTAATTGTTCAAAAAAGGACAGCTTCACATTTTGAAGTCTGTCCTTTTTTGCCTTGAGAAATCTTCGTTTTTGGTCGAATCTTATATAGGGTCGTTAATCAGCTGCGCATTCTCACGGCTAACTAATTAGATCGACAAACGACGAAGTGCAGGGCCCTCAGATTTGTGTATTTATGTTAGAGGAATTAACTATGAAGAGACAAAAGCGTGATCGTCTAGAACGAGCTCAGTCCCAGGGTTATAAAGCGGGTCTTAATGGTCGCTCTAGCGAAACCTGTCCTTACCAACAAGTAGATGCAAAATCATATTGGCTAGGCGGTTGGAGAGACGCGAAAGATGACATAGAGTCTGGTCTTTTTAAATAACAACCTCAACAACGGAGTAAGACCCTATATGGGGTCTGATTTTTAACCTTTTAACGCACTATAACTAAATGATTACACCAGAAAATACACTCTCTCAATCAACTTACGTTAAAACAAGATTCAATAGGGCAAAACGAAAAAAACCGCACTCTAGAGTGCGGCTTCATATAATTTCTATTACTTTTGTGTCTTAGAAGTTTGACGTATCTTGGAACAGGCCAACTTTAAGATCTTTAGCTACGTAGATTTCTTTGCCATCTACTAGTACGCGGCCATCAGCCATACCCATAACTAGTTTGCGGTTAACTACACGCTTCATGTGAATTTCATAAGTCACTTTCTTCGCTGTTGGAAGAACCTGGCCAGTGAACTTAACTTCACCAACACCTAGTGCGCGACCTTTACCTTCGCCACCGATCCAACCAAGGAAGAAACCAACCAGTTGCCACATTGCATCAAGGCCAAGACAACCCGGCATTACAGGGTCACCAGGGAAGTGACAATCGAAGAACCATAGGTCTGGTTTGATATCCAGTTCTGCAGTAATAAGACCTTTGCCAAACTCACCTTCGGTTTGTGACATCTTAGTCACACGATCCATCATTAGCATATTTGGTGCAGGAAGTTGAGGTCCTTTAGGGCCAAAAAGTTCGCCGCGGCTCGATGCCAACAGGTCTTCTAGGTCGTAAGAGTTTGCTATATCGCAAGGTTTTTGTTGCATTTTCTCGGTTCTCCAATTTTTAGAAATTGCATCTTATGTGAATCAGTGCAGTTGCTACAACTCCGATCAGTCCCTAAATAGCGTCCTTTTTAGGCGATCGAACCATTTCTCGTCCAAATCGTGATGATTAAGACGATCTATGCGCTCTGCAATCTTGTTTAATATGGTGTCGTTATCTTCGCCTCTGAACTCTTGCCCTGTAATAATCGGCAGCGCTTCATCGACGTTCTCTACACTCCAGATATGGAACTTGCCTTGCTTGATGGCATCAATCACATCTTTATGCAGCGACAAGTGTCTGAGATTGGATTTAGGCAATACGACACCTTGATCGCCGGTTAGGCCTTGGTGCGCACAAACATAATAAAAGCCTTCGATCTTCTCATTTAAACCACCGACAGCCTGTACTCGACCGAACTGGTCAACGGCGCCGGTCACTGCGATGTTTTGTTTAAGTTCATAGCCAGAAAGCGCACTTACCAAAGCGCACAGCTCAGCAAGAGAAGCGCTGTCGCCATCGACTTCACTGTATGACTGCTCAAATACAACAGAGGCAGAATAGGGAAGAGGCTCATCTAAATCCAAGGCGCTACTTAGGAAGGCTTGCATGATCATCATGCCTTTTGCGTGAAGATTACCGCCAAGTTCCGCCTTGCGTTCAACATCGGAAATATCGCCGTCACCAAAATGAATCACACAAGAAATACGTGCAGGCTCGCCGTACGATACAGGGTGACCTGGAATATCGATAACAGTTAAGCCGTTTACCTGACCGACTTGTTGGCCCTGTGTCTGGATCAGAACCTGACCCTCTAGAATGTCATCTAGAGCACGGTTTGGCAGGTAAGATTCACGATAATAACGACCTTCAAGGGCTTTATCTAAATGCTCTGCTTCAATGGTCTTTCCATTGGACTCGATAGCGCTTTCGCGGATCAATGAGAGAATCCATTGCTGAGATAATGGTGCGAAATGTTGCTCTTCACATATACGAGCGCCAGCTGTTAAAAAGCGGGGGATCGCTTGTTGAGAAAGGTCGGGTAATCCATTTTGTCTAACTAGGCTTGCTACATAACCTAGATATTGAATAGAACTAGACTGTGTAATACGTATATCAGTCTCAATCTCAGCAAATAAGGTTAGTGATGAGCTGTAGCTAGGGTCTAGATAATCAAGATCACCCAACTGATTGCGATCACCAACAATAATCACACGAACACTACTTTTGAAGGCTTGCTGATCATCTAGGTTTTGTTTGCCGGTATTAATGCGCTTTACCGACTCGCCTGAGATAAGGGCACGTATCGCCACCAAAAGCTTTGGATTAATCAATACCGAATTGGCAGAAAGGATCAGATAACCACCGTCGTAACTCTCTAATAGGCCGGTACGTGTGCGGCATTCAATACCATCAACAACATAGCTACCCACGATCTCGTCAATCTCAATCGACTCCGAATAACCAACTTTTGAATCAGTATGAGATTGCAATGCATTCGCAAGGTTTCGACGCTCATAAACGGTATCTGCACCATTCACTACCATCAAAGGTGCCATTTGTTTCAACTCGCAAAAACGCTTAAGAGAAGCATTCAATCGAGGCTGAAGGTCTGAAAAGGTACAGTCGCTGTATTGAAAAAGAGAGAGGTTTGGGTCGATGACTTGGTCATATTGCGGAGTAGCAAGGCGCCAATCTATTGAGTTCATGTGGTACTCGGTAAATTTTGTATCTGCTCAGTATACCGAAGCGAGCTAGAATTATCTGTAAAATTTAAATCTCAACAGGTTTAAGCTCTACTATTCGTAAAATTAATGTGTTTGGTAACACATTAATAAACTTGGTGCGTTGTAAAAAAGTACATTCACAGTTACGCTGTCACCGTGCGCTTTAAAAACTGGGTTATTATCGATGAAATATCAACAACTTGAAAATCTTGAATGTGGCTGGAAATGGAATTACTTGATCAAGAAATGGAAAGAAGGCGAGACCATTACAAGACACATCGATAGTAGTGAGGATGCTACAGCGGTGGAGCTACTGCGCAATATTGAACATGAACCCACGTTGGTTTTAGATTGGATAGATAACCACATGTCTCTTGAGTTGGATAAGAAACTCAAGCAAGCCATACGCGCTAAGCGCAAGCGCCACTTTAATGCTGAACAGGTTCATACACGCAAAAAGTCCATCGATCTTGATTATCGTGTGTGGGAAAAGCTGTCACAGAGAGCCAACGAACTGGGCTGTACCTTGTCAGATGCCATCGAATATCTCGTAACAGAAGCATCACGCAGTGAAAAAGCGAATAAGAAGGTAAGCTCACTAAAAGAAGACCTGAGCAAGTTGTTATCAGACTAAGGAGAAGTCGATGCTGTATGTGATTTTAATCGCAGCCATTTTAATATTTGCCATCGTATTCTACGACAAGCCGCTGGCGGTTTACGTGTTCAAAGACGGAGAGCTGGCGAGCAGCAAAGGCGATACAGACAAACAGTTTATTAATCGCAGCAGAGAGATAGCACGCAAACATCCATTTTCTGGAACAGTTAAGGTTTACAAGCGTCGCAAACAATATAGTGCCAAGTTTTCAAAAAACATTCCAAACAAGATTAAGCACAATCTAAGAGAGCAATTACCAGGCTCGAGAGCACACCATAATAAGAAGCGCTAAGGCTAGAAATTAGCGCTTTAATTGCAATCAAATAAAGTGCGCATAATGTATATTATGTTAAATATGGTTTATTAAGTTCCCAGTATCTTTCATAGTTAACCTTATTTAGCCCCTCTCCATTCAAGCGTTCACATCTATTTGTTTTAACGAAACTTCTCTATAATCCTTACTTCCTTTCCTTCAGATGTACTCTAGTGAACGCTACTTCTCCATCCAAGGCGCGATTTAACTCGTCTCGACATCTTTGGCTCGCTCTCGCCGGTATTCTATTACTTGCGATAAATTTGCGTGGTCCTTTTACCAGTTTGGCGCCGCTACTTGAGCAGATAATGCAATCGCTCAATCTCAGCACGACGGTTCTGGGACTATTGTCCTCACTGCCTTTAATTACCTTTGCTGTGGTTTCTCCCTTTGCGCTACCACTACTAAGGCATCTTCAGCTTAAAAGAAGTATCTGTGTTGCGCTTTTCAGCATTCTTTTTGGCATAGCGCTTCGCTCTGGCGGTCAGGTTGCACTTCTTTGCATTGGCACGGTTTTCATTGGTATTGGTATTGCCATTGGTAACGTTTTGCTTCCCGTTGCGGTTAAACAGACGTTTCCTTATCGAATCGCTGTCATTACTTCACTGTATACCTTTGCTATGGGTATTGGTTCTACGCTTACCTCAGCAACCATGGTGCCACTCAGTTACTGGAATCCAAGCTCTATCTCTGGCTGGCAGTTCGCTTTATTGTTTAATCTTGTTTTAACCGTGCCTGCATTAACGTTTTGGCTTATCCATAAGGACAAACAAGACGGACAAGGTAAAACGGCCAAGCTTCCTTTGTCACGCGTGATTAAAAGCGCACTGGCATGGCAAGTAACATTGGCGATTGGTCTAAACTCGGTAACCTTTTATGCCTTCTCATCTTGGCTACCAAAGATCCTAATCGACTCTGGTATGCCGGAAACGGATGCAGCTATATCTATGGCTTACTGCAGTTTGCCACCATCTGGCCTGGATTAGTGCTTATTCCATTTCTGGCTCGACTTCAAAGCACACAGATTCTTATCTTAACAACTGCTATCGGCACCGTTACTAGCGTACTTGGCTGATGATCGCACCTCAGTTTGCAATATTTTGGACACTACTGTTTGGTTTTTGTAACTGTGCGACCTTTGTTATCGGCCTTTCTTTTGTGGGTCTTCGCACAAATAATGGTGAAGAAGCAGCTGCACTCTCAGCTATGTCTCAGAGTTTTGGGTATTTGATTGCAACCTGTGGTCCTCCGATCCTAGGCCTAATTCATGAAGTAACTGGGAGTTGGAACTGGGCATTGAGTATTGTTGTTGTGACAGGGTCACTATGCACATTGTTCGCAGCTCTTGCGGCAAGGGATAAAAAGATTTAGAAGAAAAAAGGCCAAGCATTTGATGCTTGGCCTTTTAAGTTATTGTATTTTCTTAACTTCTCGAACCTTAAAGTCTGCAAAGTAGACTTCATCTTGGTCTTGGTTAAGCTCGTCTTCTGCGTTGAGTGAGCGATAGATGCCCCACTTCGGTCTGACAAAGTTATCTTCACCACCGTCTAGGCCAGAGCGCCATAACTCAAGGTTGGACTCATTAATCTCTATCATAGGCTCGGTATCACCTAGCGGAGTGATGGTCATATAGAGATTACCTTGCTCGCTATAATCAACGCGCACAAAGGCCTCTAACCACTGGCCTTGGATGTCATTGCTCCAAGAAACATCCTCCATATAGGCGGTATGCGCTAGAGTATTGTTTTCTGTCTCTCCAGTGTTCTTGTCTGCATAGTGAGTATGACGCACCTCTAGGCCGCTTTTACCACTGCGAACATTGGCAGTGATGGTAAGAAGTGGACTGCTAACATTGATGTTATCGCCAGCATCGTCACTTTTAACCGGTTTTAACTGAAAAAGATGGGTGAAATGCTTGGTTACCTTAAGATCATCACCAACCTTAAATTTCCAACTGTACTCGAAGGTTTTTCCTAAGAAACCCTTAAGTTTATCTTCGGATTTGTCATACACCTTAATCTCATTACGCTGTCTATCATCGCGACCTTTATCACGGTCACCGTCTTCAAAATGTATGATAAATTTAAAGTAATTCCCCACTTGTTTGTCGGTACCACCCACGATATGTGGTCCGCCATCAGGGTCATTGTTGGAATAGAGATCAGGGGCTTCGATTGAGCCTCTACCGAATACATCCTCAATCCAATCATAGGCTTCATTGACTGTTGTTGGGCCTTGAGATACGAGGCTAGTAGAACTAATGACTTGGTATTTCCCGGAACCATCTACTGGGAGTTCTTGATCAGGTTGCCCACTATTTGGATTAGTAGTTTCACCAGAGTTAGACCCAGAAGAACCGCCACTTCCACCACATCCAACCAGTGCCAAAACTAATGCAGTTGCAAGAACATTCTTATACATAAGGATACTTTTTGTAACATTGAACATGAGTCCAACATAGCATCGGCATAAATACAATTGTCTTACAATATATGTAGAATGTTAGCTGCGTTGGATTATTGAATTGTCATTTTTATGAACTTAGAGGCGTATCTCATTTCGTATAGATTTTCTCGCTTCTATTCTTGCTTTGAATCTAAAACCTCACATGCAATATTCGACGCATTGCTCACTTCCCCATCGATTGTGCATTCTTCGTGCGTTGCTGTGCGCCAAAAGAAAGCAGTTATCAAAACAATGAAGATCAAAATAATCTGAATTAGCCTAGCTTTGGTTAATTTTTCTGCGGCCATATCGTTTACCTTTGTAACAAACTTCAAACTTTTTACATTAAATAGGATTTTGCCGATCAATCCTAGAGTTAAGTCCCTGTCATTCAAATGTTAATTCCGTATAATTCCACGTATAAATGTCAGTTTAAAAAGCATTTTTTAAGGGTTAGGACAATAAAAGTTATATTTCCTTATGTTTTGTGACATTTGTCGTTGCGCCAAATTGTTGGCGTTGTGTTGGAAAAGTGTAGTTAATACAAGAAATTGGAAGCATGTAAATGAGCCAGGAAAAGCAGCTTGAACATAACTACAACTACACCGTTGTTCGTCAATTTACCCTAGTTACCATTCTTTGGGGTATTGTCGGCATGGGTGTAGGTGTTTTGATTGCCGCTCAGCTAGTTTGGCCACAGCTTAACTTTGATACGCCGTGGTTAACCTACTCTCGTCTAAGACCGCTTCATACAAACGCGGTTATCTTTGCGTTCGGTACTAGTGCCCTGTTCGCTACGTCATATTACGTAGTTCAGCGCACGTGTCAGACGCGTCTTTTCGGTGGACCTCTGGTCGCCTTCACATTCTGGGGTTGGCAAGCGATCATTTTAGCCGCTGCTATTTCTCTGCCTCTCGGTTTTACATCGGGTAAAGAGTACGCGGAACTGGAGTGGCCAATCGATATCGCTATCGCTATCGTTTGGGTGGCCTACGCCATCGTCTTCTTCGGAACCATGATTAAGCGTAGAACCTCACATATCTACGTTGCGAACTGGTTCTTCGGTGCCTTTATCCTAACTGTTGCGGTGCTTCATATCGTAAACAGCATGGCAGTGCCAGTACACGGTATGAAGTCATACTCTATGTACTCAGGTGCTGTAGATGCCATGATCCAGTGGTGGTATGGACACAATGCGGTAGGCTTCCTTTTGACAGCTGGCTTCCTAGGTATGATGTACTACTTCGTACCAAAACAAGCTGAGCGTCCAGTTTACTCTTACCGTCTGTCTATCGTTCACTTCTGGGCACTAGTTTCGCTGTATATTTGGGCTGGTCCTCACCACCTACATTACACAGCGCTTCCAGACTGGACTCAGTCGCTAGGTATGGTGATGTCACTGGTTCTATTCGCTCCGTCTTGGGGTGGTATGATCAACGGTATCATGACCCTATCAGGTGCATGGCATAAACTACGCTACGACCCTATCCTGCGCTTCTTGATCGTTTCTCTGTCGTTCTACGGCATGTCAACGTTCGAAGGCCCGATGATGTCGATCAAGACGGTTAACGCCCTGTCTCACTACACTGACTGGACTGTAGGTCACGTACACTCAGGTGCTCTAGGTTGGGTAGCTATGGTTTCAATCGGTTCTGTATACCACTTGATCCCTCGCCTATTTGGTCAAGAACGCATGTACTCTGTGAGCCTAATCAACGTTCACTTCTGGCTGGCGACAGTTGGTACGGTTCTGTACATCGTAGCTATGTGGATCTCTGGTGTAATGCAAGGCCTAATGTGGCGTAGTGTTAACCCAGACGGCACACTAACTTACAGCTTCGTTGAATCTGTTCAGGCGTCTTACCCGTATTACACAGTACGATTCATTGGTGGCGCAATCTTCCTATCTGGCATGTTCTTGATGGCTTATAACGCATACAAGACCATCACAGCACCTAAGGCTAGCCTAAAAGCTACGCCTCAACCGGCATAAGGAGATTTCGACATGGCTAATAATCCAAAGAATCGCCACGAGCTCGTTGAGAAAAACGTAGGCCTACTGGCAATCCTAATCATCTTTGCAATCAGCTTGGGCGCATTGGTGGAAATCACTCCACTGATGTTCCAAAAGCAGACTACAGAGCCGGTTAAAAACCTTCGTGTATACACTGCGCTAGAAATGGAAGGTCGTGACATCTACATCCGTGAAGGTTGTAACGTATGTCACAGCCAGATGATTCGTCCTTTCCGTTCTGAAACTGAACGCTACGGCCACTACTCTGTTGCCGGTGAGCATGTTTGGGAACACCCATTCCTATGGGGCTCTAAGCGTACAGGTCCTGATCTAGCTCGTGTTGGCGGTCGTTACTCTGATGAATGGCATCGCGTTCACCTGATCAACCCACGTGACGTAGTGCCTGAGTCAAACATGCCAGGTTTCCCTTGGCTTGAAGAGAACGTTCTAGACGGTAAGCACACTCAGCGTAAGCTTGAGATCTTCAAGAACAACTTCGGTGTTCCATACACCGACGAGCAAGTTGCAAACGCACAGAAAGAAGTGGCAGGTAAAACTGAAATGGATGCTCTGATTGCGTATCTGCAGTCGCTTGGTCACGCAATGAAGTAAGGAGTGAATAATGGATATCAGCACTATTCACAGCATTTGGACTCTGCTTCTATTCGTCAGCTTTGCTGGTGTCGTTTGGTGGGCTTACGGTAAGAGCCGTAAGTCTCGCTTTGACGAAGCCGCAAACCTTATCTTTGATGACGAAGAGAAAAAGGAAACTAACGATCAGGGAGTGACTAAGTAATGACTACGTTTTGGAGTCTCTGGATTACCATAATCACTGTGGCACCTAATTGGTATCGCCATCATCCTGCGTTGGTGTATCAAAGACAAAATGGGCGTGCCAGTTGGTGATGACATGGGCCACGAATACGATGGTATTCGCGAGCTTAACAATGACCTACCAAATGGTGGAGCTACCTATTTATCGGCACCTTCTTCTTTGCCGCTATCTATTTAGCTCTATACCCTGGGCTAGGTAACTACAAGGGCCTACTTGGCTGGACTAGTTCGGATCAAACCGTAACTAGCCTAGAAGAGTCGAAAGCCTCTATTGCACGCGCTCAAGAGCAGAAGCACCTTAACCAGTACGCTAAAGAACTGGGTGATGCCGATGCTTACTTTGGTGAAGCATTTCGTCGTCTAGCGAAAACTGACGACGGTTCATCACTTCGCCCTATCGAAGAGATCGCTGGCAACCCAGATGCACTTAAAGTTGGTCAAGGTTTGTTTGATCAAAACTGTGCTCAGTGCCACGGCTCAGATGCGCGCGGTCAGCTTGGCTTCCCTAACCTAACCGATAACGCATGGCTATATGGCGGTGAGCCTGAAGCTATCGTAACTACCATCACGGATGGTCGTATCGGTGAAATGCCAGCTTGGATTGACGTTCTCGGTGAAGACGGCGTTCAAGAGGTTGTGAGCTACACCCTTAGCCTATCTGGCCGTAAGGTGAATGCTCGCGAAGCTGCAGCAGGTAAAGCTCGCTTTGCAGTGTGCGCGGCGTGTCACGGTACAGATGGTAAGGGTAACCCTGCCGTTGGTGCTCCTGACTTAACCGATAACAACTGGCTATATGGTGATTCACGTGCGGCAGTAACGGAAACCGTTACCAATGGTCGTCAAGGCGTGATGCCAGCTTGGAAAGACATACTAGGTGAAGAAAAAGTGCAACTTGTTTCAGCCTATGTGTGGAGTTTAAGCAACCAAGAAAAATAGTAACAAGTAGTAATAATCTGACAACAGCCTCTGCATTGGAGGCTGTTTTTTTCTAAAGTACTCCCTTTCATTTTTCATCAGAGAAGTTTTTTATGGTAAAGCCTTGGTATAAAGAGTTTTGGGCTTGGTTCATACTTTTACTCATCCTTACGACCGTATTCGGCACCCTTTTGAGGGTCTACATCCTGTCTCAACACACTGTCTCGCTGGTCTCAGAGGATTACTATAAAAAGGCAAAGGTATCAATGTCGACCTAAGTAAGGTCAACGTGGCAAACGAAATGAACCTAGATGCCTTGGTTCATTCTGAGGGTGATGAGGTCATCGTAGAGTTTGATAAAGCGAACTGCCTACTATCCAGCAATTAACGTGCTTTTCACCACCGTACCCTGCCAGATCAAGATTTTAGTGTATTGGTCACAGCAAACGCTTCTGGCGTATATAAAATCAAACTGGATGAGCCTCTTTCAGGCCCTTGGTTTATCGAGCTCACTCCACATGACGAACATTGGTTAATCCAGGGACGTATGAACTTCCCTAGTTCGACCCCAGCTCCACTAATGAACTAGAAGCGCTATGACAAAATCGTGTTACCACTGCGGTGAAGAAGTACCAGAGAGCACGAACTTTCAGGTAAAAATCCTCGATGAGGTTCGAGACATGTGTTGTCCGGGTTGCCAATCGGTAGCCCAGACCATAGTCGACAGCGGCCTTGTCTCTTACTATCAATATCGCACTGAAAAAGCTGAGCGTGTTGACCTAGTTCCTGAGCAGCTTCAATCACTTATTCACTACGATAACGAAGAGATCCAATCCGAGTTTGTTCGTAATGATGAAAACACTTCCGAAGTGACGCTGTCACTAGATGGTGTCTCTTGTGCCGCTTGCGCTTGGCTTATCGAAAAGCAGATGAATGGGCGCAAAGGTGTGGTTCGTATTCGTGTGAATACAGCGACTCATCGTGCGGTTCTGGCTTGGGACAACACTCAAACCAAACTAAGTGAGCTTCTAAGCGTTATCCATAAGCTTGGTTACAAAGCAGCTCCATTCGAGGCTGATAAACAAGAAGAGAACTACTATCGCCAGATGAAGCAATACCTTTATCGACTAGGTATTGCTGGCCTGGCCACCATGCAGGTCATGATGCTGGCGGTTGCACTTTATTTGGAAGTGTTTGGCAATCTCGAACCGGAGTTTAAGCATTACTTTCGTATCATCAGTTTGATCTTTGCCACTCCGGTAATGCTCTACTCTGCCTTACCTTTCTACATGAATGCGTGGCGGAGCTTAAGGCACGCACCTTAGGCATGGACGTCCCGGTTTCACTGGCCATGATCTTTGCCTATTTTGCCAGTGTGATTGCCACTTTCACCCAAAGCGGTGAGGTATTCTTTGAATCCATCTCAATGTTTGCGTTCTTTTTGCTCCTTGGGCGTTTCCTTGAAATGCGCGCACGACGAAAGGCAGCTGCGGCCAGTGCCAACCTGCTTAAACTGGTTCCAGCCATGGCCACCCTTGAAAATGGCGACCAGATCCCGGTTAAGACCCTGAAGATTGGCGATCGCGTGCGCGTCCTTGCCGGTGAACACGTCCCAGCGGATGGCTTGGTGGTCGATCGTGAAGTTTTCATTGATGAGTCCATGCTGACCGGTGAATCGCTGCATGTGAAAAAAGCTATCGGTGAGACGGTATTTGCCGGCACTGTTAATGGCGAGCAGACCTTTACTCTTGAGGTGAACTGCCAAAATCAAGAAAGCATGATCGCGAAAATAGTTCGCCTGCAAGATGAAGCCCAGTCTACCAAGCCTAAGATTGCCGAGATTGCCGATGTGGTAGCGCGCTATTTTGTGGCTGCTATCTTGATCATCTCAGCGGCGACCTATCTTTACTGGCAACAAAATCAGCCAGAGGACGCCTTCTGGATCATGCTTGCGGTATTAGTTGCGACCTGTCCTTGTGCCTTGTCTCTTGCAACGCCTACTGCTATCACCTGCGGTACCTCTCGCATGAGCAACCTCGGTATCTTGCTTAGAAAATCTCATGCTATTGAGACTCTGTGCAAAATCAATCACCTTATCGTTGATAAAACAGGTACGCTCACCGAAGGCAAGGTGTCACTGAACGAAACCCAAACCTTTGGCAATTGGACAGAACAACAGGTACTCGCTATCGCGGCAAGTATCGAGTCACACGCTAACCATCCGATTGCTAGCGCATTTAAACCCTATATTGATACAGAGACAAAGGTTGAGTCGGTAGACAATCATATAGGCCTAGGCCTTAGCGGTCAGTATCAAGGTTTAGAGTGCAAGATAGGCAGTCATAAGTTTGTTGCTCCGAGCGATATGCAAAGCTGCCCACAAACGGTTTACCTGAGCATTGATGGAAAACTGGCGGCGGCCTTTACCTATACCGACCCGCTACGCGAGAGTAGCGCAGATTTCTTAGAAAAAGTGTCGGCACTTGGCATCAAAACAACGCTGCTAACCGGTGATAGTGAGCTGAATGCAAAACCTGTAGCCGACAAACTGCATATCGACAAAGTGGTTGCTGGCGTATCTCCGCAGGGCAAACTGGATTATCTAAAATCCTTGCCAAGCAAAGATGTAACCATGATGATTGGCGATGGTATTAACGATGCCCCAACCCTTGCTGGAGCTCACCTGTCGGTAGCCATGGGTGGCGGTACAGACGTTGCTAAGTCCTCGGCAGATATGGTTCTTTTGGGTGACAAGCTAGACAAACTGATCTCAGCGCGTCTATTAGCGCTAAAAACACGTAAAATTATAAGAGAAAACTTGGCTTGGTCTTTAGGTTACAACCTATTGATCTTGCCACTTGCGGTAGCCGGTATGGTTGCGCCTTACATTGCCGTTGCGGGCATGTCGGCCAGTTCCATCATAGTTGTTACCAATTCATTGAGGTTATTAAATACTGATGGAAAGCCTGTACATTCTAATTCCGATCGCCATAGTTCTGGTCGCAGTGGCGATAGCCGTGTTTCTGTGGGCAGTTAAGAGCGAGCAGTTTGAAGATCTAGACCGTCAAGGACACAACATCCTTTTCGAAGACGACATGCCTAACGAGTCAGACAAAGATGCAAAACATTGATTGGCTCGGTGCCTTTATGATTGGCCTGCTAGGTGCAGGCCACTGCATTGGCATGTGTGGCGGTATCGCCAGTGCCGTTGCATTAAATGGTCCGCGACAAAAGGTGCGAGTGTCATTTCTTTATAATCTCGGTCGCATCAGTTCCTACCTAGTAACTGGCGCCATTATCGGTGGTGCGGTTGCAAGCGGTGTGCAGTTGTTTGGCTTTGGCCAAGGACTAACGGTACTGCGTGCAATCGCTGCAGTGTTTATCCTAGTACTAGGTCTGTATCTTACTGGTTGGTGGAATGGGCTCTTACAACTGGAAAAACTGGGGCAAGGTCTTTGGAAAAAACTATCCCACTTGCGGGTAAGCTTCTCCCATTAAAGTCTCCTCTCTATGCCTATCCTGTTGGCTTTATCTGGGGTTGGATTCCCTGCGGCATGGTGTATTCCATGGTCAGTTGGGCGGCAATGTCAGGTAGCGCCATTAATGGCTTGTTGATAATGGGCGCATTTGGTTTGGGAACACTACCCGCCATGCTATTGGTAGGCACAGGTGCATCGAGCCTACTCGCCTTTCTGCGCAAACCAAGCAGTCGTAAAGTATTCGGCATAATTATGATTCTGTACGCATTTTATTCGATCTTTATTTTGCTTCATTAAATAATACTTATACTAAATATCTGATATAACTCAAATTTATTGAGCTACCTTTTCATATCCGGAAATGGTAGAATATTGACGTAAATCAAGTTGAGCCATTTTGAGATCCTATGATTATCACTACTGAGAAGTCTACAGCTAAGCGTGTTCAGTCAGGTGGTTGTGCAATTCACTGCCAAGACTGCAGTATTTCACAACTGTGTATTCCTTTTACCCTTAACGACAATGAACTTGACCAACTGGATCAGATCATTGAGCGCAAGAAGCCAATTCAAAAGGGTCAAGAGCTATTCAAGGCTGGGGACGAGCTTAAATCGTTGTATGCTATCCGCTCAGGGACGATAAAAAGCTACACCATTACGGAACAAGGCGACGAACAAATCACTGCATTCCACCTAGCTGGTGACCTAGTTGGTTTTGATGCAATTAACTCTCACGCCCACCCTAGTTTCGCGCAAGCGCTTGAAACTTCTATGGTTTGTGAGATCCCGTACGAAATCCTTGATGACCTGTCAGGCAAAATGCCTAAACTTCGTCAGCAAATCATGCGTCTTATGAGTAGCGAAATCAAAGGCGACCAAGACATGATCTTGCTTCTGTCGAAGAAGAACGCTGAAGAGCGTCTAGCGGCATTCCTGTACAACCTGTCTGAGCGTTTCTCTCAGCGTGGTTTCAGCCGCGTGAGTTCCGCTTGACTATGACGCGTGGTGATATCGGTAACTACCTAGCCTGACGGTTGAAACCATCAGCCGCCTATTGGGTCGTTTCCAAAAGTCTGACATCCTGTCAGTTAAAGGTAAATACATCACCATCAACGACCATGATGCCCTAGCTAAGCTTGCTGGCGCGGCTCGTTGCGAATAAAACTACCTCCTGAAGTGGCTCTTTTTGAGTCACTTCAAAATCCCCACTCTAATTCTTCTAAATTACTAATAAACCACCAATTTTTCGTCTAATCTTAGAATTAAGATTCCATCAAACTCGAGTCATTTTTTCGAGCTATATTGAGTCTTGTAATCTAATTAAATGAGATAAAGGTGGTCTATGAGTATTTACAACAACATCTTGGTTGTTGCCAATATCGATGCAGAGCAGCAGCCAGCACTGGCTCGAGCCATGCAAATCGGAAGAAAAAGTAAATCGCCATGCAAAATTACCTTCTTCCTTGCCATATACGATTTTTCTTATGAAATGACCTCCATGCTTTCATCCGATGAGCGTGATGCAATGCGGGCTGGCGTGATTCATCAGCGCGAGCAGTGGATGAAAGAGGTTGCCGCCTTATCACGATGACGATATCGAGTTAGATATCAAGGTGGTTTGGCATAACCGTCCTTACGAAGCCATTATCAGTGAAGTGTTCGCGCAAGACTTTGAGCTTGTAGTGAAAACCACTCGTAAACACGACGTACTTGAATCGGTACTCTTCACCCCTACCGACTGGCACCTCCTTCGTAAGTGCCCTTGCGCTGTGCTTCTGGTAAAAGACCATGATTTCCCAGAGCACGGTCATATCGTTGCTTCGGTACACGTGGTTCTGAAAACGAACATCACCTAGACCTTAACCATAGAATGGTGCGTAAGACACTCGATCTTGCAGAGCGCCTGAATGCGACCCCGCACTTAGTAAACTCCTACCCAATCACACCGCCAAACATCACTGTCGAGCTTCCAGAATTCGACCCAACTATTTACTCAGATTCAGTTCGCGGCCATCACTTAAAAAGTATGAAGCCCTTCGCCAAGAGTATGGTATCGATGAAGAGCAAACCATAGTTGAACAAGGCTTACCTCAAGATGTGATCCCTAAAGCGGTAGAAGACCTAAACGCTGGGTTAGTTGTACTTGGCACTTCAGGTCGTACCGGTTTATCAGCAGTATTCTTGGGCAATACAGCCGAGAACATCATAGATAAGATCAACTGTGACGTTCTAGCGTTAAAACCAAGTGGCTATATCAGTCCACTCGACCTAACGGCGAGTAGCCATAAAACCCTCGAAAATAGCGGTGTTTCACCGCTATTTTTTGACTCTCATAAACGCCAGCAATCTTTTTCACTGGAATCTGATGGGAATATCCGTATCATACCTCTCCCGAAAGTTTAACCATTAACCGGAAGCAGTATGAGCGAACAAGTTCAAGAGCGCACCAAGGCGCAGCAATACAACTTAAACAAGTTACAAAAGCGATTGCGTCGTAACACAGGTAATGCCATTGCCGATTTCAACATGATTGAAGAAGGTGACCGCATTATGGTGTGTTTGTCTGGTGGTAAGGACAGCTTTACCATGCTTGAGATCTTGATGAGCCTACAAAAGAGCGCACCGGTTGATTTCTCTCTTATCGCAGTAAACCTAGACCAAAAACAGCCTGGTTTCCCTGGTCACATCCTGCCTGAATACCTAGAGAGCCTTGGCGTTGAATACAAGATTGTAGAAGAAGACACTTACTCTATCGTTCAGGACAAGATCCCTGAAGGAAAAACAACCTGTTCACTATGCTCTCGTCTGCGTCGCGGCATCTTGTATCGCACAGCAAAAGAGCTAGGCGCAACTAAAATCGCTCTTGGCCACCATAGAGATGACATCATCGAGACCCTGTTCTTGAACATGTTCCACGGCGGCAAGATGAAGCGATGCCACCTAAATTAGTTTCAGATAACGGCGAGCACGTGGTGATTCGTCCACTAGCGTACTGCCGTGAGAAAGACATCATCAAGTAGCTGAGATGCGTGACTACCCAATCATTCCTTGTAACCTATGTGGTTCTCAGCCAAATCTTCAGCGTCAAAACATCAAGCAGATGCTAAACGGCTGGGACAAACAATTCCCAGGTCGCATTGAGACTATGTTCCGTGCGATGCAAAACGTAGTGCCAAGCCACCTAGCGGACTTTGAGTTGTTTGACTTTAAATCGGTAGATAAAGACTCTGGCGTGATCAATGGCGGTGATATCGGTTTCGATAAAGAAGAGATGCCAGAGGTATCGACCAGCGAAGCGGTCGAGTTTGATCCTAAGCTTCAGTTAGACGTGACCAACATCTAAGCATAAAAAGAGGACCTAGGTCCTCTTTTTATTTTTGAATATATGGCATAACTCTTTGAGTTGGCTGAGAAAGATTAGCCGTGACCCCGTCACTTAAATCACTCAACATCAGGATAGCTTTACCATACTCATCCACATCTATCAGCTTACCGTTAGACAGTGGGATATTCTGAATTGAGCCTGGCTTAAACTCTAGGGTCACACCAGAAATCTCCGGTGTAAACCAAGATGAGAACATGCCACCCAAGTTTCCTAGCATGTCATGCATCTGCTCGGTGCTTGTCTCAAGAGTTTGTTTATCTATACTTCCCTGCCAAGACTCTTTGGAAAGCACCACCAAAGAGTAATCACAGCGAGCCTCTCCTTGAGTGACGATATAGACCAGCGGATTCGCACTGCGCAGATTGCTGTCTAAAGGAACGTTCACTTCACCATTGTCCGCAATCTTCAGCTCTTCATAATGTTCTTCTTTTTCCATCCACGCCTTTTTAATAGAGCATGGTTGTTTAGTGGCAAAATCAGTAAAGAACAAGCCGACCTTAACATCAGAATCAGGCTGTTTAATATTGTGTTTCAAAGGAGAGTACAGTTTGCTGTAGGTAAACATATACTCTTCAGCGTGAGTAACAGAGGTTGCACATAGAGCGGCAATCCCAGCCGCTACTAACATCTTTTTCATTTCACGGCCTTATGCGTCAAAGGTATTCGAACCTGGACGATGGTTGTTATCTTCTTCAGGCTTGTCTTGTGGTTTTTCTTCAGGAGTAGAACCAGAGTCGTTATTTGAATCATCAGAGCTTGATGGCCCTTTCGCTACAATCTGCAGGCGAATACCAAACATATTGCGATAGATAATGCCCTTCACGTGGAAGAAGAATGGCACTGCAATGATAAGACCAAGGCCATACATCATTAGGCCAGCGAAGAACATCAGCATAGCCACAAGGTAGATAGTCGCCACAGCAAATAGGCGCTTGTTTACCCCACGTAGTGACGTCCATAGCGCGTTCATTGGTGTCATGCGCTTCTCACATACAAGCAAGATGGCATTACTAAAGGCAATAGACAGATAGAAAGACAAGAACGGGAAAATAGCGCCGGCAACTGCTTGTAGAAGCAGGTTGATCATAGCAACCAGAATTACTGGAACAGTAAAGCTTAGCCTTTGGTGATGTGGCGAGTCTCTGTCTTAAGACCAGCAGCATGGCTCATTGCCATCATAGCAATGCCAGCGTAGATAGGCGCTGTGATCACCTCGTAGCTAAAGTTAGCCACAAAGATAGATTGAAAAATAGATGGGTCTAACGTCTCTGGGTCTTGGAACATATTCAAGACATTTGAAAGATCTCCCACTTGCATCTTAAGCGCAAAGAAGAAGATGACGGCTTGGATCCCGATCAAGATAAGTACTGCAGGTGAGAAACGCAGTAGGTTTTGCATGGTAAGTTGCCATGCTTCGCGAATTACATCTAAAGATTTCAGTTCAAAATCGCCCGCCAATGCCTTATCAACACTGCCGCCTAGATTAAAATCTTTTTCTATCGGGTTACTCATGTATCTGTAAATGTCCTTGCTACATAAAGAAATTCGGCTCGCGCAAGTATACCCACTATCGAGAGTAAGGTGTATCCCTTTTGCCACCTTGCGTTGCAACGAATTCGTTACATATGATGTGTCGAAATCGTAACATCAGAGGTGCATTTCAAACTTTTATTGGATATAATTCTGAGCTACGTCACATTTTGATCCGATTTGAGTTTATAAAAGCAACAATGACAAACGCTGTACGTCTGATCCCTACCCTTGCTATTGTCGCATCACTGGCCGCATTTCAGCTATCTGCAGAAGAGATCACCTCACAATCTGAAGAAGTGAACGCTGAGGAAGCAACGGAGAATCAAGTTGAAACTCAATCCATCACCTTGTACGCCCCTAACAATCTAGTTCCAGTCGAGATACTGCACCAGTTTACCTCTGAAACTGGCATTCAGGTTGAGCAGCATGTGTATAACAATGTGCGCGATCCAAGACAGACCAGTGAAGCGGTAAATAGCGTAGACCTAGTGATCCTGCCATACAGCTTTTATCCAGGTCAAAGTACGATTGAACACTATTTTCAGCCAATCCAACCAGAGAAGTTGACTCATAAACAAGAGTTTAAACAAGAATTGCTGGTACGAACCTTGCGCCATACAACCAATACTCTGTGCCTCTTCTTATTGAAGGCATGGGTGTTGCTACCAATGCGGATATGCTTCCAGCATCCATGGTAACGAGTTGGTCGGATCTACTGGATGCGCAGTGGTCAGGGCAATTGATGTTTCCGAACGATTCACAATCTATGCTTAGCGTTGCTTTGATGGAGCTTGGTTATTCCATCAACAACGCTTCTCAGAAAGAGTTGAACGAGGCACGCCAATGGTTGGAATCGCTGGCCTCAAATACTGCCTTCCTTGCAGATAACGATCCTGAAATGCACTTCCTATCGGGACGTGTATCTATTGGTCTACTGACCAATGCACAGGCTTATGAGGCGAACGTCGAAGGCGGTAATATCGATATGGTATGGCCATCTGAGGGTGCAATATTAGATGTGTATGCCCTATCTATCCTAGAGCACTCAGAGAATCACGAGCTTGCCTACGAGTTGATGAACTATCTTACTCGTAAAGAAACTCAGCTTGCATTGGCTAAGCACACAGGCTTAACCCCGAATATTGAAGAGCTCGATATCGACAATGATACTTTGGTGGTTATTCCAAACCGAGTGATTGAACAAGGCCAATTCAAATTGACCACACCAAACAACCGCTTTAGCTACGAAAGCAGCTTCCGTTTAGTGAAAAACCAGCTTCGCTTACAGGCTGAGTAGCTCGTCCACAAGCTTTGGTACTTCAGCGCCTGCGCGCCCATAGCGCTTTTCAGCAAACTCTGTCTCAACCGCACTCGGCTCTAGATTAATTTCTATAGTATGGGCGCCATATAACCTCGCCTCATGCACAAATCCAGCTGCCGGATACACCACACCGGAGGTGCCGATTGAGACAAACAGGTCAGCCTCTTGTATCGCTGAGTAGATGTAATCCAATTGCAGTGGCATCTCACCGAACCAAACAATATGCGGACGAAGCTGTTGCGGTATTTGACAGCAATGGCACAGGTCACCAGTTTTGATATCCTGGGTTTGATCGAACACCTGCCCTGACCCGCTACAGCGAGCTTTTAATAGCTCACCATGCATATGTACAATATTCTGAGTCCCGCCACGCTCATGTAGTTGTCGATATTTTGCGTAACCACAGTCACTTTGCCCTCCAGTTCTCTTTCGAGCCTACCTAAGGCAAGGTGTGCTGGGTTAGGTTCAACTTGAGGGGTTTGCAGTTTTTCGCGGCGCTTATTGTAGAAAGACTGAACCAAGTCTGGATCGCGAGCAAAACCCTCTGGCGTCGCCACATCCTCGATGCGATGATTTTCCCAAAGCCCATCCTGAGCCCTGAAGGTCTTAATTCCCGACTCGGCAGAGATACCTGCACCCGTTAACACTACGATATTTCGATAAGGGAAATTCACCCGCGCCTCCTAGCAAGGTTTCAGATTTGTAGCACCAGAGTAACACCCATACTTTGGGTTAATAAAGAGAGCCAAGTCGCATATTCAAACGAAATCAGTTGCATCTAATTTTCTGTTTTTGCTGAAAAAATTTCAGAATTGTGACTCTCTGCACTACACTTGCATCTGAATCAATGTTTATGAAATTCAGGCCTAAAAAAATCATGAGAGCAAAGTTGCAATCAAACCTGCTAATTTCTCTTTTCATATTTCTAGTTTCATTTTCTGTTCGAGCAGAATTTACCTACGACATCACCGACGAGCCACAAGTCGATGAAGTTGCGCTTACTATTGCGTCGGAAATAGAAAAGATACCTGAGCCACTGTTTATGTCTGCCGATGACAGAACCAAGGTAGATCAGTTGCTCAATGCAGTTATTCGCGAGCAAGCAGAAGACTCTGAGCGTTTTGCTACAGAGCTTCGCACCTATCGCAAAGATTCTACCGATGAAAACTGGCGTATCGCGGAGAAAACATGGCTGACGCTGGCCCACCTAGGTGGCAGTAAAGAGAAGCTGATCAACCTAGCTCGCACCTCTACTCGCGATATGGTGACAGGTTTTGGCCCATCAGGCGTAACCCAATTCAAACTGGAGTGGTATATCACTAGGCTGAACGGCGAGTTTCTCGTTCATTGGCAGATCCGCAGTTTTAAGGGCCTTATCAAAGATATCTTTATTTCACCTATCCCGGTTATCTGGGCGGGCTTGAAGGTACTGTTCATCTATTTTGCTCTTACATGGTGGCTAGCCAACAGTAAACGTCTGATAGAGGTGTTTAGAAAGACTCAGCTGGAGCTTAATCAAAAGCCACCACTGTGGATCCGATTGCTTTGGTATATCAGCAAGGCTAATCGCGCCATTGCGGTACTGATTGCCATCACCCTATCCTTGCGAGTGTTAGCAACCATACCAAGTCTCAGTCAGCTTATCGTACTTGAGATCTTCACTTGGTGGGTATTGGGTGGCTCAATCGCTATCAGCTTTATTCTCGAGTTCGCCTATCGAAACAGCCGAAGCTCATCGAAAGAGATAGTAGCGCTGCGCCTTTCCACCATACGTTGGTATGTGTGGAGCTTTATCGTAGTGGGCGTGATCCTGCAGATTTCCCACCGCACCGTCGGTAAAGGCACCATCTATCACTGGATCTCGACCCTAGTCTTCGTTTGGTTTGTCCTTATCTCTATTCGGGTACTCAAAAAATGGCGCCCTATCATCTTCCGCCGACTAGAGAAGATGCAAGAGAAGCCCGTATGGGTAACCTGGGCGGAGCGAAATAAAGAGACTTTCCTACTTAATATCGCGGCATCTGTTATCGGCATCATCTATATCATGGTGGTAACCTGCCAAGGTATGGTGGTGAGCAAGCTTTCAACCTACACCTTCTTTAGCCAAGGCCTTGCTTACTTGTTTAAGATCGAGGTGGCAAAACAGAATGAGAGTGAAGCGCAGGCGCAGAATCTCGTACGTATTCGCGGTGATGAGGCGTTCCAATACGTTACTCCAGGTCATGAAGACAGCACCTTGATTGATTATGCTCGCGATGAGTTCAAGAACATCTCAAAGTATGTGCTGTCCAACAATCCTGCGGTATGTGTGGTTTCCGGTGAACGTGGGATAGGTACAACTACCTTCCTTAAGCAACTTCTGCATAAGGTTAAGAACGCAACACCTATCTATCTAAACTGTCCTTACGCCGGTTACAGCGATCTTATCCAAGAGTTTGCCGAGCAGCTTGGTCTTGAGCGTGATGCGGGCGAGATCCAGATCTTGACCCACCTTCGCAAAAGCGAAGAGAGCTATCTGATCGCACTAGATAATGGTCAGCGCCTCGTTAAGCCTATGGTGGGTGGCCTTACCGGCCTTATCAAGTTCACTAACCTGCTACGTCGTTCTAAGAAGAACCATCGCGCTGTACTAGCGGTAGAGAAAGCGAGCTGGCGTTTTGTAGACCGCGCCCGCGGCGAGCGTCTGCTATTCGATTGGGTTACCTTCCTTCCTCGTTGGAACGAACAACAAGTGGCTGAACTGCTTGAGTCTCGCATCAACCAAGGCGAAGAGAATCGCGTCTCGTTTGAAGGACTGGTGGTACCTAAACAGTGGGACCATGAAAACATCAGCGAAGAAGAACGCGCTCGTAAAGGCTTTTATCGAATCCTATGGCACTATGCCGACGGTAACCCTACGGTATCGCTGCGCTTCTTCCGTTTGTCACTGCGTCGTAATAAGAATGACGAGTCTGTGGTCGTAAGGCTATTCAGAGCGCCTGAGTCTCAAGAACTTGAGTCTATGCCGAAGCCTATGCTTGCTGTACTTCGCTCTATCGTGCAACTAGAGGTCGCAAGCCAGGAAGAGCTCTCAGAGTGTACTCAACTTTTCGCATGCTGAGGTTCTAGGTACGCTTCGTTATTTCCAGAGCCGCGGCTATATCGAGTGGAATGAAGACAAGGCCAAGATTTCGGATCACTGGTTCCGTCACATCACCAATGTTCTTCACCGTCAGCACCTATTGGTAAAATAATATGCAGAAGATTTTATTATTTGTTGTTATCGCCCTATCAAGCACCCCAACTTGGGCGGTGGAAGAAGTACCAAATATCGACTCTATCCAAGAGTTCGCTAGCCTGATCCGCTGGGGCGGCGTACTCTTCTCTATCGTTATTATCGCCTGTACTTGGGTACTGCTTAGATTTATCGACTCTATTGTAGAAAGCGTCAGTACGCAGTTTGTGCAGTATCGAATGCTGCTGCAAAAGGCGCAGTCTTTCTTCCAGTTCTTTATCTATGTCACTGCTGGCCTAGTAGTGTTTATGATCAGTTTTCGAATTAACGATCATATCCTCGCCCTTATCGGTGGTACGCTAGCGGTATCGGTCGGTTTTGCACTGAAAGACTTGGCGGCATCCTTCATCGCGGGCCTAACTGTGATGATCGATAGACCTTTCCAGGTTGGTGACCGAGTTACGTTCGAAGGCAACTATGGCGACATCATCACTATCGGTTTGCGCTCGGTGCGCATGCGCACACTGAACGATGACATCATCACTATCCCAAACAACAAGTTCCTGAATGAAGTCACCGTCAGTGGTAACTACGGCGCGCTGGATATGCAGGTAGTGATCCCCTTCTTCGTCGGCATTGAACAAGATATCGACCTTGCTCGTGACCTGATCCAAGAAGCGGCATCCTCGAGTCGCTATATCCATCTGCCGAAACCTGTTGTTGTTTTGGTCAAACAGACCATTTCTGACAACTATTTAGCCATTCAATTGACCTGTAAGGCTTACGTTGTGGATACCGCTTATGAGAAACTATTCGAAACCGACATTACCCTGCGCGTAATGAAAGAATTCCGTAAACATGGCATCACCCCACCGCGAATTGCGGTTAATGCCTCTTAAGGTAAGACTATGGCTCGAATCATCTTATACACATACAAGAAGCAGCAAAAAGAGTTGCTGTTCTCCTATCAGCAATTTCGCACTATTCACGAAGCGGTTGCCGATGCTGAAGGGATTGATATTAAAGAGTTCCTAAAAATGGAGCAGCAGATCGAAGCGGTATCAGATACAAAAGCCGCCCGAGACTATAGAGATAACTACTTCAAGCAACTCGGCTTTGGCAAAATCACGCTAAAATCGAAAGAAAACAGACCAATCGGTAAGAAGTAAAAACAACAAAGGGAAGCAACTGCTTCCCTTTGTTTTATCTCCAACACTCATGTCATTCAGACACAAGATTTATTTGGCAATTAAAGCGCTTTATATAGCACCTTATTTGAAGCGATTTGCTCACGAGCAACTAGCTCAAGCTCTACTAGCTTCTTAAGTGCACCGGTTGCCCAAGATGCCGCTTTTGCGTCTTCTTGACCCGCTTCAAGGCCGATGCCTTTCGTTGATGCCTTCAGCATTCTTAACAACGATGTCTAGAACTTGTTGCTGCTTAGGAGTCAAAGCGATCTCTACTTTGTTCTCTACAACTGTTTCAGTTTTAACTTCCTTGATCTCTACTGCAACTTCCTTAGTTGGGCGGGCTGACGCCGGTGCAGCTTTCACAAATTTACGTAGTTTGTTCTGAACGTTACGTTTGTGTGCAAGTCTCATTTAAAAGGTCTCCTGTACGCTGCTTCTCAGCAGGGAAGAAAATTTGAAGCGCGATTTATACCAAAATCCCCAAGATTTTTGTAGGTAAAATTGGCAAACAGCGTTCTGGTTCACCTTTTTGAAACGCTATCGTTCATAAATAATACAAAAAAGGCGTTACAGACAAAGTCTGTAACGCCTTTTTCAAAACTTTGACGCTTACTTGATATTCAAGAAAGCTGCGCCGCGAACGCCGCCTGAATCACCGTGTTTCGCTTTGATGATCTTAGGGCATTTAGCCACAGACATTAGGTATTTAGGCACACGCTTTGGCATCTCTTCATAGATCAGCTCAAAGTTTGATAGACCACCGCCTAGAGGAACAACGTCTGGGTCGTATGCAGTGAAGATGCCCGCAAAGCAGATAGCCAGTAGCTCCATAAAGCGGTCAACGTGCTCTACAGCTTTAGCTTCGCCTTCGTTGTATGCATTGATGATATCGATCGCTTTCTTCTGCTCTTCATAGTAGTGAGCGTAAAGAAGCTCGAAGCCACGACCAGAAAGATAGCTGTCTAAGCAACCCTTCTTACCACAACCACAGCCAAGTAGAGGTGCGTTCTCACCAAGGTGGAACCAAGCATCGATAGGAAGACGTGTATGGCCAAGCTCACCCGCGACGTGGTTACGACCTGAGTATGCTTTACCTTCATGGATGATACCGCCACCGAAACCGGTACCTAGGATCAGACCCATTACGCAAGGCTCATCTTTAAGCTCATCATCCCAAGCTTCAGAAAGTGCAAAGCAGTTAGCGTCGTTTTCAATCTTAACTGGGCGACCGATCTTAGCTTCTAGGTCAGCGCGAAGAGGCTTACCCTTAGCTGCTGGTACGTTTACTGTAAGAACCGTGCCATCGTCCGCATCTTCCATACCAGGAAGACCAAGGCCAACATGACCTTCAGTACCAAACTCTGCGTCGTACTTTTCTACAAGACCCGCTAGCGTATCTACTAGTTTCTGGTAGTCATCACCAGGTGTAGGTACGCGTTCCGTTGCTAGACGCTCTAGTTTCTCGTTAAACGCACCAAATTCAATCTTAGTGCCGCCGACATCAAAGCCGTAATACATCATTCTCTCCCCAAAATCAGGATTCTTTTTAACCGCGAATTAAAATGCATTATCCAGATATGCGCCCCTACTTTCCGTGACGACTCGCATAAAATGGGTTGAGAGAAATCAAGCGTATAGATATCAGTCAGTGGATAAAGCCTTGAAGTTTAGGCCTGGTAAAATCTCGAGTGCCTTGGGTTTTGGTCAGCATGTAGCTCTCTGTAACCACCTCAAACCACTCAACAAGTTTACTACTTGCCTCAGTATAGCCACTGTTTGCTAGAACTATACCTGCCACCTCACAGGTAGCCAATTGCTGCTCGTGTATCGCCTTTCTCATCACATAGTCAGAGATAGACTTCTCGCTGATAGAGATACATGGAATGTTTTGCAGATACTCAGATTTTCGATAGATGCGCCTAGCCTCGCGCCAACTGGCATCTAAGAAGATAAACAAAGGCGTTTTTCCAAAGTAGCTATCTGTTTTGGCTCAATAACCGAATTGCTCTCCACAAGATAGTTCTTTGGAAAAACCAACACTGGCTGATATTTATCTGATTTGAATAGACTTTCCAATTCGGCAGGTCTATCTGTTCTGTGCCACTGAAAGGCATAGGTATCTTCACAGATATCCGCGATTAAACGCCCGGTATTGCTTGGCTTAAGTACCTCGTTTTCTGAGTACAAGATAAGTGATGCAAAGCCTGATAAGGCTCGGGCTGAAATTGACATAGACAGTATTTTTTTGCGACTCTGCATCTCTTGCAGCGATCCACTTTTGCTCCCCTTGCGTTAAAGGGTTTAGTGGCATTATTCAGTCGCTGTTCAATCAAGCGATGTACCGCATGGATTCGCATATTAATGCTGCCTTTGTATAAATTGGTTAAGCTATTTTAAGGCGGGCAAGCATAATTGACCGCTAGGCGATTGTCACTCTATTGGAAGAAGTTAGATGGATAGTAACCTTCTCAGATTCACCGTTTTTCTTGGCGTACTTCTCATCTGTATGCTGATAGAAACCATAGTGCCTAGGCGCACGCTTTCTCAACCTCGATGGTTTCGCTGGCTGAATAATCTTAGCCTTGTGGGCTTCAACTCTATCGTACTGCAACTGACACTTCCGCTGCTGGCATTGGAAGCTGCACTCTGGCGCAAACTCAGCAAGTTGGGCTACTGCGTATGATCGAGCTTCCACTATGGCTCTCCGTGATTGTCAGCCTTATGGCTATGGATATGATCATCTATTGGCAGCACAGGCTATTTCACACCATTCCTATGCTTTGGGCTTTGCACAAAACCCATCATTCAGACCAAGACATAGATGTCACTACTGGGACTCGTTTTCACCCTATCGAGATATGGCTGTCTATGGTTATCAAGATTGCAACTGTGGTGATACTTGGAGTTCCACCTGTTGCTGTGATTGCCTTTGAGATCATCCTAAACGCCTCGGCTATGTTTAATCACAGTAATATGCGCATTCCTTATGCAGTTGATACTTGGGTTCGTAAATTCTTGGTTACTCCTGACATGCACCGCGTTCATCACTCTACAATTCGAGCTGAAACCGATTCAAATTATGGGTTTTGTCTTGCGATATGGGATCGCTTGTTCGGTTCCTACATCGAGCAACCAAAATTGGGGCATCTAGATATGGACATTGGCATTCATCAGTTCCGTTGTCCCAATGAGCAGCGCTTAGACAAGATCTTAACCCAGCCTTTTAGGGAAGATTCATGAAATATCAATTCGCCTTGTTGCTGGCATTGACGCTCACCGGGTGCGCTTCTGGCCCCAAAGAAAACCCACAGGCCAGAGTCAACATGGCAGAACTCAATAAGCAACAGGCGCAACACAAAGACCAACTGTTCCTGTTTTATGAGCGCTGGCATAACACTCCTTATCGCTTAGGAGGACAGAGCCTACGTGGAGTGGATTGTTCCGCGTTCGTGCAAATAGCGTTCGACGAGGTGTTTAAACGCCCACTGCCACGTACTACCGATATGCAAAGCGATATGGGTGAGTCTGTTGATTATGAAAACCGCGAGTTTGGCGACCTAGTCTTCTTTAAAACTGGCATAAAGGTACGGCACGTGGGTATCTATATTGGTGACAACAGCTTTATGCACGCCTCGACTTCGCGCGGTGTGATCATCTCTCGTCTCGATTCCCCATACTGGCAGACGCATATTGGCAAACTAGACGCGTACTGTGAGGCCGTGATCAATTTTTAGGCACCGATTTGGTGCCATAATCTACACTATATACGGTAACCAATTATGAGGGCGACTTGATGTGGCAAGCGATATCACAGCAGCTTTCAGATGTCTTGATGTTTGAATTCAAGATAATGGAGAAAACTCGCATTAGCTCAGGCGATATCAGCGAGAGCTATATGATCAGTGATGGAGAGCAGCGCTACTTCGTTAAGATTAACGGCAAAGAATTTCTCTCCAACTTTTCTGCAGAGGTCGATGCTCTGGCGGAATTGCGTGATTCCAATACGGTTACCGTTCCTGAGATTGTTCATCTGGGCAGTTCAAAGGACGCTTCTTTTCTTATCCTCAACTATCTCCCTACACGTCCTCTCGCTGAAGAGAAATCCAGTTATCAATTTGGCAAACAACTTGCTGAGCTTCATCTATGGGGCGATCAAAAAGAGTTTGGTTTCGATAACGACAACTATATTGGCAGCACCCTGCAACCTAACCGCTGGCAAAAGAAATGGTGTCAGTTCTTTGCCGAGCAACGCATAGGTTGGCAATTACAGCTTTTAAAAGAGAAAGGTATAGAGTTTGGGGATATCGACGAGATCATAGATAGCGTTAAGTATGCCCTTGCTAGTCACAAGCCTAAGCCGTCGCTACTACATGGTGATATCTGGTATGGCAACTGCGCCGAGTCGCCTTTCGGCCCCATCTGCTATGACCCAGCCTGCTACTGGGGTGACAGTGAATGTGATTTGGCGATGACCGAACTATTTGGTGGTTTTCCGCCAGCATTCTATGAGGGCTATCAGAGTGTGTTACCGATAAAAGCGGGCTATGAAGATCGCAAGTCTATCTATAACCTCTATCACGTACTCAATCACTGCAATCTCTTTGGCGGGCACTATTTACAAGACGCACAGGTGCGCATCGACAAGTTGATCCGCCTGTACGCTTAGATTGATGGCAACATCAATAGGAGCAAGACAATGAAAGACTATGCCGAACGACACGTTACCTGTCCGCACTGTGGACAAAGCATCACAGTGGCAATCGACACAACACAAGGCAATCAAGATTTCTACGATGACTGCCCTGCCTGTTGTCATTCAATACACATGAATATGTATCTGGATGAGGTTCGCGATAAGGTCGAATTAACAATAGACGCCGACGACGAACAGATATTTTAGTTACGCGGTAACCAAATCAAAGTCGATTCGCCAGAACACGCTCCACAGTATCCACAATCGCTTGGGTTTGAGGGTCTACCTCAAGGTTTACCAAGTCCCCTACGCTTCTTTGCCCAAACAAGGTACGTGTTAAGGTTTCTGGGATAAGGTTTACGCTGAAGCGATTCTCTTTCACTTCACCGATAGTCAAAGAACAGCCATCCAATCCAATATAGCCTTTCGGTAAGATGTATCGCATCTGCTCGCTTGGTGCTTCAAACCAGATGGTCTTGTTATTCGGCGAGGTCACCACATCCACGATTTTCACTGTAGAGACAATATGACCCGACATGTTGTGGCCACCTATCTCATCACCAAATCGAGCCGCACGCTCTATATTGACCGAGTCACCAACAGTTAACTCCCCTAAGTTGGTCAGATCCAAAGTCGCTTTCATCAAGTCAAAAGTAACGACACTTCCCTCCACTGAGGTTACGGTCAAACAGCATCCATTATGGCAATAGAGGCGCCAAGATTAATGTCTGATGAGAGGTGTTCAGGCAGCTCAATAACGTGAGTGCTAAAGTCCTGTTTCTTTTTAATATCAATGACCTTAGCCATTCCTTGAACAATACCAGTAAACATAAATACCTCTCGATTTTGGTTGGTTTTCGTACTCGGCTGAATTACTATTCACGCTCTCAATTTTTCCACTCAGGATCCCACATTGCACCGATATAAGAAAGAAGCCAAAAGCCTTATCAAACTCGCCACCCCGGTACTTATCGCTTCAGTCGCTCAAACCGGTATGGGTGTCGTCGATACCATCATGGCCGGTGGCGTTAGCGCAACCGATATGGCCGCTGTGGCGATCGCTTCGAGTATTTGGCTGCCTTCTATCCTGTTTGGTATCGGGATCTTGCTGGCGTTGGTGCCTATTGTGGCGCAGCTCAATGGCCGCGGACATCAGCATAAGATCGCTAACGAAATTCAGCAAGGGGGCGCGCTTGCTGTTTTCATCGGTTTCCCTATCGCACTGGTGCTTTTGCAAACCAAAAACATTCTTGGATGATGGACGTCGATGCGAAAATGGCTGAAATCACCATCGGCTATATGCATGCCATGTTGCCAGCCATTCCAGCGTTCTTATTCTTCCAAACCTTGCGTAGTTTTACCGATGGCATGTCACTGACAAAGCCTGCCATGGTGATTGGCTTCCTTGGTCTTCTAATCAACATCCCACTTAACTACATCTTTGTATACGGTAAATTGGGCGCTCCGGCTCTTGGTGGTATGGGATGTGGCGTCGCAACAGCGATCGTTTATTGGGTGATGTTTGGCATGCTGCTATTTTTCACGCTGACGTCCAAGAAGCTCGAAAAGTAGGTCTATTCAAAACCTGGCACAAACCAAGTTGCAAGCCAAATCCGCCTATTCAAACTCGGCCTACCAGTAGCACTGGCCATCTTCTTTGAAGTGACTCTGTTTGCCGTAGTAGCGTTATTAGTCTCACCTCTTGGTCCTATCGTGGTTGCCGCTCACCAAATAGCAATTAATGTTTCCTCAATGGTGTTTATGTTGCCTATGAGTATTGGTAACGCGGTGAGTATTCGCGTTGGCCATAAGCTTGGTGAAGAGGATACCGAGGGGGCGAAAATCTCAACCCATGTTGGGTTATTGTTAGGCCTTGGGTTAGCCGCAGTAACCGCGGTAATAACCGTGCTGTTTAGAGAGCAAATAACCGACCTATATACAGATAACCGCGCAGTGACTGCGATATCAGTACAACTGCTGCTGTTCGCCGCGGTGTATCAATTTAGCGACTCTGTTCAAGTAGTCGCTGCAGGTGCACTTCGAGGCTATAAAGATATGCGCTCTATCTTTAACCGCACCTTCTTGTCCTACTGGGTAATCGGCCTACCATCAGGCTATATACTGGGCTCCACTGATTGGATTGTGGAACCTATGGGGGCATACGGCTACTGGTATGGCTTCATCTTCGGTCTTACCACTGCTGCTGTTTTGCTAGGCATGCGACTTCTTTGGATGCACAGGCAACAGCCTGAAGAACAGCTTAAATTCGCAGCGAGATAAACAAACCTCAACATATAGGGCTAAGTGATATAAACTACTTAGCCTCTTTTTTATCTAATAGAATCATAAAGTTAAGTATCCACTAAATTCGTCTGTGAGTTTTAAACCATAGTTAACTTTATTTAGTTATAGTGCGCTAAGGTGGTGTGTATTTTTAACCCACTCCCTATAACCTACTGATTTTTCTAAACTCAGATCATATACATTCATGCTTCAGGGGTTAAACTGATTGTAACAGTGCAACCTTATGCTGATACCAATCAGCGATATGCCCACTCTATCGAGGATATACAAATGCTTAAAGCCGTCATCTTTGACATGGATGGTTTAATGATCGACTCCGAGCCGTTCTGGCGTCAGGCACAATTAGAGATATTTCCAAAGTATGGTGTATCCCTCACCGAGCAAGATACCATCGACACCACAGGCGTACGCATCGATAACATAGTCGAAATCTATTATGCAAAGCAGCCTTGGACTGGAATCAGTCAACTTGATGTTTGTGAAGAGATCAGCGATCGCGTAATTGAGCTCATCAAAGCACACAAACCTGCGATGGCAGGACTAAAGTCTCTGATCAGAGAACTCAAAACCCTAGATGTGAAATTAGCTGTTGCCTCCTCTTCACCAATGAAGCTAATAGTTGCAACACTAGACGCTTTGGATCTCACCAACCACTTCGATGCAGTACAATCGGCCGAAGCCCTAGAGTATGGAAAACCTCACCCGGAAGTTTATATCAATACCGCAAACGCTCTGCATGTATCCCCTACTGAGTGTCTGGCATTGGAAGATTCATTAACTGGGTTGATGGCAGCCAAAGCAGCTCGAATGAAAACCATCGTAGTGCCAGAGAACGCGTTTATCGATAGACCACAATGGAGCATTGCCGATCACAAGCTAGCTTCTTTAGAAGAAGTTACGCTAGATATGGTGAAGAACCTCTAGATCAAAAAAGAGCGGGATATACCCGCTCTTTTGTTTTGTGTAGTGGAGTTAGAAGAACACGCGACCACGTACACCGAATACTAGGGCTGTGTCTTCTGAAGACATAGCTGGATTATGGATAAACTGTACATCAGGTGTTAGCTGGAAATGATCACCAAACTGCATGTTGTAATACAGCTCTGCTGTCACTTGGTCATCATCAGCGAATGACTGCAAGGTATCACTGTTCGTTTCTGACCAGTTCACAGCAAAACCTAAGTTGTTCTTGGGTGCTCCCAGTCCAAAGTACCCGAAACCGACAGAGATAGACTTGTCGTACAGAGCAACATCACCCTCTGAGAAACCACCACGAATAAACGGCATGATTTGTGAAGTGACAAAGGTGCTATATGAAAAATTAATACCTTGACCTGAGTCACCACCAATCACAGTTCCATCATCCAATACGGTTGAAGAAAGGCTATGACGAGAACCTTCATCCATATGCCAGAACGTCACGTGGAAGTTTCTGTATATATTTGATCTTGTGAGGCTGTCCAACCCAACTCTAAAGTTGTGAAGTAAGCTGCGTCGCTACCAAATGCAGTATCAAAACCGTCAAAGATATCGTCAGACTTACCTTTGGCATCGGCAATACCCGCTACAACATAGAAGTTGTCACCAATCATGTGACCACCAGACAGAGCTAGGATACCATCATCAGGTAGCCCCATAGCACCAGAACCAGTAGAGAATGCTAGGTTGGTGAAGCCTGTCCAAGGACTTGCTAGCGCGTAAGTGTCAACGTAGTTGGTCACATCTTGCCAACCAAATTGAATAGTACCTCGACCACCATTGATTTTTTGCTTCCAGTTCAAGTCCGTTACCCGAAAGCCTTGGTCACTGAATGCTGGAGCAATCATACCAACATAACCAATGTTGTCTTGAGCTTGGAATGTAATACCTGAATAGTCTTTAGGTGCATTGTCAGTGTATGCATGACGATGTTCAATCTTCCAAACTAGACCACCGGTATTACCCGACTCTTTACCAACTAAGTTCCATTGACCATAGATACGAGCTACGCCAGACGCAGAAGAAGCACTGTCACCAGTTGAACCATTCGCACTTGTTAAACCCAAAGCAAAATAATCCGCACCAAAGGTAAACCCTTTGTCCGCTAGATTTTCACGCCAATCTTTTTGGTCAGCTTTCTGAGCTGCAATGGTGTTTTCAACCGAGTCTGGGCCTTCAAAGTTTGCTCCTCCCGCCATTGCAAGCGTTGAAGATAGCCCAAGAATAATACCGGTAGAGATTTTTGAAACCTTAGCTGTCAGAGCCATTCTGAAACCTTCATAGTCTGGAAATTTGTCGATACTTTACTGTCAGTTGACTAGTGAAAATAGCCAATTGACGACAATACGCAATACTGTTTAATTACATTTCGTAGTTTTCTACAAGATCCGCATTGATTTGATAGACCGCTTCAACGTTACTCGCACCATCGCTATAGTTAACGTCTTGTTTAACGCTTGGTTAAAGAGTTCACCCTCAACCCACACAGGCGTTGCAAGGCTTACCAATTCAATACCTTCGGGATAGTCAACTAGTACGATCTGGTTTGGCGGTGGTGGCGGTGTATGGATACACGCACCGGCAGTTGGCACTAAGAAGAACTTAGTCACCTTGGTTCCTTCCATCTCAACTGGAGTAATAAAACCAGGGATGCGGTGTTTCTTATCAAGAATCGCTTTGTTCGGTTGAGTGGCCGACGCATACGTTGCTGTTTGATCTGCTCTCTCATTGAGAATAAGTGATCAACATCGATACCTTGCTTCTTAAGATTCGCTCGAATCTCAGCGATGTTCTTTTTCGCTTCCTCAGACGGCTTAAAGCCCGGCTCATTCAGAGACGCTTCGTAGCGGGCAATGGTGCCCAAGTCATACAGTTGATTAGAATCCAATGCGGCAAATGGGTCTGCCACTCGCTCAACTTGGGGAACGAGATCTTGCCAGTAAGTGGGCTTCATCTCTTGGGCGTTAACCGTTGTCCCTAGCGAAAATAAAAGCGCGCTTCCCAGCATGAATCGTTTCCAAAGTTTCATCAGACTACCTCATGGAAAATGAAGGCAGAGCAAGTGCTCTACCTATATATCTTATATAAAGTTTAATTATAACAATGAATTACATTTCGTTACGGTAGATTTTACCGTCTTTCATTACTAGCTTAATAGTATCGATTTTCTTGTACTCAGGATCAGCGTCGAACCACTTATCCGTTGCACCAATAACTGACATATCTTCAAGTGGGTTACCATCAACCAGCAGAATGTCCGCAATTGCATCTTTTTCGATAACGCCTAGCTTGCCTTTGGCCGTACCGCGAGGACCAGACATCGCCAGCATCTCACCGGCAGTTGAAGTCATCTGCTTAAGTACCTCGAAGTTGCTTCCAAATGCCTGAGTACGCCACCAGATCTCATATCGACGCGCACGCTCTGCATCCGAGTTAGCTCCCACATAATCCGATGCAAACACCACTTTTACATCGTTCTCAAGAAGGCGCTGTCCATAATCGCCATACTTCTCTTGAAGTACCGCTACCATAGGCAGTTTCTCTTTCGGCATTAGCGGGTTCTTAGCTAGGTCTGGAGATAGCCCCCACATCTGAGGAACTACATATCCGCCTTCTTTCGAGATACGCTTCATAGTGTCATCATTGATGAAAAAACCGTGCTCAAAGGTTTTAACACCACAGTCCAGAAGACGATTAACCGAGCGATCGTTGAAGGTGTGCGCTGCAACATAGGTGTTCCAATCTTTGGCAGCTTCTACGATGGCACAGGTTTCCTCTACTGAGTATTGAGTGGTATCGATTGGGTCAAAGCGAGATGAACCACCGCCACCAGCCATGATCTTAATCTGAGATGCACCGTTACGAAGGTTTAGACGAGTAGCACGCAGCACTTCAGGCACGCCATCAGCTACATTACCAATGCCCATACGCTCGAAGTTAGATATGTCGCCTTGTTGTGCCGTAGAGAAGCCAGCATCAGCACGGTCTCGGAAGTCACCGTGACCTGAGGTTTGAGAGATAAAACCACCAGATGGATAGATACGTGGGCCTTTTACATTGCCTGCTTCAATCTCACGCATCAGACCAAACGCTGGACCACCCATATCACGCACTGTGGTAAAGCCATCATCAAGGAAGCGCTCTGCAACCGTGATGGAGTTAATTGAAATGTCGGTAATATCTTTATTGTGTTCAATATCACCAAAGTTGTAGTTGATCATAACGTGCGCATGGCCGTCGATTAGACCAGGCATTAGGGTCTTGCCTTCACCGTCGATAACCACTGCATCGCCTTCAGCCTTGATCTCTTTCGATGAGATTTGAGCGATCTTGTTATCAACAACCATTACGTGATGATCTTCATACAGCTTTTCTTCTGTACCGTTAAAGATATCTACATTCTTAAAGATGGTTGTAGCAGCGTTTGCTGAGAACGCAGCAGTCATCGATAAAGCAACTGCAGACAATTTTAATGCTTTTTTCATGTTTGCTTACCTATAAGCCTCAATGAGGTGAACTGGTTTACTCAAATCCGTGATAAAACAACAATTCCATCTATCAGCGTACGTATTGAGCTTTTATCGCATCGCTTTCATTGACAACAAAAATGAAACCAAACAGAAACAATTACTTAACCTCAATAACTTAGGAAAGATTTTATAGAAAAGCAAAATGATAAGATTGCCATTTGATGACACTTAAAAAGAAAATGTAGGAAAATTAAACTGTAGATTATAAAAATATAACTATCTGTTTTTATTACGAAAGTTTCCAGGAGTTATGTTATAACGTCGCTTAAATGCTCGAGTGAAGTGCGCAGCATCAGAATATCCGTATTTGCTAGCTATGAAGGTAATTGTCTCCTTGCTTGAAAGCAGCTCTTTTTCAATTATCTCGAAAGTCATGTCATCAACCAGTTCTTTGTAAATCACCCCCTCTTTCCCCAAGCGACGTTGCAATGTTCGAACATTGATTCGAAGGATCTCAGCGGCCAGCTTTATCGGCAGTTTTCCCCCTGAAAGATAAGGCGCAATGGCGAGCTTTAGCAGAGAAACAAAATCCATCTGCTTAAACTTGATAGCCTCGGCTTGGATCAAGGCCCTCTTGCGCCTGTACTTAATCACGGGCTTAGTTTTAGCCACATCATCAGAGAGTTTAATTCCAGTGACAGAGCGCTCTTGGATAAAGGTAATGCCATTCAGGGTTGGTAAAGAGTGATAAATCTCGACATCCTCACTCACAATCGAGATTTGATTCGGCATCCATTTCATATCGGTAAGGCTTCGAACAAACTCCACCATGAATAGGATGGAAAACAGTTCCGCATACTTAAACCAAAGTGCGTGTTGCTCAGATTTTTCGCGGGCAATCCAAAAACTACCACCTATCTCTATGGAGTAAACATTAGAGTTAGGTGAGATTACCTTTAGTAGCTCTGATAGATTCTGAACAGCCTCCACAACATTCTCGCTCTCAGGCAGTTGAGAAACAACGGATGGGATGTATTGCTCACGGATACCTCGCCAAAAGATGATGCCAAGTTCAGCCATCGTGAAATGTTTTGCCAGAAGTTCGAAGACATTCTTTAGCGCGGATTCAGGAAGATAGTCATAGCTCACCTGCCCTGCAATATCATTAGGAATGGTCGCTTCTCGTAAAAGGTCGTACGCCCCTTTATCTATCTGTTTCAAAAGGGATACAAAAAAGCGCATATCCTCTAGGCGGATAAGGTTCAGTGATTCTGTATTGCTAGGCATTGCAAGTCCATTTTGGTAAACCCTATATCAGGATGGCAAAATACCATTAAAAATCAACAGGTTTCATAATTCACTCAATCTCTCGATTCCTAAACCTTAGTTTGTATTCAATCAGACCCACTCTTTTTGAATACCATTGACGCTCCAGAGCAAAAGACAAAGGGAACGAAATGGAACTTAACCTTGCAAACAAAAACGTGGTGATTACTGGTGGTTCAAATGGGATCGGAGCCGAAATAGTAAGAACGTTCGCACAAGAGGGCGCCAATGTATGGTTTTGTGCTCGAAACCAACAGCGAATCGACAAGATGTGCAGCTCACTTGGAGAAAAGATACAAGGTCAATCGGTTGATATTTTAGATACTGACGCTTTTAACCGCTGGATAGATTCGATTCCTAAAATCGATATCTTCGTCGCTAATGTAAGCCCCATCTCCGATGATTGGTCAGAAATGGTAGAAACCGACATCTTAGGCACTCAAAAGAGTATCGAGCTCGTTATCCCCAAACTGCTTCAATCACGAAGTGCTGCCATTACTTATATAGCTCGAAAGCCAGCAGTGTTACCGTTGCAGGTGCAAATGCTTATGGTGCCGGTAAAGCAGCAATGGCTCACTATATGAAATCGCTGTCACTGACCTACGCCTCAACGATAAGAGTGAATACCGTCTCTCCTGGCGACACTTATGTTGAAGATGGTTTCTGGGGCAAATTCAAACGCGAGAATCCACAAGATTTTAAACAAGTGATTCAAAGAAACCCTCTGGGACGCTTGGCGAAGCCAGAAGAAGTCGCACGCGTGGTCACCTTCATCTCTAGCCCTGCGGCAAGTTTTGTCTCTGGAGCAAACTGGTATGTGGATGGCACCTCTACCAATCATATCCAGTATTAAGAAAATAACTTACCTTGTATCAAGCCGTTAGCAAATTTGGTGCGCAAATTAAACGAATTGAACATTTACCCATCAAACGGTCACAGAAGTTCTATTTTCCTGTTGCAAGAAGCAGTTTGCCCGAATATATTACAACTCAAGCAACGAGACATGCTCTCAAAGCTTGAAAATTTGGGTCCGTAGCTCAGTTGGTTAGAGTACTACCTTGACATGGTAGGGGTCGGCGATTCGAGTTCGCCCGGACCCACCAAATTTAGCATGGGCGCTACCTATCTTTTAATTCAAGATAGGTAGCGCCCATGTATTCGTTACACAAATCACACAATATCCCCACTCTTTCTAATCCCATTGCAATAGTCATAGACTGGTACATCGAGACCAATCGACAGTACACCAAGTCATATGTGCAATCAGAGAAATACCGTTTACAACGTCTATCGAGTTACTTCGGTTCTTTACCACTAAGAGCAATTACTCGTGATCCTGATGCTCGTGAACGTATCCAAGACTTTATAAATCTCCGTCTATTCCAAGTCTCGGAGAAACACCATGTCATATTTCAAGATGTAACCTAAGAAGCGCAGAACGTTCTAACTAACCTGAACAACCACCATCTACTATCTTTCACTAGTCAATCTGATAACCCTAAAGCTCATGCTATCTCAGGTGGCTTACTCATCAACGGTGTGTACCGTCAGGTATCTATCTGGATCAACCAAGAAAAGAATGGTAAAGACTTTCTATCTGGTTATGCAGAGCCTGTAGAGATCGTTGAAGAAGGTACGTTTGCTCGTAAACAGGCACAGCAGCAAGCCCAACACGCTATGCAACAACATCAGTTAGAGGCTGAAGCAAGTCCTTACCCTTTCACGCCAGCTCATGAAGATGATGGTGTATTGCTCGATGAGAACGGCTTACCATTGGATGCACCGTTCTAATGGCTGGTCGTCCATAGGTTAATAAGTCACACCAAGCAACGAAGCAAGAACTGGTTGATAACCTACGTTCCAACATCGCTCGCCATGAACGTTTGTTCGAATCGTTTACCGATCAGGGTAATACGCTTATGGCTAACAGACACTTAGGCTACGCGCTCACAGATACACGTTTTAGAAAAACTTATGGGAATTGAATACCGTGCTTAAGAAACTACTACTAACACTTGTGCTCGCTACTACAGCGGGCACTGCCCTAGCTTCAACTGAGATGACTGCTGACGAGTACATGGAAAATGTCAATAACGCCGCGTGGTTGGACTCTTGTCGATTCTTAGCTGAGGAACGTAAAGACACACAACGTGCTGAGTTCGCTAAGCAAGGTGTTATCTACATGATCCATAAGAACCCTATAGATGCTCGTGAAAGCTTCGTTGAACGCTTCACTACTAAGGCTAAAGACCGTCTTGCTGAAGTATCTGTACGAGGCAATGAAGAGGCCGCTTACACCGCTTGTAAGGTTGTGCTGGATCAAACAGCATATGAACTAGCAATCAAACAAACTATTGAAGACGCAGATGCGATGCATAAGGCACACTCCCAATGATCAAGAAATTAACTCTAGTGCTGGCCCTCGCGACTGGTACTGCATCAGCTAATACATCACCGACTACGGCAGAAATCGCTCGTATGGATGGTGATGCTGATTATGTGAGTCACATCCGTCTATGTGCCCTACTCGCCGCTAGAAATGGTGACAGTATGCGTAACAAGTTCGCTAGATCGATTGAAGCTGAGTATCAAACAAAATACAGCAACGAACCTTACTTCAACGCTAAGCTGACAGAAGATCTTGATACACGTATGAGTGCGTTAGACACTGAACGCCGCATCAATGCTTACTGGAAAGGCTGTAAAGGCGGTTTGGATCAACTACTGTACAATTCGGTGAATGGCTAATGAAGAAACTTCTACTTCTACTAGCTCTTGTAGCTGGCACTGTACATGCAGATGATATTGCAGAGGCTGAGGAATCAGCTATTGAGGACGGTGCTTCTCTTCAGATCTGCGCTATGTTAGTTGAGACTGCTTATGATGAAGTACGTAAACCACTTGCCCGTAAGCTGTACCTGAATCACATGGAAGCTCATAAACATATCCCACAGTTCCAGTTTGCAGTGGATACACGAGCTAATCTTAAAGCCGCTGTACTTGTTCAAACAAAGACTGGTGCCAAAGAGCTTGAGAAGTGTCGTCTATCTCTTGACCATGCGGCTTATGCGCTTGCTACTACGATGGTTAATAAGGAACAGTAATGCTTAAGAACCTGACTCTAGTGCTAGCTCTAATGGCTGGCACTGTCTCAGCTCAGCCTATGACTGGTGATGAGTATGCTGACATAATGACTAGGACTTATATCTGTAACCACTCTTTCGATAACTACGGAAACAAAGCTGAATATGATTGGGCTAGTGAGTTGTTCCTGAATCTCGGTTATCAAGCAGAGGAACAGAACACACCGTCTCAGATCCGCTGGCTTAAGTCAGAAGTTGCTAAACGTATTTACGAATTCAACGAGACTATGACTGACGAAGCTAAATACAAAGAGTTCCACAAGAAGTGTCTGGAATGGGCACGTAGGTCAATGGATAAGTAATGTATCGCTACAACAACATCGAATCTACATCTGATGGTTATAAGATCTCAGGTGTTGTGTTCTATCACGTTAAGACAGAGATGGATAAAGACGGTCCAACTCAGATTAAAGGTATCAACCGCATAGAGTGGTCTCTACAGACATCTATCAAATGTCCACACACCGCGGCTTGGTTAACTGATTACGTTCAGCGTGCTCAGACAGAGAAGCATCGTGGTTTACCTAACACAGTCCGTCATTGGAATGAGGTTAAGTTCTCCCTAGTTAAGCGTGAGCTACTTGAAGCTGTTCCTAATTACACTGAGTTCGAGATAGATGAACCGATTTGGGATGACACTATCGAAACGGGTCCGTGTATAGACCCTCTAGCCGATAAGGAACGTATCTGGCATAAAGGTATCAGAGACGGTGCATACAAGTACGGTCAGGAGTTTGGTGTTTCCTCTGATGAGGTTAAAAGCATCCTTAAGATATTCGATGAGAATGGTTACTGCAAAGACATCATCTTCGCTATCTACCACCAACAGAATGAAGATGCGACTAAACAGTATCTAGACAAGATCATCGATCACTGCTTAGAGCTTGAAAGAAATGCTTAAAGCCTTAGTCGCCTCGCTACCGCTCGTAGCTCCTGTCTCACAGTTTATGGAAAAGCGAGAAAGGCATTATAACGATGCTTCGAATTAGATAAAGCCTCCCTCGTGGAGGCTTTGTTGTTTCTGGACTTTCAGCTCTCTTTCCCCGTGTATCGATGCACAGTACATCACCCCTACTTCATTAAACCATCGATGAGCAAAGTACCTAAGATCTTTTCTCGAAATGTGTCTTTATATTTGGTTGGAGCTTTACTGACTTGTTGCTCAGTCTCATGACTATAGGAAGTTGTCACACATCCAACCAAAGCAATGATGACAGTAATCAAAAGTAATCTACGCATTGTTTACTCCAAGCCTTTTTCTGCTCTCTTCTGTTCGCATAGCTCTGCCTGAATTTTGATTATTTCGGCTTGTTGCTCTGAGTTTCTCGCATGAGACGATAAGCCAGAGTATTGGTTACCTCCCGCTAGGGCATTCAATAATGAAAGAGCACCAAGGCATTGGCTTCATCAATACTTTCCTGTACCCCTTGCGTACTACAGTTGTTCTCTAATGTTGGCTCTGTACTGGCACACGCTGTCATCAATACAGCTAGTTGCAAAGCAGCTATTGTCTTTATCTGTTTGCGAATGATGCCTTTCTTATATTCATGCTGTGTCTCTCTTTTTATCCCCCTCCCTGGGTGATAGTTCTTTGCTATGTCTTGGTTTCCAGTTTGATGATTCGTCAGCGATAAATACAATGAGGAAGTATTAGAAAATTAGATAGGTAAGGTAAAAAAGACCGCATATTGCGATCTTTTTAATAATTTGAAGACGGGTTTTTAGGTGCAATAAGACGCCGAATTGAAAGCTAGGTCTTGTAAACAAGACCCAGTTCGTAAAGAGAGCTTTTTTAAGAGGCTATCTCTCTATGTTTAAGCACAGGCGTATTGTCAGGAAGGACGAGCTTAATTGTCCTAGGCATCACCTCAATGACCACATTCGATGCAGAGAGTGGTTCACCATCTAGATTGATAGGCATATGCACATCTGAGCGCCACTCTACTCTTTTAACACTGCGGCGATGCACAAACTGGGTATCAATGTTGGACTTTATATCCTCAATCACTTTTGGAATATCCGCAGCGGTAAAGTCTTCTATAGTAAAGGCTTCTAACAGGCCATCATCGATATACGCATCTGGTGCTAAAGCTGACCGCCACCCGCGGTGCGACCATTACACAGTGCACCGACGACCACATTAGCAAACTTCTGCTGATCATCGGCAACCACCACACCTGCAAACGGCTCAAAATTAATGGCTTGAACCAAACCCGATAAGGTATACGCGCCACCTCCTAGGAAATTCTTTAATGCTATAGGTGTTGTTGCCGTGACTTGCGCACCGAAACCTGCCGTTGCGATATTGATAAAGTACGAATCGTTGGCACTGCCAGCGTCTACCCAATATGGATTTCCCTTACAGGCAAGCTCGAGCGCAGCCAATGGCTCTATGGGAATCTCACACGCGCTGGCGAAGTCATTGGCCGTGCCCAATGGCAAAACAGCAAGCTCGATATGGTTGAGGTTGCGCTTTAACAGTGCACTTACTACCTCATTCACTGTGCCATCACCTCCACCAGCGATGATGCGTTTTATACCCTCTGCCTGCGCCTCGAGAACCAAGCGCTCGATATCACCGCCTTCCCAAGTCGTTCTGACCTCTAGATCAACGCCCTGATCTCGCAGAGAATAAACTGCAGCTCGTACATCCTCTTGTCCCGCTTTCTTTCCGTTCAACAACAAACGAATCGACATACCCATATCCCATCCAATTCTGACTTTCTCAATAATAGCTACTTTATGATTTTCTTTGCTGCCATTCCTGCCACATGTGGCGCTGCAGCCTTGATTGCATCTGGCGCAACCTTCTTACCCACTTTAACCGCTCGACCAAGCTGCTCTGTTATAGACTTTCCCTTTATCCTTGCTTCCAATCGCTGTCGGTTCCTTTGCACATTACTGGCATCGGTAATGCTTTCGAGGAGAGTTTGCTGCAAGGTATCAACACCAAAATGCTCTTTATCTGGGGAGATTGAAAGTGGCAGACAAACATCGGCTTCCATCAGCTTTTGGTTGTAGTCGATAGCCTGAGTGATGATTTTTCCTTTACTCGTAATCGGCTTGTTCAAATCATAAGGGGGCTGCCATTCATGAATCGGTTTAAGCATGTCAACCTGATTCACCACTAGAATGATTTTAGGCTGCTTACGAGAGATGTTTTTCTCATCCGCATAGTATTGGTCAAACTTCTGTTTGAGTTTTTTATCCAACTCACGAGCCGACTGATTGGCTTTAAGTACCCACAGAATCACATCTGCTTGCGTCATTTCATCGAGCATGCGCTGTTCGGTTTTAGGTTCTCCATCTAGCCCCTGTAGATCCACCACTCGAACAAGATCTTCACCAACCACAGTTTCATAGACCGTCGTACTGTCGGTAGACGGTAACACATCCACTTCAGCAACAAGCTCTTGTTTAAGCTCGTTAATGATTGAGGATTTTCCCGAACTGGTTTGTCCGACCGCGACAATACGAATTGGCTCTAACTCGGCCGCCATGCGAGAGTTATCTTGTTGTTGTACTTGCGATTCGGTCACACTCTCTTCTTCGATGCTAAAACGACCGCTGTAAAGGTCTATCGAAACCGCCGCCACCTCATCAAGAAAGGCTTTTTTAGCGGTTGTCTGCATATCATCCACCACGCCCCTAGTCATGGTCGTGCCGGTTTGTTCGTTGATTACATCCACCGCTACCTTAATTGGGTTGGTATACACTTGTCTGGCACGATTTGCCCAGATAGCGGCTTTTAGGATCTTTTGTCCGACATCTCCATATTTTTCATAGGCTTCATAGCCTGCCTTGATATAGGAGATCTTTAGATACTCTATCCCTGGAATATTGTTAGTAATAACGCGCTTATAGCGGCGACCCACCTCTTCGAACAGTTTCAGGCCCTCAGGAATCGAAAATTCTAACGCCTCTTTGTTGAACCTTTTGGCAACGGCTTCAAGCACCTCAAGTGCGGCTTGGTCAAGATTGTTCCATTCCACCTCTGCGTCAATTTTTGCACGAACTAGGTGTTTGCTTTCATTCCAAATAACCAGCTCCCTTTGCGACCAATCTGCAGAAGCCTTTACTAGATCATCATCGATCTCCTCAAGGTTTGACTCTGGTGATTGCTGCTCTGGTTTGTTTTTTACTCGGCTGAGGAGAAACAAGGGAATACTCACCGACAGTGAACTGACCGCAATTAAGATGGACATCTCCAGAAGGTAGCCATATTTGAATGCCAGCACGATGCCAAAGCCGACCATAATCAAGGTTGGGAAGATGGCCGAAATCACCACGATCGCCCAACGACCGCCGGATAACTCCAACAGCACTCGAAATAGATTTCTAATCCTTGTCATAGCCAGATGCCGCCTTACCCTTGTTCATGGATTTACGATAGAGCTCTTGCATATCTTGCTCACAAACGCTCTCTCCCTTACTTTTATGGTAGAAGTAATAACATGCAGCGCGCCCTAAGCCGTAGGTAGTACCAAAGCTCATCGCAGCCGCAGCCACTGCCCCCACTGTCTGACCATAACCAGGGATAAATTTCACCAGCTGCCTTGTGCCCAGTTTCACGCCATATTGCACCGCAAAGCTACTGCCTAATGTTCCAATCAATTCACTAAAGGTCTGTGTGTTCCACTCAACCCCATATTGGTTGGCCAAACTGTGCAGCATCTTAGCCTGAATAGCTGGCACAGAAACCAAGCCCACTGCCGGAATCAAATCACTTGCCGATGCGCTGCCCGCATACCACAGCACTTCATTTTCAAGCCTATCGAAGTTCTTCTCTTCAACGCTGGCATGCTCCTTGTCTTCAACCATCATTCCGACGATAGGCAACATCTGGGCAAGTGTGTCGAGAAGCCGATCATAGTTGTAAACCTCCCCATCTTGGGTTTCAAAATCTACCGCCACACGCTCAACAGCTTTACCCCAAACATCCTCTACTTGCTTTTGGTTGAAGGTGATTTGGCGCTCTCTGTCTTTCTCTAATGAGGTAAGCGTTGCGGTATGAATCACTATCAAATGCTTAATTTTTCTTCTGCTTTTTTATAAGCTTGAGCGCTGCAATGACCGCCGATTGCTCCGGTTCATCGATCTTCATAACCACGACTAACGCATGACCAGCATTACCCAGAGCCTCAATGTCTTGCTTAGGGTCATAATCCGCTTCACCGAGACCACGGGTATCCAGAAAACGCAAAATGGGCTTATCTTGGGGAAAGTCATAAGAGGAAGCGGTCATGGTGCAGGGCTCAAAACCATTGCCCACTTCAACAGAGCTCAAGCCAGTCATAGCCTGAACAAACGAGGACTTTCCCGCACCGGTTTTACCAAGTAGCCACAGCGTGGAGAGGTTTCGCCTTTGAAACTCATGTGCTGGCGTTAAATCTGGATTCTTACTTGGATTAATAAACTCTTTGAACGTATCAAACATTTCATTGAACTCTACTAACTAAGAGATAAATTGCATTGGGTTCTAGCGTCATGAGAAACACAATGCCAATAAACAATCATATAACCAAGTAAATCATAACTGTCTGTTAATAATGATGAATCTGTGTCAAAAGTATTTTTTAGTACGCTATGACGAATGGATCCGTTTGCAAATTCCGCTACTGACTCATAAGGACGAGGGTTTTTATTCCAAATGGGACAGGAAATCTTAACGGTAAAGGCGTAGAATACGCGCTCATTTTTGCGTGAGGTTTGCTTGTGACACGAGATCAGTTTGAATTATTGGCCCCTGGTGGTGATGTTGAGTCTATCAAAGCAGCGATCGCTGCTGGCGCAGATGCCATATACTGCGGCCTAGACAGATTTAACGCTCGTAATCGCGCAGCAAACCTTACTTTAGATAACCTCAAGGGTGTTTTAGAGCTTGCTCACGCCAATAACTGCCAGATCTTTCTGACTCTAAACGTACTTATCCTTGAAAGCGAAATACCAGCCGTGATGCGTCTGCTCGCACAACTTGAGCAAACAGATATCGACGGAGTTATCGTTCAAGACCTAGGTTTGGCGTATCTTCTGAAGAGACACTTCCCTGCTCTAGATGTCCACGCCTCTACCCAGCTCAATACTCACAACACAGCCAAATCGAGTTTCTAAAACAGCTGACGGCCAGTCGAGTCAACCTTTCTCGTGAGCTGAACATCGACGAAATTACGCATCTGACTAAATTTGGCCATGAGCATGATGTGCTTATGGAAGTGTTCGTGCACGGCTCATACTGCATTGGTTTCTCTGGTTTGTGTTATATCAGTTCAGCTCGTAATGGCGCGTCAGGCAACCGAGGTCGCTGCAGTCAGCCGTGTCGTGAACAGTATGAAACCACCAAGATGGGTTCAGATTACCCACTCAATCTGAAAGACAATTCTGCGTTTAACGATCTTCAAGCGCTCGCAGATGCAGGCGTATATTCTCTCAAGGTAGAAGGACGAATCAAAAAGCCTCACTACGTCTATACAGTTGTCGATAATTGGCGACAGCAGATAGACAGGCTGTGTGACGATAAACCTCTGTCTACCGACACCACTGAGCTGTATACGGTATTTAACCGCGATTTCTCTAACGCTTTCCTAAAGGGTAATTTCGGCAAAGAGATGTATATCGATAACCCGAGAGACAACGCCGTTACTCATTTCTCCAAGGTGCATAAATGCACCAGCCTAGATGAGATCAAACAAGTTAAACGTGACCTTTATGACAAGAAGACAGACATCATAGAGAACGTTGAGCAAAAGATAGCTGAGATGAAGATTGAGAACTCTGAATCTGGCAGCAGTCTCAAAGGCGCTATCGATGCGCCAAAACTTGAAAAATTGCCCAACAACCCTGCACAGGAAAAGCGCTTGTCGGTGCTTATCTCAGACCCTAAAGAAGCGATGCTGGCATTGGATACGAATATTGATGTCTACTTCCAGCTTCCAATGGGGCTAAAAGCAGAGCTAGCTAATATGCTCGAGCTATTTAACGCTCACCCAAACCTCAAGCCTTGGTTCCCTGCGATTCTCATTGGTGATGACTTTGAGGCGGCGAAAACGCTACTTGAAGAGATTAAACCAGCAATGCTTATCACCAACAACTCAGGTGTTGGTCTGCATGCAAGTCGCATAGGGTTAGCTTGGGTAGCAGGACCGCAGATGAATACCGCTAACTCTTACGCGCTTAAGTGCCTATCTGAGGAGTATTCTGCGACAGGTGCATTCTTGTCTAATGAGCTCAGCAAGAAACAGCTTAACTACATCAAGCGCTATCGGGATGCGTACCTTCTACAGTGTGTATCATCCAAATACCCTGCTTACCAGCCGCCAGTGTCTGTTCCAGCAAACCGAAGGCTGTAAGAAGATTAAGGTAAACAAGGGCTGTTTAAGAAAGTGCAGTAAGCATACTTCAATCATCAACCTTAAAGACAACCCGTACATAGTGGACAAGCAAGCAGGCTCACACAACAGTCTGTATAGTGAGCTGAATGTGCTAAACCTTGAGATCTTAAGCGATCACCACGATCTCATTACGGATGTACTGATTGACCTGAGAGACATACAGACTGAGACAAAGGTGAACGCTAGCAAGTCTGACGTCATAGGCTCGTTCAAAGCGCTCCTCGATGAAGAAAGCATCGCAGATGCAAAGCTAGCAACTTTGATAGCCCCGACCAACAACGCGCAATATCGCAAAGGCGTTTAATTGAAAAAGGCAGTGGGAAAATCCTCACTGCCTTTTTGCTATTTATTCCCCTGCAACCAAGTGCTTTTTGGTGCGAATGCTGGCTATAAACATGTAGATAGCGGTCGCCATTAAGGTCGCAAACAGATACGCCATTAGCCCTGACTGCCACTCATAAACCAATCTGCAAGCATAGGACCGCTCACTGAGCCTATGCTGTAACAGAACAGCATGACTTGGGTTACTGACACCACGAAGCTTTCATCTAGCTTGTCGCAACCTAGATTGATAGCAATGGGATACAGGGCAAAAGTCGCCATGCCAATCAGAAATAGACTCATCGCTAGCACAACAAGATCATCACTCAGAATCACCAAACCCACAGCAAACAAACCAAGTAGGCAAAATAGCCCCATCAGTGGCGTGCGTCCGGCAATCTTAATCAGCTTTGGTACTAGGGTTTGCACCGCCATGCCCCCTAAGATAACTAAGGCCATCAAAAGGCTCAGGTCAGTTTGAGACACCTTACGTGCAGTTAGCTCTATTGGCATCAGGCCGTAGATAGCGCCCAGAGTCAGCCCTGAAACCACACACCCAATTATCGCCGCATGATTAAGCTTGGCAATCTGCTTAAACGACAAAGTCGCTGAATGAGCACTTTGTGGCTGAGTGGTTGGCACCAGGCTAAGAACTAAGATCGCCGAAACAAGCATGCTCAAAATAGCAATAAAAGGTGCACTGCCCTCAATTCCAAGCAAACCAATGCCCAGCTGACCCAGCGCCGAACCACCATATAGCGATGCCATATATAAACCCAAACGTTTAGCACGGCTGGACTCAGCGCCAACAAGTAGCCAAGATTCAACGATAACAAACACTCCCGCTACCGCAACGCCAGCAATAAAGCGAGCCACTAGCCATACCCAAACAAATGGCGCTAAAGGCAGTACCACTATGGTTGCGATAAAAAGAACCAAACACGCAATGAAAGAGACTCGGTGGCCTAGGTATTTTACCGCAGGCTCGATGATCACCGCTCCCACTAGAAGCCCTGCATAGAAAATGCTAGCTAGCCAGCTCGCATTGCTCGTACCAATACCATACTCAGTTAGCATCAGAGGGATCAGGCTCATCAAATAGCCCGAAGCAATGGCATAAAGGGTTAGCGCAATAACAGGGACTTTAAAGCCGGTATTCACCTCGAAATCAGAACGGTTCTCCACTGGGTTTTACCTCTAAGTCAGTCGTGGGAAATTTAAAATGAATTGAGATTTGATGCGTTTTCAGGCGCGACTATGAGGCTTTAACAATCGACAGTGAAACGAAATATTATGATCTTCACGATAAGAGATTTTATCGAAAGAATTGGACGACTAACGGGGAAACCAATCTCTCAATCAGATGATTTACTTGAGCAAATACAAGCTATTAAGTATTTTGAATTTGTTTTAAAGTGCGTAACTAGAACTGGGAAAATGCGGACAAGTAAAAATGAACCTGAGACAACTGGAAGTCTTTTATAGCGTAATGAAGGCCGGTACCGTGTCAGGCGCCGCCAGACAACTTCATGTCTCACAGCCCAATGTCACTCGCATACTCTCCCACACAGAAACCCAACTTGGATTTCCACTGTTTGAGCGGGTAAAGGGTCGCTTGATCCCCACTAAAGAGGCTCTGCTTCTCGCCCCTGAGGCGGAGAAGGTATACCAGCAATTGGGGCAATTTAAAAACCTTACCAATAGGATAAAAGCGGGTGAAAAGCACCTAACCATTGGCGCCCCACCTATCTTGGCCACCAGCCTGCTCGCTCCGATGGTAGCTAAAGCGTGTAAAGCAAGTGACTACACCATAGAAATTTCGGCGGGAAATCAGGACGAACTGTGTGATGCACTAACTAAAGATCAACTGGATCTTGCTATCTGTTTCGGTAACAACGCCCCCTCTCCTTTAGTACAACAAACACTACTTGAGAGTGAGATGAAACTGCTCACACCCAAACAGTATCAAGAGACAAACAGCGTTAGTTTAGAGAATTTACTTAAAGACCAAACCCCGCTGATCGGTCTGGATAATCGCGATCCCCTTGGCATTCAATTGCAGCAAGCAATACAGACCATAGCACCAGATTTTCACCCTCAAATCACAGCCAGAAACTACAGTACCGCCGCAGAGTTAGTAGCAAACGGCGCAGGCTATGCAGTAGTTGACCCTTGGACGGCTGAACAATACCAGCACAGAGTTAATAACTACCCCTTATCGCCTGCAATTAAGGTCGAGGTCTCTTTGCTCTACCCAGAGCATCGTCCTTTGAGTATTACAGCTCGTTGGTTTGTAGAGCAGTTGCAAGGGAGCCTATAACATCAGGCTATACCCTTGTTTCATATAAGTATTCGTCGCCTGGATTAAAAGTACGTAAAGTTTTCCTTCTCACTCTTGCCATCAAAAAGGAATCTTTATGTCTATCGCTCAGCCCTATCTACTCTTCTTAGGCGATGTTACCGACCCAATTGCCGCTAAAACGGCTAGAGGCATCGCCTTATGGCGCCCAGATTCATGCGTGGGACAATTAAGACTGACACCAGAAACTGTCTCTCTAGGTCTATCCGACCTCTCCTTGGAGCAAGCAAAATCCAAAGGTGCGCAAACACTGGTGATCGGTACGGCAAACGCTGGCGGTGTTATCCCTAAAGCGTGGCAAGAGACGCTGATTGCAGCCGCTAAAATGGGCTATGAGATAGCATCAGGCATGCACTCTCGTCTTGCCGATATCCCTGAACTTGCCAAGCTAGAAGATGCCGGTCAAACCAAACTTTATGATGTCCGCCATTATGATGAAACGCTCGATGTTGGTAATGGCAAGCCACGCCAAGGAAAGCGGGTTTTGACGGTAGGCACTGACTGCTCGGTTGGTAAGATGTTCAGTGCTTTAGCACTGGAAAAGGCGCTAAAAGAGCTCAATGTGGACGCCCGATTCAAAGCCACCGGTCAAACTGGCATCTTGATTGATGGCTCTGGGATCTCCATCGATGCGGTAGTGGCCGACTTTATTTCCGGCGCGGTTGAAACCATCAGCCTGATTTTAACGACCATGATTGGGACATCATCGAAGGACAAGGCTCTCTGTTTAACCCATCATTTGCCGGTGTTAGCCTAGGCCTATTGCACGGCGCACAAGCGGATGCCCTAATTCTATGTCATGAGGTGGGTCGACCTCATATTCGCCACCTACCTCACTGTAAGCTGCCATCCATTAGCGCTACCATAGAAGCCAACCTAAGTGCTGCAAGACTCACCAATCCTTCTGCACAAATAGCAGGGATCTGTCTAAATACCTCTTCATTGGAACTGGAAGAGGCAAAAACATTGTGCGCTGATTGGCAGGAGCAATATGGCGTGCCAGTCACTGACCCTGTTAGCTTTGGAATTGAGTCTATTGCTCGCCATTTAAAGGCAAATTTCTAGTTCACGGAAGATATGATGCATATACAAGCAAAACCACACTCCATAGCCCTCGCCACGCCGTTTGTTATTTCACGCGGCGCTCGTACTCATTGCCATACGGTGCGCGTTACTGTTCAGCATCGGGAGTATAAAGGCGTTGGAGAATGTACCCCCTATCCAAGATATGGTGAGAGCGTCGAATCTGTGATTGAGCAGATCCAACATTGGACGGAAGAGCTTAGCGGTCTTTCTCCCATTGATGCTAAACAAAAGCTTCAACAGATGCCCGCGGGTGCTGCCAGAAATGCCCTAGACTGTGCGCTGTGGGATCTTCTTGCAAACGCCGATAAACAGACCTTTCCTAGTCCTTATTTCGAGATTGCGCCCGCAATAGAAACGGCAATGACCGTCTCTATAGGTGAGCCTGAGGTGATGGCAGAGCAAGCAAGAGGATACGCTCGGCTCGACGCAACCCTATTGAAGGTAAAACTTGATGGCGAGCAGGTCGTTGAGCGCGTCAAAGCGGTGCGTCATGCCTCCCCTGACAGCAAGATCATCTTGGATGCCAACGAGGCTTGGTCTGGGCTAGATCTAGAATCTCTATTCGAAGAGCTTCTACCCTATAACATCGCCATGATCGAGCAGCCCCTCCCGAGCGATAATGATGAGCTGCTGTCTAGCATCGCACACCCTATTCCTCTGTGCGCCGACGAAAGCCTGCACACTCGTAAAGAGCTTAGCAAGCTGCGTGAACGCTATGAGATGATCAATATAAAGCTAGATAAAACCGGCGGTCTCACCGAGGCTCTACTTTTAGAGAAAGAAGCTCGTGAGCTTGGGTTTTCTATTATGGTGGGATGCATGCTTGGCACCTCAGTTGCTATGAAAGCCGCGCTGCCGGTGGCGACTCGCGCTGAGATAGTGGATCTCGATGGCCCTGTGTTGCTCGGACAAGACGAGCAGAATGGACTGAAGTATCACAGCGGTCAGCTTCACCTGTAAAGGCAAGAATCGCTGGTAAATTTAGCCACAATGACTAGAATGCGTTCTTCACTTAACCACCAGAGCGATACCTATGCTTCGTGACTACACCTTTAACTGCCTAGTAACTATGCCCCGCCATGAACTTGAAGAGTTCAGTGCAAGAATGATCAGTAAGGTTGTCCCTGAAGATGTGATGAGTGAGCTGTTCACCTTCGAGCAAGAAGAGGTAGACAGTGAAGAGCGCATGATGTCAGCACGTCTTGATGCCAACCTGCGTATGACGGCTATCGCTCTAAGTGAAATCCAGCAAGCCTTTGATGATTCAGAGAATGCCAAGCAAAACAGTATCCGCATGACGCGTCTTGTACTGTGGCACTTCTACGCCATCTCATTCAACCTTGAGCAGGCGATCACTCTAGAAACGCACTGCGAAGAAGTGGAAAAGATCGTGAGTAACGCACCGAGCGACGCGTTTGGTTGGGTAAACACCCTAACCGAACTTCTGCACACCTACGCTCGAATCAACGCAGAACAAAATTCTTAATAAACCTATCCCTCATCTAAGCTTGTGATACGAGCAGAAAATAGAGTGAGAGGGAATGAAGAGCTTTTTATTCACAGTAGCGGTAGCTTATGTACTCATAGCTATCGCTTTTTATTCTGCGCAGCGAAAATTCCTCTATTTTCCCCAATCAAGTAGCACTCTTTTTGGCGAGAAGAACTTCGCGATAAATATCGATCAAGAAACCTTCTCCGGTTGGGTATTAAATGAGGGGCAATCTAAAGCACTGGTCTATTACGGTGGCAACGCCGAAAATATCGAAGCCAATATTCCTTTCTTTCGAGACTCACTTGCCCACTACACTGTCTATCTCATTCCCTATCGCGGGTATGGTGGTAACCTGGCTCTCCCTCAGAAAAGGCGCTATACAGCGATGCTCTAAGCATCATTGAGTTCATAAAGCCCAAGCACGATTCCATCTCTGTGATGGGTCGCAGCCTAGGATCAGGCATTGCCACCTATGTAGCTGCGAATGAGGATATCGACACGCTCATCTTGGTTACGCCATTTGATAGCGTTGAAAACGTCGCCCGCGAGATATACTGGATGTTTCCTGTCTCTCTATTAATCAAAGATCGCTACGCATCCATCGACAGGGTTAAAGATATCTCAGCTCAAACCCATGTATCATTGCCGAGTATGACCGGGTGATACCAAGGCAAAGAAGCGACAATCTGGTTGCTGCGTTTGGTTCCCGTGCGCAAAGCGTGATTATCAAGGAAGCAAACCACAACACCATCTCTGAGTATCCGGCTTATGTCTCTGCTCTTAAGCTGGCTCTAAAGTAAAAAGGCAGATGATTACTCACCTGCCTTTTCGACTAGTAGATAGCTATTTCTAGCGGAAAATCTGCTGAGATCCTAACCCTTTCTGCTCCTGTCGCCTCACTGGCAGAAAGCACATCGATATCAAGCGAACCCAAGTGTCCAAATTTCAAACCTTTCAACGAGAATGCATCATCAAGTTTTAGGTGAATTGTCAGGCTTCGGTTTGGCACATCCATCTTAATGCCGAACACAAACTCGATAAGGATGCTGACTAGACTTAAACCGCCCCATCCTACAAAGTCAGACTTGGCTGGGATCCCCTGCCTGCCGAGCTCAGGTGAATAGTTCTCCCAGATAGTGCCCGTCTCATCAAAGATATTGGCTACGTGCTGCACATGGTTTAGGGCAATATCGAACGCTAGGTCATGATAGCCATGTTTCTCCAGCCCCTTTAACACCATATAGTTGGTCGGAGCCCATACACCTCCGCGCCAGTAGTCGCCATTATCTGTGTAGTGCTCACAATCTGCCGACATGGTTGGAATGCGGTGCGGGCGCTTAAAGCTTCTTTCATCATCAAGATGGGCAATAAACGACTGCAAACGTTCCTCCGGTACCATATCCGTTAATAGCGCCCAATAAGCCGATAGATTTAATAAAAGAGAAACTGTCATCGCGCAGGGTATCGAAGTAGAACTGGCGAGACTCATCCCACATCTTCTCGTTGACCACCTTCTTAAGGTTCACGATCTCAGCTTGGATATCTGAAAGATCTTCATCCGTACCGAGTTCTTGTTGCATCTTCACTAACAAGGTTGCCGACAGGTATTGATGCAGGGTTACATCAATCCAAGACGAATGGCTGTGGTGTGAAAAATCGTATTTCTTCTTATCGACACGAAGTTGATTGTCCATGCCGCAGGACCAACCGCAGCCCCAATAGGTGCCGTCTTTCCACGTGCGATTGTCTGCAATCCAGCGATGCAGTGCCAGAATAGGCACAAAGACCTGCGCCAGACGCTCTTTGTCACCACTCATCTCATAGTGTTGCCACTCAGCCCAAGGCAGAATATTCGGCCCTGTTGAGGTCGGATCGTGACGATGAAAATGGTTTTGGCCGGTTTCGATAGAGAGCTCACGACCGATAAAACCATCTATCATCTGCTTGGAATACAGATTATCTAAGGTGCCGATAAACTCGAAGCAGTGATGCGCGTACTTACCAAACATGGTGATAAAGGCGCTATCCCACATAAACAGATGGTTGTTGAACGCAGTATCGATAAAGTTACTCACAAAGCCGTTTGCTTCGGTCGGCTGTCTTAGGTTGCCAAACGCAATCTCCCAGGTCTTATAGTAGCCTGCGACTGCTTTAACGTTAGCATCCCAAGCTAGCTGTGGCAGCTCAGTTTTAATGTCAGCAAACTTTGGCAATTCCTGGTTAGCAGGCAGTTTGTTGATGAAGGGATTGTCTCCCTTCACCTCAGGATCCACATAGATCTCGCAAAAATTGGTGTGGCGCTCTTCATGCTCGATAGCCGCGCCATCTATGGTTTTATCCCCCAACCCATTACACACGCTCCTCATAGATTCTTACCTGCTCTGTCAGTTTACTCAGCGCTAGTTCAAGCTCAGGCTCGGTGAATTTCTCTTTGCAGAACAGTACCATATTCTTAATTGGGAAGAAGGAGATCACCGTCTCGGCAAAATTCTCATCGTTGTCACCCAGATTAAAGTCGATCCCCGAATGCTCAATGAAATACTCAATAAGCTCATCGGCATAAGGCTTAGTTGCAGGATGGCCGCGTAGCTCACCAAAGGTCGAGTTAGTATGCACCTTAAAGGTCAGCTTTTGCGTTGAGCGCACCGTTAGGGTTTCGGTAAGTCGAATATCTTGGCAAGACGCGCCAATCCGAATCTCAAACTGACCGCTCTGCACGCGCCAGTCACTGAGCTTATCGTCATAAAAAGCAAAACTGCGCTTATCTAGCTCAAAGCTCACCGACTTGGTTTCACCCACTTGCAACTCAAGCTTATCAAAGCCTTTAAGCTCCAGTTCAGGTCTTGAGATATCCGTTTGCTTGTCCGACACATACAACTGCACCACTTCTTTAGCACGTCGACCACCTGTATTGGTCACATCAAGAGTCACTGTTACCGTCTCTTGGTCTGTAAGGTCAGCTTGTGATAGCCTCAGGTTTGAGTACTCAAACTCGCTGTAGGTTAAGCCATGGCCAAATGGGAACAGCACAGGCAACTGCTTGGTCTCATAGAAACGATACCCCACATAGATGCCCTCTTTGTAGGACACCTCATAGCCTTCACCGGGGAAGTGCTCAAAACTTGGGTTATGCTCGAGCTGCAGCGGGAAGGTTTCAGCCAGCTTACCGCTTGGTGAAACCTCACCAAACAAGATATCAGCTATCGCCTCTCCGCCTGCTTGTCCTGGCAGATACGCCTCAAGGATCCCTTTGGCCTTTGATACAAAAGGCATCTCGATTGGTGCGCCGTTGTTTAGGACCACCACGATATTGGCATTAACCTTGGCAATCTCTTCAATGAAGGTTATTTGGGCCGCTGGAAGGCTCAAATGGGTACGGTCGATGCCTTCGGTTTCGTAGCGCTCAGGCAGACCTGCGCAGATCACCACCTTGTCTTTGCTAAACGCGATACGCTTAGCCATCTCTAGTGCCGCCTCATCGCACTCCTCATCGAAGATGCCAAAGCCCTGCAAGAACTCAAGGTTGCTGGTATAGCCACAAAGTGCGTCTAGTGTGTTGGTTACCTTGGTCGGGTTGGTGTGCGAGCTACCGCCCCCTTGGTAGCGTGGGGTATTGGCAAACGCGCCAAACACAGCGATAGAATCCTCACGCTGGAGCGGCAGAATTTGCTGTTCGTTTTTTAATAGCACCATGCTTTCATGAGCAATCTCGCGAGCTATCCGGTGATGCGCTTCTTGATCGAATTCCTCTACCTCAGGCAGGTCTGTGGTCGTTTTCAGGGTCAAGGTCAGGATGCGCCTTACAGACTCATCCAGCTGAGCACGCAGCTCAGGGTCACTCTCTAGCGCTACTTCCACTTTTTATCATTGACCCCACCGCAAGATGGCATCTCAAGATCCATGGTCGCGAGCAGTCCCTTGATGCGGCTATTGGTCGCCCCCCAGTCGGTCACAACAACACCATCCCAGTTCCACTGCTTGCGAAGTACCTCATTAAGAAGGTATTGGTTCTCTGCACCGTATTCACCATTTACCTGGTTATAGGCGCACATTACCGTGTATGGGTTTGCCTCAGTCACTGCGGTTTCAAAGCTCGACAAGTAAATCTCATGCAAGGTGCGTTTATCGACCTTGGTATTGATAGTCAGGCGCTTGGTCTCTTGGTTATTACACGCAAAGTGTTTCGGCGAAGTGCCCACCCCAACCGACTGCACTCCTTCAATATAGCCGCGCCGAGATGAGAAGAGAGATAAGGATCTTCCGATAAATACTCAAAATTGCGACCACACAGGGTGAGCGTTTGATGTTAAGCCAGGTCCTAAAATCACATGCACATCTTCATTGCGGCATTCCACACCGATAGCGCGCCCTTGAGCTCTGGCTATCTCACGGTTCCACGACGCTGCCAGTCCAGCCTCAGAAGGAAAACAGGTCGCTGGCACGCTTTCATTCTGGCCAAGGTGGTCCTCCTTCTCGCCTTGCTTACGTAGCCATGAGGCCATCGGTCAGCATAAGTTTAGGGATCTCGAGACGGTCGATGTTTTGCGTATGCCAAAAGCCAGAACCTGACAATAAAGAGCACTTCTCTGAGACAGTCAGTTGCTCCATCCAGGCCTCTACCTGCGCTTGAATTGAGTTGTGTTTAATTTCGTTCATCATTGTGACCACTACAGAGAAAGGTTTAGTTCGCTGTCCATATCGAAGATATGGCACTTATTCATATCGATGCAGAATTGATACTGCTCGCCAACATCGCTGTTCCCTGCTTTTTCATGGGGTACGCGAGCGCTGCACTCCTGACCGCCAAGCTCGAAGTAAAGGTTTTCCTCAAAACCCATACGCTCTAGCGACTGGATCTCTGAAGTAAAGCTGTTTTGCGTGCACTCTGGATGCGTTTCTGCATTACCCACATATTCAGGACGAATACCAAACCACACCGCTTTGCCGGCATGTGAACTCAGCTTTTCCGCTTTCTCTTTTGGTAGCGCAAATTGCTCTTCACCCACTTCTACATAAAGCCCCTGCTCTGTTTCCACTAGGGTTGCCTTAAGTAGATTCATTGCAGGTGAGCCAATAAAACCTGCCACAAACTTATTAGCTGGAAAGTTGTAGAGATTCATAGGGGTATCCACCTGCATGATGCGCCCTTGGTTGAGCACGCAGATGCGATCGCCCATGGTCATAGACTCCACCTGATCGTGGGTCACATAGATCATGGTGGCCGGCTGGCCCGATTGTTTTAGCTCTTTGTGCAGGTTTGTAATGCGAAGACGCATAGAAACGCGAAGCTTGGCATCTAGGTTTGATAAAGGCTCATCGAATAAGAATACATCTGGCTTACGAACAATGGCGCGACCTACAGCCACACGCTGGCGCTGACCACCGGACATCTCTGCCGGCTTACGCTCGAGAAGGTCTGTGATCTGTAGTTTCTCTGCCGCTTCACGCACGCGCGCTTCGATCTCATCCTTTGGAAGCTTGGCAACTTTCAGGCCAAAGGACATGTTGTCGAACACTGTCATATGTGGATAGAGTGCGTAGTCCTGAAACACCATAGCGATGCCGCGGTCTTTAGAAGGCACATCATTCATGCGCTCACCACCAATGCGAAGGTCACCACCGGTAATGCTTTCCAGTCCGGCAATCATGCGTAGCGTGGTGGATTTCGCACAGCCCGATGGACCAACGAACACCATGAACTCACCCTCTCTAATATCAAGGTCGATACCGTGCACCGCTTTAAAGCCGTTGTCGTACTCTTTTTCAATTCCCGCTAGTAACTGCTGCCATAGTTTTACCTATAAATTCTGTATTAAAGGCGCCCGCCATGCAGGCGCTGAAAAATTCGTTTAGTTACTTCACTGCACCATCGGTTATGCCGCTCACGATTTGGCGCTGCATAATCAGGTAGAAGATGATGATTGGAACAATTGATAGCACCAGACCTGCCATAGCCAGACCATAGTCACTGGTGTACTTGCCAAAGAAGCTGTAAGTCATCAGTGGCAAGGTGCGTTGGTCTTGGTAAAGCACCAAGGATGGCAACAGATAGTCGTTCCATAGCCACAGCGCGTTTAGCACTAGCATGGTGGCGGTAATAGGTTTGAGCTGAGGGAAGATAATCTTCCAGAAAATAGTGAACTTACTCGCCCCTTCAATCGCGCCAGACTCATCTAGCGAACGCGGGATCTTGGCAATAAAGCTGCGGTACATAAAAGTAGATAGCGCCACACCAAATCCAAGGTAGAAATAGACCAGTGAGCCTTTACCATTCATTAGACCTAGCTTGCCGAACAGGCTTACAAACGGAATCATCACCGCCTGGAAAGGAATAATCATAGAGGCCACCAGCATATAAAAGATCACACTCTTAAACTTGCTTGGCTCACGCTCTAGGTAGTAGGCCAACATAGCAGGGAAGATGGTCAGAACTACTAGCCCCATCAGGGTCACAATCAGTGAGTTGCTGATTGCATTTAGGTAGTCCATGCGCACAAAGGCTTCAGCAAAGTTATCTAGATTAAACTGCGCTGGCAGTGCCAATGGGTCTTTGAGGATCTCAAACTTGGTTTTTAGCGAGTTGATAATCAAGATGGCGAACGGGAACACATAAATGAGTGCCAGTACCAAGGTTACGATAAACAGGCCGTTAGATTTCTGCTTCATCACCTATACCTCTCTCTTCTTGGTGAAATAAACCTGAGCCACGGCCACTAACACCACAATCAAGAATAAGATGATGGCTTTAGCCTGTGCGGTACCGTAGTTTTGATACAAGAAGGCTTCGTTGTAGATGTTTAGGGTTAACAGCTCGGTTGAGCGATAAGGCCCGCCTTTGGTAAGCGCCAAGTTGACGTCAAACATCATGAAGGCGTTCTTCAAGGTCAGGAACAAACAGATGGTAAACGACTGCATCATCATAGGGATCTTAATAGAGCGCAGGATCTGAGACTTGCTGGCACCATCAATACTGGCCGCTTCTAGCAGAGATTTCTGAACCCCCATGATGCCTGCGATATAGATAAGCATCATGTAGCCTGACATCTGCCACACGGTAACGATAACCATGGCCCAGAACGCTTTATCCGGATCGGACAGCCAAGGGGCTAGCAAAAGCTCAAACCCGGTCAAATCGCCCACTGTGATAAAGATTCGGTTGAAGGTGAACTGCCAGATAAAGCCAAGCAAGATGCCACCAATCAGGTTTGGCATAAAGAAGGCTGAGCGAAGACCATTTTGGCCTTTAATGCCCGAAGTAATAAGCAGAGCCAGACCAAAACCGATCACATTGGTGAACACCAAGCAGAAGAACACATACTTCAGCGTGGTAGAGAAGATCTTGATAAAGCTCTCATCGGTAACGGCGTTAATGTAGTTCTGGAAGCCAACAAACTCACCTATGGTAAAGCCGTTCCAGTTGGTGAAGGTCAAGACTACACCCATGATAAATGGGATCAGCAAGACCGTAGTAAACGCAAATAGAGGGATAAACGCGAAGGTAAAGAAGTCCTTCACACCCTCTTTTCGTAAGGTGCTAAACATTGTTAATGTCCTAAATCGCGCGAAGTGCGCAGGGAAGAATTAGGCGGGCATACACCCGCCTAAGGGCTATTTAGAAGTCCAATACTTCTCGAATTCTGTCGCTAACGCCTTTTTGTCGATAACGCCTGCCAGATATTTCTGCATAGATGCGCCCATAGATGGGAAGGCGTCACCCGGATAGTACATATTGACCCAATTCAGCGTCTCGCCCGCTCTCATCTTGGCCAGTATGGTTTGAGAAAGCTTGTCGTGCGGCTCAATCTCGATGTTGTCGTAAACTGGAATAAAGTGCATCTTGTTGACATAGGCATCGGTGCCCTCTTGTGAGGTAAACAACCAGTTGAAGAAGTCCAGTGCACCCTCACGTTGCTCAGGTGATGACTGAGAAGCGTCCACAGTAAAGTACATAGGCACGCCTACCGAGATGGCATTGTTACCCTTGAAGCTTTCATCATTGTTCACAGGCACTGGCAGGATGCCATATTCACCTTCAGCATTAAGTTCGAGCAAGGTTGAATACGCCAGTTGCCCTGGAACCACATACCCACCTCACCGGCAGCCAGAGCCATAGCGCTGTCATCATAAGTCGGTGCTAGTGGTGCACGCTTAGACTTGTTGTATTCTTTCATAAGATCGAAGGTCGTTAACCAGCCCTGATACACGCTGTTATCGTTAAGGGACACCTCACCCGCTTTTATCGCTTCTAGCGCTTTTAGATTGGCGTCGATGTCACCGGCTTGGTTCGCAAATAGAACGTTGGTAAAGTGAGCGCCTAGCGACCAGTCCATCGGCGAGACGCTTACTGCATCCACGTTTTCTAGTGCAGAAACCTGCTTAAATAGATTTGAAAGATCGTCCTGAGTGGCGATAGAGCTTGGGTCAAACTCGCCACCGACTGCTTTGTTTAAAACCGCTTGGTTATACAGGAACCCAAACGACTCAACCGTGATTGGTAGACCCAGTACGCGCTCGTCGTGAGTCACCACGTCATAGGTACCAGGATAGGCATGAGACAAGATCTCGGTTTGGCTGAAATCCATCAGCTTGTCTTGCAGCTCTTGTGCCTCTTGACCCATCACCATAATGGTCGGCGCTTTATTTGAGGCGTACATAGCGGTCATTTTCTCGTAGGCATTGCCATCTAGAGGAAGTGAAACCAACTCATACTGCTCTTGAGAGGCATTGTATGCATCGATGGCATCTTCAAATTGAGGACCTATCTCCCTTTGATGGTACCTAGGATAGTAATTTGAGTTCTGTTGGACTTTGAGTTGTCATCCGCGCCACAACCTGCAAGCAGGACAGCTGGGATAAGTAGGGCTAGTGCTTTTTTCATTATTGGCTCCGCATTCAAACCGGCTTTATGACTAAACCGATTTAGTGTCAGTTCGCTTTGTTCATTATTAAGCTATCAAGAAATCTAATTGCATATCTGTGATCAAAGCGACACTTACGTAACCGGTTACGTAACACATAAGATCTACGTGACAAAAATCACAACTTTCATGAGTGCAATGAATAGAAATACCTATATTTACCCCTGATTTGGCTTTTGAGAGGTAAACACTTGCGTAACCGGTTTCTTAGATACAGAATAGTCAGGGTCAAAGGAAAAGCCTCCCTAGAGAGGCGCAGTGGTAAATAGGATCGAATGAGCAGTCCAATAAATATAAAGAAAGTCGCCGAACTGGCTGGGGTCTCGGTAGCATCTGTCAGCAGAACCATAAATGGTAAAGGTGGCGTCGGTGAAGCTACCAGACAAAAGGTGCTCGACACCTGCAAAGCGTTAAACTACAACCCTAGCCTCACCGCTAGAAAGCTCTCAAGTGGCAAGGACGTCACCGTTGCAATCCTGCTCTCGAGCAACGACTCGCAACTCTCACCCTATGTCACCCTCTTCTACAACCATATGTTGGAGATGCTACAACGTAAGGGGCTAGTTGCTGAGATCGTCTATCACGAGGACGTAGACTCAGTAAAAGACAAGGCATCGAGCTGCATTGTATTGGCAGCCAATGAGAACGACCACAGGCTTGAAAGCCTGCGCAAGCAAGGCATTCCATTTGTAAACGTAGGTAAGAAGATCAACGGCTGGTGGGTCGCACCCGATGAATTTATGGGAATAAGACAGCTCACACTAGATCTGATTAACCGCGGCAAGAAACGTATTGCTTTTGTTGTAGCGAAAGACACAGAGTCCGCAGAGCAAAACAGTCGTCATCAGGGTTACACCAGCGCCCTAGAAAGTGCTGGCCTGCCGCCGCATACCATCGAATTTGAAGGCAATCATTTCCAAGGGATGCACGTCTGCTCATACTTCTATCGTAACCTAGATCTACTAAAAAATTACGATGCGCTGGTATGTAACAGCGATGAAATTGCCCTTGGCGTGCTCGAGGTAATCAAACATCAACCTCTAAACGTTCCAAAAGATATCGCCGTAACGGGTTTCGATGACCTTCCTTTAGTGTCAGGTGAGCTCACTACTATCAAACAGAATTTGGGACACATTGCCGAGAAAACCATTGAGAGTTTGGAGCTTGCCAAGAAAGGCGAAGAACCGTTTGGGTGATTAGTCAGGTTGAGGTGCTTAATCGTAAGACGAGTTGATAGTTTCTCTACGCTGATATGAAAGCAAAGCCCTATTTCGGCTTTGCTTTTTTATACCTAAGTTTATTCATCTAGGTTAATCACATAACCCATTGATAACAATTGAATTTAACCTAGCTTGAACACAAGATAGAAAGAGAAACCTCATTCTTAAATATCTCCCTCTGATACCCAAGGACTATCCATGTGTGACGATAAATTAGGTATTAAGCGACTAAGCCAAGGCGATGAAGAGATTGCACGATTAGCAATAAACGAGCTTCTTCCAATAGGCAAAGACGATCTGCAGACGTCAACCACAAAGCATTTACATAGTTTCCTGTCTAACACCAACAACATATTGATACTTGCAACACACGACGATAAGCCCATCGGATTTCTTACTGCCTACATAATGCCAAGACTGGAACGAACCGCACACATGGCCTATTTCTATGAGATAGAAGTTAGCCCAAACTTTCGTAAAAAAGAATTGGCACTCGCATGGTCAACTTGTTAATGATACAGCTACGCAATCAAGGAGTATCAAGTTGTTGGGTCGGTACCGACATTGATAACGAAGCAGCATTATCACTATATGAATCTACGGGTGCAAAACGTGAGCCAGAGTTAATTCACGAACTGTGGTACGAGAACCTCACGTAAAACAATTTTTAACGGAGTAGATAATTGATTCTTTGGCCATGTATTTTCAAATTAGAGGGTGATTCTGAACTAATTTACTTAGACTCAGAACGTCACCTAAGAAACGAGCTAGATGACTTAATTTGGGATAAATCAGACCGGCTCATAGATAGTAATGGACATTGCTATGTCATCTTCGCTAAGGGAGATGAGTATGTGTTTGAAGCAGAAGAGAAACACTTCTCTCTAGCCGCAGTAACCCAGCTGATTCAAGAGCATGAGTTTGCAAAAGCCGAGATGTGCTTAACCAAAATACAGTTTCATCCATACAACAAGCCATAGAATCGCTCTCGCAAGAACTATAAACACCGCCGGCAAGGTGTTGGATGGCAGAATTGACAAACAAGACTAGTCTAAACAGGAAAGCTCAGGGCATATCATCTTTGGAAATGGTTAGTAGACAAAGCCCATCTATAGACATGTATAGGTGCACGCATGAAAAACGTATTAAATGATGAAGAAGTACTAATTGAACTCACCCGCCTCAATGAGAACTCGTCTTTAACTTGGGAGCTAAAAAAAGAAAAATTATTTACTTCCATAAAGTTCAACTCGTTCATCGAAGCATTTGGCTTTCTCACTCAAGTTGCCCTCTGCTCTGAGAAACTCAACCATCACCCCGAAATTTACAATTCGTACGCTAAGGTTGATTTATCACTGACGACACATGAGGTAGATAGTTTAACGAGTCTCGACTTTAAGCTTGCCAGTGACATATCAAAATGCCTTTAGCAATGGCCATTATTCCAAAATACAGTTAGTTTGAGAAAGGCGCTCTATGAGCGCCTCAAAGTACTTAGCTAACCGCAAACTCTCGAGCTAATTGACTCTCACCCAGCCCTACTTTCTTGCTGACTTTGATCTGCACTGGCACTCGCTCTTTAAGGGCGTTAACGTGACTGATTACACCTATCATCTTGCCTGTGGCATTTAAGGTATCCAGGGCATCCAACGCTAGGTCTAAGGTTTCAGGATCTAGAGTGCCGAAGCCTTCGTCGAGGAACAGTGAGTCGATACTGGTCTTGTGGCTAACAAGATCTGACAGTGACAGCGCTAGGGCCAAACTCACGAGGAAGCTTTCACCACCGGAGAGTGTCTTGGTATCTCGCACTACATCCCCTTGCCATAAATCCATCACTTGAAGAGCCAATCCATCATCAAGATTTCGTTTTAGCTCGTAGCGACCATGCAGGCGTTGCAGGTGTTTATTGGCTAGATAAACAAGATTCTCGAGCGTAAGCCCCTGGGCAAACTTACGGAATTTATCCCCTTTTTGTGAACCAATCAGAGAGTTCAGATACGCCATGTCATCGTAGCTTGCTTGAGCCTTAAGGATATCTTCAAACAGCTGCTTCTGGTTTTCGCGGTTTTCATCATCGAGCTTGATACGCTCAGCGATGCCGCCCAGTTTAGTCTGTAAGTTCGCTTGTTCAGATTTAGACTCAGATAAACCCTGCTCTAGCTCCTGTTTCGGCGTAACTTTTTCCGCCATCTCGCTGCATTTCAGTTTGTTCAAACTTTCAGTAGCAGAGTCGAGCCTTGTTTTCGTCGCGAGAGACTGTTTATCTAGCTCAGTCTTCAGCTCTAACAAGTGATCATGTTGCGCTTTTGGCAGTAGCGCGCTAACAAAAGCTTGCTCATCTTCAAAGATGCTTTCAGACAGAGCCGTCTGCCAAAGATTTATGGCTTGTGACTCTCGCTCGACTAACTTGTCTATCTGAGCCTGCTTCGCTTCAAGCGTCGCAGTTTGTTTCTCCACAGCGCTCTTCGCATCACCATGTAGCTTTTTAGCTGATTCGAGCTTGTCTTGATGCTCAATTACTAGTTTTTTCAGCTCAGACAGCTCAAGATCTATGTTCTCTCCTTGAAAAAGAGCATGCCTGTTATTGCTTAATACCTGCAATGAGTCTTGCAACTTAGTTAATGAATCTTTTTGCTCCTCAATGCTCTTTTCAAGCTCAACACTGCGAACCTTTAGCGTTCTGGTTTCACTCTCAAAGCTGGCAATCATAGTGGCGTTTTGTTGCTGGAGATCTTTATTCTCTCTCCAAGTTTTAGCTTCTAGCTCACGCGCTTCAAGCCAAACTGAGATCTGAGATAGCTCTGGCAACTCGTAACCCAAACCAGAAATGCGCTCATTCAGTGACTGCTCATCCTCATTAACTAGACTCGAGAGTTCCTCGCTCTCTTTAGTCCATACAGTTTCGTTTTCAATCAAGGTTCGAAGGGTTTGGTCTGAGAATTCCAGCTCCTTTTGCACCCCTTTAGTGACAGCGTCACTGGACAACTTGGCGGAATCTGCCTCTTGCTTGGTTTTCTCTAATGTAATTAAAGCTCGATATAACTCATTGATTTTACTTAGCTCAGTAGAAACTAAATCGATAAAAGCAGTAATAGAATCGGAGTTTTCTAGGCTTAGTCCTGTTAACAATTCGTCCTTTCCGATAGCTAAAGATTGCGCCTTTAACTTTTCAAGCAAAGTAGCCCATCCAGACATGGCATTGGATTTTTGCCTCTCCATCTCTTGGACTGATTTTGCTAAAGACGAGAGCGTGCGCTCGATATCTGCAATGGATTCTCGTACTTTCTTACCCTCAGCCTCGATTTCAGAGCAGAGTTGCTGCTCTTGCTCCTTTTGCTGAGTGAGCACGACAATATCCGCATTTTGCTCGATGTGATGCTCGATAGAGCCACACAGAGGACAGGCATCACCTTGTTTCAGCAAAGCACGATACTTAGCAAGTTCACCCTCTTGGCCAATCTGAGTTTCAAGGCTGGTGACCAGTTTTTTCTTATCTTTGTATCGCTCGATCAAACGCTTAATATCGACCTTTTGCGTTTGCAGATTTTTCTCTAACCTACTTTTCTCCGCTTCTGAGTCGGAAATACCCTTCACAGAAGTTAGATATTCGCTGTTCAGGCGCTTAAGCTCTGCCTGCTCAAAGTAACAAGACTCGATAAACTGTTTGCGGGTCTCTAACGTCTCCAGCGAATTGTTTTTCTTGAACAAATCCAACTCATCCGCTGCCTTTACGCTAGCTAGCTCCAACTCGGATTGTTCTTCCAACTGCATTTGGAGACGTTTCTTGAGTTCACTGTTTTGGGACAACTTAGTCTGTTTTTGACCAACAAGACTATTTAAAGCTGTGGCCTTATCTGCAAGCTGCTTCTGCATATCAGCCAAAGTCCTAGCATCACCTCGAATCTGCACTATTTCAGTTGCGAGATGCTCAAACCTTGCATTGCTGTCTAGATAATTCGTGATTGCCGACTGCGCTTGCTTCAGCGTATCCAATTCATGCTGTTTGACTTTAAATGCATTGGATTTTTCAGATAGCTCTTTGGACGCATCAGATACTTGCTCAGTTTTACTGTTTAGCTCTTTGTTTAGCGACGCTATCTCACTATCTAGTGGGCGAACCTTCACTGCCAACGAATCCAGGTTGTCGAGCTTTTGCTTGTGTTCTGAATGAGATTTCTCAGCTACTAACTTGAGTTCTTCTTTGTCAGCTAGGGTTTTGTTTAACTCACCTAAAGCATCAGAGCCATTGTGAAATACTTCTTTTTCAGCATGCAATTCGCCTCTCAGATTATTGAGCTCTGCATGTTGGGGTTGAATGGCCTGAGCTGGAATACTCTTCTCAAGCCTAGTGAGATCATCTGCATGAGATTCCAGTGTTTGAGCTAGGTTTTGCTGCTCTTGCGTCGCTTCATTGACGCCAGTTTGTACCTTTTCAAGCTCTAGCCACCAGCGCATCTGCTGTTCTAATTGCTCTAGCTCTTGGTCTAGTTGCTTCTTGTTCGCTTTAACTTGAAATCGAATTTGAGTCAACTCTTCACGCTCTTCTTCACTTAAGAGATTCACGCCATCTGCTTTAGCTTTTAGCTGTTTCAGTTTCTCGTCTTCAAGCTTGAAACGGCTGTATACCGCCTCAGAGATCAAGCCATAGATCTCAGTGCCGGTTAGCTCTTCTAAAAGCTCTGCTCTATCGTTCGCATCAGCATTCAAAAATGCTGCGAACTGTCCTTGGGAAAGCATCATAGATTTAGTGAAACGTGAGAAATCCAGACCGGTTAACTCGTTCACCTTTTCTAGTTTTTGCTTTATCGCTGAGGCTAGGATCTTTCCGCTTGCCACCTCGCAATCTCAGCCTTGGCGCTTTGCATATTGCCATCAATCTTGCCTCTTGAACGGCGCATCGACCAGTTAGAGCGATACGCGACACCTTTAACCTCAAACTCAACCTCAGCAAAACACTCTGCTGTACCTCGGGTCATGATCTCGTTGTTGGTATGGGTGACGGAGCCAAGCGCGGGGTTCTGTGGTAAAGGGCTAAACATATAGCGTCGAGGATTGTGGTTTTACCCGCACCTGTTGGACCTGTGATGGCAAATAGGCCTGAATCGGTGAAGGGTTGTTGGGTAAAATTGAGCTTCCAGCGACCTTTTAGAGAGTTCAGGTTTTCAAATTCTAACGATAAGATCTTCATTACTGCTGCTCCTCACCTTCAAGCTCTACCTGGTTGAGTATCTCGCCAAAGGTCAGAGAAATACGCTCAATACGAGCCTTTTCTTGCTCGCTGGTGAGGGTTTCAAGCTCGAGTCTGCGCTTAAACACGTCCTGAGGTTTTAGCTCAGCAAGGGTTTCAGTTTTTTTCTGCTCAATAGCCTGTTTTGCTGAGGTGCGGGCACGTCTTAATTGCAGCACCTCTACATTAAGCCCTTTCACCATTTCGGCTATACGCTGTTGAAGATCGCTTAGAAAGTCTTGTTCAGACACCTCAATGGAAAGCCAAATGGTTTGCTCACTCTGTTTGAATTCTGCAAGCTGCTCTTCGATTGAGTGCAGATCGCCTTTAAGGCTCGCCATAGGCTGGAAATTTGGTACTGCGATTGGATTGATGTTTGGTGTCGTATTTTCAAACTCGACCATCACCACCTGTTTATTCGATTTGAGCTCATCGAAGCTAAGTGGAATTGGCGAACCTGAATACCGAATGTTCTCTTTCTTCCCCACAATCTGTGGTCTGTGGATATGGCCTAAAGCGATGTAATCAGCTGGCGGAAAGGCATCACTGGCAAAACCTTCCAATGTGCCGATATAGATATCCCTCACTGACTCTGACTGAGTCACACCAAGCGCGGTTAGGTGGCCAGTGGCTATGATAGGCACCTTTTTACCAAGCTGGGATTCAAGCTCTGCTTGCTGAAACTGAGCTTCATGATAAAGCTTGTGGTAGTGCGCTTTGATAGCCTCTCCGAGCTGCTGCTGTTTCTCCGTAGCTTTAACACCAGACTGACTGCTCATCACATCTTGCGGTCTGATAAATGGAATGGCGCACACCAAAGCCCCTACTTGACCATCGCTATCCAAAATTGAAACCACCTGGTCTTTATCTTCACCTGAGGCATTAGCCACAACATCTGCACGCAGATATTTCAGAAGGTTCTTCGACTCATTCAAAACAGAAACCGAGTCATGGTTACCACCCAGAAGGATCAGCTGACAATCTAGCTTATTGGCCTCAACCACAAACTGGTTATACAGTTCGCGAGCATAACTCGGCGGAGTGCTGGTATCGAAGATATCCCCTGCCACTATGATGGCGTTGACGTCGTTTTCTTTTGCCGTGTTAAGTAGCCAGTTGAGAAAAGCCTGATGCTCTGAGCGTCTGTTTTTATTGAAAAAAATTTGCCCGAGATGCCAATCTGAGGTGTGTAGAATTCGCATTACCATTCCATTTTTGAAAGTGCTTTGGCAATGATAAAGGAATAAGAAGAGAAAACTAGAGATAGGGTTTGCAGAGTGGAACAAGTGCCCAGATTTTCATCTGGCACATGGAGATTAGAATTTGTAGCCTAAGTCAAACATTGTGTTCTCGTAGGTAAAATCGTTTTGTCCCTTAGAAGTTGTGTAGCCAATGCTGGTGACGAAATGATCTCCAAATTGGGTTTCAAGACCCACACCCAGCAGCACACCATTATCATGATGCTTTTGAGTTTGACCTGATTGTTTGCCTTTAAGTGAATTCCAAGCCCAACCTGTTTGAACATAGGGCTTCATTGAAATACTGTCTACTAAATGGAATGGATAACCCAAACCAAGTGATGCTTGATAACTTGTACAGTCAAGTTTGAATTGCTGTCTCTTGCCTGATTCGGTGACCACGCGAAAGTCAGTAAAAAGATAATCTTTGTATGACTTAACAAGATAACCACGAGAAAAGACGCTGTACCCATCAGGTTTTACTAACGAGTCCCCTTCAATATTCACACTACCTTTTGCGTAACCCGCACCCACAGTAATCCCAGAGAAGAAGTTCTCCGCATGGGCCAGATTTGCGCTACCTAATGTTAAGCCTGCAAAGATCAGAGCCAATTTTACTTTATTCATGATAGAGATCCCCCTTTGGTCATTTAGGTGGGAAATTGTATAAATAACGTACATACTTAAAACACGAACACTTCCCTGTGAACTGTTCGTGTTTTTAATTTCGAATCTGAATAAAGTAGTGGTGCCCATATGAATAGTCTGAGTAATAGGCGTAGGCTGCAGGTCAGCCGCCATGCGAAGCACAGGAAACGGTTGCACCAACAACTGAATCGAAATGCTTTCCATGTCGCGACTCATAAAAAACTGCCACTGGTATTGTTCGACCCTCTTGCGTCACGCATAGACGACTTAGATGACATCGATAAGCTAGTGTAAAAATAGAAAAGCGGGGATCATGCACCGATCCCCGCTTTCCTATTTAGTATTTAGTTTGTCTGGCTCGTTAGAAACGATAACCTAGGTCGAAACTCACCTGCTCCATCTTGAAGCCACTGGTCTCTTTAGTGTAGTTAACTGTGCTGACAAAGTGGTGACCAAATTGAGCTTCTACACCTGTACCAAGGGTGAAGCTATTGTCATTTTTAGATGCATTAACTTGAGTGTCGAAAGTTGGAGCAACAGTTTTTAGTGAACCTTTGTCCCATGACCAACCTGTTTTAACAAAAGGTTTTAACTGAATTGATTGGGTAACGTGAAAAGGATATCCCGCACCCAAATATGCTTGATATCGCTCAAACTTCGATTCTGCGTTTAATTGATTACCGGCTTTAGTATTGCCGTAGTAATCTTCTTGAGTCCAAGAATAGCGAGAGTCTACAAATAGATAATCGTTTATTGGAGCTTGAGCGTAGATATCGAGCCCGTCAGAACGTTTTGAATCTACAGGTATTGCATCTCCTGTAGGATGCTCACCACTGTAGCTTTCATTGGCATAACCAGCACCAACTGATACACCATCGAAAAAATCACTTACAGTCCCTGCATTTGCGAACGATGCAAATACCACTGTCGATAAAAGTGCATATTTTATAGCTTTCATATTCGTTCCCCCATGAATAGCCTTGCACGCAATATAGTGATTTAGATCACATTAAAACATGAACACTTTTCCCGAACCTATTCCTCTTTTCAATGCATAAGGGTGCTTATATTGTCGCCAGAAATGACAAAAAAGGGTTCACCATGAAAAACACAACAATCAAAACTGCGACTCTCGGCGTGCTGATCGCCTCTGCTCTTACTGGCTGTGTTTCAACTGCAGTCATGCAAAAATCTGACGAAGTCGCTAGCCTGCCATCCATGGCTATTTCTGTAGATGGTCAATTTGGCGGATTTGGTACAGAAGGGACCTTTGATGTTGCCGGTTTATACAAGGGAAAGTTTACCCGTGATGCCTCAAGCACTGACTGGTTTGGTGTATATGGAACCGCTGAAGGAGGACTAGCAGCCGAAATCACTAAAGTAGATTCCAATCAAAACTGGAAACTCGCTTGTCATGGTGACCAAGGAGGCTTAACGCTTGGAGGTATCAATATGGCGAGTAGCGACCCGTTTGAATGTGACATTCTGGTGGAAAATCAAAAAGTCGGTAGCTATTCAATCAAGCCGGAACGCAAGCTCATTGGCGATGCCGATGAAAAAGGCTCTATTACCCTTGAGGCACTACTCTTCAAGTTGCCGCAGTAAAAACAGCTCAAGCTCCTCATTCTCCGGTGGCTATCCACTGGGCTACAGTTTCTCGCTAAACGGTAAAGAGGTAGCGGCAACGGAAACCAACAGCCATATCAGCATTCAAATGATGGACGATCTAACGCAGGAACAAAAAGATGCGGTGGTCGTGGGTAGCATTGCCAGTGCCCTATCATGGCGCCCAGAATACGACGACGAATAAGCTTCCACATTATTTTCTATATTGGGCAAAGTAGTCTTATTGGCATTAATGGTTTTAATGTTCTAAAAAGTCGAACTGCCCTTTTCTGATCTAAAATATTAACTTCTTGTTTTACGATTTGACTCATGATGGAAAGACCCAGCAGTACTATTCACCTACAAAGATTGAAACAGCTCGACGGCTACTTTGGTACCGAAGCCACCACAGTAGACAGCCAGACTCTGGCTGATGTGATGTCTTGCTCAACTCGTAATGTTGCCAAGATCATGAAAAGCCTTAACGAGCTCGGGTGGATCCACTGGATCCCAGGTAAGGGCCGAGGTAACAAGACTCAATTACAGATCCTGAGCTCCTTTCACGAGAGATTTTGTAATGTACTCAAGTCTTATGTGGCTAACGGTGAGTTAAACGAGGCTTCACGTTACGCCGATATCTTCAAATACGACAACGTGTTTAAGCAGCACCTGCCAGAATGGCTAGCCGACCTTTCCGAAGACAAAGAACGTTCAGACGAACTGGTCTCTCTAGTGCCCTACAGTCTTCCTTATTGCCATCCAATGAACATGACGGATCGCCATGCCGGTATCTATGTGATAGCCATGTTCGACACCTTGATTAAACTTAACACCAATACTGGCGGATTCGAGCCACACCTTGCTCACCAGTTCTATCAAGAAGGGCTAACCCACTACTTTCGAATCAGACCGGATGTCTATTTTCATAACGGTGAATTAGTAACGCCAGAGCACGTAAAGCAGAATCTAATCGCTCATATGGACGAGCACAGTGTGGCGCATCAGCTCTATTCAAGCATCAAAAGTGTCGAAGTAAATCATCAGTGGGTGGAAGTAACCCTGACTCATGATGACCCTGTATTTCTGCACGCCATTGCCGATGTGCATGCGTCGATATTTCTAGATAACGATGCTGAGCCGGATTACCCATACGGCACTGGTGCTTATCACTGGGAATATCGCAGTAAGGATCATTGGTCCTTAGTTAAGAATGCTCAGTACTTTGCTGTACATGGGGTATTAAAGCGTGCCGACTTTTGGCATGTCACCACCTCGAACAAAACCTCAGTAGGACACCTATTTGAGTTCGAACACATCGACGATATCGCCAATAAAGCAGATCGCAGCTACTCCACCATGGGAACCAAGGCACTTTGCTTTAGTCATAGGTTGGACTTCAATACCCGGTTAGCTCTAAGTGCCTTTACCAAACAGGTGCTCAACAAGCACTACACCAACGACCGAGAGCTTACTTCTACCATACTACCCAATCGCAAGATTCGTGAGCTGGAATCAAATGATGCGCTCAACATGGGCGACATCCCTACCAAGCTCAAAGTGCACGTACAAAACCAAGAGCCCATACAACTGCTTTGGATAGAGTTAGTCAATGCAGGGATCAGTATAGAGTATGTGGAAACCGTGGCCGAAGCAGACATTTGGGTAAACAACTTCCTGTTTGGTGCAGACGTGCTGCTCGATCACTATTACTGGCTGATGCTGAGCGAGTCTGCCAGCAATATGATCACACCATTTAAGCAAAGACAGTGGATCACAGAGTTTCACCAAACTCGAGCCTCAAAAAGTGCATTCTTAAATGATATAGAAGATCGCTATCTAGAAGAGAAGCGCTTGGTGCCACTTTGGGTGAAATCTGTAGCGTTCAAAAGTCACGATACCCTGCGCGGCACAGATGTTGATAGCCTAGGTATGATGAATCTGTGTAATATCTGGTTTGATAAACGAGAAAAAGCCAACTGATTTAATGTCTACCTTCTTACTAACCGGCCTTGCGATGCTGGCCTTCGCTGCGAACTCTATACTGTGCCGGCTAGCTCTGGCCGAAGGGCTCATAGACGCGGGCTCATTTACCCTGTTTCGATTAATATCGGGGGCAGTGCTATTGCTGGTTATGCTACTTTTCACCGGCAAAGGAAAAGCCTCTGCACCGAATTTGAAATTTAGCCTGCTTGCAGGTGTTTCCCTATTTGGTTACGCGGCACTGTTCTCTTTTGCTTATCTCAAGCTCACCGCGGGTACAGGGGCACTGCTTTTGTTTGGCGCTGTGCAACTGAGTCTGCTGGCTCTCTATTGGTGGCAAGGTGAGCGCTTTAAAACGCTGGAAATCATCGGCATCTCTGTATCAGTGGCAGGTTTTGTCTATCTGATGCTGCCATCCGTATCTCGCCCAGATACATTGTCAGCACTGCTCATGATAGGTTCAGGGGTGTGCTGGGCTGGATTTACCGCATTAGGCAAGCAGGCTGAATCCCCTAGCCTTGGTATTTCTTGGGGCTTTATCTCGGCCTCAATAGTGGCGCTGTTTTTATCGCCATTTCTACTTAACAACATACACATTACTTTAAACGGGCACTACTGGCTATTGCCTCTGGCGCCATTGCCTCGGGTCTTGGATACCTTCTGTGGTATCAAGTAATGAAGAGTCTCAGCCTATTACAGGCGGCTGTGAGCCAACTTTCGGTGCCAGCTCTGGCGCTGGTGATTGGCGCACTGTTATTGGGAGAGTCGTTAACCGCACACGCAATAATCTCGGGCACGGTTATCTTAGGTGGCATCGCCTAGTCTTTACCTCTAGGGCGAGTAATAAGGATTAATGTGGATTCAATCGCCAATCAAACTTAAATGATGTTTTCTGTTTGCTCGGTACAGTCGACATCAATCTCAACAGCTCCATAGCCTGCTCATGGGTAAAACCCTTGTTCGACTTGGAATAGGTCTGCTCAAGCATTTCTTGCCACAGAGGAAAGCTTTCAAGTTCTACACCCTTAACTTGAGATAACTCCCGAGCCAGGTTGATCGCCTTACCGTACTCTTTGTGCTTAACAGCATTTAAGAAGAGCTTAGAAAGCGGAACCTTATTCTGTTTAGATGTTAGCCTCGGCACTCGTGTTATCTTGTTAAAAGCCAGCTTAAGCGCCCATAGCAAGGCGATAACACCGAGAAGTGCATACACCCAAATCTGATCCAGCTTTGGCAAACTTGAAAGCAAGCTTGGCGTGCCCACCACAAACACCTGCTGATCAAGCTCTAGTGTTTTCATACTTTTCAACTCGGTATCCCACCACTGCACAGTCTGACTTGGTACAGTAAAACGACCCTCTTTAGGAAGATATAAGTCACCTCTTGAGTCAGTATCGCAGTATTGGACTTTGACAGTCGGTTGTATTGGTTCTCTTTTTGTAGTGGCTTCACATAGCGCTCAGCACCTGATATCTCCGCAGGTTTAAACTCAGGCAGCAACATAGTGTGAGAGGCTTTTACACTCAGCACATAGGTTAATGTTACCGCGTCACCACTTTTAAGTTCTTCTTCACTTGCACCCGTAACGGTAAAACTGGCTTCACTACCAGCCACATACTCCTGCGCTGAACTTGACGCCGTTACGTCAAATCCTGCCTCGGGCGTCTTAATAACGCCAGATACCGATGTTTTGTCATTTAAAAGAGTCACCGCCACATCAAAGCTTGGTAGTACAAAGCGCCCGTGTTGCATTGGGTAAACATAGATCTTAGTGCTTTGCGAATACCAACGCTCACCTTCTATCATCTTGCTAGAGCGCAATACACCCTGCTCGTCAGACTTTACGATGCCGTTATCTACATCAAGGTATGGCAAGACTATTTCATCTTTCAGAGGATATTTACTCACGATCTCAAGGGTCGCTTGTACCTGCTCACGTGGCACAACCTTGTTGCTGCCTAATTCGACACTAACCTTGATGTCGCCCTTTTCGATATAGCTTTGCAGCCAGATGCCAAAAGGTTTTGGCTCATGAACAAAGCACACAGCACCAGCAGGCTTTGTACAAAGACGTTTTGAATTTTCACTCTATTCACTTGCATACTCCTGCTGAAATTTTTGTCTCAGGAATTTTGATGGGTCTTGGCGAACCTGCTTCAGCCACGCTGCATCGCTAAGTTGCAACTGCTCTGTTGCTTCCGCTTCAATCTCTTCGTCAGCAAGCTGACGGTCATCAATCTTCTTCTCCGCTTCCATTGCCTCTGGCGGGGCATCTTTAATTTTCTGGATTGCATCCTTCATTACTTGGATGTTTTGAGTCGCCGCTTTGGCAAATCGCTCTCTCTGAGCAAGCTGGGTATACATCTCTAACGCCTTTTCAAGCTGACCTGAGTAAGCGTTAGCATTGGCCACTAGGAACTGAGACTCATCATCTTGCTCATCTTTTAAAATGGCGATAGTTGAAGCAAAGTCACCCGCAAGATATGCGCTGTATGCTTTCCATTTAGTGTCTTGATACAGATTCGATGCTTGCTCAAATTCACGCTTCTCAAAGTGGAGCTGGGCTTGTTGATCCTGCGATAGCCAGAAATCTTTGAAAGAGTTTGGGCTAAGTGCACTCCAACCTAGGTTAACCACCACTAGACCAAGCAAGATCCACCATTTGTATTTCGCTACCATTGCAAGGTCCACCCACGTCTAAACCACATCAGCTGAATAGGAAGTATCAAAAACAGCAGCCAGTAACCTGAGTCATGCCAAGGCTGATCATTGTCTTGCACCGCAAACAGATTATTCTCGATCTCACTGTTCACCGACTTAACATCGCTGTCATCATGGGTGAACTGCACCAAGGAACCATTACCTGATTTAGCCAGAGTTTCTAACTGAGTCAGCTCGCTCTGGGATAACCCAGACTCTCCAATTGCCCACACTACGACCTGGTGCTTAAGGTCTTTAAACTTCTGCTCGAACGCTTCGATAGCCTCAGGCTCAGTTTTGTCGGTCACAATCAATACCGTAGAGGGTGCCTTTGATTGAGAAATCAGCTTATCGATAGGCTTTAACACCGCATCTGGCTTGCTGGTTTTTTCTGGTAGCAAGTTAGGCTCTAACGCATCCAAGAAATAAGCAGCTAAAGCCCTGTCTTTAGTCACTGGCATGGCCACATGGCACTGCCACCAAAGATAATCAGGCCTGATTTTGCATCCCCTCGCATCTCTAGAAGTTGACTTATCTTCTGCTTAGCGCGAACCAATCGAGACGGTGCTAGATCTTGTCCCTGCATAGAAACATCCAGCGCGATAATGAGCTCTGAGTTATCCTCAAATAGCGGCGATGTCTCATGCTTCCATGTTGGTCCGGCCATAACCACGGTTGCAATGCATGCAAACAACGTAAACGCTTTTTTGGCGTCACCTTACGCTTTGCGTCTGGGTTTACTGTTAGATGCTCGACCATGTTCTTAGACATGACTCCCTGCCACTGGGCAAGAGTATTGTCCTTCTTACTGAGTTGGCGACAGAAAACGCCAGAGGCAATATCGCCAACAGCCAGAACGGTCTCATGAAGTGAAAATTTGCCAAGCTCTGTAGAGACAGCTGATTGATTATTTCGCCCATTTTCTGCCTCCTATGAATCTTAAATTACCTAACAAAAGCAGTAGCACCGTAACTAGATTGAGAACAAACCCAACACCGAATGCGTAGTGATGCAGGCTGTGTTTGGGTCTGTGTGACAGTACCTCAAACTCTTGCACTTCAAGCTCATCAATGGTCTGGTAAGCTTGCTCTAGATCTTTACGGTTCAATGCTTGGAACGTCTGACCACCGGTAAGCTCAGATACCTTCTCCAGCGTGGGGATATCCATCTTGTATCGCCCTTCGGTACTCGGGTCGCCCATAGCGATGGTGTAGATCTTCACCCCATATTTGGCCGCAATCTCAGCTGCCTTTATCGGTGGCATCTTTGAGCTGGTATCATCACCGTCGGTTAATAGAATCATTACCCTTTGACGGCTTTGCTCTTGTTCAAATACTGAGATAGAGAGTCCAATCGCATCGCCAAATGCGGTCTGAAAGCCAGCATAGCCAAGCTCTACTTCGTTCAACAGATTCAGCCAAGTGTTAGTGTCTTCGGTAAATGGCGCTTGCACATAAGGGGCATCGGCAAACAAAATTAAACCAAGGCGATCATCTTTTCGCTTTGCACCAAACTCAGTGAGAACCTGCTTGGCCACGGTCAAGCGATCTTGCTTGTTCCCCTCGTCATCTACAAAGTCTCGCTCAGACATTGATCCGGAAAGATCCAGGGCTACCATGATTTCGCGAGCTGATTTTCTCAGTTCAATAGCTCGCCCACCCACATAGGTTTCATCAGCGCAGCAACCAAAGAAAGATAACTCACTACTACGATTATCCACTGCAACCTGCGACGATTCAGCTCAGCGGCACTCTTGGTTGGCTGCTCACCTGAGACCTCGACCAAGCGTGTAAAGAACGGTACCTGCAAAGAAGATTTCGACTCTTTATATGCCGGTGAGAATCGATACACCACATATGGCAAGAGTAAAAGTATCGCCATCCATGGGTATTCAAATTCAATCATGATTCACCTCATGGTGTTTCAGCCAGTGCGCAACCTGAGCCTTGAACTGCTCAATTTGCTTATCCTGTAAAGCGCTACTTGGCATATAGGCAAGGCTTGATAAAAGCCCTGCAAACTGGGTCGAAAAGTGGCTACCCGCGCAGCGCTGATCTAGCCATTTCTCCCAATCTCTGCCAATCAAACTGGCCACATCGGCCCTTGGGTAGGCATAAAGCGCTGCACGTCGAATTAGCACTGGCAATACTTCCAACTTCTCAAGGCTTGCGAGCTCTGCTAACGCAGCGCGGCGATAGGCGTTGGCTTGATACTGCTTTATCTTGAGATACACGCGGTAAGCAAGGTAAAGGCATAAGAGTGCAAACACGCATAGCCAACCCGTAGATTGAGGTAACCAAGAGATAGCCGCAGGCGCGCTCGGTTCCACAATCTCCGTTAACAACGGACTTTGCATACTAGGTTTTAATGACATATCTGACTCCTAGTTTGCGCCAAGAGCTCTTCGGAGCTGAACATCGCTGCTCTCCAAGGTATTGAACGGCAACACTGGCACTCGATATTTCTTAGCCACCTTTTTAAACGCTTCAATGGCGCGAACCACATCTTGATTAAAGTCATCTCGGAGTTTGTCTTTTGCCGAAACCGCGACTTGCAATTGACCGTCGCTGACAATCATGGAGTCCAGCCCCGCCAGTTGATGCTCTAATGGGTCGGTTACATGGCAAAGGATCAGGTCGTTTCGCTGACAAAGTGCTTTGATCTGCTCTTCACTGTTATCTCTGTATCCATAACCGTCAGAGATCAGAATCACTAGTCCATCGTGCTTAACCAGTCTCTGAGCTTGAGTCAGAGCCTTGGCAAACGAGTTGGTTTGGCACTCAGCCTTCTCACCTACTTTGAGTTTGTGGTTTCGTCTAACGATCTCATTGAGTAAGGTCAGTACATGGTTGGCACTGCGCTGCGGCGCGATAGAAGTGGCATTGTTATCATCGAATACAATGGCACCCACACGGTCAGTGGTTTCTATCACTCGCCATGCAATCAAAGCCGCTAGCTCTGCAGCAATCACCGACTTAGTCTTTTCAGTACTGCCAAAGAACATGCTTGAGCGCTGATCCACCAGCAGGTAAACATTGCGTTCGCGCTCTTCTGAGAAGATCTTCACATGCGGCTTTCCGGTTCTCATGGTCACCTTCCAGTCCATCGAGCGAATGTCATCACCGATGTGATAATGGCGCATCTCTTCAAAGTTCAGCCTCGCCCTCTAAGACGGGACACATGACGACCGTTCAGTAGACTGTTGACCGGTTGCAGTGGCAGAAAATCAAAGCCCTTGGCCTTATATTTAAGCCCTCGCAGCGTATGAAGATCCGTGTAGATATTCGGGTCTATTTTCATAGTTACGCCACTGCAACCTGAGACAGGATTTCATCAATAACGCGGTCAGAACTGATGCCCTCTGCCAACGCATCATAAGAAAGAATCAAACGGTGACGGAGCACACCGTGTACGACATCGCGCACATCCGTAGGGTCAACAAAATCTTTGCCTTTTAGCCACGCCATGGCACGGGCACATTTATCAAGGGCAATGGTGGCACGGGGGCTCGAGCCTACTGCAATCCAGTTTTTAAGCTCTGAATCTTCAAATGCCTCTGGCTCTCGAGTCGCAACTATGATGGCAACCATATATTTAAGAACCGCATCGCTGCAGTAGATGTCTCTGATTTGTTCTCGAGCCTTAAAGATTTGTTGCGGATCGATTGGCTCTGATTTGGCCTTGCTCGCACCATCTTCGCTTCGCATCATTCTGATGATCTGCTCTTCAGCATCAGCACCTGGATAATCGAGATTAATCTTCATGATAAAGCGGTCCATTTGAGCTTCAGGCAGCGGATAAGTGCCCTCCTGCTCCACCGGGTTTTGTGTTGCCAGTACCATGAAAAGCTCAGGAAGCTTGTAGGTCTTGCCTGCCACAGTAACCTGACGCTCCTCCATCGCCTCTAGCAATGCCGCTTGCACCTTAGCTGGAGAGCGGTTGATCTCATCAGCCAGCAATAAGTTGTTAAATACAGGTCCAGGCTGAAAATGTAGAGTCGGCTTGCCATCTACCTCTTGATACACCTCAGTACCCGTTACATCTGAAGGAAGAAGGTCCGGCGTAAACTGTACTCGGCCAAGATCCACGGTCAAAGCGTCGGCTAACGCTTTAATAGAGCGGGTTTTAGCGGTACCCGGCAGTCCTTCCAGAAGCACGTTGCCATTGGTTAAAAGCGCTACCAATAAGGTGTCTACCATATGCTCTTGACCAATAACCGACATGCCCATCTGCTTCTTTAGCTCAAGGATAGACTCTAGGGTTGGGTTCACTGCTTCGCTCATCTCTTCTTACCTCAGTAATAATTTGCATGACTAATAATTACCCACTTAATGATATGCATAATAATTCTTTCATTTGAAGTTTGCCATGCATTATATGGATATCAGCTATCAGCCTAAGTCAATGGTTTTTGTGAACAGCGTTCTTAATATAGAAAAGGTCAACGGCACCTGCTTAAGCTATTTACGTAGCGTTCGGTGCTTAATTTGAATACGAGTTTGGAGTTACAGCATGAAGAAACTATCACTTAGCATTGCACTTGGACTGAACCTTATCGCACTGCCTACTTTGGCAAATACAGAGGTCTCTACACTGACCGACTACTTCAATCCAGTGGGTGAAAAAACCACAGTTGAAAACTACCCAACTCTAGAAACCTCGCGCCAATATGTAAAAAACCAAGAGCTGGTGGGCATCAACAAATTCCTACACAAGCGCGAGTTAACTCCAACAGACGAGCAGCCGGTTGTGCGAATGAACCGTGATACCTACTACTCAATGGCTGTTATCAACGTTTCTAAAGGCGCGAGCGTAACCCTTCCTGAGATCCCAGAAGGTAAATACATGTCGATGGAGATCATTACTGAAGATCACCGTATTCAGCCGATGAAATATGGCGCAGGTACGTTCGAGCTATCTACACACACTGGTGATCACATTTACGCCATTATTCGCCTAGACGCGACCTTCACTAAACAAGAAGTGCATGCCCTGCAAGACAAGATGAGTATTCAGGCAAACTCTGATGAGGTGTTTACTGCTACGCAGGTGGACAAAGCCTCTTTTGAATCAGTAGAAAAGTCGCTAAAAGCAGAAAATGCCAAAAGTACTCAAGCGTGATGGTGCTCAGGCGACATTCGGCATGTTCACCAGCCAGATGACGCATCTAAAGAACTATTTACCGAAGAGAAATACGCAGTGGGCGCGGCGATCGGCTGGGGCGGCGCACAACTAGAAGACAATATCTATGAGGTTTCGGGTAACTACCCAATGAACGAGTGTTACCAAGCGACCTTTGATGACCCTAAGAACCAAGCGTTCTGGTCTGTAACCGTATACAACAAGCAAGGCTTTATGTTCAACGATGTGGCTAACATCAACTCTAAACTTGCTGAGAAGAATGCCGATGGTACTTATACCCTAAGCTTTGGCTGTGGTGACGATGCACCGAATAACCTAGACATAAAGAACGACTCTGGCGTGTTTAACGTGGCTTTCCGTCACTACATTCCAAGCCAAAAGGTTCGCGATGGTTTCCGTATCCTGCCACTTATCAAAGCAGTGAACTAACCCTTCCCCCATAGAGGCTGCCTGCACCTAAAACAGGCGGCTTCTATCTCTCATTATTCCACCAGCGAATGTTGCCTTATTCACTTGATGCATAACTCCTATCAGGATTAGTAAATAGGATAGATATCACCCTGTTGCTAGTATCTTTCATTAGATGGCATGCACACCTATTGCATGCAGATAATTTATGACTCTAGGAGCATTTGATGAAGAAGTTAGCACTTGTTGTAGCACTTGGTTTGAACATGGCAGCACTACCTGTAATGGCAGAAGAAGTTTCAACAGAAGCGGAGTTTTTCAGCAAGGATGGCGCTATCACAACAAAAGAGAACTACCCTATTTTCGAGAGCTCTCGCCAGATCCTAAAGAACCAAGATCTAGCAGGTATCAATAAACTGCTTCACAAACGTGAACTGACTCCAACAGATCAGCAGCCTGTTGTTCGTATGAACCGTGACACTTACTACTCTCTTGCAGTAGTGGATGTATCTAAGGGCGCAAGCATCACACTTCCAGAAATCCCTGAAAGCAAATACATGTCTATGCAGGTGGTAACCGAAGATCACCGCATTCAAGCGATGCAATACGGTTCAGGTACCTTTGATTTGAGCACCCACACAGGTAAGCACATCTATATCGTAGTGCGTCTAGATGCGACTTTCTCTAAAGAAGAAGCACACAGGATCCAAGATCAAATGCACATCGATGCTAACTCAAACAACAAGTTCAGCGCTGAGCAGGTAGACCAAGCATCATTCGTGAAGGTTGAGAAAGAACTTAAAGCTCAGATGCCAACCATCCTAAAACGCGATGGTGCAACGGCACTAACCGGTATGTTTACCGACCCGAACGATGAGTCTAAAGAGCTATTTACAGAAGAAAAATACGCTGTAGGTGCGGCCATCGGTTGGGGCGGCGCGCAGATGCAAGACAACATCTATGAAGTATCAGGCAACTACCCTGCTGATACCTGTCACCAAGCCACCTTTGAAGACCCTAAGAACCAAGCGTTCTGGTCTATCACTGTGTATGACAAAGCAGGTTTCATGTTTAACGATGTTGCGAACGTGAGCTCAAACACCGCTGAGAAGAATGCTGATGGCACCTATACCGTAAGCTTTGGCTGTGGTGAAGATGCGCCGAACAACATCGAAACCGCAAACAAGTCAGGCGTATTTAACCTAGGTATCCGTCACTATATGCCTAGCCAAAAGGTAAAAGACGGCTTCCGAGTACTACCAACGGTTAAGCCAGTAAAATAACCCAAACGCAAGATGCATTAATTGAATCCCCTCCACCATCTTGGAGGGGATTTTTCACTATTTGAACAGCCTTTGCTGGTAAGCAAACTATTTAGCGATTTAAGAGGTAAAATACTAGGAAGCAAAACAGATTTTTGGCGACTTCATTGCAAAGGAAACGCAGGATGAAAAAATGGCTCTCTACAGCATTACTCACGGCTTCAATTACTGCTGTGCCAGCGCTGGCAACGGAACGGGCAGACATAGGCTGGCAATGGATTGAGCAAGGCGCGTTGCTGGTGGATGTACGCACGGTTCAAGAGTTCGACGCTGGCCATCTCGACAGTGCGCTCAATTTTCCACTTTCTGAACTCGATAGACACTTTGCCAATATCGACAAAGATACACAGATTGTCCTCTACTGCCGAAGCGGCAACCGTTCTGGTCAGGCCTACCAATATCTAAGGTCAAAAGGTTTTAATAATCTGCACAATGCCGGTGGATTAGTTGAAATGCAGCAGGCCAGAAGAAACCCATGATACAAACTAAATAATCTGGCTTGGAAGCCGTTCCTAGAGCTGGAATTTAATGGCTTGCTTTCGCTTAACTTGATAATCATTTAAAAGTTCTGCCTGACTTTTCCCTTGGTTTTGATAAAACAGCGCGCCACTTTGTAATAAGAAGTCATAATGCTGCTCAAGCATATTAAGCACAAAGTCCACCCTCTTGATTGTCGTTCGGGTGCAGCTCTGCCCATCTAGGTCATCCTCAATATCCAACACATGTGAGCGAAACATTTCAGATTTGGATAGAGACATTAATTCGGTTTCAGAGCCTAATGCCTGCTCATATTTCTCGATTACAGCGCTGATATGTAAGATGACTTCTGCTTTGCCACCGCTGGTCTGTAGCCACTCTCTTTTATGTTGGAACATCTCAAGAGCCTGCTCTTTCACCATTTTAAAGATCGAAAAAGCCTCTTCTTCTGATAAGTCGTTTTCCAACAGCCAACCAGATAAAAAGCGAGTCTCAAAACGCTCGCACGCATCAAACAAAGGATCAGCTAGGCCTTTGCTATTAAGTTCGCTAATGAAGTTAAAAGGATACATATAGCCAAAATCAAACAGCTTGAGCTGTCCATCTTGGTTCACCAGAAGATTGCCTGCACACAGATCCCATTCAAACAGCCCGATTCGCTCACAGGCCAATAGTGTCGTAAACAAATGCTTCAACAGGTCTTGGTTTAAGGCTTTAATATGAGAGCCTTCTATCCACTCGGATACGATAATGCCAAGCCGATAGTCGGCGTAGATAGTCTTAACGATATGTCTGAAGTCTGGATTGTGTTCAACAGCCTTGAAATCAGCACGTCTTTGAACTTCATTGAGGAAAGAGTATTGTCCATCTGGATTTTGCGCCCTAGCCTGCGGGCGTCTTTTCTTTAGTGTGTAATCACGACCTTCAACACGAATATGAAACACCTCAGCCGTAAGACCGCTATCAAAAGAGTCAATCACATAGCCCGACTCTGCTGTAGTTAGAGCCAGTTGTTCTGGTGACAATGGGCATTCGTCGATGTTTCCAACAATCAGCGCCTCACCACTTAAATCAAATTTTTGCTGCTGTAACTGGCGTTCATTCATTGCATGCTCCCTGCTGACAATCTATCCATTGATTACTTTATCAGCAGGATTGCCTATCACCTCCCCCCAAAGCTTTTTATCTATGGCTGAGAGTTGGGGCGCAGAAAAGCGATTAGAACATCCCTATCAGCTATTTACGATGAGCAGCTGTAATGAGAAACGCCACCAGCAGAGAAGTACTCCAGAGGTCTTAAGCGATAATATTTCTCTTCAACCTGTTTAGATTGCTCTTCATAAGGGCTTGCTAAGATCTGTTGCAGTTCATGGATAAGAGAAAAGTCACCCTTCTGTGCTTGCTCATAGGCAGGAACAATCAGCCACTCTCGCCAAGTATACTTGGGGTTTACCTGTTTCATTTGGCGTGAGATCTCAGCCACATCCACACTAGGATTTAGTCGCTCTCTCCAGTTGATTAGCCATTGCGTCCACTCCTGAACTAACTCCTCGCTAGGCTTCGCATAGAAGCTCGCGCTGATATCTGATACCGCTTTGGGCATGTTTGACAGCTCACGAAAGAACAAGGTGTAGTCAACATGGGTTTTCATCATCAAGCCTAAAAGCTGATTAAACAGATCAACATCTAGTGTCTCTAATCCCAGTTTATCGGCCCACATCTTATTGGACTTCTCTCTCATGACTGAAGAGAACCCCTCAACTAGGTTATCCAGCTTTGCTTGAGCTTTTTCATCTAATAGCGGCTTTAGGGCGCCACAGAAAGTCTCATAGTTCTTCTCAGCCGCTAGGGGTTGATTGAAGAAAGAGAAATGGCGTCCACCGCCGGTCCAAGGTTGAAAGTAAGGGTCAAAATATTCGCAAAAACCGAACGGACCATAATCGAGCGTAATACCTCCAGCGCCGCAGTTGTCGCTATTGAAATTGCCTTGGCAATATCCGACGCGAAGCCATTCTGTTACCAAGGTAGTTAAGCGACCTCGAAACTCTTTAGCGAGAGCGAGCAGCTTATCAGGAAGTGGCAACTCTGCATCTATTTGCTCGCTGTATTCGCGCTCGATAATATGCAGCGCCATCATCTCGAGCTCTGACATCGCATTTGGATGCTCATTCACACGAGCTCTTCGGCTAAACAACTCCAACTGACCTACGCGTAAGAATGAGGGAGCAACACGCGTTGTAATGGCGACTGGTTGGCAACCATGATATCTGGATTTTCTGACTGAGAACCCTCACTGTACCAAGGACGATCTACCGTTTCTGATTGAGATGCAAACAGGCTTAAAGAGCGTGAAGTCTCCACACCCAAAGCATGCATATACTCTTGCGCTAGAAACTCACGGACGCTTGAGCGAAGTACCGCCCTGCCATCTGCTCCTCGGCAATAGGGTGTAGGGCCCGCACCTTTGAGTTGCATTTCCCATCTTTTATTGTGAAAAACGCCTTCAAAGACAGAGATGGCTCGTCCATCACCATAACCATTGCCGGTTTGGAAAGGACATTGCTGAATGTATTCAGTGCCGAAGATTGAGAGTGCATAGCCTGTAGCCCACCCAACACTGCGCATCGGCTCTGGAAGATTAGTCATGTCACCAGAGAACAGGCGCCCGAATTCAGGAGTGTGCGCTAAGCTATCGTCCAGTCCCAACTCTTTGAAGAACCCATGGCTATGGCTGACATAAATAGCATCTGCAATTGCGTCGGTTTTACAGGCACATAATGGCCGGAGAACACTTGCCGAGGAAAATGGTCCATGCCATCTGAGGTTGCTTCTGGATCTGGATTGAGGTTATCCATTAGAGAGTAATCCGACACCTTCGCAAGATCATCAAGATTAAAAATACTGATTTGGCTGCCCCAATCTCCTGTTTACTCATCGTGTGGTACTCCATGTAATGCACTCGAACCAAGAACTATCGGCAATGATACGTCTGTATCACTGAAAAGACATCATCTGCTTGAGAATAATTATCAACGATAATTCCCACCCGCGACGGTTTCAACTAACTCATCAGCGGAAACAAGAAAGCGCGCCGCTGTAACAGCAAACGCGCCCCCCTCGTTATGGCCTAAACAAGCATAGGAACTGATGTTATAGCGAGATTTCTTGTACCCCTACCAACTTGGCGAAACCGCCAACACTTACCTTGCTGATCTCATCCTCGGTCACTTCTATGGAAGCGGTGATTTCTGAGGTGCATCCCATGGCTCTTCCTTGTTCAAATACCAAATTCTGCTCGCTAGCTGCTAGTCCGTATTTGATCAGGTAAGAAGCAAGAGCGCCGCTGGCACTGCCGGTTGCAGACTCTTCTGGTATGCCGAACAAAGGTGCAAAATTACGACAGTTTGCCGTAACTAAAGAGTCAGACTCGCACAACTCGAACGCATGAATACCAACCAAATCGCGTTCCTTGCAGAACTGACTGAGTCGAGTGTTGTTTATCTGCAGGTTATCTAGGTACCCTTAGGAATTGGCACTATGATGTCTGGAAGACCAGTAGATACCACCTCGATAGGTAGCTCGGTAGAATCTAATAACTCGCAAGAAATACCAATCAAAGGTGATATCTCCTTACTTGATAACACGCCTAAGTATTCTGGCAGTTTCTGCTGCATTACGATTCGACCGCCTGGCTCGACGGTAACTGCAAGCAACCCTGCCTTAGTTCTTTGGGTGTACTCTCCTGGTGTAATGAGTCCTCGCTCAAGCATTACCGAAAATGCTGCCAAGGTAGCATGACCACAAAAGTCGACTTCATCTGTCGTAGTAAAAAACGACACCTCAAAGTCAACAACATCGTCTTGGCAAACAAACGCTGTTTCCGAGAAACCGACCAACTTTGCTACTTGTAGTTTCTGTTGGTCAGATAAGGTTTCAGCTCCCAGAACCACCCCTGCAGGATTGCCCCCAATTCCTTGCTTAGTAAATGAGTTCACCAGCAAGGCTTCTACTTTGATCAAGGTTTTACTCTCCCTATTACACCGTGATTTAGATTGGATTTCACTTTTTTGCTATCAAATTAAATACAAGATAAGGGATCCTAGCTCAACTACCAATTGCGCAAGTATTGTTTTACTTCTGATGGAGGCACAGCTGGACTCGATGTCGCTCCTCGCATAGCCGTAACCATCAAACTAGAATTTGGACTCCATAAAAATCTCTTTGGCATCTTCTATTCTGGCTCGGTGTGGTTCTGCTCTCCATGAAGGCCAATTATGTACCGCTTACCCTCTTTCTCAACTAGCGCCATAGTGCCAATCTTTGCTTGTGTGGAGAGTGGTACCTGAGCTTGACTCACTCCTGAATTGATAAACTCTGCAACCACAGGGCATGCTCGCGAGCCCACATTCGGACTGCTTGAGACGACCATATGGGATGGATACTCCCAAATAAAGGCATTGGTCAAGGTGAGATGGGAGATCAGAAATGCAGTTGTGGAGAGTGACATATAAACAGTACCGAAAAGAAACCAATGCTTAAGACTGTAACCAAGGCTGTCATTTCTCCTGTAACCATCTAGTGCCAACACAGGCAACCATCTCTAATCCATCTAACCCAATTCCCCGTACAAACTCAGTGTTAGGTTTAAACTGAATCGCTTAGAGCGATTGAAAGATAAACACTAAATACACACACATTTTCTGACTTACGAAGAATCCAAAAGGATTCAGGCTTTCTCTAAGCCAGTCACGAGATATATTTCGGGCACAAGGAACTCTATATCGGCAGAGAATGTGATCCAATCATCGAGAGAAAAGCTGTATAGGTGAAACAATGAAAACTCTATCTACTCTACTGATAACATCTCTGTTCGTTGCCCCTGCTGTATTTGCGAAGGATATCAACGCAAACCCAATGGCCAACCCGCAAAATGCATACTCTTGCAGTGACCATGAAGAAAAACGTGGTGGCTACACTTGGGAAGATCCGAGTGAGAAAACAGGTGGCTGCTTTGCGCTAATTAATCCTACCGAGAAATCAGCAAACGGCTATCAATGGGACGACCCAAGTGAAAGATCTGGCGGTGGTGGTTACGATTGGGATGATCCGAGCGAACGCTCTGGTGGCGGCGGATACGACTGGGATGACCCTAGCGAACGTTCTGGCGGTGGTGGTTTTGTATAAAGGGACTGCCAATCATTGTACCTAACCCGATTTACTAAAGAGTGCGTCATTTGACTCACTCTTTTTTGTTTGACTCTTATCCAATCTGCCCATCCTCTGGGCTCTCTGATGACGCTTGAGAGAAGAGAAGCACTTACCGAGCTGAACTATAATTTACTGTGATATCTACACTGTTTGCTGAAAAATATGAGGGTATTTCTATGAAATTTAGTTCCCCCCTTGTGACAGCGCTGACACTCGCTATCGCATATAGCTTTAACGGATATGCTGCCGACAACCAACAAGGTCTATTAGAAGAAGCGCTCAGTGCCGCTCCTCCGACGTTAAGAGAAAAAGTCACTGTTTTAGATTGGGATCAGAATGTATTGCAAAAAGGGACTGGCCAATACACCTGTTTTCCAACCCCACCACATATGACAGGAGTCGCGCCAATGTGTATGGACGGCCCTTGGATGGAATGGGCGAAAGCTTGGACAAACAAAGAGCCATTCCAAGCTAAAGATGGGGATCTCCTACATGCTGGCTGGTGATGGTGGCGCCAGTAACATAAACCCATATGACACAGAGAAAACCGACGACAACCAGTGGATTGTTGAAGGACCTCACTTGATGATCATTACGCCAGACGCTGCTCTGTTGGAGTCACTACCTACCGACCCTAGCCAAGGCGGGCCTTATGTTATGTGGAAAGGAACGCCCTACGCACACATAATGGTGCCAATTGGTGAGAGAAAATAGTCACACCGAAAAAGTTAAAAAGGGAAAGTTAGTAGCTTTCCCTTCCTTCATCACCACCAAAACAACATATACACAGAGAGCAACAGCCAAGTGCCTATAATCAGCCAGTAAACAATGGGATTGTGTTTTCGCTGCACAGGTTCGAAGAAGTGTGTCGACCCAGTGTAGATATCCGGTATAACCCAACTCAGAAATAGAGCGCCCCATATCCAGTTCATCTCTGTAATTACAGCTACAACGACAAGGAATAGCCCTAAGAACGCTCTCCATTTGGGATTTGACTTTCGGCTCAAAGAGTCTTGAGTCTCAGGCTCGACTAAATAGAAAGCTGCCCCCTGATTGTCATAAGCAAGAACCGCTCTTCGAGCCCCCATTGGCTGATCACCGACTAGCTCACCTCCCATCTCTTGTATCCGTACTGTCGCTTTGTCCAAGCTATCAACCAGGAAATAGACACCCCAATACTCTTTATCACCCTTTATTTCATTTGGAGTGACTTGAATACCCGCAATCGGCTTATCTTGCTAAACACCTGATATCGTTCATTTTCATCGGATGCCTCTATACGCCAATCAAACACCTTTTCATAAAAGTCCTTAATCAGAGTTAAGTCAGATACGTGAAGTTCATTCCATACCTGAGCACCATGAATCAAACTCGCATTTTTAGGAGAGAAAGCATCGCCTTGATAACAGGTAAAACCCGCACCTGAAGGGTCTCTGATCAGCGCTACCTGGCCACCTCCCGGAGCACTTGTCGGCTTTACCTCGACCTTAGCGCCGTGTTGCTCAGCAAGCCCGACCGTCTGCTCGAGATCAGAAACTTGGATATAAGACATCCAAAATGACGGCATGCCTATCTTCTGGAATTTATCTGGCATGGTATAGAGACCGGAAACTGGGATTGTGCTCGCCACACAGCTTAAATATCCCTCGCCTAAGTCCTCATAGCTCCAGCCTAACAAATTGCGATAAAAATCCTGCGCCAACTCTAAATCAAAGGTCGATAAGTCTGTCCAGACAAAGCTATTTTGCATCGCGAGTTCCCATTCCTTGGTCATTGCTAATAAATGTAGAACATTAAAAAGCCCCGTTACCTAAGTAACGGGGCTTAATTCGAGTTTGGTGTCTAACAATTAAGACTTGATACCAGCGATGATTGGGTCCTCACTTGCGTCCATCACCTTTTGATTCACACCATAGTGACGAGTGGTAAAGGTGAAGTCTTGGCCTTGAGTATCGATGTTGTTCTTCGCATCATCACCACAATTGAATGATACCGTAATGGTGCCGTCCGCATTCTTCTCCCAAGTGTGAGAGTTGATGTTGCGCACGCCTTCCATCAGATACTTGTCTGCGTCATAAGCGGTGATAGAAGTGAAAAACTTATTCTCAGGGTCTGCAAAGGTAGTGGTATAACACACATCAGCTTTCATTTTTGGGCTGTTCGAGTATTTGTTCCCAACAAACGCCTCAGGACTAGCACCGCCCCAACCCGCTGCGTTTTCCAAGTTCCACTGATGAAGATCCGTTACCGCATCAGAGGTGCGTGGGAAGGTATAAGTAAACTTAGACATATTGTTTACTTCAGTGGTGTATTTCTTCACCCACTGCTCTACTTCAGAGTAATCATAAGGCTGCACCTTATAATCTGTCGCAAAGTTGAAATCACTTACGTCAACTTTATCCAGTTGAGCGACCGCATTCTCGATGCCGTTTTCAGTGCCTGAACGATAGATAAGGAAGGCGTATTCAGACTCAACTGGTAGCTTATAATCGCCGTCTTCAACAACATAATGCTGACCATGACCACGCTCAGTCACTACCTGAACGGCCATATAGTTATTGGTTTCTGGAATAGAGAAAGTGATCTCTCCATCAACGGACTTAACGATAGCAACACCGTATAGAGTGTCATCGTTCATCTGTACCGTTGGAGCTGCTTTACCACGTGGTGGTAGGCCTTGCATCTTAACAAACTGCTGAGTTGCACCCTTGCTTGACCAGTTGCGGAAATTACGCGCCGTTTCCGCATGAGTAAAGTTCTGTTCGGTTACTTCTAGCGTCTTTGTTTGCTGAGCGGTTGCTTGTTGCTTTGTATCCTCAGATTGAAATGCAGAACATGCCATTAGTGAACCTGTAGCCAGTGCCAACGCTGTCAGTTTTAGTGCTTTCATACGACCTCATTTGATTAGACGGAAAGTCCTTTTCCTATTTTTAAACAATAGGTTACTCGCGAGTTTCATTCGAAAATCTGGTTTCTTCTCGCCAGCAACTTTAAGATAAGCCGTCAACTAACTTTCATCCAATGACATTTAATCATTAAGAATTATTCGACTAGCGAATAATTACTTTAAGGTCTCTAAATACGCACTATGCACCCAAGCTCGTTTACCGGATTTCTCTATCAGAGTCCATCTGCCCTGAGTCATTTTGACAGGGAGTTGGGTTCCTTTATTCAGTTGAAAAAGGATTTTAGACTGGCTATTCGGCTCAAGGCGCGCATTCAATTTAAGTGCCGTAACCTCGACGCGACGTTCATTCATGTAGCTAGATTGAGTCTGATATTTTGGCGATGCTTGAACACTAGAATTTCCTTGGGTAGCAAATATCGCGCCGATGATTAGAGCCGCTATCAAGAGAATAGATAGACCTGCTGCCATCTCCTGACGTTGATCAAAACTGCCCATACTCGATGCTCGTACCTTAGCCATATCAAACTTGTTTGAAACCAAGCTCAAAATATAGAGACAGCAGTTGAATGCCAACTTCAGCAACTCAAAAGCAATCGCAAACGCCATTGCAATCACCTTGAAGAAGAGCATCACACCAAAGAAGATAAACAATCCCCCAGTATGCTTTCAATCAACCCCGCTTCATCTTCCTCACACATATTTACTTCTCGTTACTTTTGATGACGACAAGATAACGTATGGAAGCGACAAAAATTGGCCCTTTTGCGCCAAGTAGAAAATTCAAAGTCGATTTCAAGTGAAGCAGTCTCCCCTTTCCAACTTTGAATGAAAAATTTTAAAGGCACCTTTATTTAGCAATTTCTTATATTTAAGAGAAAAGGTGCCCGTAACTACACCAAACGTTCATCTTTTTTCAGGTTTATCAGTGTTTCAATCCGCGCTTCAAAACAGCGTGACTTAAAAATGAAGGACATCAGTTCTTCTTGAGAAATAAGCGCAAAATAAAGTGGGAATGAAAATGAAAAAACTAACTGTAATTGCGACAGCAATCGCAACAACACTATCCGCGAGCGCCTTTGCTGCACCCTATGGTGATTCACCATCTGCAGCTTTTACTGGCACAAAGCGATTCGATATTAGCTATCACGACCAAAATAACGGTCGGATGGTTCATGACACGATCGACTTAACTGCTACTCAAGCCGCTAATTTCGCGCACGCTGTTTCTAGAGGTGAAGGTGCATACAAAGATGGCAGTATTTCACTGCATCGCACATCTATTTCAGGAACACAATCACCTGCATTCAGTGGCTATGGTCGTATTCCGCAAGCGACACCAATCAAGTCGGCAACACCTCAACTGCAACCTACAG
>BBSB01000013.1:0-138067 GCA_000830455.1 Vibrio sp. JCM 19236
ACCGCTATCGGTCAGGCTATACACACCCTCTTGAGTAGGCATATCGACATTTGGGAGATCATTATCTGGAGTTGGAGTGTGCTCGATCTCTTCATCAATTGGCTTTAGATAAAAGCCACCATCTGCAGTCCAACCATATACATCGCCATTGGCACGCACGATATCATTCGGCTGACCATCCTTATCTAGAGTAACAACAGCACCATTGTTGAACTCGATTGTCGTTGGGGCGTTAGAATCCTCGATGTGGCTAACTTTACCCACTTTAGTTCTAGTGCCATCTTCTTTCACAATGACTACATTACTTCGGTCATCTACATAGGCAACGCGTTGTCCTGTTTCAGAGTTTTTGAATTCACCATCTTCATAGTGGAACTTGGCATTCATTGTCGGTGCACTGAAGGCTGGTGGCGTATTTTCGCCTCCATCGTCAATGATCGGGAGATCGTTATCTGGTTGGGTATAAACAGGAAGAGACGGGATAGCGTCATCTTCAGAAGATGAACTTGAGCTACTAGTCGTAAGCAAGCCTGCAACTAGCGCCGCAGATGCCGTACCCACAGCAGCCCATGTGCCGTTTGATTGCTGCTCATAAACAACGTCATCGATTACTGCGATGTCGCCTGGCTGAGGGTCAGCGTATTTCGCGGCTAGTTGAGCTTGAACAGATGCATCGATATCGCGCATTTGCTGATCGATCAGTTCGTGAGTTGCCGCGTTTGCAGCTTGAACATCAACCTTGGTTGACTGAGCGAATGCGTTAGCGGAAAGTGCTGTGGAAATGGTTAGAGCTAAAATGCTTGCTTTCATGTGTGCTTGTTTCTCATACAGTTGATGTTAGAGCGTCTTGCGGTGTATGCCTCCTGGCTATGGGATGAATTATGTACAGCAGGGGGAGGGCTAACAATAAAGCGAGCTAGGCTTTCTATATTAATGAAATTTATAATGAATGGTTGTTCACTAGTGTTCTCTGTTTCTATTCATTCCACTAGGCGTTGTTTTTATTGGGCTTTCAGATTCTTCCTCAAAGCGTTACTTAGCCTGTTACTAAATGTTTCTCAGTTTGATTTAATATAGAATTCCTATCGTCTACTCTTATCGAGTATGAAGAAATAGTTTGTTTTGAGGTGCTATAGATGTGGTTTGATACCCACTGCCATTTGGATTTTGAATGTTTCCAGAGTGAATGGCAGGAGTACAAAAAGAGGTTTCATGAAGCTGAGGTGTCGCGTTTCCTCGTGCCTGCTGTAGGCCAGAACAACTGGAATCAGGTATTGCAATTGTCTGGTGAGGAAGGGGTTTATATCGCCATAGGCATTCACCCCTTGAGAGTGAAGGAGCAGTATCAGCGAACAACTGTGTTTCAAGATGAACTGACGGCACTTGGAGAATACTTCGCTGAACACAAAGACAAGATCACTGCTGTGGGTGAGTGTGGGTTGGATAAACGCTTTAAAGAGTGTATCGACCAGCAGCTGGAAGCGTTCGACTTTCAGCTTGAGTTGGCAAAGCAATATAACAAGCCCGTCGTTATCCACTCGGTGAAACAGCACCACCTTGTTCAACAGAGGCTGAAGCAAGCTAAAGTAAATAGAGGAATCGTTCACGGCTTCAGCGGTAACTATCAGCAAGCCAAAGCTTTAGTTGACGCAGGAATGAGGTTAGGAATTGGCGGGGTAATAACTCGTCCGACTGCTGAACCTACTCGAGATGCTATAGCTAAACTTCCACTCGATTCCATAGTGTTAGAAACAGATGCTCCAGATATGCCTTTGTACGGTATGAATTCGGAGATTAACTCCCCTCAATATATACCTCACATTTTTAAATATCTTGTAAAGATACGTAACGAAAACGCCTCTATACTAGCCGAGGCTATTTGGCGCAACAGTAATCAGGTTTTTGCAATAAATTGACCTAACTGCCGGTTTGTTAATCACTGCATTCGCAAAAAGGTGACATTGATCAACATTGATTTAATCGTTTGCGTCTAGAATTTCGCAAAAATGTGATCTGTGTTTTATCCTGCAATTTCTTGTTCGGTATAATCGCGCCCGTTTTTCTAACAACTTTTTTTAAACAATCTTTATAAGGAAGCCATAAACTATGAGCCTGTTTATGAGCCTAGTGGGCATGGCAGTACTGATCCTGATCGCAGTACTTCTGTCAGACAACCGCAAAGCAATTAACTTTCGTACTGTAGGTGGCGCGTTCGCTATCCAGTTCGCACTTGGTGCATTCGTTCTTTACGTACCTTGGGGTAAAGACCTTCTAAAAAGCGTTTCGGATGGTGTTTCAAGCGTAATTAACTACGGTGCTGATGGTACTGGTTTCCTATTCGGAAACTTGGTTAATTTCTCTGTTGACGGTCTTGGCTTTATCTTTGCGTTCCAAGTTCTACCAACTCTTATCTTCTTCTCTGCTCTGATCTCTGTACTTTACTACCTAGGTGTTATGCAGTGGGTTATCCGCATTCTTGGCGGTGGTCTGCAAAAAGCTCTAGGCACTTCTCGTGCGGAATCTATGTCAGCAGCAGCAAACATTTTCGTTGGTCAAACTGAAGCACCTCTAGTAGTACGTCCTTTCGTACCTAAGATGACTCAATCTGAGCTATTCGCAGTAATGTGTGGTGGTCTAGCTTCTATTGCTGGTGGTGTACTAGCGGGTTACGCATCTATGGGCGTGCCAATCGAATACCTAGTAGCTGCATCATTCATGGCGGCTCCTGGTGGTCTACTATTCGCTAAGATCATCAAGCCTGAAACTGATGAGCCAATCGAGCAACTAGACAACATCAACGCTGAAGGTGAAGACAAGCCAGCAAACGTAATCGACGCAGCAGCGGGCGGTGCATCTGCAGGTCTTCAACTGGCTCTAAACGTTGGTGCAATGCTAATCGCATTCATCGGTCTTATCGCTCTAATCAACGGTATGCTTGGTGGCATCGGTGGTTGGTTCGGTATGGAGAACCTAACTCTTGAAGCTATCCTTGGTTGGATCTTCGCACCACTAGCATTCCTAATCGGTGTTCCTTGGAACGAAGCTACAGTTGCTGGTGAGTTCATCGGTCTTAAGACTGTTGCGAACGAATTCGTTGCATACGCACAATTTGCACCTTACCTAGGTGACGGTGCTGAGGTTGTACTGAGCGAGAAGACTAAAGCAATCATCTCATTTGCTCTTTGTGGCTTCGCTAACCTATCGTCTATCGCTATCCTACTAGGTGGTCTAGGTAGTATCGCTCCTAAGCGTCGCCCAGATATCGCTCGTATGGGTATCAAGGCAGTAATCGCGGGTACGCTATCTAACCTAATGGCAGCGACAATCGCAGGTTTCTTCCTATCGTTCTAATGACGAAGAAAACTTAAATTGCAAAACGCCTGATGTTAGCATCGGGGCGTTTTTATTCGTATTATCATAATCTTCTGCACAACCTGCGTTTCACATCATATTTTTTTGAGATGCAAAACGTTTGCTTTCATGAGCAATGTTACGCAGATCAATCGAATGACTATACTGTTAGCCTAAGTTGACTAACTGGAACTGAATGATGAACGAGGTTTTGCTTGCTATATTTGCTGGCTTTGTCGTGGGTGTAGTCTTCTCTGCGATCAAGCTGCCAATTCCAGCGCCACCAGTTTTGTCCGGTGTAATGGGCATTGTCGGTGTGTATCTGGGAGGTGTTTTCTACCAATGGATTGTAGAGCGCTTCATACAGTAGTAACTTATTTAACTTGCTGATGTAATTAGCAATTAACTTGATATGCAGCCAAGGTATGGCTGTTTAAATCACGGTGACAGGGATAGCAATTGGTCAATTCACCAAGTCTTCACGGAACCAAGTCCGTTCATTGAGTCTGGACGCACTATTCATGCCTATACTGAAAGCGGCGTCACAACTATCAACTATTCGGAGAATCTAATGAGCGATTTGAAAGTTGCAGCACTACGCGCACTTAAACTAATGGATCTAACTACTTAACGACGACGATACTGACCAAAAAGTTATCGATCTGTGCCATGCAGCTAAGTCACCAGTAGGCAATACTGCGGCTATCTGCATCTACCCTCGTTTTATCCCAATCGCTAAGAAGACGCTACGTGAGCAGGGTACACCTGAGGTGAAGATCGCAACTGTGACCAACTTCCCGCACGGTAACGATGATATCGAGATTGCAGTGGCTGAAACCAAAGCAGCAGTAGCGTACGGTGCGGATGAAGTAGATGTGGTATTCCCATATCGCGCACTTATCGCTGGCAACGCTGACGTTGGCTTTGAGCTAGTGAAGCAGTGTAAAGAAGCGTGTGGCGATATCCTTCTTAAGGTGATCATCGAAACGGGTGAGCTAAAAGAAGAAGCACTGATCAAGCAAGCATCAGAGATCTGCATTAAAGCAGGCGCTGATTTTATCAAGACCTCCACTGGTAAAGTGCCAGTAAACGCAACTCCAGAATATGCACGCATGATGCTTGAAGTTATCCGTGACATGGGTGTAGCTGAGAGTGTTGGCTTTAAACCAGCCGGCGGTGTTCGCTCAGCTGAAGATGCAGCCCTATACCTAGGTATGGCTGACGAAATCCTAGGTGATTCTTGGGTAGACGCTCGCCACTATCGTTTTGGCGCATCTAGCTACTCACCAACCTTCTGAATACTCTTGAAGTAACTGACGAGAAAGCAGATCCAGCTGCTTACTAACTGATTATCTTGGCGCTCGAATGAGCGCCACTGTCGGTAACTTTCATTAAGGTAAGCGCTATGTATTTACCCCAAGAGATTATTCGTAAGAAGCGTGATGGTGAAGTCCTCACCGCTGACGAAATTAACTTTTTTATACAAGGCGTAGCGAAAGAGACAGTATCTGAAGGTCAGATTGCTGCCTTTGCTATGGCTATTTTTTTAATGAAATGACTATGCCTGAGCGTATCGCACTGACATGTGCAATGCGTGATTCAGGTATGGTTTTAAATTGGGATCATATGGGCTTTGATGGCCCAGTTGTAGATAAGCACTCTACTGGTGGTGTAGGTGATGTAACCTCATTAATGCTTGGCCCTATGGTGGCAGCATGTGGTGGTTATGTACCTATGATCTCAGGCCGAGGTTTGGGTCACACAGGCGGTACCCTAGATAAGCTTGAGTCTATTCCAGGCTACAACATTACCCCAACCAATGAAGTGTTCGGTCAAGTAACTAAAGATGCAGGCGTGGCTATTATCGGTCAAACCGGTAACTTGGCTCCAGCAGACAAGCGAGTTTATGCAACTCGTGATATCACAGCGACCGTAGATAACATCTCTCTTATCACCGCATCTATTCTGTCTAAGAAGCTAGCCGCTGGCCTAGATTCTTTGGTGATGGATGTAAAAGTGGGCTCTGGCGCCTTTATGCCAACCTATGAAGCGTCTGATGAACTGGCTCGCTCAATTGTTGCAGTAGCAAACGGTGCAGGAACTAAGACTACAGCGATTCTGACCGATATGAACCAAGTACTGGCTTCATCTGCAGGTAATGCGGTAGAGGTGCGTGAAGCGGTTCGTTTCCTAACCGGTGAATATCGCAATCCGCGCCTACTAGAAGTCACCATGGCGTCTTGTAAAGAGATGTTGGTTCTTGGTGGATTGGCTGACAACGCAGAGCAAGCTGAGCAGAAACTGATGCAGGTTCTGGATAACGGTAAGGCGGCCGAGTGCTTCAACAAGATGGTCGCAGGCCTTGGGGGTCCAAAAGACTTTGTTGAAAACTACGACAATTACCTACCGAAGGCTGAGATCATCAAGCCAGTATTTGCGGATACAGCGGGCATCATCACAGAGATGGATACCCGAGCTATTGGTATGGCTGTAGTTGCTATGGGCGGTGGTCGTCGTGTTGCAACTGACCAGATCGATTATGCGGTTGGCTTTGACCAGTTCATCAAGCTTGGTGAAACAGTAGATAACAACTCACCAATCGCCGTGATTCATGCCCGCAATGAACAGCAGTGGCAAGAGGCAGCTGAGGCTATCAAGGCTGCAGTGAAAGTTGGCGAAGCGGGCAGTTATAAGCTACCCCAAATGTTTATGCTCAAATCCGAGCTGAAGATGTAGAGAGATAATTGATATGAAAAGAGCAATTATTTTGGTGTTGGACTCTTTTGGTATCGGCGCAACTGAAGACGCAGATAAATTTGGCGATGTGGGCTCAGATACACTGGGTCATATCGCTGAGCAATGTGCAAAAGGTGAAGCAGATAACGATAAGCGTAGTGGTCCTCTGACACTTCCAAACCTATCTCGTCTTGGCCTTGGTCATGCTGCTGAAGAATCAACTGGCTCATTCCCAATCGGTCTTAATAAAGACGCTGATATTATTGGTGCTTACGGTCATGCCGCTGAGATCTCTTCAGGTAAAGATACGCCGTCAGGTCACTGGGAAATCGCCGGTGTTCCGGTTCTGTTTGAGTGGGGTTACTTCACTGAGAAGCAAAACAGCTTCCCTCAAGAGCTTCTAGATAAGATTGTTGCACGCGCGGGTATTCCGGGTTACCTAGGTAACTGCCATGCATCTGGTACGCAGGTATTGGATGATCTTGGTGAAGAGCATATGCAAACGGGCAAGCCAATCTTCTATACCTCAGCGGATTCTGTATTCCAGATTGCGTGTCATGAAGAAACCTATGGTTTAGACAAGCTGATGGAGCTTTGCCAAATCGCACGTGAGGAGCTTGAAGGTTACAACATTGGCCGTGTTATCGCGCGTCCATTTGTTGGTGATAAAGCGGGCACATTCCAGCGTACTGGCAACCGCCGTGACCTTTCTATCGAGCCGCCAGCAGCAACCGTGCTTCAGAAGTTAGTAGAAGAAAAGCAGGGTGAGGTTGTATCTGTAGGTAAGATTGCTGATATCTATGCTCACTGCGGTATCACGCAAAAGGTTAAAGCTACGGGTCTTGAAGGGCTATTCGACCTTACTAAGCAAGAGATCAAGAAAGCGGGTGACAATACCATTGTGTTCACCAACTTTGTTGACTTTGACTCAGCTTATGGTCATCGCCGTGATGTGGCAGGCTACGCTGAGGCCCTTGAATATTTTGATAAACGACTGCCTGAAATCTACGAGCTCTTAGAGCCAAACGATGTACTAATTCTGACAGCAGACCATGGTTGCGACCCAACCTGGCATGGCAGTGACCATACCCGTGAACATATTCCTGTGCTGGTTTACGGTGGCAATGTTAAGGCGGGCTCTCTAGGTCTCGTTCGACTTTTGCTGATATTGGTCAGAGCCTTGCGCACTACTTTGGTACATCCGATATGGATTACGGAACAAATTTCCTCTAAACAACAATTACTACAAGGATAAATATTATGGCTACTCCTCATATTAACGCTGAAAAGGGTGATTTCGCTGATGTTGTGCTGATGCCGGGTGACCCGCTTCGCGCTAAATACATCGCTGAAACCTTCCTAGAAGATGTGGTCCAGGTTTGTGACGTTCGTAATATGTACGGCTTCACAGGCACCTATAAAGGTCGTCGTATCTCTGTAATGGGCCACGGTATGGGTATCCCTTCATGCTCTATCTATGTAACCGAACTGGTTAAAGATTACGGTGTGAAAAAGGTAATCCGCGTTGGTAGTTGTGGTGCGGTACGTGATGACGTGAAACTGCGTGACGTGGTGATCGGTATGGGTGCTTGTACTGACTCTAAGGTAAACCGTATCCGCTTTAAGGATCATGACTTCGCAGCAATCGCTGATTTCGACATGGTTCGTAATGCTCAGCTAGCAGCAGAGAAACTGGGTATCGACGTTAAGATTGGTAACCTATTCTCAGCTGAGCTTTTCTACACGCCAGATCCAGATATGTTCGACGTTATGGACAAATACGGCATTCTAGGTGTTGAGATGGAAGCAGCTGGTATCTACGGTATTGCAGCGGAATACGGTGCTAAAGCTCTAGCTATCTGTACTGTGTCTGACCACATCAAACGTGGTGAGCAAACGACTTCTGAAGAGCGTGCTACCACCTTCAACGAGATGATGGAAATCGCTCTAGAATCAGTGCTACTTGGTGACGAAGAATAATCCTCAAAATAGTTAGCTGAAAACAAAAACGCTTGGCAATTGCCAAGCGTTTTTTATTTCTTCATTCTAAGAAGTAGGGTAAGCATTACGCCCGAGGCGAAGCTTAACAGAATCATCAGTAGCATAGAGCGGTCACTGTTTCGGTAGTGATGATCAGAGAAGGCTGTGAGTTGCCCCTTCTCGAAGGTGACGCGCACATATCCAATAATGGATTGTTTGGAAACGATGGGCTCAATCAGCTGTTGTTTACCGATAGCGGCTGAAGCGAGCGGAGTATCTAGGCCAAGGGACTCTCGCACTGTTTTCGCTTTGTCGCTCGCGGCAATCTTTACCCCTTTGCTGTCGTAGATGGTGACATCGGTTACTAGGGTCTCTTTAGCCAGTCGATTGGCTAGATGTCTCAGGTTCTCTTGATCTTCTTTTACGATAAGTTCGCTCGCATTTAGAGAGGCTTGTGAGATAAGAAGTTGAGTCAGCGTTTGTAACTGCTTAAATTGGATCTGTTGGTTACCCTGACTGATAAACACACTGCTGCGCACGATAGTGGCGAACATGATAGCCAGCGCAAGGATGCAGGTAACCTTTATAAATACCCTAATTGAAAATAGAGAGTCGCTCATAAGTTTGGGAGTTTAGGAATAACTAGAGACAATTTTCATAGTGAGACTTGCGCTATCAAATTGCAATAGGGTAAGTTGCGGTATCGCGTATAATTCCAAGGAAAGAATTCCATGCAAGTTTCACAGCTCAAGGTTGCAAATATAGAACTGCCTTCGTTAGAAGAGCTCGTTATCGCTTTTGCCAAAAAAGATATCCAAGGCCTATTTGAGGCCTCAAGCATTTATGCCTCATGGCAACTGTCTGACTACAATATCCTGTTGCTTAATAAAGAGAAGGCTTCTGAGCTTACAATAGAGCTTGAGGCTAACAATGTTGATATTGCTTCTCTAGAATCTCTTCCAGATACCTCAAAGCCAGGTGTTGCGCTGTTCGATATGGATTCAACCTTGATTGAAATCGAGTGCATTGATGAGATAGCTAAACTTGCAGGCGTTGGAGAGGAAGTGTCTGAGGTAACCGAGCGCGCTATGCAGGGTGAATTGGACTTTGAGCAGAGCCTTCGCCAACGTGTTGGTAAACTTGAAGGCGCACCTGATTCTATCCTTGAGCAAGTTCGTGTGAAGCTACCAGTTATGGATGAAGCAGAGCTTCTGATTGAAGGATTGAAATCACTAGGTTGGAAGGTCGCATTGGCATCAGGTGGTTTCACCTATTTCTCTGATTCTCTAAAAGAGACCCTAGGACTTGATTACGCTCGCTCGAATCAGCTTGAGATAATCGATGGTGTTCTTACGGGTAAGGTCTTGGGTGATGTGGTTTCTGCAGAAACCAAGGCCGAAGTGCTGCGCGAGTTAAGAGACAAGTATGGCATCGATAAGTCAAACAGCGTTGCCGTGGGTGATGGTGCGAACGACCTAGTCATGATGGCAGAAGCTGGATTGGGTGTGGCGTATCATGCCAAGCCTAAGGTAGTCGAGCAGGCTCAAACCGCTGTGAAATATTCATCACTAGGTGGTGTGCTGTGTATCCTAAGCGCATCATCAGTGATCCAACAAATTAAGAAATAGAGTAGATGGCAAAAGTTAAAACAGCTATGTATGTAATGACTGTGGCGCGGACTTTCCGCGTTGGCAGGGGCAGTGTAATGCCTGTGGAGCATGGAATACCATCACAGAAGTAAAGCTTGCCGCATCCCCATCGGTTGCTCGAAATGAAAGACTGAGTGGTTATGCTGGCAGTGCCACTGAGTCTCAGGTTCAGGTGCTGGCAGATATTGACCTACAAGAGGTACCGAGATTTAGCTCTACCTTTAAAGAGTTCGACCGAGTGCTTGGTGGCGGCATAGTGCCGGGTGCGGCAATCTTGATCGGCGGTAACCCAGGTGCCGGTAAATCAACGCTACTTTTACAAACCATGTGTCGACTGGCGAGTGAGTTGCCAACTCTATATGTTACAGGTGAGGAATCCTTGCAACAGGTAGCGATGCGCGCCTCACGTCTTGGTCTTCCGAAAGACAAGCTAAAGATGCTGTCTGAAACCAACGTAGATAAGATCTGTCAGGTTGCGGAAAAAGAGCAACCTAACTGATGGTTATCGACTCCATTCAGGTTATGCATGTCTCAGACGTTCAGTCTTCACCGGGCACGGTTGCTCAAGTGCGTGAGTCTGCTACAGCACTAACTCGCTATGCCAAACAAAACAACGTTGCTGTGTTTATTGTTGGTCATGTAACTAAAGACGGCTCACTAGCAGGCCCTAAAGTGCTAGAGCACATTATTGACTGCTCAGTGCTTCTTGATGGTAGTACTGATAGTCGTTTTAGAACTCTGCGTTGTCATAAGAACCGCTTTGGCGCCGTAAACGAACTAGGTGTGTTTGCCATGACAGGCCAAGGACTAAAAGAGGTATCCAACCCATCGGCTATCTTCCTTTCTCGCGGAGAGGAACAAACCAGTGGCAGCTCGGTGATGGTTATCTGGGAAGGTACTCGCCCTCTACTTGTTGAGATACAAGCGCTGGTGGACTACTCACAGTTGGCAAATCCGCGCCGCGTTGCAGTTGGTCTAGAACAAAACCGTTTATCTATGCTTCTGGCGGTTCTGCATAAACACGGCGGTTTGCAGATGGCAGACCAAGATGTATTCGTAAACGTAGTGGGCGGTGTTAAGGTTGCAGAGACGAGTGCTGACTTGGCGCTGGTAATGGCTCTGCTATCCAGCTTCAGAGACAGAGCTCTGCCAAAGGATGCGGTTATCTTTGGTGAAATGGGCTTGGCTGGTGAGATTCGCCCAGTACCAAGTGGTCAAGAGCGCTTGAACGAAGCCTTCAAACACGGCTTTAAACAAGCCATTGTTCCTTACGCCAATATGCCGAAAGGTGGCATACCTGGCATGCGCATTCACGCGGTTAAAAATCTATCTGAAGCCATTCAAGCGTTTGATGAAATGTAGTTCACATACGCTTTCAACTATGCCAAAAGTCACCTATATTTCTTGAACTGGAAAAATAAGGTGATTTTTTTCCCCGACCTGCACGCAAAGCTATCAGTCTTGACAGATTATGGTATACTCAGCGCGCATTTTATATCCTATTAACAGAGTAAAACGATGACTGATTTATCTAAATACAGAAACATTGGTATTTTTGCTCACGTAGACGCAGGTAAAACTACCTCTACAGAGCGTATCCTAAAGCTTACTGGTAAGATCCACCGTACAGGTGAGGTTCATGATGGTGCAGCAACAACTGACTTCATGGAGCAGGAAGCAGAACGTGGTATTACTATCCATCTGCTGCGACAACTTGTTTCTGGAAAGACCACCGTCTAAACATCATCGATACTCCTGGACACGTTGACTTCACAGTTGAAGTTTACCGTTCTCTTAAAGTTCTTGATGGTGGTGTTGGCGTATTCTGTGGTTCTGGTGGTGTTGAGCCTCAATCAGAAACTAACTGGCGTTACGCGAACGAATCTGAAGTAGCTCGTCTAATCTTCGTAAACAAGCTGGACCGCATGGGTGCAGACTTCTACCGCGTTGTTGAGCAAGTGAAGAACGTACTAGGTGCTAACCCACTAGTTATGACTCTTCCAATCGGTATCGAAGATGACTTCACAGGCGTTATCGACGTTCTGAACCAAAAAGCACTAATCTGATGATTCAGGTCTTCCAGAGAACTACACAGTTGAAGAGATCCCAGCTGAGTACGCTGAAAAAGCGGCTGAGTATCGTGAGATGCTAATCGAGACTGCTGTTGAGCAAGACGATGACCTAATGATGGCATACATGGAAGGCGAAGAGCCAACTTTGGAGCAAATCAAAGAGTGTATCCGTAAAGGTACTCGTGACCTAGCATTCTTCCCAACGTTCTGTGGTTCTGCGTTCAAGAACAAAGGTATGCAGCCTATGCTTGACGCTGTTGTTGACTACCTACCGTCTCCAACAGAAGTTGATCCTCAGCCTCTAACTGACCCAGATACTGGTGAAGCTACTGGTGAAGTTGCACTTGTAGATCCATCTGAACCTCTACGTGCTCTTGCGTTTAAGATCATGGATGACCGTTTTGGTGCTCTAACATTTATCCGTGTTTACTCTGGTACTATGAAGAAGGGTGACACCATCCTTAACTCTGCTACTGGTAAAACTGAGCGTATCGGCCGTATGGTTGAGATGCACGCGGATGAGCGTAACGAGATCGATTCAGCACAAGCTGGTGACATCATCGCAGTTGTTGGTATGAAGAACGTTCAAACTGGTCACACTCTATGTGATCCTAAGCACGAATGTACTCTTGAGCCAATGATCTTCCCAGAACCAGTAATCTCAATCGCTGTATCTCCAAAAGATAAAGGCGGTTCTGAGAAAATGGGTATCGCGATCGGTAAAATGGTTGCAGAAGATCCATCTTTCCAAGTTGAGACTGACGAAGATTCAGGCGAAACCATCCTTAAAGGTATGGGTGAACTTCACCTAGACATCAAGGTTGATATCCTTAAGCGTACTTACGGCGTAGACCTAATCGTTGGTCAACCTCAGGTTGCTTACCGTGAAACTATCACTCAAGAAGTTGAAGATAGCTACACGCACAAGAAACAGTCTGGTGGTTCTGGTCAGTTCGGTAAGATCGACTACCGTATCAAGCCTGCAGAAGCTGGCACTGGCTTTAAGTTCTCGTCAACAGTTGTTGGTGGTAACGTACCTAAAGAATTCTGGCCTGCAGTTGAGAAAGGCTTCGCTTCTATGATGGAAGAGGGTGTTCTAGCTGGCTTCCCTGTTCTTGACGTTGAAGTTGAACTATTCGACGGTGGCTTCCACGCAGTGGATTCATCTGCAATCGCATTTGAAATCGCAGCTAAAGGCGCATTCCGTCAGTCTATCCCTAAAGCGGGTGCACAACTTCTTGAGCCTATCATGAAGGTTGACGTGTTCACTCCAGACGATCACGTAGGTGACGTTATCGGTGACCTTAACCGTCGTCGTGGTATGATCAAAGACCAAGAAGCTGGCGCAACTGGCGTACGTATCAAAGCTGACGTTCCTCTATCTGAGATGTTCGGTTACATCGGCCACCTACGTACTATTACTTCTGGCCGTGGTCAGTTCTCTATGGAGTTCAGCCACTACTCAGCATGTCCACAAAATGTTGCTGACGAAGTAATCGCAAAAGTTAAAGAAGAGAAAGCTAAGTAATATTGCTTAATCTTTAAAGACTGAAAAAGCCCCGATAGTGAAAGCTATCGGGGCTTTTGTTTTACTAGTCTATAATCGAGGCCTGATTCAGTCTTAGATAATTGATTTCCTCAACAAGGAAGTCCCAGCGCTTCGAATCATCTTGATTCAAAATACGTGTATCATCCCCATCGAGAAGGATATCTAGCGTGTCTTGCCCACATTTAGCAGACACTATATTTCGATTGTCTCCCCTTAAGAACAGCACGCATTTAGCAGGTTTAGGCTTTCTACAGGGAACAGTGTCCCTACTATGTTTGAGGTGCAACTGTTTCCTGAGATAAGGCCTGAAATAGAGCTCAGGATATCTGATTGCTGAAAGTTGGTATGATACTCAATGTCTAATCCTTGCCAGATCATAAATGCCGGGGTATGACTGCCCGCCATTGTTCCAGAATTATGCAACTCATAGTCTCTTAATGGAGACATTGCTCTATGATCACTTAATACAAGGATTAGATTACGGCCATTATTAAGTTTATTTATGGTCTCGCTTAAGTGGTAATCAAGATACTTAAATGCATATTCTTCAGATGAGACTACTCCATTTGGAGTTGGTGTTACAAATGGTGGGTGTGTTGTGACATTTTCTACGAAAATTATGTTTTTGCTTGTTTTCTGCTCCTTACTCAGCTTAATAACTTTTTCAAATAGAAACTTGTCTTCGACAGAATTAAAGGAAAATCGATTATCTTCAGTATAGTCATCAGCCCCGATAATATGGTCAAATCCTACTTTAGATAACCAATTGCCTTTTTGCTGGAAGCTTAAATCACCTGAGGTGACAAAAAAGCTTTCATAACCGAGTTTATGTATTGAGTTCAAATAGCTATTGTTTATTTTAAAGTTGTGTAGGTCTATTTGTCCTGTAAGTCCAATAGACTGCCCATAAGGGATAGCGGGTTGAGAGTAAATTGTCGACAAGAGAGCGAACTCTGTTGTATATCCGTTAGAATAAAAGTTTCGATAGGCAATGTTATTTTCAGCAATGTAGTCTAATTTAGGTGTCCAATCATTATCTCCCCCATAGTATTTGGAGTGATAAATAGACCAAGACTCCACGAGAAATATGAAAATATTTTCTGGCTTGGTAGGCTTTTGGGTAACACAGTTGTAATTTGGTTCGAAATGAAAATTTGAAATAAACTCTCTTGAGTAATGGGTGTTTGAAGTGTTGTTTATGTTAGTTTGAATTATATTTTTTGTATAAATTTCTCGTGGGGAGCCTGAGTTAATTTTAGGTTGTAAATGTGAATATAGAACAATGAGTAACAGGAAAATAATAATCTTAGCCAAATATTTATTATCTATTGAAATTAAAAGCCTGTTAAATAGGTATATGATAATAATAATTAAGAATAAAACAGCGGTCTTTTCAATATCTACTACATAGCCAATATCCATTCCATATTTTATTATGTCTTCTGTATACAGTCTTTGATTCAAGAATATTATCATTGTCAAATCAATTAAATAGTAAATAAAAATGGCATTAAAATATAAAAACAAAAATACTATTTAAAATCTTTATATTTGATCTTGATAAGGCATATATGACTGTTGCTATTATTATAATGTAACTATCGTTTGCAGCGATCAATATATAACTGTTGGAAACACTGGCAGCTAGAGCTTCACCTAAAAGGTAGACCTTGGCTATATAGATTAGTAAGAAAAACAGCAGAATCAATCTTAACAGTACCTTTACTATGGTTTATACTTAAATTAGCTTAATAAAATCTTATTTTCTATTTTTATTTGCTTTAAGATGCATAGAAAGAGTGATGAGTTAAACTTTCAGGGAAGAAGTTGTGCACAATTACAGAAGCGTGAGTGTAGAGACAATCCTTGTTGTCTCAGTTCTGGTCATTGCAGTGTTGATGGGGGGAACCCACCACACCTTGTAAATTTAGTAGTACTATCAGGCGAGCTTTTTATAGTTTGTTTATCTTTGTTTTTCAAGAGGTAAACTTAAATCGATTACAATCCCTTTAGGTGTTAAAGCACTATTTGTCTATAGTTTACTTCCATTGCTGTTTGCATTTTATGACTTTGGATATGGTATTCATTTTTCGGTTGTACTCTTCAAATGGATTTGTATCGTAGGGCACCTTGTATTAATTTCTATACTCATATATAAATTAAGCTCTGATGTTAATTATAATTTTGTATTTGTTACGATTCCTTTAATTACCTCATTTATTTATTTATTATACGGTTTTTTAATTTTAAATAATATTAGTATTGTATCTGAAGAAGAAGGGAATTATTTATTACTATCTAATAATAGAAGGTATATTGGATATCTAGTAAGCATAGCGCTATCTGTTTCTTTATGGAAATTGTTCTTTCTTTGTGAAAATAAACGACTATGGTTGGTTGTATCAGTTGTATGTTCATCTTTCCTTTTCTGGTTAGGTGGAAGAGGTGCTTTTCTATTTTCATTACTATCGTTTTGGTTTATCACATACTTAAGTAGTAAATTTAGTTTGTATCTTGTTGTCAAAACACTAGTTATATCAATGGTTGGAGCATTAATTAGCCTACCTATATCTATATATTACTGGACAGGTTTTGGAAGACTATTTTGTATGAAAATAGATGAGGGAACATCTCTTGATGAAGTTGGTTCAGGTAGAATAAGTCTTTGGAAAGATGCAATAGAGTTAATACTGGATAGACCTTTAATTGGTTCGGGCTTGGACTCATTCATGTTGCATGTTTTGGGTAAGAATATGCAACCACACAATTTCGTTCTACAGTTTTTAGTTGAATGGGGGATTGTAGGTATGCTACTTATTATCGCTGTAATTATATTTACTTTCACCTATTACCAGATTAACAAATTCAATCAATTACAAATACTTTCTATATTAGTACTCACGAATATAGTTTTTAACGGATTGTTGGACGGAACCCTATATCATGCTGTGCCTCTCTTTATAGCAACACTGGCAATTTCTGCATTACTTCGAGAGGCACAGAGGGAAAGGTTTACTCCCAAACAACAGGTTTGCCAGAATCCCAACTAGCGCCGACTTCATGATAGTTTTGCTCTAATACATGGCGTTTGATTTTCAACGTTGGAGTTAACACCCCATTTTCTATGCTCCAAGGATCTCTGATAACTAGTATACCCTTGATTTTTTCATGACTATCTAATTTGTCATTAATCTCAGACAACGCACGCAGCAGGCTTTTTTCGTAACGAGTTTTATCAAAGTTAGGAAAGTCATGAGGAACAACCAACATAATAGGCGCTGGCATACCTAAGCCAACCAAACACAACATCTCTACTCTAGCTAGTTCAATAAATGTTTTTTCGATAGGAACAGGTGCTACAAACTTGCCTTTTGCCGTTTTGAAAGTATCTTTTTTGCGACCCTGTATAAACAAGTAGCCTTCTGTATCTAATCGCCCTATATCTCCAGTATGCAACCAACCATCCTCATCAAAAGTTTCTTTGGTTAACTCATCTTCCTTGTAATAACCAGAGAACAAGCCTTGGCTCTTCAGAAGTATTTCATCATCTTCGGCGATCTTCATATCGACTCCAGGCCCTGCCTTACCAATAGAACCTATTTTGCTAGCATTGAAAGGGTAGTTCAGTGTTCCGTACGCATAAGTTTCGGTCATGCCCCAAGCTTCAGTAATGTTTAAGCCTACCTTGTGATACCACTCGAGTATGGATGGACTGATTGGCGCTGAACCACAGCCCAGAACTCTACCTTGGTCCAGACCTAAACCATCTGCAATCTTCTTCTTGATGATATTGTTAAGTATTGGGATTTTGAGGAGTAGGTTGAGCTTCTTCGGCGGCAATTTGTCTTGTATTCGCTGTTGGAACAAGGTCCATAAGCGAGGAACAGAAATAAACAGAGTAGGGCGATGCATCTTTACATCATCGATAAAAGTCTCTAAAGACTCTGGAAATGCAGTTGGTAAACCAGCAGTGATTGAAGAGCCAAAGATATATACTCGCTCAGTAATGTGAGCAAGTGGCAAGTAAGAGAACATTCTGTCACCTGCTTGAATACCGATGTGCTCTACCAGTTTTGAACTGACCAGGAAAATGCACCAAAGGTGAGCATAGCCCCTTTTGGTGTTCCTGACGTACCGGAGGTATAAACGATCGACATCAGCTTATCGTCATGGTGTCGCGCATATTCTTCTTCAGGCAGAGGGGAGGTGTCATGTACCAGTTGTGCGAATTTATGCTGACACTCGGGCGCGGAATCATAAGGATATGAAATCGTAATAAGGTTAGGGTGATTCGCTATTACCTCAGAGGTGGCTGTAGCATCATCCAATTTACCAGCGACTAAAACCTTGCTCTCGCTGTGCTTTACGCAGTAATCAATGGTGTCAGAGCCGGCTGTTGGGAAAATAGGGACACTAATGTAGTCACCCAACATGAGTGCGAGATCTGTAATAAACCATTCAACGCAGTTTTTGGAGATAAATGCCACTTTGTCGCGAGGTTTAATTCCCATCTCCCTCAATGATTGAGCGAACTTGAGAGCCATGTCGGCAACCTCTGAGAAGGTATAATCGACGAATTCTCTGTCAATTATTTGTTTCAGGTAGACTTCATTTGGTCTTTCATGTGCCCATTTCAAAATGAGCTCATTGGGCGGTGGTATGGTGCAAGGCGGATTGTTGAAAGTTGCCTGTTCAGCTTCGTTCCCTGAAGTAAATCCCATAAATTCCTCTGAAATTATAGTGTTTGTATTCAGAAGCTTAGCAGGTATTTGTCAATCCGCTTTGTTTATCACCTCACAACGTTTTGCCGGTACTCCGTAGGGGTTAATGAAGTGTGTTTTTTGAATACTCTATTGAAGTAGGAGACGTCAGAATAACCAACTTGAAAAGCGATAGATGAAACCTTTTCGCTTGGCTGCGATGCGAGGAGTTGCTTTGATAGCTCTACGCGTTTGGTACTGAGGTACTCCTGGAAGCTGATTTTTTTATGTTTTCTGAAGAATTTTGAAAAGTAGGTTGTTGAGAAGTTTGCGAGATTTGCAACTTCTTCTTCTCTAATATCGCGATTGATATTCTTGTCTATGAATACGTCTATCTTGCTGAGCCGAATCGTTGTGTTACTACCAGAAACTCGAACAGGGTTGCGATTCAGAGCCCGATGTAACTGCAAACCTAGCGGCGCTTCTCCGTTTAGACGTACGAAACAACTTGCGTTAGTCCTAGAATACTTGGAGGTGTCATAAAGGTCGTTGGTAATCACTGTAAGAGATTTGCCTAGATTAGAGCAGATTTTACTCGCTAGTTCGTATAGTTCTTCGACCTCTTCACTTAGAAAAAAGGTTGCAGATCGAACATCTGGTGATGTGAGTATTGATATATCTCGGCCGTGATCGTCGCATCCAGCACTTACTTGATAGGGGTCGTCTTGCAACACAAGTTTAAGTGGCAACCCAAGCCAAACGTGTTTTCTATCCATGTGTCATCCTTGGTATCTAATCCCGACTCCATTCGGAATGTGAGTAAAGTTTAAGCTAGATTGGCAAAATAATGCAACAAATCAGTTCAATGTGTGAGTAGCTCGATTGAACTATGATTATATGGTTAAAACTTAAACAGTTGGGGGCGCTATGAAAATGTTTGGCAATTCTGGTTGTAAGAGGTTTTTGCAAAGCAAAAAGGTTTAACAGTAGTGGAGTATGTTATGGCTGCGGCTCTTCTTGTTGGAGCAGTTACAGCGGTTTTTTGGCGCTTGAGATAGGGCTGAGTGCTAGTTTTGAAAACTCAATATCTTCTATAGGAGAGTGACAGGTAAGCTAAATTAGTGATTTAGGATAAGTGTGCCTTATTGAAGATAAGAAAATTCTACATATAGACAAAATAGTCCTAACTATAACTCTCTCAAACTCACTATGGTTATTTATGCCACCTTTCAAGGGGCGCTATTTAGGAGAGAATTTTATGGACAAAATGATCAAACACATTAAAGCTTTCGCACGAGATGAAGAAGGCTTGACAGTTGTAGAGTATGTAATTGGTGCAGCGCTATTGGTGGCTGGTCTGGTAATTATCTTTAGTAACTTAGGCCAATCTCTAAGTGATAAGCTAAACACGACTATTTCTGAAATTTCATAGAAACCGCTGAAAGAGGAAGCCACATCTAGGGTTTTATTAACTCGATGTGGCTTTGTTGTTTATGTATTACGCCTATGTATTCTGGTTTTTGATGTGCTTAATTGCGCTTTCAGATCTGATAGAGAACAAGATTCCAAACAAACTACTATTGGTTTGGCTGGGGGTGCACTCTTTGTATCTTCACGTTATAGATGGCGATTTTATCTCTGCTTTGAGCGGAGGGCTTGTAGTATTCGCCCTTGGATTTTTGCTTTATTTAATTAAGGCGATGTCTGCTGGGGACGTTAAGTTGCTTGGGGTTGTGGGCTATGTAATAGGTTTACATTACGTTCCTCAGGCTATGTTCTATGTGTTAATTTCTGCGGGACTCATAGCGAGCTATTACCTCTTTTACAACCTTAGCTTTTTGGGCTTATCTAATCCGTTATTAGTTCTGTCTGAACCCAAGTTGTTAACGGGTTCGAACTACAATGGAGCCAATAACAACGTCCTCAGATACCAGAACCGTTTGACTATGCCATTCGCTCCAGCTGTCGCAATTGGCCTGGCCATGTTTTTTACTTCCTATAGTTGGAAAAGGAGAACTCATGAGTGCCATAGAACAACAATCTCCAGGTGAACACAGTCTGTCACCACAAGTAGATGCTCCGCCAATCGTTTCTTCAATGGATGAACTTGGTATACCAGGCGCGGTAGTTGAAAACTTAGTATTGAAGCACTTAGCTGCTTATCCCAAATCTGACATTCTTCATTTGGCTCAGATGATGGGGATTGTCACCCACCTGATAGAGAACGTACTTGCTGACTTGCGTAAGAAAGCGCTAGTAGAGGTTTACCAGCCAAGTTCCCAATCCCTTTTTTCTGAGTCGGCTAAAAGTCACGTGCGCTATGCCCTTTCCGAACAAGGCATGCATCAAGCTGACGTTGCCTTTAAAAAGGACGCATACATAGGCCCTGTACCTGTATCTCTTTCAGTTTATAACGAGATGGTTGAGAAGCAGGATCTACGAGCACAACTTATCAAAAGGCCTGACGTTGAGCGTGCTTTATCCGACGTCTATGGTGCTAGTCGACTCATTCCTGTTTTAGGTCCCGCAATAAACTCCGGTCGCGCTTTACTCCTATACGGGCATGCGGGAACGGGTAAAAGTTTTGTTGCTGCACGTATACTCAACGCTCTAAACACATCAGTTTATGTTCCACATGCGGTCTTTGCCGCGGGTAATATCATCAAGGTTTTTCTGAACAGCACCACAAACCAGTTGATAATCAACACAATAGAGATGTTATCTCTTTGAAGAGTCACTACGACAAACGCTGGGTGTTGTGTGAAAGGCCAAACGTGCAGGTAGGTGGAGAGCTCACGATGGATATGCTCGAGGTAAATCACTCTGAGCACAACCGAATTTGGATAGCTCCGCTACAGATGATTGCCAATAACGGTATTCTAGTGATAGATGACCTCGGCAGGCAGCCTATGCCAGTTGCGACTTTGTTGAACCGTTGGATTGTGCCAATGGAATATAATTATGACCACTTATCATTACCTAACGGACAACAGATTACCATTCCATTTGTGCTGACAATGGCTTTTTCGACAAACCTTGACCCTCAAACCATCGCAGATCCAGCTTTTTTGCGTCGCTTGGGTTATAAGATTCAATTTCAACCACTTCTAGAAAATGATTACATAAATTTGTGGTCAGATCTGTCTGAAAATAAAGGAATTGAGGTTCTTTCATCAGCGTTTGAAACGCTACTAAATCTACATTCTTTACACAAAATTGGTTATTTCCCATGTTTACCCAAGGATATTCTCGGTATTAGTCAGGACATTATTCAATTTGAGGAAATTGCACCTCAGGTGGACTCGACTATATTACAAAGGGCGTGGGATCTTTATTTTACTGCTGATGAGCATGGAGGATCGGTGCTATGAGCAAAGGAACGATCATATTTTTATTAGTCCTTTCAGTAGTCTTTGGTCTGGGTGCAGTTATGGTGGCTAAGCAATGGATGGAAAGCCAAACCCAGCCTCAAGTCAAAGTAGAAACAATTGAACGACACCCTGTCGTTATCGCAGCCATTGATATTCCAGAGGGGACTGCCATCGAAGCTAAGCACCTTACTCGGAAGCAACTGGAAATAGCATGGATAGACGGAAATACAGTTAAAGATTATTCCGATCTCGATGGTATGGTTGCCAAAACCAACGTTCTTGAAGGCCAAATCCTCCACAAAGGCCACTTTGGTGGTCCAAATGAAGGGGCGAGTTTAGCGATACTCATTCCCGAAGATAAGCGTGCTGTAACTATACGTGTAAACGATGTTGTTGGTGTTGCAGGCTTTCTATTACCGGGAAACAAAGTAGATATCTTGAATACGGTTAACAATCGAACATCAACGGTATTAAAAAACATCAAGGTATTGGCTGTAGACCAAACAGCGCGCACCAACGACAACAAGCCGATTATAGTGCGGGCAGTGACCTTAGAAGTCTCTCCTCGGGAAGCTGAGCGTTTGCTTTCTGAAAATAGTAAAGGTGCTATTCAGTTAGCACTGCGAAACCCACAAGCAGTCGACAAGCCGCCTCGTAGATACGTAGCACCACCAAGCGTAACTGTTATTAAAGGCACGAGTCAGTCCAGCATTCGAGTAAGTGAGTGAGGTGCCTATGAAACGGATTTTAGTACTTTTTTCACAATGATTTTTTAGCGCCAGTATCGTATTCGGCTTCGCAGTCGGGAAGGACTATTTCTATCCCGCACCACAAGTCCACACATGTGCAGATTGCTGGTAAAGCTAAGAAGGTGTCACTTGGTGATCCTGAGGTCTTGGATATAGTGATTATTCGATCCGATGAGCTTTTCTTGATAGGTAAGAAGCTCGGCTCGACGAATTTGTCTGTTTGGGACGCTCAGGGTCGGTTGATAGAGTCTCTGAATATAGAAGTCACGCATGATCTGAACAATCTCAAACAAAAGCTTTACGAATTTTTGCCGGATGAAGATATCAAGGTTCACAGTTCGCAAGATAAACTAATTTTGAGTGGACAGGTTAGTAGCCAAGAATATATGAATATTGCTGTAAAAGTCGCTCAAACGTACTCGGCTGGACAGGCAGCGAATGCTTCCGAAAGCGATGCTGGACAAGCTGAAGCCGGCGTCATTAATTTGATGACTATTGGTGGTGCACAGCAGGTAATGCTAGAAGTTACCGTTGCAGAGGTACAGCGCTCGTTGGTTCGTCGCTTCGATTCTAACTTTCATTTTTTTCAACAAAGCGGTGACTTTACTTGGGGAGCGACCGGTGCAGGTGGGGCTATAGGTCAAAATCCATTTACCGGATTGATTGAGCCTGTTATTAGCAGCGTTGGTACTAATGAATTTGGTTTGCTAGGTGGTCTAGTAGATAGTAATACGTTGTTCACTTTCGCTTTGGATATAGCTAAAGAAAATGGTGTTGCAAAAGTTCTAGCTGAACCAAACTTGACTGCACTTAGCGGTACTCAAGCTAAGTTTCTTGCTGGTGGTGAATTTCCTATCCCAGTTCCCAACGATGACGGTTTAGCTATTGAATTCAAAGAGTATGGTGTCGGTTTAGACTTTATACCGATCGTACTTAGTGACAAGAAGATAAACCTACAGTTAGCGGTAGAAGTGAGTGAAATTGCCGCGACAGGTGCGCTAGCGTATAACCCTGGTGATTCCAATGCAGCCTATATTGTGCCACCGATTACTAAAAGAAGTGCGTCTTCTACTCTTGAACTAGCTGACGGTCAGACAATTGGTATCGCTGGCTTGCTTAACGAAAATAGTCGCGATATCGCGAATGAAGTACCAGGAATTGGTGATGTACCTGTTCTTGGGAATTTGTTCAAAAGCAAACAGTATGTATCTGGTGAAACTGAACTAGTGATCCTTGTTACCCCGCGTTTGGCGCAACCAATTGATAGAAACAAAGTGACTCTTCCAACTGATGGTTTTGTTGAGCCAACAGATCTAGAGTATTACCTAATTGGGACCTCTGCTTATTATGACCCTGAATTGGTAGTTCCAAACAGTGAGAAGAATACTCAGAAAGCACCTAAACCACCTGCATCTCAAGGTGGATCTGAAGGACAGTTTGGTCACTCACTCTAAGGAGAGCGTTATGCAAAAACTATTTATAGCGACACTCGTGACCTTGGGCTTGGTTGGGTGTAGTCACAATCCTCCAATGGGACAGTCGATTGCTTACCTAAAGAATGAGCAAGTATACAACCCCAATGCTACTCAGGAAAAATTTGGGCCTAATACCAGATGGTAGCGGTGAAAGCTCAATCGGCCATTGAGGGCTATAATAAAGGGGCGAGCAAAGATATAACCATCGGATCCGGTTTTAGCAATTGATTCAGCTTTCTAAAACCGCTTAACTAAAGCCTTAATCGCTTAAAGGATTTCAAGCTGATTTGGGCTTTTTTGTCTGACTTTCACCCCAGAGATATTAAGGGGTTTGTAAGCCGTTGGTACGTATTTAGTTTTAACGAGGCCAAGGAATGAGCGAAATAGTTAAAATTACACCGAAGAATAACAATTTCAAGTTAGTATTAAAAAGCCATCTGCAAATCTGGGTGGTCTTTTCAGCTGATAGTTTCAGAAACCATCTTCAAAAAGAGTTCACTCAGTGTAACAATGCTACTTTAGAGTTTATGGAATTGGAGCGACTTTCTGAAGGAACCTTAAACCAGTCAGCTGCTCCGGATCTCATGTTTGTACAAGCATCTGGAGATTGGGCACAAAAGGTGTCCGAGTTGTACTCTAATAACGGTTTGCTCCAAGCAGGCAATACTACACTCATCGTTTTTGGTGATGAGAGCGACAATATTGAGCTAAAAACAGCTCTTAGAATCGGTGCATCAGACTTTTTATCTGAAACGAGTTCTCTCGAGTCTCTTTCATCCCTCCTTAAGACTATTTCTGATGAAAAACTGTCTTCTCGCCATCTGTCTGAACTTTATACCTTTATCAATTCCAAAGGGGGGAGTGGCGCGTCTACTGTCGCAATGAATGTAGCAATCGAGCTAGCTAAAAATGAAAAAAATAAGGTATTGTTCCTTGATCTAGATGTTCAATTCGGTGCTATTCAAGATTATTTAGACTTGCAGCCTCAACACGGCCTTCATGATGTTATCGATGGTGTCACTGAACTAGATGAAGTATCACTGGATGCGCTTGTTACCAAGCACAGTTGTGGAATGTATTTCTTAAACTTCCAGCAGTTGCATCCCATTGAAAATGAGCTCAAGGCTAGAGACCTTCATAAAGTATTCCCTCTTCTTCGGCAATATTACACCCACATAGTGACTGATCTGTCTAGAGGTATTGAGGCCAATTATGGAACTATCATCTCACTCGCAACTAAGAACTATGTGGTTGCTCAGCAGGGCTACGTGTCCCTAAAAAATACCAATGACCTTCTTTCAGTACTAGAGCTAGAGTTTGGTGCTCCCCGAGCACAAATAGAGGTTGTGATTAATCGCTATGATAAGAAAAACCAACTCAAAATAACCGATATTGAAGAAGCTCTTGGTGATGTCAGAGTGCATGTTTTACCTAATGATTATAAAACGGTGAACGAGAGTTCCAATTTGGGAAAACCGTTCGCGCTAAATAAAAAGAAAACACCGATATCTGTCGCTGTTGGTCATTTGGCCAACTCTATTATTCCGCAGACTGAACAAGAAACCAGTTGGCTGAAAAAACTGTTTAGCTAAGTGAGGCTCGCTTATGTTTTTTAAACGTAAAAATATCAATCCTGACTTTGAACGCAAGGCGACTGGCGTGGAAGAGGAAGAGCGTGAGGCCCAGAAAGTAGTTGAATCAGCACCACAGTCGCCGCCGCCCAAACCATCTCACGTTAATCTTGATAAGGTTCCTGAGCTAGATAAGGCTCAAAAGCAAGAACAGGATGTGAAGCACTACTTCCACAAGAAGCTCTTAGAAACACTTGATCTTGGTGTCTTGTCTAACCTTGAAGAGGGGAGAGCTAAGAAGGAGTTACAAGAGGCAGTTAGCCAACTGATGAATGACGATAAGACTCATCCCATCAGCTTGGAAGGTAGAAAGCGTGTTATCAAACAAATTGAAGATGAAGTATTTGGTCTTGGGCCTCTTGAACCCTTGCTAAATGACAGAAGCGTTTCGGATATATTGGTAAACGGTCCTCAAAATGTTTATGTGGAAAGGTTCGGGAAGCTGGAGAGAACTCCTCATACATTTCTTGATGAAAAGCACTTAAGAAATATTATTGATCGTATCGTGAGCCAAGTGGGTCGCCGTATAGATGAAGCTTCACCTATGGTAGACGCTCGTTTGAAAGACGGTTCCCGTGTGAATGCTATTATACAGCCGCTAGCCATTGATGGAGCCTCGGTTTCTATCCGTCGCTTTGCCGTAGACCGACTAACCATGGACAATATGCTTGGCTTTAACTCTCTTTCACCTGAGATGGCTAAGTTTGTCGAAGCTGCTGTTACCGGTGAACTTAATATCCTGATATCTGGTGGTACGGGATCGGGCAAGACTACTACCCTCAATATCTTCTCAGGTTTTATTCCTAGTAATAAACGTATCGTTACTATAGAAGACTCGGCTGAGCTTCAGCTCCAGCAACCTCATGTTGTTCGACTAGAGACTCGTCCTGCTAACTTGGAGGGGAAAGGTGAGATTACCCAGCGAGACTTGGTGAAAAACTCCCTTCGTATGCGTCCAGACCGAATTGTAATTGGTGAGGTGCGTGGTGCAGAGGCCGTTGATATGCTGTCTGCGATGAACACTGGTCATGATGGCTCTCTGGCAACTATCCACGCCAACACCCCACGAGATGCATTGAGCCGTGTGGAAAACATGTTTGCTATGGCTGGTTGGAACATGACCGCCAAAAATCTGCGCTCGCAGATAGCATCAGCTATCCATGTGGTAGTGCAAATGGAGCGTCAAGAAGACGGTAAGCGCCGTATGGTGAGCATCTGTGAAATAAACGGCATGGAAGGTGATGTGATTACCATGTCGGAAATATTCAAGTTCCGACGTCGTGGTGTCGATGAGGATGGTAATATTCTTGGTGAATATATAGCAACTGGGATTGTACCATCTTGTCATGATAATTTAGTTAAGCGTGGTTTGGATATTCCATTTGAGTTGTTCCAAGCAACTAATTAGGAGGGTTAGATAATGGATAATTTAGGTCTATTTCTGGTTCTACTATTTTTTGCGGTACTGTTTATTTCTCAAGCCCTGTTGCTTCCCGTTGCGGGACAAAAGGCAAAACATGGTGAGTTAACCAAACGTCTTAAAAAAGCTCAACGCAAGGTTGATGAAGAGAGCCTCTCTCTACTACATGAGTATTACCTCAAAGAGATGACTCCTTTCGAGCGTCAAATGGTGAAAATCCCCATCTTTGAGCGTCTAAAAAAATGGTAGAGTTGGCGGGCTTGAAGATTACCCTTGGACGCTTACTCGGCTGGCTAGCTCTAGCTAGTGTTCTTTTGCTTGTTTTATCTATTGCTCTTGGGCAGCTTTGGTACGTTAACCTTGGTGCCTTTTTTACTCCTTCGGTCTTAACATATCTATACATTCAGAGATGCATAACTAAACGCCTACAGACTTTTGAGGAGCAACTTCCCGAAGCGTTAGACGTTATTAAACGTGTGCTACAAGCTGGTCAACCTATAAACCAAGCTTTTAAGGAGGTCGGAGATGAAATGCCTGACCTATTGGCCTTGAGTTTAAGAAAACATTTAACCTGTTGAATTTTGGTTACGATATGCGTCTAGCTATCATGCAGATGGTGGATAGAACTCCCACAGTTTCAATGCTTGCCTTTTCTAGTGCAGTTATTCTGCAGAAAGAGACGGGGGGTAATCTAACCGAAAATCTAGACAAGGTTTCAAAAGTACTGCGCGCTCGATTTAAGCTCTCTAGGAAAATAAAGACTTTGTCTGCGGAAGCTAGACTGTCCTCGTGGATTCTGGTTCTTTCTCCTTTTGCTCTCTATATCCTGACAATGTTTATCAATCCTACACATGCAGAACTATTGATCACAGACCCGCGTGGAATCACTGCCATTAGTATAGGTATAGTGAGCCTAGCAATTGGCGCACTTTGGATTCGTAAAATTATCAATATTAAGGTGTGATTATGGATCTAAATAGTTTGCTCAATGCAGAAGCTCTGCAAGGTTTCATGACTAGGGATAACATTTTCCTATTAATGGTTCTATTAGGCACGATTTTGGCAGTTCTCGCAGTTGGTATGATTGTTCTAGGAGTTAATTCACCTCTTAAACGGAAACTGAAAACTATAGGCGGTGCGCCAGAAGAGGGCTCAGGCTCAAAACGAATTGGAAATGCATTGGAAAACGTAGCGCCAGTTATGATTCCCAATTCTGCTAAAGAGAGACAGAGTGTTCAGTTGCAATTAATTCAAGCGGGTTATCATGAATCAAGTGCGCTGAGTCTGTTTTATGCTTTGAAACTGATAACTGCGCTTCTTGGTCTGTTTTTCTCTGCTATGGCTTACTTTTTAATGAGTGAGTCCTCGTACATGCCTTTGGTTATCATTGTTTCGCTCTGGTTTGGCTTATTCGGTCCAAACATGGTGCTAGCTAAGATGGTTTCTGAGAGGAAGGATAGAGTAAAAGTAGCCGTACCTGATGCTTTAGATCTTTTGGTTGTTTGTACCGAGTCAGGCTTAGGTTTTAACGCAGCTCTAAAACGAGTCGGTGATGAGTTAGTGGTAAGTCATCCAGATTTAGCTTTTGAGCTAGAAACGGTATGCGCCAAGATACAGGCTGGTGTGGAAATGCCAGTTGCCTTTAGAGAGCTAGTGGATAGAACTGGGTAGAAGAACTGACTGGCCTAGTAACCATGCTTTCTCATGCAGCAAAAGTGGGGGGCAGTATTGCTCAAACTTTACGCGACTATACAGAAGATTATCGCGACAAGAGGACTCAAGAAGCCGAAGAGGTGGCTGCGAAAATACCGACTAAGATGTTGTTCCCTATGGTTATCTTTATCTGGCCATGTTTCTTCATAGTGGCACTTGGACCAGGGTTAATGACACTATTTGATGCGCTAAAATAGCTAAGGAATACGAGATGGAATTCAGTTTCAAAAAATTGGTTTTGGCGACTGCGTTAGGGGTAGCATTATCTGGTTGTGCCTCTGATAACCAGAATGCGTCTACTTTTGATGAGAGTCTTTACTCAGGAAAACCGATAGACTCTTTAACCAACCAAGAGCCACCAAAGACGGAGAAAGAAGCCATTGAGCGTGGTGATAGAGCGCTCACGTCACAAAATTATGATTTGGCGTTGTACGAGTACATTCGTTCTTTATCCTTAGAGGACGCCACACACCAGGCCAAGACCCTATATACCATCGGACGTATTCATGCAGCTAAGGGTGATGTAGCCCTCGCTGAAAAAGCCTATCTTAAATCGATCGATGAAGACCCTAATGGTGTGAAGCCTTTAGAAGAGTTGGGGCTAATCTATACCAAACAGGGGTTAGTGGACGAGGGGCAGGCTTATTTTTTCAGAGCCATCAATGCTGATCAGGTTCGATTGAATAATCCCAACACTTTGACGAGTTACGCTGATGTTACTGAAGATACCCTACGTGCTCTTCCGTATGATTCTGAAAGCCCATATAAAAGTTACATGGGGTTAGGCGTTCTATCTGATGTGGATCAGAAACATGATCTAGCGAAGAGATATTATGAGAGGGCATTAGAGATTGCACCTACTTCCACTCAGGCGCTGGTAAACTTGGGATACTCGCACTATATGAGTGGTGGTTATTATTTGGCTCAACGAATTACTAATAGAGCTCTAAAAAAGAGCCTGGTAATGAAAAAGCCCTCAACAATCTCGCACTTATTTATATTGCTCTTGGGGATAACCGACAAGCTCTTAATATCTTTAAACGCAATATGAGTGAGCCAGAAGCACTTAACAACGTCGGCTACTTTGTTATGCTGCGTGGTGATCCAGAAGAGGCGATCCCATACTTCCAACAAGCAATAGATAAGAACCCTTCTTATTATAAGGTCGCCAATGAGAACCTAGAGCGTGCTCTTTCAGAGGTTCGATTGAGAAAAGTTGAGCCCATAGAAAGTAAGAGCTAACTGTTAATTGTAGAGCCACCATTAGTGTGGCTTTTTTATTGGATGCGTTTTTCGACTTCGAGGCAGTTATTGCCAAACCAGAACTGTGGAGTATATACCTCAGGTATATACTCTTCAGCTAAGAAGAAATTGTTGTCTATTCTATCCAGTACTCGCTGTGTCGTAATACTAGCAATTAGTAGCCCTAGTAAAAGAAGCATAAGATGTTGCCATTGAAGCGCTTTGTACCTAGCTTTTGGTCCGGTGCTTTGCCAGAAAAGCGCAATTGTGATCAGTGCTAGCAGTTGGCTGAATGGTGAGTCTAACACCCCAGATATGAAACTGTAGGCAACTCCGGACAATAGGGTTATACCCCAAAGTCGCGCTTTAATGTCTTGCACATGAGTCACTTTAATTAGCAATTTAGCAATCAAGGCTACAAAACAAATAGCTGAGAGGATTCCCCAGTTGAAAGCAACCAGTAACACGGAGTTATGTGGTCTAGCGTTAAAAGGGGAATTACACGCAAATGCATCGCCACCATTACCCCAGAAGCTTAAATGCTGAAAAACAAAGGTCCACATCTCTATACGTCCAGAATCAGAGGTTCTAAGAAGAGGTGGTGGGAGTAATTCCCCTGTGAGAATGTAGGCAGGAAACGGAGCCAAAAACAGCCACTTTATGGCGTACCCCAAAGCTATTGCTAGTGCTACAGTTTTAATTATTCTGGCTCTGTGCTTCTTATCAAGCACTGCCCAAAGTAGCAATCCTGTAATTGAAGCAACCGCTAATCCTCTTGCTTGAAGTGCAAAAATTAGAGCGAAATTGAGTAGTAGCGGAATCCACGCTTTGAGTGAGCGTGATACTAATACTAGGTACAGAGAAGGCGCTATCAACCATACCTGAACCTGATTCATCATTCTAGGGTTGGTGTAACTCAGTATGGTCCATACGGTTTCCCCGTCGCCATATAAAATTGACACCACAAAGCCAAGAAACACAGACAAAAAGCATAGGGCTGAGATAAGAGCAATCAGTTCGAATATCAACTTATTATGCTTATTTAACGTAAGAGTGGTGCAAAGCAACAATAACCCGAGATAATAGCTCAGGTCGATAAATCCACGAATGGGGTAATAGCCCACTAGGTTGGCGATAATTGCGAATAGTAGAAGAGTTCCTAGCAGGCTTAGGATTCGTTTATCTATGCTAGAAATCTGAGAGAGTGTTTGTGCTCTTTGTTGACTAGATAGAGAAACCAATAATGAGTTTAAGACTACCAGCCACAAACAAATATCCTTTTATAATCGTAAAGAAGCACGCTGTCATCTTGAAAGATAAACAAATTAAAACTAAAGGCAGCAATGCTATAAGACTGATTACTAAAAGATTTTTACTAATCCAAACAGCGTATCTATCCATGATTCTTTGTTTGTAATTCCTTTTCTTCAGTCTATATCAGAATCGAAAACAGAGACACTGCTTTCTATGCAAACGTTTACCGTGACCCACCCCTCAATTCATTCATCAAACCTCTAGAACAAGAGATTGCTTGGCTCATTTTGGGCGTCAGATCTTACCTCGGGTGAGAATTCATATGTTACATTTCTTTGTGTAAACGTTTTCAATATCGTTGCAATTACAATAACAAAGAGATGACACACATGAAGAAACAAATGGTAAGAGGTATGGTAGCGGCTGCAGTAAGTGCGGCCTGCCTAGGGAATGTCGCATTTGCCGGTGAGTTGAAGGTGTGGGCTTGGGACCCTCATTTTAACGTCGCCATCATGGAAAAAGCGGCCTCTGAGTTCGAAGCAAATAATGAAGGCGTTGATATCCAGGTTATCGACTACGCTAAAGCTGATATCGAACAAAAACTTCATACCATGCTGGCTTCAAGGGTTACCTCTGAATTGCCTGATATTGTGCTGATTGAAGACTACAACGCGCAGAAGTACCTGCAGTCTTATCCTGGTTCTTTTGAGAAGCTTACAGGTAAGGTAGACCACTCTCAATTTGCTCCCTATAAAGTAAACCTTATGACTATGGGCTCGGATGTTTATGGGGTACCTTTCGATTCAGGGGTGACTGGTCTTTACTACCGCACTGATATTCTTGAAAAAGCAGGCTTTAAAGCTGAAGACCTGCAAAACATTACCTGGGACCGTTTCATTGAAATTGGTAAGGTGGTAAAGGAAAAAACTGGTATTTCTTTCGCCGTGTACGATCCGTCTGATATGGGTCTAGTGCGAGTAATGCTTCAATCGGCGGGTTCTTGGTATTTCAATGAAGATGGTTCGTTGAATATCGAAGGCAATAAGGCGCTGGAAAAGGCGTTATCGACCTACGCTGAGCTCTTCACTTCAGGTATTACTAGACCTAACTCTGGTTGGTCAGAGTGGGTTGGCGCTATTAATAGTGGCCGCGCAGCAACTATCACGACCGGTGTGTGGATCACCGGCTCTGTGAAGGCCGCGAACGATCAACAAGGCAAATGGGCGGTTGCACCGACTCCGCGTCTAGATATCGAAGGCTCGAAGAACGCCTCTAACCTTGGTGGCTCTAGTTGGTATGTATTGAGCTCTTCTAAAAACAAAGATGAAGCCATTAAGTTCCTTAAAGACACCTACACCAACAACCCTGCTTTCTACGATGAAATCTTGGTAGAGCGCGGCGCGGTGGGCTCCTATGCAGCTTCTAAAAACTCCAAAAGTTACCAGCAGCCACAAGAGTATTTTGGTGGACAAGAGGTGTTCGCTGAGTTCTCTGAGTGGATGCAAGAGATCCCATCTGTGAACTATGGCATGTACACCTATGAAGTTGATGCGGCATTGGCGGCACAACTGCCAGCCATTATGCAAGGTGCGCCAGTTTCTGCACTGCTTACCAATGTTGAGCAAGAGCTGAAATACAGCATTGCTTACTAATCTTCTTCTCTAAATTCATGAACAAAAGGTCTCAGTCACGGCTGAGACCTTAGTGGTATCTCTATGACTAGTCATGTAGAAACGCCAGAGCTCATCCAGCCCAAGAAAAAGAAACAGCGTCAAAGCTTTTCATCGCTTTTACGATATCAATGGCTGGACCTTTGTTTTGCCAGCCGTTGCCTTGGTTGGCCTGTTTATGCTGTATCCGATCTTGGACAGCCTTTGGATGTCGCTCCACTCTGGACGTGGGGTAGTAACTCGCTTTGTCGGGCTTGGTAACGTTGAGCGTCTGTTTAACGACCCAGTGTTTATCAAGGCACTGACCAATACCTTTATCTTCTTAATCGTTCAAGTGCCGATAATGATCTTGCTGTCGCTGATCTTATCCTCTTGCTTGAATCAACCGAATCTCAAATTTCGAGGCTTCTTTCGCCTCGCAATCTTCCTGCCGTGCGTAACCTCGCTGGTGGCCTATTCGATTTTGTTCAAGAGCATGTTCTCTCTGGATGGCATCATTAATTCATCTTTGATGTGGGTAGGAATTATCTCCGATCCGATTCCATGGATGACAGATCCCTTCTGGGCCAAAGTGATGATCATCATCGCCATCACTTGGCGTTGGACCGGCTACAACATGATTTTCTATCTCTCAGCGATGCAAAACATAGACAAATCGATCTATGAGGCGGCGAGGATCGAAGGGGTGAGCCCGACCAAGCAGTTCTTCTTTATCACAGTGCCACTGTTGAAGCCGGTAATCCTGTTTACTTCCATTATGTCCACCATAGGCACATTGCAGATATTCGATGAGGTCATGAACATGACTCAAGGGGGGCCCGCGAATGAGACTCTGACGCTGTCGCTCTATATCTACAACCTGTCATTCAAGTTTGTGCCTAACTTTGGTTATGCGGCCACGGTTTCCTACGTGATTGTATTCTTCGCGGCTATCTTGGCGTTCTTACAATTTAAAGTGGCGAAGGACAAATAATCATGAATCGATATCAAATCTCCAAAATCGGTATGTACGTGCTTTTGTCAGTGGCGGCCTTTGTCTCTCTGTTTCCATTTCTATGGATGATCATTTCGAGTACCAATACCACCTCTGAGATCAATATGGGTAAGTTCAGCTTTGGACCGCACCTTATTGAAAACTTCATTAAGCTCAGTGAGATGGTGGATCTGCCTCTTGTCCTGTACAACACGGCCAAGATAGCGATTATCTCTACCGCACTGACTCTGCTCATTTCATCAATCGCAGGCTATGGCTTCGAGGTGTATAAGAGCAAGCGCCGCGACAACCTCTACAATGCTTTGTTATTAACCATGATGATCCCGTTTGCGGCCCTTATGATTCCATTGTTTAGCATGATGGCGAAAGCTGGGCTTCTAGATACTCATGCTGCGGTGATTCTGCCGACCATTGCCTCGGTATTTATCGTGTTCTATTTCAGACAGAGTACTAAGGCGTTTCCTCGAGAGCTTATCGATGCTGCGCGCGTTGATGGGGTAAGCGAGTGGCGCATCTTCTTTTTCATTTATATGCCAGTAATGAAATCCACCTATGCGGCGGCCTTTATCATAGTGTTTATGACCTCATGGAATAACTTCCTTTGGCCTTTGATAGCGCTCCAATCACCGGATCTTAAGACCATTAACTTGGTTCTATCCTCATTGTCATCATCCTACTTTCCTGATTATGGGGTGATCATGGTTGGCACTGTATTGGCGACTCTACCGACACTGGCTGTGTTCTTTTTGATGCAAAAACAATTCGTTGCTGGACTGACAGGCTCAGTGAAATAGGATTTTACATGAAGACTTTTAAGCAAATTATCGAATCTAGAGACTGGGAAAATCAGCAGGTTTTTGACATCAACAGATTACCAGCCCACGCTCCACTGAATTCCTACTCGAGCACAGAGCAGGCATTGGCGAAAGGGCTATCAGACCGTCAGCTAAGTCTAAATGGCGAATGGAAGTTCATGTTGTTTCCCCAGGCAGAGCAGGTGCCACACCAGGTGATAGAGCCCGGCTTGGATGAGAGTGACTGGCACAAGATGCTGGTGCCAAACAACTGGCAGACTCAAGGCTTCGATAAGCCTATCTACACAAACGTTAAGTATCCATTTGAAAACCGACCGCCATATGTACCGAGTGACAACCCAACGGGTGTTTATCGCACCCAGTTTGAGCTTCCACAAATTTGGCAAGAGCTAGACACGCGCATCATCTTTGACGGTGTGAACTCTGCATTCCATCTCTGGTGTAACGGTTTTTGGGTAGCTATAGCCAAGACAGTCGCTTGGCCGCTGAATTCGAACTCTCTCCTTATCTCAAGGAGGGCAGCAACCAAATTACAGTAATGGTAATGCGCTGGAGTGATGGCTCGTATCTTGAAGACCAAGATATGTGGTGGCTGAGCGGGATTTTCCGTGACGTAACCCTGTTGGCTAAACCAAAGCAAAGTATTGCAGATGTATTTGTGCAGACCGAACTAGACGCCTGCTACCGAGATGGTTGGCTAAAGGTTGAAACCACTCTTTCTCAATGCAGCGACAAACATAAGGTCTCTATTCAACTGTTTGATCGAGACGGTAGTGAAGTGACTATGGCTGATGTGCAACCTACAGCTACGGTTCTCGCTGACGAGAGAGGTCGCTGGAAGGATAAAGCTCAGCACAGGTTATATGTTGAGAATCCGAACAAATGGAGTGCTGAAGCGCCGAATCTTTACACGCTAGTTGTGAGCCTTTTAGATGAAGCTGGAGAGCATGTTGAGTCCGAGTCTTATCGTGTAGGCTTTAGAGCGGTAGAGATAAGCTATGGCTTGTTGAAGCTCAACGGCAAACCGCTTCTTATTCGCGGCGTGAACCGCCATGAGCATAATCCTCATCGAGGCCATACCCTGACTCGTGAGGATATGATTCAAGATATAAAGCTTATCAAACAGCATAACTTTAATGCCGTTCGCGCAGCTCACTATCCTAACCATCCTTTGTGGTATCAGCTATGTGATGAATATGGTTTATACGTGGTGGATGAAGCCAATATCGAGACCCATGGCCAAGAGCCTATGGGGCGCTTATCTAATGATGCGAGCTGGCTGAATGCCTATATGGCACGCATGACACGCATGGTTGAGCGCGATAAGAACCACGCTTGCATCATCATCTGGTCCCTAGGCAATGAGTCTGGTCTGGGTACCAACCATCACGCTATGTATCAATGGACCAAGCAGCGAGACATAAGCCGACCTATCCAATATGAAGGTGGCGGTTCTCAATCTGCGGCGACCGATATTATCTGCAATGTACCCGCTCGTGGAGGGAGAGCAGCGCTACCCTGATGCCGGTGAACCAGATTATCTTAAGCCAGGCATCAAACGCTGGATCAGCCTACCAAATGAAGAACGCCCACTTATCATGTGTGAATACGCTCATGCTATGGGTAACAGTCTTGGTGCCTTCTATAAATACTGGCAGGCGTTTCGTGAGTATCCTCGCCTGCAGGGTGGCTTTATCTGGGACTGGGTTGATCAGGGCCTAGAAAAAGTCGATGAGCAGGGCAATAAGTATTGGGCCTATGGTGGTGACTTCGGTGACACCATCAATGACAGACAGTTCTGCATCAACGGCTTAGTATCTCCAGATAGAACGCCACACCCTAGCGTGATTGAAGCGAAAAAGGCACAGCAGTTTATTCAGTTCAAGCTTATCGAAACCCAGCCTCTGACTATCCAAATGCAGAGTGAATACCTGTTTGAAACCATCAAAGACCAGCGCCTTGTTTGGCAACTGACGGAAGATGGGGCAGTTATTGAAAGCGGGGAGCTTGAGGTCGAGATTACGCCTGAAGGGTATCAGCTCAATACCTTGCTAAAAGAGCTTCCTCAGCCAAAACCGAATAAAGAGTATCACCTGAATCTCGAGGTAAGCCTGTGCCAAGACCTTGCTTGGGCTGATGCAGGTTTAGTGAGTGCATGGGAGCAGTTCGAGCTGCCGGGTTGTGCAAGTCTGGAGCTATCGCATAAGGCTGAAAATCAGGCCCCTAGTTTGACTTCGCTTGATGGTATTAGCCAAATTGAAGGGGAGGAGTTTGAGGTTGAGTTTGACGCACAGTCAGGTCTTCTTAGCAAGTGGGTTGCTAATGGAGAGCCTAAGCTAAACTCTGCCCCAGTGGACAATTTCTACCGAGCACCTATCGACAACGATATCGGCACCAGTGAAGCGGACAAGATGGATCCAAATACCTGGCTCGCTATCTGGAAAACGGCGGGTGTCATGGACTTGGAGAGGCGATGCACTAGCTTTAATGCCCATCAGCTAAATGACTGCTGTCTGGTTGAGTCACGCTTTGTATATAGCGCTCATGGGCGTGATGTCATCGCGAGCCAATGGTGCTATCGAATTGATAATAAAGGTGAAATCGAAGTCGATGTGGAAGTGAATATCGCTCAAGGTATGCCTAGCCTTCCTAGAATAGGGATGGAATTCACAGTCAGTGACAAGGCTTCCGAGGTACACTTCTTTGGTAAAGGGCCACACGAAAACTATCCAGACCGACAGCTTTCTAGTTGGGTTGGGCAGCACCGTCAGAGCATAGAAGAGATGCATAACGATTATGTATTCCCAAGTGAAAATGGTCTGAGATGCGATGTGAGACACGCCAAGCTAGGTGGATTAGAGTTAGCGGGTCGTTTCCATTTCGCGGTGAGTCGATATAGCCAACAAAACCTAACCCAGGCTCTGCATATTAATGAGCTACAACCTAGCGACGAGCTGTATGTTCGCGTGGATGGTTTCCATATGGGTATAGGTGGTGATGACTCATGGAGTCGCAGTGTACATGACGAGTTTTTGCTCAAACAGAAACAGTACCGCTATCGCGTAACCCTAAAATAAGAACAAATCCCTTTAGGGGATACGAGGAACAAATTAATGGCTGATATTAAACTGACAAACCTAGTCAAAGCCTACGGAAAGACAGAGATTATTCATGGTGTTGACCTAGACATTAAAGATGGCGAGTTTGTGGTGTTCGTAGGCCCATCTGGTTGCGGTAAGTCGACCCTACTACGTCTTATCGCCGGCCTTGAGGAGATCACCTCTGGCACCCTAGAGATCGACGGTGAGATCGTAAACCATGTGGACCCTGCCGAGCGCGGCATCGCATGGTATTCCAGACCTACGCCCTTTATCCGCATATGACGGTTGAAGAGAATATGGGTTTTAGCTTGCGTATGAATGGTGTTGATAAGGGCATAGTACATACCAAGGTGATGGCGGCGGCCAAAGCCTTGCAATTGGAAGAGCTTCTGAAACGTAAGCCGAAAGAGCTCTCTGGTGGTCAGCGTCAGCGCGTAGCTATAGGCCGAGCCATAGTTCGTGACCCTAAGGTGTTCTTGTTTGATGAGCCTTTATCTAACCTAGATGCCGAGCTGCGCGTGGATATGCGCTTGCAGATTGCCTCGCTTCATGAAGAGCTGAAAAACACTATGATCTATGTAACCCATGATCAGGTGGAGGCGATGACGCTGGCCGATAAGATCGTGGTGCTGCGCTTGGGTAATATTGAGCAGGTAGGTTCTCCACTGGAGCTATACAATCGTCCGGCAAACGAATTTGTAGCCGGCTTTATCGGCTCACCTAAGATGAACATAGTACCGGCAACGGTAGTGGAAACATCGAACAGTGCGCTGACTATTCGTACCCCAGATCAGCAGGTATTTACTATCGAGTCTGATACTACGGGCATTAATGAGGGTGATAAGGTGAACTTTGGTGTGAGACCTGAGCACTTGTTTATCGACAAAAAAGGTGAGCACACACTTCATTTTACTACCCATGCGGTGGAGCGTCTTGGCAACAGTACCTATCTATTTGGCCAAGTGGGTGGCTATGACAACTTCAAGGTGCATGTCGGTGGCGACATGGATGTGAAGCGTGGCGATGAGCTAGAGCTGAACTTCGACCTAAACAACTGCCATCTATTCTCTGATGGCAAATGCATTACCAATCTGTAATTAAAGGGGCTCTGTGCCCCTTTTTTTGTTTCTTGAGAATTTAAATGTCCGATTCCTTATTGCAACTCAATAGCCAATCCACCTCATTAGTCATCAAGCTTAAACTTGCTCCAGAGATCCTTTATTGGGGCGGTCGGCTTATGGAAATGTCCGATCCCAGTAGCTTGTTTAAAACTCAAGATAGAGGAGTGATGCAGGCAAGACTGGATGTTGATGTGCCAGTAACCCTTTGCCCCGAGATAGGCCGAGGTAGCTATGGCAGTTCTGGCATAGAAGGCATAGAGGCGGAATGGATTGGGCGCCTCAGTTTAACTATCAAAGCCATACACACAATGGCAGTGAAGCGAGATTATCTGCCTCGATGAGGTGTCTCAGCTCAAACTCAGTATCTTCTTAAGGCTGGATGATGTAAGTGGTGTTCTGAGTAAAAAGATCACCCTGACCAACTTAGGTCAAGAGGCGTATCAGCTAGACAAGTTAGCACTCACTATTCCACTGCCTTATCATGCCAAAGAACTAGAATCCTATTCCGGACGTTGGAGCCGTGAGTTTCAATCGCACAGGCAAACCCTAGAGCATGGACTGTTTTCACAAGAGAACCGACGTGGCCGCACTTCTCATGAATACTTTCCAGGGTGCCTATTAGGAAGTACTAACTTTTCGCAGCAGGTTGGTGAGGTATGGGGTTTTCACCTCGGTTGGAGTGGCAATCATTTTTGGCGAGCAGAAGCTAAAAGTGATGGAAGACGATTTGTGCAAAGTGGCGAGCTATTGATGCCGGGTGAGATTAACCTTGATGGTGGACAGAGCTACGAAACACCTACCTTGTATGCAAGTTACAGCGATAAGGGCATCAACGGTATCAGACAAGCTAACCATAGCTATGTGAGGCAACATCTACTTCAGTTTGAACCAGATAAAGTGCGGCCTGTTCATCTCAACACTTGGGAGGGAATCTATTTTGACCATAACCCTGATTATATCTGCCAGATGGCAACCAAGGCTGCAGATATCGGCGTTGAGAGATTCATCATAGATGATGGCTGGTTCAAGGGGCGAGACCATGACAGGGCGGCGCTTGGAGACTGGGAATTGGATACGAAAAAGTATCCAAATGGACTGACGCCGGTTATTGAGCATGTAAACAATTTAGGGATGGAGTTTGGTATCTGGGTGGAGCCTGAGATGGTCAATCCTGATTCTGATCTTTATCGCAGTCATCCTGAGTGGGTGCTTGCTGATACGCGCTACCCATTGGTAACTGGGCGTAATCAGCTAGTGCTAGACCTGCAAAATACAGATTGTTTTGACTACCTCTATTCACGATTGGATGCACTGCTTTCAGGCCACAATATCGGTTATCTGAAGTGGGATATGAACCGTGAGCTTCAGCAAGCGAGTCACGATGAGAGTGCCGCTATCCACGGTCAGACACACGCAGTATATCGCCTGTTGGATAAGCTACGAGAAGCCCACCCAAATGTAGAGATAGAGTCATGCTCATCCGGCGGCGGTCGCATGGACTATGAGATCCTAAAACGCACCCATAGATTTTGGAGTTCCGATTGCAATGATGCCCTAGAGCGCCAAACCATACAGAAGAACATGAGTATCTTCTTCCCACCAGAGGTGATGGGAGCGCATATCGGCCCACATCATAGCCATACCACCCGAAGACAACATGACATTAACTTGCGTGGAATTACTGCTCTGTTTGGTCATATGGGAGTGGAGCTGGATCCGGTGAAAGAAGGGGAGCAGGAACAAACGGGCTTTTCTCGATATATACAGATGCACCAGAGGTTTAGAACCCTGCTTCACTCAGGAAATAGCTTTCATCTGGACAGCAGTGATAACTCTCGTAATGCCTATGGGGTGTTTGATGAAGGCCAAGTGTTATTGGCGGTCTGCCAAAAACGATGCCAGAGTACATGCTTCCAGAGCCCATTTTGCTCTCTATGCTCGATGAGAACGCACGCTATCGGGTGGAGTTGGTGGACTTTCCGATGCAAAGCATCAGCTTGATGAAGCGCCAGCCAAACTGGGTGCAGGCGCTTATGGATGATGAGGTGCTAGAGGTAAGTGGCAGTGAGCTTAAACACCTTGGTTTGACCCTAACTATTCAGGATCCAGAGACCTGCCTCTTGCTCCATTTTCAAAAGCTTTGATCGGCATTAGCCCCAGCATTGGGGCTAAACCAGTTTGAATCTTTCCCAGCGACGAGAGCGCCAGCGAAACGCCATAACTATTCCTCTTGCCCACTCGTCGGCTGCGATTGCCAGCCAAGCGCCAATCACGCCCATACCAAAGTGAATGCCGAACAGGTAAGTCAGTGCTACTCCAAGTCCCCACATGCTTACAATGCCCGCTTGAACTGGGAACTTTACATCTCCTGCCCCTTTTAGAGCCGAGATAAAGATAAGGTTAAACACTCGTCCGCCTTCTAGCAGGATAGAACCAAGCATCAGACCTGCCGCAATTTCGATGACCTCTGGGTTATCGGTAAACAGACTCAATATTGGCTGGTGGAACAGATAAAAGATGGCACTGATGGAGACCGATGCAATAAAGCCGACGATGAAGTACTTCTGCACCTTACCTAAAATGGTGTCGTTCCATCCTTTGCCTACGAAGTAACTGGTTTGTATCTGGCTCGCTTGGCCTAAAGAGACAGAGAAGGTAAAGGTAAGCCTTGCAAGGTTCTGCGCATAAGTAAAGGCGGTCAGTGAAGCCGTTCCCATCTGCACCACGAAATAGACGATCACCATCTGGGCAAGGTTATAAGAAAGCACCTCACCCGCATTCATAACCCCAATGCGTAGGATCTTTTTATAGGTATCCAGTGCAACTTGGCGTGCTTTGTCCATCGCCGGTTTCAGCTGCTTCTTACCAAGGAAGATCCATAGTGAGATAGCCCCTAGCAATTGGCTGACTACGGTCACTGTCGCCACACCTGCACGCCATATACCGGCAGACCAAATGGAGAGTAGAGCACACAGTAGTTGCCAATGACATTCAGAATGCCGAAGATAAGGTTCACCACCATAGGTGAGCGCGAGTAGCCGTGGCTTCGCATTATGGTGGAGAAGACCACACTCATGGTGACAAAGCCTGCACAGCTACCACTGATGATCAGATATTGATAGGCGTAGGTTTGAACTTGAGCTCTAAGCCAAACAGCCAACTATATTTTCTGCAAACAGGAAGAAACTGCCTCCCAATAGCAGTGCCACAGCCACACCTAATACTACACTTGCGATTCCCACCTCGCTTGAGTCCCGCTCTCGTCCTGCTCCGTTATATTGGGCGATAAGGATGCCAGTACCTGTGCTCACCATCATGGATACAATGATGATAAAGAAGCTGATAGGTGCGATAACCCCGACTGCAGATACAGCAAGATCTGAATATCCGCTGAGCATAAATACATCACTGGTATTGAGAGCGTTGCGTAGCAGGGCTTCAATAAATATTGGCCAAGTAAGGGTCACAATATTCATTCGCTTGTTCATGGATGAGTTTGAGGCGGACATAGTATTAACTCGATTAGTGGGCTCGGGATTATAGCCACCTTCTAGGAAAAAATGCACTGTCTATGGGAGCATATCTCATTTTTTATAATGCCTTATGTAAACGTTTACATCTTATCGGCTTGATCACGGTTTGAGTTGAGGAAAGGTTGCTACACTGAACCTTAGTTAATCTGCCTTATTTGGATAAAGGGAGCATGAAAATGTTTACCCAAAACCGGTTTGGCTTGCTTACTTGCAATCCAATTAGAGAAGTTTAGATGTCAAAGATTGAATTTGATCCTGTGGATCACCCACACAGGCGTTACAACCCATTAACAGGTCAGTGGATCTTAGTCTCCCCACACAGAGCGAAACGCCCATGGAGTGGCCAGGATGAGAAGACTCCGGTGCAAGAGACGCCTTCTTATGATGAGAACTGTTTCCTATGCCCAACTAATTCCCGCATCTCAGGGGACGTAAATCCGGATTATCAGGGCACCTATGTGTTCCAGAATGATTTTGCAGCTCTAATGCCAGATACACCGGATGCACCGGAAACCGCTAACCCTTTATTTAAGGCGCAAAGTGCTAGGGGCTAAGCCGAGTAATCTGTTTCTCACCAGACCACAGTAAAACCCTACCTGAACTTCCACTTGAGAATATCCGCGCTGTTATTGATACCTGGAATGAGCAGATAGAAGAACTTGGAAAAGAGTATCTTTGGGTGCAAGCATTTGAGAACAAAGGGGAGGCGATGGGATGCTCACAGCCTCATCCTCACGGCCAGATTTGGGCAAACAGCTTTTTACCTAATGAGATTGAACGCAAAGATAAGCTACTTAAAGAGTATCAACAGCAACAGGGTTCTAATCTGCTGGTGGATTATGTTAGCGCCGAACTTAAAGATGGTCATCGCACTGTAGTAGAGACAGAGCACTGGCTTGCGGTCGTGCCGTATTGGGCTTCGTGGCCTTTTGAAACCATGCTTTTACCCAAAGTCCATATCCGCCGTATGAGCGAATTATCCGAAGAGCAAAAAGACGACTTGTCCGTTGCGATTAAGAAGCTGACTAGCCGCTATGACAATCTATTCCAATGCTCTTTCCCGTACTCTATGGGTTGGCATTATGCACCGTTTTTTAAGCAGGGAGAGGTTACAGAACACTGGCAACTGCACGCCTTGTTTTATCCACCGCTTCTGCGCTCCGCTACTATTCGTAAATTCATGGTTGGCTATGAGATGTTGGCTGAATCTCAGCGTGACCTGACAGCAGAGCAAGCCGCGAAGCGTTTGCGTGATTTAAGCGATATTCATTACAAAGAACAAAAATAGAGACTAAAACGATGGAACACTTGATTGATGCGGTAAAAACCTCTTTTTCACAAGTCATTGGCGAGGATGCAACTCATATATTCCAGGCTCCTGGCAGGGTCAACATTATAGGTGAGCATACCGACTACAACGATGGTTTTGTCTTACCCTGTGCCATTAATTATCAGACGGTGATCGCTGCCTCTAAACGAGACGATAACCTAGTTAAAGTGGTTTCGGTTGATTACGGCAATGACGTCGATGAGTTCGATTTGACTCAAGAGATTGAATTTCAACAGGACAAGATGTGGGCAAACTATATCCGAGGTGTGGTGAAGTTCCTTCTTCTCAGAGGCTATCAGCTCGGTGGTGCGAATATCTCGGTAAGCGGTAATGTGCCACAGGGAGCAGGGCTTAGCTCTTCTGCTGCCTTAGAGGTTGTGGTGGGTCAGACCTTCAAAACCCTGTATCAGCTAGATATTTCTCAGGCAGAGATAGCACTGAATGGTCAGCAGGCAGAGAACGAGTTTGTGGGCTGTAACTGCGGCATCATGGATCAGATGATCTCTGCCGTCGGTCGAGAGAATCATGCGATGCTTTTGGATTGCAGATCCCTAGAAACTGAACTGGTTTCAATGCCAGAGGCGTTGTCTGTGGTGATCATCAATACCAATAAACAGCGCGGTTTGGTGGACAGTGAATACAATACTAGGCGCCAGCAATGTGAAGAGGCAGCAACAATCCTTGGGGTTAAGGCGCTACGAGATGCGGATATGGCGCTATTCGATGCCAAACTGCCACATATGAGTGAGGTTGTAGCCAAGCGAGCTCGTCACGTTATCACAGAGAACGAACGTACATTGGAAGCGGCAAAGGCATTGAAAGAGAAGGATTTTTCTCGTCTATCGGAATTAATGGAGCAATCTCACGCTTCTATGCGAGATGACTTTGAGATAACGGTAAAAGAGGTGGATACTCTGGTAAATATCGTCGCTAAGGTTGTCGGTCGCCAAGGTGGCGTACGCATGACAGGTGGCGGTTTTGGCGGCTGTATTGTGGCCTTGGTACCGCCTAGTTTGGTAGAGACCATAGTCACAACAGTAGAAGCAGAATATGAAGCTGCTACTGGTCTAAAAGAATCCATTTATATCTGTCAGGCAAAAGACGGTGCAGGAGAAGTAAGGTAAAGCAATATGACAACCCCACAATCTAATCTAATGCAGAGTATGACGCAGCACTTGGCCAGCGATGGTCTGCCGGCCAAGGCGTTTCAACTTAAAAATGCCAACGGGGTAGTTGCCACCTTTATGGATCTTGGAGCAACCTGGCTTAGTTGTCAGGTGCCAGTAAAGGGAGAGATGCGTGAAGTGCTTCTCGGCACCGATACCTTGGAAAAAGTGCAACAGAGTCATGGCTTTCTTGGAGTGACTGTGGGGCGCTATGCCAACCGCATCAATAAGGGTCAGTTTGAGATCGATGGCGAATCCTATCAGGTGCCAGTAAACACAAGCGGGCATGCTCTGCATGGCGGCAAAGAGGGCTTTGATAAAAGGCGCTGGGTTGTGGAGTCTGCCAGTGAGCAAAAAGTAGTGTTCTCTTTGGTATCACAAGATGGTGATCAAGGCTTCCCTGGCCAGCTGATGGTACTTCTTACCTATGAGCTCACCGACAATAACCAGGTAGAGATCCATTATCGCGCTAAGACTGACAAGCCAACCATAGTAAACCTTACCAACCATGCCTATTTTAATCTGATGGGTGCAGAAAGTGGCGAAGATTGCTTGAGTCATATCTTGAGTATCAATGCCGAACAGTATCTGCCTATTGCTGATGATGGCATTCCGTTAGGAGAGCTAGATTCAGTACAGGAGACCAGCTTTGATTTTCGAAGTCCTAAGTTGGTGGCACAAGACTGGCTTTCTGAGCAGCAGCAGGTTCAAGTCTCTGGATATGATCACTCGTTCCTGCTCAATAGAGACTGCTTAACTGGAGAATGTGCGGCTACCGTGACCTCGCCAGATAGCTTGTTGACTATGAAGCTATTCACCACCAAGCCTGCTGTTCAGCTGTACACGGGTAATTTTGTGGCGGGTAACCCAAATCGCAGTGGTGGAAAATATGAGAATCACTCAGGCCTAGCTCTTGAGACCCAATATCTTCCAGATAGCCCTAATCATCCACAGTGGTCTCAAGGGGATATTGTATTGAGACCAGATGAAGAGTATTTCCACTCCACCATCTATCAGTTCGTGGTAAACGCTTAGAACCTCAAAAGCTCGCAAACCTTGCGAGCTTTTTTCTTTCCTTTCAATTGCTTGGAACTAGCACGATTTTGTTAGATCGATAACAAAACTAGCATTAACTGCTACGAATTTCCCCATACAGACTACACTCAAGTTGCCATAAAAAGGCGCACTCTTGATTGGAGAACTGGATGCCCAAGCAGATAGAGTCGAACGAACTCGTCCTTAAAAAACCGATACAGTGGTCCCCCTGGCTATTTCTATTGCCAGCCATGTTGGTGTTTGTGGTTTACGTCATTTATCCCATCTTTCAGAGTGTCTGGCTTAGCTTCTATGAATGGGATGGTTTGGGTGAGAAAACTTGGGTAGGACTGGAGAACTACCGAGAGCTATTCGACTCGGATGCCTTCTATACCTCTCTGAAGAACAACACCTTGTGGCTGGTATTCTTTATGCTCGCGCCACCCATAGGCCTTGCTATTGCCCTATTTCTGAATCAACAGATATTTGGCATACGCATTATCAAGTCGCTGTTTTTCTTTCCTTTTGTTATCTCGCAAGTGGTGGTGGGTTTGGTCTTTGCTTGGTTTTATGATCCGAGCTTTGGTCTGTTTAACCTCACTATTACTCAGCTAGGTTTTTCCCCTGTTTCTATCTTGGCCGATGAAGACCTAGTCACTTACGGTATTATCGCTGCTGGGCTTTGGCCACAGATCTCCTACTGTATGATCCTTTATCTGACTGGGCTTAATAATCTTGACCCAGAACAGCTAGAGGCGGCTAGGTTGGATGGTGCTCGCGGTTGGCGAATGCTGTGGTTTATCGTATTGCCACAGCTAAGACCGGCCACCTTTATTGCCATCGTGGTGACAGTGATAGGGGCGCTGCGCTCATTTGACCTGGTGGCGACCATGACAGCGGGTGGTCCATGGGGCAGCTCTACCGTACTGGCCTATCAGATGTATGAAGAGTCGATCTTTAATTATCGAATGGGTTATGGCGCCTCTGTGGCGGTGGTGCTGTTCCTTATTATGGATATCTATATCGCTTACTTCCTTTGGCGCATGTTAAGGAGTGAAAGATAATGTTCCCAACTCCTATTCAAAAGTCCGGCCCTTTGGCCAATATCAGCTATCGAGTGGCTGTGCCTATCTCTTTGGTTTTATGGTTGCTGCCTTTGATTGCAGTCATGCTTACCTCAGTTCGCTCTATCGAGGACATTAATAAGGGGAATTACTGGGGATGGCCTGAACAGATACAGATGGTGGAGAACTATCAGCAGGTGTTCATCTCTACCGCTATGGCGGACTATCTGATCAATAGTGTATTGATCACCTTGCCTGCGGTGGCTGGGGCAGTCTTTCTTTCCACCCTTGCTGGCTATGCACTGGCGAAATTTCGCTTTAAAGCCAATATCTGGATCTTCGCACTATTTATTGCCGGGAATTTCGTTCCGTTTCAGATTTTGATGATACCGGTACGTGACCTCACTATCTCATTCGGCCTGTATGACACCCATTGGGCGCTGATCTTCTTCCATATTGCTTTTCAGGCAGGCTTTTGCACCCTGTTTATGCGTAATTTTATCGTCGGAATTCCCGATGCCTTGATTGAGGCGGCTCGAGTTGAAGGGGTAAAAGAGTGGCGCATCTTTGTATATGTAGTGGTGCCTTTGGTAAGGCCAGCATTGGCCGCTCTTTCGGTATTGGTGTTTACCTTTATATGGAATGATTTTTTCTGGGCTTTAGTTCTGGTGCAGAGCGATGAGGTTCGCCCTGTCACAGCAGGACTGAGCTCACTTCAAGGGCAGTGGCTTGCCTCATGGCAGTTCATGTCTGCTGGTGCGGTAGTGGCCGCCATCCCTCCAGTGGTTCTATTTTTTACTATGCAACGACACTTCATCGCAGGGTTGACGCTAGGAGCAACCAAATAACAAGGAAAACAAACCTATGAAATACGTGAAACTGATAGCTGCATCCATAGGGCTCAGCGTGGCGCTCTCCTCCAGCGCCTTTGCTCGAACCCTAGTTATCAACTCGGATGCCTCAGATCCTGCACCTAAAGAGGCGTGGGCAGAGATAGTTAAACGCTTCGAGCAAGCCAACCCAGACATAGAGGTGAAGTACAACCTATATGACCATGAGTCTTACAAGACCACCATACGTAACTGGCTCGTGACCTCTCCACCTGATGTGGTGTTTTGGTATGCCGGCAACCGCATGAAGACCTTTGTAGACAGAGGTTTATTTGAGGATGTCAGCGATATGTGGCAAGAAAACAATATGGCGGCTGATTTTGCTGCGGCTATGCCAGCGATGAGTGTTAATGGTAAGCAATATGGTGTGCCTTACACCTATTACCAATGGGGCATCTATTATCGCAAGGATATCTTCGAGGCCAACGGCATTTCTGAGCCAAAGACTTGGGATGAGTTAAAAGCAGCAGCGGACAAGCTTAAGAAAGCCGATGTTACGCCATTTACTATAGGCACTAAGTATCTGTGGACTGCGGCCGGCTGGTTCGATTATCTGAACATGCGCACCAACGGCTTGGATTTCCATATCCAGTTGATGGATGGCAAGGTGGCATACACCGACGATAGAGTAAAACAGACCTTTGCTAACTGGCTGAATTGGTGGAGCCGGGTTACTTTCTTGAAAACCACGCCTCTTACTCTTGGCAAGAAGCGCAGCCTTTCCTGTATAACGGACAGGCGGCCATGTATCTAATGGGTAACTTTATTACCCCTAACTTCCCAGCAGAGCTTGACGGCAAGATGGGCTTCTTCCAATTCCCTGTGATCAATCCAGAGGTGGGTATGGCAGAGGATGCCCCAATGGATACCTTGCATATTCCTTCCAAGGCCAAGAACAAAGAGGATGCCCGTAAATTCTTAGAGTTTGTGGCTCAGGCGGAGAATCAGCAATTGATTAACGAGATGCTTCTTCAGATCCCAACCAATAATAAAGCTAAGGCCAAAGCAGACTCATTCTTAGATAAAGGGGTACAGATGCTAGCCTCGTCAGACGGTACCGCTCAGTTCTATGACCGAGATACGGATCCGGCGATGGCAAAAGAGGGGATGAAGGGATTCCAAGAGTTCATGGTGCACCCAGATCGCATCGATAAAATCCTGCAAAAACTAGAGCGCACCCGCGCTAGAACCTTTAAATAGTGTTTACCGATTCTCTCTTAACTAGAGTAGGAGAGAATCTAAGTGGATGATTGCTGCTGGCGGTCCCCGCCGCCAGTTGCAATGCCAGTTCAGTGGCCTTTTCCGCCATTAAGGTGATGGGATAGCGAATCGTGGTCAGACGCGGTTTTACATAGCGCGCAATCAGGCCGTCATCAAAGCCGATAATGGCGATATCCTTGGGTGTAGACAGCCCATTATTTTCGATAACCGACATGGCACCCGCCGCCATATAGTCGTTATAAGTAACTACAGCTGTGATCGGCAGAGATTTTGCCAGCAGATTGGTCATTGCTGACTCGCCACCTTGGTTATTTGGCTCTCCGTACTCAATGCAATGCGGGTTTAACTCGATACCGTTTGCCTTCATTGCATCTTTAAAACCCGCCACACGCTCCTCGGAGTCAGAGATCTGGTGAGAAGAAGCGATACAGGCTATCTGAGAATGACCCTGAGCAATCAGGTGTTCGGTGGCCATATAGGCACCTTTATAGTTATCTAATGAGATACAGCGAGAGGCGATCTCTGGAATATGGCGATTGATAACCACCAGTCCTTTTACCTCACTAGCGTAGTCGATCAGCTCTTTATCTGAGAGCCCCTTGGCATGAATGACCAGTGCTTGGCATCGGCTATTAATAAGAAGCTCGATAGCGCGCCTTTCTTCATCGGCTGAGTGGTAACCATTGCCTATGAGTATGTGCTTACCATTGGCGCGGGCCACTTTATCTACTGCCCCCACCATAGAGCCAAAAAATGGGTCAGCAACATCGCTTACCAGAACCCCGAGAGTATTGGTTGTCTGGCTAACCAGAGCTCTGGCATTCGCGTTTGGACGATAGCCAAGTTCTTTCATCGCAGCGCGAACGGCCTTGATTGAATTTTCACTCGCTTTTGGATTGTTATTTGTAACGCGAGAGACGGTTGCAACCGATACGCCCGCTAATTTTGCGACGTCTTTAATAGTGGCCATAAGTCATTCCTACCTAACTGAATCTCTACTTTAACTCCGGCCGTGTAAACGAATCAATCAAAGCGCGAATTTGGTTTCGATATTTGCGATAGATCGCCTAAATACAGAGGCTTAACTCATTGAAAACGTTTTCAAATTTTTCTGCAATTCACGATTTCTATATAAACCTATAGATTGCAAAAATGGAATGCATATATTCAAGATTGCAACTAGTCCTAGGTACGATTTGAATTCGTTTAATTAATGAACGCTGTTGTTTTTGTTTTGTAAACTTGATGTTTTTTATTTTGAGTTTGCGAGGTTTTGATTTGTGATTGACTTCAAATAACGATGAATAATCATCCGAATGATAATAGATTTCGTGAAGAGGTCTGATAACTTTCGTCGCGACTTTGTAGCCGTTCAAAGCTCAATAAAAAACAATATAAAGGAGTGTTCACAGATGAATACTGATAAGAAACTGTCTCTGACTGCCCGAGTCATCCTCGGTATGGTTCTAGGGATACTGACAGGTTTTATCATTCGCTTAACGTTTGCCGAGAATCATTTCGTTCATGATTATCTTGTAAACGGCCTATTCGATGTAGGTGGCTCAATCTTCATTGCCAGCTTGAAGATGCTAGTTGTACCTCTAGTGTTCGTTTCACTAGTTTGCGGTACCAGCTCACTGAAAGACATCTCTACTCTTGGCCGTCTTGGTGGCAAAACTGTAGCTTTCTATCTTGTAACCACCATGATCGCTATCTCAATGGCAATCTTCATGGGTACTGTGTTCCAACCAGGTGCAGGCGCTGACCTAACTGCAGCAACCACCTTTACTGCAACTGAAGCACCGTCTCTTGGTCAGGTTATCGTAGACATGTTCCCGACTAACCCGATCCAGTCTATGGCTCAGGGTAACACGCTACAAATCATTGTATTCGCTATTCTTTTCGGTATCGCTATCAGTGCATGTGGTGAACCAGGTGAGCGTGTTGCAGCAGCATTCAGAGACATCAACGAAGTAATTATGAAGCTAGTAACGCTTCTGATGAACATTGCACCATACGGTGTGTTCTTCTTGATGGCGAAGCTGTTCACTACCATTGGTCTTGGCGCAATCATGAACCTAGGTGGCTACTTCCTAGTTCTGACTTCAGCGCTTCTGATTCAAGGTCTGATTGTTTACCCAATCATCCTGAAAGTGACTACGGGTCTTAACCCACTTCACTTCCTGAAGAAGATGGAAGATGCAATCATGTTTGCATTCTCAACGGCTTCTTCGAACGCAACGATTCCGGTAACAATGGAAACGGCAACGCACCGTCTTGGTGTTCATAACCGCGTTTCATCGTTCACTGTACCTCTAGGTGCGACCATCAACATGGATGGCACGGCTATCATGCAGGGTGTTGCGACAGCATTTATTGCTCAGGCGTTTAACATCGATCTGACTATGAGTGATTACCTAGCGGTTATCTTGACTGCAACCCTAGCCTCTGTTGGTACAGCAGGTGTTCCAGGTGTTGGTCTTATCATGCTAGCTATGGTTCTTAACCAAGTTGGTCTGCCTCTAGAAGGTATCGCACTAATCATGGGTGTTGACCGTCTGCTAGATATGATTCGTACCGCGGTTAACATCACTGGTGACAGTGCCGTTACTTGTATCGTTGGTAAGTCTGAGGGTGCTATGGATATTGATAAGTTCAATGATCCTGAAGCGGGTAAGAAAGAAGAAGAAGTTCATCTTCACCCAGTTACTAGCAAGTAACAGACACAGCCAATTGAGAAAGGGAGCGTATGCTCCCTTTTTTAGTGCTATAGAAAAGGTTCTTCGCGGGTTACAGGGGGCGTAAAATTTCCTCTGAGTCAGTCGCTCCCTGCGAGCGACACCTTGCTCCATCAATCACTCTCCAGCGCAAGTATTAGTGGGGACTCCGGCTTAGCATGGCTCAGAGTCATCGCTGATACCTCGGAGTTAGTGAGCGGCAGGCAGTGGTGCAGGGCAAGTGTTTGAGGCAAGGATGCCGAAACCAAGCCCAGGTATTTACGGCGGCTTGCCTTGCATCACTGGCAGAGTGAGCACACGAACATGAAGTTGCGGTGAACCAAAAAAGGAGAGCCTAGGCTCTCCTTTGTAGTATCTGTAGCAACGAATTAGTTGTTGCTGTGTAGCTCGCTGTTTAGCTCTACTGCAGACTTGTTGGTCAGACACTCAACTGCACCAGTTTGAGAGTTACGACGGAACAGTAGGTCTGGCTTGCCAGCTAGGTCACGTGCTTTAACTACTTCAACTTCTTGGCCGCTGTTGTCTAGCATACGTACCTTAGTACCTGATGTTACATACAGACCAGACTCGATGGTGCAGCGATCGCCCATAGGGAAACCAAGACCTGCGTTAGCGCCTAGTAGGCTGTTTTCGCCGATAGAGATAACTACTTTACCGCCACCAGATAGGTACCCATAATAGAAGCACCGCCGCCGATGTCGGAACCTTCACCAACCATAACGCCAGCAGAGATACGGCCTTCAACCATGCTCACGCCTTCAGTACCAGCGTTGAAGTTGATGAAGCCTTCGTGCATAACAGTCGTGCCTTCACCCACGTGTGCGCCAAGGCGAACGCGAGAGGTATCAGCGATACGTACGCCAGCTGGCACAACGTAATCAACCATTTTAGGGAACTTGTCTACGCAATCTACGCTTAGTGCGCGACCCGCTAGGCGAGCTTCGATTTGACGATCAGCCAGCTCAGGTAGATCGATTGGACCTTCGTTAGTCCACGCGATGTTGTGCAGAAGGCCGAAAATGCCGTCAAGTACAGTGCCGTGTGGCTTAACTAGACGGTTAGAGATAAGTTGTAGCTTTAGGAAGCCTTCAGCAACAGTTTGAGGTTTGTCATCGCTTTCAAGAGCAACGATAACTAGAGGTTGCTCAGACTGAGCCGCTTTTGATGCAAAGCTTGCACTCGCTGCTTGGCCATTGCTCTCGAATGCAGAAGCAAGTGCAGCGCATTGCTCTTTAGTTACTTCAATGCTTTGGTTGCCTTGCTCGTAACCCGCAGCCTGTTTAACCGCTTCAACTAGCTCAGCTGTTGGGTTCAGGATAGGGGTTGGGAAGAAAGCTTCAATAATTTTGCCATCTCGGTTTTTAGTAGCGCTACCGAGTGCCAGTGCGAAGAAAGACATCAATTAATCTCCATATTTCGTGTTCTAGTGCGTCAAAAGGGTCACCCGAATGCTGTGCAATCAGGTTATGAGACACACCTCTCAAATTCAGTGTTAGCCCTACACTATAACAGCGTGTGCAGGGCTGAAAAGACCTAAATCACGAAAACTGACAAATTGCTGATATGGGCTTATGAGGAGAGGGCGGTAAAGGCTTGATGTATGCCTTCGATAAACATCTGCATGCCGATAACGGCGAGGATCAACCCCATCATTCGAGTGATCACATTCAGCACGCTAGCCCCTAGTGCCTTGACCAAAGCTTCCCCTGATACGAACAGAAGATAGGTCACGCCACACAGAGTACCGAAGGCGAGTATGGTGACTATTACCTCGTAGTTACCACCCACAGCGGCAAAGTTCATTGCAGTAGCTATGGTGCCGGGGCCGGCAAGTATCGGCATGGCCAGCGGGGAAACAGCGATACCGAGGGCTGCCTGTTTCTGCTCCAGAGCGGAGAGGTGTTTGTTGGTGGTTTGATTGTGCTCATTCTTGCCTTGCAGCATGTTAAAGCCAATCATAAATACTAAGATGCCGCCGGTAATGCGCAGGGCGTATAGGGTGATGCCGAACAGGTCGAAGATGATCTTACCGGAGATGGCAAATACCGTGATGATTATAAAGGCGATGGTAACCGAGCGCAGGGCAACGGATTTTACTGTGTGGTGATCGGCGCCATTGGTGAGGCCGAGAAAGATAGGGGTATTAGCGATAGGGTTCATGATGGCGAAAAAGCCCATGAAAACAGTGACAGTATGCAGAATAATATCTTTCATAACCTTCCTAGTCGTGAAAGAGAAAGTGAATAAGGACTAAGTTAGCAGTCCTTATTCATGGAATCCAGAGCTTATGCAGCGTCAGATTCAGGCGCTTCTTCTACTTCAGCGTCTTTAACTACTTTTGGTTTTTTTGGCGTTGGCTTACGCTTGGCACCTAGAGCGTAAAGAACCTCTTCTTTATGCTTGGCAAGGTACATAGATAGCTCTTCTTGCTTCTCTTCGTCAGCGATAATTTCACTCTTACCTAGCAGTTCAAATAGCTCATCAGCCATATCCAGCATCTTGTCATATGCATCTGCTTCCGCTTTTGAGGTAAAAGTCATCTTTTCTTCTCCGTTGCGCTCGACCACGTACTTGACGATAACAGCCATGGTTAATCCTCGTAATTGTCTATATGAAATTAATACTGTTGATTTATACAGAAATCACTCATTACAGTCTAGCCGAGATGCCGGATTTGCGAGCTGATCGTCTAAACGCCACTCAAGAGCAAACGCCTTGAAGGCACTGAGCAGTGGATTTAGATATTTATCCTTATGCAGAACCAGTTGCATGCCTCTATCTTGCGGCAGTGAAAGCTCAAGCTTGGATACCTTGCCTGCCTTGACTGCCGTCTCTACCGATAGCTCTGAAAGACAAGCCAACCCAAGCCCAGCAGACACGCTGGTAATGATGGCCTCACTGGAGTTGAGCTCAAAGCGCTTGTGCCAAGTTTGTAAATTATTAGCTATGTGTTGGGTGAAGTAGTCCCTCGAACCTGAGCCAGACTCACGCATTATCCAGTGATGATCCTCAAGGTCAGATAAGGTCGGGGTTTGCACGTTAAGTAGTGGTGAATCTTTTGGGCAGATGACGCACATCTTGTCATGACCGAATGGGGAGCGCGATAGCTTATCTGAGTCTTCGCCACTTTCGATAAAGGCCATATCCAATTGGTAGTCGATCACCTTATTTGCTAACTCAAGAGAGTTGGATAGCTCTATCGTGAACTCGATGTTTGCCTGATGACTTTGATTGAAGTCTCGAATCAAGATAGGAAGCAACTGATTACCTATGGTGTTACTGGCACCCAGTTTTAACTCTCCGCTGAGTATCTTTTCATTAGAGAGCAAGCTCGAGATGTCTCTGGCTCGGTTTAGCACCTCGTCGGCCACCGGTAATAATTTGATCCCTTCTTGATTTAGCACCAGGCGATTATTTATTCGATCGAATAGGGTATGCCCCAACTGTTTCTCGAGCTCATTGAGCGCTAAACTGGTCGCCGCTTTAGATAGAAACAGGGTGTTGGCCGCTTCAGAGAGGGAGCTAGCCTTGGCAATTGAGGTGAATACTTCTAATTGGCGCAGAGTGTAGGGAATCATAATGTTTAATTTTACAAAACGTTTAGTTTTAAAACTTTAAATTTTAATAAACATAGTGCAGGCGTAGACTCTGTGCATCAACTGTTTTGTATATAAAGAGGTTCCCGTGGATACTTCATCTCGAATCGCAAATGCACCTACTCCTATGGCTGGGCTTGCCCTTGGCATTGCAAGTCTGGGTTGGAGTCTAGAGAACCTAGGCATTTTCTCAGGTTATGCGCAGATCACAGGTGCGGTTATCGCATCCGTTTTGCTGGCTATATTAGGTAGCAAGTTTTTACTCCATTCACATCTGTTGCGTCAGGACTTATCACACCCAGTTGTGGGCAGTGTGGTGCCGACTTTTGCTATGGCTTCCATGGTCGTTTCCTACGCCATCAGTCATTACCTGCCTATGCTAGGTTCGGCTATATGGCTGTTTGCCGTTATTTTACATCTAGTATTCCTAGCCAGCTTTGTCTATCACAGAGCGCAGAATTTTGAGATGCACCATATGGTTCCGAGCTGGTTTGTACCACCAGTGGGCATCATAGTTGCGCCATTGACCTTTGCCGGAAACCCATCGCTACATTGGGTTGCAGAAGTGACCCTCTATTTTGGCATGCTTGCATACGCAGTAATGTTGCCATTGATGATTTATCGCTTCATGTTCTCAGAGCTAGTGCAAGATGCCGCTAAACCTACTATCGCCATTATGGCGGCTCCTGCGAGCCTCTCTTTGGCTGGATATCTTTCTTTTGTTGCTCAGCCATCACCTGTGATAGTGGCGCTGCTATTTGGTATTGCTATCTTGATGACAACGGTTATCTACCTAGCTCTGTATAAGCTGCTTAAGCTAGATTTCAGCCCTGCGTATGCCGCCTTTACCTTCCCATTGGTGATCAGTGCAACCGCGCTATTTAAGATGAGTATTTGGATGAAGGATGTGGGTGTTGCTCCGCAATATGTGAATCAAGTTCACAGCTTTGCAGTGGTGGAGTTGGTTATCGCGACCATGGTGGTGAGCTTGGTTGGCTATAAATACTTCAGTCATTTACTGGTAAAGCCAAGAGTGCAAATTAGAAGCTTATAAAACGGTGTGGCTCTCTGGATTGTGGTAATCTTATTGCAGTTATTTCAATGGATTGAGAGCCAGCCTTGTTTACTGTTTATCACTCGAACCAGATTGATCTTCTTAAGTCTCTTCTGACTGTCCTTATCAAACAACAGCCCCTAACTTCTCCATTTGAACAAGAACAGATCTTGGTTCAAAGCCCTGGTATGTCCCAGTGGTTGAAGATGGAGATTGCCGAACAAGATGGCATTGCGGCCAATATCAATTTCCCCCTGCCAGCGACCTTTATCTGGAATATGTTCATCGAGGTTTTACCCGATGTGCCAGCGCGCAGTGCCTTTAATAAAGAGGCCATGACCTGGAAGCTGATGCAGATATTGCCAAGCCTGCTAGAGCGAGAGAGTTTTATCTCCCTTGCCCATTATTTAGAGCAAGATGAAGATGGCTCCAAGTGCTATCAGTTGGCGGAGAAGATTGCGGATATTTTCGATGGTTATCTGGTGTATCGCCCCGACTATATTCTGGCTTGGGAAGGTGGTGAACATCCAGAAGAGCTCGGTGAGCAGGGGTTATGGCAAGGTGAGTTGTGGCGTGAACTTTCCAGCTACACCGAGTCTCTTGGCCAATCTCCTTATCACAGGCTAATCTCTATCAAGACTTTATCGATGCTCTTACCTCGGGTCAGTCTGTGGATACACAAGGGCTACCTAAGCGCTTGTTTGTGTTTGGCATCAGCTCCCTTCCTCCAAAATATCTGGAAGCTCTAAAAGCTCTGGGCGAACACATCGATGTGCATCTTTTGTTCCACAACCCTTGTCGTTATTACTGGGGAGATGTGAAAGATCAAAAGACCCTGACTCGAATGGCTAAGTTGAGCCGTCCACGTATTCGTTGGCAAGGTCAGGGCATAGAGCAAGAGTCCGGTGAGGCGCTCCTTAAGGGAGACATTGAGCAAAACCTATTGCCAGAGTCTCACCATCTAGCTGTATCAAACAACCTGCTGGCTTCATTAGGTAAGCAGGGTAGAGACAACCTACACCTTCTGTCTCAGCTAGAGAGCAATGAGGTGGAGGCCTTTGTAGACCTCGACTCTCAGTCGCTTCTACCTTTGATTCAGCAGGACATGCTGGACTTGAATCAGCATCAAGATGATACCCAGCTGAACTCTAGCCATCACAAGCCAATGCTACCGCTAGGGGATGATTCGATCTCGCTGCACTCGTGCCACAGCCCTACGCGTGAAGTTGAGGTGCTGTACGATCAACTGCTGCATATGTTTAATGCGGATCCACAGCTTAAGCCTAAAGACATCATAGTCATGGTGTCAGACATCAATGCCTATGCGCCAGTGATTCAGGCTATCTTCGGTAATGCGCCTTTCGAGCGTCGCATTCCTTTTTCTATCTCGGACAGAACGGCTAGCCAAGAATCGCCGGTGCTGAATGCCTTTATGCAGCTGCTGAACCTGCCTAACAGTCGCTTTGAGCGCGGGGAGATGCTGGCACTTCTGGAGACGCCCGCGATACTGCAGCGTTTTGGGATCTCTGAGAGTGAGTTCGACCTTCTTTCCCTGTGGGTGGAAGAGGCAGGAATTCGCTGGGGGCTAGATAGCACAACTTCGGTAGAACTTGAGCTGCCACAGATAGAGCAAAACACCTGGCTATTTGGTTTAAGGCGTATCTTGATGGGTTATGCCATGTCATCTGAATACAGCTTTGATTTGGCAGATGAGAGCATTGCCCCTTATGAACAGATAGAAGGGCTACAGGCAGATCTTGCCGGTAAGCTGGCGCATTTTGTTGAAACCTTGATTGAGTATCGAGCCACACTGGGCAATGCCCGCAGTGCTAGCGAGTGGCAGTTGCAACTGAACAAGATGCTCGGTGCTCTCTTTGAGTTGGATGTGGACAATGAGCTGGCGATAAAGACCATACGTGATGCTCTGTCTAGGCTGGTGGAGCAAACCAGCGAAGCTGGATTCGAGCAGGTGATTGACCTAAGAGTGGTTAGTGATTATTTGCAAAACAAGTTAGACAGCACACGCATCAGCCAGAGATTTTTAGCAGGGCAGGTGAACTTCTGTACCCTGATGCCGATGCGCTCTATCCCATTCAAGGTAGTGTGTTTGCTTGGCATGAACGATGGTGCTTATCCGCGCAACGTGGCTAAAGAAGGATTTGACCTTATCAATGTGAAATCCCGTCACGGAGACCGCAGTCGTCGCGACGATGACAGATACCTTTTCCTTGAGGCCATGCTCTCGGCGCAGAGTAAGCTTTACATCAGCTACGTCGGTCAGTCTATCTTGGATAACACCCCAAGATTACCATCCATCGTTGTGACCGAACTATTAGAGTACTGCGCGCAAAATTATTGTCTCGAGGGGGATGAAGCCCTGTCAGTGGATGATTCTGGGGCGAAATTGGTTAAGGCAATCACCTATAAACACAGCATGACCCCATTTAGCCAAATGCCTTTAAACAACAGGGCAGTTTTGCCTCTGAGTGGGCGGATGTAGCGAATATGCTTGTGTCGCCAAAACACGAGGCGAGTGAGTCTATTCTGACTGAGGTTCCAGCCGAGATTGACCTTGAGGAGTTTATTCGTTTTTGGACTCTGCCGGTGAAGTTCTTCTTCAATCGTCAGCTTGATATCTATTTTGAAGGGCAGCGAGAGTCTATCGAAGACAACGAGCCCTTTGCGCTAAGTGGTTTAGATGCTTTTGTGTTTAAAGACCAGCTCCTGCAAGCCCAGCTTGAGAAAGGCGAGCAGGGCGTTGAACAGCTGGCGCAATGGCTGCGAGTGTCAGGGCAGTTGCCGATAGGGTATTTTGGTGACGCTGAACTGCATGAGGTGAAAACCATCTCTAAAGAGATTGCTAACGAGGTGGCTTTCTTAACCGGTAGCAAACAGCAAGATGTCGAGGTATCTCTGCCTATCACATTGCCATCGGGAGAGACTCGTCAAATCGTTGGCTGGTTGAAACAGCGCTATGCCTCTGGTGGGGTCTATTACCGCGCGGGCAGTGTTCGTTCTCAAGACATTCTATCGGCCTGGATTCGTCATTTGGTAGCAAACCTCAGCGGTGCTTCCTGCACCACTCATGTTATCGGCTTTGATAAGAAAAACGGCGTGCAACACAACTACTTTGAACCTCTGGACACAGAGAGTGCGCAGAGCCTGTTCAATGAGTTAGTCACTGAGTTTCTTTCTGGGCTCTCGACGCCTCTACCTTATTTCCCTCGCTCTGCATCAGATGCCATGAATGAGTTCAACAAGCGCCTAGCCAAGTTTGAACCAAGTGAGGCAAGGGAGATGGCGAAAGCCAAGTTCATCGCCTGCTTTGAGGGTAATAGCTACAGCTCGGGTGAAGGGGATAACTACTATATCCAGCGTGTATGGTCAGAGTTGGAAGAAAAATTAGTATCGGAATCGATGCGACTGAGTGAGAAGATCTTGTTGCCAGCCATAGAGCGCATTCAGCAAAGAGAGTAGGTGTGGCCGCTAGAAATTTATTATATGTAGGGTAATTCTTAGCGGCCAAAGGTCAGAGAGACCATTTCGTAAATTGGCGCAAAGACTACTGGTAAGTGCTCCAGATATCAGTGAGTAGGATCGCAAACTTTCGTTCATCAAACTGTAATCTGGATATGTATTGAAAGGATTTGATCCTGGGTCACAAAAATAACTAAGCCTAATATGAATCAAACAGAAAATATCACGGTAAATCAACTCGACGCGATGACTTTCCCTTTGCACGGAATGAGGCTGATTGAAGCCTCTGCTGGGACGGGCAAGACCTTCACTATCGCAGGTCTGTATCTAAGACTGCTTTTGGGACATGGTGATCAAAATAGTGCTCATAGAACGCCACTCACCGTTGAGCAAATCTTGGTAGTGACCTTTACCGAGGCGGCCACGGCTGAGCTTAGAGACCGCATCCGAGCGAGAATCCATCAGGCGCGTATCGCCTTTAGTCGCGGTCACTCCGATGATCCAGTGATCCAGCCTCTTCTTGAGCAAACCCAAGACAGGGATTTAGCCTGTGCCTTGCTACTCGATGCTGAGCGTCAGATGGATGAGGCCGCTATCTTTACCATTCACGGTTTCTGCCAGCGTATGCTGACGCAGAATGCGTTTGAATCTGGCAGTCGTTTTTCATCCGAGCTTATCACCGATGAGAGTGAACTCATGTCTCAGGTGGTAGCCGATTACTGGCGACGAGAGTTCTATCCTCTACCTGAGCCGCTGGTGGATGCGGTGCGTGAGATGTGGCGAACCCCAGAAGCGCTGTTGAAGGTTATCAGAACGCATCTTTCAGGCAGTGAGCGCTTTATCCATGCACCGGGTGGTGCTGATGATCTGGCTAACGCTTATAAACAGAGGTTGAGCCAGACTCAGCAGATGAAGGCGAGCTGGCTTGAGGCAAGTGCAGAGGTTGAAAAGATCATTGCCGAATCTGGCATTGCGAAGAACCCATACAATAAGCGCAACGTGCCTAACTGGGTCAGTAAGCTAGATGATTGGGCGAACAGCAACCCTAACTCTATCCAGAATATCGATGAACTTGAACGCTTTCGAAGCTCACTTTTACAAGAGAAAACCAAGAAGGGTAATCCACCTGAGCATGAGGTGTTCGATAAGATTGAAGCCTTCCTGCAATTGCCAAAACTGGAAGTAGAGCAATCCATATTGGCGCATGCGATTCAGGCTTGCCGCTCTAAACTGGCTGAAACTAAGCAAAGACAACATCAGCTTTCATTTGACGATCTGCTGTCACAACTGGATAAAGCCCTATTGAGCGATGAGCAGGGCTTGTTATCTGAGCGAATCCGAAGCCTGTTTCCTGTGGCCATGATAGATGAGTTTCAAGATACCGACCCGCAGCAATACAGTATCTTTAGTCGGCTCTATTCAAACCACTCTGAGTGTGGCTTGTTCATGATTGGTGACCCCAAGCAGGCCATCTATGCCTTCCGTGGTGCAGATATCTTCACCTATATCCGAGCGCGCAAAGAGGTGACCTCACACTTCAATCTCACCACCAACTGGCGCTCCAGCAGCGATATGGTCGAGGCGAGCAACCTATTATTTGAAGAGGCGGACAAGCCTTTCATCTATGACGATGACATTCCTTTTATTTGTGTAGATCCAAGTCCAAAAGCCCACGAGAGGCAGTGGCAACTAAACGGTGACAAGCAGCCTGCGTTTACCGCTTGGCTAATGGAGGACGAAGCTGGGCTCAAGAAAGGCGATTATCTCAATGCCATGGCTTTGGGCACGGCAACTGAGATAGAAAAACTCCTAACCGCATCAGACCAAGGTTTAGCAAAGCTCGATGGAGAGCCTATCCAGCCGCAGAACATTGCCGTCCTAGTGCGCACAGGTCATGAGGCGAGCATGGTCAGGCAGGCATTGTCTAAGAAAGGTATTGCCAGCGTTTACCTGTCAAATCGAGACAGTGTGTACGCCTCTCATGCGGCCCCTGATCTGGCTATGTTCTTGTTTGCTTGTCTGCATAATCATGATGAGAGTGCTATCGCGCTAGCCTTGGTTGTAAGTTACTGGGACTGCCTCTTGGTGAGCTGAATGCTTTGCAACAAGATGAGCTGGCTTGGGAGTCGGTTATCAATGAATACGCTGAATATAAGGATTACTGGCAACAGTTTGGCGTGATGGCCTTATTAGGCGTTGGATACAGCGTCGTGATTTGGCGCAGAAGCTTAAGGCTGAGTTTGATGGGGAACGCGCCCTCACCGACCTTATGCACCTCGCAGAGGTGCTGCAGCAGACCTCGGTCGAGATGGAGAGTGACCACGCACTGCTACGCTGGTTCAACGAGCGCATCGAAACGGCCAATGATGGCAGTGAAGAGCAAAAGCAGCGTTTGGAATCGGAGCAGAATCTGGTTCAGGTAGTCACCATACACAAATCTAAGGGCCTTGAGTACGATATCATCTTTGTGCCTTTTGTTAGCTCGTTTAGAGCATCGAAGGAAGCCATCTATTACGACCCTGAACTGAAAAAGAGTCGTTTTGACCTTGATAACAATGATGAGGGCAAGGCCGAATCTGAGAAAGAGCGTTTAGCCGAGGATTTGCGCTTGCTGTATGTAGCGGTAACGCGCGCGGTTTACGCCTGCTACATGGGACTGGGAGCCTTAAAAGATGGCAACAAAAAAGCCTTGTCTACCCATCTAAGTGCCATAGGTTATCTGCTCATCGGAGATGAACCGCAGTCGGCAGACGCGTTGACCACTCGTCTGCATGAGCTTGAAGATAAATACCCGAGCATCAAGGTGTGTGAACCGCCACAATGGGACGACTCCTTATACACGCCTGCGGCCAAAGATTCGGAGCATGTGGAAGCTCAGCAGCTCACTGGCAGCATTGATAGAAGTTGGCGCATGACCAGTTACTCAGGATTGGCCTCAGCCGGTAAACACAGCCATTCATCCAGTGCTTTCTTATCAGGAGAGATAGATATCGATGCGGCCGAGGATAAAGAGCTGATTCCAGCTTTAACTGAGAAAAGCATGTTCAATTTCCCTCGTGGCGCGAGACCGGGCACCTTCTTACACACCTTGTTTGAAGAGGTAGAGTTTACCCAGTCTGCGTTTGATGAGAGCAATAAGAACATCATAGAAAAATTGCTTATAGACGAGCAGTTGGAGCCGGAATGGTTACCTATTTTGCAAGGCATGGTTGATACCGTGCTGGCAACCGACTTAGATGGTAACGGTCTTGTTCTTAACGGTCTTAAGCCAGCTCAGAGGTTAGTGGAAATGGAGTTCTTGCTACCTATTGAGAGCTTGACCGCCGAGGGATTTCATCGCATCACTAGTGAGTACGATGAACTCGCGGCTAAGGCTTCGTCTCTCGGCTTTAACCGAGTGCAGGGCATGCTGAAGGCTTTATCGACCTAGTGTTTGAGCACCAAGGTAAGTTCTATGTGTTGGATTGGAAGTCTAATCACCTCGGTGATGAGGCGTCTGACTATCACAGCGACAGCCTAAAACAGGCCATGCTTGAGCATAGATACGATGCTCAATACCACATCTATGCATTGGCGCTACATCGCTTCTTGCAGGCGCGTATTCCCGATTACGATTATGAGCGTCACTTTGGTGGGGTCTACTATCTGTTTCTGCGTGGTATGGATGGTAGTGGTGAGTATGGGGTGTTTAATGCCAAGCCTAGCCCACTATTACTTGAGGAGTTAGACCAGCATATTCGCAGTGAGGGAGATAAGTAGATGAGCAGTATTGATACCAAACAGAGCCCTCAGCAATTAGATACAGAGCTTGCTAAAAAGATAAACCAACAAGGCTGGATGGGATGGTTAGAGCTGTTTACTGAGCTTGGTCTACTGCGTCAACTGGATCTGCAATTGGCAAGGTTTCTTGCTAGTAAAGAGCGCGCTATCGACCCAGATGTCACCGCAATCTTGGTTGCAGCTGTCAGCTTTGAACTCAGTAAGGGTAACAGCTGTTTAAGACTCTCGAATAGCTGGTCTCCGCTGGATACCTTCTCTGCCAAACAGCTTGAGTCCCTGATTGCTCCGCACCTTCTCGAGGTTGATTGGCAAGCTCATGCTCAAGGCTCGAGCCTCGTTAAAAACTTGCCGGAGCAAGAGATGCGTCCGCTGGTGTTCGAATTTGAGAGCCTTTACCTGCAAAAGTATTGGCAGTTTGAGTCGCAGCTGGCGCAAAAACTGGTACAGCTTTCCGAGCCGGTTGAGTTAGAGGAAAATACCAAGCAGAACATGGCTACTGAGCTAAACAGATTGTTTGCTTGGCAGTGGGCCTTTTTGTTCAAAGACCTGCAAAAGCTGGAAAATGCCAGCGATATGGAGTGGCAGCAGGTTATTTGTGAGTCCTTAGATATTGAGCTTGCCGACCTAGTGCCTTGGCCGGACGCTTTCAAGATTGCCAAGGGGGCGACTCGCTCAGAGGATCTAGCACCGCTGGCGGATCTCATTCCGCTCAGGGCGTGTAAAAACTATCAAAAGGTGGCGGCGGCTACGGCGCTTTTGCGCAGGTTGTGTGTTATCTCTGGAGGCCCCGGTACGGGTAAGACCACTACTGTCTCCAAACTGTTGGCGGCACTAGTAAGCTCAAGCGAAGAGAAACTGAATATCAAGCTAGCCGCGCCGACGGGTAAGGCAGCAGCAAGGCTGACCGAATCTATCGGTAATGCCATCGACTCGCTTCCTGTCTCTCCTGATATAAAGGAGCGCATTCCGACCAGTGCCAGTACCATTCACAGACTGCTGGGAGCGCGAGCTAATCGTGTGGACTTCAAACACAATGCCTCTAATCCTCTGCACTTAGATCTGTTAATCCTCGACGAAGCCTCTATGGTCGACCTACCACTGATGTACAAGCTTCTGGATGCTTTGCCGTCCCACGCAAGACTGATTCTATTAGGTGACAAAGACCAGCTTTCTTCTGTAGAGGCCGGTGCTGTGCTCGGAGATATCTGTTCATTGCAAACTGGGTTCAGCCTTTCCCATAAACAAGCCCTAACTCAGCTAACGGGCTTTGACTACTCCAATGAAGCTATGAGCCGAAGTGCGGTAGCGGACAGCTTGAGTACCTACGTAAGAGCTATCGATTCCATAGTCGCTCTGGGATTGGCATGTTGGCTCGCGCTATCAATGAGGGTGATGCCAATAAATCCGCGCTTTTACTCAACCGCGGACTTGAGGATGTGGCTCATGCCTCCCTTGATAGCGACAACTATGCCGCTCTTATCGGTGAGTTGGCGAACCAGTACAAGACCTATTTGAAGGATGACATTGGTGCTGAGCAATCTATGCGTGAATACGCTGCCGAGGTTCTAAAGCGTTTTGCTAAGACGCGCCTTCTGTGCGCGGTGCGCGAGGGAGAGTTTGGTGTTGAAGGGCTAAACCATAACATAGAGCAGAAGTTAGCAAGCAAGGGTTGATCGCTACTGTGCGTGATACTTGGTATATGGGCAGGCCTATCATGGTAACCAGTAACGACCATGGTCAGCAGCTGTATAACGGCGATATTGGTATCTGCTTGATGGATGAGGGTGAAGGGCGACTCAAGGTCTATTTTGAGCAGCCAGATGGCAGTGTTAAAGCCATCTTGCCATCACGTGTACCGCCTCACGAGACCGCCTTTGCCATGACCATACACAAGTCGCAGGGTAGTGAGTTTGAGAATACCTATCTGATTTTGCCAAAACAGATGTCACCTGTGCTGACGCGAGAGCTATTTTATACCGGTGTGACTCGAGCTAAATCTTATTTGAAGGTAGTGGCTGACGAGGCGATAGTGAAGCGCTCGGTCATTCGTAAGACCGAGCGTAGCAGCCACCTAGCGGATAGATTAAACGTCCAGAGCTAAGATCTTTGAGTTTCGTTGGAAGTTGTATAGATCCCGCTTCTTGATAGGCAATTCGCTGATCTGAATCTCGCTAAACCCTTGCTCTCTAAACCAGTGCAGGCTGTGGGTGGTTAGGATAAACAGCTGAGTGATGTCCAAGCAATCGGCTTGGTGCCTCATGTGCGTGAGCAGGTGTGCGCCTCGATTACCGTCGCGGTAGTCGGGGTGTATCGCAAGGCATGCCATCTCGCCATGCCATCCTCGGGATAAGGGTAGAGCGCCACACAGCCTATGATCATCTCGTCTTTGATGATGATGGTGAACAGCTCTATCTCTTGCTCTAATTGCTCTCTTGAGCGTCGCACCAGAATACCGTCGCTCTCAAGTGGGCTGATGAGGTCGAGTATCCCACCAATATCATCGATGGTCGCCTGACGGATCTGCTCAGCGCTCTCGGTCACGATTTGAGTACCGATACCATCGCGAGAGAACAGCTCTTGAATGAGTGCACCGTCTTCAGCATAGCTGATGAGGTGGCTGCGCTGAACGCCCCTACGACAGGCATGCAGTGCTGCCTGAAGGAATCGCTTACTGCAACCAAAGGCAAGCTCATCTTTGAGAATGTTAGCGACCTGCTGAGGCATTAGCTCAGGCACGACCGCGCCTTCTGGGCTGACATAGCCTTGCTCGGGTGTAAACCCAATAAGTTTGGCAGCTTGAAGCTTGATCGCTATTTTAGTGGCAAGCTCTTCGGATACCAGATTGAAGCACTCCCCAGTTACAGAACCAGCAACAGGGCCGATCAGCACAATCGAGCCTTGCTCGAGAGAGCGGTTGATACCCTGTACGTCTATGCGACGCACTCGACACTGTGTTGATAATCGATGCCATCTTCTACACCCAGGGGCTGCGCAATCACGAAGTTACCACTGACGATATTCAGGTCGGTTCCCGCCATTGGGGTATTGTTGAGGCTCATAGAAAGATGGGCGGTAATGGCCAACTGAAGTTGACCGGCGGCCTGCATTACCTGTGGCAAGGTGGTGGAGTCGGTCACCCTTACCTGTTTATGATAATTAGTTTCTAGGTTCTGCAGTTGCAGGCGCTGGTCTATCTGTGGGCGTGCGCCGTAGACCAGAACCAGTTTCACCCCTAGGCTGTGCAAAAGGGCGATATCACTGACGATGTTAGGAAAATTGCTATGACTGACCGCCTCACCACTGAGGTAGATCACCATGGTTTTATCACGGTGTGCATTAACGTATGGGGTGGATTGTCTAAATCCTTTTACTAGCTCAGTACTGCGATCCATCATAATAATTCCCAGTGAATTTTTATGTGATAATAATGATTAATTATTAAATTGCAACACTGTTGTGCATTTAGGCGACAGGTCAATTCTTGGTAAATAATGAAGTATCTGTTGCCTTGCCAGTTTGAGTTTGTCATTCTGCTATTACTTGCTTATCTATCTATTTTTCAAATGCGCAAAATCTCTTTCTCTATCCTCTTCTCCCTGCTGTTGGCAGGTTGTGCCCAAGACACCGAACGTGGACAACAATATCTAGATGAAAATCTAGAACAGCCCCTTACCCAAGTAGACCAGATAGAGACTAATGCCTATCGTGACCTCAACTCGTTTGACGATCAGGCAAAAGAGGTTTTAGATAATTCGCCTTCGATGGCAAAGAAATATACCGACCTCTATCAAACACTTTCTGAGTGGGCGCTGCAAAGTGGTAATCCAGATGAACTTGAGAACTATGGCGTTCAGGTAGCGCAGATGCGCGGAGGCGACAAGCAAGGCAATGTGCTGTTCACTGGCTACTTTTCACCAGTTATTGAGCTGAGACATCAACCAGATAATGAGTATAAGTACCCGGTTTATGGTCTACCTAAGTGCACCAGTCAATGTCCTACCCGAGCTCAGATCTACGAGGGAGCGCTAGAAGGAGAGGGGCTCGAACTTGGTTATGCCAATAACCGTATCGACCCATTCTTGATGGAAGTGCAGGGCAGTGGCTTTGTGCATTTCGGTGATGATAACAGCATGCAGTATTTTGCTTACGCAGGTAAGAACAATCGCCCTTACGTGAGCATAGGCCGCATCCTAATTGAGCGTGGTTTGGTGCCACGTGAGAAGATGTCTCTAAAGGCTATTAAGCAGTGGTAGAAGAGAACGATGAAGAAACGGTTCGTGAGCTTCTCGAGCAGAATCCTTCGTTTGTATTCTTTACACCAAGAGACGACTTAGCAGTTAGAGGTACGGCGGGTATTCCGCTTCTACCACTTGCTTCAGTGGCAGGTGACAGAGACCTATTGCCTATGGGCACACCTATCCTTGCAGAAGTGCCATTGCTAAATGCAGACGGCACTTGGTCAGGATCGCATGCGTTGCGTCTTCTTATTGTGCTTGATACTGGCGGTGCGGTTAAGCAGAACCACTTAGACCTTTATCATGGTATGGGACCAAGGGCGGGCGTTCAGTCTGGGCACTATAAACACTTTGGTCGAGTGTGGAAGCTGGGGCTGGAAAACAGCCCAACGGAAAAGCCATGGCAAATGCCTAATAAGTAAGTTTTAAGCCTCAAGCTGTCAGCTATCAGATATAAGAGCTCTGAAAGCTGATAGCTCATCCCTGATAGCTTTACTTTAAACTCAAGAGTGCGTATAAATCGCACTCTTGTTGTATTTGTGTGGAGAAATGTCGTCATGCGAGAGTTGACCAGCCCAGCATCTGAATCTTATGACCAACGCTTTGGTGGTACGCGCCGACTTTACGGTAACAGTGAAGTTGAGATTCTGCGTGCGGCGCACGTGTGCGTGATTGGTATCGGTGGGGTAGGCTCGTGGGCCGTTGAGGCCTTGGCTCGAAGCGGTATTGGTGAGCTGACGCTTATCGATATGGACGATGTGTGTGTGACTAACATCAACCGTCAGATCCATGCAATGACGGGTACAGTGGGCCAAAGCAAGATCGAAGTGATGGCTGAGCGTGTGAAGCTTATCAACCCAGATTGTAAGGTGAATCTGATTGATGACTTTATCGATTCAGACAACCAAGCCGAGTACCTGAGTAAAGAATATAACTATGTGCTTGATGCTATCGATAGCGTTAAAGCTAAGGCGTCTCTACTTGCGTATTGCCGTAGCAACAAGATCAAAGTGATTACTATAGGCGGTGCTGGTGGTCAGGTGGACCCGACCCAAATCTGTGTGGCAGACCTAAGCCGCACGGTACAAGACCCGCTAGCTAAAAAGATCAAAGATCAGCTACGTCGCTTCCATAACTTCAGCAAGAATCCAAAGCGTAAGTTTGGTATCGACTGTGTCTACTCCACTGAGCAGCTCAAGTACCTCAAGCGGATGGTAGCGTATGTGCAGTGAAAGCTACCGCTGAAGGGCCAAAACGCATGGACTGTGCGACAGGCTTTGGAGCTGCGACTGTGGTTACGGCTACCTTTGGCTTTGTGGCGGTATCGCGTATCATTGAGAAAATCATCCAAAAACACAGTTAATTTTATGTCTGAGCTTACACAATTCTTCGAAAGCAACCCGTTTGGCTTTGATGTCACTGAGAGTGATATCACTGTCAAGATGCAGACCTTGTCTGGTTGGGAGCAGAGATATCGTCAAGTAATCCAGTGGGGCAAGAAATTGCCTAGCTTGGATGAAGCCCTGCGTGATGAGCAAGTGACGGTTGCTGGTTGTGAGAGTCAGGTGTGGCTTATCGGTGAACTAGCTGAAGATAAGTGGCAGTTTGCTGCAGATTCCGATGCACGTATCGTACGCGGTTTGATTGCGATTGCCCTTGCAGCGCTAAACAATAAAACGGCACAAGAGATCCAAGGATTTGATATTGATGGGTATTTTGAAAGTTTAGGCTTGATTGAACACTTAAGTCCGTCCAGAGGCAATGGCCTAAAGGCGATTGTCGACCAGATCAAAGGCATGGTTTAATTTCAACTCTTTAGCCATCCCCAGTTTCATAGTAATCCCGGCCCTGAGTCGGACCTGTCCTAGGTTTGGACTCAACCCTAAAGCATATCCGCCGCTTTCTCTACGGCAGCGATAAATCGGTCCACTTCCTCAATCGTGTTATAAACCGCAAATGAGGCGCGCACTGTGCCCTTGATGTTCAGAGCATCCATAAACGGATGCGCACAGTGGTGTCCCGCTCGCAGAGCAACCCCTTGCTGGTCTAGCAGAGTCGCCATATCCTGATGATGCACACCATCCATAACAAAGCTGATGACGCTCGCGCCCTCTTGAAAGCCGACCATCTCGATATCTTCTATCTTAGATAAACCCTCAAAAGCGCGCTTCTGTAGTGTCTTTACGTGCTGCTCAGCGTTCTCAATACCAACCTCTTTAAGCCAGTTGATGGCCGTAGCTAAGGCTAGCGCTCCTGCAACGTTGGGAGTGCCCGCTTCAAACTTGCCAGGAAGGTCGCTAAACGAGGTGCCGTCAAAGCTCACCTTTTGCACCATCTTGCCACCACCATGCCAAGGGGGCATAGCTTCAAGTAGTTCTAGTTTTCCGTAGAGGACTCCGATACCTGTAGGAGCAAATAGCTTATGACCGGAAAAAACATAGAAGTCGCAGTCCAGTGCCTGCATATCAACAGCCTCATGCACTATGCCTTGAGCGCCATCGACAACTACAGTGCTGCCGTTCTGTTTTGCTAGTTTGATCATCTGCTCAATAGGATGGCGCGTGCCGGTAACGTTAGATACATGGCTTATCGCCACTATCTTGGTATTTGAGTTAAGGCTCGACTCAAAGGCTTGTATATCGAGCTGACAGTCAGTAGTCATGGGCACCTTAACCACGCGGGCCCCCGTTTGCTCAGCGACCAATTGCCAGGGCACTATGTTGGCGTGATGTTCCATCTCGCTTACCAAGATCTCGTCGCCAGTGCTTAGGGTGTTTCTACCGTAAGTCTGAGCGATAAGGTTTATCGCCTCGGTTGCACCGCGCGTCCAGACTATCTCTTTGGTTGATTTGGCATTGATAAAGCCTCTGACCGTTTCTCGAGCCTGTTCAAAAGCGGTGGTAGCTTGTGCCGTCAGGCTATGGCTACCCCTATGCACATTGGCGTTGCGAGCTGAGTAGTAGTCAGTAATGGTATCTATAACGGCTTTGGGTTTTTGCGTGGTCGCGGCGCTGTCCAGATAGACGATATCTGTGTCTGCCAATGCTGGAAATTGTGCTCTTATGGCTTGGATATCAAACACGTTTTTCTCCAAGGTCAGAGATGTTTAGATTAGGTAGTGGCACCATGGCTCTGCTACTTTCCATGCATGAGCCTTACCGGACAACAGGGTAATGATCTCGATAGCAAATTCGAATGCGCTGGCTGGCCCTTGGCTGGTAAGAAGCTTGTTGTTGATGTCATAGGTAACACGCTTTTGACGCCATAAATCTTCTGGAATATGAGACTTAAAACTCGGGTGGCAGGTCATCAGGCTTTCTGGATAGATATCATGGTGCTGAAGAACGAGTGCTGGGCTGGCGCAGATTGCGGCATTGAGCCTGCCGTCATATTTTTGCTGCTTGATCATCTCGATAAGAAGAATGCTGTCGCGAAACACCTCTGCACCACCAACACCACCCGGTAGAGCAATAACATCGAACTCTTCGTCGGCAACTTCTACCAACTTTTTATGAGCAGTTAAAGGGATGCCTCGTGAGCCATCAAAGGTTAGCTTGCCTTCAAAGTCTGCACTGGCAATAGTCACCTCGTAATCGGCTCGGATCAGGGTGTCTATGATGGTTATCGCTTCCATCTCTTCTGTGCCGGGAGCGATAGGAACTAGGGCTTTAATTGTCATAGCTTGCCTCTAACTTTTTGATTTTATTATATAGCTCTTGATTGTATGGGGTTTGAATCGCATGTGCTTTAGCGCAGTCCAAAAGATACCCTGTAATATAGTCAATCTCAGTCACTCTTTGGTGCGAAACGTCTTGATGCATTGATGAATAGTTGGCTGAGGTCGCTTTGATGACAGCTTTTGCTGTGTTAAGCAGAGTCTCTGAATCGGCTTTGTAGCCCTCAGCAAGCATAACTTTAGTTATCTCACCACAGAGCGCTTCAATGATTTGAAGGCTGTCAGGAGTATCCAGTTCTCCATTTCTGCAATCGAGTATGGCTGTGAGTGGGTTGATGCAGCAGTTGATAGCGAGTTTATTCCACAGTGCTTGCTTGATACTGGTTTGCCACACAGCGCTTGGCAGTGCGCTATCAAGTATCTGAGTTAGCTCTTCTAGCTTTAAAGCCTGATTAGAATAGGAACCGATTACTGTTTGTCCGATGCCTGTGTGAAGCACTGTTTCAGCATCTTTTTTGAGTGCACCATGGGTAGTGGTTGCAAACAGGATAGGGCGCCCGTCTAGCAGAGTTTGAGCCTTTTCTATGGCTCCCATGCCATTGTGAGAGATGACGATAGGTGTGCTCAATGGAATGAAGGCTAGGGTCTGCTCTAGAACGTTTTGCAACTGCCAAGATTTTGTGCAGATAAGCACGAGATCGGCTTGCTCAAGAAGTTGGGTATTGTTTGCTGGGAAATTAAGGCTTTCATGCTCGTCTAGCTTGAGTGTTTTGCTAAGAGCATTGTCACGAGTCCAGACTGAAAGCTGATGGCCGCTTTTTGGAGTGAGTAGGCGAACAAAGAGCCAATGGCACCAAGGCCAACAACAGTAATCTTCAAAACTTTGTCCTGTAATCTTGCAGTCGAGCAAGGATACTGAATTTAGTGGTTTTGAGCGAATAAAAGAGACAAAAAAGGCGCCTTTGGCGCCTTTTTTAAACCAACAAGCTTAGAACTTGTAAGTTACAGAAACGTAGTGACCTACGCCTGAAGATTCGAATGCGTCAGTGTCTTTGATGCCGTATACGTCTTTGTATAGCTTAAGACCGTAACCTACTGCGTAGCGCTCGCTGTGCCAGTAGATGCCGTTGAACCATGCGCCACCATTGCTTGAAGTAGCGTACTCATCCTTCATACCGAATTGGTAATCGATGTAACCCTGGTAAGAGATGAAAGAACCGTTTTCGAAGAAGTAGAAAGGCTTGAACCAGTTAGTAGAAACTTGGAAACCGTTCCAGTCTTTAACGTTTGAATCGTAGTTACCGTAAAGGTTTAGGCCCATTTTGCCAAACCAAGGAACCATGATGTCAGAACCGATACCGATCTTCTGTTGGTTAACACCGAAAGTGCCTTTGTCTGGGTTAGTTGTAACACCGTCCCAAGTGATTTCAGAAGCGATGTAAAGCTCTTGAACTGGACCGAAAGAAAGGTCTTTCTTAGTTAGTGCGTCTAGAGACATACGAGGTGCGAACTTCATGAAGATTTTCGCATCAGCGTCTGCTTTATCAGAGCTTGGGTTGCTTAGTAGGTTGAATACATCAACGTAACCGTACAGATCGAAGATACCTGAACGACCGCCAAATTCCATCTCTAGGTAGTCGTGGTTTGAGTTACCTGGTTTCTCATCAAAAGCACCCATAAGGTTGAATTGAAGGAATTTGTAATCGTTCTTGTGGATATCACCATCAGAATAATCAGCAGCCATTACTGGCGCAGAGGTTGCTGCTAGCAAGCCAAGAGTAAGTAAAGATTTACGCATGATAAAAGACACTCAAAAGTTGTTGCGATAAAAACCAGCTAATCCTTCGCTGTTCTCAGTTACTTCTCCGAAGCAACCGTTTTCGTGGTGCGAATAATAGAGATCTGAGCCACAAATGGAAGTGTTTTATTGCAAAAGTTCAAACTAAGATTGTGATCACGATCAAGTAAATGTAATTAACCTGCCGAAATGTTACCCAGTTAACATATTTGGCAAACAAATTGGTCGTTTTTTAGTCTCTCAAATCACCTTGGTTTGATCCATTCAATAGCACCGCCGTAAGACAAAATTGAGATCAGCATCAGGAAAGGTTTTATGTCGGTTGTTAAGTTATTCCCTCTAAGCTCAGTTGTTCTTCCCGAGGGAAAGATGAATCTTCGAATTTTTGAGCCCCGCTACAAGCGTATGATCAGCGAGTGTTGCAAACAGGGCCAAGGTTTCGGCATTTGTCTGCTTGGCGAACCAATAGCCTCATCTCCTAATAACGTCTCACGTGTCGGCACACTTACAGAAATAATTGATTTTGAACAGCTTCCTGACGGCTTCCTTGGCGTGACCATTGTCGGGACTCGACGTTTCAAAGTGAAAAGGGTATGGAGTGAGTTTGATGGCTTGCGCTGTGCTGAGGTTGAATACCTTAGTAATTGGAGTAGCCAAGAGCTCACTCAATCCTCTCTCTATATCAGTGACCAGCTGCAGAGGGTTTACCAGAGATTTCCAGAAATCAAACGACTCTATCCACACTGCTTCTTTGATGACGCGACTTGGGTGAGCCAGAGATGGTTGGAACTTCTTCCTCTGGAATGCCAGCAATTCGAGCATCTCATCTCGCAGTCTGATTGTAACGAAGCGATCAAGTTCCTCAGCCAAGCAATAGAGTCTCAGTGAGGGATATACGGAGATAACATTATGTTTAAGAAATACCTAACCGCGATTCTTGTAGCGTCTTCGCTACTGTTAGTCGGGTGTGACGATGACGATGATGACGACACAATTAGCGCTGCTACGGTTGTAGACGCTGCGGTTGCTGATGGCAATTTTACAACCTTAGTAGCAGCCGTGCAGCAAGCCGGCTTGGTGGAAACTTTATCAGATCCCAATGCCGAGCTTACAGTGTTTGCCCCAACAGATGCTGCTTTCGAAAAGTTCCTAGCGGATAACAATCTTACTGCCGATGAGCTTTTAGGCAGTCCAGATCTGGCTGATATCCTAACGTACCATGTAATTGGTAGTCAGGTTAATGCAGCAACCGCAATTGGTCTCGCTGGTACTACAGTCGAAATGGTCAACGGCGATAATGTTGCCTTGTCACTGAGCGGTGAAAATTTATTGGTAAACACCTCCACAGTTACTGCGACTGACATTCTTACGGGTAACGGTATTGTTCATGTGATTGACGCAGTGTTGGTTCCGCCTGCGGACGTGGGTGAGCCAACTTCGAATATTGTAGAAACTGCAGTGAATGATGGTCGCTTTACGGTCCTAGTCCAAGCACTCGTTACCGCAAATCTAGATGGCGCATTAGCTGATGAAAACGCAACATATACAGTGTTTGCACCGACTGACGACGCTTTTACAGCATTACTTGCTGAACTAAATATCGACGCTGCTACTTTGTTAGCCAACCCAGACTTGGGTGACATTTTGCTGAACCACGTTGTTTCAGGCGCAGTAGACTCTGTTACAGCCATGAGCCTAAACGGAACCAGTGCAACCACTCTGGCAATGAAAGAAGTCGCTATAGCCATCGATGAGGAAACCGACACGCTAACAGTAGGGGGTTCCACCGTCATCATTACGGATATATACACTACCAATGGCGTTATCCATGTTATTGATGCAGTGATTATCGATTAGAAGCTAATCACACCTCACCCTAGATAAGTCAATGCTCGATCCATAACAAGCATTGGCATATCTAGGCACAGCTCAGTCGATTAATCGCTTCTGACTATTTGATATAGCGACTCCGCCAGCAATACAACGTGTAGGCCATAAATGATATAGCCAATATTGAGCCGCTAATCATCGTCGACAAACTCCGTACAACAGTGACCAGTGCAACATTAAATGTACTCCATGGTGCATCTGTCGGAGCGGCAGCTGAGGTTGACGTATACTTAACGGTAGGAACTGATATCACATCGAGTGATCCAGCTATACCAAACTTCACGTATACAAAGTTTGTAGAGAATGTATATGTGGCAGGCGGTACCTATTTCGTGACGGTAACGGCAACAGGTAGCAAGACTTCAATCTTAGGTCCAACAGAGGTGACTCTAGAAGACGGTAAGGTGTACAAGGCGATTGCAACCAACGGCGGTATCCTTGCTGGCAACATAACTGAGTGACGGAGGGGGAGGTTCCCCTCCCCAACTGTAAAGGTGATACATGGAAACGAAAACCAAGGCCGCAACCACTTCTCCTCGAGGACCATCGAGAGCTGAATGGGCTGAGTGCATGGCTAAGGTGCAACAGGGAGATAAAGAGGCGTTTGCTGTTATTTTTCGCCACTTCACCCCGAGGCTGAAGCAGTTTGCTTATAAGCACATGGGGAATGAGCAAGTGGCAATGGAGTTAGTGCAAGATACGCTAGCTGCCGTGTGGCAAAAATCTCATCTGTTCGACAGTAGCAAAAGTGCTTTGTCCACATGGATCTACACCATAGCCAGAAATCTCTGCTTCGACTTATTGCGTAAGCAAAAGGGTAAAGAGTTGCATGTTCATTCTGAAGATATTTGGCCAGACGATTATTGCCCGCCAGATTTGGTGGACCAATACTCTCCCGAGAGAAACATGCTGAGAGAGCAGATAGTCCGCTATCTCGACATCTTGCCAGTGAAGCAGAAAGAAGTGGTCAAGGCGATTTATTTAGACGAGCTCCCTCACCAAGAGGTAGCAGACAAATTTGATATTCCATTAGGTACCGTTAAGTCGAGATTGAGACTAGCGGTTGAGAAATTAAAGGATTCGATAAGGGCGGAACAAGTATGAAACATCATCCAAGCATAGAACTTTTGAAAGCCTACGCGGATGGGACCATAGACGCTTGTAACGGAATAACGCTCGCTTCTCATTTGGAAACCTGCCAGCAGTGTCAGGCAAAGGTAGACCAACTCGTTGCAGAGTTGGCTGGTGAAACCTTTGACGAGCAGGAGTTCAAAGCCGATGCACCAGAAACTGTTGTGTCGACGGACTTGCCGGTAGAGATGGAGCAAATGTTAGGTGAGATTACGAGTTTACAGCGCACCCCACTGGTTCCTCGCTTAGACCCCGGTGTTAAAGTGAGCGTGAATGGCAAGGAATTCGTTCTTCCTAGAGCTCTTCATAGGCTCAGCAAAAAACTGGGTGACTGGAAGAGCTACGGCGGGAAAGTATACAGTGCCAACTTTGATCTAGGTGAAAGTGAACGCGTGAGCTTGCTATACATCAGCGGCGGTGTTCAGGTCCCTCAACATACCCACAAAGGTATCGAGACCACACTAGTGTTACACGGTCGATTCTCCGACGAAGAGGGCAGCTATCAAGAAGGCGATTATATGATCGCTGATGGTACTACCAAGCACTCTCCAAGAACTGAAGAAGGGCAAGACTGTTTGTGCTTAACCGTGTTGAGCGACCCTATGGTTTTCACCCAAGGGGCTGCGCGAATATTCAATATGTTCGGTAGGGGAATGTACCCTTAGAAGTAAAAATGGGAGCTGAAAGCTCCCATTTTTATGCCGATTGTGTGTCGGTTTCTAAATCATCATCAGACTTTTTTACCTTGCTATCTCGCTCCTTAGCCTTGGCGAGTAGGGCGGTAAAATAGTGGCGGAGTGAGTAGAGCATAATCAGGCTCGGCACGACCATCAAAGCTGTCAGGATAAAGAACAGAGACCAGTCATTGAGATAGTCGACTAGTTCGCCACTGAAGGACGCTAAAGTCGTTCGCCCAAAGTTACCTAAGGATGCGAGCAGGGCATATTGAGTTGCAGAGAAGGCCTGGCCGGTCAATATGGTCAAGAAGGAAACGAAAGCAACGGTGGAGAACGCCGTGGTGAAGTTGTCCACTATGATAGTCGCAAGGAACAGAGTTTCACTTGGACCTGCTTTTGCTATCCAAGCGAACATCAGGTTACTGGCTGACATGGCAATACCACCAATCATCAGGCCGCGTACTATACCGAACTTCACGTTAAACATACTGCCCACTAAAGTGAACACTATGGTAGCGCCCCAACCAATCAGTTGGAGTAGTGACCTATCTGTTCATTGCTAAAGCCTATCTCTTTGTAGAAAGGTATCGACATTCTGCCCAAGAAGGCCTCGCCAATCTTAAACAGGAACACGAACAGCAATAGTGTCATGGCCACGCGAACACCGTTGCGTCGGAAGAAGTCTGCGAATGGTTCGATGAGGGTAACACTGAACCAAGCTACAAGCCTTGAGCCTACGACTTTAGCATGGCGTTGTTCCGCTTCTGCTTGAAGTGCACTGCGATCTGTTTTCGGCTCACCCACTAGCAGTGTAAACAGCATAAGTACGCCAACCAAAGCTGCCATACCCATATACACGCCATTCCAGCCAATGCTGTCGGCGTTTACAAAGGCGAGGTAGCCAGGTAGAGAATAACCCGTCCACCAACCGATTACCGCCATAGCCGATGCTTGAGGGAGTTTAGATGGTTCGCTCTTTGGAAAGGTATCGATACGGTAGGCATCGATGGCTACGTCCTTGGTCGCAGAAGCGATGGCGATGCACAACGCAAGCATGGAGGTGAATATTAGATTCTTGGCAGGATCAACACCTGCAATACCTAGAGTACAACCTAGAATGACCGCCTGACAGAGCAAGATCCACGAGCGTCGTTGTCCGAGGAATCTGTGCAGAAGAGGCAGTTTCACCCTGTCTACCAAGGGGGCCCACATGAAGTTGATGGCGTATACAGCAAACACTGAACCAAAGTAGCCAATAGCCGCTCGAGTTAGACCTGCATCTTTTAGCCAACCGGACATATTTGAGCCGATAAGCACCCATGGGAAACCACTGGAGCAACCCATCATAAACACCCACATCAGGCGTTTATCTAGGTAGCTACGAATGGTCTCGCGCCAAGACATTTTCTCTGTCATTGCTGTTCCTTTTGCACTGTTTCATCCTTGAAAGGGCCAATTCATTTGGCCCTTATCAATAACCGTAACAGTGTCTGAGCTATCCGTTATTTTTGGATAGTTACTTTTGTGACCACGATAGGGGTAGAAGGGACATCTTTCATGAAGCCAGCGCTTTTGGTTGGAATAGTAGCCATTTGTTGCACTACATCGAAGCCAGAGGTGACTTGACCAAATACCGCATAGCCTGGGTTTGATGCTGAGTAATCTAGGAAGCTGTTGTCCGAGTAGTTGATAAAGAACTGACGAGTCGCCGAGTTAGGATCGTTAGTACGAGCCATAGCTACACTACCCACCTTGTTCTTTAGTCTATTGTTGGCTTCGTTCTTAATAGGAGCATAGCTAGAAAGTTGCTTCATCTCTTTGTCAAAGCCGCCGCCTTGCGCCATAAAACCACCGATTACGCGGTGGAAGATGGTGCCTTCGTAGCTACCGTCTTCTACATAACGAAGGAAGTTCTTAGTGGTTACAGGCGCCGCTTGCTCATTGAGCTCAATAACGAAGTTACCTAGGTTGGTTTCGAACAACACCTTAGTATTTGCGAATACGCTTGCACTGAATAGGGCACAGCAAAGTAATAGGGCACGGATCATTTAAAGTTCTCCTCCATGTAATCGATAAGCTCAACATCGTTGGCGATTTCGTTAAGTACTAGCTTAGACACATGATTGATAACATGCTCGATCTGCTCGTTTGATGCACCCATAGAGTTTTCTGCTTTTGCACTGCCGCTGTAGGTCTTAACAAATTTACCTGATGGCGTTTCTGCAGTAACCGTCAGGGTTACTTTGGCTTGCATCTGATTGCTAAAGGTCGATGAAGTCACACGTACTAGCGCTTCTTGAACCTCTAGTTGGATCTGGTTACTGCTGTCACCATTGATCTCAAAGCCTTGGGTCTCTAGCACTTCTTGAAGGGCGTTACCAAAAGCGATGCGAACGTTCTCTTTGGCATGGATTGGTAGTGCCTTATCTTCATTCTTTTTTGACCAAGGCTAGGTACTGAGCCGTACGAATGTCTTTAGTGGTCAGCGCTACCGATTTAGTCTCGTTTAGCGTGATGTTGTGGTTATCGGCTGCTGGAGTGAAATGCAGTTGGTCTGACGTCGGGCTCGCACAGCCGCCAAGCGCTAGGGTAGCGGCAGCTGCGATCAGCAATTTTCTCATTGTATTTCCCTTTATATTGATGAGAGGAAGTAGCCTTAGCTTATTGTTTTTACTTGGATATAACAGCTTTTTTAGCACGAACAATGACAAATTTGCTATTGCTTGCCACAACCTTGACGTTGTTTTTACCAAATAGGCGCCCGAGCTTGGCCGCATAGCCCAGATGGCGGTTACCAATTACCCAAAGCTCTCCATCTCTACGCAGAGTTCGCTTACTGTCGGTAAACATCTGCCAAGCAATATGGTCGGTAACGGCATTTTGCTGGTGGAATGGCGGGTTGCACAAAACTAGGTCGCAGCTTTGTGGTTCAAACTTATCAAGCAGTTATTTGCTCTAAACGTGAAGCGTTTTTCTCACCAAGGTTACGGGCAATGTTGCGCTTAGCCGACTCAACCGCCATAAAGCTTTCATCAACACTGGTGATATGGGCATTAGGATTCAGGCGTGCAATCTTGGCTGACAAGACTCCATTGCCACAACCTAGGTCGATGATATCCAGTCCCTTGTCGCTCGAAGGCAGGTGTTCAAGGAAAAAGCGTGCACCTAGGTCTAGGCTTTCACCGGAATATACGTTTGGCAGATTCTCTAGCTTGAGTTCGTGCTCTGGGACGTCCCAGCTGATACTTGGCTCAGAGGTGGCTGATAGGTCTTATCTGCGCGGCTAAACACTAAGCGATGCTTTTTCTTTGCTAAAGAGGTGCGTGTTTCACCTAAGTATTTTTCGAATAGCTTCAGGGTAGAGGTGTGAATCAGGTTAGCTTTGTTTACCGCGATTACCTCTACATCGGGTGAGATGTGCTGACGCAGTTGACTCAGTTGCCACACCAAGAAACGGTTGTTTTTCGGTATCTTCATCAGGACTAGGTCAACCTTCTCAGGAAGAGGGTCGGTAGAACGGAGTAGCTGAACCTGATTACACTCGTTGCGTTGCAGGTTTTTTAAACTGCCTTGCCAACTAACATGAGAGTCGGTCTGCATGCTTACCTGATAGTCTTTAGAAAACCAACAACTTAAGGCGCCAAATTGATCGTTTAATATCAAAATATGTTTACCTTTTTCGAGGGGCGCATCTAGGAAGTGGTCGATGATATATTCGTCACCGGCATCCCAAGCTTGCAGTGTCTCTTTAGGCAGCTTTGGAAAACGCAAAAGGCTTAAGTTTTGACCATGTAGTGAGAGAGTGGTTTTCATATTGTTAAAATAGTGATCTTAGTCTTACTCTATTGTCGCAAATCGTATTTTCTTTTGCGACCAGCACGTGTGTAATTGATTAGAATAGCCAAATCATGCTCGAGTCGAGCAATTGGTCTGGTATTACAAGATATACGTAATAAAAGTATAAATTTTAACCGCTTGAATTATACTTAGATGTAAACAACGAGAATCAAAATGCTACAACAGACGATCGAGCGAAAACTGAATCAAACGTTCTCTCCACACCACCTTCAAGTCATCAACGAAAGCCACATGCACAACGTGCCACCAGGCTCTGAGAGCCATTTTAAGGTGGTGATTGTGAGTGACAAATTCGACGACCTTAGGCTGATTGCTAGACACAGACTTGTAAACTCAGCGCTGAGTGATGAATTTGCTCAGGGTTTGCACGCCTTGTCGATGCATACCCTAACCAAAGATGAATGGAGTGAGAAGAGTAGCATACCGGACAGCCTCAATGCAGAGGGGGAGAGCGCTAACTTATAAGTCGTTCTGATAAAGCGGTGTGACAGATAACTACCGCTCATAAAATAAACATGCTTTCTGTGCGCTGGATCAATAATGCAGATTTATTTGGGGGAATTCCGTCAAATAATCACGATTGATTATCTTGTCGCATGGAATCTGGGTGGGCTGAATGCTACAATTCTCCGCCCGGACGGAGCTCATGTCTAGAGCTCAAGTGGAATTACGAGAGTAGCTGATAGGAAATCAGTTACTCATACATAGGTGTAACGGATAGCACCTGTGTTGTGTAAGCAGTCTTTTTTCCTTAGAAATAGTGCAAGTGCGTATGATTACAATAAAGAAGGGTCTGGATCTTCCGATTTCGGGAGCTCCAACCCAGGTGATTAATGACGGTAATTCCGTCTCTAAAGTCGCCTTGCTTGGCGAAGAGTACGTGGGTATGCGTCCAACGATGCATGTTCGCGTTGGGGATACAGTAAAGAAAGGTCAGGTTCTTTTTGCAGATAAAAAGAACCCAGGCGTAGTATTTACCGCCCCACAAAGTGGCACGGTTGTAGAGGTTAACCGTGGTGCGAAACGTGTTTTGCAGTCAGTCGTTATCGAGGTAGCGGGTGAAGAGCAGATCACTTTCGAAAAATACACCCAAGAGCAACTAGCTAACCTGGATGAAGCTATCATCCGTAAGCAGCTGATTGACTCTGGTGCTTGGACCGCTTTGAAAACTCGTCCGTTCAGCAAGGTTCCAGCAGTGGAAGCGAAAACAAAAGCTATCTTTGTTACCGCTATCGACACCAACCCACTAGCTGCAAACCCAGAAGTGATTATCAACGAACAGTCTGATGCTTTCATCGCTGGTCTTGATGTGCTTTCTGTTCTAACCGACGAAAAAGTTTACGTGTGTAAGAACGGTGGCTCTCTACCTCGTTCATCTCAATCAAATGTTGAAGAGCACGTATTCGGTGGCCCACACCCAGCAGGTCTTGCTGGCACGCATATGCACTACTTGTACCCTGTTAACGCAGAGGCAGTAGCGTGGAGCATCAACTATCAAGACGTTATCGCGATCGGTAACCTGTTCATTACAGGTGAAATCGATTCTAACCGCGTGGTTGCTCTTGCAGGCCCTGTGGTTAACAACCCTCGTCTAGTCAAGACAAGTGTTGGCGCTAGCATCGTTGAACTAGCAGAAAAAGAATTAATGCCAGGTGAGGTTCGCCTTATCTCTGGTTCTATCTTATGTGGTACTAAGGCAGCAGGTCCTCATGCATACCTTGGTCGTTACCACCTACAAGTTTCAGCACTGCGCGAAGGTCGCGATAAAGAGCTGTTCGGTTGGGCTATGCCTGGTAAGAACAAGTTCTCTGTGACTCGCTCATTCCTTGGACACCTATTCAAGGGTCAGCTGTTTAACTTAACGACATCACTCAACGGTGGTGAGCGTGCAATGGTTCCAATCGGCAACTACGAAAAAGTAATGCCACTAGACATTGAACCAACGCTCCTACTTCGCGATTTGTGTGCCGGTGATGTTGATAGCGCACAACGCCTAGGTGCTCTAGAGCTGGCGGAAGAAGATTTGGCACTTTGTACCTATGTTTGCCCAGGCAAATATGAGTACGGTGACCTTCTTCGTGAATGCCTAGACACCATTGAGAAGGAAGGCTAATCATGTTGAAGAAATTTATCGAAGACATCGAACCTGATTTTGAAGCAGGTGGTAAGTGGGAAAAGTGGTACCCACTATACGAAGCAGTGGCTACGGTTTTCTATACCCCTGGTACAGTAACTAAAACGAAATCCCACGTTCGTGACAGTGTCGACCTAAAACGCATCATGATTATGGTTTGGTTTGCGGTATTCCCAGCAATGTTCTGGGGTATGTACAACGCAGGTAACCAAGCGATCAGTGCTCTAACATTCTTGCACTCAGGTTCTGAGCTAGCTGAAATCGTTGCGGGTAACTGGCACTACTGGCTAACCGAGATGCTTGGTGGCTCCATTAGTCCAGAAGCCGGGTGGGGCAGTAAGATGCTCCTCGGTGCGACCTACTTCCTACCTATCTATGCTACGGTATTTATCGTAGGTGGTTTCTGGGAAGTGCTTTTCTGTGTTGTACGTAAGCACGAAGTTAACGAAGGCTTCTTCGTAACCTCTATCCTATTTGCTCTTATCGTTCCACCTACGCTTCCTCTATGGCAAGCGGCTCTAGGTATTACCTTTGGTGTGGTTGTAGCGAAAGAGATCTTCGGTGGTACAGGTCGTAACTTCCTGAATCCTGCTCTTGCGGGCCGTGCATTCCTATTCTTCGCATACCCTGGCCAAATCTCTGGTGACCTTGTATGGACAGCAGCTGATGGCTTCTCTGGTGCAACTGCACTGAGCCAGTGGTCACAAGGTGGTGAAGCTCAACTAGTACACAACGTAACTGGCCAAGCTATCACTTGGATGGACGCGTTCGTTGGTAACATCCCAGGTTCTATCGGTGAGGTTTCAACGCTATGGCTACTAGTGGGTGCGGCTATGATCGTTTACATGGGTATTGCGTCCTGGCGCATTATCGCCGGTGTAATGATCGGTATGATTGCTACGGCAACTCTGTTTAACCTAATCGGTTCTGACACTAACCCAATGTTCAGCATGCCTTGGCACTGGCACCTAGTTCTAGGTGGCTTCGCATTCGGTATGTTGTTTATGGCTACTGACCCAGTATCTGCTTCCTTCACTAACAAAGGTAAGTGGTGGTACGGTGCTCTGATCGGTGTAATGTGTATACTCATCCGTGTAGTTAACCCAGCGTACCCAGAGGGTATGATGCTGGCTATCCTATTCGCGAACTTGTTTGCACCACTGTTCGACCATTTCGTTATTGAGAAGAACGTTAAGCGGAGACTAGCACGCTATGGCAAATAAGAACGATAGCATTAAAAAGACGCTGTCGGTGGTCATCGGCCTGAGCTTAGTGTGCTCGGTGGTGGTATCGACAGCAGCGGTTGGCTTGCGTGATAAGCAGCAAGCAACGCGCAATTGGACAAGCAAACCAAGATCATTGAGGTTGCTGGCATCGAAGAAAATGCTCCAGTACCTCAACTGTTCCAAGAGTTCATTGAGCCACGCTTAGTGAACTTCGATACTGGTGAGTTTGTTGAAGTAGCAGAGGATGGCTCTGACGCAGCGAGCTACGACCAACGTAGTGCTGCTAAAGATCCTGCGCAATCTCAGCGTCTATCAGCAGAAGATGACAAAGCTAAGATCATCCGTCGTGCTGATATCGGTACCGTTTATCTTGTTAAGCAAGAAGGTACTTACTCTAAGGTAATTCTACCTGTACACGGTAACGGCCTTTGGTCAATGATGTACGCATTTGTGGCGGTAGAGATGGACGGAAACACGGTTTCTGGCATCACCTACTACGAGCAAGGTGAAACTCCAGGATTGGGTGGCGAGATCGAAAACCCATCATGGCGTGCACAGTTCGAAGGCAAGAAGCTGTTTGATGACAACTTCAAGCCAGCCATTTCAATCGTTAAAGGCGGTGCAGCACCTGGTGATATCCACGGTGTAGACGGTCTGTCTGGTGCAACCCTGACAGGTAACGGCGTGCAGCACACTTTCGATTTCTGGTTAGGTGACATGGGCTTTGGTCCTTTCCTAGCTAAAGTACGCGAAGGAGAGTTGAACTAATGGCAATTTCCAAAGAAGCGAAGCAAAACCTTTGGGCTCCTGTTCTAGATAACAACCCAATCGCTTTGCAGGTACTAGGTGTGTGTTCTGCACTAGCAGTAACCACCAAACTAGAGACGGCGTTCGTTATGACTCTAGCGGTAATCTTCGTAACCGCTCTGTCTAACTTCTTCGTATCTTCGATTCGTAACCATATCCCTAATAGTGTACGTATCATCGTACAGATGGCGATCATGCTTCGCTAGTAATTGTTGTAGACCAGGTTCTAAAAGCCTTCCTTTACGACATTTCTAAGCAGCTATCGGTATTCGTTGGTCTAATCATCACCAACTGTATCGTTATGGGTCGTGCTGAGCTTACGCTATGAAGTCTGCACCACTACCATCTCTACTAGACGGTATCGGTAACGGCCTTGGCTATGGCTTCGTGCTTATCACGGTTGCTTTCTTCCGCGAACTATTTGGCTCAGGCAAATTGTTCGGTCTAGAAGTGCTTCCACTAGTGAGCAACGGCGGTTGGTATCAGCCTAACGGTATGATGCTGCTAGCACCATCTGCATTCTTCTTAATCGGCTTTATGATTTGGGCAATCCGTATCTTCAAGCCAGAGCAAGTAGAAGCGAAGGAGTAAGGACGTCATGGAACATTATATTAGCTTGCTAGTTAAATCGATTTTCATCGAAAACTTGGCACTCTCTTTCTTCTTGGGTATGTGTACATTCCTTGCAGTATCTAAGAAGGTAAAAACCTCTTTCGGTCTTGGTGTAGCGGTAATCGCAGTACTGACAATTGCAGTACCTGTGAACAACCTTCTATACAACCTAGTTCTTAAAGAGAACGCATTGGTAGCGGGTGTTGACCTTAGCTTCCTAAACTTCATCACCTTCATCGGTGTAATCGCAGCACTTGTACAGATCCTAGAGATGGTTCTTGACCGTTTCTTCCCACCTTTGTACAACGCACTGGGTATCTTCCTACCGCTAATCACAGTTAACTGTGCGATCTTCGGTGGCGTATCTTTCATGGTTCAGCGTGACTACAACTTCGCTGAGTCTGTGGTATACGGCTTCGGTTCTGGTGTGGGCTGGATGCTAGCTATCGTTGCGCTAGCGGGTATCCGTGAGAAGATGAAGTACTCTGACGTTCCTCCAGGTCTACGTGGTCTAGGTATTACCTTTATCACCGTTGGTCTGATGGCGTTGGGTTTCCTATCGTTCTCTGGTGTTCAACTGTAAGAGTAAATAGAAAAGGATTAGTCAATGGATATTATTCTTGGCGTAGTGATGTTTACTCTGATTGTACTGGCTTTGGTACTGGTAATCCTGTTTGCCAAATCCAAGCTTGTACCTACAGGTGACGTAAACATCTTAGTAAATGGCGACCCTGAAAAAGGTTTCGCTGTAGCACCTGGTGACAAACTTCTGGGTGCACTAGCAGGCAACGGTATCTTTGTATCGTCTGCTTGTGGTGGCGGTGGCTCTTGTGGTCAGTGTCGCGTAAAAGTTAAATCTGGCGGTGGTGACATCCTACCGACCGAGCTTGACCACATCAGTAAGGGTGAAGCACGTGAAGGTGAGCGTCTAGCGTGTCAGGTAGCTGTTAAAGCAGACATGGAAATCGAACTTCCAGAAGAGATCTTCGGCGTTAAGAAGTGGGAATGTTCTGTTATCTCTAACGATAACAAGGCAACCTTCATCAAAGAGCTGAAACTTCAGATCCCTGATGGTGAGTCTGTTCCGTTCCGTGCAGGTGGTTATATTCAGATTGAAGCACCAGCACACCACGTTAAATACTCAGAGTTCGACGTACCAGAAGAGTACCGTGAGGACTGGGACAAGTTTAACCTGTTCCGTTATGAGTCTGTGGTAAACGAAGAGACTATCCGTGCTTACTCAATGGCTAACTACCCAGAAGAAGAAGGCATTATTATGCTGAACGTGCGTATCGCTACGCCGCCGCCTAATAATCCTGACGTTCCACCGGGTATCATGTCATCGTTCATCTGGTCTCTTAAAGAGGGCGATAAGTGTACGATTTCTGGTCCATTCGGTGAGTTCTTCGCGAAAGAGACTGACAACGAGATGGTATTCGTTGGTGGTGGTGCGGGTATGGCGCCTATGCGTTCGCACATCTTCGACCAACTTAAGCGTCTGAAGTCTAAGCGTAAGATGTCTTTCTGGTACGGTGCACGTTCTAAGCGTGAAATGTTCTATGTAGAAGATTTCGACGGCCTACAAGCAGAAAACGACAACTTCATCTGGCACTGTGCTCTATCTGATCCAATGCCAGAAGATAACTGGGATGGCTACACTGGCTTCATCCATAACGTACTGTATGAAAACTATCTGAAAGACCACGAAGCGCCTGAAGATTGTGAGTACTACATGTGTGGTCCACCTATGATGAACGCAGCTGTAATCGGCATGCTTAAAGATCTAGGTGTTGAGGATGAAAACATCCTACTCGATGACTTCGGTGGTTAATCGATAATCGAACCAAAACGGCTGGCTCAATGAGTCAGCCTTTTTTCTTTTTGGTCTATGGAGATTGGGATGAAAGTAGTACCTCATCTTGGGAATAAAATTAAGGCTTTGCTGGTCATGTTAGTGACTGCATTGGTTTTGACCGGCTGTGAACAAGCACCTTCACAGGTGGCTCTTCAGGCAAGACCATGGGTACCACCTACCATATCAAGTATATTGCGGAAGGTGATGTGCCTGAGGCGACAGAGGTACAGGCGCGTATCGATGAGCTTCTTGAGGAAGTGAACGATCAGATGTCTACCTATCGCCCAACCTCAGAGCTGAGTCAGTTTAACCAACAGCAGACGACCGATGCGTTCGAGGTATCACCGCAGACAGCGACGGTGGTAAAAGAGGCGATTCGTCTGAGCCAGCTTACTCAAGGCGCTCTGGATGTGACCGTAGGTCCGCTAGTAAACCTTTGGGGTTTTGGCCCTGAAGCTCGTCCGGACAAGGTTCCAAGCGATGAAGAGCTTGCGGCTCGCCGTGAGATGATTGGTGTTCATCACCTATCAGTTGACGGTAATATGCTACGTAAAGACATGCCGAGCCTATATGTAGACCTGTCTACTATCGCAAAGCTGGGGCGTTGACGTAGTTGCTGAATATCTGAAGTCTGTTGGTATTCACCGTTATATGGTGGAAATCGGTGGTGAACTTCGCCTTAAGGGTGCTAACGCAGAAGGTATCGATTGGCGTATTGCTATCGAGAAACCAACGGTTAATACCCGCCAAGTGGAGTTGATTGTTCAGCCTGGGGATATGGCGATGGCGACCTCTGGTGATTATCGCAACTATTTTGAGCGTGACGGAATCCGATATTCGCATATAATAGACCCTAACACAGGCAAGCCAATCTCAAACAAGGTGGTTTCAGTCACAGCACTGCACCCTTCTTGTATGACAGCAGATGGCTTGGCAACCGGCCTTATGGTGCTGGGTGAAGAGAAAGGTTTACAGGTCGCAAATGAAAATGATCTCGCTGTCTTTATGATAGTGAAAACTGAGGATGGCTTTAAAGAGGTCTACTCTGATGCATTTGCGAAATACATGAAGTAAAAGGGTACAACAATGGCAACATACTTAGTCACCTTTGGAGTATTTCTGGGTTTCATTGCCCTGATGGCGATTGGCTATATCATCCAGAAGAAAGTGGTAAAAGGCAGCTGTGGCGGATTAGACGCCATGGGTATCGACAAGGTATGTAACTGTCCTGAGCCGTGTGACGCGCGTAAACGCCGCGAAGCAAAGGCTGCTGCTCGCGCTGCTAAAATGGCCGAGTGGGAAAAAGACCGCATCGCATAATTGCGAGCCTTCAATAAATAAAAATGGCCACTCATAAGAGCGGCCATTTTTGTATCTAAGTTATTGTACTTTGAGCTTCTGGAAGTACTCTTCGTAAAGGGTAGCCGCTTCACCGACTTCATCTTGCCAATTACCGCTATCCATAATCGCTTGTGGTGGGAAGATGTTTTCATCTTCAACAAACTCTTTTGGTAGCAGAGGATAAGCCGCCTTCACTGGAGTCGGATAACCGATTTCTACTGCAATCTTAGCTGCGTTCTCTGGACGCAATAGGAAGTCGATCATCTTAAGAGCCGCCTCCTTATTCTTAGCGTTAGCTGGAATCGCTAGGCTATCCATCCAGAACACAGCGCCTTTCTCTGGCCAAACGATCTCTATGTTTGCACCTTCTTGACGGGCAGCGTAAGCCGAACCGTTCCAAAGCATACCCGCTGATACCTCGCCAGCGAGATATGGATTAGCCGGGAAATCTGAGTTGAACACCAGCACGTTTGGCATCAGCTTTCTTAGTTCCTCGTAGGCAGCTTTTATCTCATCCGGATTGGTGGTATTAGGTGAGTAGCCAAGTTTAGTCAGCGCAATATGGAATACTTCGCGAGAGTCATCCATCAGCATCAGCTGGCCTTCCCATTTTTGATCCCACAGGTCGTCCCATTTCGTGAACTCACTCTTGTCTAGCATATCTGTGTTTACACCTATGCCAGTAGCACCCCAGATATAGGGGATAGAGTAATCGTTAGAAGGGTCGAAAGACTTGTTCAAGAAGTTTGGATCTAGCCCAGCGAAGTGCTCAAGCTTAGCGTGGTCGATTTTTTGTAGCATGCCTTCTTTACGCATTTTAGAAACGTAGTAGGTAGAAGCACGATGAGGTCGTAGCCACCGCCTTGAGTCTTGAGCTTGGCGTACATAGACTCGTTTGATTCATAGGTAGAGTAGATGACCTTGATGCCTGTCTCTTTGGTGAAATCACGCAGGACCTCGTTGGGAATGTACTCAGACCAATTATAGAAATAGAGTTCTTTGTCTTGTGCTAGTGAGCTGGTAGCGAAAACACTCGTGGCACATAGGGTAATTATTTGAAGTAGTTTTTTCATAGGATTTATATCTCAATCTAACCCAATTAGGGGTGATACAAGCAGGTTCAATCTAAGAGTTTTGGTTCACATTGCTTCTGGAAATTAACTGAGAAATGGCGACCAAAGCCAGAGAGACGATCAACATTATAGTCGCTAATGCGTTGACCTCTGGTGAGATGCCAACCTTAACCATAGAGTATATTTTGAGCGGCAATATCTCGTAGGTAGGGCCAGTCACAAAAGAGCTAATGATTACATCGTCCAGAGATAGGGTGAAGCTGAGTAGCCAGCCAGCCGCAATCGCAGGTTTTGCCAATGGATAGATGATCTTTTTGAGGATCACCCATTCACTGGCACCTAGGTCCTTGGCTGCCTCTAGCATCTTAACGTCAAAGCCTTTTAGTCGGGTGAATACAGACACCACCACGAAGGGCAAACAGAAGGTAACGTGAGCCACAAGCAGGGTAAAGAAGCCAGTTGTGCCCCCAGTACCAAAAACAGCGCCAGTAATGAAATCGCCATTACGATATCGGGCGACATCATCACAACAAACAGCATACCGTTAACGGCAGACTTGCCCTTGAACTGATATCGAAATAGCGCCACTGCCGTTAGGGTGCCAATCAGGGTTGCGACGATGGAAGAGAAGACAGCAACCTGTAGTGAATGCCAAGCGGCTTGCATTAAGCTGTCATTGTAGACCAAGGCCTCATACCATTTAGTGGTCCATCCGCCCCACTTGATACCGAACTTGCTGGCATTAAATGAATTTACGATCAGCACTATGATAGGTAGGTATAAGAAGGCATACACCAAGGTCATAAAGCTAAATCTAAGTGAGCGACCCATTATTCTAACTCCAGTTTTCTATTGAGCAGCTTACTGGCTCGATAATAGGCATACAGTAACAATGCCATAGCTATGGTTAGCGCAATACTGGTAGCTGCGCCAAATGGCCAGTCTCTGGCATTGAGAACCTGACTCTTAATGACGTTACCAATTAGCAGATTCTTTGCTCCCCCAAGAAGGTCTGATACATAGAACATGCCCAGTGCAGGCAGAAGTACCAGCAGGCAACCACCGATAATGCCCGGCATGGTAAGAGGCAGTATTACCTTGGTAAAGGTCTGAAATTTATTTGCTCCTAAGTCTCTGGCCGCTTCGATATAGTTCTTGTCCAGTTTTTCGATAGCCGAATAGAGGGGCAAGATCATGAATGGCAGCAGGATATAGACCAGACCTATCATCACTGCCGTTTCGGTGAACATGATGCGTATTGGCTTGTCGATGATATCCAGCGCCATCAGACTCTTGTTCAGTATCCCTTGGGTGCCTAACACTATCTTGAGGCCGTAGGTACGGATAAGCGAGTTGGTCCAGAAGGGAATAATGACCAAAAACAGCATAAAAGGCTGCCAGCGCGCAGGCATCTTAGCGATGATATAGGCAAACGGGTAGCCGATGACCAAGCAGAGCAGGGTTGCCACTGAGGCCATATAGAAAGAGTGCCAAGAACCTTGGCGTACAGCGGTCAAACAGTCGATAATAATTATCTAAGGTAAACACCATCTGAATGAGGTTGGCTTCATCACGAGTGAGAAAGCTCGTCCCTATGATCATCAAATTAGGGATAAACACAAACAGCCCTAGCCAACCGACTATTAAGGCAATGATGGAATTTCTTAGGGTTAAGACATTACCCATGGCTCTCACTTCCCGCTGTATCGCTAAGCACTACTTCCCAGCTTTCTATCCAGGTGATAGCCACCTTTTGTCCTAGAGAGTGGTCCACATCTGGGTCGTCTTCGTTGAAGAATTCGCTGACCATGACGCGCTGTCCGGACTCGGTTTCGACGATAGAGTCTAGGGTCATGCCCTTATAGATTCGTTCAGTGACGTGACCGACGATGCCCTTATCTTCTTTTTCGCTGATCTCCTCTAGCGGATATCTTCAGGGCGCAGTAGCACTTGAATAGACTGCAGCTCGGAAACCTCTCCCTCATAGAAGACTACAGAGTCGACCCCTTCGATCTCAGCCAGAATGCGTTTTCATCCAAGCGACTCTTCACCTTAGCTGGGAAGACGTTGATCTCACCGATAAAGCTCGCCACAAACAAGTTCTTCGGCTCTTCGTAGATCTCTTTTGGAGTACCATCTTGCTCAATCACACCGTCTCGCATAACGATAATGCGGTCAGACATAGAGAGGGCTTCTTCTTGGTCGTGGGTCACGAACACAAAGGTGATGCCGAGCTGTCGTTGCAATTGCTTTAACTCAATCTGCATCTGTTTGCGCAGTTTGTAGTCCAGCGCTGAAAGAGATTCGTCCAGCAGTAATACCTTAGGTTTGTTCACTACTGCCCGAGCTATAGCGATACGCTGCTGCTGTCCGCCGGAGAGTTGATCGGGGCGTCGGTGCGCCATCTCTTCAAGGCGTACCATCTTGAGCGCTTCTGTAACGCGCGTCTTTATCTCGTCACTGTTGGCGCCTGCATACGTAGGCCGAAGGCGACGTTATCGAAGATGGTCATGTGCGGGAATAGGGCGTAGCTTTGAAATACAGTGTTGACGTTTCTCTGTTCGGGCTGAAGCTGGGTAACGTCTTGATCGCCAAGCACTATGCTTCCTGAATCGACAGATTCGAAGCCTGCAATCAATCTTAATACTGTGGTTTTACCGCAGCCGGAAGGGCCAAGTATGGTAAGAAACTCGCCATGATTCACATCCAATGACAAGTTGCTGATGATCTCTTTTCCAGAAAAGCTCTTGCTGATTCCGGATAAACGTACAACTGGCGGGGTCACCTCTGAGGTCGCGTCCAATACATTGATTCCTAATAGAAAGTTAGAGTCCTAATCACTAGGTCGGAACGAATTTAAATATTAGATAATAAATGCCGACTTTTGCTACGTACTCTTACACTTAAATTGAAAAAACCGGGCTATATTAGCTCGGTTTTTGTATTTTGCTTATCAATATCTATTACAAAGATAGGCTTTTTAGGATTTCTCTTCCATTTGTGCATTTTCAGCCACTTGGCTCTCACCAAGATTCTTAGGCAGGAACAGGTTTAGCAGGATAGCTACGATACCGCATAGGCTGATACCTTGCAGGCTGAAGTCACCTACACCAAACGCCATGCCACCGATACCAAATACCAGAGTCACACCCACGATCACTAGATTGCGTGATTGGTGCAGGTCTACCTGGTTCTTAATTAGGGTGTTTAGACCTACTGTTGCAATCGAGCCAAACAGTAGCATCATGATGCCACCCATAACTGGAACTGGGATAGTCTGTAGGATGCCACCAAGCTTGCCCACAAGTGCCAGCACGATAGCCGTGATCGCTGCATAGGTCATGATCTTAGGGTTGTATGCTTTAGTAAGCATTACCGCACCTGTCACCTCACTATAGGTAGTATTTGGTGGAGCGCCCATCATACTTGCTGCCATGGTTGCCACCCCGTCACCTGTCATGGTGCGATGAAGACCCGGCTTCTTGAGGTAGTCTTTACCCGTTACGTTGGAGATAGCTAGCATGTCACCTACGTGCTCTACTGCGGGAGCAATCGCCACAGGATCATAAATAGGATGGCATTAATATTGAATTCAGGCGTAGTAAAGTTTGGAAGACCAAACCAAGCCGCTTGCTGCACAGGCGTGAAATCAACGATACCCGCCATTAGGCTAAGCGCATAACCCACTGCGATACCTGAAAAGATAGGTAGCAGCTTTAAAAAGCCTTTTGCATATACGCTTACGATAATGGTGGTTAGAAGTGATGCCAATGCAATCCATAGGGCGATACTGCCGTCCACAAGCTGAACCGCGCCATCACCTGTCTTACCAAGCGCCATGTTTACTGCAACAGGTGCAAGACCAAGGCCGATTACCATGATCACTGGACCTACAACCACAGGTGGAAGAAGTTTATGGATGATTTGTACGCCGCGAAGGTGGATAAGGCCACCTAGAAGCACGTATACCACACCCGCAGCCATTAGACCGCCCATAGTAGCGGCAACACCCCAAGTTTGAACGCCATATAGAATAGGAGCTATAAATGCAAAAGAGGAAGCGAGGAAGATTGGAACAGAGCGTTTGGTGATAAATTGAAAAAGTAGGGTACCGACACCTGCACCGAATAGGGCAACGTTAGGGTCGAGACCTGTAAGAAGAGGGACCAGAACCAGCGCGCCGAAGGCAACGAACAGCATCTGCATACCCTGCAAAATGGTAGTCATGATTTTCTTTCTCCCTTTTTGTAGGAAAATCGACGAATATTAGCACTAGTTATCGGATCTTAGTGTCTATCAGATCAAAAATTTATGAGTCTGGCGCAAGGAAATGAGTTAATATAACTGTATGTCCGAACAGTATTTAAAGCCTAGCTTTGACCGCAAGATCATCCATATTGATATGGACTGCTTCTATGCAGCGGTTGAAATGCGTGATTTCCCTCAATATCGCGGTCGCCCATTAGCCGTGGGTGGAAATGAAGCGCAAAGGGGAGTGCTCAGCACCTGTAACTACGAGGCGCGTAAATTTGGTATTCGCTCTGCAATGCCCACCGCGCAGGCGAAAAAACTCTGTCCACAACTACTGGTAGTGCCTGGACGTATGCAGGTCTATAAAGATGTCTCTGCGCAGATCCGCGCTATCTTTGCTCGCTATACTAAGATCATCGAACCTCTCTCGTTGGATGAGGCCTATCTGGATGTGACCGAATGCACCCAGTACAAAGGCTCAGCCACGTTAATTGCTGAAGCTATCCGCAAGGATATTCTCGATGAAACAGGCCTAACCGCTTCCGCCGGTGTCGCCCCAATCAAGTTTCTGGCCAAGGTAGCTTCCGATCTTAATAAGCCCAATGGCCAATATGTCATTCCGCCGAGCCAGGTGCAGTCTTTTATCGATGAGATGCCACTGCAGAAGATACCGGGCGTTGGTAAGGTTGCGGTGCAAAAACTCAATCGCGGTGGCCTGTATGTGGGAGAGGACGTTCGTCGCAGCGACTATCGAGAGCTATTGATCAAATATGGCCGCTTGGGTGCATCCTTGTGGAAGCGCTGTCATGGGGTGGATAGCGCTCAGTGCAGGTGGAGCGCGAGCGTAAGTCGGTTGGAGTAGAGCGCACCTTTAGCAAGAATATCTCAAGTTTCGATGAGTGCTGGCAGGTGATCCAAGATAAGCTCTACCCTGAACTGAAGCAGAGGCTAGCAAAGACAGGGCGAGAGATCACCAAGCAAGGCATCAAGGTGAAATTTGCTGATTTTCAGACCACCACCATAGAGTGTGGCTCCAAACAGCTTGAGCAAGTGGCGTTTCATTCGCTGCTTGAACAGGTGCTTACACGGCAACAGGGGCGAGAGATACGCCTTTTGGGCCTCAATGTTATGTTGCAGTCAGAGGCGGTAGCCAAGCAGTTGAGCTTGCTGGATAATACAACTTCTTCCTAATGAGCGGATTAAAGGAAATAGACTATGTGGCGAAGTGCATCACGCACCTTAGCAATGACGGGATTGATGAGCCTTGGCTTTATGGCAGGGGTAGCACAGGCGAAAGAGATGCCTGCTCAAACTTGCCCGATCGATATCAACCAAGAGCTTCATTTAGATGGTAAGAATGTCACCATCATAGACAGACAAGGCAACAGTGCTGAGCTTGAAGAAGGTAAGGGACTGACTATCCAAGGTAAATCTGTTGCTCTAAGTCCAGAGCAAGAAAAGATGCTTGAGGATTATCGTCAGCGTTTAAATGAATATGTCCCTCAGGCTCGAGATATCGCGCAATCAGGTTTAGATGTAGCCAATGAGATCATCGATGAGCTGTCGGCCTCTTTTGATAATACCGATGCCTTTGAGAACGTGCGCCAAGCTGTGATCGATTTTTATAATCAGCTTGAGGCCCGCTACTATCAAAACGGTGAAATGGTATTAAAGCCAGATGCATTCGAGGATGTCTATCAAAACTGGAAACAAGACTTCGATTCCGCGCGAGAGGTGTTTAATCGCGAGTTCTTTGCCAGCGCATTTAGTGTTCTGCAGGAGAAGATGAAGTCGGAAGACGGTATCAACTTCACTGCCCTTCAAGAGGAAATGGCAAAGCTTAAGGCTTCTGTTGAGGGCAAGCTAAAAGAGAACTCTAAACAGATCCAGAAGCAAGCCGAGGAGTACTGCGATTCAATGAAGTCTCTGGCTGAGCAGGAGAAGGGAGTGGTTCAAAGTATTCCTGAGCTCAAAGATTATCAGCTGTTTGAGATTTAATAAGACTCAACGAAAAAGCCAGTGAGAATTCACTGGCTTTATTTTATCTGAACTGCTTAGCTTCGGCTAGCCATTCGAATCCGCCGGTTGCTAGGCGGTCGATAAGAGCTTGCTTATCGATGTCGAAGGTTTTTGCTAGCGCATCTAGGTCACCGCCGAAGTCATCGCGAAGCTTCATGTTCACTATGCTCATCAGCATTACCACATCCATGGTTTCGAAGTTAGCTAGGTTCATGCTTAGTCCTCAAAGTCTGAGATAAGCAGGTTAGCCGCTGCAAAGGCTGCTTTTTCGCGCACTTCTTTTGCTAGAGATTCATCGGCAGCGATGTCGTTTAGTGCCTTAAGTGCACAGGTGATCGCTTGTGGGATATACTTGGTCGCCACTTCCGATCTGTGCGTACAGTTCACGCACTAGGTCACAGCAGTCATATACTTTCATGGTTTACCCTCAAAAAACAAAAGGCAGCCTAGGCTGCCTTAAAACTAAAAATTATTTCATTTGAGCTTTTAGGTGCTCAAGGATGTTGTCCATCTCTACTGGTACTTTCTCACCATCTTTACGGCTCTTGTATTCGAAGTGGCCGTTGTCCATGCTGCGATCACCGATCACAACAGTGTGAGGAATACCGATTAGCTCGATGTCCTTAAACATTACACCTGGACGCTCTTTACGGTCATCGAATAGCACTTCGATGCCTTGTGCGGTTAGGTCAGCGTATAGCTTCTCTGCCGCTTCTTTAACACGCTCAGATTTGTGCATGTTCATTGGCACGATAGCTACCTGGAATGGAGCAATAGCTTCAGGCCAGATGATGCCGTTTTCATCGTGGTTTTGCTCGATTGCCGCAGCAACTACGCGAGAAACACCGATGCCGTAGCAGCCCATTTCGAGAACAGCGTTTTTACCGTTAGAATCAAGAACGCTACAGTTCATCTTCTCAGAGTAGTTAGTACCAAGTTGGAAGATATGACCAACCTCGATACCGCGCTTAAGGCCGATAACACCTTTACCACATGGGCTTGGATCGCCTTCTACTACGTTGCGTAGGTCTTCAACTTGACCTAGTTCAACGTCACGACCCCAGTTGATGCCGAAGTAGTGCTTGTCGTCTACGTTCGCACCAGCACCGAAGTCGCTCATTACCGCAACGCTGCGATCAACGATGAATGGAAGCTCTAGGTTAACTGGACCTAGTGAGCCTGGACCTGCACCGATAGCCGCGCGGATCTCTTCCTCGGTTGCCATCTCTAGTGGAGAAGCAACCTGAGCTAGGTTCTCAGCTTTCACTTCGTTTAGCTCGTGGTCACCACGGATGATTAGACCGATCAGCGGAGCATCAATTTCGTCAGATGCTTTAACGAATAGAGTCTTAACCGTCTTCTCGATTGGCATTTCGAACTGCTCTACAAGCTCAGCGATAGTCTTAGCGTTTGGCGTATCAACTAGCGTCATCTCTTGAGTTGGCGCGTCAGCTGCATCTGCAGGTGCTAGTGCCTCTGCTTTTTCGATGTTTGCTGCGTAATCAGACTCAGAAGAGAAGGCGATTAGGTCTTCACCGCTCTCTGCCAGTACGTGGAACTCGTGTGAGCCACTACCACCGATAGCACCGGTGTCAGCCAGTACTGGACGGTAGTCCAGACCCATGCGGTCGAACGCCTTGCAGTATGCCGCGTGCATTGTTTCGTAAGACTTCTCTAGACCTGCTTTGTCGATATCAAAGCTGTATGCGTCCATCATAGAGAATTCACGTGCGCGCATTACGCCGAAACGTGGACGACGCTCATCACGGAACTTAGTCTGGATCTGATATAGGTTCAGAGGCAGTTGCTTATAAGAGCTTACTTCGTTGCGCACTAGGCTAGTGATAACCTCTTCTGCTGTTGGGCTCAGTACAAACGGACGCTCGTGACGGTCAGTAAAGCTAAGTAGCTCTGGCCCCATTTTTTCGCTGCGGCCTGTTTCTTCCCAAAGGTCGAAGGGTTGGACAACGGGCATCAAGGTCTCGACTGCACCGGCATTATCGATCTCTTGGCGAACAATGTTCTCTACTTTACGCAGTACACGCAAACCTGTGGGTAGCCAAGTGTAAAGACCTGATGCAAGTTTACGAATCATACCCGCACGAAGCATTAGCTGATGGCTAATTACCTCGGCGTCATTTGGCGTTTCTTTAAGGGTAGAAACTAGGTAATTACTGGTACGCATTTAAGCTTTCCGTTGTCTATATAAAAAGAAAATTCCTAGGAGGCCCCTAGGAAATTAAGCCCTCTATAATAGCAGTCAATTGCTTATCGCTAAAGAGCTAATATCAAGAGGCGATTTTAAGAGCAAAGAGGCTTTATCCCTGTTACCACTATGCTTTCCTCTACTACCTGAAAGCTGACATCCCAATCAAACAACTGAACTGCATAAACTTTCAAGTCTTGTTTATCTTGTTTGTAAGCAGGGCGAGGGTCTTGGGAGAGGATCTGCTCTAATGCGGTTTGTTTATATGTTGCATCCTTCTCTCTACTTAGCACTGCGAGAGCATCCTGACTGAAAGTTACGGGTTTAGACTGTGGCGCCTCTTCTGCATATCCGCCTTTTGCTTCTGGTATGGAATCTGAGTAGGGGATATAGGGCTTGATATCTATAATCGGCGTACCGTCTACCAATCCACATTACCTAAGCGGATAACGACATTACCTTTCTCTATTACCACTTCTTTGAGCTCTACCGCTGACATACCAATGGCGTTAGGCCTGAAGGTAGAACGGCTGGCGAATACACCCACGCGTTTGTTGCCACCTAGCTTGGAGGTCTGACGGTTGGTTTCCACCCCGCCTCTATATTCTGATCAAACAGAAACAGCAGCCATAGGTGAGAGAACTGCTCGAGCTCACGAACCGTGGCTTCATTATTCACCTCGTCAATAAGGTGCAGCTCTGTCACTACATCTGGCGCAAGGCTTGGCTGACGTGGGATGGCGAACTTTTCTTTGTAAGGCGTTCGGATTTTTCCGATAGGATTCAGTGTATGCATGGGGTTGCGTAGTTCAAAAGAGTCAAATGTCGCCGAAACGACTGCGAATTTTTATGTCTTAGGTCACATAATTACAAACTTTGCCAAATTAGACAAAGTTAAATGTAAAGAATTATGAATAGCTAGATCTTGTTAGTACATCAGGGTTTAAGCCCACTGTTAAAGGAAAATTTACATTTATTGCTATTTTTTACAACTATAGCGAGGTTTTTCACTCTTTAAAAATTATGCGGTGTGGGGTATGTTGCCCGCTCATTTTTGCAGCAGTCATGGGATTGACGTGCTACAACGCGGTTTAGCAGCAAAAAAGAATATTAAAATTAAAAGGAGATACAGATGAGCACATCTGCTTCACAAACACATCGACCGCCTAAAAAGCCTCTATTCACCCGATTTCTGGATGGCGTAGAGTATCTAGGCAACCTATTACCACACCCAATCACTTTGTTTGCAATTTTTTGTGTGGGTATCTTAGTACTGTCAGGCATTGCAGGTTATTTCGAGGTTTCAGTAATGGATCCTCGCCCAGAAGGAGCACCAGGCCGCGCGGCTGACGGTGTTATCCAAGTAGTAAGTCTACTTAATGGTGAAGGCCTGCGTCTTATCGTTACTAACCTAGTAACTAACTTCACTGGTTTCGCACCTCTAGGTACAGTTCTTGTAGCTATGCTAGGTGTTGCAATCGCTGAGCACTCTGGTCTGCTTTCTGCAGCTATGCGTGGTCTAGTATGGGCGCTTCTCAGCGCATGGTTACTGTAGCGGTTGTATTTGCTGGTATCATCTCTAACACAGCATCAGAATTAGGCTACGTAGTTCTAATTCCTCTTGCGGCTATGTTGTTCCACTCTCTGGGTCGTCACCCACTGGCTGGTCTAGCTGCAGCATTCGCTGGTGTATCAGGTGGTTACTCTGCAAACCTTCTAATCGGTACCGTTGACCCGCTTCTATCAGGTATTACTGAGACTGCGGCTCAAATGATTGACCCAACGTACACCGTTGGTCCTGAGTCAAACTGGTACTTCATGTTTATCTCGACTTTCTTCATCGCGATTACAGGTGCATTTGTAACTGAGAAGATTGTTGAACCTAAGCTTGGTAAATACAACGACGAAGAAGCTTCAGAAGACCTGTCTGGCGACAGCATGGGCTCTCTAACTTCTGAAGAAAAACGTGGTCTTAAGCTTGCGGGTATCGCTGTTCTAGGTGTGAGTGCGGTTCTTGCTCTGACTGTTGTTCCTGAGTGGGGCGCACTGCGTCACCCTGAAACTGGTCTAATCGCTGGCTCTCCGTTCCTTAAGAGTATCGTAGCCTTTATCTTCGTATTCTTTGCTATCCCAGGCTTTGTATACGGTCGCGTAACAGGCACTATGAAGACTGACCGTGACGTGATTAATGCAATGTCGAAGTCTATGTCTTCTATGGGCATGTACATCGTACTTGTATTCTTCGCAGCTCAGTTCGTTGCGTTCTTCAAGTGGACTAACTTCGGCCAAGTATTCGCGGTTGCTGGTGCAGACTTCCTACAGTCAGTTGGCCTAACCGGTCCAATGCTGTTCTTCGCCTTCATCCTAATGTGTGGTTTCATCAACCTGATGATCGGTTCTGCTTCTGCTCAGTGGGCAGTTACAGCTCCTATCTTCGTACCTATGCTGATGCTAGTGGGTTACGCTCCTGAAACTATCCAGGCGGCTTACCGTATCGGTGACTCAACGACTAACATCATCACTCCAATGATGAGCTACTTCGGCCTAATCCTTGCTGTAGCAACTCGCTACATGAAGAACCTAGGTATCGGTACTCTAGTAGCTACCATGCTACCTTACTCAATCTGCTTCATCGTGGGTTGGTCAGTACTGTTCTACGTGTGGGTATTCGTATTCGGTCTACCAGTAGGCCCAGGTGCGGCAACCTACTACACGCCTTAAGCTTTAATCGCTTAATAAAACACATCGAAATGGTCAGCCTTGCTGGCCATTTTTTTGGTTGAGCAAAGTGCAACTAACAGTCCGTGTTGTATCCATGTCGCTCCATTGCTGACACTTAATTTAGAACACTCAGTGTCTGGATTGTGCTCCGGTAAGTAAGATTCACATTTTTATATGCACCTAATTTATTGAAATAGAACATAGCTTGATTCACATAAGTGGAATGTAAAAATACTCAAATAATGTGATGAGGTATCTCTGATATGTTTGCGCCGTTCGCAAGCCCGTAGGGGGACGTGAATGATAATTACAAACATTCTTAGAGATACACATTTTGCAAACAACATTGAATCCCGTTACTAATGACAGCAAGCTGATACGCTCGCAGGTCTTCAACGTAACTACTATCACTTTCTTTGGACAGTTCGCCTCATACTCGATCATGTCCATCTTCATCCTGTTCCTGACGCTACCTATGGCAAAAGACGGCTTGGTATGACTGAAGAGCAAGCCTATGAGTTTATGGGCGTGACTCAAGCTATCGGTTATATGATGCCAATCATTGGTGGTTTTATTATCGACAAGTATTTGGGTATTCGCCGTGGCATCACCCTTGGTATCTGCCTTTTAGCCATGGCTTATTTGCTAGTGTATATCGGTAGCTCTCATGTACACGACTTTGGTACTCAAGCCTTTATCATGGCCTATGCGCTTATCCCTGCGGTTAATGCATGGTAGGTTCTCCATCTTCTGCTCTTGTGAGTCGAATCTACAAGGGCGATGATGTGGGTAGTAAGTCGGGTATGACCTACTTCTATATGGCGATTAACGTGGGCTCGCTTATCGGTATCGCTGTAGCCCCTATGTTTATGAACAGCCAATACGGCGTGATGTCCGTGCTGGCTATCGTGGTATTAGGTAAGGCCGCTGCGGCGCTTAACTTTATCGCCAAGCGCAAGATCTATGATAACGTGGTGGATGATCTTGATAAGCAACCTATGACCATGGCACGCGCACTTCCTGTTTTTGCGTACCTAGTGGGTGGCTATGCGATTGCTTACACTGCCTATCTAAATCCGTATATCAGTACCTATCTGATTGGTCTTGGTTGTACGGTCGGTATCTTGGCATTTTGTATCCGTACCATGCTTCTTAAAGGTGCGGACAGAACTAAGCAGTTGGTCGCGGCGTTTCTTATCCTAGTGGCGATTGTTTTCTACGTTCTGTACAACCAGATGGCGACCACTATGGTGATGTTCACTAAGAACAACACCGATTTCACTATCCTAGGTTTGACTCTGGCTCCGGCACAGTTTCAGTTGATCAACCCGCTAGTTATCCTAGCTATCGGTTCAATGCTGCCTAAGTTCTACAGCCGCTTTGTGCGCTTTACCATCCCATATCAGTTTGCGGTTGGCGTTATCTTGGCAGGCGTGGCTATGCTAGTGCTTTGGTTAGGCGCCTCTAGCGGCTATGAGACGGGAATTGCCAGTGGTAACTATGTTGGGCTGTCTTACTTTGTTGTGACCATTGCAGAGCTGTTTGTAAGCGCTGTGGGGCTATCTATGATTGGTCTTTACTGCCATCCGCGCATGATTGCGTTTGCTATGGGTGCTTGGTATCTAGCCTCGTCTATGTCGAACCTGATCTCAGGTCAGTTAGGTAAGCTGGTGGCAGTGCCTAAAGGTAGCAGTGATAAGATTCACTCTATGCACGCCTACGGTGACTTCTTTTATTCAATGGGTATGACAGCGGTAGTTGTCGGTATCCTGCTGTGCGGCGTGATGTACTTCTTGCATCGCTCACTAGCTAGTAAGGGAATTGAGGTGGCTTAATTTTCTTTGGGCACAAAAACCGCACTCTAGAGTGCGGTTTTTTAATGTCTGTTAGAAAAGGGGGAGGTGATTACCAGCTTAACTACGCCACCTTTGAAGATGTCAGAAGCTGCGTTGTACACTTCATCAGTCTGATACGCTTTAACGAAGTTTTGTACGTTTTCAGCGTTTAGGTTCTCTTCACGAGAAACGATCAGGTTCACGTATGGAGACTCTTTGTCTTCAACGAATACACCATCGCGCTCAGGCGTTAGGTCGATAGAGCTCGCGTAAGTAGTGTTGATGATAGAAAGTGCAACGTCATCTAAAGAGCGTGGAAGCTGTGCCGCATCTAGCTCAACGATAGCGATGTTTTTAGGGTTCTCGATGATGTCGCGAACAGTGCCTTGTAGACCAACTCCTTCACGTAGTTTGATCAGACCTTGTTGCTCAAGAAGAAGTAGAGAACGACCTAGGTTAGTTGGATCGTTTGGCACTGCGATACGTGCGCCGTCTTCTAGCTCATCTACAGATTTGATTTGCTTAGAGTAGCCCGCGATTGGGTAAACGAAAGAGTTACCTGCGATAGCTAGCTTGTAGCCACGGTCAGCGATTTGCTGGTCTAGGTATGGCTTGTGTTGGAATGCGTTGATATCAACAGAGCCGTCGTCTAGTGCAGCGTTTGGCGTTACATAGTCAGTGAAGGTTACTAGCTCAACGTCTAGGCCGTACTTCTCTTTAGCTACTTTTGCTGCAACTTCAGCAACCTGTGCTTCAGCACCCGCCATTACGCCTACTTTAATCTTGCTCATATCTTCTGCTTTGTCACCACAACCTGCTAGAACAACAGCAGATGCCGCAACGGCAATAACGAATAGCTTCTTCAAACTGAATTTCATGAATCTCTCCTTGGAATAAAATTATCTGTGGTCAACTTTGCGAACCAGTGCGTCACCCACAGATTGAATGATTTGCACTAATACAATCAGCATCACAACGGTTACCGCCATGATAGTAACGTCATATCGGTGGAAGCCATAGCGAATGGCAACGTCACCTAGACCACCGCCACCCACGGTACCGGCCATCGCCGAGTAGCTCACTAGGGTAACTAGGGTAATGGTTACTGTATTAATAATGGTAGGCAGTGCTTCAGGAAGCAGTACCTTAGAAATAATCTGCATTGGCGTTGCGCCCATTGACTGAGCCGCTTCCACTAGGCCATTGGTACTTCAAGCAGAGCACCCTCGATAAGGCGAGCCACAAATGGGATAGCGCCGATAGTTAGAGGTACGATAGCCGCTGTGGTACCGATAAAGGTGCCGATAAGTAGCTTAGTAAACGGAATGATGGCAACCATAAGTACCAAGAAAGGTACGCTTCGGCCAATGTTTACAATCGCGCCTAATACTGCATTTAGCTTAGTGTTCTCAAGCAGACCACCTTTTTTAGTGGTGTGCAGGATAACACCCAGCGGAATACCCAATGCAAAGCCAACGATACCAGAAAATGCCACCATGTAGATGGTCTCCCAGGTCGCTTTAAATAGAAGGTTACTGTTTAGGCTGAACCAATCCATAATGATCTCAATTGACATAGCCAAGTACCTCTACTTTTACATTGTGTTGTTCTAGATATTTGATTGCGGCAAGGTCGGCTTCTTCTGAGCCGAATAGCTCAGCAACCAGCATGCCGAATTTCACCCCGCCTGCGTAATCGAGATCAGAGCTTAGGATAGAGACATCGATATCAAACTTGCGGGTGATCTGGCTGATCACTGGCTCATCTACGGTTGCACCAGTGAACTCAAGGCGCACTAGAGGATGACTGCCCTCTGAACGCTCCTGTGTCAGGCGTTCTGCGTAATCTTCTGGAATAGACAGGTCTAGGGTAGAGCGGATGAATTTACGTGCTAGCTCAGTTTTCGGGTGAGCAAAAATCTCGCCTACTGTGCCTTTCTCAACCAGCTTACCGCCACCAATGATAGCCACCTCGTGACAGATGCTCTTCACTACGTCCATTTCATGGGTAATGATAAGTACTGTGATGCCAAGCTGACGGTTGATGGTCTTCAGAAGCTCAAGGATAGATTGAGTGGTCGCAGGATCCAGTGCACTGGTCGCCTCGTCACACAGTAGAACCTTAGGGTCACTTGAAAGTGCACGTGCAATAGCCACACGCTGCTTTTGACCGCCACTTAGGTTGGCAGGGTAGGTATCTTTCTTATCGGCAAGACCAACAAGGTCTAGCAGTTCCGTTACTTTCGCTTCGATGTGTTGACGGTCGCGGCCTGCAAGCTCAAGTGGCAGGGCAACGTTATCAAACACAGTGCGAGAAGATAGCAGGTTAAAGTGCTGGAAGATCATGCCGATATTGCGGCGCGCTTCAGACAAGCCCTTGTCGTTCAATTTGGTTAGATCAACGCCATCAACGATCACTTCGCCGCTAGTCGGTACCTCTAGCATATTTACACAGCGGATCAGCGTACTTTTACCGGCACCAGAGGAGCCAATTACGCCAAATATCTTGCCTTTTGCGACGCTAAGATTGATATCTACTAAGCATTAATCGGACGATTGCCTTGGTAAAATATCTTGTTAACTTGGTTGATTTCTATCATCAATGAACCTGTAAACTGGGGAACTGCAGTGAATTCTGCTGAAATGCTAGGGCGATCACAGCGTCAAGTCAATAGATATTTTTACGTCTAGACGTCTAAACTGTAATTGAAGTGTGCTACTGATGACAAAGCGTGTAATAATCTGTGTGAACCTGCCTTATAAGAGAGAGTATCGGTGGCTAAACCTGCTGTTTTTTTAGATCGTGATGGCGTAATTAATGTCGATCACGGATACGTACACGACGAACATGACTTTGAATACATTGAAGGTGTATTTGAGGCGACCCAGAAGCTACAACAGCAGGGCTATATGCTGGTGCTAGTGACCAACCAATCTGGTATCGCTAGGGGAAAGTTTAGCGAAGACAGATTCCTTTCTCTTACTCAGTGGATGGATTGGAACTTCTCCGACAACGGCGTGGAGTTCGATGGCATCTACTACTGTCCGCATCATCCAGAGCATGGCATTGGTGATTACAAGCAAGATTGTGAGTGCCGCAAGCCAAAGCCGGGTATGTTTATCTCTGCGCGAGACTTCCTAAAGATCGATATGGCTAAATCTGTAATGGTTGGCGATAAGGCTGAGGATATGATGGCAGCTGAAGCCGCGGGTGTTGGCACTAAGATCTTGGTGCGCACAGGTAAGCCGGTAACCGAAAAAGGTGAAGCCATTGCCGATGCGGTTCTAGATAGCATCGCCGATGTTCCTGCATTTATCGCCTCTCGCTAATCCATGACCAAAAAGCTCACCATTCTTGATATTGCGAAACTTGCCGGCGTCGGCAAGTCTACCGTGTCTCGCGTCCTGACTAATGACCCTAAGGTAAAACCTGAAACTCGCCAAAGGTAGAGCAGGTGATCGCTGAGTCCGGTTATGTGCCTTCTAAGTCTGCGCAGTCTATGCGCGGGGGCAGTCAAAAGGTGGTGGGAGTGATTATCTCCCGTCTCGATTCGCCATCTGAAAACCAAGCAGTGGGAACTATGCTTAGCACCCTATACAGTGCGGGCTATGATGTGGTGGTGATGGAGAGTCAGTTTGATCGTGACAAGACTAATGAGCATCTTGAGGTACTTAAGCGCCGCAACGTGGATGGCGTGATCGTATTTGGTTTTACCGATTGTGATGTGGAGAGCTTATCCTCTTGGCAGCACAAGGCGGTGGTGATCGCCATGGATTACCCGGAGCTTTCCTCGATCAACTATGACAACCAGATGGTGATTGAGCTTGCCTTAGAGCATGTAAAGTCCCAAGGTCTGGATGAGATTGTATATAGGTGTTGACCCTAAAGACAGAACTACAGGGTTATCTCGACTAAACGCTTATCTGGATTGGTGTCAGCGTAAAGATCACAGAGTTAACTACCAGGTGGGCGAACTTCACCACGAGAGCGCCTATCAGTTGGTGGATAAGGTGCTTGGCTTGGACACTCAGGCCATAGTTTGTGCCAGTGATACCTTGGCATTGGGCGTTATTAAACGCCTGCAAGAGCTGGGACGCGAAGATGTCTTGGTGACTGGTGTGGGCGGTAATGAGCTGCTCTCTTTCCTATTTCCCAAGGTCTATAGCGTCGATCCTGGCTATACCGAAGCCGGCAAGAAAGCGGCTAATGCTTTGATCAAGCAGCTCTCTGGTGAGGCTGAAATCACCCATCAAACCCAACAACCTCTGCCTAGAATGTGACCTGATTCAATTTATGGGACTGTTCCCATTTTAATTTCTCATAACTAGTGTCAATATTCGTTTCACAAGAAATGGGAATGTTCCCATTGATTCATCGAATATAATAAATGTACCCACTTTAAGGTGAACTAAGTTATGAGCAAGGTAGAACGTCGCGATGTTCAGCGCCTGATCGAATTGGTCGGCGGAAGAGAAAATATCGCCAGTGTAAGTCACTGTTTAACCCGTTTACGTTTTGTTTTGAATGACACGGATAAGGCTGACACCAAAGGGCTAGAGGCACTTCCTCTGGTAAAAGGTTGCTTTACCAATGCAGGCCAGTTTCAGGTAGTTATCGGCACTGAGGTAGATGAGGTGTATAAGGTGCTGCTTGAGGAATCAGGTCAATCAGCGGCGAGTAAGGATGATGCCAAGCTTGCAGCGCGCAAGAACATGAACATCCTTGAGCGTGGTATCTCTCATCTGGCAGAAATCTTTGTTCCTCTTCTTCCTGCCATTATCACCGGTGGTCTGATCCTTGGTTTCCGTAACGTTATCGGTGATATCCGAATGTTCGACGGCCAGACTCTGACAGAGATCAGTCAGTTCTGGGCAACGGTACACTCATTCTTATGGCTTATCGGTGAAGCTATCTTCTTCTTCCTACCAGTAGGTGTGTGTTGGTCGACAGTGAAGAAACTGGGCGGCACTCCGATTCTGGGTATCACGCTAGGTGTGACTCTGGTTTCGCCTCAATTGATGAACGCCTATCTGATAGGTAAAGAAGTGCCAGAGGTATGGGACTTTGGCCTATTTGTCATTGAGAAGGTGGGGTATCAGGCTCAGGTTATTCCAGCGATGCTGGCGGGTATAGCGCTAGCCTTTATTGAAACCAATCTTAAGCGCATCGTACCGTCTTACCTGTATCTGGTTGTGGTGCCATTTGTCTCTATCATTCTGTCTGTGATTCTGGCGCACTCTTTGATTGGTCCGTTCGGTCGTATGTTGGGTGATGGTGTGGCATTTGCCGCTAAAGCTGCCATGACCGGTGACTTTGCAGTGCTGGGTTCAATCCTGTTTGGTTTCTTCTATGCACCATTGGTTATCACAGGTATCCATCACACGACCAATGCCGTAGACCTGCAATTGATGCAAGACCTTGGCGGTACGCCAATCTGGCCTCTTATTGCACTGTCAAACATTGCTCAAGCATCGGCGGTAGTGGGCATCATTGTCATCAGCAAGAAACATGGTGAGCGCGATATCTCTGTGCCTGCGGCTATTTCAGCTTACCTAGGTGTGACTGAACCGGCAATGTACGGTATCAACCTGAAATACAAGTTCCCTATGCTTTGCGCCATGATCGGTAGTGCGGCAGCAGCAGCAATCTGTGGCAGCGCAGGTGTGATGGCGAATGGTATCGGTGTGGGCGGACTGCCAGGCATCCTTTCTATCCAACCAGCCTTCTGGGGTGTATTTGGTCTAGCAATGCTGGTGGCAATCATAGTGCCAATCACATTAACCCTAATCCTTTATAAGCGCGCTCAAAGCAAGGGCGAGCTAGAAACAGCAAACGCATAATCTTTAGGGTGCAAAGTTCACCCTCTCATTTAGGTAGCACGGCAATGAATAACGCAACGACGCCTTGGTGGAAGACCGCCACGGTATATCAAATCTACCCGAAGAGTTTTTGTGACAGCGGTGCAAAGGGTACCGGCGACATCCAGGGTATTATCTCTAAACTCGATTATCTAAAAGGCTTAGGTATTGACGCTATTTGGCTAACCCCAGTATATGAGTCGCCTATGGTAGATAATGGCTACGATATCTCTGACTACTACGCCATTAACCCTGATTTTGGCACCATGCAGGATTTTGATGAGCTTCTTGAACAGGCGCATCAGCGTGGGATTCGCATCATCATGGATATCGTGGTTAACCATACTTCGACGGCGCATAAGTGGTTCCAATCTGCTTTAGAGGGAAAAGATAGCCCGTATCGCGATTACTATATTTGGAAAGATCCCGTTGATGGTAAAGAGCCAACTAACTGGCAGTCTAAGTTTGGTGGCAATGCTTGGGAGTTTGATGAGAAGAGTGGTCAATACTATCTGCATCTATTCGCAACCGAGCAGGCGGATCTTAACTGGGAAACCCTAAGGTGCGTGAAGAGGTTGAAGAGGTGATCTCTTTCTGGGCTGAAAAGGCGTCGACGGATTCCGCCTAGACGTAATCAACCTTATCTCTAAGCAGCAGGACTTTCCTAACGATGATATCGGTGATGGTCGTCGCTTCTACACCGATGGCCCAAGGGTTCACGAATATCTGCAACAGATAAGCGATGCGGTATTCCAAAAATATGGCAGTGTGACTGTAGGTGAGATGTCATCGACCACACTAGAGCATTGCCAGCAGTACTCTTCATTAGATGGCAAAGAGCTGTCTATGGTGTTTAACTTCCACCACCTAAAGGTGGATTATCCAAACGGTGAAAAGTGGACCAAGGCACCCTTTGATTTCATCGAGCTTAAGCAGATCTTCAATCACTGGCAAACTGGCCTAAATGGCCAAGGTTGGGGGGCACTGTTTTGGTGTAACCACGACCAACCGCGTGTGGTGTCTCGCTTAGGAGATGATGAAACTACCGCGTTGAATCGGCCAAGATGCTGGCGGCGTCGGTACATATGATGCAGGGTACGCCATATGTGTATCAGGGTGAAGAGATCGGTATGACTAACCCTAAATACACCTCCATAGAGCAGTATCGAGATGTAGAAAGCACTAATATGTATCAGTTGATGGTGGAAGAGCAGGGCGTGGATAAACAGCAGATGCTGGATATTCTGGCTAGTAAGTCTCGCGATAACTCTCGTACTCCTATGCAATGGAATAGTGAGGAGTTTGCCGGTTTCTCAAAGTCAGCACCTTGGCTTGAGGTAGCGAATAACTACCCACAAATAAATGCAGAGCAGGCTGTCGCCGACCCAGATTCTGTATTCTATTTCTACAAGCGATTGATTGAGCTTCGTAAACAGGTAGCCGTCATTACCGAGGGTAATTATCAAGACCAGCTACCTGAGCATAAACAGATCTTTATGTATCAGCGCAAGTCAGCGAACCAGACCCTCATCTGTGTGAACAACTACTATGGAACAGAGGCAAGCTGTGAGCTTCCTGATGACTTTGACGTTGCCAGAGCAACACTGCTTTTGAGTAACTACTCAGAGCAAGGTGAGGCAACTAAGACGCAAGCTCTGCGCCCTTATGAAACTCGCATTTGGCTGGTTGAACGCTAAGGTCAACAGACCCTAATTATCCCCCGAGTAAGACAAAGGCTTTGGTGTGCTCCCAAAGCCTTTTTGTTTTTTTACTTTTCTATCTTGCTCAGCGTCGCCTTCTCTTCGCTGATATGACTATTTTCTGCTTTTATAATTTCGATCTGCTGAATCAGACCTAAGTTTGGGTTAAACCAACGCTCAGCAGTAGTCACAAACTCCATCGAATCCAAGTCATCACAATTCACACTGTAGGTATTGGTTTCTTCCAGATACGCCGCTTCGATGGACTTTCCTGAAATCTTGAAGCTTTTGCGAACCCCTTTTTCGGTAATTTGTTGTTGCCACCAAGCTGTGCAACTGGCTGAGTCTGGCAGGTTCTTCACCCAGTTTTGTTCATCAAAATCGTTAAGTAGAAGCTTCAGCTGTGTGCCAGTGAGGCTCCAATTAACAGAAACCGTATTCGAGCTAATATCGATATTTGGGTCAGCCTCTTTAACATCCGTTGCCTTTAGACGAAACAACGGACTGCTTTCGGTGAGTGTTGAGATAAATCTCTGCTCCATTAGATAAGCATCGGTGATCTCATGCATTGCACCGTCAGTGCCGGCAAAGTACATGGAAGCATCTTCTTCGATACCGTTCACAACCTCCTCGGAGAGATAGAACTGGGTAATCCCATTGTTGTTTAGTTCATAGATGATATTGAGGATGGGATTGTGAGGTTCTTTCTCAATTAATCGCTCAACTAAAGTTTCGGCATCGATAGGCTGATAGTTAAGGGAAACTTCACCGTCTTCCTGTCCATCTGTTGTTAGTGTGTAGCTCAAGTTTGTGGATGGACTTGGGGTAAACAGAGAGCCTTTGATTGGGTAATCAGTGCGAGTTTGTGGCTGTTTGTTTGAGGAGCCAGAATCACCACCGCAGCCATATAGAGCTAGGGTTGCAGCCGCGATAAAGGTCATTTTGTTTAGCATGTTTTTCATTCTCAGTGTTTGAGGCTATGAGCCGTGTTTGGAATGTGGGCATGCTAAGGCTCTGGGGTAATACTCTTCAAAAAACAAAAGATAACAGAGTTACACAAAAGCTTAATTTTACATTTAGGTATTTGTTTTTATTGGATTAATATCTGATTCAACATTTGTGCAATACTCTTCAATCAAGCTTTCCAGCGCATCAAAATTTCTTTCTCTTGTACGCTAATGCGCAGCCTAGTCCAAGGTTGTAAACAGGTCTGTTTAGACTCTGGTTGAGATAGACGACTGAATAGCTCTTTGGAAGGCATCACTCGTAGCAGTGCCACCAAAGACTCCATATAGTTGAGTCGGAACTGATCCAACTTGTTTTGCTTATAAGCAATGTGGGATACAAAGGTGTACACCAAGGCATTCTGAATACGCGAATCACCAGCGGGAGTGGTGAGCAGAGCCTTAGCTTTGTCCAGTTCACCCAGCTTGTAGTGCAGGATACCGAGCCATAGACCTAGCTCATCAGGTAGAACATCAAATGAGGATTGAGCCTGAGACAGATACATTTCTAGTATCGGTTTATCATCTTCATACAGGGCAAGATGGCGCGCTAGTGTGATAGCGGTAAATTCATCCATGGGCATATCTGTTACTGATGGAAACTGGTTGTCCAGAAGCATCTTCTCGTGTGTCTGTGTCAGTTGCCAAGCGCTTACCGAAGGCTGAGGTAAATTAAAATATTGAGCGATATCCGCATGCATGCGAAATAGATCCGACTGCAAACTCACTATGCGCAACGGATAGTGATTACGAAATGCCAACTTGTCCGTTGCGGGATAGATAAGGTTGACCTGCGCCTTCAGCAGCCCCTCGGTTGCTCCCTCTTTTAGTTCAATATTGAGCAGGTAATCACTGGTTTGCATGTTGCGCGCACCAGGAAAATAAGGCGTCTCATTGATCGGGTCTAGAAAGTAGCTCGGTGCGTCTTGGTTAGCGATATCTGTATAGGGGTACTCTACCTGCTGCTGGAGCAAGATAGCCTTTACCAGCGCTCGGTATTCACGTGCCTCTGTGCCTATGGCGTCGACGCGATTAAGCAAAAGCTCAACCTTGGGGATCAATAATTGGTTTCGTGTTTGCAGGCTAGAGGTGTCGGGCTGTTGCCACAGTTTCCATCCCAGCCCAATCGTAGTGATGAAAAGCATTGCACAAAGGTATAAGTGATGGTTTGTCTGCCTGATGAACCTGAACTAGTTGAATTGAGCTGCTTCGGCTTTTGCTTATCCACTTGGGTCAATGACAGATTAGCAGGGTTGAGAAAGTATCCCTTGCGCGGATAGGTGACCAATAGCTTTGTGGCATCCAGTTCAGGCATATGCTCTTGAAACAGGGCTCTTAGGGTGCTGATACGGTTAGTGAGTACATTCTTAGAGATGTACTTGCTCTGCCAGATGCTATCTATGATGGTTTCTGCTGAAAGGGGCTGCCCGACACTAGTGAGCAGCAACTCTAGAAGCTCTATAGTGCGAGGCTCTATGTCTATGCTTGCGGCTTGTTTGTACAGAGTCTGGTTTTGTGGGTTATAGATGAGATCGCCGATAGCAATCAGGCTATTGGTCTCTTTTGCTTGCTGCAGAAAATCGCGCATACCGTCCTCGGCTAGCTACTGATAGATTGCAAAGGCTTGGCACACTGGATGTGTACCAAGATTGAAGACGAAATTATTTCTCGTAGCTTACCGTGTAGCGAGTCGGTTTATGGTTCATCCACAGGATCATATTGATAAACACAGCGGCGAAGATAGACCAAGCTATTAGCGAGAGAGGTATAAAGTAGAGGGATGCCAGTAAGATAGTGGTATCAAACAGCAACTGGCTCTTACCTACAGAGATGCCCATCTTGTCTTGGATCACCAAGCAGAGCACATTTGAGCCGCCGAGACTGGCTCTGTGTCTAAATAGGATCAAAAGCCCCAAACCAATAAAGGTACCGCCAGCTATAGCAGCGAACATAGGCGAGAGCGTTTCAAACACCATCACGCGATGTATGTTATCTGCCATCACAGAAACCAAACTCACACAGATGATGCTGTTAATGGTGAAGTGTTTGCCAAGCGAAACCAAGCCAAGAAATAGAAGGGCACGTTGACTAAGAAGTAAAGCGTACCAAACGACAGATCCACGAACTGGTTTAGAAGTAGAGCCAAGCCTGCGGTACCACCAACGATCATAGATGATGACTTTAGGAAATAGATCCCAACGGCCACCAAAAGGTACCAGTAAATATAGCGGCGCAGTCTTCCAATAACGTGTGTCTGTTCATTTTCACTCCTAAGTCCCAATAAGCCGCGTAGGATAACTAAAAAGTTGTATTTAACGAAGTTTTTACTCAGAAATGGTGTTAACGTCGTGTAATTTTGCTTTTACAGAGTGTAAAGTGGGTCAACTCGGGTATAACCCCCTTGAGTTCACAAGAACAATGATAGAAAAAATTGATCTAAAACATGGACACAAAACAATTTGTGATATGAATTAAATTCGGTAGAATGCCGGCATTCGGATGACGAAAACGTTTGCTTTTGGTCGTTTGGTGCTAATTTTGCCATTTTGAGTTCAATCTGAGTCAGGAGATACAGATGCTAAAGCGTGACATGAACATCGCTGATTACGATGCGGATCTATTCGCAGCCATCCAGGAAGAAACTGTGCGTCAAGAAGAGCACATCGAACTTATCGCTTCAGAAAACTACACTAGCCCTCGTGTAATGGAAGCTCAAGGTTCACAACTTACTAACAAGTATGCGGAAGGTTACCCAGGCAAGCGTTACTACGGCGGTTGTGAGTACGTTGATAAGGTTGAAGACCTAGCAATTGCTCGTGCATGTGAGCTATTTGGCGCTGAATACGCGAACGTACAGCCACACTCTGGTTCTCAAGCGAACAATGCCGTTTACATGGCACTTCTAAACGCAGGCGATACTGTACTTGGTATGAGCCTAGCGCACGGTGGTCACCTGACTCACGGTTCTCCAGTAAACTTCTCTGGTAAGCTTTATAACATCATTCCTTACGGCATCGATGAGCAAGGCCAGATCGATTACGACGAGATGGAAGCACTAGCTCTAGAGCACAAGCCTAAGATGATCATCGGTGGTTTCTCTGCTTACTCTCAGGTTTGTGATTGGGCGCGCATGCGTGAAATCGCTGACAAGGTAGGTGCATACTTCTTCGTAGATATGGCTCACGTAGCGGGTCTTATCGCAGCAGGCGTATATCCGAACCCAGTACCACACGCGCACGTTGTGACTACTACTACTCACAAAACTCTTGCGGGCCCACGTGGTGGTCTAATCCTTTCTAGCGAAGGCGAAGACCTGTACAAGAAGCTGAACTCAGCAGTATTCCCTGGCGGTCAAGGTGGTCCTTTAATGCACGTTATCGCAGCGAAAGCGGTAGCCTTCAAAGAAGCACTAGAGCCAGAATTTAAAGACTACCAAGCGCGCGTTGTTGCTAACGCAAAGGCTATGGTTGCTGAGTTCATCAACCGTGGTTACAACATCGTTTCTGGTTCAACTGAGAACCACCTGTTCCTTGTTGACCTGATCGACAAAGACATCACAGGTAAAGAAGCGGACGCAGCTCTAGGTAGCGCGAACATCACAGTGAACAAGAACTCTGTACCAAACGACCCACGTAGTCCATTCGTTACCTCTGGTATCCGTATTGGTTCTCCTTCTATCACTCGTCGTGGTTTCACTGAAGAAGACGCAACTAACCTAGCAGGTTGGATTTGTGACATTCTAGACAACATGGGTGATGAAGCAGTGATCGAAGCAACTAAAGCTAAGGTTCTGGATATCTGTAAGCGTAAGCCAGTTTACGCTTAATCCAAAGCACTAAATGAAAAAGCGAGCCTGGGCTCGCTTTTTTGTATCTGTTATTTGTTCTCGAGATAGATCATAAATAAACGGGCATCGAGCTCTAACTGATGATAATTAGGCTCCATGTGACAACAGAGCTGATAGAAGGCCTTGTTGTGTTCCTTCTCCTTGAGATGCGCCAGTTCGTGCACTACCAACATGCGTAGCAAGGGTTCAGGGGCTTCTTTGAACATGCTGGCTATGCGTATCTCATTTTTTGATTTCAGCTTATTGCCATGCACGCGGCTTACATAGGAATGAAGCCCTAACGCATTGTTGATCAGATGTATCTTGGGATCATAGATCACCTTGCTAAGAGGAGCGGACTTTTTAAGATAACGATTCTTAAACTCCATGGTGTATTCAAACAGTGCTTTTTCGCTCCTGATGTTGTGTTTGTCTGGATAGCGTTTCTCAAACCAAGGCACCAGTTTTCCTGCGTTTACCATATCGGTAACAGGCTTGATGATGTGCTCTGGATAGCCCTGAATGTATTTAAGCGATGGGTTCATCTTGATAGCTGAATAATGGAAGTCAGCCTGAGTGTACCCTAGTTAAGTAGGGGATAACAAAAGCCCCATCAAATGACGGGGCTGATAGGCTTATTTATTGATACTTAGCTGGGTGCCAGATTTACACTTAAAGGTGTAGTAGCGTCGGCTTTCACTGAACTTAGATAGCCCCTCACCCGAGCAATAGTCGATATTGATATCACGCATCACCTCTAACGTCTTTTCGCTGTCTAGGGCGAATTTAGAGCCGTCTGCGCAGATGATTCGTACCTGCCATCATCACTGACCGAGTATAGAGATACCTCGGTATTACACAGCTCGAAGGAGGCCTCTAGGTAGTTGTCTTCTTGGGTATTTTTATCAGCACAGCCCCAGAGAAACAGAGGGGCAAGTAGAAATAGAATCCGTTTCATTAACACTCTCCTTGTATATTTTTTAGCTTATACGGAAAGCATAATTGCAAGGAGTAGAATTGCAAAAAATGTCGGGTAGTTATTTGAAAGATAATAAAAAACCTAGCGAGCGGCCTAGGTTTTGGGAAGTTTAGCTGATAGCTGATAGCTGATAGCTGATAGCTGATAGCTGATAGCTGATAGCTGATAGCTGATAGCTGATCTGGTTGGGAGATCCCCGATAAAGCCTTTGGCTTTTCGGGGATGAAATAAAATCCGCTAGGATTTTTATTTCACCTCTTCACCTTTTGCTTGTAGGTCAGCGTGGTATGAAGAACGCACGAACGGACCACAGGCAGCGTGAGTGAAACCTAGCTCTAGAGCAATCTCTTTGAGCTCGTCAAATTCTGCTGGTGGCACGTAGCGCTCTACAGGCAGGTGGTGACGGCTTGGTGCTAGGTATTGACCTAGGGTTAGCATGGTAACGCCGTGAGCACGTAGGTCCTTAAGCACCTCAACGATCTCTTCCTTGGTCTCACCAAGACCCATCATTAGACCTGATTTGGTCGGAACATCTGGGTGTTGCTCTTTGAATTTCTTAAGAAGCTCTAGCGACCATTTGTAGTTCGCGCCTGGACGAACCTTGCGATATAGGCGAGGTGCGGTCTCTAGGTTGTGGTTGAATACGTCTGGCGGAGCAATCTTAAGCTCTTCTAGTGCCTTATCCATACGACCACGGAAGTCAGGTACTAGGGTTTCGATGCGGATGTTCGGGCTCAGCTTGCGGATTTCTGCGTTACAGTCAGCAAAGTGCTTAGCACCGCCGTCACGCAGGTCATCACGGTCAACCGAGGTGATTACCACATACTTAAGCTTCATGTCTTGGATGGTCTTAGCCAGCTTTTGCGGCTCTTGTGCTTCTGGTGGAAGCGGGCGACCGTGGGCAACATCACAGAAAGGACAACGACGTGTACAGATAGCACCTAGGATCATAAAGGTAGCTGTACCGTGGTTAAAGCACTCAGCTAGGTTAGGGCAAGAGGCCTCTTCACATACAGAGTGAAGGTCGTTCTTGCGCATCGCAGATTTGATGTCTTGAATGCGTTGACTGTCGGCAGGCAACTTGATTTTCATCCAATCCGGCTTACGCAATACTTCTTTGCGCTCCACTGGCACTGTTTTGGTTGGGATCAGTGCCATCTTATCGGCGTCACGATACTTAACGCCTTTTTCCATTTGAATTGGTTTACTCATAACTTTCTGTCGTTTCTGTAATGTCCGAATAACCAAGAAGCTTGGTTAGATGTGTTACCAATACCTGCTCTAGGTTGGCTCTCTGCTCCTGCGTGGTGAAGTCAGAAACCTGCACCATTTCCATTCCTGCGTAGCCACATGGGTTAATACGCAAAAATGGCGACAAATCCATATCGATATTTAGCGCCAAGCCGTGGAATGAACACCCTTTACGGATCCTCAAACCCAGTGAACAGATTTTCTTACCCTCAACGTAGACGCCAGGGGCGTCAGGTCGTGCTGCCGATTGAATACCTAAATCGGCTAGGGTTTGAATGACTAGATTCTCAATGTGAGTGACCAGCTCGCGAACCCCAATGCCTTTACGGCGCAGGTTCAAAAGGAAGTAGACCACCATCTGGCCTGGGCCATGATAAGTCACCTGACCGCCACGATCGCTTTTTACGATAGGGATATCACCTGCGTTTAGGACATGCTCTTCTTTACCCGCTTGTCCCTGTGTAAATACAGGGTTGTGCTCGACGATCCACACCTGGTCGGCGGTGTTCTCATCACGCTCATCGGTAAACTGATGCATCTTTTCCCAAACTGGAAGGTAATCCTGTCGACCTAGGAATTTAATCTCTAGGCGTTGTTCGAGGTCAGTTGGACTAGGCAATTCACTACTTCCTTGAATTATCTGTGTCGGAGGACGCAAGCTATCAGCATATGCGTCATTTTCCTAGCAAAATTACACGTTTTTCAAACATTTGTCATACAAAAAAGAAGTGTTTAAATAAACACCTCTTTCCATATCAATGACTTAGTTTTTGCTCAATTAAAGCACCATACGCACGATGTCGATCTCGCCTAGCTCTTTATAAAGCGTCTCTACCTGCTCGATAGAAGTAGCGGTGATGGTGACAGATACGGCATTGTAGGTGCCTTTGCCACTTGGACGTACCGTTGGGCTGTAGTTACCTGGAGCGTGGCGCTGAATGACTTCCAATACCAAATCAGGCAGCTCAGGTTTAGCGTAACCCATTACCTTGTAGGTAAATCGGCATGGGAACTCTAAAAGATCTCTTAGTTTTGGCTGCTCTTGCATGGTTACTACTCCAAGTGGAAATGGTTAAATCTTTGCCGTTTAGGGCGGGAATGTTACTGTGAACTGGATCAAAACTCAAGGTGAGGCCTGTCGAGCTTGATTTCAAGGGAGCAGATAAAAAAGAAGCCGCTTGGTAGCGGCTTCATCGGAATGCTAGGTATTAGAACCAGCTCTTGAACAGCAGAACGATGTAGTCGATCAAGCGGCTGAATAGTCCACCTTCATCTACGTCTTCTAGTGCTAGAAGCGGGTATTCAGCAATGTCTTCGCCATCTACTTGGTAGAATACGCGACCTACTACATCACCTTCTTTGATTGGCGCTTTCAGCTCTTTATCAAGAACAAAGCTAGCTTGAAGGTCTTTAGCTACGCCACGTGGAAGAGTCACATAGGTATCTTCAGCTAGGCCAAGCTTAACGGTATCCTTGTTGCCCATCCAGATTTTCTCTTCAGCAAACACTTCGCCCTTCTTGTGAGGAGCAACGGTTTCGAAGAAGCGGAAGCCGTAGTTAAGAAGCTTTTTGCTCTCAGCTTTACGTGCGTTAGCGCTCTTTGTACCCATCACTACTGCGATCAGACGCATCTGACCTTCGGTGCCTGAGCTTACTAGCTATAGCCCGCTTTGCTGGTGTGACCGGTTTTGATGCCGTCCACGTTCATGCTCTTGTCCCACAGCAGACCATTACGGTTGTACTGCGTGATGCCGTTGTAGGTGAACTGCTTCTCACTGTATAGCGCGTATTCGTCTGGCACATCACGGATAAGTGCTTGGCCAAGTAGCGCTAGGTCGTAAGGAGTCGAGTACAGGTTATCGTTGTCCAGGCCGTGAACGTTAGCAAAATGGGTGTTAGTCATACCCAGAGTCTTTGCCCATGCATTCATTAGGTCAACGAAAGCATCTTCAGAACCCGCAACGTGTTCAGCCATAGCCACACATGCGTCATTACCCGATTGGATGATGATGCCGTGGTTTAGCTGATCTACGGTTACCGTAGTACCCACCTCGATGAACATCTTTGAAGAATCCGGGAAGTTCTTGGCCCAAGCATTCTTGCTTATCACCACTTCGTCATCTTTAGAGATGTTACCGCGTTTAAGCTCTTGACCGATAACATAGCTAGTCATCATCTTGGTCAAGCTTGCTGGGTGCAGCTGAGTGTTCATTTCTTTTTCGGCTAGGACTTTGCCTGAGTTGTAGTCCATTAGCACAAATCCATTTGCCGCGATTGACGGCGGATCTGGCATTACGATAGGTGCAGCGTGAGCTGTAGAAACAGCCAGTGTAGCGAGTGCTGCTGTCGCGATGACAGATTTCATTGATTGGGTAACTCTTTTCATTTTTTCCGTGTAATGTCCAAACTTGAAGGCAAAACTGACAGTATAGTAGCAGAATAAAGGGTCTAAACCACGTTTAAACCCAGTTATCTACGTTCAGATTAACCAAATTATTGCTTTGAGATTTATTGAACCTTGTGCTTTTTGATGAAAGCCGAGGTAAATCCATCCTGTTTTAATTTTTTAAGCACATCTTGTGCAGTGTTCGCCTCTGAAATTGGACCAACAAAAATTCGATTCGTTTTATCCTTTGATTCTACAAAACTCGGTTGTTGATAGTCTTTACTCAATTTATCCGCCAGCTTTTGCGAGTTCTCAGCATTACTGAGGCTCGCCACCTGGATGATAAATTTAGGGTGAGAGGAGGTCTTTGGCTTTTTATGCGCCGAGGTGTCAATGTGCTCTATCTCCACATTGGCCACACCCGATTGGATAACCCCCAACTTCGTCGCAGCGGCGTAGCTTAGGTCAATGATTCGACCATCGTGAAACGGACCACGGTCGTTAACACGAACCACAGCGGTTTTACCATTGTCGAGATTGGTTACCTTCACATAGCTAGGTATGGGCAGGGTTTTGTGAGCCGCACTCATGGAGTACATGTCGTAGGTCTCCCCATTTGAGGTGAGATGACCATGAAACTTCTTGCCGTACCAGGACGCTTTGCCTTTCTGCTTGAATCCCTGCGGATTATCTATCACAGAATAGGACTTGCCTAAAACCGTGTAATCTTTGTTTCCACCAAGGCTATATGGCTCATAGCGAGGAGTAGCGTCCTCAATATGGTCCAAAGTGATGGGTGCATCCGGCGGGATGTCTTGGTTGATCGCGTAGCGCTCGCTGTCTGAGCTTGAGCATCCTGCCAGTAGCAGAGCAAACAACCCTGCCAGCAAAAAAGAACGTTTTTCCATTAAGTTGCCTTAGAAAGCATTTTCCTATGAGTTTGTATCGACATCAGTATCCCGAAGCCGGCCATCAGGTCACCATAGAGGTACCACCGTAGCTCACTAGTGGCAGTGGAACACCTACCACAGGCAAGATGCCACTTACCATGCCTATGTTAACGAAAACATATACAAAGAAGCTGAGCACGATACTGCCCGCCATCATGCGGCCAAACGCCGTTTGCGCTTGGCTAGAGAGGTAGAGACCGCGACCTATGATGAACAGATAGATGGAGAGTAATCCCAGCACGCCTATCATGCCCCATTCTTCGGCGATAACCGCAAAGATAAAGTCAGTATGTCGCTCTGGCAAGAACTCAAGCTGTGATTGCGTACCTTGTAGCCAGCCCTTGCCGGTCAGGCCACCAGAACCGATAGCTATCTTACTTTGGATGATGTGATAGCCAGCGCCCAATGGGTCTGACTCTGGGTCGAATAGGGTTCGCACCCGCACCTTTTGATACTCCCGCATCAGGAAGAACCACAAGATCGGGATAAAGGCACCGATGGAGATAGCCGCGGTGGCAATGATTTTCCAGCTGATACCCGCAAGGAAGATAACGAAGATACCTGAGGCAGCGATCAGAATCGAGGTACCTAGATCGGGCTGTTTTGCGATCAATATGGTCGGCAGCACCACCAGTATCAAAGAGGTTAACAACACTCTAAAGGTAGGTGGAAGTGGGCGGTTGCGATATAGCGAGCCACCATAAGTGGCACCGCCAGTTTCATTAGCTCTGACGGCTGAAAGCGAATAAAACCAAGGTTTAGCCAGCGCTGTGCACCCTTGGAGCTTCACCAAAGAAGAGCACCCCGAGCAACAATATCAAGCCGCCGGTAAACAGCAGTGGGGCAAGGGTTTCATAGGTCCTTGGAGTGATCTGTGCCAGTATGACCATAACGCCCAGAGATAGCGCCATACGCGCCATCTGACGTTCCATCATAGCCATGCTTTGACCGCTTGCGCTGTACATGATGAGTAGCGCAAACCCCATCAGCAGAAGTATGCCGAGGATAAGCGGTAGGTCTAAGTGCATACGCTCAAAGAGGGAGCGGTTTTTGCCTGTTTCTGGGTCTAGTTTCATTTCTCAGACTCAATATAGTCGTAGCGGTCTCTAAGCAGGATATGGTCGAAGATACGACGCACCACAGGTGCACCATGGCTCGAACCACCACCGGCGTTCTCTAGTACCACGGTTACGATAACCTGAGGGTCATCAAACGGCGCATAACCAGTAAACAAAGCGTGGTCTCGTAGGTGTCAGCGATCTCGTCGGCGTTGTACTCTTGGTCCTCCGCCAGACCAAACACCTGAGCCGTACCAGACTTACCCGCACTCTTGTATTCGGTGCCTTGGAAAGAGCGACGCGCTGTGCCTTTCTTACCATGGTTTACGAGATACATACCTCGCTTAGAGATATCCCAAATCTTTGCTCAACTCCAGTGATCGGCGGGAAGGTTTCAACCTTGGCCACTTCCTCAGTATTGCCCTCATCGCTGTGATGGATTTTAGAGTGAAGCAGTTGTGGCGCCATCACCTTACCGTCATTGATAAGCACAGAGGTCGCTTTCGCAATCTGTACAGGTGTTGCGGTCCAATAACCCTGCCCGATACCTACAGGGATAGTATCGCCCTTGTACCAAGGGGTGCGGTGTCGCGCCATCTTCCATTCACGAGTCGGCATGTTGGCCTTACTCTCTTCGTAAAGGTCGATGCCCGAGTAGTCACCAAAACCGAAATGTTGCATCCAGGTCGATAGGCGGTCGATACCAAGGTCATAAGCAATTTGATAGAAGAAAGTATCTACCGACTCTTCCAGTGCTTTTTCAATGTCCACTACGCCGTGTCCCCAACGCAGCCAGTCACGAAATGGTCGCGTCTTGGAGTTAGGAATACGCCAATAACCAGGGTCGTTTCGCGTAGTGTTTGGCGTAATCACCTTCTCTTGCAACGCCGCAACCGCGATAAAGGGTTTAACCGTCGATGCTGGTGGATAGATACCCAAGGTTGCTCGGTTTACCAGAGGGCGGTTTTTATCATTCAGTAGTGAGCGATAAGCTTTGCCGGAAATACCGTGAACAAAAGCGTTCGGGTCATAGCTAGGGCTAGAAACCATAGCCAGTACCGCATCTGTTTTAGGGTCGAGAACCACAGCACTACCGCGATAGTTATCGAGTAGATTAAACAGGTATTTCTGCAACTTGATATCTATATTGAGAACGATATCGTCGCCAGGAACCGGTGTTCATACTTGAGGGTGCGAATGATACGACCGCGGCTGTTGACCTCAACCTCCTGATAGCCAGGTTTGCCGTGCAGTACGTCTTCGTAATAGCGCTCGATACCCAGTTTACCGATATCCTTGGTCGCCTTGTAGTCCTGCTCTTTGTCTTCGCGGATCAAGCGCTGCATATCGCGGTCATTGATACGCGATACATAGCCAAGCACATGGGTAAGCACCTCACCATACGGATAGAAGCGTTTTAGGGTGGCGTTAACCTCAACCCCCGGGAAGTCATATTGATGCACCGAGAACTTAGCTACTTGTTCTTCGGTCATTTGATTCATTAGTGGAATTGATTTAAATCTGTGGGTGCGTCGACGCTCTCGCTGGAAGGCTTCCACCTGATCGTCACTGATCTGTAAGATCTTGCGCAGACCATTAATGGTGTCATCTATGTTAGAGACCTTTTCAGGCGTGATCTCTAGGCTAAATACTGGGCGGTTTTCAGCCAGCACCACACCATTTCTATCATAGATAAGCCCGCGGTTTGGGGCGATAGGGACAACCTTAATACGGTTATCGTTAGAGCGGGTGCGGTAGTCTTGGTATTGATTTACCTGGATGTGGTAAAGGTTGAGGATAAGTGCCCCAACCAGAAGTACGATACCGATAAACGAGACCGCGGCTCGACTGCGGAACAGTCGAGACTCGAACACATGATCTCGGATTTGGGTGCGTTTGCGTAACATCCAGCCTTACTCGCGGTGATAAGGATGGTTAGCGTTGATGCTCCAAGCGCGGTATAGGCTCTCAGCCATGACCACTCGAACCAATGGATGTGGCAGGGTTAGGGGAGACAGAGACCAGCTCTGTTCTGCTGCCGCCTTACAAGCCGGTGCTAATCCTTCAGGGCCACCAATCAGGATGGAAACATCCCGAGCATCTAGCTTCCATTTATCCAGTTGCTTAGCCAGTTGTGGGGTGTCCCAAGGTTTACCTGGGATATCCAGAGTAACGATACGGTTACCCTTAGGGACAGCCGCTAGCATGGCTTCCCCTTCTTTTTGCAAGATGCGAGCGATATCGGCATTCTTGCTACGCTTTCCTGCTGGGATTTCGATAAGCTCTAGAGGCATATCGTTAGGAAAGCGACGTTTGTATTCGTTAAAGCCTTCTTCAACCCATTTTGGCATTTTAGTGCCAACCGCAATCAGCTGGATTTTCACAGATTAGCCCCACAGCTTTTCAAGTTGATACAGCTCACGATGCTCTTCTTGCATCACGTGAACCATAGTAGAGCCCATATCTACAACAACCCATTCACCTTCTTGCTCGCCATCCACGCCAAGTGGCTCAATGCCTTCTTTCTTAGATTCGATAGCGATATGGTCAGCGATTGAGGCTACGTGACGTTTAGATGTTCCGGTGCAGATAACCATATAGTCGGTAACGCTAGACTTACCCTTAACGTCTAGAGTGACAATGTCTTGTGCCTTCATGTCATCCGCTTTATCGGCTAGGAAATCTTTTAGTTGTTCGCCTTGCAATGCTGGCTCCTTTTTTCTTAAACAATTGATGTGAGTATATCACTTAGCTGACAGAATATTGTCAAGCTTGAGTGAAGGGGAGAGCCCCTGTTTGGCTTAGGCTCAGGGTCACCTGAGTTAATCTTGGCCACACAGGAGTGTCGTAATCCGTTTTGGCAATTATCTCTATTTCAGCCAGCTCAGACCATATTTGATACAAAGACTGCATAGAATGACGATTTAATGCCGCTGTATACAGTGGGCGTTTGTTGTTCCATACGCGATACTGGTCGAATACCTGTTGCAAGCTCTTGCTCTGAAGCTCCTTTTGATAGGTCATCAGGGTATTGAGCTCTTTTTGCAATGTGCGCAATAGAATTACACCTTCAACGCCTTCGGCAGAGAGCTGCTTAAGGATACGTTGGCTACGCTTTGCTTTTCCTGCCAGCATGGCATCAATCCAATGAAAGGCATTGAAGTGGTTGTGGCGGCTCAGAGCCGACTCAATACGCACTAGGGTTAGCTGACCATCAGGATAAAGGAGCTTGAGCTTTTCAAGGCTTTGGTTCAGGGCAAGCAGATTTCCTTCATGCCACTGAGCCAGCATCTGCAGCGCTTCATGGTCGGCTTGCAGCCCAAGGGAGTAACAGCGCTGCTGAACAAACTGAGGTAGACGCTGAATATCAGGAGTCAGGCATGAAACCCAAACGCCTTGGCTGTTTAGTGCCTTAAACCACTTAGCATTTTCTTGCGCCCTAGTTAGCTTGCTCCCCGTAATCACAAGAATGACGTCTTCATTCAGAAGCTCTTGTAGCGACATTAGGTTCTTAGCAATGGCCTGACTGGCACCAGATTCTGGTAGGTCTAATTCAATGATCTTACGCTCACTGAACAAGCTCATAGCGTTACAAGCATCAAAGATCTCATCCCATGGGGTTTGAGCATTGATATCGAAACGGAATCGCTCACTATAGCCCTGCTTTTCGGCTGTCTGCTTGATCAGGTCGCGGGATTCTTGGATGAGCAGGGGCTCAGCACCAAACAGCAGATAGATAGAGTGCAGTTGGCGCTGAAGCTGTGCAGCGAGCTTATCGGCGAAGATACGCATAATTACTGCTGGGTTTCCGCCGTATCTGAGCTCTCAGGAGCTAATTGTTCCTGTTCCGTCTCAGGCATTTGTTCAGCGTCAGAACTGGTTTGCTCGTCTGAAGCATCAGTGGATTGCTGCGCTTCAGGAGCAGACTGTGGCTGCTGAGGATCGTTCTTTTCGTACTCAGCCTGAAGGCTGATCTGATCGTCCTGTGCAGCGGCTTCTTCTGGAGAAAGCATTACGCCATCTTCATTGACAACAGGTTCGTCATCAAATTCTGCTTTATCGTCTAGTACGTCCGCACGCAGACGCGCAAGCTGACGAATGATCTGACGGGATGCCTGCTTACGCATCTCATCTTCGATCATCTCACGTTCTACCGACTTAGCTAGTGCGGTCAACGGGTTATCTAGGAAGCTACGGTTTACCTGAGTATTAAAGGTCTTCATGCCTTGCTCAGGGACAACTACACGATAGCTAACGCGCAGAGTCAGCTCTTTCTCAGCTGCACGGCTGTTTTGATAAAGAGAAAGAGTACGCTCTGAGATGCTCTCAGAAACTAGGTGTAGGTTACTCACGCTAGCCGCGGGTGCTGTAATGTCGATACCGTTCAAGCGAAGCTCTCGCTTAACATCACGGGTAAGCTGGGCATATTCATCGAAACTGGTAACCGATAGCTTGCCAACTTCGTCAGGTACTAGGTAGTCGCCGCGGAAGTGAAAACCGCAACCGCTGATTAGGGAAACAATGACAAAGGCGATGAGGAGTCGAAGGCGAGGGATCAACGTCACTAAAATACTCTCTTAAAAGGGGTTCGTCTTTTGTTACCACACTGAGAATCAATGCATTAACAAAAAGCGAAGAAAGGGCATAGCCATGCTATGCCCTATATAGCTTAGATTAGTACGTTACTTTAGTTCGCAACAATGTTTAGAAGTTTCCCTGGTACGTAAATAACCTTACGCACAGTTTTACCTTCTGTGAACTTAGTAACGTTTTCATCGTTAAGACCCAGCTCTTCAACCTGCTCTTTGGTTGCGTCTGCTGCAACGGTTAGCTTAGCGCGAAGCTTGCCGTTTACCTGAACAACGATAAGTTTTCATCTTCAACAAGTGCTTTCTCATCGAAGATTGGCCATGCAGCGTTGTCGATGTCTGTTTCACCCATAGCAGTCCACATCTCGAAACAGATGTGTGGAGTGATAGGGTAAAGCATTACAACAACGGCTTTTAGCGCTTCATCTAGGATTGCACGGTCTTGCTCAGACTCTTGTGGAGCCTTAGCTAGCTTGTTCATCAGCTCCATGATAGCTGCGATAGCTGTGTTGAAGGTTTGACGACGTGAGATGTCATCAGACACTTTAGCGATAGTCTTGTGAACGTCGCGACGAAGTGCTTTTTGGTTGCCTGATAGTGCTGCTGCATCAACGGCAACCGCTGCACCTTTCTCAGAGTGCTCACGAACCAGTTTCCAAACACGCTTAAGGAAGCGGTTAGCGCCCTCAACGCCAGACTCTTGCCACTCTAGAGTCATGTCTGCAGGTGAAGCAAACATCATGAATAGACGTACTGTGTCAGCGCCGTACTTATCTACCATCTCTTGTGGGTCGATACCGTTGTTCTTCGACTTAGACATCTTGATCATGCCCGAGTGCTCAACCGTACGGTCTTGTGAGTCGATAGCCGAAACGATGTTACCTTTACCGTCGCGCTCAACCTTAACTTCAGTCGGTGCGATCCACTCTTTAGTGCCTTTCTCGTTGGTGTGATAGAAGGCATCAGCCAGCACCATACCTTGGCAAAGTAGTTGCTTGAACGGCTCGTCAGAGGTCACGTAACCTGCGTCACGTAGCAGTTTGTGGAAGAAGCGAGAGTAAAGCAGGTGCATTACTGCGTGCTCGATACCACCAATGTATTGGTCTACAGGTAGCCAGTAGTTCGCTTTTTCTGGATCTAGGATGTCGTCAGCTTGTGGAGAGCAGTAACGCGCATAGTACCAAGATGATTCCATGAAGGTATCGAAGGTATCTGTTTCACGTAGAGCTGGCTCGCCGTTGAAGGTGGTCTCAGCCCAAGACTTGTCTGCCTTGATTGGGCTAGTTACACCATCCATTACCACATCTTCAGGGAGAATTACTGGAAGTTGGTCTGCTGGTACTGGGTGAACTTCACCGTCTTCGGTAGTTACCATTGGGATTGGAGCACCCCAGTAACGCTGAGAGATACACCCCAGTCACGTAGACGGAAGTTTACTGTCTTAGTACCTTTACCTTCAGCTTCTAGCTTAGCTGCGATTGCATCAAACGCCGCTTGGAATTCAAGACCGTCGAACTCGCCTGAATCGAATAGTACGCCTTTCTCAGTGTACGCTTCTTCTGATATATCTAGCTCGCTGTCGTCAGCAGGCTTGATCACAGGAACGATGTCTAGGCCGTACTTAGTTGCGAACTCGTAGTCACGTTGGTCGTGTGCAGGTACCGCCATTACAGCACCTGTGCCGTAATCCATCAGTACGAAGTTAGCTACAAATACAGGTACTTCACGGCCGTTCAATGGGTGAATAGCAGTAAGGCCGGTCGCCATACCCTTCTTCTCCATTGTTGCTAGCTCAGCTTCAGCAACCTTGTTGTTCTTACACTCTTCGATGAAAGCCGCAAGTTCAGGGTTGTTTTCAGCAGCAGCTGCCGCAAGAGGGTGACCGGCTGCGATGCCTACATAAGTCACACCCATTAGGTATCAGGACGCGTGGTGTAAACCTCTAGGTCTTCTTGACCCGCTACTTGGAATTTCAGCTCAACGCCTTCAGAGCGACCGATCCAGTTGCGCTGCATGGTCTTAACCATTTCAGGCCAGCCATCAAGGTTGTCTAGGTCGTCTAGAAGCTCTTGAGCGTATTCAGTGATCTTGATGAACCACTGAGGGATCTCTTTTTGTACTACTGGAGTATCACAACGCCAGCAGCAGCCGTCTTCTACCTGCTCGTTTGCAAGTACAGTAAGGTCGTTTGGACACCAGTTTACTGAAGAGGTCTTCTTATAAACCAAGCCTTTTTCGTAAAGCTTAGTGAAGAACTCTTGTTCCCAACGGTAGTACTCTGGAGTACAGGTTGCGAATTCGCGGTTCCAGTCATAACCAAAGCCCAGCAGTTTAAGCTGGTTCTTCATGTATTCGATGTTTTCGTAAGTCCAAGGCGCAGGCGCTGTTTTATTTTTTACAGCAGCGTTTTCTGCAGGCAGACCGAATGCATCCCAACCGATTGGTTGCATTACGTTTTTACCTTGCAGACGTTGGAAACGGGAAATAACGTCACCAATGGTGTAGTTGCGCACGTGACCCATGTGCAGTCGGCCACTTGGGTATGGGAACATTGATAAACAGTAGAATTTTTCTTTGTTTGGGTCTTCACTTACAACAAAGGTCTTGTTGTTGTCCCAGTGCTGTTGAACTTTTTGTTCAATATCTTGCGGGTTGTATTGTTCTTGCATCGACGCTATCCGTTTTCTTGGAAACTGTGAGAACGATTAAATCAGTTCTTTTAAGATCCGCATAGAATACCTAAAGGAGAGAAAAGCAACAACCACAAACCGACTTTATTCATGGGTAGGAGGGAATATGCCAAAACGCCAATCGGGATATGAAGAATTGCTGTCCGATGTAGTAGAAACGCTAAAGCACAGCCCGGATGAGATTAATAAGGTAATCGCTACCTCAGAAGAGGTAGTACAGGCTGCTAATGATATGACCAAGGATGAAATGGCCTTGGTATCTGCCTATGTAAAATCAGACTTACAAGAGTTCGCCAACTCTTATGAAGAGAATAAGTCAGGGCCGTTTTACACCATGATTTCAAACACGGTCTGGCAGTCTCTATTGGATATCACCGACCGAACTAAGGTGGAATGGTAGAGTTCTTTCAAGACCTTGAGCACCAAGGTGTGTATAAGAGTGGCGAGATCATAGGCCTTGGAAACTTAGTTTGTGAGAAGTGCGGTCATAAGACTCAATATACGCATGCAACTGAGATACCCATCTGTTCCAACTGCGGGCACGATGAATTCACTCGTCAGCCTCTTAAGCCATAAACAATTATCCCCGCAATTGCGGGGATAATTTTTAGTTCTGTCTGTTGCGCAGTCTGATGAGCACAAAGCCCGCTATCAGGATAGTAACCAAGGTTTTAAGTGGTGCATTGCCAAATACCACAAACGGCGTCTTGCCATTGGTCGGTACTACCTCAGTTTTTAGAACCGCTTCTACAAATTGTGGTAGGTCTGCCACTATCTTGCCTTGGTAATCGGTAACCGCGGTTACGCCGTTGTTAGTGGCGCGGATTACCGGCATACCAAACTCCAGCGCGCGCATACGAGCGATCTCCATATGCTGCAGTGGACCAATAGAATCACCAAACCAAGCATCGTTGGACAGGGTTAGGATGTAATCCGTTTCATCGGTGACGTTATCGCGCAACTGCTGATTGAAGATTATTTCATAGCAAAGAGCGACCACCATGTGCATCCCTTTAGCACTATGTTGTCTTGGATATAGTCACCGCGGTCGAAAGAAGACATAGGCAGGTTAAAGAAAGGCGCCAAGGGTCTTAGGATATCTTCTAGCGGCACAAACTCACCGAATGGAAGCAGGTGATGCTTCTGATAGCGGTGTTGGGTGTTGTAGTCATAAGGACCGTTTGGGTTCACACCTAGTGTGGTTACGCTATTAAAGAAGTGACCATCTGCATCTCGTGTTAAAACGCCGGTGATGACAGCTGCATCGTTATCACGAGCCTGCAGGTCTATGGTTTCCATAAACTGAGGCACTTCATGCTCGAATGCAGGGATGGCAGCTTCAGGCCAGATGATGATGTCCGCATCCCAGTTGTCACGGGTGTGGTCCATATACTTGAGCATGGTTGGCCAGCGATGGCTTGGTAGCCATTTTAGCTCTTGCGCCACATTGCCTTGCACTAGAGCGACGGTTTGGGCTCGAGTTTGGTCTGGGATTACCCAAGTGGCTAGGTGGGTTAACCAGCCGCCAAGGAAGATTAGCGCAGGTAGGGCAAGGGTTTTCCACTTCTTATTACTGACTGCGTAAGCGATAGAGCCCGCAATAGACATGATAAAGAAGCTAACAAGGTCTACGCCACCGATAGGGCTAGATGACCGAGTGGTCCATCGATTTGGCTATAGCCAAGTAGCAACCATGGGAATCCAGTAAGAGCCCAACCTCTTAGGTAGTCGGACAGCATCCACAATGCTGGTATAAGCAGAGCCGTTGCAACTAGGCTCTTTTGCGCTTTGAACTTGCTGACCAGACCGGTAAACAAGGCTGAATAGATAGAAAGATAACCCACAAGCAGCGCCATCAAGAATAGGCTAGCAGCTTTAGGCATACCACCAAAGGTATCTATGCTCACATGCACCCAACTGATGCCAGTGGCAAACAGGCCCAACCCCCACATGTAGCCGATAAAGGCTGAACGCTTGGTCGATTGATTCTGAATAAGCAGGATCAGTAATAGCGGACTAATGATGCCAGAGGCCAAATAGAAAAGGGAGCGAAGGAGAGGGTAGTGCTGGCGCCAACAAAAGCGGCCGCAAGCGGCCGCATTAGGCGATGAGTCATCAGTGATTTCATCTTAATTTTTTATTCGTTTCTATTCGCTGACTTCTTCTTCAGAAACAGTATCTGGAACTGTTACCTGAAGAGAGACAATACGACGGTTATCTGCCGATGTTACTTTAAAGCTATAACCTTGAATATCAACAATTTCTCCGCGACTTGGTAGGTGACCAAAGTTAGTCATTACCATGCCGCCAACCGTATCCACCTCTTCATCGCTGAAGTTGGTGCCGAAGTTTTCATTGAACTCTTCGATGGTAGTTAGGGCTTTCACAGCGAAGGTGTGCTTGCTGAGCTGACGAATTTCTAGCTCTTCTTCGTCATCAAATTCATCTTCAATCTCGCCAACTATCTCTTCCAAGATGTCTTCGATAGTGACTAGACCTGACACGCCGCCAAATTCATCCACTACGATAGCCATGTGATAGCGCTCCTCACGGAATTCTTTAAGCAGGCGGTCTACACGCTTACTCTCTGGCACTACTACAGCTGGGCGGATAACCTCGCCGATCTCAAACTCAGGGCTCTCAGAACCTAGGTATTTGATCAGATCTTTAGCCAGTAGAATGCCTTCTACATGGTCTTTATCTTCACTGATCACTGGGTAGCGAGAGTGCTGGGCATCTGTGATGAGGTTGATTAGGGAGTCTAGGTCGTAATTACGCTCCACTGTCACCATGTGTGAGCGTGGAATCATAATATCGCGAACACGCTGTTCTGCGATTTCCATAACCTTCAAGCATATCTCGGGTGTCATGGTCGATTAGGTCGTTTTCTTCGGAGTCACGGATCACTTCTACCAAATCTTGGCGATCTTTCGGATCTACTTGAAAGACTTGTACCAAGCGTTCGAAGAAGGACTTTCTACTCGGACCTTCAGATTTTTCTTTTGAATTCTCTTTCGAGGATGAATTGTCGTCGCTGTTCATTGCTTCTCAACGGTTAGCGCTATCAAATGTGTGATAGCTCACTGGAGTAATGGTTATTACTCTTTCTCAGCCAAGTAGGGGTCTTCAAAACCCATACCCTGCATGATTTCGGTTTCGAGCGCTTCCATCTCTTCGGCTTCTTCATCCTCGATATGGTCATATCCTAGGAGGTGAAGTGAACCATGAACCACCATATGGGCCAATGGGAGATCAGGGGTTTTTGCTGCTCTTTTGCCTCATCTTCAACCACTTGCTTACAAATGACAAGATCCCCAAGCAAATTAATTTCCACGCCAGGTGGCACCTCGAATGGAAATGAAAGTACGTTGGTTGGTTTGTCTTTGCCACGGTAATCGAAGTTAAGCTGGTGGCTCTCTTCTTGGTCTACGATGCGAATGGTTAGTTCCGCATCGGACTGAAATTGACTAATGGTTTTCTCAAGCCAGGTCTGAAAGTCCTGCTCGGAAGGAAGTTGGCTGTCGTCTTCGACAGCCACTTGTAGGTCTAGGTAAATAGACATTTATTTGCTCACTAGTTGAGACTGCATCTGTACAGCAGCTTCCGCGACCAGTTTAGATTCGCGCTCTTCACGTTCCTCACGGCGACGCTTCTCGATAGCTTTCTTCTCTTTCTGGTCTTTCACTTCCCACTTCTCATAGGCGTTAACGATACGCGCAACCACAGGGTGGCGCACAACGTCGTCCGCTAGGAAGAAATTGAAGCTGATGTCGTCCACTTCTGACAGAACCTCGATAGCATGACGCAGGCCAGATTTTGCACCACGTGGCAAGTCTATCTGGGTCACGTCCCCGGTAATAACCGCACGAGAGTTAAAACCGATACGAGTCAGGAACATCTTCATCTGCTCGATGGTGGTGTTCTGGCTCTCATCCAGGATGATGAAGGCATCGTTTAGGGTACGACCACGCATGTAGGCCAGTGGTGCGACCTCGATTACGTTGCGCTCAATTAGCTTCTCAACGCGCTCAAAGCCTAGCATCTCAAACAGAGCGTCATACAAAGGGCGAAGGTATGGGTCTACTTTCTGGCTCAAATCACCAGGTAGGAAACCTAGCTTTTCGCCCGCTTCTACTGCTGGGCGAGTTAGCAGGATACGGCGGATCTCCTGACGCTCTAGGGCATCAACTGCAGCCGCAACCGCAAGGTAGGTCTTACCCGTACCCGCTGGACCGATACCATAGGTGATGTCATGGGTAACCATGTTCATCAGGTATTGGGCTTGGTTTGGAGTACGAGGCTTGATAACCCCTTTCTTGGTCTTGATGAAGACCTCTTTACCGTGAGGGATTTCACTCTCGGTAGTTTGTTCTAGAACGCCGGACTCTTTGATCTCAAGGTGGATCTGCTCTGGCTCGATATCTGGGATGTTGCCACGTACTGGGGCAGTCTGAACGTAAAGACGCTTGATGATATCTAGGGCAGCGGATGCTGTATGAGGTTGTCCAACGATGGAGAAGTGGTTGCCGCGGTAGTTGATTTCTACCCCGAGACGACGTTCCAAGTGTTTGATGTTGTCGTCAAATGGCCCGCAAAGGCTAGACAGACGGTGGTTGTCTGCAGGTTCTAGATCAATCTCTAGAGTAACAATTTTATTGCTCAAGGTTGCCTCTCATTTATGGAAGCCCGATTGAGACCGGGCCTCCAATGATTTAGTTTACCCTTCTAAGATGGTAACTCAGAGAGGTAATTTCAAGGCTAGGGCGTAAATGTTGCTACGCCTAGCTCGTCTTCGCGCTTGCTTCTCGCCATCATTTGAGTCGGAGAGATGATAGAGCGAAGATCCATGTCTTTTTCAGTACGTACGAGCTCACCACGCAGAGAGTTCGCAAATACATCGGTAATTTTAACATCAACGAATTGACCGATTAGGTCAGCACTACCTTCAAAGTTTACTACACGATTGTTTTCAGTACGTGCACGAAGCTCCATCAGGTTCTTCTTAGAAGGACCTTCTACTAGAACGCGTTGTTCGGTATCTAGCATCTGACGTGAGTAGCGCATTGCTTGGCTGTTTACTACTTGCTGTAGCTCATACAGACGCTCTTTTTTAGTCTGCTCAGGCGTATCGCATGGGTAGTCAGCAGCAGGCGTACCTGGACGTGGTGAGAAGATAAAGCTAAAGCTCATATCAAAATCAACGTCACGGATAAGCTTCATAGTGTCTTGGAAGTCTTTGTCAGACTCACCAGGGAAGCCAACGATAAAGTCAGAGCTGATGTGGATATCAGGGCGCGCTTTACGAAGTTTACGGATGATAGACTTGTATTCGATAGCCGTGTGCGGACGCTTCATCATAGTAAGGATGCGGTCACTACCACTTTGCACTGGAAGGTGCAGGAAGCTCACAAGCTCAGGGGTATCTTCGTACACGGCAACAATGTCATCGGTGAACTCTAGCGGGTGGCTAGTAGTGAAACGAATACGGTCGATACCATCGATAGAAGCTACTAGACGTAGAAGCTCGGCAAAGGTGCAGATGTCGCCATCGTGTGTTGTGCCGCGGTATGCGTTAACGTTTTGACCTAGAAGGTTTACTTCACGTACGCCTTGCTCAGCAAGCTGTGCTACTTCAAATAGAACATCATCCATTGGACGGCTCACTTCTTCACCGCGCGTGTAAGGTACTACGCAGTAAGTACAGTATTTCGAACAGCCTTCCATGATAGAAACGAATGCCGTTGCGCCCTCAGCACGTGGCTCAGGTAGACGGTCGAATTTTTCGATCTCTGGGAAAGAGATATCCATTACTGGCGCTTCATCGCTTTGAGACTGTTTGATCATCTCAGGAAGACGATGCAGGGTCTGCGGGCCAAAGATAACGTCAACGTATGGTGCACGCTCACGGATGTGGTCACCCTCTTGAGTTGCAACACAGCCACCTACGCCAATGACTAGGCCAGGTTTCTTATCTTTCAGGGTCTTCCAACGACCAAGCTGGTGGAATACTTTCTCTTGTGCTTTTTCACGAATAGAGCAGGTATTCAGTAGCAATACATCTGCCTCGGTTGGCTCTTCTGTCAGCTCATATCCGTTCGCGGCATTAAGCAGGTCAGCCATCTTTGATGAATCGTATTCATTCATCTGGCAACCCCAGGTTTGATCAGAAGTTTCTTAGTCATTACGTCTACACTCGTGTTAATTCATATCACAATCGAATGAGCTAATTGCTCAGTATTTCACCAACGCTAAGCATGGCGAGCCGCGTATTGTACTCGTTAATTGAACTCATGACTAGGGGGACAAATTGCGCGGTTAAACAGGCATTCGCAAACCATTTTAAGTACAATCAGTTACAAGCAAATGGAGTGGTCGAACAATGATAAAAAAGCAGTTTGATGTCGCCGTAGTGGGCGGTGGTATGGTTGGAGCGGCTACGGCTCTCGGATTAGCTCGTCAAGGAAAGCGCGTCGCCGTGGTAGAAGGTTTAACACCAAAGACATTTGATGCAAACCAAGAGTTAGATATTCGTATTTCGGCTATCTCAAGGGCATCAGTCGAGTTGTTGAAAAAACTCGAGGTGTGGGATGCCATCGAAGCTATGCGAGTGCACCCCTATTCTGTTTTGGAAACTTGGGAGTGGGAAGGTTTCAACACCCGCTTCGATGCTGCTGATCTTAAGCTCGAAAACATGGGCTACATGGTAGAAAACCGAATTATTCAGCTTGGTCTTTGGCAAAGCTTAGAATCTCATCCGAATGTCACTCTTTTCTGCCCTGATAGGATCGATACCTTTGCTCATATCAGCGGTGATATTGAGCTACTTCTCCAATCAGGTGAGCATTTGGAGTGCGAACTTCTTGTAGGCGCTGACGGGGCAAATTCTCAGGTGCGTCAGATTAGTGGTATAGGCATTACTGCGTGGGACTACAGACAACACTGCATGCTTATCAATGTGGAAACCGACAGCAAGAGCAAGATACAACTTGGCAGTGGTTTACACCTAATGGTCCACGTTCATTCTTGCCAATGGGTGAGGATAAAGCCTGTTTAGTCTGGTATGACAGTCCACAGACTATAAAGGCGCTCTCTCAGATGAGTAAGGCGGAACTTGGCGTGGAGATCGCGAAAGCATTCCCTGAAAGAGTGGGTGAAATCAAGGTGGCGCAGTTTGCTTCCTTCCCATTAAAGCGTAGACATGCTCAAAGTTACTTTAAATCGAATCTAGTTTTAGTCGGAGACTCGGCCCACACCATTAATCCATTAGCAGGACAGGGGGTTAACCTTGGCTTTAAAGATGTGGCCGCACTGCTAGAGACACTGGAAACTGGTGACTACTCAGATGAGAGCCTAGCCAAATATGAGCGCGAGAGAAGAACGGACAACCTTGTAATGCAAGGGACGATGGATGCCTTCTATCTAGGTTTCAGTAACTCTATCCTGCCTCTCAAACTTGCAAGAAATGTAGGGCTTAGAATGGCAAACAACGCAGGGGCGATAAAGCAGCAGGCCCTTAAATATGCATTAGGCCTGTAGTGTCTAGAAAGCCGACTGAAGAGTCGGCTTTTTTACGCTCTATAGAACCTCACTAATACAGACAGGCGCGCCTATATCTATGGTGTGACCGCTAAACTCTAGTTCACCAGTCTCTTTATTCACCTTAAAGCTGGCTAGATTGTTTGAGCGTTGGTTTGCAGTAATCAGCCACTCGCCATTAGCTACAAGTTCAAAATCTCTCGGGAAGTCTCCCTGACTATCAAAAGCGTTTTTGAACGTGACCAGACCCGTTTCTGAGTCGATTTCAAATAAGCTTATCTTGGATTGAGCACGACTCGAGGTATAGATAAAGCGACCATCTTGGGACATCTTAATCGCCGCCGCTGCCTCACCGATTTTAGAATCTTGTAGCAACTCTATTTGCTGGATGATCTTCCAATCACCTTGGTCTCGTTTTGCAATGACCAGCTCCTCTGTTAGTTCGCATAGGATATAGGCGATTGATTCGTCTTTATTCAATAGCATGTGTCTAGGGCCAGATCCTGCAGGTAGGGCGATGCTACCTTTTAGTTCGAAGGTCTCTGTGTCAAAGAATCGAATCTTGTCACTGCCAAGATCTACATTCGCTAAAAGTGGCAAAGTGTTTAGGAATATTGTTTGGTGAGCATGAGCCGATTCTTGCCTTCCCTTATTGATGCTGCTTCCTTGAAGCTGGATGGTTTTTAGCTTTTCGTGAGGGGTGCCGGCGTCGTTTAGCTTAAATATATCGATACTGCCTGAACTGTATTGAGAGCTCGCCAGTAAACCCACCTGTTCGTGCTTAGCTAGGTGACAAGGGTGGTCTCCAGCGATCGGTAACGAACTGACTTTTGAACCAGAAATACAAAATAGCTCGGGACTTTCTGATTGAGATACTTCAGAAGCTGTATAGATAGCTTGCGGGTCATTGATGACGAATGAAGGGTTTGAGATTTCTGCAATGACTTCAGATCTATCAAAGCTACCTGTTAAAGCGTTGAAGCTGATCTTTTGTAGGCCTTGGCTACTGCCGTTTGTGTAGCAACCAATATATAGAGTACGCACGTTAATATCCTAATACTTTGAATTATTTAGGCATTGTCTAACAGAATGAAGTAAAGGTTTAGGTATGTAGCTCTCGAATTTGGTATCAAAAACTTAATGAGGTAAATAGTAGGCAATAAAAAACCCATCTAAAAAGATGGGTTTCAAATAATGGTGCGGAAGGAGAGACTTGAACTCTCACACCTTGCGGCGCCAGAACCTAAATCTGGTGCGTCTACCAATTCCGCCACTTCCGCAACAAATTCTGTAGTCACTGTCAGTAATTGGTAAAACTAACAAGACGTTGTAAATGGTGGCTACGACGGGATTCGAACCTGTGACCCCATCATTATGAGTGATGTGCTCTAACCAGCTGAGCTACGTAGCCACTCTAGA
>BBSB01000012.1:0-149143 GCA_000830455.1 Vibrio sp. JCM 19236
CATCTCTCTACCAGATGGCGTAGAAATGGTAATGCCAGGTGACAACATCCAAATGAAAGTTGAGCTAATCGCTCCAATCGCTATGGATGAAGGTCTACGCTTCGCAATCCGTGAAGGTGGCCGTACTGTAGGTGCTGGTGTTGTTGCTAAGATTTTCGATTAATATTTGACGAAATCTAAACAAAAGGGCATCATTTGATGCCCTTTTTCTGCGCTATTGATAATGAGAGTTAAGGTTTACTGACTTAAGCCTCTAATATCGCAGAGAAATTGAAGAATTATCTTTCTATTTGGGGCTGTTTAGCCTATTCGGGAAAGCTGATTCGCTTTAGGGTGTTGTACTCAACACATTTTTGTAGAGCCCTGCAACAGCGGGGTTATTGTCGTCTATAGTAAGACTTGTCACAGGTTAGTTTTATGAAAGCAAATGCTGAAACTCCTGATAGCTCAAGCACAGCAGATATTTTCAAGTGGATTGTCGCTTTTGCTCTGCTGGCCGCTGCTGTTGTAGGAAATTACCTTTATGGTGAAATGTCTGTAGTTGTTCGCGCTGCAGGTGTAGTTGTATTGATTGCAGCTGCTCTGGGTGTTGCCGCTACGACAACAAAAGGCAAAGCCGCTATCACGTTTGCTCGTGAATCTCGTATGGAGATTCGCAAGGTTGTTTGGCCAACCCGCCAAGAAACTATGCAAACGACTCTGATTGTATTGGCTGTAAGTATTGTTATGGCTCTAGTGCTATGGGGCATCGACGGCATCATGGTTCGTCTTGTTGCTCTAGCAACTGGGGTGTGAGGGTTCTAATTCATGAGTGAAGCTCCAAAAAACGTTGGTACGTAGTTCAGGCTTTTTCTGGTTTTGAAAGCCGTGTTGCTACCTCTTTGCGTGAACACATCAGAATGCACGACATGGAAGAGCTATTCGGTGAGGTACTAGTACCGACTGAAGAAGTAGTTGAAATGCGTGCAGGTCAACGTCGTAAGAGTGAACGTAAATTCTTCCCAGGCTATGTTCTTGTTCAGATGATCATGAACGATGAGTCTTGGCACCTAGTTCGCAGCGTTCCACGCGTTATGGGCTTTATTGGCGGAACTTCTGACCGTCCTGCTCCAATCACGGATAAAGAAGCAGATGCTATCTTGAACCGTCTGGAGAAAGCGAGCGAGTCTCCACGTCCACGTACAATGTACGAAGCGGGTGAGATTGTTCGTGTGAACGATGGTCCGTTTGCTGACTTCAACGGTACCGTTGAAGAGGTGGATTACGAGAAGAGTCGCTTGAAGGTTTCTGTATCGATCTTCGGTCGTGCAACTCCTGTAGAACTCGAATTTGGTCAAGTTGAAAAAATTGACTAAAAAGTAAGCTTAAGGGCTTGTTTGAGGCGCGAATTGTAACTATAATTCGCGCCTCTTTGTTTCTAAACAGAAGCAAAGCGTTAACCAAAACTTATGGGGAGCTGACCTTAGTGCAGCGTTTGAACCCAAAATTTAGGAAATATCATGGCTAAGAAAGTTGAAGCTTATATCAAACTGCAAGTTGCAGCAGGTATGGCTAACCCGTCGCCACCAGTTGGTCCTGCTCTAGGTCAACACGGTGTGAACATCATGGAATTCTGTAAAGCGTTCAACGCAAAAACAGAATCTGTTGAGAAAGGTCTACCAATCCCAGTTGTTATCTCTGTATACAACGACCGTTCTTTCACTTTTGAAACTAAGACTCCACCTGCTGCTGTTCTTCTTAAGAAAGCTGCTGGCGTTAAGTCTGGTTCTGGTCGTCCAAACACTGAGAAAGTTGGTACTGTTACTGACGCTCAGCTGCAAGAGATTGCTGAAACTAAAGCTGCAGACATGACTGGCGCTGACATCGAAGCGATGAAGCGTTCTATCGCAGGTACTGCTCGTTCAATGGGCCTAGTGGTAGAGGGTTAATAAGATGGCAAAACTTACTAAGCGTATGCGCGTAATTCGCGAAAAAGTTGACGTAACTAAAGAGTACGAAATCAACGAAGCTATCGCTCTTCTTAAAGAACTAGCTACTGCTAAGTTCCCAGAGTCTGTAGACGTTGCTGTTAACCTTGGCATCGATGCTCGTAAATCTGATCAGAACGTACGTGGCGCAACTGTTCTTCCTCACGGTACTGGCCGTGAAATCCGTGTAGCTGTTTTCACTCAAGGTGCAAACGCTGAAGCGGCTAAAGAAGCTGGTGCAGACATCGTAGGTATGGAAGATCTTGCTGAGCAAGTTAAGAAAGGCGAAATGAACTTCGACGTAGTTGTTGCTTCTCCAGATGCAATGCGCGTTGTTGGTCAACTAGGTACTATCCTAGGTCCACGCGGTCTTATGCCAAACCCTAAAGTTGGTACTGTAACTCCTAACGTTGCTGAAGCTGTTAAGAACGCTAAAGCTGGTCAGGTTCGTTACCGTAACGACAAGAACGGCATCATCCACACTACTATCGGTAAAGCTACTTCGAAGCTGCACAGCTTCAAGAGAACCTAGAAGCACTTCTAGTTGCTCTTAAGAAAGCTAAGCCATCTTCAGCGAAAGGTACTTTCCTGAAGAAAGTAAGCATCTCTACCACTATGGGTGCAGGTGTTGCTGTGGATCAGTCTAGCCTAAACACGCTAGCAAACTAATCTTGATTGGGCGCGGAATTTGTGTATAATTTCGCGCCTAATATTTGTGGTTGGGGCTGACTCAAGCATCTCGATGTAAGAGTGAGTCTCCGTCCAAGACCGTAGGTGTTACTCGTTATTTTTAATGAAGTGACTTAATAGTAAACCTACGTAGATGGTGCCCGAACTGACAGAAAGCCAAACTTGTAAAAGATTGCCTTTCTTCTGGGACTGCACCGTAAAGCGCTCATCGATTCCCGATGAGTGGTGTAACGACAACCAGGAGTAAATCCAAAATGGCTTTAAACCTTCAAGACAAAAAAGCAATTGTTGCTGAAGTCAACGAAGCTGCCAGTGGTGCACTTTCTGCAGTTGTAGCTGATTCTCGTGGCGTTGAAGTGGGCGCAATGACTTCTCTACGTAAACAAGCTCGCGAAGCGGGTGTTTACGTAAAAGTTGTTCGTAACACACTAGCACGTCGTGCGGTTCAGGGTACTGACTATGAGTGTCTAGTAGACACTTTCACTGGTCCTACTCTAATCGCGTTCTCTAACGAGCACCCAGGTGCTGCAGCGCGTCTTTTCAAAGACTTCGCTAAAGAGAACAAAGATTTCGAGATCAAAGCTGCTGCATTTGAAGGCGCAGTTACTGACGCAGAAGTACTAGCGACACTACCAACTTACGACGAAGCTATCGCACGCCTAATGATGTGCATGAAAGAAGCTTCTGCAGGCAAGCTGGTACGTACTATCGCTGCACTACGCGATCAGAAAGAAGAAGCAGCGGCATAAGCCTTGCTTTTTACTGGTTGCTAAATAACTTATTGTTGATTTAAAAGAGAATTGTTATGTCTATTACTAACGAGCAAATCCTAGACGCAGTTGCAGAAATGTCTGTAATGCAAGTTGTAGAGCTTATCGAAGCTATGGAAGAAAAATTCGGCGTTTCTGCTGCAGCAGCTGTTGTTGCTGGCGGCGCAGCTGGCGGTGACGCTGCTGAAGAGCAAACTGAATTTGACGTAGTTCTTACTGCTGTTGGCGGTAACAAAGTTGCTGTTATCAAAGCAGTACGTGGCGCTACAGGTCTAGGCCTGAAAGAAGCTAAAGCTCTAGTTGACGGTGCTCCAGCACCACTTAAGGAAGCTGTTTCTAAAGAAGAAGCAGAAGGCCTTAAAGCACAACTAGAAGAAGCTGGCGCTTCTGTTGAAGTTAAGTAATTATTACTTAATTTCTTAGCCGAATGGCTAATGGCTGGTGGTTTATTGACCACCGGCCTTTTTGCGCTAAAGGACTTTGATGTTTTTCCGCTGTTTCAGCATCAAAATCTGCGCACCAACTCCATTGTCTTTGGAGTCATTGTAAGAAAACAGTCGTTAGTCTCTGCCTCATATTGTTAGGCAGTTGGGTCACTTATCAGCGAGCTGAGGAACCCCATGGTTTACTCCTATACCGAGAAAAAGCGCATCCGTAAGGACTTTGGTACTCGTCCACAGGTTTTGGACGTACCGTACCTGCTATCGATCCAGCTTGATTCTTTCGATAAATTCATCGAACAGGATCCAGAAGGCAATACGGTTTAGAAGCTGCTTTCCGCTCTGTATTCCCAATCCAGAGCTACAACGGCAACTCTGAGCTGCAATACGTTAGCTACCGTCTTGGTGAACCAGTATTTGACGTTAAAGAATGCCAAATCCGCGGTGTCACTTATTCAAAACCGCTGCGCGTTAAACTGCGTCTGGTTGTTTATGATAAAGATGCACCAGCTGGTACTGTAAAAGACATTAAAGAACAAGAAGTCTACATGGGTGAAATTCCACTCATGACAGATAATGGTACCTTCGTAATTAATGGTACCGAGAGGGTTATCGTATCCCAGCTGCACAGAAGCCCAGGCGTATTCTTCGACAGCGATAAAGGTAAGACCCACTCATCTGGTAAAGTTCTATATAACGCACGCGTTATCCCTTACCGTGGCTCATGGCTAGACTTTGAGTTCGATCCTAAGGATAACCTGTTCGTTCGTATCGACCGTCGTCGTAAGCTTCCAGCTTCAATCATCCTACGTGCTTTGGGCAAAACTACCGAAGAGATCCTAGATCTATTCTTCGAGAAAGTTCGCTTTGAAGTGAAAGACCAGACTCTAATGATGGAGTTGGTACCAGAGCGTCTACGTGGTGAAACTGCTTCTTTTGATATCGAAGCAAACGGCAAAGTTTATGTTGAAGCTGGTCGTCGTGTAACTGCACGCCACATCCGCCAACTTGATAAAGATGGCGTTGAGTTTATCGAAGTACCAGTTGAGTACATCGTAGGCAAAGTTGCATCTAAAGACTACATCGACGAGAATACCGGTGAGATCGTTGTTGAGGCGAACCAAGAGTTCAGCCTTGAGAGCCTAGCTAACCTAGCGCAAGCGGGTCACACTAAGCTTGAGACTCTATTTACTAACGACCTAGACCACGGTCCATTCATGTCTGACACACTTCGTAGTGACAGCACCACTGACCGTATCACTGCGCTTGTAGAAATCTACCGCATGATGCGTCCTGGTGAGCCACCAACGAAAGAAGCTGCTGAAGCTCTATTCGAGAGCCTGTTCTTCTCTGAAGAGCGCTACGACCTATCTCAGGTTGGTCGTATGAAGTTCAACAGCTCTATCATGCGTGAAGATGCTCAAGAGCAGGGTACTCTAGACGAAACTGATATCATCGAAGTGATGAAGAAGCTTATCGCTATCCGTAACGGTAAAGGCGAAGTGGATGATATCGACCACCTTGGTAACCGTCGTATCCGTTCTGTGGGCGAAATGGCTGAAAACCAATTCCGTGTTGGTCTAGTACGTGTTGAGCGTGCCGTTAAAGAGCGCCTAAGCCTTGGTGATCTTGATAGCATCATGCCTCAAGACCTAATCAACGCTAAGCCTATCTCTGCTGCTGTTAAAGAGTTCTTTGGTTCTTCGCAACTGTCTCAGTTCATGGACCAAAACAACCCGCTTTCAGAAGTAACGCACAAGCGTCGTATCTCTGCGTTGGGCCAGGTGGTCTAACTCGTGAGCGTGCGGGCTTTGAGGTACGTGACGTACACGTAACTCACTACGGTCGTCTATGTCCGATCGAAACTCCTGAAGGTCCAAACATCGGTCTGATCAACTCGCTTTCTGCATATGCGCGTTGTAACGAGTTCGGCTTCCTAGAGACTCCATACCGTCGCGTTGTTGATGGTGTTGTTACTGGCGACGTAGATTACCTATCGGCAATCGAAGAAGGCCAGTACGTTATCGCTCAGGCGAACACAGTTCTAGCTGAAGATAATACCTTCGCTGACGAACTGATCACTGCTCGTTTGAAAGGTGAATCTGGTCTTCACCCACGTGATAACGTGAGCTATATGGACGTTGCAACTAACCAGGTTGTATCGATCGCTGCATCTCTAATCCCATTCCTAGAGCACGATGACGCAAACCGTGCATTGATGGGTGCGAACATGCAACGTCAGGCAGTTCCAACGCTTAAGGCTGATAAGCCTCTAGTTGGTACTGGTGTTGAGCGCAACATCGCGGTTGACTCTGGTGTTACAGCTGTAGCTAAGCGTGGCGGTACTATCCAGTCTGTAGACGCATCACGTATCGTAGTTAAGGTTAACGAAGATGAGCTAGTACCTGGTGAAGCGGGTATCGACATCTACAACCTAACTAAGTACACGCGTTCTAACCAGAATACTTGTATCAACCAGCGTCCAACTGTGATGCCGGGTGAGCCAGTATCTAAAGGTGACGTACTAGCTGATGGTCCTTCGACTGATCTTGGTGAACTAGCGCTTGGTCAAAACATGCGCATCGCGTTTATGCCTTGGAACGGTTATAACTTTGAGGATTCAATCCTAGTTTCTGAGCGTGTAGTACAAGAAGATCGCTTTACTACTATCCACATCCAAGAGCTATCTTGTGTGGCGCGTGATACTAAGCTTGGTTCTGAAGAGATCACTGCTGATATTCCAAACGTTGGTGAAGCAGCGCTATCTAAGCTAGATGAGTCAGGTATCGTTTACATCGGTGCTGAAGTTAAGGGTGGCGACATCCTAGTTGGTAAAGTTACGCCTAAAGGTGAAACTCAGCTAACTCCTGAAGAGAAGCTACTACGCGCTATCTTCGGTGAAAAAGCATCTGACGTTAAAGATACTTCTCTACGCGTACCAAACTCTGTTTCAGGTACTATCATCGACGTTCAAGTATTTACTCGTGACGGCGTTGAGAAAGACAAGCGTGCTCTAGAAATCGAGCAAATGCAGCTGAAAGAAGCGAAGAAAGACCTTACTGAAGAATTCCAGATTCTTGAGGGTGGCCTTCTAAACCGTGTTCGCGCTGTACTAATCGCTGGTGGTTACTCTGAAGCTAAGCTAGACGCTACTGATCGTAAGAAGTGGCTAGAGCTAACTCTTGAAGATGACGCTCTACAATCTCAGCTAGAACAAATGGCTGAGCAATACGACGAGCTGAAAGCTGAGTTCGATAAGAAGTTCGAAACCAAGCGTCGTAAGATCACACAAGGTGATGATCTTGCACCAGGCGTACTGAAGATCGTTAAGGTTTACCTAGCGGTTAAACGTCGCATCCAGCCAGGTGATAAGATGGCGGGTCGTCATGGTAACAAGGGTGTTATCTCTAAGATCAACCCTGTTGAAGACATGCCGTACGATGAGAAAGGCCAACCTGTAGATATCGTTCTAAACCCGCTGGGCGTACCTTCGCGTATGAACATCGGTCAGATTCTTGAGGTTCACCTAGGTCTAGCTGCGAAAGGTATCGGCGACAAGATCAACCAGATGGTTAAGGAACAACAGGAGCTTGCTAAGTTCCGTGAATTCCTACAGAAGGTTTACGATCTAGGCGGTACACGTCAAAACGTAGATATTGCTGAGCTATCGGACGACCAAGTTCGCACGCTTATCAAGAACCTACGTGGCGGTCTACCTATCGCTACTCCAGTATTTGACGGTGCTTCTGAGAAGAACATCAAAGAGCTACTTAAGCTAGGTGACCTGCCTGAGTCTGGTCAGCTAACGCTGTTTGATGGTCGCACAGGTGATGCGTTTGAGCGTCCTGTAACTGTAGGTTACATGTACATGCTGAAACTGAACCACCTTGTTGATGACAAGATGCACGCACGTTCTACTGGTTCTTACAGCCTAGTAACTCAGCAACCACTTGGTGGTAAAGCTCAGTTCGGTGGTCAGCGTTTCGGTGAGATGGAAGTATGGGCACTTGAAGCATACGGTGCTGCTTACACCCTACAAGAAATGCTAACCGTGAAATCGGATGACGTGAACGGCCGTACTAAGATGTATAAGAACATCGTAGATGGTAACCACGCGATGGAACCTGGCATGCCTGAATCCTTCAACGTACTGTTGAAAGAGATCCGCTCGCTAGGTATTAACATCGAGCTAGAAGACGAAGAGTAATCCCTTTCTGAAAAGAAAAGTGGTTATGTGTAAGAAGGGGCTCGCTTAGCGGCGGGCACCTTTTAACTCCTTACAGGAGCTGATTGTGAAAGACTTATTAAACTTTCTAAAAGCACAGCATAAGACTGAAGAATTTGATGCAATCAAAATCGGTCTATCTTCACCAGACATGATCCGTTCATGGTCTTTCGGTGAAGTTAAAAGCCTGAGACAATCAACTATCGTACGTTCAAACCTGAGCGCGATGGTCTGTTCTGTGCGCGTATCTTTGGCCCAGTTAAAGACTACGAATGTCTTTGTGGCAAATATAAGCGTCTGAAACACCGTGGTGTTATCTGTGAGAAGTGTGGCGTTGAAGTTACACAAACTAAAGTTCGTCGTGACCGTATGGGCCACATCGAGCTTGCATCACCAGTTGCTCACATCTGGTTCCTAAAATCACTGCCGTCTCGTATCGGTCTACTAATGGATATCCCACTACGTGATATCGAACGCGTTCTGTACTTCGAAATGTACGTTGTGACAGAAGCGGGTATGACTGATCTAGAAAAAGGTCAGATGCTTACTGAAGAAGAGTATCTGGACAAGCTAGAAGAGTGGGGTGATGAGTTCACTGCTAAGATGGGTGCAGAAGCGATCAAAGATCTGCTTGCGTCTATGGATCTTGTGCAGGAAGCTGAACTTATGCGTGAAGAGTTGGAAACAACTAACTCTGAAACTAAGCGTAAGAAAATCACTAAGCGCTTGAAGCTAGTTGAAGCATTCGTTGCATCAGGTAACAACCCTGAGTGGATGATTCTAACTGTACTTCCAGTTCTGCCACCAGATCTACGTCCTCTAGTACCACTAGATGGCGGTCGCTTTGCGACTTCAGATCTGAACGACCTATACCGTCGTGTGATCAACCGTAACAACCGTTTGAAGCGTCTACTAGAGCTATCTGCTCCGGACATCATCGTACGCAACGAAAAGCGTATGCTGCAAGAGTCTGTTGATGCACTTCTAGATAACGGTCGTCGCGGTCGTGCGATCACAGGTTCTAACAAGCGTCCTCTGAAATCTCTTGCTGATATGATCAAGGGTAAACAAGGTCGTTTCCGTCAGAACCTACTAGGTAAGCGTGTAGACTACTCTGGCCGTTCTGTAATCACAGTAGGTCCATACCTTCGTCTGCACCAGTGTGGTCTTCCTAAGAAGATGGCACTTGAGCTATTCAAACCATTCATCTACAGCAAGCTAGAGACCCGTGGTCTAGCGACTACTATCAAGGCTGCTAAGAAGATGGTTGAGCGTGAAGAACCAGTAGTTTGGGATATCCTGGACGAAGTAATTCGCGAACACCCAGTACTATTGAACCGTGCACCTACACTTCACCGTCTAGGTATCCAGGCGTTCGAACCAGTACTAATCGAAGGTAAAGCAATCCAGCTACACCCACTTGTGTGTGCGGCATATAACGCTGACTTCGATGGTGACCAGATGGCGGTACACGTACCTCTAACTCTGGAAGCTCAGCTAGAAGCTCGTACTCTGATGATGTCGACAAACAACATTCTGTCGCCAGCGTCAGGTGATCCTATCATCGTACCTTCTCAGGACGTTGTATTGGGTCTTTACTACATGACACGTGACAAGATCAACGTGAAAGGTGAAGGCATGTACCTTGCTGGCCCAGATGAGGCTGAGAAGGCATACCGCACTAAGAGCGCTGAACTGCACGCACGTGTAAAAGTGCGCATTACTGAAACCATCAAAGATGACGAAGGTAACAGCACTACAGAAACTAAGCTTGTTGATACAACTATCGGCCGTGCAATGCTATGGCAGATCGTTCCAGCAGGCCTGCCATTCGAACTAGTTAACCAAAAACTAGGTAAGAAGCAGATTTCTAAGCTACTTGATGAGGCTTACCGTAACCTAGGTCTTAAAGACACAGTTATCTTCGCTGACCAAATCATGTACACAGGTTTCGCATACGCGGCACTATCTGGTGTATCTGTTGGTATCGACGATATGGTTGTTCCAGACGCTAAGTACACTGAGATCTCTGAAGCAGAAGAAGAAGTACGTGAAATCCAAGACCAGTACCAATCAGGTCTGGTAACAGCGGGTGAGCGTTACAACAAAGTTATCGATATCTGGGCGTCTACCAACGACCGTGTAGCGAAAGCTATGATGGATAACCTATCTTCTGAGACAGTAGTTAACCGTGAAGGTGAAGAAGAACAACAAGAGTCGTTCAACAGCATCTACATGATGGCCGACTCAGGTGCTCGTGGTTCTGCAGCACAGATTCGTCAGCTAGCGGGTATGCGTGGTCTGATGGCGCGTCCAGATGGTTCAATCATCGAAACGCCGATCACTGCAAACTTTAAAGAAGGTCTAAACGTACTTCAGTACTTTATCTCAACGCACGGTGCTCGTAAGGGTCTTGCGGATACAGCACTGAAAACTGCGAACTCGGGTTACCTAACTCGTCGTCTAGTAGACGTTGCTCAGGACGTTGTAGTTCACGAGCACGACTGCGGCACTCACGAAGGTATCGAAATGATGCCACACATCGAGGGTGGTGACGTTAAGGTTCCTCTAACTGAGCTTGCGCTTGGTCGTGTAGTAGCAGAAGACGTAATCAAGCCAGGTACAGAAGAAGTTCTGATCCCACGTAATACTCTAATCGATGAGAAGTGGTGTCAGATCATGGACGAGAACTCTGTAGACCGTATGAAAGTACGTTCTGTAGTAACTTGTGACTCTGACTTCGGTTGTTGTGCACTGTGTTACGGTCGTGACCTAGCACGTGGTCACCTAGTGAACCAAGGTGAAGCAGTTGGTGTAATCGCTGCTCAGTCTATCGGTGAACCAGGTACACAGCTTACCATGCGTACGTTCCACATCGGTGGTGCGGCATCTACGGCGGCTGCTGAGAACAGCATCCAGTCGAAGAACGACGGTACGATTCACCTAAACAACGCTAAGTTCGTTGTAAACAAAGATGGCAAGTTCGTAATCACTTCTCGTGCTTCTGAACTAACTATCGTTGATGAGCTAGGCCGTACTAAAGAGAAGCACAAACTTCCTTACGGTTCGATCCTAGACAAGGGTGATTCTGAAGCAGTTGCTAAAGGCGACACAGTTGCTAACTGGGAAGCGCACACACTACCTATCATCACTGAGGTAGCAGGTCGCATCCAGTACGTTGACATGATCGACGGCGTAACAGTATCTCGTCAGACAGATGACCTAACCGGTCTATCTTCGAGCGAAGTTACTGACGCGGCAGCTCGTCCAGCGGCAGGTAAAGACATGCGTCCAGCTATCAAGCTTGTTGATGAGCAAGGTAACGACGTAATGATCCCTGGCACTGACATGCCTGCACAATACTTCCTACCGGGTAAAGCGATTGTACAAATCGAAGACGGCAGTGAAGTAGGTATCGGTGATACCCTAGCACGTATTCCTCAGAAGTCTGGTGGTAACAAAGATATCACCGGTGGTCTTCCACGAGTTGCTGACCTGTTCGAAGCACGTAAGCCTAAAGAGCCTGCGATCCTTGCTGAGCACACTGGTACAGTATCTTTCGGTAAAGAGACCAAAGGTAAACGTCGTCTAGTTATCACTCGTGAAGGTGGTGACGCTTACGAAGAAATGATTCCTAAGCACCGTCAGCTGAACGTGTTCGAAGGTGAGAAGGTTGAGCGTGGTGACGTGATCGCAGATGGTCCAGAAACTCCGCATGACATTCTACGTCTTCGTGGTATCCACGCGATGACTCAGTACATTGCGAACGAGGTTCAGGAAGTATACCGTCTACAAGGCGTTAAGATTAACGATAAGCACATCGAGACTATCGTTCGTCAAATGCTACGTAAGTGTACTATCACAAGCGCTGGTGATTCTGAGTTCCTACCTGGTGAGCAGGTTGAGTACGCTCAGGTTAAGATTGCTAACCGTGCTCTAGAAGCAGAAGGTAAGCAACCAGCTGGCTTCGAGCGTGAACTTCTAGGTATCACTAAAGCTTCTCTTGCGACTGAGTCGTTCATCTCTGCGGCATCGTTCCAGGAAACAACTCGCGTACTAACAGAAGCAGCTGTATCTGGTAAGCGTGATGAGCTTCGTGGTCTGAAAGAAAACGTAATCGTGGGTCGTCTGATCCCAGCGGGTACTGGTTTCGCATACCACCAAGACCGTCAAGCTAAGCGTGAAGAGCAAGGCCCTTCAGCTGAACAAGCTACCGACAACTTGGCAGCACTTCTAAACGCTGGTTTCTCTGACGAGTAAGCTGAGCATTAGATAGCAAAAAGGCATCCAATTTGGATGCCTTTTTTAATGCCTACGATTTGAGAAAAGAGCCTATTTTCAGAGCCGAAAAAGGCTAGAGAGCGGGAGCGCCCTCTACCGAGATTGTCACCCAGCGCGACTAAGCGCCAGGCGGAATAGCTAGACTTTCTGCAATTAGCTGAATCAGCTTATCTTCTACCTCGAAGCGCAGTTCCAACACCTCACCAATCTTTGACATATCCTGCTCAAAGGTCTCAAGCTCATCGTCCACTGGAATATTAGCGTATTGGTCAGTGAAGTTAAGCAGAGGCTCTGTAGTCAGAACTATCTTGGCGTAGGTCTGGCTGATCTCTTCTGTGGTTTGGAAGCCTGTAGCGGCCCATTTCTCCATGACCATGTCATAGATCTTGAAGTGACCCTCAGAGATATAATCTACTAGGTGTTGCGAGAATTTTTGAAGCTCTTCCTGAGTAGGAAGCGTCGCGACGTTAGAAGAGGCGGCTGGTTGCAGGGAAGCCAACTTCACATACTCTACAAGTAATGCTTGGCGTTTCTCTAACCAATGGTCGATGACGTCACTCGAGCCACCCCATTCTTCTTGCACTTGTTGAAATTTTTTAGCATGACCAAGTCCTCTTGATCCTTTACCGGCCTGGTAAAGCTCTCGAAACACAGCGAGAGGGTTCCATTGTTGAAAGCAAAAATTGTGTTTTATACCAACGGCTTTGCACCATTACCTTGTGCATATGGTATAGATTTAGATTGCCAGTAAAATAGCAGAACTGCAAGCGGAGAGAATACGGATGTTAAAAAAAAGTAACAACACAAAACAAGCTTACTGGCTGGTGGTCAACGGTAGTGATATTTGGTTGGACCAAGGTGAAATCCCATTTGGTGATGCGCAGGCTTATGATTTACCTAAAGAAAAGGCGGTAGTCATAGCTGAATATCAAGGGCATTCCGTTTATTGGCTTAACGATGCGGATGTGGAAATAGAGCTAGAAATGAGCTCCTTGCGTAGCCTACTGGATCTACCACAAGAACTGTTCTTGATCGTGAGCAAGGCGGTTCAATATGGGCACATGAGCCAAACTATGCGCTTTTGTGGCCAGTGTGGGGGGCGTTGCTCTCTCAATCACAATCAACTGGCGATGCAGTGCCAGCAATGTCGAACCTTACATTATCCGCGTATCTTCCCATGCATAATAGTTGCGGTGCGCAACGGCTCTAAAATACTTCTAGCACAACACCCAAGACACAAAGGCAATATGTACACTGTGATTGCTGGCTTCCTAGAAGTGGGAGAGACCTTGGAGCAGTGCGTGGCACGTGAGGTGAAAGAGGAAACCGGTATCACGGTTAAGAATATCGAGTACTTCGGAAGCCAACCTTGGGCATTCCCGAGCAGCATGATGGTGGCTTTGTAGCTGAATACGCCGAGGGTGAGATTAAGCCGGATTACACCGAGCTAAGTGATGCAGCTTGGTTCGAACATGACAACCTTCCTGAAGTCGCGCCTTCGGGAACTATCGCCAGAGCTCTGATTGAATCCACGCTCGAGAGGATTAAGCGAGCTTAGTTCAGACAAAAAAACGCCCTCTACAATAGAGGCAATACTGTTCTATTGGGAGTATCTCTACGGTACTCACTTGTTATAGGTTTCGCTAGAGAACATTTTTTAACATTTAGCGTCAGCCAAGGCAATCTCTGGCTTGAGTTGTGTATTTATAACTTGATCTACCGCTCAATCCTCGAACATCCTTCCCAGTCGAAAGGTGCTAGAATGGCGTTTTCGTACCAATGGATTATGACCTGAAAAATGACTGAACTGAAAAATGATCGCTATCTTCGTGCGCTTCTAAAACAGCCTGTAGACTACACCCCTGTTTGGATGATGCGTCAGGCGGGTCGTTACCTTCCAGAATACAAAGCAACTCGCGCCGAAGCGGGTGATTTTATGTCTCTGTGTAAGAACGCAGAGCTAGCGTCTGAGGTTACCCTTCAGCCGCTAAGACGTTTCCCATTGGATGCAGCAATCCTTTTCTCTGACATCCTAACCATCCAGATGCAATGGGTCTTGGCCTTTACTTTGAAACGGGTGAAGGTCCTAAATTTGAACGCCCAATTACCTGTAAGGCAGACGTAGACAAGATTGGTCTTCCTGATCCTGAAGGTGAACTGCAGTATGTTATGAATGCAGTGCGTCAAATTCGCAAAGACCTAGCAGGTGAAGTACCACTGATAGGTTTCTCTGGTAGCCCTTGGACACTTGCGACCTACATGGTTGAAGGTGGCAGCTCTAAGGCATTCACCAAGATCAAAAAGATGATGTACGCTGAGCCGCAAACACTGCACCTATTGCTAGACAAGCTAGCAGACAGCGTAATCGAATACCTAAACGCACAGATCAAAGCAGGTGCTCAGTCTGTGATGGTGTTTGATACTTGGGGTGGTGTACTGACTCCTCGCGATTACAACGAGTTTTCTCTACGCTACATGCACAAGATCGTAGACGGGCTAATTCGTGAAAATGAAGGACGTCGCGTGCCAGTAACCCTGTTCACTAAGAACGGCGGTATGTGGCTAGAGTCTATCGCAGCAACGGGCTGTGATGCAGTAGGCCTAGACTGGACTATCAATATCGCAGATGCCAAAGCTCGCATCGGTGATAAGGTTGCTCTACAAGGTAACATGGATCCATCTATGTTGTATGCAGGCCATGACCGTATCCGCCAAGAGGTTGCTGGTATCCTTGAGGCTTCGGTGATGCAGGTACAGGCCATGTATTTAACCTTGGTCACGGTATCCACTTAGATGTGCCACCAGAGAATGCTGGCGTATTCGTAGAAGCGGTTCATGAGCTTTCTAAGCCATACCACAAATAAAAAATAGCCCCTCGATGAGGGGCTAATACTTTGTAGCTGATAGCTGATAGCTGATAGCTGATAGCTGATAGCTGATAGCTGATAGAGCTGTCAGCTATTTTTATACCTGTAGCCTCGTGGCAAACTTTCATCCTGCATTGTCTTATAGCGTTTGTGCAACCACATCCACTGGTCAACCTGACGCAGGATTACCTCTTCATAAGCCTTGTTCATCATAGCTGCCCCCGCTTCCACATCCTTCTTAGGGAAGTTTTCATGGATACTTGGAGCAAGGTTTAGCTCATACTGCCCGTTAGCGTCTCTGAAGCCAGTTACAGGAATCATGGCGCAATCAGTCATGCTGAATAGAATATTCGCTCCTGTGGTGGTACAGGCGTCCTCAACCGCAAAGAAGGGCACGAACACAGACTTGTTGCGACCGTAGTCGTGATCACCGAGATAGAACAGACGCTCACCACGCTTAAGTACGCGAATCATCTCTTTTACATTTTTACGGTCGACTAACTTATTACCGTTGTGGGTTCGACCCCAATACTGAATAAAGTCGTACGCTGGGTTGTTGTGCGGGCGATATACGCCACTGCCAGGGTAACCCAATACTGCAAACGCACGAGCACTGATCTCGAGGTTAAGGGTATGCGGGTGACATAGCAGTACTCCACGACCTTCTTTCTCAAACTCGATAGCTTGTTCTAGATTCACTGTACGAATGCGACGCTTAAGGCGCCACGTAGGCCAGAACCAGGTCATACCCATCTCAAGGAAGGCAAAGCAGTATTCTTGAAGTTCTCTTCGACAATAGCCTCGACCTCGTCCGCAGGCTTATCAGGAAAGGCCAGTTCAAGGTTACGTCTTGCTACTTTTACTCGGCTCTTGGCTAATTTCATAGATAGCTTGCCAAGACCACGACCGAGCTTCAAAAGCACAGAGTAGGGCAGTAGGTTAACTACTAGGGCCAAAAGCCCAAAGCCAAACCAAACCCCCCAATATTTTGGTGCAATAGTTTGGCTGAGAATTGTGGAGCGTCGTATTTACTCATAGATTACTTAGGCAATTTGCTGACGAAGAAGATCCCAATATTGTTCTAGGTCTTCAGATGGTTTGATTTCAAAGTCACTTCGCACGAAGCGGTTGATGCGACCCTCAACATAGCTTAGAACAATTGACGCTAGGACCTTTTCATCCATAGAGAAGCCTTGTCCTTCACGAAGCATACGCTCACGCAGAATTTGCTTGAGTTGGCTCTCAATCTTGCTAAACAATTGATTGATGCGCTCGCGAAGACGTTCGTTCTCAAACATTAGCGCGTGGCCAGAGAGGATACGGCTAAGCCTTTGTTGTGCTCAGCGAACAGCAAGATGAAACGAAGCACCTCATACAAGCGAGTAAGGGTGTCTTTCTCTTTGTCCATGATCTGATTGATTCGAGCCAGTACTGATTGCTCAATAAATTCAATCAAGCCCTCAAACATGCGTGCTTTGCTTGGGAAGTGGCGATAAAGCGCCGCTTCCGATACACCTACTTGCTGAGCCAGTTTTGCGGTGGTAATACGAGATGATCCATCACTCGATTCCAACATTAACGCCAGTGCCTGTAATATTTCGTCTTTGCGATTTGAATTACGTTTGCCCGTCATTAACTACGTCCTTTTAGCTATTACTTATTGTTTACCAGAGTGACCGAAGCCACCGTCACCACGTTGAGATGCGTCAAAATCGCCTACTAGGTTGAACTCAGCTTGTACTACAGGTACGAAGACTAGCTGTGCGATACGATCGCCTGGTTCAATAGTGAAGGTGTCTTGACCACGGTTCCAAACAGAAACCATTAGCTGACCTTGATAGTCTGAATCGATAAGGCCCACTAGATTACCCAACACGATACCGTGCTTATGCCCAAGGCCTGAACGAGGAAGAATAGTTGCGGCTAGCTAGAGTCGCCAATATGGATAGCTAGACCAGTCGGAACAAGATGGGTCTGACCTGGAGTCACGATCAGCGCTTCATCTAGGCAAGCTCTAAGGTCGAGGCCTGCTGAACCTTCGGTTGCGTATTGTGGTAGAGGAAACTGCTTACCAATGCGAGGGTCTAGGATTTTTAGGTCTATTTTTCTCATTTTTAGTTCTTACTTAGTGACTCAATTTTTTCGAGGATAGAGCGTGCCTGGTCGGCCTTACTCGCGTGTGGAAGGTGTTCAGTACCATCTTTCCAGAATAGGGTTAGCACATTGTCATTGGCATTAAAGCCGATACCGGCTTGAGATACGTCGTTAGCACAGATAAGGTCAAGGTTCTTACGCTTGAGTTTGTCCATGGCGTAGTGCTCTACGTTTTGCGTTTCAGCAGCAAAGCTACGGTGAACGGACGATTCTTCTCAAGAGCGGCAACGCTAGCAATGATGTCTGGGTTTTTCACCATACGGATCACGAGCTCATCGCTATCTTCGGTCTTCTTCATCTTCTGATCGGCAATCGACTCAGGTCGATAGTCGGCAACTGCCGCACAACCGATAAAGATATCGTTGTGGGTTGCATGGGCATTAGCTGCTCAAACATCTCTTGCGCGCTTAGCACGTCGATACGAGCCACACCTGCAGGTGTAGGTAGGTTCACAGGACCACTGATTAGGGTAACCTCTGCACCAAGATTGGCGGCTTGTTCAGCTAGGGCAAAGCCCATCTTTCCTGAGCTATGGTTCGAGATAAAACGCACTGGATCGATAGCCTCTTGAGTCGGGCCCGCTGTAATAGCGATCTTCTTACCTTCAAGGATACCCGGCTGGAAATGTGCAATAGAGTGCTCTACCAGTTGCATTGGCTCTAGCATACGGCCAAGACCAACATCGCCACAGGCTTGTTCACCTGCTGCAGGCCCCAGATCATAAATCCGCGACGCTTTAGGGTCGCGATGTTCTCTTGGGTCGCGATGTTTTTGTACATCTGCTGATTCATCGCAGGCGCTACGGCAATAGGTGCGTCCGTTGCCAGAACAACGGTAGTTAGAAGATCGTTACCCATGCCGGCAGACATGCGGGCAATCAGATCAGCGGTAGCTGGAGCAAGCAGGACTAGGTCCGCCCATTTTGCGAATTCTATGTGTCCCATAGAGGCTTCAGCGGCTGGATCTAAAAGACTATCGCCGACAGGGCTACCAGATACCGCTTGCATGGTAAGCGGGGTGATAAATTCTTTGGCCGCCTTGGTCATAACGACCTTAACTTTAGCGCCACGCTCGGTAAGACGACGGGTCAGTTCGGCACATTTATAAGCGGCGATACCACCACTAATGCCTAGAACAATTTTTTTCCCTTCAAGAGGTTGCATGCTTTTTATCTCTAATAAACTTCTCGCTAACCATACCATATATTAACGGGAAATTAGAGTTTGACGCCGAGTTTGAGAAGCCCTGACACAGATTCAAATTATAAGATAAACCTCTGAAACTAAACCCGATTCGAACCATACTTTTTCGATTCAATAGGGTGCGAAAAACTATGAGCCTAAAACAACTACCCAAAGAGTCGCTACCGAGAGAGAAGCTACTCAACAAGGGAGCGGAGAGCCTCACCGATGCTGAGCTACTGGCTATCTTTCTCAGAACCGGTTGTCAGGGGATGAATGTGTTGGCTCTTTCAGATCATCTTCTCACGGTATTTGGTTCCCTTAGGCATCTGTTAACAGCCAGTGAGCATGTATTTTGTCAGCACAAGGGATTGGGCGTTGCCAAGTACGTGCAGTTGCAGGCGTTTATTGAGATGACTCGACGTTACTTAGCCGAGACCCTAGAGCGCGGAGAAGCTCTAACGAGCCCACAGCACACCAAACTCTTTCTTTTGAGTATGCTTAGAGACAGATCGCGTGAGGCATTCTTGGTGCTTTTCTTGGACAATCAACACAGGGTGATTGAATATGAAGTGTTATTTGAGGGTACTATAGATGCGGCTAATGTCTATCCTCGAGAGGTAGTAAAACGCTCATTGCACCATAATGCTTGTGCCTTAATTCTGGCCCACAATCATCCCAGTGGTATTGCGGAACCCAGTCAAGCAGACAGAAGAATTACGCGAAGACTAGTGGATGCATTAGCGCTGGTGGATATTCGAGTGCTAGACCACTTTGTGGTTGGAGATGGGGAAGTGGTATCGTTCGCTGAACGAGGTTGGATGTAAAAAGAGGCTGGAAAACCAACCTCTTGATAACTACTTCTGTTGCATGGCTGCCCACCAATCGGCAGGGGCATCAATCTGACCGTCCTCATCCAAAGGTGGGTAAGCGAGGCCTTTGCGTTTGGCTACTTTAGCCAATACTGGGTGACCACGCTCAAAAAGGATACGGTGAATTGTCTCTTTAGAAAGTGATGACTCTTCATTGTCATACATACCTTTTAGCTGGCGTTGACGCTGAGCCTCAAACAGGATCAGTGCACTCGCCACTGAAACGTTCAAAGACTGCACCATGCCTACCATAGGGATGATAATGTCTTGATCTGCTAATTCCAGAGCTTGTTTGCTGATACCGTTTTTCTCACCGCCCAATACAATAGCAGTCGGCTTGGTATAGTCGATTTCACGAAAATCCACAGCGGTATCAGAAAGGTTGGTCACTAGAATCTGCATACCCTCAGCTTTGAGGCTTTAAATGCCTCTTCCGCACTATCATGGTATCCACCTCCACCCAGTTGCGAGCACCGGCCGAAGTGTGGCTCAGGTACGCATCTTCTTATCAGGCCAAACGGCGTGGATCTTATGCACGCCAGCGGCATCAGCGGTACGGATAACCGCTGATACATTGTTTGGCTTGTGGACTTCCTCAAGACACAGCGTCAGGTCAGACTGACGCGCTTTGAGTACCTGATGGATTTTCTGGAAACGCTCTGGACTCATGCTTACAACTACAGCTTTTATCTACGGCGACGTCGAACTTTCAGTGCATGTGGCATGATGCGAATCTTCTTCATAATGCCAGCAAGGTGCACACGGTCTTTGGTGGTCAGTGCCACAGTCACCGTATACAAACGACCATCTTTCTCTTCGGTAGAGATGCCATGGATGTTTGAGCCCGTGCGAGAGATAACATTGGTTAGTTCAGCAAGTGCACCTTGGCTGTTTTGCATGTCGATTTGTAGCTCAGAGATAAACTCTTGCTCATGGGTATCTTCCCACTCGACCGCCATGTATTTATCTGGCTCTTTCTCATGCCCACGGATGTTTGGACAGGTATCACGGTGAATAACCAGACCACGTCCCGGAGACACGTGCGCCACGATGTGATCGCCCGGAATAGGGTGACAGCAGTTCGCGTAGGTCAGTAGGATGCCATCTGCGCCCTTGATAGAAAGTTTCTTATCAGAGCGAGGTTCAACTGAGCTGGTTTCTGTGAGCGAGTCTGCATCACCAAGTAGCGACGTGCGATGATAATACTCATTAGCTCACCCAGACCGATTGCCGCTAGCATGTCATCAACAGATTCAAGCTTGAGGTCTTTGAGTACGTGCTCGATGTTCTCTGGATAAACCGTATCGATAGAGTGACGACCCAGAGCGTGGTTGAGCAGGCGACGACCCAGAGCAACAGACTCTTCACGACGCATCGTCTTAAGAACCTGACGGATCTTCGTGCGTGCACGTGAGGTAACTACATAGTTTAGCCATGCAGCGTTTGGTCTAGCACCAGGAGCACTAATGATTTCAATGGTTTGACCGTTCTTAAGCGCCTTACTTAGTGGGTAAGGGTTACGGTCTACGCGAGCACCCACACAGGTATTACCTACGTCGGTGTGTACTGCGTAAGCAAAGTCTACTGCAGTTGCGCCCACTGGAAGCTCTACGATACGACCTTTTGGTGTAAACACGTAGATTTCATCAGGGAAGAGATCAGACTTAACGTTCTCGATAAATTCGAACGAGTTACCGGCACTTTGCTGAAGTTCAAGTAGGCTCTGCATCCAACGCTGTGCCTTCACCTGTGCGGTGGTGCCACTGCGTTGGCTATTGTTCTTATATGACCAGTGTGCTGCGACACCCTTGTCCGCCATCTGGTCCATATCTTCAGTACGGATCTGCACTTCTACTGGCACGCCGTGAGGGCCAACCATAGAGGTATGCAGTGACTGATAGCCGTTCGCCTTAGGTACCGCAATGTAGTCTTTCATGCGACCTGGGCGCGGTTTATAGAGGCTATGCGCTTGGCCTAGCACTCGATAGCAGGTATCCACGTCTTCAACAATCACTCGGAATGCGTAGATATCCATAATGGTATGGAAACGCTGCTCCTTGGTCTTCATCTTGTTGTAGATGGAATACAGGTTCTTCTCACGGCCTAGCACTCGTGATGGAACGCCTACTTCTTCAAGTCGACCTTCAATCTCAGAGTGGATGCGTTGGATCATCTCTTTACGGTTGCCACGAGCTGTCTTAACTACCTCTTTTAGAACGCGGTAGCGATTTGGGTATAGCGCTTCAAAGCCCAGCTCTTCAAGCTCAGTTTTGATGTTGTGGATACCTAGACGGTGGGCAAGGGGAGAGTAGATCTCTAGGGTTTCGCGAGCGATACGACGACGCTTGTCAGGCCGAAGTGCCCCTAGGGTACGCATGTTGTGGGTTCGGTCAGAAAGCTTAATCAGAATAACGCGGATGTCTTGCACCATGGCAAGTACCATCTTGCGGAAGTTCTCAGCTTGAGCTTCTTTGCGATCACGGAATTTAAGCTTATCTAGCTTTGATACACCATCAACCAGTTCAGCAACGGCTGTTCCGAACTCTCCTTCGAGTTCTTCTTTGGTGACCTCAGTGTCTTCAATGACATCGTGCAGAAGTGCAGCTTGCAGCGTCTCTAGGTCGAGGCGCATCTCAGCCAGGATTCTGGCCACAGCTACGGGGTGGATGATGTATGGCTCACCACTTGAGCGCGTTTGCCCTTCATGGGCATCTTTTGCTACCAAATAAGAACGACGAAGAGCCTCTAGTTGAGGCTCTGAAAGGTATTCTTTGGCAACGTCTTTGAGGCTATCAAACAGATACAAATTCAGACCCAAAAGGTTACGTGAGAATAAGCAGATTAACGAGTGTGAGCGATGCTGCTCACTGCTGCTAGTTCAGCTGCTTCTTGCTCTTGTTGTTCTTGGCGCTCTTTAGCATCCAAGATTTCTTTAGTAATCAGACCTTCTTCGATTTCACGTAGAGCGATTACAGTTGGCTTATCGTTCTCTTCTGGCACTAGAGAATCTTTGCCACCAGTTTGCATTTGACGTGCGCGGCGAGCAGAAATTAGAACTAGGTCGAAACGGTTACCAACTTTTTCAACTGCGTCTTGTACGGTTACGCGTGCCATGAGGACTCCAAATTACTTAATAAAACTTCAAAATGACGGGAAATTATACAGTGTTCTTGTTTAGTCTGCTAGTAACGCAGCAAGCATTCCACTGTATTTTGCTGTTTGTTTGTCTTTCTTTAGGCGCTCTGCGCGCAGAATCGCTCTGAAATCCATCAAAGCAGCATCAAAGTCGTCGTTAACTATAACGTAATCATATTCATCATAGTGTGACATTTCCGATTTCGCCTCACTCATACGCTTAGCGATGACCTCGGCGCTGTCTTGACCACGCACATTCAGGCGACGTTCCAGTTCACCGTTCGACGGTGGCAGAATGAATACGCTCTTTGACTCTGGCATCTGCTCACGGATCTGACGGCCACCTTGCCAGTCGATATCTAGGAACACGTCGATACCTCGTTCAAGGTTCTCTTCAATCCATACGCGAGAAGTGCCGTAATAGTTTCCAAATACCTCGGCATACTCAAGGAATACACCTTGTTCGATCAAAGATTCGAATTGATGGCGCTGTACAAAATGGTAGTGCACTCCGTCTTCTTCACCCGGGCGCATGCCACGTGTGGTGTGAGAAACAGAAACTTTCATCGCATAAACAGGGTTCTTTTCAAGCATCGCTGAGATGAGACTAGATTTGCCCGCACCGCTTGGTGCTGAAACGATATAAAGTGTGCCTTTGCCCATTTTGTTGGAACTCCAAAAGTGAGGGTTGGAAACTGCCGAGTCACGGCATTAGTAAAGATAGCACTAGTGTTAACTTTAAGATAACGCTAGAAAAATGGTTGCGAAGAATAGCACGGAAAAACGACAGTTCACAACTACAACTCTTATCGAAATCGCCTTGCCACTGATACCTGCATTTGCGAGTTATACCCAAACAAACCATCCCTTAGAAAATCCCACCGTTAATACACTCCTTTTTGACTTGTTTGTGAATGACAAAATTAGGAGGGAGCGATGAAAAGACTGCGGGTTGTTTATCTATGTGGCTTATTGCTGATAGGGCTGTTGTCGAAGATGGCCATGGCATCGGAGGACCTACTTAAGCTTTGTAAACCCTTAGCGCCTCCTCTCGATGGTGTTTACCAGACTGTTCAGCAGGTTGAGGTTAGCTGGTTGGTTCGAGGCGTGCTTTGTTACAAGGCTAGTGAAGCACACTGGCAGCTTAAAAAGGATGAGAAAGAGCTGGCCATTGAGAGCCTAGAGTCCCTAATGCATGTGACGATAGCCTTGATGCCAAGGCATATCCAAAAAACAGATGCAGACCTTTTGATCGAGAGTGCTCGTGATGCAATAGCTAGCTTGAGTTATGTCCCAGCCAATCTCAGTGGTGCTGTGCTGACCTACGCCTCGGAGCCAAGGACAGGGCTGAAGTCTCAGTGCTCTTCGCACAGACAGGTAATGTGTATACGGCGATTACCGATGAAAACGGCTTGTTTCAGATTGACTCGATTGAAGAAGGGGGATTCGTTGCTAACGTAACTACCTCTGAGGGAGATATAGGTAGTGCCCACGCTAGCGTGGTTCAAAAGAGACCAAGTAATTCGGTGACCATTTACGTAGAGCAACCGGGCAATGCGTCTATCTCTGGTCGAGTGTATGTGGATGGTCAAACACCAGGAGAGGATGTCATGGTGTTTGTCGAGTTTCCTGAGCTTTCCAAAGAGTACGCAACAAGCATTCAACCTGATGGTTTTATAGATTCGATAACCTCAGTGCAACCGGCACCTTTATTTTATCTGGTTTGCAGGCTTCGAATGGCGCTCTGGGTATTGAGGCGCACTATATACCTGATTCAACCCTAGAAGCCGAGGTAGATCTCTACCTAGATTCTCCCACCAAGGTAAACCCTGAGTTCTTAAATCCAAACTTTGAAAATGGGCTCGATGGTTGGACTCATAGTGAAAACGTAAAGCTGGTTCCTACAGAAGATTACTTTGGTGAATAAGGAGAGTGCTATGAAAGTCTCAATTTTATTCTTGGCTGTTCTTATATCCCTATCTGCTCAAGCCAATGAATGTCCTGTGACCAAGGCTGTGATAATCAGCAATGCGAGTGAACGAATAGATAGTGCCGGTTCCGATGAGCCTGAGTATGTAAATGAGGATGTGATAGAGGGTTATTTAAAGCAGACATTTATGATTCCACCCGCCTATGAGGCTATCGCAGGACAGTTGATGTTTTTGTCTAATGAGTGGCCTTATTGGTACGGCAGTCAGTTTAACGACTCTTATTCAGCCATGTTAGCGGTTGCAGCAGAGAAGCAAAGCCTAGCTAAGGGGAATGTAAACAGTTCGTCTTGGACTGCGAGTAGTTCGGATTATAACGGGGAGACGCCCGAAATTAGCTATGAGGTAGATTTGACAGGATTTGCTGAGCAACAAGCCACTCTGACTTATGAGGTAAAGAATGTAGGGGATCGCAAAGTAGACTCTGCACTAGCTATCAGTCCAGTAAAAGTGGTTCGAACAGATGATTTTGTGCAGGCTTCGTCCGGATATATCTCGCAAGGAGGCACTATTTCAGGAGATTGGGGAGCGAGTATAAGGCTGTCTTTTACTAACAAGAATGTCCTCGGGACTATACTTCAGGTAGAAAACAAGGCTGGTGGGTATGATGCAAAGCAAGGAGCTATTGTTTTACCTGGTCAGACGGTTACTTATACATTTACGAGTTGGGGTAGCGAACCGTATTCGTGGGAAATAGATGTTTCCACTCTTTCTGATGCCATGCTAGTTGAATATGATATTGAATCCACTTGGGTAGACGGAATGCCTGTAAATCCGTGTATCTATTAGTTAGGAGGAATTATGCAAAGTATCATGACGCTTGTTACTGGATTACTGATAAGTTTTTCCTGTTGGGCGGACAATGTGAGATTGGATATACCTAGCAAAGAAATAGCGTCGGTATCATTTAATGAGAAAAACGTTCAGGTGATACTAACTCCCGAGGCAAGAGCTTCATTTGAGAAGTTTACTCAAGATAACCTGAACAAGACACTGAACTTGTCTATTGAAGGAGTGCGTGCTCAGAGAGCAACTATCCACTCGGTAGTTACATCTGGCTACTTAGAGTTGATAAGCCTTCTGAACAGTTGATGGAAATCTTAAGAGGATTACCTCAAAAGGAATTTTGAATTGCTCTGGAGCAACCTCACCAATTTGGCCACACTAACTTGATGCAAACCCAGACTTAGAACAAGCTAAAAGCTCATCTCAAATAGATGAGCTTTTTAATAGGTTGAACTCAGGGAGGAGAGATGCTGCATCAATTGATAGTGAATGTCCGAAAGCCCTTTCTCAAGATGGTGCCTATCCCAACTCCTGAACTGTATGAAGGGGAAGGTAGCCTGTCTCAGGTTTCTCATCTGTGTAAAAAGCTCGGCATCACTCACCCCTTGATAGTGACAGATAAAACGCTTGTGAGTTTGGGTTTAGTTGGAAAGGTTACCCATGATCTAAAAGATCATCATGTTCTTTTTACTCTATTTGATGAGGTGTTGCCTGACCCTGAGATCGCTGTGGTCCGAAAGGGAGTGGAGCAATTTAAGCAAAAGGGTTGTGATGGGATAATTGCTATTGGTGGTGGTTCACCAATCGATTGTGCCAAAGCTATTTCTGCTTCAGCAAAGACAGGAAAGGACATCACCAAGCTTTTTGGCTTGCTGCGAGTCCATCGGCCCATCTTTCCAATTATCGCTATTCCAACAACATCAGGTACGGGTTCGGAGGCCACGGTTGCCTCTGTAATCAGTGATAAGGCCTCCCGTTCGAAACTCAATATCACAGACCTTTTATCGTGCCCAAGGTCGCCATCTTGGATTCAACTTTGCTGATGGGTTACCACCACAAATCACCGCAGAAACGGGTATGGATGCACTTACTCATGCCATTGAGTCTTACCTCAGCGGTTACGCCAATCAGCAAACTCGTGAGTGGAGCATTTCTGCCATTAAAACCATCTTTGAGTATCTTCCTCAAGCACATAGGAATGGCCAGAACCTAGAGGCAAGACAGGCGTTAGCTAAAGCTAGTTTTGATGCTGGACTTGCCTTTACGCGCACTTACATAGGGTATGTGCATGCTATCGCTCATCAGCTTGGGGCTTTTTATCACGTCCCCCACGGTAGAGCGAACGCCATAGTCTTACCTAAAGTCCTTGGTGTGATTGCACAAAGAGAACCACGATTACTGACCGAACTATTGGCTCAGGTTTTCCCTGAGAAGGCGACTGGTAAGGCGGACAGTGATGCCAAGTTGTTGGTTGATATGGTCGAGAGGCTGTTGGCGGAGTTGGATTTGCCTACGGTAGTAAAAGAACTCAAACAAGCGATATTACAGCTTTAGCTGACCAAGCAATAAAAGAGGCATTTGGTGTATACCCGGTGCCTGTGGTTATGACGCGATTCGAGTGTGAAGAGATACTTAGAGAGCTAGTGCCAGAGCAATAAAAAAGCCTGCACTAGGCAGGCTTTCTAAGAACTTAGAGCTTGTTACTCAATGTTCTGGATCTGTTCACGCATCTGCTCGATAAGAACCTTTAGTTCTACGCCAGAAGCAGTGATGTCGGTACTGATAGACTTAGACGCTAGGGTATTCGACTCACGGTTGAACTCTTGCATCATGAAGTCTAGACGGCGACCACATGCGCCACCTTTCTTAAGGATGCTGGTGGTTTCTTTAACGTGAGAGTCTAGGCGGTCTAGTTCTTCTGCAACGTCAGATTTTTGTGCCAGTAGGATAAGCTCTTGCTCAACGCGAGATGAATCTAGCTCGATCGATGCTTCTTCGAACTTGCTAGTCAGGCGGTCACGTTGCCATTGCAGGATCTCTGGCATGCGAGCGCGTACCTTCACTACTTCTTCAGTGATAGCATCAAGACGCTGAACGATTAGCGCCTTCATGTTTTCGCCTTCACTTGCGCGAGCCGCGATGAATTCAGAAATAGCCTCATCAAAACCGTTTAGTAGGTCTTTGTTGATGCTATCCATATCTTGCTCAGGTGTTTCCATCACACCTTGCCACTGCATCACTTGGAAAGGATTCACTCGGCTAGTTTCGCCAGTCATTTCCATGATACGAGTCGCTGCATTGATCACTTGTTTCGCTAAGTCTTCGTTGATGGTTAGCTCACCCTTAGCACTTGGGTTTGCTTCAAAACGAAGGTGGCATTCAACTTTACCGCGAGCTAGGCGTTTACGAAAACGCTCACGAAGGATGGGCTCTAGGGCGCGAAATTGTTCCGGAAGACGGAAATAGGTCTCAAGATAGCGTTGGTTTACCGAGCGAATTTCCCAAACGGCATTACCCCAATCACCTTTGACTTCTTTGCGCGCATAAGCGGTCATGCTGTAAATCATTGAATTACCTTAGTCATCAAATCTGTATGTCATATTGTCGGGTGCAATACTAGCACAACTCCTGCGGTCACCCTAAGGTCTTGGGTCGCATCCTGCGCCATGTTCCTATATAATCTCGCACCAATTCCTATCTTACTTTCTAAGGTGACTTCACATGCGTCCAAACGACCGTGCTCTGGATCAGGTTCGTCCTATTAAAATGACTCGCGACTACACAGCCTACGCTGAAGGTTCTGTTCTAGTTGAGTTTGGTAACACTAAAGTTTTGTGTAACGCCTCTGTTGAAGAAAATGTGCCACGCTGGCTAAAAGGTAAAGGCAAGGGCTGGGTAACCGCTGAATACGGCATGCTTCCTCGTGCAACCCATACCCGCAACCGTCGTGAAGCGGCAAGCGGTAAGCAAGGTGGTCGCACCATGGAGATCCAACGCTTGATCGCTCGTAGCCTACGCGCAGTTGTTGACTTAGAAGCTATGGGTGAGGTTATGGTGACAGTAGACTGCGACGTTATCCAAGCTGATGGCGGTACTCGTACAGCATCTATCTCTGGTGCAAGCGTTGCTATGGCTGATGCATTCCAAAAGATGGTTGCGGCAGGCACTCTTAAAGCTAACCCAATGAAAGGCCACGTTGCTGCAGTATCTGTGGGCATGGTTGAAGGCGAAGCGCGTTGTGACCTTGAGTACACTGAAGATTCAGCCGCTGATACCGACATGAACGTGGTAATGACTGAAGAAGGTAAGATGATTGAGGTTCAAGGCACCGCAGAGGGCGAACCTTTCTCACATGAAGAACTACTTGATTTGCTTGCTCTGGCTAAGAAGGGCATTAGCGACATTGTTGAAGTTCAGAAAGCGGCATTGGCCGAATAAATTGTTTTTGAATAGCTCCTGTTTCAGGGGCTATTTTTTGTCTTCTTAAGAAGAGATAGTTTTGTACATTGTCTAGGTTTGCCTAGACCCTAATTAGAGAGAATAAAATGAAAGCATACCAGCGTGAGTTTATTGAATTTGCACTTGAGAAAGAGGTTCTTAAGTTTGGTGAGTTTACTTTGAAGTCGGGACGTACTAGCCTTATTTCTTTAACGCTGGGCTATTCAACACAGGTCGTGATTTGGCGCGTCTTGGTCGCTTTTATGCTGCTGCTCTTGCGGATTCAGGCATCGACTACGATGTGCTATTTGGCCCTGCGTACAAGGGTATTCCTATTGCAACCACTACTGCGGTAGCTCTAGCGGATCATCACGACACGGACAAGCCGTACTGCTTCAACCGTAAGGAAGCGAAAGACCATGGTGAAGGTGGAAACCTAGTAGGTAGCCACTAGAAGGCCGCATTATGCTGGTGGACGATGTGATCACCGCAGGTACTGCAATTCGTGAGTCTATGGAGATCATCCAAGCGAACGGTGCTGATCTAGCAGGCGTATTGGTTGCTATCGACCGTCAAGAGAAAGGCAAGGGCGAGCTATCAGCTATCCAAGAAGTAGAGCGTGACTTCGGCTGTTCTATCATCTCGATTGTTAGCCTAACTGACCTAATCACTTTCCTAGAAGAGAAAGGCAGCAGTGCTGAACACTTAGAGGCTGTTAAGGCGTACCGCGCTCAATACGGCATCTAATTTGAAAACGCCTCCCTAGGGAGGCGCTTTTGTTTAATAGCCTTATCGAAATCGACTTTTGCGTCGAGCTCTTCCCCTTTTAGCCATTTCGCGTAGTTTTGCTTAAACAGACCCATCACCTGACTTGGAAACGAGTGTGCGGCAATATGCGGTGTTACCGTTACCTGAGGGTGTTGCCAGTACGGACACTGCTGTGAGATTGGCTCATTGATAAACACGTCTAGATAAGCACGCTTGACCTGACCATTGTCTAAGCCATCCAAAAGAGCCTGAGTTTCAATAGCGTCACCACGTCCCACATTAAACAACAGCACGTCTTTACAATGCGAGAAGGTCTCAGCGTTTAGAATGCCTTTAGTCTGTGGCGTCTTCGGCAGTACAGATACTAGGATATCCGCTTCCGCTAACGCCTTGTCGATATCTTGTATTGCATACACCTCATCAAACTGACTGTTAGCCGGTTGTTTGCCAGAAGAGTTTACGCCTATGGTTTTTAAACCAAACGCCTTAGCAGTAATAGAAAGGTGAGCTCCGATAGAACCAGTACCTAGGATCACTAGGGTCTTCTCATTTAGGCAAACATAAGGGTGAGGTTGCCAGTTTTGAGCGCTTTGCTGCTCACGATAGATATCAAAGTGGCGATAGTGCTCAATGGCATAGCCAAGCACATATTCAGAGATAGGCTGGCCGAAGATGCCTTTTACATTAGTAAGAAGGTAATCACGGCGCAGACCTGGCTGAGTTAGTGCATCAACTCCAGCATACACAGATTGAACCCATTTAAGGTTTGGAAACTCATCGATCTTATCCGCAATCATAGGAGGACCGACAAGGAGGATATTGGCTAGGCTTTTGTTCTCGGTGACTTCCAACTGAGGCAGATTAGCCTCGCGCAGCAGTTCTAAGTATTCTGCCTTGGTCTTGGATTCCACATAAAGATATTGGGTCTCAGTTTTCATGCACTTGGCTTCCCTATAAATACATCGATAATCGGTTTAAAACTATGAAGAAGTGTGGCTATACAGTACACTTTTGCTGTTTTCCCATAATTGCGAGTCGCTATGTTAAAGAATCCTCTACAGCTTCGTCTTGAGAAGCTAGAACCTTGGCAACAAATCACTTTCATGGCCAGTCTATGTGAGCGTATGTATCCAAACTATGCCATGTTTTGTCAGACAACGGAATTTGCTGAGGCTCGAATCTACAGAGACATTCTGGACAGCATTTGGGAATTGCTAACGGTAAAGAACGCTAAGGTGAACTTTGAGCGTCAACTAGAAAAGCTCGAAGAACTAGTGCCAAACGCAGAAGAGTTTGAGTTCTATGGTGTGTATCCTGCTATCGATGCTTGTATGGGACTTTCAGAGCTTCTACATGCTCTGCTAGACAGAGACCTTTTAATGGAAGCTATGCAAAACATCAGCCAGCAGTCTGTAATGACAGTGGCAGACCTAGAAGTGGCTCAAGGTAGCGATGAGATCACTAACGACAACCAGAAAGATAATGAAGCGGTTTGTGAAGAGTGGGATGTTCAGTGGGCTATCTTCCGTCCTTTGAAGGATTGCGTTGAGCGCGATATCGAACTAATCAAAGACCTGCGCGCCGAGCTAAGAGAAGAGAGCGTGAGCAACATTGGTGTGGTCGCTCAATAATCTCTGATTAAAGAACTAAAAACGGGAGCCTAGGCTCCCGTTTTGCTATCTATTTGTTGTCGTTACTTGGATGTTCGGTATCGTCTTCATCCACGTTTTCGATAACGTTGTGTTTCTTCTTCCAGTTTTCCCAGCGCTCATACGCCAGTTCCTGCATGTCGGTGTTTTTGTCCGCCTCATCGATGATCTCCTCACCAAGTAAGAACTCAAACACGTCCTCTAGAGTCACTAGGCCTTGTACTGTACCGTACTCATCCACGATAAGCGCAAGCTGCAGACGGTTCTTCAACATCTTGTCGAACGCATCTGGCAGGGCGATGTTATTTAGGAATACATGAATAGGGCGCATTACCGCACCTAATTGTGCTTCACCACGACCGCGCTGCTGTAGTTTGAACAATTCTAGGCGGTGTACAAAACCAAGGATGTTGTCTTTAGTCTCGCTATAAACCAGTGGGCGAGAGAAAGGACAGTCTTGGTGTTCCTTCAAGAACTCATTGACCGTTAGAGTCGCGTCTACACGGAATACCACCGGACGTGGTGTCATTACCTTGGTCACCGGCACATTTGGCAGGTTAAGAAGGTTATGCAGGATACGGCTTTCATCTTCAGCAAATTCACCAGACTCTTTAGCCAGCATCGCCATCGCTGAGATTTCGTCCCGCAGTTTAGGTTCAACTGAGCCTCTTGATAGGCGCTTGGTGATCTGCTCGGAGAACCAAACAAATGGAGTCAGTGCCCACACCATCCAGTTCAGAATAGAAGCTGAACCTGGTGCTAGCTGACGCCAGTAGGTCGCACCGATAGTTTTTGGCACGATCTCAGAAAGTAGCAAGATACCTAAAGTAAGAACCGCAGAGAATACGCCTAGCCACTGGCTACCAAATACCACTGCCGCTTGAGCACCAGCACTCGCCGCACCTATGGTGTGCGCTATGGTGTTTAGGGTCAGGATAGAGGCAAGTGGACGGTCGATGTCCGATTTCAGTTTGCCAAGCTTTTCAGCTGCTGGGTGTTGGTTCTGTTTAAGTTGAGCAATATAGCTCGGTGAGATGCTCAAAAGTACAGCTTCTAGAACTGAACAGATGAACGAGACTCCAATAGCAATGGAGACATAGATGGTCAGGAGTAACATGTTACCTTGTGTGTGTGTTTATGAAACAAGCGGATTATGACAGGCATTTCGTTGAATTAATAGACTATTTATACGGTATGTAGTGTAGATAATTTGCACGCTTTTTGCCCGTAAACCAGAGAAACTGTGAGTTGATCGGCAGAATAAGCTAAAAAGTGTTCGCTTGAACCCCAAGATCACTCTCAACCCTTTGCCAGATGGGGGCTTTATGCTTTAGAGTGATTTTGTTTTCAAACACTTTAGAAGGGAAACCCCAATGAACAAGACCCAATTAATCGATGCAATTGCTGAAAAAGCAGATCTATCTAAAGCTCAAGCAAAAGCAGCTCTTGAAGCTACTCTTGAAGGCGTAACTGAAGCTCTTAAAGAGGGCGACCAAGTTCAACTAATTGGTTTTGGCACATTCAAAGTATCTCACCGTAGTGCTCGCACTGGTCGTAACCCTAAGACTGGTGAAGAAATCCAAATCGCTGCAGCAAACGTTCCTGCGTTTACAGCTGGTAAAGCACTGAAAGACTCAGTAAATTAATGTAAAATACGCCGAGTGATAGAGCTCGGCGTATTTTTATATGAAACATGTTTCCTCCGCATTTCTTGCAATTCTAGTTCTCGCTGGCTGTTCATCTGCCACGACCCCTCTACGTCAAAATGCTCAAGTTACCGAATTTGTAGGTGGCGAAAGTGACGCAGATAAAACCTCTCTTTATTGGGTAACTGAACGATTCGAGACTCCTGAATCGAGTACCGATGACGTTAAGTTCTCAGACAATACCTGGTATCAAAGTCACTACCTTTGGGATGGCGATAATCTACGTGAGATGACACGCGTAGGTGAGAGACGCACCAAGTCTGGCAACAAGGTTCCTTTTCAAATGACATTGCGCTTTAGCCAAAACGGTGAAGCGGTGTATCAGCGTATGCGTATCAATGGCAAGGTGATGCCAATGAGAAGCGAGCAGATTGGTGAGGTACGCACTCAAGCGGATGAGCTGGTGGCTAAGTCTAAATCTCAGCGTGATGCGGGCCTAGAACTGATTCAGGGCTATTGGGAGGACGGTACCTTTACTACCTGTGGTGGTAGAGAGTACACCAACATTGAATTTAAGCAGGCACTTCCTAAGTTCTTGATTGATCGCCTGAAAGAAGAAGAAAACTTTGCCGCATTTATCGGTGAGTTCGACAGCAGCAAGGTTGTGGTAGATCAGATGCTAGTGCTAAAACATGGTGGTTTTGATTGTATCGAACGCCCAACCTTAGAAAGCTAAAAATTGAATTCAAAAAAAGCCACTCGACTGAGTGGCTTTTTCGTGTTTAACGCTTATTTTTGCTGTTCACGAGCAATGGCGCGATAGCCGATATCATTGCGATGGAACATGCCATCCCAAGAGATCTTCTTAGTTAGCTCATACGCACGTGTTTGAGCTTCAGATACTGTGTTGCCTAGTGCAGTTGCACATAGAACGCGACCACCGTTAGTGGTGATAGCGCCATCTTTCTCAGCAGTACCTGCGTGGAATACCTTCTCGCCTTCAACCGCGATAGTTGGAAGACCAGAGATCACATCACCTTTGTTGTAAGATGCTGGGTAGCCACCTGCAGCAAGAACGATACCGATAGAAGCACGCTCATCCCACTTAGATTCAGCTGTATCTAGCTTGCCTTCGATAGCCGCTAGGCAAAGCTCAACTAGGTCAGACTGCATACGCATCATGATAGCTGAGTCTCAGGGTCACCGAAACGACAGTTGTATTCGATTACCTTTGGAGTGCCGTCTTTGTCGATCATCAGGCCCGCGTATAGGAAACCTGTGTATGGGTTGCCTTCAGAAGCCATACCGCGAACAGTAGGGTAGATAACCTCTTCCATGATGCGGTTGTGGATTTTTTGCGTTACCACTGGAGCTGGAGAGTATGCACCCATACCACCAGTGTTAGGACCTGTATCCTTGTCGCCTACACGTTTGTGGTCTTGGCTAGTTGCCATTGGTAGCACATTCTCGCCGTCTACCATAACGATGAAGCTTGCTTCTTCGCCATCTAGGAACTCTTCGATAACTACGCGGCTACCAGCTTCGCCAAATGCATTGCCTGCTAGCATGTCCTTGATTGCGTCTTCTGCTTCCTCAAGGGTCATAGCAACGATTACGCCTTTACCTGCAGCTAGGCCGTCAGCCTTAACTACGATAGGAGCGCCTTGCTCACGTACATATGCGATCGCTGGCTCGATTTCAGTGAAGTTAGCGTATGCACCGGTTGGGATAGCATGACGAGCTAGGAAGTCTTTAGTGAATGCTTTAGAGCCTTCAAGCTGAGCGGCTGCTTCTGTTGGGCCGAAGATAGGAAGACCCGCTGCGCGGAATGCATCAACCACACCGATAACTAGAGGCGCTTCTGGGCCTACGATAGTCAGTTCGATGTTGTTGTCTTTCGCGAAAGCTACTAGAGCTTCGATGTCTTCAACGCCGATGTTTACGTTCTCAAGCTTAGGCTCGATAGCGGTACCTGCGTTACCAGGAGCGATGAATACAGTCTCAACGTTTGGGTTTTGTGCGGCTTTCCAGCCAAGTGCGTGCTCACGACCGCCGGCACCAATAACCAATACTTTCATAATTTTACCTTTGATAGCTGCGCCATATCGTTAACTTCTGTGTCGAGCTTGCTCATTTATGCTTATAAACTCCGCCAGCTCTCCTTGAATTTCACAATATGGCTTTGCTCTAAAACGAAAATTGTTTCTTATATTTTTTTCAAAGTAGTTGGTTTTGTGGCTAGGCGACAATTGAGCTCATCCTTGGGAGCATAGTGAACTATGTGACCAAGGTGAGTGAAAGCAGTCAACAACGCCACAGAACCAAATACGAAGAAAAATTAGTGATTAAAGTGACGCATACCAGTGAAGATCATTGCCATGCCATGTTCGTCAGCTGCATCGATAACCTCTTGGTCACGCATAGAGCCACCAGGCTGGATAACACACTTGATACCAGCTTCAGCTGCTGCGTCGATACCATCGCGGAATGGGAAGAATGCGTCAGAAGCCATTACGCTACCTGCTACTTCTAGACCTTCGTCAGCGGCTTTGATACCTGCGATCTTAGCAGAGTAAACGCGGCTCATTTGACCTGCGCCTACACCGATAGTCATGTCGCCTTTCGCGTATACAATAGCGTTAGACTTCACGTACTTAGCTACTTTCCAGCAGAATAGAGCGTCTTTTAGCTCTTCTTCGCTTGGCTGACGCTTAGATACAATCTTAAGATCATCTAGAGAAACCATACCTTGGTCGCGGTCTTGAACTAGAAGGCCACCGTTAACACGCTTAACGTCGAAACCAGTAGTCTTAGTTGTCCACTCACCACACTCTAGAAGACGAACGTTCTTCTTAGCTGCAACTACTTCGATAGCTTCTGCAGAAACAGAAGGAGCGATGATTACCTCAACGAATTGACGCTCAACGATAGCTTGAGCTGTCGCAGCATCTAGTTCGCGGTTGAAAGCGATGATGCCACCGAACGCTGATGTTGGGTCAGTTTTGAATGCACGGTTGTATGCTTCAAGGATGTCGTCACCTAGCGCAACGCCGCATGGGTTTGCGTGCTTAACGATCACACAAGCTGGAGCGTCGAACTCTTTCACACACTCAAGAGCTGCATCGGTATCAGCGATGTTGTTGTAAGACAGTGCTTTACCTTGGATCTGGCGAGCAGTAGAAACAGACGCTTCTTCTGGGTTGGCTTCAACGTAGAACGCCGCATCTTGGTGGCTGTTCTCACCGTAGCGCATGTCTTGCTTCTTAAGGAACTGCTGGTTGAAAGTGCGTGGGAATTTAGACTCTTCGTCACCTTCTTTGTTGTCACCGTAAGAAGGAACCATGGTGCCGAAGTAGTTCGCGATCATGCCGTCGTAGCTTGCAGTGTGCTCGAACGCAGCGATTGCTAGGTCGAAACGAGTCTCAAGAGTAAGAGATGCTTCGTTTGCGTCCATTTCAGCGATAACGCGGTCATAGTCGTGAGCGTTAACAACGATAGTTACATCTTTGTGGTTCTTAGCTGCAGAACGAACCATAGTTGGACCGCCGATATCGATGTTCTCAACCGCGTCTTCTAGAGTACAGCCTTCTTTCGCTACTGTAGCTGCGAATGGGTAAAGGTTAACTACAACCATGTCGATTGGTTGATGCGTGGTTTTCCATTACTTCGTCGTCTTGACCGCGACGACCTAGAACACCACCGTGTACTTTAGGGTGAAGGGTCTTAACGCGACCGTCCATCATCTCTGGGAAGCCAGTGTAATCAGATACTTCTGTAACCGTTAGGCCTTGCTCTGCTAGTAGGCGTGCGGTGCCACCTGTCGAAAGAATTTCAACGTTACGTTCAGCTAGTGCTTTAGCAAATTCTACGATGCCGGTTTTATCAGAAACGCTGATAAGAGCGCGGCGGATTGGGCGAGCGTTACTCATGCTTCCATATTCCTCAATTACTTAGAGTTTTCCCTTTAGCCCAGCTCGTGGATTCGAGACAAGTAGGGAATCAAGTTGGATGAAAAGATGTTTATCAAAATTAAACTAGCGATGTTTAACTTTGATAACGATCTTCTAAAGTCACCCTTCCGAGTAAAAAACCACCGATCTGGAATGGCGCGTATTCTAACGAAGAAATAACGAAAAAGCTCGCGCAATCGTTTGGCATTTGCATTTTTTGTCAAAAACGTCATTTTGGCTGTTTTGCATCGAATTACATTTCTTGAATTATCAAAAAACTTACTACTGGCTGTTGACCTTAGAGTTATATCCAAGCTTTATACTTTTAGGGTAAACAAAATCTAGGTAGCGGTATGTATAAGATTGGAGAATTGGCGAAGCTGTTTGCCATAAAAACGGACACCCTGAGATTCTATGAGAAGCACGGTTTATTGGCGCCAAATTCACGCAGTGATGCCGGTTATCGTATTTACACCCATGATGATGCTGAGCGTTTGCGCTTTATATTAAGAGCCAAAAAGGTGGGCTTTTCTCTTACCGAGATTCAAGACCTTTTGTCTATTCGTATCGATAGAGATAGCCACTCATGCAATGAAGCCAAAGATATTGTTGATCTGAAGCTGAAGCATGTTGAAGACAAGATTCGAGAGCTTCAGGTTTTCCAAGCATCCCTGAGTAAGCTCAGCACCTCTTGTTGTGGTGGAGAAGAGCCCGCTACCCATTGTTCTATTTTAGAGGCGCTGGACAGTGCAGATGATGATGTTAAGGACGCAAGATGAACCTGCTAAATAACTTTATAGACCTGTTTATAGAGTCAGGCTTCTGGATGCTTCTTGGCTTGGTTGTCGCGGGTCTGCTCAAAGAATGGATTTCAACAGACCTGTTATCGAAGCACCTCGGTGGTAAAGGTGTCGGCACTACAGTAAAGGCTGCGTTTATCGGTGCGCCATTACCTCTATGTTCTTGCGGTGTCATTCCTGCTGCGCTTGGTCTGCGTCGCAGCGGTGCTTCCAAAAGTGCGACTACATCATTCTTGGTTGCAACCCCAGAGACGGGTATCGATTCAGTCTCGGTTTCTTATGCCTTGTTGGGTCCATTTATGGCGATCGTACGACCTATTGCTGCCATCAGTAGCGCGATAGTAGCAGGCCTATTGGTAGGCAAAGATGATGAGAAACAGCAGAGCCATCTTAAGGTAAACGCCCTCAAGCCGATGACAAGTAGCAACCTTTCTATAAACAAGGTAGAGCCTGAATCTAAGCCAGTGGCTTCATCTTGCTGTTCTACCAAGAAAACCTCTTGCTGCTCAACCAGGTCAGAGAAACCAAAAGGGGCGATAGATAAGCTTAAATCAGGTGTGCATTTTGCTGCCACCGATCTGGTTAAGGACATCAGCACCTGGTTGATGATAGGCCTCTTCTTTGCAGCATTAATACAGACCTATGTCGAGACAGATTTCCTCGCTAAGTGGGGTGGGAGCATCTGGAGTATGCTCGTCATGGTGGCTATCAGTGTACCAATGTACATCTGCGCCACTGCGTCCACACCAATCGCTGCAGGACTATTAATGTCAGGCATCAGTCCAGGTGCAGTGCTGGTATTTATGCTAACTGGACCTGCGACTAATATCGCTACTCTTGGTGTGGTGGGGAAAGAGCTCGGTAAACGCTCCCTGATGGCCTATTTAACAGGTGTGGTGGGCACCGCAATCGTATTTGGTTTAGCCACTGATTATCTTGTATCTGCTTACGGCTTCTCGGTTCAACCTTTGAGTGCGGCAGAGCATGAAGTGTTGCCGCATTGGCTGAGCATATCATCGGCTATTATATTGGCTCTACTCATGGCGAGATACTATGCGCAGAAACTGATTAAGCTTTTATCAAAGAGCACTTTAGCGACCAACTAGTTCCTATGTACTCAGATAAAACCAGCCAATCGGCTGGTTTTTTGTATATGCAACCGACTGGCAATGGTAGTGCGCAAGATATTGAGTAACATAGGTTATTCAGAAATAAGGAAATAATCTTGAAAGCACATAAATATACCTGTATGGGGTGCTGGCTATCTTGCTGTGGAGCTGCGTTATTGGTGTGGCGCGCCAGGTTGCGGAGTTACTTGGCCCAATTGGTGGAGCGGCCTCTATCTATACAGTGGCTACGCTGTTTTTATATTTCACTGTCGGTATACCCAAATTAAAAGACCTTTCTTGGCGATACGTCATCGTTGCTGGCGGATTGTTTGTCGCTTATGAGATCTTCCTCTCTCTTGCCTTGGGTATGGCTAATGACCGTCAACAAGCGCTCGAGATGGCTGTGGTGAACTACCTATGGCCTGCACTGACTGTCTTGATGGCTGTGATGTTGAGTCATAAGAAGACCAACTTCTGGGTTTATCCAGTGCCTTTTTGTCTTTTATCGGTGTGGCTTGGGCGATCACTGGAGATGAGAGCCTCTCTTTAGCGCAGATCTCCAGTAACGTAATGAGCAACCCTGTTACCTATAGCATGGCCTTCGCAGGTGCCTTCTTGTGGGCTATCTACTGCAATATAGTAAAAAGGCTAGCGAACGGCACCAATGCAATTACCTTGTTCTTTTTGATGACTGCTTTAGTGCTGTGGTTTCAGTATGGCCTGAGCTCTGAGCCTGCCTTAAACATCAATCTAGAGTCGAGCATTACGGTTATCATTGCGGGTATCTTGATGGCTGGTGGCTATGGACTTTGGAACCTTGGCATCATGCATGGCAACATGGTGCTTCTAGCGACCCTTTCTTATTTTACGCCGATTTTTTCGACCTTAATTTCCTCGGTGATACTTGGTATCGCTCTATCTCATGGCTTCTGGCAAGGGGTGATCATGGTTGTAATTGGCTCACTTATCTGTTGGCGCGCTACCAAAAATAACTAGGGTCTATTGACCTTTTAAGTCCGTTTCTGGGTCGAGCAAAACTCAACCGCAAAAAGTCAACAGACTAGATATGCTAGTTTTAATGGATTGAACAAGGAGAGGCGTTTATGAACATCATTATCTTTTTGGCAATAGGTGCACTAGCGGGTTGGCTTGCTGGGAACCTTATGAAGGGCGGTGGTTTTGGCCTAGTTGTGAATATCGTGGTCGGTATCATAGGTGCGGTAATCGGTGGCTTGGTATTTGGCTTCTTGGGTTTAGCCGCTACCGGACTCATTGGCTCCATCGTTACCTCAACAGTAGGTGCTTGTATCCTCCTTTATATAGCTGGACTTATCTCAAAAAAATAACCCTACAGAAACGACAAAGGCTGATGAAAACATCAGCCTTTGTTATATGCGAACAAGCTTCGTCTAGCCATCCATTACTAATCTCTTTAGTTGATCGATTTTTGCATCCCAACACTATCATCATCTCATGATGCTTGAGGCCAAATTAATGATAGCGTTGCTTTAGTTCATGGTAGATACAGCTTGGGTCGTCGCTACAACCGTTGCGAACATTGTTCCAAGAGGCGCGCTTATTCTTCTGTTCTTCAGCTTTAACAACAATGGTTTGCTTTTGCAAATCATCAAGAACATCTGAGTCCAAGCCTAGACCGCCTGATACAGACGCGTTCGCTGCGCCGATAATCAGCAAGGTTGAAAGTAAGGTTAAAAACTTCTTCATTGGGGTTATTCCTCGTAGTTGATTGGTGTGAGGGCATTTAATCACCCGAGCTAAAAAACAAACAATTAGCTACCATAGACATGTCCTATAGATGGATAGGCATTAACTAAGGAAGGTCTGGCTTCAATCCTTACTGGGAGGGTTCTGAACTGATAGGTGGAACTGGGCTAACGATAAAGCAAAGTTGAAAGCAAGCAATATGATGGCTTCAATGACGGATGGATATGACTATTGCCAAAACGCACTGGCGGAGAGGATAAATAGCACACTTAAACAGGAGTTCTTACTGGAAAGTTGCCAGAATATAACTGAGCTAGACAAGCTAATCAGTGAATCCGTAGCTATCTACAACAGTATCAGGCCACACTCAGCCTAGGAATGAAGACACTAAATTAGGTACATGAAAAAAGCCAACAACTAATGCTGTTGGCTTAAGAAAACTGTCAACGTATTTTAGGACGAGATATGACTTGGATGCTGTCTAGGTTCCCCCAAGGCTCTAAGGCTATGTCTTGTCCGCCAAGCCAAACGATGATTGGCAGTGGTATGGGATTTACATACCCATGGAAAGTGGTGTCGATGATTCTATCGTTAGCCGACGCCTCGAAGACCATGAGATCAGCAAACATCACCTGTTGTTCATATTTAAGTATGTCTGCAACCTCACCCCAGTAAACGAAATCATTCGCCTCCATCCATTCAGTTTCTGGTTTGGTAAGCAGGAACTCAGAAGGGTAGGCGATCTCGATATCGACTAAGATCCCTTGTTCTTCGTTTAACAGGTCTACATCAATACCACCCACCTCATCGAAGCTGTAATCAAAATTAAGATTAGGTGGCTCGATAAGACGAATCAGTTCACTAGGATTGCTGAGATCGATTGGCGGTTCAGCATTCTCGAATCTTTCCATGGCGATAAGTGGGTCAAAACCACCGGCTGTAGTCTGCGCTTCCAATACTGAGAAACGTGGCTTTGGATTTTCTTCTCTTGGATTTATCACATAAGTGGACCACTCTGCTCGGAAGCTATTCAAGTTCTGGCCTATTGACTGATAGATGTTAAGAGAGAGGGCATATACCTTTCTTTTCTGTTCGGGATAGAAGCGTACCTTGGCCAGCTCAAAGTGTTTGGGCAGAAAGGCCTCTTTAAAGGCTTTTGCTTTGTGAGCAGGAATCTCGAAGTTAACAAAGATGGTCTTCGGTTCAGTCAGCAGGGTGAAGAAGAGTTTGGGCTTTTCGTTTCCTATGAAAATGTTTAATCCTTGGTAAAGGTCTTGCAGGGCATAGTACAGGGTCGGGATCTTGCTTGGGTCTAACTGAGATGCGCGCTCAAACATGGTCTCGAATACACTAACGGGTCTGCAGCTGGTATTTGAAACTCAGGGTTACCGAGAGCTATAGCAACCAAGCAGGCATAAAGAGATGGGATATCTGAAGCTTCTTCTGGACCTGTATACAGCTCTCTGGGCCGGGGGCTGGCTCAGGTATAGCTACCGCAAGGGTGACAGGCTGAACCATAAATTCCATTTTACTGGTCGGTACTAACACCTCACTTAGATGGCTGACATAATCCATCCAAGGAAAGGTATTGCTCACCACTGCTCGCTTGATTCTAAAAAACTCGGCGCTAACAGAACTGCCGTCGAAATAATAGCGTGATTGAGCACCATCGCTAGCAAAGACTCGATGAGAGTTGGTTAGGTATGCCTCACTAAATTGACGATTATGCTCTACACTGGCATGACCTCGCTTATTCATCCGCAAAGGGATATCTACCTTCAAGTGATAACCTTCAGAACTCAGATTTCCTTCTATTCCACTATGATCGGCTACCCAGCTGATATCAGATGGAAAAGGTGTTGAAAGTTGTAGCAGGTCGTTGCCCGGTATCTGTTTAAACGAAGCGAATCGATATAGGAAGGGAGGTGAATTACCTATGCTGACGAAGGTTTTGAATTCCACCTTAGTACCTTGCTCAGCCCCCGAGGTAGTGCCTATATCCGCAATAACATAGAAGGCCTTTTTCGGAAGAAAGAGGGCAAAGAAGCTTTCTCTAAGGGGATCCCACTTGCTAAGCCATTGGGCGAATCGAACCTGTTGCTGAGTCTCGGTAATAGGGTTAACAGCCGCTAGGCTAAATGGCGGTGATAATTGAATGTACTGAGCGAAATCATCGAGATGAGCGGGATTTAGCTTCCACAGTAGCAGGGCTCTATTTTCTATGTTGAGGCTAAAAACGGGAGGCTCTTTTCCCGATATGGTTGTTTGGTTGATGGCGGCATTTAACAGACTTCCGCCAAATATCTGGTTACGTATGTTTTGCAGGGTTTGCTTCTCTTCTGGTGAGATAGAAAAGGCGGGCAGGGGTACGAGTAACAACAGCAGTAAGTAGATGCGAGACAGCTTCATAGTCTTGCCTCCTAGGTGGTGACAGATGCAAGACACGACGGCTATACAGCCTTGCGAATTTGTACAGCGTAAGGGAAAGGATGGTCGCAGTTGGCTTAAAATTCAACAGTATCAACGGGAGTGAACTGGGCTTCAGAGATCAAAAAAGGCCAGCTTTTGCTGACCTTTCAGAGGTTTAACTAATACCTAAAAGGGATTAGTTCATACCATATTTTTTAAGCTTCTTGCGAAGAGTACCGCGGTTGATACCCATCATTGATGCAGCGCGAGTCTGGTTACCGCGAGTGTATTGCATGATCATGTCTAGTAGTGGTTGTTCAACCTCAGCTAGCACTAGCTCATAAAGGTCGTTGACGTCCTGACCGTTTAGTTGTGCAAGATAGTTTTTAACTGAAACTTTTACTGAGTCGCGAAGTGGTTTTTGCGCGATTTGATCCTGTGCAGTTACAGTGGTAACTGTTAGTGCTTCGGAAGTCAGATTTTGTTCGAACATATTCGGTCTAGCTCTTCTCGTAATTATGATGCAACTTCGTTCCTATCATTGATAGGAATTAAAATACTCTTCTAGTGCTTCGAGCTGCTCGTTTGCAACCTCGATAGCGTTGAAGACACGGCGAAACTCACTCGCTTGCTCGTGTTCTTTTAGGTACCAACCAACGTGTTTTCTCGCGATGCGTGGTCCTAAATACTCACCATAGAAATGGTGAAGATCATGAACATGGCCAAGCATAATGTCCTTTACCTCCTGCAGAGGAAGATCAGGCATTGTTGTGCCGCTTTCCAAGTAATGCTGGATTTCCTGAAAAATCCACGGACGCCCTTGGGCTGGACGACCAATCATCAAAGCGTCTGCACCGGTATACTCCAGTACATGCTTCGCTTTCTCGGGACTGTCTATATCGCCATTGGCAATTACAGGTATCGAAATAGCTTGCTTAACCGCTTTGATGCTTTCATATTCTGCCTCTCCTTTGTACATACAAGTACGCGTACGGCCATGTAATGCCAGTGCTTGTATGCCGCAGTCTTCGGCCATTTTAGCGATTTCGACACAGTTCTTATGCTCTGTATCCCAGCCGGTTCTTGTCTTAAGCGTCACAGGGACGTCGACCGCGTTTACTACTGCCTTCAGGATTTGCTCCACAATCTCTGGATGCTTTAGTAGCGCAGAACCCGCTAGTTTCTTATTCACTTTTTTCGCAGGGCAACCCATGTTGATATCGATGATTTGAGCACCGTTCTCAACGTTGAATTGCGCTGCGTCTGCCATTAGTTGTGGATCTGACCCAGCAATTTGCACAGAGCGAATACCGGATTCACCCTCATGCACTTGGCGATTTTGGGATTTCAGAGTGTTCCATGTTTTAGGGTTGGCTAGCATCATTTCACTGACGGCCATGCCAGCACCGTACCGTAAACACAACTCTCGAAAGGGTCTGTCTGTAACACCAGCCATAGGTGCGACAATCAAATTATTCTTAAGTTGGTAGTTTCCGATTTTCAAATCATGGTCACATTATTAACAGCAAGGGCGCGCATTTTACGCATTTTTTGGGCGTGTGAAAAGCCTAATATTTGAGCATTTCGCAAAATATTTTTGGAATCGATGTTTTTTTGCTCAAAACTTGATGATGCTCAACTAGTGTGCTTTTTACCTGAAATGCGACACCACTCTTGTAGCTCTTTAATCGGTTCAATTTCGAACTGATCACGGTAGTAGTTCGCCACATCTTCAGCTTGTGTATCCAGCACACCAGACATAGCTAGCTCGCCGCCGTCTTTAACTAGACCTTGATAACAGGGGATAGGTCGCGCAGTGGGCCGGCTAGGATGTTTGCCACAACCACGTCAGCGATCAGGTCTTGAGGTTGGTCTTGTGGAAGGAAAAGCTCTAGCTGATCTTTAACGCCGTTGCGCTCAGCGTTCGCTTCAGAAGCATGATTGCCTGAGGATCAATATCGATCCCGATAACCTTAGCTGCACCTAGCTTGATCGCAGCGATCGCTAGAATGCCTGAGCCACAGCCGAAGTCGATTACCGTCTTGCCTTCAAGGTCTAGGCCTTCAAGCCACTCAAGACACAGTGAAGTAGTCGGGTGGGTACCAGTACCGAACGCAAGGCCAGGGTCTAGCATTACGTTTACCGCATCTGGCTCAGGGATATCACGCCAGCTTGGGCAGATCCATAGACGTTCACCAAACTTCATTGGGTGGAAGTTATCCATCCACTCGCGTTCCCAGTCTTTGTCTTCGATTTGCTCAACCTTGTAAGCAAAGTCCGCGTCTAGAAGGTTGCTTGCCTTAGCTTGCTCAATGATCCAGCTAGTGTCAGCTTCTGCATCGTATAGAGCTAGGATGTCTGTTTCACCCCATAGGCGAGTTTCACCCGGTAGAGGTTCAAACACTGGGGTGTCTTTAGCATCTAAGAAGGTGATAGATAGGGCGCCAGTTTGCTCCATTAGCATATCGCCGATTTGCTCAGCGTTTTTATCGGTAGCATTGAGCTTAATTTGAATCCAAGGCATGAATTGATCTCTGAAATTGGGAAATTTTGTGTGGAGTGTAGCAGTAAACCAACAGATACAAAAATGCCCACCGAAGTGGGCATTTGAAAACACTTATCCGTGCTTACTGAAGACCAAGTTTCTTCTCTAGGTAGTGGATGTTCGCACCACCGTGTTGGAAGTTCTCGTCGTTCATGATGTCTAGTTGAAGAGGTACGTTTGTCTTAATACCTTCAATGATCATCTCGCTTAGTGCGTTCTTCATGCGTGCGATAGCAACATCACGGTTTTCACCGAAGGTGATCAGCTTACCTACCATTGAATCATAGTGAGGTGGCACTGTGTAACCCGTGTAGATGTGCGATTCCCAACGTACGCCCATACCGCCTGGAGCGTGGAAGCGTTCGATCTTGCCTGGGCAAGGTAGGAAGCGCTCTGGGTCTTCTGCGTTGATACGACACTCGATAGCGTGGCCACGAAGCTTGATATCGTCCTGAGTGAAAGACAGAGGCTGACCTGCAGCAACACGAAGCTGCTCTTTGATTAGGTCAACGCCAGTTACCATTTCAGTTACTGGGTGCTCTACCTGGATACGGGTGTTCATCTCAATGAAGTAGAACTCACCGTTCTCGTATAGGAACTCGAACGTACCTGCGCCGCGGTAGCCGATCTCAAGACATGCACGAGTACAACGCTCACCGATGTACTTACGCATCTCTTCAGTGATACCTGGTGCTGGTGCTTCTTCTACAACCTTCTGGTGACGACGCTGCATAGAACAGTCACGCTCACCTAGGTGGATAGCGCCGCCTTGGCCATCAGCAATTACCTGAACCTCAACGTGACGTGGGTTTTCTAGGAATTTCTCCATGTAAACCATGTCGTTGTTGAAGGCCGCTTTTGCTTCAGCACGGGTCATTTGGATAGCTTCGATCAGCTCGCCCTCAGAGCGAACTACGCGCATACCACGACCACCGCCGCCGCCAGATGCCTTGATGATTACTGGGTAGCCGATACGTTTTGCGTGTGCCTTGTTAGCTGCTTCGTCATCGTTAAGAGGACCGTCAGAGCCAGGAACGCATGGAACGCCCGCTTTTTTCATAGCGTTGATAGCTGAAACCTTGTCACCCATCATGCGGATAGTTTCCGCTTTAGGACCAACAAAGATAAAGCCAGATTGTTCAACTTGCTCAGCGAAGTCTGCGTTCTCAGATAGGAAGCCGTAACCTGGGTGGATAGCTACAGCACCAGAAACCTCAGCAGCAGAGATGATGCGAGGGATGTTTAGGTAGCTATCGATACCGCGAGCTGGACCGATACAGATAGACTCATCAGCAAGTAGCACGTGCTTAAGGTCACGGTCTGCAGTCGAGTGTACCGCCACGGTTTTGATACCAAGCTCTTTACATGCGCGAAGGATACGAAGCGCGATTTCGCCTCGGTTCGCGATGACTAATTTGTCTAGCATAGTCTTAACCTCTATTACTCGATAACGATCAGAGGCTGGTCGAATTCTACTGGGCTGCCATCTTCAACTAGGATTGCAGTAACAACGCCTGACTTGTCTGCTTCGATTTGGTTCATCATCTTCATCGCTTCAACGATACAGATGGTTTCACCTGCAGATACAGATTGGCCAACTTCAACGAATGGCTTAGCGTCTGGACCAGGTGCACGGTAGAAAGTACCTACCATTGGAGAAAGAACCTTGTGACCCGCTGCTTCTGCTGGAGCCGCTGCTTCTGCCGCAGGTGCTGCTGGAGCCGCCGCTGGTGCAGGTGCTGCTACTGGAGCAGGTGCCGCTGCATATTGAACTGGAGCTGCTACTGGCGCAGTGCCGTTACGGCTGATGCGTACAGACTCTTCACCTTCAGAGATCTCTAGCTCAGCGATACCTGACTCTTCTACCAACTCGATAAGTTTTTTAATTTTACGAATGTCCATGATTCTTCTCTATATCTGGTGTTTTCAAATCTCAATCGGTACTGACTGAGACGACTATGTTATTTCGCCTGCAGCTGACTGATAGCTGCAGACAGGGCAAATTCGTAGCCTTGAGCGCCCAAACCACAAATGATGCCTACTGCCTTATCAGACAGATAGGAATGGTGGCGGAACGGCTCACGGGCGTGTACGTTCGACAAATGAACTTCAATAAACGGAATGCTTACACCAGTAGTGCATCGCGCAGGGCAACACTTGTGTGGGTGAAGGCGGCTGGGTTGATGATAATGAAATCAACATTGCCCATAGCATCGTGGATTTTCTCGACAAGCTCGTACTCGCGATTAGACTGCAGATGGATTAGCTCTACATCTTGTTGTGCAGCTTGTTGCGTAAGGTTATCAACTATGTCAGTTAATGTAGTGTAACCGTAAACTTCCGGCTCCCTCTTACCCAAAAGGTTTAGGTTGGGGCCGTTTAGGAGTAGAACGCGCAATTTTGTTGCCATCGTGTCGCTATTTTCCGTTAATGTGAGTTAATCACAGTTGCCTATAATTATTTTATGAATTCAGACTAATTTCCAGTCAGAATTCTGTAATAAAAGCAAAATCAGCGCATGATTATAGCTAATTCAGCGAAATTAACAGCAATATACTGGTCTAATCACAGGCGTGGGATGAAATTCGAGCCTCAAAAAGCTGTTAGCGTAATGTAAAGCACCACTGCTGATTGCTTTTTGAACATATTTGTTAAGTGACTGGTTCCATTATGATTAATCTGTAGACGGCATAAAACTAAAAAGCCGTCACAATGTGACGGCTAATGAGTATTGTTGCACAGGTTGTACCAGTAAATTAGACCAATTCGCTCTTTTCAGATATCAGCTTCTCGACCACGCTTGGGTCTGCCAGAGTTGATGTATCTCCCAAGTTACTGGTATCACCGGTGGCGATCTTACGCAAAATTCGACGCATGATCTTACCTGAACGGGTCTTAGGTAGTGAGTCAGTCCAGTGCAGGGTGTCTGGCACTGCAATCGGACCAATCTCTTTACGTACCCAATCCTTCACTTCTTTGTGCAATTCGGCGCTTGGGTATTCACCTGCATTTAAGGTGATATAGGCATAGATAGCCTGACCCTTGATGTCGTGAGGAACCCCAACGATAGCCGCCTCGGCAATCTTATCGTGAGCAACTAGTGCCGATTCAAGCTCTGCAGTACCCATACGGTGACCAGATACGTTAAGCACGTCATCCACACGACCGGTAATCCAGTAGTAGCCATCTTCATCGCGACGAGCACCGTCACCAGTGAAGTACATGCCTTGGAAGGTAGAGAAATAGGTTTGCTCGAATCTATCGTGGTCACCATATACGGTGCGCATTTGTCCCGGCCAAGAATCTAGGATAACTAGGTTGCCTGAGTTTTCGCCCTCTAGGATGTTACCCATGTTATCTACCAGTGCAGGTTGCACGCCAAAGAAAGGCCTAGTCGCTGAGCCTGGTTTAAGCTCAGTTGCACCTGGAAGCGGGGTGATCAAGATGCCACCTGTTTCTGTCTGCCACCAAGTGTCGACAATCGGTGACTTACAATCGCCGATTGTATGGTAATACCATTCCCACGCCTCTGGGTTAATTGGTTCGCCTACCGAGCCCATGATACGTAGCGAATCACGGGTCGTTCCTTGAATGGCATCATCACCTTTTGCCATCAATGCGCGGATAGCGGTAGGCGCAGTATAAAGCAGGGTAACATTGTGCTTATCCACCACCTGACTCATACGGTTAGTATCAGGGTAGTTTGGTACGCCTTCGAACAAGATGGTCTTGGCACCGTTAGATAGTGGGCCATAGACCAGATAAGAGTGACCGGTGATCCAACCCACATCTGCAGTACACCAGAACACATCATCTGGCTGGTAGTCGAATACGTACTTGAAGGTCATGGTGGCATAAACTAGATAGCCACCTGTGGTGTGAAGCACTCCCTTTGGCTTACCAGTAGAGCCAGAGGTGTACAGGATAAATAGTGGGTCTTCCGCACTCATCTCTTCTGGTGGACAGTCAGCATCAACGCTTGCTACCGCATCGTGCCACCAGATATCCACATCAGAGTTCCAATCTACGTCGGCACCGGTGCGTTGGAATACGATTACTTTATCGATAGTGGTTACGTTTTGGATTCTTTAGGGCTTGGTCTACATTCTTTTTCAGAGGAACGGCGCGACCGCCGCGGATGCCTTCATCGGCCGTCACCACTACCTTGCATCGGAATCGTTGATACGACCTGCCAGTGCTTCAGGAGAGAAACCACCGAATACCACGGTATGCACCGCACCGATTCGAGTACACGCCAGCATAGCAACTGCAGCCTCTGGCACCATAGGCATGTATAGACACACCACATCGCCTTTTTTCACACCTTGTGCCTTCAGTGCATTAGAGAAGCGACATACCTTCTCATGCAATTGGTTGAAAGTAAGTGTGGCATCTTGGGTTGGGTCGTCGCCCTCCCAGATGATGGCGACCTCATCACCACGAGTTGCGAGGTGACGATCGATACAGTTTGCCGATACGTTTAGGTTCCATCCTCAAACCACTTGATGTCCACATGACCTGGGTCATAAGAGGTTTGTTTAACCTTAGTGAAAGGCTTTATCCATTCAACGATCTTGCCATGCTCTGCCCAGAATGCTTCCGGGTCTTGAACCGATTGTTGATACATTTGTAGGTATTTTTCGTTATCAACATGGGTCGTGGCTTTGATGTTATCTTTTACTGGATAAATATGGCTTCACTCATTATTTCTCTCCTTGTATTGGGCACATCTCTACCGCGGTGCACCCTTCACCTTTTGTATAAGAGTTCAACACTCCCTTTGTTTTCACAATTAGACTTTAGGATTAGGCGTGGGATGTTTCTGGTGCAGATGTCAGTAAATGGGATATAGATCAATTACTTGGAAAGATGCGGCAGGTTTAGGTCGGGCAGGTCACCCTTCTTCAAACGCACAAAGATGAGCGCGGCGGTGATGGCGTCCTGTAGGGCATCGTGTTGTTCATAGATGGGCAGGTCGAGATGACGACAGATGGCCTCTAAACTGAGGTCGAAATAAGCGTTCTGTAAGTGTTTTTCCAGCTTCTGCTGGTAGACCTGACTCACCTCGATGACAGGATTAGGCAATGGGAATCCAAGATGTTTTTTGCATGCTTGGCTCAGTATCTGCCTGTCATAGCGAATGTGATAGCCCACGATAGGCCGGTTATCGATAAACTCCAGAAGCTGCTCAAGTGCTTGTTTTTCTTCTATTCCATCACCTAGGTCTTGGTGACGGATCTGATGAACCTTGACCGAATGTTCGCTGAGGCTTGAAGGCGCTTTGAGCTTTAGGTGTAAGGACTGACTGACCAAAACCCGATTATTGACGATCTTGGTGGCGGCTATGGTGACCAACTCGGCCCGCTTTGGATCAAGGCTGGTGGTCTCACAATCGATAGATACATACTCCTCACAGCGTGGTGCGGTAAAAAGGTGCTGAAATTTATGTTGGCCTAGCTTCCAATGCCAGTAGCGCCTAGTTAAGGGATTCATAGGTTAATCCCTTATTTGATAGTGATAGGCCAAGAACTGTTGGAACTTCTTTACTACATGAAAGCTGTGGCGAACTAGGTCGCGCTCGGTTCGATTCAGTTTGGAGAAGTAAATCTGATTGCCAGAGTCTCCGCTAGTGACCTGCTCAGCGAGACGCAGTTTATAAAACAGCTTTAACGCTTCACTAAGATTATCCACGCTGTTTGGTTCTAAGCGCCCACGCTTACCTAGCTCTGCGATACGTTCAAAGGTGTTTCGCTCAACAATGCCGTTCTCCAGAGCCAGAGTGCGCACACCATGTACTATGGGGAAAATACCTCCTTTTTTGATATCGATTCCTTCTTTATTGTTCTTCACGTTACCAAATAGGGTTAATGGCACCCCAAATTGCAGGGCTGGGCGAACGAAGTCTGATAACAGCAACATATTGCCTTGAAGCTTGAGCTGAAGATGCTCAATGATCGGGGTGATTAATGCGTGATTGCCTGCCACAGGGTGGGCGTCCGCGAAGATCGATAATTGCATCACAGACTCCGCATCTATGGATTGAGTCCAACTGTTAATGCGCTCTATCCACTGCGACTGGCTATTGACCCATTTAGGTTGTTGACCATCACCTGCCCCGGGCACGGTGGGTACCCAAGTGCCATTAGGTTATCGCTGAACGCCTGCATCGACTTGGTATGCTCTGGCCAAGGATTGTCGTCGGAGAGGATTAAGGCATTGTCCTGATCGGTTTTGAATACCTGCTCACCGCGACCCTCTGAACCCAGAACTAACAGGCTGCATGAATTTTGATGCTCTTCAGGTACGGTAATCTCAAAGGCCTTTTGAATGATCTGCTCATTGACTACCGAGATAAGCTCCATGATAAAGCGAGTGCGGATGCCATTTGATAGTAGCTCTTGATAAAGTCGTTCTGCCTCTCGGAGACCGCCGTCAGGTCTTCAATGGTATTGGCTCTGGCGATACTTAAACTGATCACATGCGAGTGAGAGGAGAAAGCACTTAAGATCTGGGTCAGGTCTAGCATGCCCACGGCTTCATGCTCGTGCACTACCATTAAGCGCTTCATCTTGTTGCGGGTCATGGTGAGCATGGCGCTAAACAGGAACTCTCCCTCTTGGGTCTGAAAAACTGGAAAAGAGGATATACCTGAAACCTCATCCTGTAGCTGTTTTCCCTCAAGGGCTAAGGCATGGAGCAGGTTAGTGCGTGTGACTATGGCATAGGGTGGGTGTTCTGGATTCGCTTCCAGTCGATTGTCTTCCTCATCCAGCCTCACCAAGGCCGCGTCAATATCCAATTCATTCATCTTGGCAGTGGCGTTTTGTAAGCTGGTGGAACTTTCAAGGATAAGTGGCGGATGGTAGATATCGCTGTTAACCCTAGAGAGAATAAATTCCGCTAGGTTTTGCTGTTTCTGCGCCGAACGCAGCAGTTGTTTTCTTTGAGATAGATTGCCGTTGAAGTAGTGTTCAAACTCTTGATTGTTCTCACAAAGGCTTAGAAAAACAGGTTTGGGAACTAGGTAGCAAAGTACGTCTTCGATGGCTAAAAACTGGTGTCTAGCCTTGCCACTAAATAGAGCGTCTGCATCAAAAAGATCATCATGTCCAAAGTGCGCAATAACCCGATCGCTTGTGCGCTGCTCTACCGCCCCTTTTATGAGCACAAACAGGCTATCGCTCTGTTCGCCAATATCTAGGATGGCGTCTCCTTGGCGAAAGTAGGCGATATCTAGGGAGTCGAGCAATACCTTGGTTTGCTCTGAGTCCAACTTATCAAATGGGGGATGCTGGGTATTGAACTGCTCGGGCATAATCCTGCATAGGCCAATTGGGTATGGGTATAGTGTGACAAAGTTTGCCAGACACTCCAGACGACTTTGGTCTAATGCGGAAAAGATGAAATAAACAATATCCCTTTTTCTTCACTTCACATCCTTTCATAATGTGCTCGCTTATCTATCTCTAATCTGTGGAATCGTGTGATGTTAAAACCTTCCCCTTACGCCTGGATCTCTCAATATTTTGTTGGATTCTTCTTTGCTTATGGCGTGTATCTGCCGTTCTGGGCTTTATGGTTTAAAGACCAAGGGGTATCAGCGGGTGATATTGGTATCTTGTTGGGTCTGGCGTTTGCGACCCGCTGCGTGGCCAACCTAGTCATCACCCCGCGTATTCATAAGGTTGAACACCTTATCCCTGCACTGCGTGTGCTTAGTGTGGCATCGGCGGCCTTTATCGCTTTCCACCTGGTGACTGGTGGAAATTTCTGGCTGCTCGCGCTAGCCACCATATTGTTCAATATGTGCTGTGGTCCCGCGATTCCGTTATCGGACGCATTGGCTAACCACTATGCTCGTCTCAAAATGCTCGACTATGGTCGTACACGATTGTGGGGCTCGGTGGCCTTTATTGCAGGCTCTACCGTGGTGGGCTTCTTGGTGGCTAAGTTTGGCACCCAGATGATCGTATTTACCGCGCTATTTGGTGTGTTGCTAGCAATTGCGCTTTCGTTTCGTAATCCCAATGTGGCGCCCGTTACCGCTGAACAAAACAAGGTAAGCAGACCTAAGCTGAGCCTGATGATGCGCGATGGGGCAGTGATCAAGTTCTTGGTGCTGATTTCGCTTATCCAGTGTAGCCATGCTGCTTACTATGGTTTTAGTTCTATCTACTGGAAAGAAGCGGGCTACTCCGCGGACATCATAGGTTACCTATGGAGTCTAGGCGTGGCGGCAGAGGTGGGTGTGTTTGCCCTTGCGAATCGCCTGTTCGGCAACTGGTCTTTGCGTGCTTTGTTTATGGTGGCATCGGTTGGGGTCATGGTGCGCTGGGGGCTTACAGCGTCGACAACCTTGCTACCCGCTTTGGTGCTAATCCAGCTTCTGCATGGCGTAACCTTCGCTTTAGCGCATATTGCAGCGATCCGTTATATCCAAGACTCTGAGCCGCATAAGATGGTGGCCTTGCAGGCTCTGTATAACGCGATTCCTCTTGGCATAGTGATGGCAGCCATGACGACCTTGAGTGGTTGGGGGTACGAGTTCTTTGGTGTAAACGTATTCTTGGTGATGGCGGCGATGGGCTTTATAGCGCTGTTCATCAAACTAAAAGAACCTGAAGCGGAAACAAGCACGCCAGATATTGAGGCTACCGCACAAAAATCAGCCTAACTCATTGAGTATAAAGCAAACCCTTGGCTAACCTTAGTGGATAAGGTTTAGTCAAGGATTGCATTATGCCAGGGTGGGTGGTCGTTCCCGCGTCTCTCGTTTATCTAGGAATTCTATTTTTGGTTGCTTGGTATGGTGACCGAAAAAGCCACTGGCTCTCTCGCTTTAGACCCTGGATTTATAGCCTTTCCATCGCAGTTTATTGTACCTCTTGGACCTTTTTTGGCACCGTAGGCCAAGCTGGGGAAAACCCTTGGGCATTCCTGCCAGTCTATATCGCTCCTATCATAGTCTTCGTCTTCTTCTGGCGAGTGCTTGCTCGCATGATATTGGTAGCAAAGCGCGAACACATTAACTCCATTGCGGACTTTATCGGTGCCCGCTACGGCAAATCTCAAGGGTTAGCGGTATTGGTCACCCTGATCTCTGTAGTCGGCATTCTGCCTTATATTGCCTTGCAGCTACGAGGGATCATGATGGGCCTAGAGCTCATTGCCCCGGATCTATTGCAGGCGCATGGCTATGGAAAGTTCCACCTCTCTTGGCTGGTGGTGGTCGCCTTGGCCGGATTTACAGTGCTGTTTGGTACTCGGCACATAGATAACACAGAGCACCACAGGGGCATGATGATGGCCATCGCCTTTGAGTCTATCGTTAAGCTAGTGGCGTTTCTGGCGGTTGGCTTGTTCGTGCTGTTTAGTGTCAGCGGTAGGGCGGATGTTTCTCTGGTGAATGAAGCGGTAGAGTCCTATGCCTCACCTAATTTTGCCACCCTGTTTATTCATATCCTGCTCACCATGATGGCGATATTCTGTTTGCCACGTCAGTTTCACACCATAGTGGTAGAGAATGAGCGCGCTTCTGATTTGCATACGGCGCGCCGAGTTTTCCCTATCTATCTGGTCTTGATGGGTTTGTTCGTTCTGCCTATCGCATGGGCAGGCAATGCCTTGCTCTCTGGGGTTTCGGCAGACAACTATGTAATTAGTCTGCCACTGGCGCTAGGCGCTGACAGTGTCGCCCTACTTGCCTTTATCGGTGGCGTATCAGCAGCAAGTGGTATGGTGATTGTCTCCACCATTGCCCTTGCCATCATGGTCTCAAATGACCTTGTGATGCCGCTACTGCTTCGCCGTATGCGACTTTCCTCGCACAACTTTAGGTTGTTTGCAGGACGCTTGCTGGTGGTGCGCCGCGTGCTGATCGTGCTCTTGATAGCTGGGGCTTGGTTCTTCTACCGCGCGCTAGACGCGGTAGGGACCTTGTCTGCAATCGGCTTTCTCTCTTTTGCAGCTGTGACTCAGTTTGCCCCAGCCTTGCTTGGCGGCTTGTATTGGCGTCAGGGTAATCGCAATGGTGTATACGTTGGGCTAACCATAGGTTTTTTGATCTGGCTGATTACCCTGATGAATCAGACCGGAGTGCTAGCCGGAGATGCCACCAGTAACTTCTTACTCGGAGTCATCACACCTCCCGGGTTCCTCTCCTTCCTTGAGATTAAAACCTCTGACTGGGGCTTGATACTCAGTGTCGGCCTAAATGCGCTGTTTTATGTAGTGATCTCTATGCTCACCAGACCAAATGTGAGTGAACGCTTACAGTCAGCCGCCTTTGTGGGCTCACCACTTCCAGAGGCGGATAACATCAGTCTTTATCAAAGCCGAGTCACTGTTGCTGAACTGGAGCTCGTAGCAGGGCGTTTTGTAGGTAGAAAGCGGGTTAAAGCAGCCTTCACTCAATATTGGAATCAGCAAGACCAGATCTTGATGCCAAACCAAAACGCACCCTCTACCTTGATCCGCCATACTGAACGTTTGCTTGCTGGTGTATTCGGAGCATCGTCTGCTAAGTTAGTGCTTACTTCTGCATTGCAAGGTAAAAACATGCACCTTGATGAGTTGGCAACCATAGTGGATGAAGCCTCTGAGGTGTATGACTTCAGCCGAAGCCTCTTGCAGGGTGCGATTGAACATATCGAACAAGGCATCGCAGTGGTCGATAAGCAACTAAGGCTGGTGGCTTGGAATCAGAGGTATCTTGAGCTATTCGATTTCCCCTCTGGATTGATTCAGGTGGGCAGACCTATCGAGGATGTGATTCGTCACAATGCGGAGCAGGGCTTATGTGGTCCCGGTGACCCAGAGGAGCATGTAAAGAGGCGACTTGAGCACTTAAGGCGTGGTACTGCCCACACCTCATCCAGCAGCGTGCCGACGGTAGAGAGATCGAGGTGCAGGGTAACCCAATGCCGGGTGGTGGGTTTGCGATGAGTTTTAGTGATATCACGGTATTTAGGCAGGCAGAGCGAGCACTCAAGGATGCCAATGTCACCCTAGAGGAAAGGGTGCATGAGCGAACCCGTGAGCTGGAAGACCTGAACCAGAAATTAATGCAGGCCAACCAGCGCTCTGAGATGGAGTCTCAGTCTAAGTCTCGCTTCTTAGCAGCGGTCAGTCATGATCTGATGCAACCATTAAATGCTGCGCGCTTGTTTACCTCTTCTCTTACTGAGGTGGCGCAAGATGCACAAACCAAACAGGTGGCTTCGCATATCGAAAATGCTATGCATGCGGCAGAGTCGTTGATTAGTGACTTGCTAGATATCTCTCGCCTTGAATCAGGAAAGCTTGAGAGCAAGCCCGAGCCATTCCCTATCCAAGAGCTTCTTAGCAATCTAGATGCTGAGTTTGGGGTGATGGCCGAAGAGCAAGAGATCCACTTCTCTACTGTGCCGAGTAGCCTGTATGTGAACTCCGATATCAAGCTATTGCGTCGCGTTATCCAGAATTTCTTAACCAACGCATTTAGGTATAGCCCTAAAGGGCGTGTGGTGTTGGGTGTGCGCCGAGCAGGAGATGAGGTACAGATACAGGTTTGGGATAACGGTGTTGGCGTGGAGCCAAGTAAGCAGCAGCTAATCTTTGAGGAATTTACCCGTACTAATCCTATCGGAGCAGATAAAGGTTTAGGCTAGGCTTGGCCATTTCTCGCGGTATCGCACAGCTATTGAATCACAAGATTGGGGTGCGATCATGGACCGGAAGAGGGAGCGTATTCTCTATTTGCATCCCTATTGTAGAGCCACCAGTATCTGAGGTTGAACCTCTTGTTGAGCCTCAGGTCCAAGCTGCAGACTTATCTCGCCTCAAGGTGTTGTGCGTCGATGATGAGCCAGAAATTCTATTGGCTATGCAGGATCTGCTGCAACGCTGGGGGTGTGAGGTCCGTTTGGCTGAGGATATGACTCAGACTCAGAATCAGCTTAAGGATGCATGGCGTCCAGATGTAGTGTTATCCGATTACAGATTGCAGGATCAGGTGACAGGATTGGATGTGCTAAAGCTGTGTAGACAGGTGGTGGGAGATGAGTTCGCTGGGGTCATTATCAGTGCAGATAGAACTCCAGAAATCGTGGATAGGGTCAAATATCACGGCTTCGAATTCTTACCTAAACCTGTGAAGCCTCTTAAGCTAAGAGGCCTATTAAATACTCAAGGAATGAGCCTAATCGATTAGGGTTTTGTACACCACAAACTTGGTTTCAGCTTCGCCAAAGTAAAGGACATCGTCCGAGCGGATTGCCATGCGTAGCTTCTTGTTCTCGATATTATCTGCAGGAAGCTCGATAGACCATTTCTGAGCTGAGCTGTCCATAGAAGTCATCTCTGTTGGCTTTATCTGTTCTTCTGAGGTAGCCAGCGCTACGGCAATACCATCTAGCGGATATTTGGATGATAGGCTTAGTGTTAGGGTGCTAGGCGTCAGCTTTTCAGAGCGAAACTGCACCTTAAACTCCCCGTTCTCCATATCGCATAAACCACTGGTATAGCGACAATTAGACTTGCTGATCAGCTTGTAGCTTTCCCCCTCTTTTGCCGCATGCGGCTTCTCACTTACCGCGAGGTCTACACCAAAATAAGCGATAGTCGCTAGGATAGGACAAACCAAGAGGGCGACGATGAAGTGTTTGTTTTTAAACATGTTTGCATCCTTGCAAGCTGATATTTTTACCAGTGTAGGCTTGAGTCAGGGTGAAAAAAAGCCCCCGAAGGGGCTTTTGTGCACAGGGTTGTATTTTAGTGGTCTTGAGCAGAACCTGCTCCCACTGGAACACGTACGTGCTCTACTAGGTCTTTCACTTCTTGTGGTGTTTCTGCAGTTACTTTAGATACTGCATAAGCCACGATGAAGTTGAATAGCGCACCAATCGCACCGAAGGCGTTTGGTTCGATACCTAGGAACCAGTTGCTGCCCCAGCTTTCTAGATATTTCCAATCAGCGATGAACAGGATGCCCTTATGTTGGAATACATAGAATAGGGTGATACCGATACCTGCGATCATACCTGCGATAGCGCCCTCTTTGTTGATGTTCTTACTGAAGATACCCATCATCAACGCCGGGAATATCGACGAGGCGGCCAATCCGAATGCCAGTGCTACGGTACCTGCGGCAAACCCTGGCGGATTGAGTCCGAGGTAACCGGCCACCCCGATAGCCACCGCCATGGATATCCGACTGGCGAGCAGTTCTTTCTTCTCAGATATATTGGGGTTTATGACCCCTTTTATCAGGTCATGGGATATGGCCGAGGATATTGCCAGTAGTAGACCTGCGGCTGTAGATAGTGCTGCTGCCAGACCACCTGCGGCTACCAGAGCGATTACCCAGTTTGGTAGATTAGCGATCTCTGGGTTTGCCAGTACCATGATGTCACGGTCAACGCGAAGTTCGTTAGTCGCTGCATCGGCTGTGTACTGGATGGCACCGTCGCCGTTCTTATCATCAAAGCCAAGTAGGCCTGTGGTTTCCCAGTTCTTGAACCAATCTGGACGCTCATCATAGATAAGGTTTTGGTTTTGAGCCGGGTTTACTGTCTCCATTAGGTTTAGACGTGCCATAGCCGCTACTGCAGGAGCTGTGGTGTAAAGGATAGCGATAAACACTAGCGCCCAACCTGCAGAGGTTCGCGCATCACGTACCTTAGGTACGGTAAAGAAGCGGATAATTACGTGTGGTAGACCCGCAGTACCTATCATCAAGGACATAGTGTAAACGAACATGTTGAGGGTATCGCCCCGCACCGCAGTGGTGTATTCGGTGAACCCGAGTTCGGTTACTACTTGGTCGAGTTTATCTAAGAGATAGACATCGGAGCCAGTCATGGTACTACCTAGACCAATCTGAGGTAGGGCATGGCCAGTAAGTTGTAGAGAGATAAATACTGCTGGAATAGTGTATGCAAGAATGAGGACGCAGTATTGAGCAATCTGAGTATAGGTGATGCCTTTCATCCCGCCCATTACGGCGTAGATAAATACGATACACATACCGATACCAAGGCCAGTAGCATAGTCCACCTCAAGGAAGCGACCGAAGGCTACACCCACCCCTTTCATCTGACCGATAACATAAGTGACCGATGCGATGATCAGACACACAACCGCTACGATACGAGCCGTGTTGGAGTAGAAGCGCTCACCCACAAACTCAGGCACGGTGAACTTACCAAATTTACGTAGGTAAGGAGCAAGTAGCAGAGCAAGTAGTACATAGCCACCGGTCCAACCCATTAGGAATACCGAGCCGCCGTAACCCATAAAGCGATAAGACCCGCCATTGAGATAAACGACGCTGCTGACATCCAGTCCGCTGCAGTTGCCATGCCGTTAGCGATAGGGTTTACACCTCCGCCTGCAACATAGAATTCCTTGGTTGAGCCAGCACGAGCCAGATCGCGATACCGATATAGAGAGCAAAGGTAGCGCCCACGACCAGGTAGGTTATTGTTTTAAGATCCATCTAAATACTCCTTATTCGTCCACGTTGAATTCGCGGTCAATCTGACGCATCTTCCACGCGTAATAGAAGATGATCACGAGAAAGGTGTATATCGAGCCTGTTGTGCAAACCAGAATCCTAGCTTATAGCCACCTAATTGAAATTGGTTGAGCACGTCGACAAATAAGATGCCGCAGCCAAACGATACGACGAACCAAACCACCAGCAGTGACACCATGAGGCGCACGTTTTTGCTCCAATAGGCTTTGGCTCTTTCTTCGTTTTCGAATGCCATTGCCGTCTCCTTACGCTTTGTTAATAAAATGTTTCAAGCATACGATAGCAGTGGCTGTCTGATTCGACAGTTGAACTTTAGTCGGGCAGGGTTGGCTTATACTTGTCTTTTAAAACAATGGATTAACTATTTTCTGGGTATTAGTGTGAGATGGATACCGAACAGTATTAGCCAAAGGTCTAATACAGCTAAGCCATTGATATCACACTAAGAGTCGATTTCTGTCTGCTGCAGCATGATCACCGCTTGGGTGCGGTTGTTCACCCCTAGCTTTCTAAAGATGGCGGTCATGTGTGCCTTGATGGTGGCGACAGAGACATCTAACTCATAGGCGATCTGCTTGTTGAGCAGACCGTCTGCCAACATGCCGAGAACCTTATATTGCTGCGGAGTAAGGGAGGCGAGTTTATTGCTGATGTCGTTTTGGCTAGCGCTCGGTGCACTGAGCTTGTGGGAAGAAGGGAATGCCGTCGAGTACCTGATTCAGTGCCTTGATAAGGCTGCGCATATCGCTGGATTTAGGGATAAAGCCGAACGCGCCGTGTTGTTTCACCTGATTCACTACGCTCGCCTCTTCACTGGCGGAGATAACCACAATCGGTAAGTCAGGGTATTGGCTACGCAACTGGATTAGGCCCGATAAGCCATTGGCTCCGGGCATCTTAAGGTCAAGAAGAAGCAGGTCTACCTCTTCTTGTTTCTTAAGCAGTGTCATTAAAGAGTCGAGAGAATCTGCCTCAAGCAGATTGGCACCACCAATAGCCATATGCACTGACTGAAATAGTGCATTTCTAAACAGCGGATGATCGTCTGCAATAACTATGGTGTGAGAGGCGTCCATGTACTCTTATCTCGATTAGTATTTACGAGTTAAAGTATTGTTCCTTTTAACAAAAGCAACAAGACGCATAGCCTAAAACTTAGCCATGGGTCACTACAGACTGAACCTATCCAGATGTTGCATGAATGGGTCGGCTTTGACGAAGCCAGTTAGGCGCGCACCATTGAGGTGTTGACCACTTGCATCCCAGAACTCGATAGTCGGCAAACCAAGCACACGCATCTTTTCCAAAAGCTGGATATCCTGAGGTCGGTTGTTGGTGACATCCGCCTGCAGTAGGACAAAGCCTTTCAGCTTTTCTTCAACCTGAGGGGCGTGGAAGGTGTACTTCTCAAACTCTTTACAGGCCACACACCAATCGGCGTAGAAGTCGAGCATTACTGGCTTGCCTTGTTCTTTGGCTAGGGCTAACTCACGCTCCAAATCCTGCGCGTTTTCGATGCGCTTAAATGCGATCTGCGCTTCTGCTACTTCGACATGGTTACCTGAAACCAAAGTCCACAATGGGGTCGCCGAGCCTACTAAGCCCAAGATAGCGACGATAGAAACCACGCTTTGTTTCCAACTGCCAAACTCCAACTGATTCTTGGCATGATATAGCCAAGCGAAGAAGCTGATTCCTAAGCCGGACCAAAGGATGGTCATCCAGGTACCGCTAACTAAACGTTCGATAAAGAACAGAGGCGCAGCCAGAAGCACGAAGCCGAATAGGGTTTTAACCTTATCCATCCACAGACCTGCTTTCGGCAGTAGTTTGTTGCCGAACACAGCTACTAGGATAAGCGGTATACCCATACCCAATGCCAATGCATATAGGGTTATGGCACCTGTGGTGAGATCCCCAGTTTGGGCCACATACAAGAGTGCGCCCGATAGCGGCGCCGTGGTACATGGTGAACACACCAGACCTGAAATAGCACCCATAGCAAATACACCAGCCCATTTACCGCCGGACTGTTTATTGCTGAGCTCGTTGAGTTTGGTCTGAATCGAGCTTGGAAGCTGTAGGGTATACATGCCGAACATAGACAGGGCTAGAACGACAAACAACACGCTAATTGAGATGAGTACGGCAGGGTGTTGCAGAGCCGCTTGGAATTGCATACCTGCCGAGGCAACCACTAGACCTAGCAAGGTATAGGTCAGCGCCATGCCCTGCACATACACAAAAGAGAGCGCAAAGGCGCGACCGTGAGATTGCTTACCACCACCTAAAACAATACTGGTTAATATCGGATACATAGGTAGTACACAGGGGGTGAATGCCAAACCTATACCCAGTAGCAGAAACAGAAGTGGTGTGGTCCATTGTGACTCTTCCAGCAGGGACGCTAGGTAGCTTTCTTGTGAGGTGCTCTGTGTGGTTTTAGATGCTGGTGGCGGCTCGGAAATCTGACCAAAGTTTGCGGGCTCTAGCTCGATAACCTTAGTTTCTGGTGGATAACAAAAGCCCGCTTTGGCACAGCCTTGATACTGCACTAAGAGCTTGGCACTGCCTTGCTGTGCGATAACTGGAACCGTTAGCGTGACAGGCTCGGTATAGATGTTTACCTCACCGAAGAACTCATCTTGATACGGGGTGCCTTGGCGCATCTGTACTTCGCCAATATCGGCATTTTCAGCATTGACCGAGAAACGCTCCTGATACAGGTAGTAACCATCGGTTACTTGCCAGGTCAAACGTACGGTTTCTCCCTGCTGAACATAATCAAACGGGAATGCCTGCTCTACCTTAAGAAACGTCGGTTCGCCAAAAGAGGGTTGTGAAGAGGCACTGGAGAACGACGATTGTTGTTGAGCATTGAAATTGGCTAATGCAGTTGATGAGAACAGCAGTAGCAATATTGAGAGAAAGGCTGTGCGCATAGTGTCCGTTTAATTGAGTCGAGTATCTCTTAGTAGACCCGATGATAAACAAATAAGTTTCTTAATCATACGTTATACCCAAGCAAGCTCAATTAAAGGCATTCGAATTTGCGATTTGCTCAGGGCGAAAAAAGGGATGCCACTGGCATCCCGTTTAAATCGAGTAGATTAGCTCTTAGATAAAGAAGCCGCCCACTAGGAAGCCTAGTGCTACCGCCGAGCTGATGGTTACCACACCCGGGATAAAGAATGGGTGGTTAAATACATAACTTGCCGATGCGAGTAGAGCCAGTGTCATCCATCTCAACCGCTGCTAGAAGCGTAGGTATGTAGGAAGGACGAACAGTGCACTCACTGCTGCAAATGATGCAACTGCAGTAAGCGGGGCTACACCGATCGCTAGAGCTGCAGGCATTAGCGCGACGGTAGTTGCACCTTGTGAGTAAAGCAGCATAGATGCGAAGAACAGCACTAGTGCTAGCATCCATGGATAGTCAGCTAGAAGTGCGCCTGCGAACTCTTTGATGTCGTTAACATGTGCGTTAACGAAGGTAGAACCAGCCAAGCTACACCAAGTACACAAACACATGCTGTCATACCAGAACGGAAGGTTGCCGCCGCTGGGATTTTCGCAGCGTCGATCTTAGTGGTTAGAACGATTATCGCTGCCGCACCTAGCATCACAGTCATGATGCTTCGTTACGACCTAGAGTTGGGTTCTCGATCAGGCCAACAGAGCCAGAGATAGCGGCCGCGTACATAACTACGAATGCGATAGCTGCCAGAAAGATGTAGGTAGCGCGCTTAGCCGTTGGCAAAATCTCACGTTTTTGTGCTGTGTTTAGCTTGATAAGGCCTTGCTCAAGACGCTCTTGGTAAACAGGGTCGTCTTTTAGCGGGCAACCAATGAAGTTAGCAACGAAAGCACCGATCATACATGCGATAAAGGTTGTTGGGATACAAACCGCCAGTAGCGTTAGGTAGTCCACACCCTTTGGCTCAAGCATAGCCGCGAATGCCACAACGGCTGCTGAGATAGGTGAAGCCGTGATAGCAATCTGAGACGCTACAACCGCGATTGAAAGTGGACGAGATGGACGTACGCCTTGGCCTTTAGCTACCTCAGCGATTACAGGAAGTGTAGAAAATGCAGTGTGTCCAGTACCCGCCATTAGTGTCATAACGAAGGTTACGATAGGCGCATAAAAGGTGATGCGTTCAGGATGCTTACGCAGAAAGTTTTCCGCAATCTCTACTAGCCAATCCATACCACCTGCAACCTGCATTGCTGCGATTGCGTGATAACAGACATGATGATCAAGATTACATCAACCGGGATGTAGCTCTGACTGGTTGGAACACCCAGAATCAAAGAAAGGGCAATAACACCCAAACCACCCGCAAAACCAATACCGATACCGCCAATTCTTGCGCCCAAATAGATGAACACGAGAACGGTCAGTAGCTCTACCATTATCATTGTTGCTTTCCTCGAAAGTAATATAAAAATTCAAAACGGGCCACCCCGAGAGGTGACCCAAAAAGCGGGATTTATACCCAGGTGACCCAAGGATACTGCTTCAGCATGAGTCCCTAGTTTTCGTAACAAGGCGGCGATTTGCAGGTTTGGTGGGGCCAAATCAAAAAGCGTCAACGCTGTTAGGGAAACTAGGGGCCATGCCCTTCGGGAGCGCCTCTAAGCGTTCACTTGTTCGTCAAATCGCAGGGAAATAGATGACTATTTCTTCTGCAATTTATCCTCCAATTGAACGCTTAGCCTGCGCTCTGAACCTAGAATCCTTGGGTCACCTGGGTATAGGTATTTTTATAATTATTAAACTCAGCCCCCAGCCAAGTTTAGAAGGGATTATTTAAAGCGCTTTGCTTTATACTGAGGCTTCATTAGGTTCTCTACTGAGAAGATGTCGTCCAATTCAGCTTCAGTTAGCAGGCCACGCTCAAGCACGACTTCACGTACGTTCTTACCCGTTTCGGCACAGATCTTACCCACGACGTCACCCTCATGGTGGCCAATGATAGGGTTTAGATAGGTAACGATACCGATAGAGTTAAACACGTGGCTCTCACACACTTCTTTGTTTACTGTGATGCCTTCGATGCACTTGTCGCGAAGGTTCACACAAGCATTGGTTAGGATCTCTAGAGATTCAAACATGCTTTGTGCAATTACTGGCTCCATCACGTTTAGCTGTAGCTGACCGCCTTCTGCTGCGAAAGATACCGTGTTGTCGTTACCAAGCACCTTGAAACACACTTGGTTAACAACCTCAGGAACCACAGGGTTTACCTTAGCTGGCATGATTGAAGAGCCCGCTTGAAGCTCAGGAAGGTTTAGCTCGTTTAGACCTGCACGTGGGCCTGAAGATAGGATGCGTAGGTCGTTACAGATCTTAGATAGTTTAACTGCCAGACGCTTAAGAGCGCCGTGAGTCATCACATAAGCACCACAGTCTGAGGTCGCTTCGATAAGGTCTTCTGCAGGTACGCATGGTAGGCCCGTTACGTCTGCAAGTGCTGCTACTGCTAGTTCTTGATAGCCGTCTGCCGCGTTGAGGCCGGTACCGATAGCGGTCGCACCGATGTTCACCTCGAGAAGTAGCTTAGCTGTGTACTCTAGGTTACGGATCTCTTCAGAAAGAGTGACTGCCCAAGCGTGGAACTCTTGGCCCACAGTCATAGGCACCGCGTCTTGCAGCTGGGTACGACCCATCTTAAGGATGGTGTTGAATTCTTGGCTCTTCGCCTCGAACGAGCCTTTTAGATACTCGATAGCCGTGATCAGTTTTGCCACGCTGTTGTATACCGCGATACGGAAACCGGTCGGGTAGGCACAGTTGGTTGACTGGCTCTTGTTAACGTGGTCGTTCGGTTGATGATGTGATAATCGCCCTTTTCCTTGCCCATCATTTCAAGAGCAAGGTTTGCGATAACCTCATTGGCGTTCATATTTACTGAAGTACCAGCACCGCCTTGGAATACATCCGAAGGGAACTGATCCATGCATTTGCCAGTCTCAAGAATTACATCACAAGCATCGATAATGTATTGAGCAACATCTGGCTCAATCACACCTAGCTTGTTATTTGCAATCGCTGCAGCTTTCTTGGTCATCACCATGCCACGCACAAACTCAGGAACATCTGAGATGGTAGCGCTGGAGATATTAAAGTTTTCGATAGCACGTAGAGTGTGGATGCCGTAGTAAGCATCGGCTGGGACGTGGCGTTTTCCTAGTAGATCTTCTTCGATTCGAGTCGCTGACTGTAGTGTAGTAGTCGTCATAGCATGGACCTTCAATATCAGGGTATTAATGTGGGCAAAGCAACTACTACTATTTTTGATTTTGTATTTAAGTGCTCTGCCATTCACTACCAATTCTGTCTTGTAGAGTCCGTTCAGCAGATTATATTTGGTTTCAAAATCAGACTAGATTTTGTTAGGGCCAATGATACGTTATTTGGTTAAAAAAATTATACCTTGATCACTATTTATCGCCGAAAATCGTAGAGATTTTTCATTTTCTATCTCTCTCACAATTCTGAGCAACTGAGTGCAGTTCGCTAACTGGATTCAGACATGAATTAAAATTGAGTAAAAGGGCTTTTTAGGCGTAGATAGGGGTTCAAACGCGAGGAGGGAAAGTGTTTCCTATATTATTGTTATTATTCATTTTGGTTCCGATTGTTGAGATTGGCCTCTTCATTCAGGTGGGTGGATTCCTTGGTCTATGGACCACCATCTTCTTAGTTATTCTTACTGCCTTGGTCGGTGCCTCTTTGGTGCGTAGCAGGGTATTGCGACCCTAATGTCTGTTCAGTCAAAACTGCAGCAGGGTGAGATGCCAGCACAACAGATCCTTGAAGGTGTAATGCTAGCGGTGGCGGGTGTACTTCTACTGACCCCAGGCTTCATGACAGATACCCTAGGCATGCTGGTGCTTCTGCCAAAACCGCGCGCCATCATTGCTCGTCAGATCATGTCGCGAGTGAAGGTAAACACGATGCACTCGAACATGCATGGTGGTTTTCAGGGTGGATTCCATGGTGGCTTTGGACAGGACCCACATCAGCGTGATGGTGAAGGGGATGTGTTCGAAGGGGAATACGAGAAGAAAGACGACAACGATAAAAACCGCCTTAACTGATAAACAAAAAAGCGCCCTTGGGCGCTTTTTTAGATCTAGTAGCTGCTTAGATAGCGCCATCAAATCCCATCTGACGCCAGGCTTCGAAGGCGATGATCGCCACGGCATTGGATAGGTTCAGAGAGCGGCTGTTTTCCACCATAGGGATACGGATTCTTTGTTCCATCGGCATGCTTTCGATGAGCTCTGCTGGTAGACCTCGGGTTTCTGGACCAAATAGCAACACATCACCTTGTTGGAAACTGGCATCGACATGGTGGCCCTTAGTGCGAGTGGTGCAGGCAAAGATACGATACTCTTGGTCGCGCTCTTCCAGATACTCGATGAAGGCTTCGTAGTTCTTATGACGATTCACTCGAGCGAGATCGTGATAATCCAGCCCTGCGCGACGGACCTTCTTTTCTTCTAAATCAAAGCCTAAAGGCTCAATCAAATGCAGGTTAGCGCCACAGTTAGCGCACAGACGAATAATGTTGCCGGTATTTGGGGCAATCTCAGGCTCATAGAGCGCAATATCAAACATGGAGTTGCTTCGTGAGTTAAGGTTTGCCCCAGTATAAACCGAATTAGGCCTTGAGAGGTAAACTCACTTGCATCATCAAGCCACCAAACCGTTCACTTTGGGAGGCGGTAATGGAGCCATTGTGTTGCAAGATGGCGCTCTCTGTAATAGCAAGGCCAAGACCCGTGCCACCACTTTCTCTGTCTCTGGCAGTCGACACGCGATAGAAAGGTCGGAAGATACTCTCTAGCTCCTCGACAGGTACGCCCTGACCATCGTCTTCTACCTTAAGTTTTAGCTTGTTGTCCTGTACGGCAAACTCTACTCGAATCTGATTTTCACCATAGCGGATAGCGTTGCGGATAATGTTCTCTACTGCGCTGGTGAGCAGTTTACGATTGCCAAATACCTGCTGATCGGGAATCGCGTTAAACTCCAACTGCATGCCACTCTGTTCTGCCTCGAACTGGGCATCTAGTAGCATCTCGCGCCACAGTTCATCCAGACTCAAAAGCTCTCGATTGTGATGACTGTCTATCTGCATCCGAGATAGATCAAGAAGGTCTCGGATCATCTGCTCTAGTCTCTCAGCTTCGGTTTCTATGCGCTCTAGCTCTTTGGAGTTTCCTTGCTTACGAGTAGCAAGGGCATTGGCCATACGCAGTCGTGTGAGTGGCGAGCGAAGTTCATGGGAGATATCAGATAACATCTTTTGCTGACCGGAAACCATCTGATTAACGGACAGCACCATCTGGTTAAAGCTCTCGCCTGCTTGCTTAAATTCTTTTGTTCCCTGCTCAAGACTAGGGTCCACCTCGAACTCACCTCGGGTGACCCGTTTAGCTGCTTGCTCCAATCGGCGTGCGGGCTGACTTAAGGTCCATGCACACCACAATAACAGTGGAGTACTGACTAGCATCACCGCTATTAAGAGAGTAACGGGTGCATCCAGTATTCGATATAGAAATGGCGGTGGCAATTTGCGGTCAAAGCCAGCATACATAGAGTAGGGCTCGCCGTGTAACTCAATCGGGAAAGGACCGGCCACCATGAAATGGTCAAACTGTTTTTGCTCGGCTCAGTGGCGTCTGCCAACTCAGAGGCCATCGCCTGTAGGGCACGACGTTTGAAGCCTCTTTCTAGACTCAGGACATTACCTTCACTGTCTGCGAGATAGAGGCGAAAATCTTTATTCCCAAAGCGTGTGACATTCAGGCTCTTTAATCGTGCCCCTACGTTCTTGCTTTTGTTGAGATCTTTTTCGACTAGGTGCACTAGGCGATTGATCTTCACCAGAGATTCTTTGCTCACTGAATGAGACTTACGAGGATCCGATTTTTGGATCGCGATCACCGCGATCAGTACCGCTAATACAGTGATCCAAAAGATGGCAAAGATGCGCCCATATAGGCTGGAGAACTTGGGCAGGTTCATTGTCCTGCCTCAACGAATAGATAGCCCTTACCGCGCAAGGTCTTGATGCGTGGCTTATCATCTTTACGCTCTGGCAGTTTCTTTCTGAGATTTGATACATGCATGTCGATGGCACGATCAAATGGGGATAAGCGCTTGCCTAATACCTCAAGGCTGAGCGTCTCTTTAGTTATCACCGAGCCTGGGTGTTTTAGGAAGTACTCCAAAAGAGCAAACTCAGTACTGGTAAGATCCAACAGTTCACCCTCGCAATAGGCTTCTTGTGCTCCAGAGTTTATGGAAAGATCTTCATAGCCTGTCTGCTGATTTTGACTCGGCACATGCTGGGTACGACGCAAGATGCGCGGATACGCGCCAGTAGCTCTCTGTCAGAAAATGGCTTAGGTAAGAAGTCATCTGCACCCAGCTCAAGGCCAATCACTCTATCTACTTCTTCGCCTTTAGCGGTAAGAAACAGCACCGGGGTCTGCCACTTTTCTCTGAGCTTTTTCAGCATCTCCATGCCGTTCATCTTAGGCATCATGATATCGAGCAGGATCAGGTCTATGTCACCGTTGACCGCTTCTAACCCCTCTAACCCCTCTAAGCCATTATTTGCTTGAGATACGGTAAAACCCTCAAAGGTAAGGATATCTTCTAGCAATGAAGTCAATTCAACGTCGTCATCGACTAACAGGATATGTGGCATAGGTGCGGTCTCTTTACTACTTGTTAAGCTTAATTCTACGCTTCGTCAGGAATAAATCTGGTTAGATTTACCTATCTTTACGTTTCCCATACTGCGCTTTACACGCCTACTATTATTCTAAAACCAACGAACAGCGTTGGGGATTTTGAAAACCGTTTCTGCGAAGCAGGAACGCCTCATTCGACTTTTGGTCACGCTGAACTTCCGAAAGGCAATATATAGATTAGAGGTATTTAAAATGGCTATGTCTAAGAAATGGTTGGTATCTGCACTTGTACTTCCACTAGCACTAGGCGCAACAACAGTAATGGCGAAAGGTGGTGACAAGGGTATGAAGGGCGGTCACGGTTGTCATGGCGATATCTCATCGCGCTCTTTCCGTCAGCTTGACCTAACAGATGAGCAGAAGGCAGAACTAGAGACTATCCGCAGTGAGATGAAAGAGTCTTACAAGGGTAAGGGCACTGAAATGCGCGCTCAGATGAAGGCTAACAAGGCAAAAGAGCGTGAACTGGTACTAGCGGCAGACTTTAATGAGCAAGAAGCACAGGCTCTAGCACAAGAGATGGTTGAACAGCGTGCAAATATGCAGGTTGAGAAGATGCGCGTACAACACCGCATGATGAGCGTTCTAACTGCTGAGCAGAAAGATAAGCTAGTACAGATGCAAGACGAGCGTATGCAGAAGTGCGAGCAGAAAATGGAGAAAAAAATGGAAAAGAAAAGAGCTAACAACGGTTAATTCTTTTACCTAGATCCTGCAGCGTTATCGGCTTTGTCGGTAGCGCTGTTTTTGTCTGTGGAGCATGGATCTCTGCGATAGGGTACGCAGCTTCGTTTTTGTTCTGGCGTCAGTCCCATCGAGGCGCACCAAGCATCATAGCGATTAATAAGATTTCGTAACCATTTCATCATTTTAGCATCTGCCTAGTCTGTAGCTTGCCACTAGTTGGTATATAATCTTCAACAAACCCATGCCGTGAGCCTGTATGCAACAAGAGTACAAAAAACTGGTCACAGTGGCCGCTTGGTCTGCCACCATAGTGGCGAGCCTGCTATTGATAGTCAAAGTGATCGCATGGTGGATAACCGGCTCTGTGAGCTTGTTGGCATCTTTGATCGATTCCATGCTGGATATCGCTGCCTCGACGGTCAATCTAGTGGTACTCAAATACGCCCTGCAACCCGCGGATAAAGAGCATACCTTTGGCCATGGCAAGGCAGAGTCTCTAGCGGCACTGGCGCAGGCCATGTTTATCTCTGGCTCAGCCATCTTCTTGATCCTGAACGGCGTGGAGCGCTTCTTCCGACCTCATGAGCTTAATCAGCCAGAGATTGGCTTGTACGTTACCGTTTTTGCCACGGTAGTGCCTTCGGTTTGGTGCAATTCCAGAAATATGTGGTGAAACGCACTGGTAGCCAAGCCATTGCCGCTGATTCATTGCATTATCAAACTGACCTTTATATGAACATGGCGATCTTGCTCGCCTTGGGCCTTAGCATGTATGGCTTTGGACAGGCGGATGCTGTGTTTGCTATTGGAATCGGCGTGTATATCTTGGTGAGTGCGGCTAAAATGGTCTACTCTGCGGTACAGTCTTTGTTAGATAGACAACTGCCCGAGGAAGAGCTGACACAGATCCGCTCTATCGCAACTGAGGTAGAAGGTGTGCAGGGTATGCATCAGCTGAGAACGCGTATGTCCGGACCAACCCGCTTTATCCAGCTTCATCTTGAGCTCGATGATGATCTTCGATTGATCGAAGCGCATAGGATCGCGGATAAGGTAGAGGCTGAGCTAGAAGAGGCCTTCCCTGGTTGCGATGTGATCGTGCATCAGGATCCTGTTTCTGTTGTGCTCGAAGAAGAGCAGGCACAGAAGCAACAGGGATGGTAGTAAGTCTGAGAAATCGGATATAATTAATGCGGAATTTGACTCGGAATGAGAACTTGGTCGGATTCTGATATTAATCAAACTAAACAGACCGCAACTTGTAATACTCTTACCAAGTTGAAATTTTTTTAGCTGTTGTGGCTTTATGGCTTTGAAGGGGAGCCTCACAGCAGTGTTTTGAATTTTGCCTTTTAGGCGTTTTTAAATTTGTAATAAATCTATCCCAGAATTGAGGGTTAACATGATTAAAAAGATCGGTGTATTGACGAGTGGTGGAGACGCTCCAGGAATGAACGCAGCTGTACGAGGTGTTGTTCGTACTGCGCTAACTAAAGGCTTGGAAGTGTACGGTGTATATGACGGCTATTTGGGTCTGTACGAAGATCGTATCGAAAAGCTGGACCGTTCAAGCGTTTCTGACGTAATCAACAAGGGTGGTACTTTCCTTGGCTCGGCTCGCTTCCCAGAATTTAAGGAAGAAGAAGTTCGTAAACAAGCTATCGAGAACCTGAAGAAGCACGGCATCGAAGCGCTAGTAGTTATCGGTGGTGACGGCTCTTACATGGGTGCTAAGAAACTGACTGAGATGGGTTACCCATGTATCGGTCTTCCGGGCACTATCGATAACGACATTGCAGGTACTGACTACACTATCGGTTACCTAACTGCTCTAAACACAGTTATCGATGCTATTGACCGTCTACGTGACACGTCTTCTTCTCACCAGCGCATCTCTATCGTTGAGATCATGGGTCGTCACTGTGGTGACCTAACCCTGATGTCAGCAATCGCGGGTGGTTGTGAGTACATCATCACACCAGAGCGCAGCTGGAGCAAAGAAGATCTGATCCAAGCTATCGAAGAAGGCATCGCGAAAGGTAAGAAGCACGCTATCATCGCACTAACTGAGTTGATGTTCGACGCTAACGAAATCGCGAAAGAGATCGAAGAAGCGACGGGTCGTGAGACTCGTGCAACAGTACTTGGTCACATTCAGCGTGGTGGTCGTCCAACCGCGTTTGACCGTGTTCTAGCATCTCGCATGGGTAACTACGCGGTTCACCTACTTCTAGAAGGTGAAGGTGGTCGTTGTGTTGGTATCCAGAAAGAAGAGTTGGTTCACCACGACATCATCGACGCTATCGAAAACATGCGTCGCCCAGTTCGTGAAGACCTATACAAGGTTGCTGACGAGCTGTTCTAATTCGCTAAGAATTTACCAATTAAACCGTCACCTTGGTGGCGGTTTTTTATGCCTGCAATTTAGTGATATCAAATCAGAAGGCACAAAAAAGGCCAGCAAAGTGCTGGCCCAAACAATCTATTACTGCTCTTTTTAGCGATTAAGCTTTAGCTTCAGCTGCTGCTTTAGCGATAGCTGCGAAGCTTTTCGCGTCAAGTGCTGCACCGCCAACTAGCGCGCCGTCGATGTCAGGCTGAGAGAAGTATGCTGCTGCGTTCTCAGGCTTAACAGAACCACCGTATTGGATGATTACTTGGTCAGCGATAGCTTGGCTCTTAGTTGCAATGTGAGCACGGATAGAAGCGTGGATGCGTTGTGCATCTTCAGCAGTTGCTGCTTTACCAGTACCGATAGCCAGATTGGCTCGTATGCAATGATGGCGTCTTGAAGAGCTTCAACACCTAGCGCGTCGATTACAGCGTTAACTTGACGTGCACATACTGCTTCAGTTTCGCCAGCTTCGTTTTGTGCTTCAGATTCACCGATGCAGAATACTGGAGTTAGACCGTTCTCTTTTAGGAAGCCGAACTTCTTAGCGATGAACTCGTCAGATTCGTTGTGGTATTCACGACGCTCTGAGTGACCGATGATGATGTGAGAAGCACCAAACTCTTTAAGCATTGCTGGAGACATGTCGCCAGTGAATGCACCTTGGTTGTTGATGTCAGTGTTTTGAGCACCTAGGATGATTGCACTGCCTTCGTCAGTTAGCGTGCGCTCAGCAAGGTCGATGTAAAGTGCTGGTGGAGCTACTGCTACGTCAACACCTGTTACGCCTTCAAGCTCAGCATTAAGACCAGTTAGCAAATCAACTACCATCTCTTTGCTACCGTTCAGTTTCCAGTTACCCATAACTACAGGACGACGCATAAAATACTCCCTTCTAAATTAGTAAAAAATATACGATCGATACGAAAGAATATAACAGAATCATACCTACAATTCATGATTCTGGTCATGTCGCTCAAGCTTAACCCAAAAGCGAGCAACTTGAGTGATCTGATAGGCAATTTCTCAGGCTTTATGCTTCAAACTGTGATGCTTGGTGTAAGGTGGCAAATTCACAAAAGGAGATCGTATGCCTAATCTAGTCATGGAATACACGCAACCCATTGAAGAAAGAGTGAATGTGCAGGGTTTGTTACAAGATCTGCATCAGTCTATGATTGATAGTGGGTTGTTTGAGGCAAGTTCAGTAAAGTCACGCGCACTGCGTTGCCACACTTGGTTGGTGGGGGAGCATGAAGACGACGTGGACTTTATCCATTTAACCGTAGAGTTACTCTCTGGGCGCACCGAAGAACAAAAGCGTGCCTTGTCTCGAGACCTGATGCAGTTGCTTACGCAGAATGCTGAGTGGGTGCACAGTTTGACTATCAATGTTCGAGATATGGATCGTGATTGCTTCCAGAAGGTGAGCCACGACTAAACGAGGTAAAGATGAATCTTCCACAACTGCTGTTTTCTTTTGAAGGCCGAGTGGGCCGCAAACAGTTTTGGATTTGGAACCTGTGTTATTACTTTGGATTGGCACTAATCGGTGGCCTGTTAGCTCAGATCTCGCCTGGGCTGGCTATGTTTGCTATCCCGATCGTGTTGGTGATACTGCTTATCCCAGATCTTGCGATAACAGCAAAGCGTTGGCATGACAGAGAAAAAAGCGCTTGGATGCTACTACTGAATATTCCACTAGTGGTAGGCAGGGCAATGATGCCAGCAGGCAGTCAGGCCATGGTGGCGGAAACCTCAGCCGCGCCAGTGATATCAATCGTGGCTCTGGCTTGTGGGGCTTGGATTCTTATAGAGTGTGGTTTCTTAAAGGGAACCGAAGGCAAGAATCGATACGGTGAGCCTTACGCTTAAACAAAAAACGTTGCCCGAAGGCAACGTTTTTCGTTTTAAAGGATGTGGTGACGAATCTCGTCATCCTTGCGCTCCAAGTAGTGAATAGACTTGATGCGACGAATGGTGCGACAGCGACCGCGGATAAGCAGGGTCTCTGTGGTTGCGATATCACCCTGACGGCTGATACCTTCTAGAAGATCACCTTTAGTGATGCCGGTTGCTGAGAACACAACGTTATCGCTGCGAGCCATGTCAGACATGGTTAGAACGATGTTTGCTTTAACGCCCATTTCCTGACAGCGGGCCAGCTCTAGCTCACCATGTTCACGGTTCTCAGGGGTATCGCCCTTCACTTCGTGACGGGGTAGAAGACGACCGTGCATGTCACCGTCTAGCGCGCGGATAACCGCTGCTGATACCACACCCTCAGGTGCGCCACCGATGCAGTACATTACATCTACTTCGCTATCTGGCATACAGGTTAGGATAGAGGCCGCTACGTCACCGTCTGGCACAGCGAATACACGCACACCCATAGCCTGCATCTCTGCAATCACTTGATCGTGACGAGGTTTAGCTAGAGTAGTAACGGTTAGTGTATCTAGGCTCTTGCCTAGTGCTTTTGCGATGTTTTGCAGATTTTCAGCAAGTGGCTTGTTTAGGTCGATATGACCTTTAGCGCCTGGGCCTACAACCAGCTTTTCCATATACATATCAGGCGCTTTTAGGAAGCTACCTTTTTCACCCGCAGCCAGAACAGCCAGCGCGTTTGATTGACCCATAGCGGTCATACGTGTGCCTTCGATAGGGTCTACCGCGATATCTACCGCGTCACCACCCATGCCTACGTTTTCGCCGATATACAGCATTGGCGCATCATCGATCTCGCCCTCACCAATCACAATCTCACCGTTGATATCGGTTTTGTTGAGTAGGCTACGCATTACTTCTACTGCCGCTCCATCGGCTGCATTTTTGTCTCCGCGTCCAAGCCATTTGTAACCGGCCAGTGCAGCACCTTCAGTTACACGAGAAAATGCCATCGCCAAATCGCGTTTCATATCGACTCCAGTATTTTAGAGGTTAAAGTTTGGTCGGCGGGATTCTAACATAGCCACAGGAAAACGTTTGCTTAATTGAGGCTAATTTGACTTGAACCATCAAAGCTGAGGGGTTATTTGCATCGAACTGGATTGCTTGCACCATCTTGATGTCAAAATATGATTAAGATCGCTGTTTTTTATTCACTTGAACTAAAAATGAAATTTTAGGTGTGTTTATATACATGACTGTGAGTAGAATGAAACGGAAGTTAGATCTATGACCAAGCTAGATATAGCATAGCCCGAGGGGGCATATAGCTTGGTTATACAACGATGATGGAATTAGGTAGGTCATGATGTCTTTAGAAGTATTGGAAAAACTAGAAGCAAAAGTACAGACAGCAGTCGACACGATTACTCTGCTACAAATGGAAGTTGATGAGCTTAAAGAGCAAAAGCAACAACTAGAAAGCGAAGCAGAGCAACTACGTGGTGAGAAAGCTCAATTTGAAGAGCGTGCACGTCAGGTTCAAACTGAGCACGACCAATGGCAAGAGCGCATCCGTAGCATGCTAGGTAAAATGGAAGAAGTGGAATAATCCGCATCTTCGCAAAGAATTGAAAAGAAAACGCCGACTCATTGAGTCGGCGTTTTTTATCGGGTTAGCCAGCGCTGAGGGTTCTCGGTGCGACTGTTGCGTCGTAACTCGAAATAGACAGAGGCTCGGCTTTGGCCGCCAGTGTCACCGGCTAGGGCAATAGTCTCACCCGCAGTGACCTTATCGCCCTCTTTCTTGGTTAGGACTTGGTTGTAGCCATATAAGGTCATGTCACCCTTACCATGGTCGATCAGCATTACTAGTCCATAGCCACGCAAATAATCAGCAAATACTACCTTACCTGGATACACAGCTTTAACAGGCTGTTCGTAGTTGGCATTGATCACCATGCCTTTCCAGTCAGCTTGACCGCCTTGGGTGGACCCATAGGTGTGTAGCACGCGACCCTTGATCGGCCACGGCAGTTTGCCGCGCTGTTTTGCCAGACCATCCATAGGCACTGAATTACGTTTAGCTGCTTTGGCAATCTCTGCCTTTAGGCGTGCTTCGTTTCGTTTGAGCTCATTAAGGTAGGCTTGGTCGCCCTTGATGCTGCGACTGATCTTAGTCACCGTACCTTTACGGCTTGACTGTGACTTCTTCAGGTTGGCCAGTTGGGTAGACTGCTCTTGGAGCAAGGCTTGGATCTGTTGTTGCTCAGCCAGAAGCTGTTGGTTTTTGGCTTCTAGTTGCTTGTTAGTCTCTTCGAGCTCTTCAATGGCCTCAGTGCGCTTAATAGCAAGGTGCTGATAATACTGACTGATTCTATCTTTGTGCCCGGCGTTATCTTGGCTTAAGAAGTTATCCAACTTAGCGTTGGTGTGCATCAGGTAGTAGGCCTTAACCAGCTCTTTGAGATTGTGCTTTTGTTGCTCGGTCTGTTTTACCAGAGCATCATGCTCGACCTTGTACTGGGCAAGATTCTTTTGTGAGGTCTTTAGGGTAGATTGGGTTTGACTCAGTTTCTTGGTGGCATTCGATATCGCAAGCTCATCAGATTTGAGTCGCTTCTGCAGGCCATCCAGTTCTTTTTGCTGCTGAGCTAGGCTTCTCTGCTGACGAGAGATCTCACCTTTTACACCCTTTAGTTCTTCTGTGCTGGCTAGGGGCGCCACAGAATGGAGCAGGGAGGCTGCTAGTAATAATAAAACGCCAGCGTTTCTAACACTGGCGTTTCGCTTTTGCTTACGCGTAGGTGCTTGATTCATCCTAAATCTTAATCTTGCTAAGGGTTGCTACCGAGATAGTAGCAACCAACTGATAGCAAAGATTATTTCAGATTTACTAGAACCTGACCAGACATCTCAGCAGGGATTTCCATGTCTGATAGAGACAGCATGGTTGGGGCTAGGTCAGACAGCTTACCGTCTTGTTTGAACTCTAGGTCTTTACCGCCCACGTAGATCAGAGGAACTGGCAGGTTAGTGTGAGCTGTGTGGATGCCACCAGTCTCAGGGTTAACCATCATTTCTGCGTTACCGTGGTCAGCAGTGATTAGCATTTGGCCATCAACTTCTTTGATAGCCTCAACTACTTTGCCTAGGCACTCATCTAGCGCTTCACTTGCTTTAACTGCTGCATCGTATACGCCAGTGTGGCCAACCATGTCACAGTTAGGGTAGTTACAAACGATAGCGTCGTACTTACCAGACTTGATAGCTGCAACTAGTTTGTCAGTCAGTTCAGGTGCGCTCATTTCAGGCTGCAGGTCATAAGTAGCAACCTTTGGAGAAGCTACAAGTTGACGCTCTTCGCCGTCGAACTCAGTCTCAACACCGCCGTTGAAGAAGAAGGTAACGTGCGCGTATTTCTCAGTTTCAGAGATACGTAGCTGAGTTTTGCCTTCTTTAGATAGCCACTCACCGTAAGTGTTTTCTAGAGTTGCTGGTGGGAATGCGCATAGCAGAGGGATGTCTGCAGCGTATTGAGTCAGCATTACGAAATCAACGTTAGGGAATACGTTACGCTCGAAGCCGTCGAAAGCAGGTACGAAAGAACGAGTGATCTGACGAGCACGGTCAGCACGGTAGTTCATGAAGATTACTGCGTCGCCATCAACGATAGCTGCAGACTCTTGGCCTTCTGCTTTGATTTCAGTTGGTTTAACGAACTCATCGTTCTCGTCACGAGAATAAGCAGCTTCAAGACCAGCAACAGCAGAGTCGAAAGTGAACTCAGCTTTAGCTTCAGTAAGAAGGTTATATGCTTGCTCAACACGGTCCCAGTTGTTATCACGGTCCATTGCGTAGTAACGACCCACTAGTGAAGCCACACGGCCTTTACCTAGTTTTTCGAAAAGAGCAGAGAAACGCTCAAGAGAGCCTTCAGCGCTGCGAGGTGGAGTGTCACGACCGTCTAGGAAGCAGTGTAGGTAGATCTTCTCAGCGCCACGCTCAGCAGCCATTTCAACTGCAGCGTAGATGTGGTCTTCGTGGCTGTGTACGCCACCTGGAGACATAAGACCCATGATGTGAACCGCTTTGCCTGCTTTGATAGCTTTATCCATAGCAGCAACTAGAGTTTCGTTTTGTTGGAACTCTTTGTCAGCGATTGACTTAGTGATACGAGTAAGGTCTTGGTATACAACGCGACCAGCACCGATGTTGGTGTGACCAACTTCAGAGTTACCCATTTGGCCGTCTGGCAGACCAACATCCATGCCTGAAGCAGAGATTAGAGTGTTAGGGTTGTTTGCAATTAGACCGTCTAGAACAGGTGTTTTTGCGTTTGCGATTGCGTTGTCTTGTTTGTCTTCGCGGTATCCGTAACCGTCGAGGATCACTAGAGCCATAGGCTTCTTAGCTGACATAGGTTGACCTCTATACTTGAAAATTTAACTCAATAAACTGGTAAAGCTCTCACCCGAATGATTCGAGCATGAGCGAATTCTTCGTTGTTCAGTTTTCGACAAAGAGAACATTTAGCGTAATTTTACTACAGAAAAGCTCAGATGCGACGCTATCAGATCAATTAAATTTTATCTCGATCTCAGTTCTGAGTCTGTTGCGTTTGAATTTTATACAACATTAGAAATTTAGTTTCAAAACTCCTACGGCATTTTTTATCTGTGACTTATCTTTACGATTTGAAATCAATTCTTGGCTCATACGTGATCTATGATCTCTTTTTCTTAGGGGATCCTAGGGCGCATCTTGTCGCATCCTAGATAGGTAGTGGTATACTGCGGCTTAAATTTTTCACTTTATGAATTAAAAAAGAGTATCGATAGATGCAAGAGATTTTCGAATTTGCACAGCAGAACCTAATTCTGACTGTTATTTGGGTTGGTCTGATCGTGGCTTTGGTGATGAACATCGTCAAATCGTCCACCGCGGGTTACAAAGAAATTGATACTCAAGAACTAACAACTCTGATCAACCGCGAAAACGGTTTAGTGGTAGATGTTCGTTCAAAAGATGAGTTCAAAAAGGGCCACATTACTGACGCAGTTCACATTTTGCCATCAGACATCAAAGACGAGTCATTTGGTGAGCTTGAAAACCGTAAAAGCGACCCAATCATCGTAGTATGCAAAACTGGTCAAACGGCGATCGACAGTGCAAACGCACTCGCCAAGTCTGGCTTTGAAAAAGTGTTTGTATTGAAGCATGGTCTAACTTCATGGACTGACGCGAACCTACCTTTGGTGCGTGTTAAGAAAGAGCCACGTAAACGTAAGCAAGCGCACAACAACTAATTCGAGTTGAGGCTTGGATTCACAAAGATGTAAAGGTCGCTGATTAGTATCGCCACCAAGCAAAGTGAAAGCCTCATCATCAATGAGAAATATTAAAGGAAAATACCATGTCTGACGCAGCAGCAGCGGCTCAACAGCCACAACAAAACTTCGCAATCCAACGCATCTTCCTAAAAGATCTGTCGTTTGAAGCGCCAAACTCACCAACTATGTTCCAAAAAGAGTGGAACCCAGATGTGAACCTAGACCTTGACACTAAGAGTGCTCAACTAGGTGAAGGCGTTTACGAAGTAGTTCTACGTCTAACTGTGACTGTTAAGAATGCAGACGAAACTGCTTTCCTATGTGAAATCCAACAAGGCGGTATCTTCACTGCTGAAGATATGGAACCAGGTCAACTAGCACATTGCCTAGGCGCGTTCTGCCCGAACATCCTGTTCCCATACGCTCGTGAAACTATCTCAAGTCTAGTAATTAAGGGTACGTTCCCTCAACTGAACCTAGCGCCAGTTAACTTTGACGCTCTGTTCATGAACTACCTACAAAACCAACAGCAGCAGCAAGAGCAACCTCAAGCTGACGCTTAATAGTTAGTTCATACTGACTTAATCTTCGAAAATGCACTTCCTGTCAGAAACCCTGGCAAGACGTGCATTTTTTATTTCTCGAGAGGTTATACTCTTGTGGATCTATTCAAGCAAACGGAAGTAACTATGGCTGAAACTACCACCGACTTTTCTGATGTATCGATGACGGTAATCGGCGCTGGCTCATATGGCACCTCGCTGGCAATTGCGCTCGCGCGTAACTCTAAGGTTGTTCTATGGGGCCATGAGCCTGAACATATGCATCGCCTTGAGCAGGACAGAGAGAACAAAGAATTCCTGCCAGACGTAGCCTTTCCTGAGTCTCTGGTTATTGAGGCGGATCTAGCTAAAGCGGTAGCAGCCTGTCGTGACATCCTAGTTGTGGTTCCAAGCCATGTATTTGGCATTGTTTTAAACAGCCTAAAACCGCACTTAACTGCTGAGCATCGTATCTGTTGGGCAACCAAGGGTCTTGAGCCTGAGACCGGTCGCTTGCTTAAAGATGTGGCTATCGACATTCTAGGAGAGAACTACCCACTGGCGGTTCTTTCCGGTCCTACTTTTGCGAAAGAGCTGGCTATGGGTATGCCAACGGCTATCTCAGTAGCTTCATCGAGCCCTGAATTTGCAGAGGAGCTTCAAGAGAAGATCCACTGTAGTAAGTCTTTCCGCGTGTATGCTAATGACGACTTTATCGGTATGCAGCTTGGTGGAGCGGTGAAGAACGTTATCGCTATCGGTGCGGGTATGTCTGACGGTATTGGCTTCGGTGCCAACGCTCGTACTGCACTTATTACTCGTGGTTTGGCAGAGATGACTCGTCTGGGCGCTGCGCTCGGTGCTAAGCCTGAGACCTTTATGGGTATGGCTGGATTGGGCGATCTAGTCTTAACTTGTACCGATAACCAATCGCGTAACCGTCGCTTCGGTCTTGCCCTAGGCAAGGGACAAAATGTGGATACTGCACAAGAAGAGATCGGCCAAGTGGTTGAAGGGTATAGAAATACCAAAGAGGTTTGGATGCTGGCAGGACGCCAAGGGGTTGAAATGCCAATAGTTGACCAAATCTATCAAGTTCTATATCAAGGTAAAGATGCGCGCTTGGCTGCGCAAGATCTATTAGCTCGAGATAAAAAGCAGAAAGATAAGCCCAAGGAAGAAGTTAATGACAGAATGTAAACCGGCACAGGTATGGGATTGCATCGTTAAAGAGGCAAGAAAGCAGGCGGATGAAGAGCCTATGTTGGCGAGTTTTTATCATGCCACCATTATCAATCACGATAGCTTTGCTGCTAGCCTGAGCTACATTCTGGCCAACAACTCCGCACTGCGTCCATGTCTGCCATGGGCGTGCGTGACGTTATCGAGGAAGCTCTTGCCGCTGACCCTGAAATCACCAAGTCTGCGGCTTATGATATCTACGCCACCGTAAATCGTGACCCTGCGGTTTCTATGTATTCCGCACCGCTTCTATATCTGAAAGGCTTCCATGCGCTGCAAGGCTATCGCATCGCGAATTGGCTGTGGAAGCAGGGGCGTATGGCTTTGGCCACCTATCTGCAAAATCAGATCTCTGTGGCTTGTCAGGTGGATATCCACCCTGCGGCTAAGATAGGTAACGGCATCATGCTCGACCACGCAACTGGTATCGTTATCGGTGAAACAGCTGTGGTAGAGAACGATGTTTCTATCCTGCAAGATGTGACCTAGGTGGTACAGGTAAAGAGTCTGGTGACCGTCACCCTAAAATCCGCGAGGGCGTGATGATTGGTGCTGGTGCAAGATCCTTGGCAATATCGAGGTGGGCGAGGGTGCTAAGATCGGCTCTTGTTCTGTAGTGCTTCAGGCCGTACCGCCTCACACTACGGTTGCTGGTGTACCTGCTAAGATTGTGGGTCGTCCTCAATCTGATAAACCGTCAGAGGATATGGACCAACAGTTCAACGGCAAGTCACAAAGCTTTATCGGCGGCGACGGTATCTAGATAAGACTATCCGCTTGTTTTCTTAGTTGGAGTGCATACAGGTAACCCGCCACTCCAGCTAGGATATTCCCCACACCTATCCCAACAAACAGACCTTGTTCTCCATAGAACTCTGCGCCAACCCAGGCACAAGGCAGAGTAAAAGCAAACAGTCTTAAGCAGCTCCATAAGAAGGCTTTAGATGGCTGATGCAGTGCGTTTAACGCGCTCACCAACACCATTACCACCCCTTGAAATCCGTAGCTGATCGGCACGCACATCAGATATAACCACAGCAGGTCTTGTACCTGAATCTCTTGGCTAAACAGACCGGCGATAGAGGTGCTAAGTGGCACCATCATGATAAAGATAAGTATCTGAAACAGAATAGAAAAGCGCATACATAGGAACAGAGCATCGAAGCAGCGCTTGATGTTCTTTGCCCCTAGGTTCTGCGCAAGAAACGGCGTCAAAGCTGAAGTGAGTGCCATCAAAACAATAATAAGTAATGATTCCACACGCTGCGCCGCACCATAGGCCGCTACTGCAAATACTCCTTGTGCTGATACTAGCTTCATCAAGATGGCATTGGAGATAGGTACTAGCGAGTTAGAGATAGCTGCAGGCAACGAGATATGCAGTATCTGTTTCCAGTCTTGGATCAGAAACTTTGGTGATGGGAGCTTGAGCAACTTCTCACGCTTGATCAGCAGGCTAAGCGACCAAACTAGAGCTGCCCCCCAACTTATGGCGCTGGCGATAGCTGCACCTTGAATGCCTAGCTTAGGGGCACCTAGATAACCAAAGATGAGAATTGGGTCGAGGATGGCGTTAACTAGGGCGGCAAACATCATCATCTGAGATGGGGTTTTGGTATCGCCACTGGCGCGTATGGCGGCATTACCTGTCATAGGAATAGTCAGAAGCGGAATCGCCAAGAACCAGATATGCATGTATTGCTCTATGAGAGGCAAGAGATCCGGTGTTGCCCCCAAGGCAAGAAACAGTGGCTCGTGGAAGCGAATACCCAAAGCTGATACACAGATAACCAAAAGCACCGCAAGCAAGATGCCGTGACTTGAGAAACGAGCGGCAGTCTTACTATCCCCTTGACCGAGAAAGCGCCCCACAAAGGTAGAGATGCCAAGGCCAACCCCCATAGTCAGGCTATTTAGACCAAAGGTAACAGGGAAAGTGAAACTAACCGCCGCAAGAGGCTCAGTACCCAGCAGAGAGATAAAGAAGGCATCCACTAGGTTCATCAGCAAGATCGCGACAATACCAAACACCATAGGCAGGGTCATCTTACGTAAAACGTCGCTGATAGGGTCGGTCAACAAACCGTGTTTATCTTGCATCTAATAGAACTACTCTTGGGTCGTGATGGGCTAGCATAACCATTTCGCTCACACTGAGCCACAACTGTGCCAGCCTTTGCTTATTCATAGTCGGACGTAAACGGTTTCAGCGCACAATTTTTGTAAATTTCTTGTCTGCCCCCCTTGGGTTTGCCCCGTTAATCCCCATCATAGTTAGCGTTAGCCAAGAAATGGCATCCAATCATCTATCAGGAAAGTTAATTTAGGAGAATCAATCGATGAACATTCGTCCATTACACGACCGAGTTATCGTTGAGCGTCAAGAAGTTGAATCTAAGTCTGCTGGCGGCATCGTACTAACTGGTTCTGCTGCTGAAAAATCTACACGCGGTATCGTAGTTGCAGTTGGTAAAGGTCGCATCCTTGAAAACGGTACGGTTCAACCACTAGACGTTAAGGTTGGCGATACTGTTATTTTCTCTGAAGGCTACGGCACTAAGACTGAGAAGATCGACGGCAAAGAAGTTCTTATCATGTCTGAAAACGACATCATGGCAATCGTTGAATAATCGATTCTGAATCACAACGAAAACGAAAAATCGAATTTAGAAAGGAATAAATAATGGCTGCTAAAGACGTAAAATTTGGTAATGATGCACGCGTTAAAATGCTAGAGGGCGTTAACGTTCTAGCTGACGCGGTAAAGGTAACACTGGGCCCTAAAGGCCGCAACGTGGTACTAGACAAATCTTTCGGTGCACCAACTATCACTAAAGATGGTGTATCTGTAGCGCGCGAAATCGAACTTGAAGACAAGTTCCAAAACATGGGCGCGCAAATGGTTAAAGAAGTAGCGTCTCAAGCAAACGACGCTGCGGGTGACGGTACAACAACTGCAACTGTACTAGCACAAGCTATCGTAAACGAAGGCCTTAAAGCGGTTGCAGCGGGTATGAACCCAATGGACCTTAAGCGTGGTATCGACAAAGCTGTAGTTGCTGCTGTTGAAGAGCTAAAAGCTCTGTCTCAACCATGTGCTGACACTAAAGCTATCGCTCAGGTAGGTACTATCTCTGCAAACTCTGATGAGACTGTAGGTAACATCATTGCAGAAGCGATGGAAAAAGTAGGTCGTGATGGCGTTATCACTGTTGAAGAAGGTCAGGCTCTACAAGACGAACTAGACGTAGTTGAAGGTATGCAGTTTGACCGCGGTTACCTATCTCCTTACTTCATCAACAACCAAGAAGCGGGTTCTGTTGACCTAGAAAACCCATTCATCCTTCTTATCGACAAGAAAGTTTCAAACATCCGCGAACTACTTCCAACTCTAGAAGCAGTAGCTAAGGCATCTCGCCCACTTCTAATCATCGCTGAAGATGTAGAAGGTGAAGCACTAGCAACTCTAGTTGTGAACAACATGCGCGGTATCGTTAAGGTTGCTGCAGTTAAGGCTCCTGGTTTTGGTGACCGTCGTAAGGCAATGCTACAAGACATCGCTATCCTAACTGGCGGTACTGTTATCTCTGAAGAGATCGGCCTTGAGCTTGAGAAGGTAACTCTAGAAGACCTAGGTCAAGCTAAGCGCGTAACCGTAACTAAAGAAAACTCTACCATCATCGATGGTGCAGGTGACGAAGTAGCGATCAACTCTCGCGTTGCTCAAATCCGTCAACAAGTTGAAGACGCAACTTCTGACTACGACAAAGAGAAGCTTCAAGAGCGCGTAGCTAAGCTAGCTGGCGGTGTTGCAGTAATCAAGGTTGGTGCAGCAACTGAAGTTGAGATGAAAGAGAAGAAAGACCGCGTTGAAGACGCACTTCACGCAACTCGCGCGGCGGTTGAAGAAGGCGTTGTAGCAGGTGGTGGTGTTGCTCTAATCCGTGCAGCTTCAAAATTGACTGAGCTAACAGGCGACAACGAAGAGCAAAACGTAGGTATCCGCGTTGCTCTACGTGCAATGGAAGCACCTATCCGTCAAATCACTAAGAACGCAGGTGACGAAGAGTCTGTAGTTGCTAACCAAGTTAAGCAAGGCGAAGGTAGCTATGGCTACAACGCTGCAACTGGTGTTTACGGTGACATGCTAGAGATGGGTATCCTAGATCCAACTAAGGTGACTCGTAGCGCACTTCAATTCGCAGCATCTGTTGCAGGTCTGATGATCACTACAGAAGCTATGGTTACTGACAAGCCTCAAGCTGATGCTCCAGCAATGCCTGATATGGGTGGTATGGGTGGCATGGGCGGTATGCCGGGCATGATGTAATCCAGTCGAATTATCGATTTAAGAGCGAGGGTTTTTACCCTCGCTTTTTTTTGCCTCGAATCCTGAATCTGTTATTTACTCCGTGAATGTTAGGGCTGAGTTTGAGGGAGTAGATGAATAGTTTAAGGGGATGAACCCCTCATCCTACAAAGCGTGAATAGGGATGTTTTTTGTACACCTGCATTTAGTGACTCTCCTTGCATATATTCCTATCTAATTGTTTAAAAAGACTTTTTACGTACGCTATCACACTTTGTAGCACGAACTTCTTCCTAAGATATACGCCTATCGAGGCAGGGGGCCTCGGTTTAATTCTGTAGCAAATTTTTTGGAAGGGATTATGAAGTTCAAAATAAATACATTGGCGAAGACCACCATGCCTATGATGGTAACTTCGATCATGTTGATGAGTGGCGGCGTTGCCCAAGCATCGGATCTTTACCCAGCACAAGACGATGAAGTCGTTATTTACTATAACCGCGGTACCGACAACGAGGCCGAGTATAACGGCTGGGGTCTGCACCTTTGGAATGGTGAGGGCTGTACTAGTACAGACCTTGAGGCAATGGGTATTAGCTCGGGCGGTACAGATTGGAATGACCCTTATCCAGTTACCGGCTTTAGTGATACCTATGGTGCGTATTACGTGCTGAATGTAGACCTAGATGCGAGTGACCCTCACACATGTATGAACTTCATCCTCCACAAGGGTGATGAAAAAGCCTTTGGTAGCGCAAACCTAAAGGTTCAGTTGACGGAGCTGGGTGAAACGCGAGGCTTGTTTGGCTTCCATGGTTCAAGCCAACTCTATTATGAGCCAATCTCTGAGCGTCCAATCGCTATCGATGGGCAAAAAGCTCACTGGCTGGATAGAGACACCATTGCTTGGGAAGACGCAGCCAATGCAGCACGCGTAGAGCTGAGATACTCTCCACGCAATCGTATCGAGCTTGACGAAGAGACCAATGTGATCACAGGTGGTAAATCCTTGATGTGCCGATCACAGGTGAACTGAGTGAAGAGCTAAAACAGCGCTTCCCTCATCTTAGCGGTATGACAGGCACTCAGATCGATGTTCGAGACAGAAAACTAGCTCGTATCCTTAAGAGCCAGATTGTCATGGTCGCGTATGACGACGAAGACAAGGTGCTTGCGGCCACTGAAGTGCAAAAAGCTGGCGTGCTGGATGATGTGTTCGTTAATGAAGATGCCGGTAATGCTATCTCTGAAGAACTGGGCGCTATCGTAAACGGCTCCCGCACCGAATTTAAACTGTGGGCACCAACCGCTCAGAATGTAGATCTATACATCTACAACAAGAATAAGAAACAGACCAAGAAGATTAACCTAGCTGAGAACCCTGAGACAGGTGTATGGGAATCTGGTCAGGTTAATGGCGTAGTAGGTGATTACTATCGCTATGAGGTAACGGTTTATCACCCAACTACTAAGCGCATTGAAACTGTGATGGTTACTGACCCTTACTCGCACAGCGTTTCAACCAACTCTCGCTATTCCCAAGTGGTTGATTTGGCGAATGATAAAAAGTTGAAGCCGAAAGGCTGGGACAAGTATGAAAGACCAGAAACCCCTGTGGGTGACAATGGCGAGTATCTAGATGAGTACCACATCCTGTATGAATCTCACCTGAGAGATTTCAGCTTCAGCGATAGCAAGGGCAAGAAAAAGTACAACGGTAAGTATCTAGCTCTAACCGAAGATAAGCGTGAATCTGTTCAGCATCTTCAAGAGCTTCAAGCGGCCGGCCTAACTACGCTACACATTTTACCTGCCTTTGATATTGCGACAGTAGACGAAGCCAACACAGTAGACATTAATGACAAAGTGCGCGACCTGTGTAAGGTCAAGCCAGAAGCGGTTGTTTGTGGTACTGAGAATAAGAACGCCACTCTAGAAAGCGTACTAGAGAGCTACGACCCTGCTACCAAGGATGCGCAAACCTTGATGAATGACCTGCGCATGTTGGACAGCTTCAACTGGGGTTATGATCCATTCCACTACACGGTTCCTGAGGGCAGCTACGCAACCAATGCTGAGGGCACTGCGCGTATCAAGGAATTCCGTGAGATGGTTAAAGCCACTCATGAGATGGATCTGAAACTAGTTATGGACGTGGTGTACAACCACACAAATGCCTCTGGTGTGAATGAAAAGTCGGTTCTAGATAAGATAGTTCCGGGGTATTACCACCGCCTAAACATCAACACCGGTGGCGTTGAGACTTCTACTTGTTGTGATAACACAGCAACCGAAAACCGCATGATGGGTAAGCTGATGGTGGACTCATTGGTGACTTGGGCGAAAGAGTACAACGTGGATGGTTTCCGCTTTGACTTGATGGCACACCAGCCAAAAGACTTGATGGTTGAAGCCCTAGAAGAGGTACGTAAGGTTCGTCCTGACATCTTGTTCTACGGTGAGGGTTGGGATTTTGGCGAAGTAGCTAACAACGCACGCTTCGAGCAAGCCACCCAGATCAATATGGCTGGTACTGGTATAGGTACCTTCTCCGACCGTCTGCGTGATGCAGTACGTGGCGGTAGCCCATTCGATGGTGACGGCACAGGTCTTCGTAAGAACCAAGGCTTTGCTAACGCAGCTTATCCAAACGAGCGTCGTGACGAGTCTCAGGAAGAGCTAACTAATATGCTACATAACCAAGACATCGTGCGTCTGGGTATGGCGGGCAACCTAGCTGATTTTGTTATGGTCGACTCTCAAGGTAATACCATTACAGGCAAAGACCTTGATTATAACGGTGCACCTGCGGGTTACACTAGGTCACCTTCAGAGAACATCTCTTATGTATCTAAGCACGATAACCAGACCCTTTGGGACAACAACGCCTATAAGACAGCGATTGGGGTAACACCTCAAGAGCGTGCACGTATGCAGACCATCGCTATGTCTACGGTTATGACCGGCCAAGGTATTCCGTTTATCCATATGGGCTCAGAACTGCTTCGCTCTAAGTCGATGCAGCGCGACTCTTATGATTCAGGAGACTGGTTCAACCGTGTTCGCTTTGATGGTAGCGACAACAACTGGAACGTAGGTCTACCTCGTGAAGACAAAGATGGTGCTAACTACGAGCTGATCGGTCAGATCATCGCAGATACGAGTCTGTATGTGGATGAATCAGATATCGAACTGACCAAGCAGCAGTTCCTAGAGCTTCTGCAGATGCGTACCTCTAGCCCACTGTTCCAACTACAAACAGTAGATGATGTGGCTGACCGAGTTGATTTCCACAATGTTGGTGAAGATCAAACCTATGGCTTGATCGTCATGTCTATTGATGATGGTACATCAGCAGGTACTGATCTGGACCCTAACTATGACGCTGTAGTTGTGGTGGTGAATGCGACTGCTGAAGAGCAAAACTTTACTGTAGATGCGGCTTCGGGTTTTGAGTTGCACTCAGTACAGCAAGACTCAGCCGATGCTATCGTGCAACAGGCATACTTTGTAGGTAATACTTTCAACGTACCAGCACTGACAACGGCAGTCTTTGTGCAACCACAGGATGGTGCACAGGGTGCAGGTCTTCCGGTAGATTCGAAAGAAGACGTTCCTCCATTCGGACAACAGAAGGTATACATTGCAGGTGATTTCCCATCGGATTTCTGGAATCCCGCTGGTATTGAGGTTCCTTATGCTGGAAACGGTATATACAAGGTAGCTCTTGGTCTGGCAAGAGACACAGGTACAAGTTCACCCTAGGAACATGGGATAACGCAATGGGTTGTGGTGGTGATAACTGCCCAGCAAATTTCTCAGAAATAGGCATGTATGAGTTTGCTGTCGATGCTACTGATTACCAAGCACCACAGATTATTGATACCAAGCTGGTCGAGAGCTATGCAGGTAAAGACTGGTACATTCCGGGCACTATTGTAGGTGGTTGGAATCATGATGTAGCAAACCTAATGGCCTTTTCCCAGGACGATGGCCTTGTATCTATCGAGAGTGCAGAGCTAACAGCAGGTACTACTTATGAGTTTAAGTTTACCTGTGGCGATTGGGGCCAGTGTGAACATGGCGCTAGCGCAGTTACTGTAGCGGAAGGCTCACTGCCAATCGGTGGAGACAATAACATCACCTTTACTGCACCTGCAGATGGTCGCTATGTCATTAACTTCGACTTCCTACAGAAAACGGTATCTATCGAAGCGCTTTAATCTCAATTGAGTTTTTAAATTAGGCCAAAACGCCACTCTCGATGAGTGGCGTTTTTTTGTTCCTAAAGTCATGGCACAATGGTTTGAAATAAGGAGAAAGTCATGCGCATTCAGGGAATTAGGATCAGTAACTCAACTGCTAGCTTGAGTATCAAAGATTGGCAACTAGACGAAGAGCACTGGGGAATACTCACCACCTCCAGCGATAGTAACCGACTGCTAGAACAACTGCTTATGGGGGATATTCAGCCTGAGAGTGGTGAAATCTCTCAGCTCGTAGATTCAGTTGAATGTGTTTCTCTGTATGAACAACAAAAGCTCCTTGAGCGAGAACTCGCAAATGACGAAACGGACTTTCAAGATTCTATCGATTATGGCTCTAGCGTTGAGCAGCTTATCTCCGAGCTCGGTTGCTCTGATACTGAGCTTGAGCAGGCAATCCAAAAAACTGACTTAATTGCTCTACGTGATAGACCGTTTAGGCAGCTTTCCACCGGCGAAACGCGTCGCTTGATGTTGGCTAGAGCCTTGGTGAAAAAGCCAAAGCTGTTAGTGCTAGATGAGCCTTATTCTGGACTTGATATTGCCCATCGAGCCTCACTGACAAAGCTTCTTGATGAGCTCTCATCTAAGATGCAATTGATAGTCATGACTTCTCGTGAAGATGAATTCCCAAGTGCTATTTCCCATCTCGCCCTGTTCGATAATGCACAGCTTAGCCAAACCTTAAGCATACAAGAGTGGCACGATCACCCACTACGCCAACAAGCACTTTCACTATCGGAGTCCAAAAGCTCGGATTGGCTCTCTTTGATGGAAGGAGAGCATGAACAAGCCTCACAAGAGCCACTGATTAAGCTAACCAATGCCAAGGTAGAGTATCTAGACGGGTCATCTTCAAGGACTTTAACTGGCAGATGGAGCAAGGTCAGCACTGGCAAATACGCGGTCCAAATGGATGCGGCAAGAGTACCTTGCTGGGCTTATCGTCGGCGACCATCCACAGTGCTATGCCAATGATATTCAAATCTTTGGTATCAAGCGTGGTAGTGGCGAGTCTATCTGGGATGTGAAGAAACGTATTGGGATTGTCTCGTCTTCTCTGCATCTGCAATATCGCGTTGGCTGTAGCGTGCTTGAGGTGCTCTTGTCGGGCTACTTTGATTCCATCGGCTTATATGAACAGCCGAGTAAGAAGCAGTTACTGTTCGCTGAACGTTGGTTAGAAGTGTTGGAGATGAGCCATCTTGCGAAAACGGGCTTTAGGCGGCTAGACTATGGTCAGCAGCGTTTGCTGCTGGTGGCGAGGGCTCTGATCAAGCGTCCACAACTTCTGGTGCTCGATGAGCCTTACCAAGGGTTGGATTTTATCAGTCGCAAGCTGGTACATGCTGCTCTTGAAAAGATAGCCAGTGCCAAACTCAGTAGTCTTTTGTATGTCACTCATTATCAAGAAGATGAACTGCAAGCCATTCGCAACTTTATCGACTTTGAGCCTCTAGAAGAGGGGCATAAGCTGGTAACTAGCCACAAATAACAGCGTTTGAGCTAAACAAAACGTGCTTTAGCTCAAACTTTACTGGCTATTTTTCCTACAAACGAGTACCTTTGCGCGGTTAATTTTTTACGCATAAGGGTCTGCTTTGATTTCCACAGCTAATATCACTCAACAATTTGGTGCAAAACCACTTTTCGAAAACATCTCAGTTAAGTTTGGTGAGGGTAACCGTTACGGCCTGATCGGCGCGAACGGCTGCGGTAAATCTACCTTTATGAAGATCCTTAGCGGTGAGCTAGAGCCGACTTCAGGTAACGTTAGCTACGATCCAAACGAGCGCGTTGCCAAGCTAAACCAGGACCAGTTTGCCTATGAAGAGTTTACGGTAATCGACACCGTAATCATGGGCTACAAAGAGCTGTGGGACGTTAAACAAGAGCGTGACCGCATCTACTCTCTTCCAGAAATGAGCGAAGAAGAGGGTATGCTGGTAGCTGATCTTGAAGTTCAGTTTGCTGAGATGGATGGTTACATGGCAGAGGCGAAAGCCGGTGAACTGCTACTTGCTGTAGGTATCCCGGAAGAGCAACACTTCGGTCTGATGAGTGAGGTTGCACCTGGTTGGAAACTGCGTGTGCTTCTTGCTCAGGTTCTATTTGCTGACCCACACATCATGCTTCTTGATGAGCCTACCAACAACCTGGATATGGACACTATTCGCTGGCTAGAAGAGACCCTAAACCAGCGTAACTGCACCATGATCATCATCTCGCACGACCGTCACTTCCTAAACTCAGTATGTACTCATATGGCTGACTTGGATTACGGTGAGCTTCGTGTTTATCCAGGTAACTATGATGAATACATGACTGCTGCTACACAGGCTCGTGAACGTCTGCTATCGGACAACGCGAAGAAGAAAGCACAGATTGCTGAGCTACAAACCTTCGTATCTCGCTTCTCGGCTAACGCATCTAAGGCGAAGCAAGCGACCTCTCGCGCTAAGCAGATCGATAAGATCCAGCTTGATGAAGTTAAGGCGTCGAGCCGTCAAAACCCATTCATTCGTTTTGAGCAATCCAAAGAGCTATTCCGAAATGCACTTGTGGTTGAGAACCTAACTCAAGGCTTTGAAGAAGACCTGTATTCTGACTTCAACGCTATCTTCGAGGTGGGTGAGCGTGTTGCTATCATCGGTGAGAACGGCGTGGGTAAAACCACACTGCTGAACACCCTAGCAGGTGCTCTTGAAGCTCGTTCTGGTGAGTACAAGTGGTCTGAAAACTCGAACATCGGTTACTACGCTCAAGACCATGCAGAAGATTTTGCAGAAGACCTAAAAGTATTTGATTGGATGGCTCAATGGCGTCAAGAGGGCGACGATGAGCAAGTGGTACGTAGCTTCCTTGGTCGTATGCTGTTTGGGCAAGACGATATTAAGAAGTCGGTGAAGGTTCTATCTGGTGGTGAGCAAGGTCGTATGCTTCTTGGCAAGATCATGATGCATAAGCCAAATATCCTATTGATGGATGAGCCAACCAACCACATGGATATGGAATCTATCGAGTCATTGAACAATGCACTTGAGCAGTATAAGGGCACCTTGTTCTTCGTATCTCATGACCGTGTATTCGTAGACTCATTGGCGACTCGTATTCTAGAGATCAAAGACAACAAGATCACTGACTTCCGTGGTACCTACGCTGAGCTTCTAAAGTCTCGCGGTATCGACGGCTAATCCAGCCTTTTAGTAAAAAGAACATGATGAGCCCTCTGCGAAAGCAGGGGGCTTTTTTATGATAAATATATGAAATATCTATATTTTGCTGTGGCAAATACCATCTTGGGGTATTCTTATTAGTAGCTTGATATGCAAGCTCTACAACAAGATGGATTTTAAAATGAAAAAAAGATTATTAGCTGCAACGGCAGCAGTGGCTCTTGCTTCCCCTCTAGCTATGGCTAATAGCTCTCCGGTAATGTTCTCGAGCCTGAACGGTTTCAATGCTCCAGATGCAAATGCAGTGGGCGGTGTTCGTCTTGCAGTGCTACACGGCAAGGTTGGCGAGGTAAAGGGTGTTGATTTCCCGCTACTTGGTATGTCTGAAACCAATACCACTACCGGTGTTAACTTCGGTCTTATGTTCGGTGGTTCTAAGGTGAACCAGCAAATGACAGGTGTTTCTTTTGGCCTGTTCAACTGGATGCCTGGACAAACTACTGGTGCTAACGTGAGCGCAGTAAACATCACCAACAACGTTAAAGGTCTTAACTTTGGTGCGGTAAACTACTCTCAAGGTATGACGGTAGCTGACGTTGCATTCGCAAGTGTGTCAAAGAGCTCTAACTTCCAACTAGGCTTCTTCAACATGACAGATAAGATCGATGGCGTTCAGATTGGTCTAATCAACTGTGCTGACAACGGCTTCTTCAAGTGCTTCCCAATCGTTAACTTTGCGAAGTAACAACACCGTTATCTGAATGACACTATTCTTAAAATAAAATGGCGGAGCTACTGTTTGGTAGCTCCGCCATTTTTTATTCAAACTACCCTTTATTCAGTGACGCTCAAGAAGCGAGCCTCAAACGGTTGCAGGGTGAATTGATAGTTACCCGATTGAATCTCAATAACTTCATTGGTCATAAGATCAATCAGGTCTTCATTTGTACCTAGTTGTTCTGAGGACAAGGTGATGTTTTGTGCATTTGGACCTAGATTGGCTGCATACACGACCTTGTTATCACCTGAAGTCTTGAGGTCGACATAGATATCACCTTGAGCTTTAAGGTTGAGCCTATCACCAGCATAGAGAGCAGGGTTGGCCTCACGAATCGCCATCAGCTCGGAGACATAGCTTCGAAGGTTTGCTTGATTGGCAGTAAGTGTAACACCTGTCACACCCTCTATCTTGGCGCTACTACGAGCTACATGGTCATCGCATAAGCCTGTACGGCACAATCATTAGTTACTTGGTCATCAAAATTTGGTACTTCGTCACCAATCTCTTCACCGTAGTAGAGAGTGATAGGTCCGGTATAAGCGGCTTGGAAAGCAAATGCCGCCTTGTGTCGAAGCCAGTATTCATCTTCATTTGGCTCAGCGATAGCTCCGCGTTGGAGTAAGTCACCGAATCGCACTAGGTCATGGTTGCCAAGCATTAGATTAGGTTTGGCATGGTCTGGATATTTAGCGTGGGTTTCATAGCCATTAGCCAGCCACGAAGCGTCGCGACCCGATACATTGCTCTCGTTGGCAGCGAGCGTTTCTACTATGCGATAGCGCATTGGGAAGTCGAAGGCTGAGCACAAAGCTGGAGCTTCTTCTGTGCCATAGCCTGTCTCGGCGATGTAGTCCTCACCGTTCCAAATTTCTGCCACCATGTAGCCAAGTGGGTTAACGGTCTCACCTAGGTTATTTGTGTAGGTGACAGACTGTGATGCTTCATCTACCGCCTTGCGAATCTCAGTCCATGCCTCTGTCGGGACTTGATAGGCTTGGTCTAGGCGCCAGCATCAATTTTTAGCTCTTCAACCAGTAGGTTGCGACTTCCTTATAGAAAGCCAAGCTCTCAGGTAGCTAACTGGGTTACTGCTTCCGCTTGGTGTCAGTCCGGAAGGAGACGGGACGACGTTGTCTTTGTGGTGACCAAACACGCCATCAAAGAACACGTAGAGGCCTTTTGCATGGGCTTTCTCTACCAGCTCTTTGGCTGTGTCCATATCGCCGAATCGTGGGTCGATAGAAAAATAGTCACTGGCAAAGTAACCAGTCGCATCTAGGCGATCTGCCCAATGATCCTGTCCATCAACTGGAATCGAGTGGAAAATAGGCGTCAGCAGATAGCATTTGCCCCAGTCTCTTTGATGTAATCCAGTGAGTCTATGATCCCTTGCAGGTCTCCATTATGGTGGCTTGTGCCATAACCGGTTCCGTGACCGATGTTCGGATCTCCGCTAACAAAACTCTCTACCATCACCTGATAGATGCGCAGTTTATTGGATTGCTCAGATTGGCTTACATTACAGGCATAGGTTTCTGGTGTTTGAGGGCCATCCTGGCCTGAATTACCGGAGTCTGAGCCTCCACAACCGAACAGTGCGGCGCTTAATGCCAGAGTGAGGAGTGTTTTATTTGCGTGTTTCATGGGTGTTCCTTTGTAACTAGCACTCTTCCTGAGTGCTAAGACCAAGAGTCTGCATCAGATAGTGCTAAATTACGTTTTGAATAGCCATGAGTTGAGTTGATAAAAGCCATCAACTGGGGTGGTTTGTTTATGAACTTAGAATTCCATCGCGAATTGTAGGGCTACAAAAAGCGAGCTAGATCTCGGGGTAATAATTACTCTAAGTGCAGATCGAGTGGTGTCTTACTCGGCTTGCCACCTGTTTCTCGGGTAAGTTTGGGTACCAGATAGCCTGAGGTGCTCGCCATTACTTCCGCCATCAAGGCCTTGGCTTCTTCATCCTCAATGTAGAAGTGTGTTGCACCTGCTACCTTGTCTAAAACATGCAAGTAGTAGGGCAGTATGCCTGCATCAAAGAGCTTTTGGCCTAGGGCAACTAAAGTGCTCGCCTCATCGTTTACCCCTTTCAAAAGCACCCCTTGATTTAGCAAGGTCACATCGGCTTTCTTCAGCTTTAGACAAGCCTGTTCTAGCTCTCTAGATATCTCATTGGGGTGATTGATATGGGTCACTAGGATCGACTTCAGTTTGGTTTGTTCAAGCATTTCGCACAGTTCATCGGTCACTCTATCTGGAATCACCACAGGCAGGCGAGAGTGAATGCGTAGACGCTTCAGGTGCGGGATAGCATCTAGAGCGTCGATCAGAAACTTGAGCTCACTATCCTTTGCCATCAATGGATCACCGCCTGAAAGGATCACTTCATCAACCTCAGGATGTTCTGAGATATATTCGATGTTTGCCTGCCAAACTGATTTGTTGCCACGGTTCTCTGAATACGGGAAGTGACGACGGAAACAGTAGCGGCAGTTCACCGCGCAGTTGTTCTTTAGGATCAGCAATACTCGGTTCTTATATTTGTGTAGCAAGCTGGGTTGCGCATTGTTTTGCTCGTCCAGTGGGTCTGCCACAAATTCAGGATGCTCAATAAACTCCTCTTTTACTGGCAACACTTGCTTTAAAAGAGGGTCGTTTGGATTGCCTTTTTCCATTCTCTCGACAAAGCTTAATGGCACTCGCTGCGCGAAGGCTTTGCGCGCTGCGAACCCTTGGCTGAAATCGGTCGGGTCTATATGCAAATAAGCCAGTAACTGTGCAGGGTCTGAGATCCCATCTGCGAGCTGTTGCAACCAGTTTTGTTCAACAGAATCAGCTTTTTGGGTTATGATATGCGACATTAAAACTTGCTCTAGAAATTAAAGAGGAAAAAATGGCTACTGTAAGTACCAATGAATTCAAAGGCGGCCTTAAGCTAATGCTTGATAGCGAGCCATGCGTAATCCTAGAAAACGAATACGTTAAGCCAGGTAAAGGTCAGGCGTTCAACCGCGTTAAGATCCGTAAGCTACTGTCTGGTAAGGTTTTAGAGAAAACCTTCAAGTCTGGTGAGACTGTTGAAGTAGCTGATGTTATGGATATCGACCTAGATTATCTATATAACGACGGCGAATTCTACCACTTTATGAACAATGAAACCTTCGAGCAGATTGCAGCTGATGTTAAAGCAGTTGGCGAAAACGCTAAGTGGTTGGTAGAAAACAACACTTGTATGATCACTCTTTGGAACGGTAGCCCGATCACTGTTACTCCGCCAAACTTCGTTGAGCTTGAAGTGACTGATACTGACCCAGGTCTGAAAGGTGATACTCAAGGTACAGGTGGTAAGCCAGCGACTCTATCTACTGGTGCTGTTGTGCGTGTTCCTCTGTTCATCGCTATCGGCGAGGTTATCAAAGTAGATACTCGTACTGGTGAATATGTAGGTCGAGTGAAGTAATCTTCATTCTGCGAACATAAAAAAGGCGCATCAGATGATGCGCCTTTTTGTTGTTTTGGGTTAAACCATAAATACAAACACGATAGCTAGGCCAGTTAGGAAGGCCGCCGCAAAGTAGCAAGCAATCTTACCGGCAACACCAGTGTGGAATTTCAGGTCGTGCATACCGTGGTGTAGACGGTGCATTGCGTGCCACATAGGTAGCGCAATAGAGGCAATGATAAACAGGCCACCTATGATGCTAGTAACGAAGCTAGAAGCACGCTCGTAGCTCATTGCTTCTGCATCGATCACACCTAGTGGAACCAAGATACCTAGCACAAAGATAGTGATAGGGGTGATCATCGCAAACCAGCTACCACCGGCACCAAACAGTCCCCACCATACTGGTTCGTCTGAACGCTTTGGATTCTTATTAATCACGTCATACTCCTCAAACTATGATTAGAACTACAAGTGAAATGAACGCCACAGCTGCCCACTGAGCCAATACCACCGCTTTCTTATCTAGGGTCTTACCTTGATGCGAATAGGCATAACCTGAGGCATCATGCTAAAGAAGGTGTGCGCGTGGAAAAGGCTACCTGCAAGTGCCAGCACATTGATGAGCATCACGATAGGGTTTTTCATGAACTCAAGCCAAGTAGCCCAAGCCTCTGGACCTTTAACCAAAGAGCCAAGGCCAATGGTCAGGAATAGAGTGAATAGGATCAGTGGCAAAACGGTCGCTTCACGCAACATATAGGTGCGATAGAAAGAGTGCTCCTTCCACCAGGTGCGCTTCATTTCACGAACATAAGGCTTACGATTACTCATTACGCATCCTCCGGTTTCAGCATCGCAATCACAAAATCTTTTGACGATTCAATCTTGCCTTGGTTAACCGCCGCTGCAGGGTCAACGTTCTTCGGACAAACCTCAGAGCAGTAGCCAACAAAGGTACAGCCCCAAGCGCCATTGTCGCCGTTGATCAGCTCCATACGCTCTTGCTTGCCATTATCACGAGTATCAAGGTTGTAGCGGTGCGCCAGAGTCAGCGCCGCTGGACCGATGAACTCAGGGTTTAGACCGAACTGAGGGCAAGCTGCATAGCAAAGACCACAGTTGATGCAGGCTGCAAACTGCTTGTAGCGAGCCATCTCTTCTGGGGTTTGCAGGTTCGCACCATCTTCAGGTTTACGGTCATTACCTATGATGTAAGGCTTAATCGCTTCAAGACGCTCGATAAATGGCGTCATGTCTACGATCAAATCCTTTTCGATAGGGAAGTTCGCCAGTGGCTCTATGGTCAAACCATCTGGGTAGTCACGCAGGAAGGTCTTACATGCCAGCTTAGGCACATTGTTTACCATGATGCCGCACGAACCACAGATAGCCATACGACAAGACCAGCGGTAAGCCAGATCCTTGTCTAGATGGTCCTTGATGTAGCCGATAGCATCCAGTACCGACATGGTCTCATCGAAAGGAACCTCGAACTTCTGCAGATAAGGTTGTTCGTCTTTCTCCGGGTCGTAGCGAAGAATGTCTACTTTTTGAATACGAGATGGCATTACTTGTTCTCCTCAGCTTCTGCTTTTGCCGCTTCTTCAGCTGCTGCACCGTATAGGCGAGCCTTAGGCTGAGACTTAGTGATGGTCACATCGCTGTAGTCGATAGATGGCGCTGCATCTTGATTGAAGAAAGCCAGTGAGTGCTTCAGGAAATGCTCATCATCACGCTCTGTGCAGCCTTCATCTAGACGTTGGTGTGCACCGCGAGACTCTTTACGCAAGATAGCAGAGTGAACCATAGCCTCTGCTACCTCAAGACCATAACCAACCTCGATAGCGTAAAGCAGATCAGTATTGAACACCTTGCCTTTATCTTTGATGCTGATGTTTTTATAGCGCTCTTTCAGCTCGGTTAGCTTATCCATGGTCTCTTGCATCAGGTCTTCACGACGATAGATACCACAGCCCGCTTCCATGGTTTTACCCATTTCAGTGCGGATTTCAGACCAGTTTTCATCGCCTTCTTGACCCAATAGCGATTGGATACGAGCATCAACGGCATCGATCTGAGCTTGAATACTTGCATCATTCCAACCCTTGAATTCTGATGCACGCTTAACCGCTTCTTCACCGGCAACGCGACCGAATACTACAAACTCAGCCAGTGAGTTTGAGCCAAGGCGGTTAGCACCGTGAAGACCTACAGAAGCACACTCACCCACGGCGAATAGACCTTGATGCGAGTCTCACATTTAGGGTCGGTTTCGATACCACCCATGGTGTAGTGAACGGTTGGACGAATTGGGATTGGCTCTTTGGCTGGATCAACGTTTACGTACGCTTTTGCTAGCTCACAGATAAACGGTAGACGCTCTTGCAGATACTCTTCACCAAGGTGGCGAAGGTCTAGGTGCACCACATCCCCCAGTGGGTGTTCTATGGTGTTGCCTTTCTGCTGTTCATGCCAGAATGCTTGTGAAACCTTGTCGCGAGGACCCAGTTCCATGTATTTGTTCTTAGGCTGACCTACTGGAGTCTCAGGGCCCATACCGTAGTCTTGTAGATAGCGATAGCCGTCTTTATTGACGATAATGCCGCCCTCACCACGACAACCCTCGGTCATCAGGATACCTGTGCCTGGCAGACCGGTTGGGTGATACTGAACGAACTCCATATCACGCAGTGGCACGCCGTGACGATAAGCCATAGCCATACCGTCACCAGTTACGATACCGCCGTTGGTGTTAGTGTTATAAACACGACCCGCGCCACCGGTTGCCAGTACACTGACTTAGCCTTGATGGCGACCAGTTCACCCTCAGCCATATGGATAGCAATCAGGCCTTGTACCTCGCCTTCGTCAACCAAAAGGTCAACCACGAAGTATTCGTCAAAGCGCTTGATCTGCGGATATTTGATAGAGGTTTGGAAAAGGGTGTGTAGCATGTGGAAGCCGGTTTTATCCGCAGCAAACCAAGTACGCTCAACCTTCATACCCCCAAAGCGACGAACGTTAACTTCGCCATTATCTTTGCGGCTCCATGGGCAGCCCCATTGTTCCATTTGAATCATCTCGCGAGTGGCATTCTCAACGAAATACTCAACTACGTCCTGTTCGCATAGCCAGTCACCACCACCAACGGTGTCGTTGAAGTGGTTATCTAGGCTATCTTCGTCCTTAATTACAGCTGCAGAACCACCTTCCGCGGCCACCGTGTGGGAGCGCATTGGGTAGACTTTTGAGATTAGGGCGATTTCCATTTCTGGGTTCGCTTCTGCTGCTGCGATAGCAGTTCGAAGACCGGCGCCTCCAGCACCGATGACAGCGATATCTGTGGTAAGTGTTTTCACAGTTATCCTCCAGTAGTAAGCAGTATTAACCGCAATTTATAGTAGAAATTCTGTTTACCATTCTAGGGGAATAAAGTTGCGAAAAAATTGATTTACTTGCTTTTTTCTGGCTAGAAAGGTGAAAAATCCGAAAAAAAATAGGTCTGTGATCCTTGTCATGTGACACTATGCACAAACAAGTAAGGCTTGTGAGTAACTGATTTCATAGGAACAAATATGTCAGAACCTCTCTGGAAACCGAGTGCAGATATTTCAGCTCTTCGTCTGCGCGCTCAGGTAGTAAACCGCATTCGACAATTCTTTGCTGAGCGTGATGTGCTAGAGGTGGATACCCCAGCGTTGAGCCATGCGGCGGTAACGGATATTCATCTGCATACCTTTCAAACCCAGTTTGTAGGGCCAGGCTATGCCGATGGCAGTCCGCTCAACCTTATGACCAGCCCCGAGTTTCACATGAAACGCCTGCTGGCAGCAGGCAGTGGTTCTATCTATCAGATGTGTAAGTCTTTCGAAACGAGGAGAGTGGGCGTCACCATAACCCCGAGTTCACTATGCTGGAGTGGTACCGCGTTGGTTTTAATCACCATGACCTGATGGATGAAATGGATGAGCTTTTGCAACTGGTTCTGGAAACAGAGAGTGCAGAGCGCATGACCTACCAAGAGGCGTTTCTTAAGGTGCTAGGTGTTTGTCCGCTAGAAGCGAGTATGACGGAGCTTAAAGCTGTGGCCGCCACCTTAGGTCTTAGCGATATTGCTGAACCAGAAGAGGACAGAGATACCCTGTTGCAACTGCTGTTTAGCATGGGTGTTGAAACCAAGATCGGCCAGAAGGTTCCAGCGTTTGTCTATGACTTCCCAGCCTCCCAGGCAGCACTTGCTAAGATAAACCGAAAAGACCCGAGGGTGGCAGATCGTTTTGAGGTCTACTTTAAAGGGATAGAACTGGCTAATGGCTTCCATGAGCTGGATGATGCCAACGAGCAATTGGCGCGCTTCGAAGAGGATAACCGTAAGCGTGTCCAGATGGGATTAGAAGCGCAACCTATCGATAAGCATCTTATTGAAGCCATCAGTCATGGCCTGCCTCAGTGTGCTGGGGTAGCGCTAGGCATAGATAGACTCATCATGCTAGCGCTAGGTAAAACTCATATTGAGCAGGTAACGGCGTTCGCCTTCCCCCGAGCTTAAGAGACGATGAGCCTGTTCCAATCACCGCTAAGATAGCGCCAAACCAAGCATAATGGTTGGGGCGCTGTTTGGTGATAAACCACAATAGTGGCAACACCATGATAGGTGTGGTGGAAGAGAGCAGGGCAACCATACCCACATTGCCGTCCTGCAATGCATAAAGGATAAGGGTCATACCTACCGCCATAGCCAAGAAACCATTGAGTGCGGTAATGGAGAAGATCTTGCGATTGATAGGATTCTTAGACTTTGCCAGTTTCGCGCCACTCGCCCAGAATAGGCTGTGAGCTGCAAAGGCAGTGATCATACGTATTGCAGAAGCAGCGATGGGATTGATATCGGTCTGCATTACCGGTTTTGCGATAATACCGCCTAACGCCTGACACAAAGCGGCCAATAACCCTAAGGCTACCCCGATAGCAAGCTTGCCATGCAAGGCTTCCCAGTCGTTGTTATCTGAGCCTTTGCGCCCAAAAAAGATGGCAGTGACTACCCCAGAAAATACCAGAGTTGCACCGATAATCTCGGCCAGATGCCAGGTTTCGCTGAACAGCCAATATCCGAGAATGGCGGAGAACACCGCATGACAAGAGAAGAGCAGTCCCGCTTGTCTCGGTCCCATGCGATTCATACAGGCAAAAAGCGCAGTATCGCCGATAAAGATACCGATAAGACCAGACAACACCATAGGCATAACATGTGCCGTGCTGACACTGCCCCAACCTCCGACGATTAAGGCCATGATGGTGAGCATGACAGCGGTGCACCCCATACGCCAGCGGCTATAGGAAAAAGGCCCGAGGTGGCGAGCTGGGGTGACCGATATTAGGCTAGATATAGCCCATAAGAAGGCAGCCGCTAGGGCCAACCATTCGTATCCCATGGTATTGACTTAATAAATTGAAGATTAAATCAATATGCCTGATAAATACCTGAGTGCAAAACTAATTTTAGTTCGGCCAGTGGCGAGTCTGCTCAGTGATGCCGGAGAAGTAGCGCACTGCCTCTACTGGCTTATCACAGAAGATTCCATCTACACCTAGCGTCTGAAGGCGTTTCCAGTCTTCTTCTCGATTGACCGTATACACGAAGATCTTTAGTCCTCGCTTCTTGGCATCATCCACCATCTGACCATCGATAACGTCTATGTCCACGTTGACGCTGTAGGCACCGAGCTCTTGGGCAAACTGGCATAAGCCGATAGGCTTGTTGGCGGTTAGCGCTGCTAACTTATACTGAGGAGCGATTCGATGCAGTTCTGCCAGCCAGTGATGGTTGAAAGAGGAGATAAGCAGTTGCTCTTCAGTGAAGCCATATTCCTTTACTGCAAGCTCTAGGTGTTCAACTAGGCTATTTATATCATCCAGACCCTTGAGCTCGATATTGACCGCGCAGCGCCCCGCCAGTGTTTTAAGTGTTTCATCTAGGGTAGGGATGCGCTCTCCCTTACCCGCATCCAACGACTTCAAGCCGTTGTATGAGTGCCAAGTGAGAGGGCCGTTTCCGTCTGTGGTGCGGTTGACCCATTTGTCATGTATTACCCAAAATTCCCCTTGATGCTGGTGGATATCCAGCTCTATGGCGCGAGCCCCGCCCTCGATAGCCGATTCAAAGGCCAATAAGGTGTTTTCTGGGAGTTCTCCGCGTGCTCCTCTATGAGCGATTACTAACATGACATTTCCTTAGTCTTGGTTAAGTTAAAATCATCATCGCGGCATATACAATCGCTAGGCCGACTACGCCCAGTATGATGCCGGTTTTCGCCATATCCTTACTATCAATCAAGCCAGTAGAATATGCCAGTGAGTTAGGTGGTGTAGAAACAGGTAAGATCATGCCCAATGATGCCGAGAAGGCCACTACAACCAGTAGGCCTTGCAGACCTCCAACCGCTACCAAGCCAGGCATAGAGCTCCGATAGCCGCCGCGATAGGCATGAGCAAGTTGGCGGTAGCTGTGTTAGACATGAAGTTGGCCATCAGCCAACAGATAATAGAAAGGGTAAGCACTACCGCAACCGGTGATAGACTCTCGTAGTCGATAGAGTGTGCCAGCTTTTGCGAGCCCCGTTTTGTCTAGTGCCAAGCCGATAGCAATACCACCGGCAACTAGCCACAGTACATCCCAGTTGATCTGTTTGATCTCAGCCTTACCCATGATGCCGGTTAGGGTGAATACCGCCAGTGGGATAACCGCCACCACATAGGTGTTCATGCCATGGAGCTTGGTGGTTATCCACAAAATGATGGTTGCGGCAAAGGTGATATACACCACAATAGCCTTCCACGATTTTAAGAACTTACCCTCTAGGGACAGCTCTAGATTTTCTTGCTCAGAAGGGAACAGCTTTTGTAGCAGTAGCCAAGCGATAGCCAGTTGCACTATCACGAAAGGTAAGCCAAACATCATCCAGCTTAAGAAGTCGATGGCGTTATCGCCTGTAAGATATTGCAGGGCGATGGCATTTGGTGGCGTACCGATTGGTGTGGCGATACCACCGGTATTTGCCGCAATCGGAATACATAAAACCAGTGCCTTGATACCTAGATCGCCCGGTTTAGCTGAAGCCACTATAGGCCCCAGCAGTGCCAACATCATTACTGTAGTGGCTGTGTTAGACATAAACATGGAGAACACAGCAGTGATCAGCATAAGACCTAACATGATGAATTTGGGTTTACTTCCAAACGGCTTTAGAAGCACCCGCGCTAGGTTGTTGTCCAGTTGATACTTAGAGGCGGCAATCGCCAGTGCAAAACCACCCATGAATAAGATGATAATCGGTGATGAGAAGGATCCGAGGATATCGGTATAAGGGATCAATGTGCCAAAGGCTTCATCGGCATGGTCGATACGAAGCACGGTCAATCCTTTATCTGATAAGAAGATCAGCTGTAAGGTGATGATAAGGATTGAGGTGGCAAACACAGGAACAGGCTCAAGTACCCAAAGCAGTGCTGACATAATAAAGATGGCTAATAAGCGATGCTGCACTACCGTCAGTTCAGCAATAGGAATCCAACTGCTGGGCATGGCCAAAACAAACAAGGGGATCAAGATGCTGACTGCCAGTTTGATAATCTGACTCGAGTTGGTTTTATTCATTCCCTAGCGCCTTAAAAGTGACTCCAAGCCCCTGATAGGCTGAGATTATTTAGAGTTATTATCACTTAACAAGCTAAGGGTTTTATCCGTAAATGCTTTGTTTTTAATCAATAAAAAAGCAGACCTCATATCGAGATCTGCTACCAAATGTGTTTTCTGTTAAGACTTTCAGGTTTACTCGTCTTCGTCTATCTCGAAGTTAGTCTCTAGTGCTTCCTGAGATAGGATGATCCCTGTGTTATCGGCATAGATATAATCTTCAGGTAGAAAGCTCACCCCAGCGAAGTTAACCGGCACATCGACCTCTCCAACCTCAGTTTGAGTTGCTCCCACTGGGTTTGAGGCAAGGGCCTGAATACCGATATTCATATCCTCAAGCTCGTCGACTTCGCGCACGGAGCCATAGACCACGATACCTTCCCACTCGTTCTCTTCCGCGAGAGCAGCAATTTCAGCATCGATAAGGCGCGTCTTAGTGAGCCGCCACCATCGATGAGCAGAACACGGCCTTGTCCATCCTCTTCCAGTACAGAGCGAATGAGCCCGTTGTCCTCGAAGCATTTGATTGTGGTTATCTGGCCAGCAAAGGATGCGCTACCACCAAAGTTGCTAAACATTGGCTCTACCACATCAACCTGGTCCAAGTAGACGTCACAAAGAGCTGAAGTATTGTATTCCATGGTTCGAGTCACCTTCTGATTAGGGTCTGTGAACTGAGTATATCTTGCTAAGGATTAGAAAAACTGATTTAAGTTAACTAAACAATAATTGCGATAGAAAATAAAAGGTTAGCAATTAGAGCCAGCTTTACAATGTCGCCCATTAGCGGTGCAATTTCAGCGCTGGTGGATGCCGATTTAATCGCAACAAGGTGCTTGATGCCCGGGCCCAATATCATGACCACCAGAGCTAGGCTCTCCAAGCTAAAGTGATTGTTGAGAATAAAACCAAGGTAGCAGAGCCAAGCCACACTTACCAAAACCATGTGATAACGCTTGGCTTTTTCTAAGCCTAGACGCACTGCCACCGTAGTCTTGCCAAAGGCGCCGTCGTTCTCAAGATCTCGCATATTGTTGACGTTCAGTACACCCACAGCCAAGAGACCTGATGCGGTTGCTGGAAGCAATAATAGTGAATCAATGCTCTGGGTATGCAGATAGAAAGTACCACCCACACCCAGAAGGCCAAAGAACACATAAACCGATAGATCGCCCAGTCCGAGGTAACCGTAAGGCTTTTTGCCGACGGTATAAGCAATAGCACAGAAGATAGAAGCCACACCCAAACCGATAAACATCCAGATATCAGCGCTATGGGTGAGGGAGGTGAAGATGAGTGCAAGACCAGATGCCACGCTCAATAGTGAGCAGATAACCATGGCGGTTTTCATCTGCGCTAGTGTTATAGCTCCTGACTGTATTGCTCGCTCGGGGCCAATTCTCTCTTCATTGTCGGTACCGTGCTGAGCATCACCATAGTCATTGGCAAGGTTGGATAGAATCTGTAGCAAGGTAGCAGTAAGCAATGCTAAAAGGCTCACTGACCAGAAATGGCTACCTTGAGAGTAGGCGATACAGCTGCCTGTCACGATAGAGGCTAAGGCTAGGGGAAGAGTTTTAGGTCTAGCGGCAGAAAGCCAGTGAGAAATAGACAAAATAAATGAGTTAATAATTGTTAATATTGATTTAGAGTATATACCAAAGGAACGGCCATACACACTGAAAAATAAAGTGTAAATCATGGACTTAAATTCGAAGGCACAGAGTTTCAATACTATATGAAAACAAAGCAAAGAATCATTAAGGGCGCGTTAGAGCTGTTCAACCAACAAGGTGAGCGTAATACCACCACTAATCATATTGCTGCGCATCTTGGTATCAGCCCGGGAAATCTCTATTACCACTACGCCAACAAGCAAGAGATCATTCGAGCCATCTTCAACGAGTACACCACTGAGTTGTTAGATAGGTTCCGCCCAGTAGAGAGTCAAAGTGAAAGCCTAGTGCTACTCAAGCACTACGTGAACTCAACCTTCTCACTGATGTGGAAGTATCGCTTTTTGTACGTCAGCCTAGCGGAGATCTTGGGGCGTGATGAAGAGCTACACAAAAACTACCTAGCGGTGCAACACAAGCTGCGCATTAACTTGGTGGCTATTGTTGAATCTTTCTTAGCGCTGAAACTAATAGAGGTGAAGCGCTCAGACCTTCCTCGCTTGGTCACAAACCTGCACTGCATTGCAACGGGTTGGCTTGGCTATCAATCGGCGATGAATGCCAATACAGAGATCACTGAGTCCATGGTAATGCAGGGTATGCTGCAGATACTTGCGGTGGTAAAACCTATGGCAACATCTCTTGGACAGGAGCAGTTGGCGCTTCTCGAAGAGGGACTGCTGATGGCAACGCCATCTCAGGCATAAACAAAAAGGAGCGTTCGATACGCTCCTTTTGTCTGTCTTAGGTGTGCTTACGACTCTTGGATATGAGCGTAAGCTGTGCCTAGGCGAGTGGTTGCATCAAGCTGCATGCTTGAATCGAACTCGATAGCACCTTTCGGGAATAGGTTGATAACCGTAGAGCCCAGTTTAAAGCGACCCATCTCTTCACCCTTCTTGATGTGAATAGCTTTCTCGCCCTCACTTGGGTAATCCCAGCGATACACAGTGTTGCCCGTAGGTGGAGTCACAGTGCCCGCCCAGATAAGCTCGATGCTACCTACGATAGTCGCTCCTACTAGAACCTGAGCCATAGGACCAAACTCAGTATCGAAGATACATACCACGCGCTCGTTACGTGCAAATAGATTTTCCACGTTCTCAGCAGTCAGTGGGTTTACGGAGAACAGGTCACCCGGTACGTAGATCATCTGACGTAGTGTACCGTCACACGGCATATGCACGCGGTGATAGTCGCTAGGAGATAGATATAGGGTTGCAAAATGACCTTCACTGAATTCTTCAGTTAGGTCTAGGTCGCCACCTAATAGTTCACGCGCTGAGTAGTCGTGCTTCTTTGCTTGGATAAGGCGGTCGTTTTCGATCGGACCAAACTGGCTAACGCAAGCGTCAGCTGGGTGCACGATGACTGACTCGTCTTCTACTACTGGGCGAACGCCTGGCTTTAGTTCACGCACGAAGAAGTCGTTAAAAGTCTTGAAGTGCGCAGGATCTGAGTGCAATGCCTCATCCATGTTGATCTTGTACTGCTTAATGAACCAGCGAATGATAGAAGTCGTGAAGCTTCCAAGCTTTGCTGATGCCAGCTTACCGACTAGGCGGGTCAAGCCATGTTGAGGGAGCCAGTATTGGGCGCCCACTTTGATTTTATCAATCACAATATGATCCGTATTTGCAAAATTGGTCGTGAATGTTACTTAAAAAAGCCTGAGTTTGTCTAAAAAGCTACTGGTCTAGCTTTTTGTTACGCGAATATTGTCGATTCGCTTTGTTCTCCGCCATGCTCTCGATAATTCTATGGTAGTTATCGAATCGCGATGGATGGATCTTCTCTTTATCAACAGCCTCTAGGATGGCACAGCCTGGGTCGTTAGGTGCTTACAGTCTCTAAACTTACACAGCCCCAGGTATTCGCGAAACTCAACGAATGCCTTGGTAACTTCATCGGCTTCCAGGTGCCAAAGTCCAAATTCTCGAACCCCAGGAGAGTCGATAAGGTCACCGCCAAGAGGGAAGTGGTATAGACGTGAGGCCGTAGTTGTATGCTGACCTAGATTCGAGTTTTCAGAGATCTCACCCTCCTCAACCTCTAGTCCAGGCATAAGCGCATTAACTAGGCTGGATTTACCTACACCAGACTGACCCACGAAGATATTTATCTTGCCTTGCAGTTCTTGCTGCAGCGCATCGATACCCTCGCCAGTCTCTTTACTTACTAGAAGCACCTTGTAACCAATATTGGTGTAGATATCGAGTTGCTCTTTGTAAGCAGTCATGAGCGCTTCATCAGCAAGATCGATTTTGTTCAGTACCAGTAGAGGTGCGATCTCTAGGGTCTCTGAAGCAACCAGATAGCGGTCGATAATCGAAAGTGATAGCTCTGGAAGTACAGAAGAGACAATCACCATCTGCTCAACATTAGCAGCAACTGGTTTTAGGCCGTCGTAATAATCAGGACGGGTTAGCACTGAGGTGCGTGGCTCTACCGCCTCAACCACACCCGAAATACCCGCCATGGTCTCAAGACCTTTACGCCAGATTACTCGGTCGCCTGAAACTAGGCTCTCAATACCACGTCTTAGGTTACAGCGTTGGATTTCACCTGATTCTAAGTCTTCAATATCCGCATGCTGACCAAATCGAGTGATCACCAATCCTTTCTTCGACTCACCAAGCATCTGCTCATCCCAGTCCACACTGGTATCCTGCTTGAGTCGTTTCTTCTGATTGTGTCGTACTCGACGTACTTGCCCTTTAGTGAGCTTTTTCTTTTTGGCCATTAATGGTTTCCGACTTAATTGGCTTTTTGATATTGCGGAGTATCATATAATTAAATTCGCGATCTAACACCAATAATAGGCAATTTCCTCAATGGCACTAAATGAAACCAACCTTATCTGGGTTGACCTAGAGATGACGGGTCTTGACCCAGAAACCCACAAGATCATCGAAATCGCATCAATCGTTACCGACAGTGAACTCAATATCTTGGCTGAAGGGCCTGTTATTGCTATCCATCAACCAGAATCTGAATTAGATAAGATGGATGACTGGTGCACTAACACCCACACCAACAGTGGTTTGGTTGAGCGTGTCAGAAAGAGTGACATTACTGAAGACCAAGCGGTTGAGATGACTATAGAGTTCTTGAAGCAGCATGTTCCTGCTGGTGCCTCTCCCATCTGTGGCAACAGCATTGGTCAAGATCGTCGTTTCCTATACAAGCACATGCCTGAGCTTGAGCAATACTTCCATTATCGTTATGTAGATGTAAGTACTCTCAAAGAGTTAACACGCCGCTGGAAACCAGAAGTTTTGGATGGTTTTTCTAAGCAGGGCGTGCACTTAGCACTGGATGACATTCGAGAATCTATCGCTGAACTTAAGTACTATCGCCAAACTATTATGAAGATCTGATGTTTTTTTGTTCGTTCAAATCGATTTTCTGATTTTTTTATAAATAGGGGTTGCATCACATTAAATTCCACTTATAATGCGCAACCCTAAACGGCGAAAGTCGTTAGAAAGCGACACTAGCTCAGTTGGTAGAGCGCAACCTTGCCAAGGTTGAGGTCACGAGTTCGAACCTCGTGTGTCGCTCCAAATTTAAAAGCCTTCATCATGCTTAGAATGGTGACTACGGACGCGGGGTGGAGCAGCTTGGTAGCTCGTCGGCTCATAACCCGAAGGTCGTCGGTTCAAATCCGGCCCCCGCAACCAAATTCAAAGTTATTCGATAAACAATCGAGTATCTGTGAAGCGACACTAGCTCAGTTGGTAGAGCGCAACCTTGCCAAGGTTGAGGTCACGAGTTCGAACCTCGTGTGTCGCTCCAAATTTTTGGAATGTTTGACCGAAACACGAGGAACCTCGTGCCCATCTGGTCGAGACGCTCCAAATCAAAGCCTTCATCGTGCTTAACGGTGACACAATACGGACGCGGGGTGGAGCAGCTTGGTAGCTCGTCGGCTCATAACCCGAAGGTCGTCGGTTCAAATCCGGCCCCCGCAACCAAATTCAAAGTTATTCGATAAATAATCGAGTATCTGTGAAGCGACACTAGCTCAGTTGGTAGAGCGCAACCTTGCCAAGGTTGAGGTCACGAGTTCGAACCTCGTGTGTCGCTCCAAAATTAGCTTTCATCGTGCTTAACGGTGACACAATACGGACGCGGGGTGGAGCAGCTTGGTAGCTCGTCGGGCTCATAACCCGAAGGTCGTCGGTTCAAATCCGGCCCCCGCAACCAAATTCAAGACAGTTTGATTGTTATTCATAACCCTCAGGCCGTCGACGGTAGCGCCGCCCGGTACAAATCTGGCCTCGCAACCAAATTCAAAGTTATTCGATAAACAATCGAGTATCTGTGAAGCGACACTAGCTCAGTTGGTAGAGCGCAACCTTGCCAAGGTTGAGGTCACGAGTTCGAACCTCGTGTGTCGCTCCAATTTTCTCCTCTTTAAATAATTCTCCAAATACCAAATCAATAAACCAGCACTTTCCTGCGATTTAGTCATCTTTATCATATTAAATTCACAGACTTATCCACAATGCCTATTCTGTGGATAACTTGGTTGATAAAAAATTTTCTATCCTTAATTTAACGATCTTTTGTCAAGATCCTTTTTCAGAATAAAAATGACCGCTTATATAGCTATTGGTTTAAAGCCTTGAATTGACTGTGTTTGGCGGGCTTTTCTAAGATCCTATAGTTCAAATTTCAAGATCTCTTGTTACGCATTCTTTGATCTTTGTCATGAATTTAAACTGTGTTTAACTTTAGTGCATGCTTAATTGAGTTTGTGCTGGGAATCTTTTTCCACATTAGACTACCTATGCAGTGCAATTATCTGCTGAGATAGTGGGCAAGTCTATAGATGGTTTTCATGTCCCAGAATTCCAGATAGATTCACTAGACTCACGCGTCTCGTGGTAGACCCTTTTGCACTATTCTGATCAGCCTTTCTTTTTTAGTAGATCGATTTGGTCTTTGTTGGTGCAAGCGCTCCAAAGCCTCATTGATGTGGGTATCTAATACTTCACCAAGACCAAGTTTAGACTCTAATGCCTCGATTGCATCATGGGAAAATGGACCATTGCCAATGGCAATACTCAGATTCCTCAACCACTGTAGATAACCTATACGACGAATCGCAGAACCTTCGAAATTTTTGAGGAAAGTTTTCTCATCCCAAGAGAATAGATTTAGCAGTTTGCTATCGGTTAGTGCCTCTCTTCGATGGAAGTCTTCGATAGAGGTTAGACCGGCTGCGCGATTATGTGGACATACCAACTGGCAATCATCACAACCGTAGATACGGTTGCCCATAGCTTGGCTAAGCTCGGCATCAATCACACCATCATATTCGATGGTGAGGTATGAGATGCACTTTCTCGCATCAACCACACCCTCTTCTACTATGGCGCCGGTCGGACAGCTGGTCATGCAAGCGGTGCATTTTCCACAGTTGTCTTCGGCCGGTGTATCTACCGGAAGGGGTAAGCCTATCAGTATTTCTCCTAGGAAAAACCAAGAGCCTGCTTCTTTGTTGAGCAGAAGTGAATGTTTGCCTCTCCAACCAAGACCAGCTTTTTCAGCTAGAGGCCTTTCAAGGACAGGGGCAGAGTCTACAAAGGGGCGGTAGTTGAGAGCCTCAAATTCTGGATTAGATGCTATCTCTGCTTCAATTTGCTGACCTAGCTGTTTGAGCCTATTCCTCATCAGTTTGTGATAGTCGCGTCCAAGAGCGTAGCGACTAATGTAGGCTGTGGAGGTGTCTTCTAGATTGCTAGCAAAGCCCGCCTGAGGGGGAAGGTAATCGAGTCTCACGCTGATCACTCGCACTGCACCCGGATGCAATTCTTCTGGATGGATGCGTTTTTCGTGATTGCGCTCCATCCAACTCATTTCACCGTGATAGCCCTCATCTATCCAACGTTGCAGTCCTTGCTCGTGCAAGGATAGATCTGTGTCGGTAATTCCTACCTGTTGGAAACCCAACTCTTTACCCCAAACCTTAATTTTTTCGGCTAATTGACACAAATCCATAGGAACACTCAATAATAAGAATAAACTCACACCTAATTTAGGAGACGGAGTCTACCCAAAAACGCTGGGTTACTCGACAAAAGTCTTCTAATTGAGATAATGAACGACTGAAATCAATAATAAGCATAGGCTTGCTAGAATCATGAGCCAGAAGACCTTTCAACTAAAAGACGAACTCGACACAATTAAACTGGGTACCCAGCTATCAAAACTGTGTTCACAGCAAACGACTATCTATCTACACGGTGACCTCGGTGCCGGTAAAACCACATTTAGCCGTGGCTTCATTCAGTCTTTGGGTCATCAAGGAAATGTAAAGAGCCCAACCTATACTCTAGTGGAGCCCTATGCCTTAGAGCCATGGCAGGTATATCACTTCGATCTTTATCGTCTAGCCGATCCAGAAGAGCTAGAGTTTATGGGGATTCGTGATTACTTCACCCCAGATGCTATCTGTTTGGTGGAGTGGCCAGAAAAAGGTGAGGGCATGTTGCCTGAACCGGATCTCGATATTGATATCCGCTATCAAGGTGAAGGGCGAGTGGCAACAATAAAAGCGAACAGTGAAGTGGGCAATCGTTGGTAGAAAACTTGGAGTTAAGTTGAAAAAGAAGTTTTGGTGGGGGATCGTAGCGTTTTTCTTCTCGATGCTCTCCTCCGCAGTACATGCAAACGAAATCAAGGATATCAGGGTAAACACTTCTAAGAGTGAGACCCGCACGGTTATCGATCTCTCTGCATCAGCTGAGTACAGTTATTTCACACTGGCGACACCACATCGACTGGTCGTTGACCTTAAAAACACCAAAAATAGTGCTAAGTTGCCTAAATCGGTAACTAAAAGCCCTATTTTAACCAAGATTCGAGAGAGCAGTCCACCGGACGGCTCTTCTTTTCGTTTGGTGTTTGAGCTGAAGTCCAACGTCTCACCAAAGCTGTTTAAGCTAACCCAGGTGGTGGTTCCGGCCATCGTCTCGTTATTGACTTTCCGATCTCAGGTTCTGCATCAGCCAGTACGGCTACGCCTGCACCAAGTAAACCTGTGACTGCTGTTAAGAGAGCTTCAAAGGCTAAGCGAGACGTCCTTATCGTGATCGACCCTGGTCATGGTGGTAAAGACCCTGGTTCAATAGGTCCCTCTAAGAAATATGAGAAGAACGTTACCCTTAGCGTGTCTAAGAAACTGGCCGCACGTTTAAATGCGACTCCAGGTGTGCGTGCACGTCTTACTCGCACCGGTGATTACTATGTGGGGTTAGATCAGCGCATTGCCATCGCCGATAAAGATCAGGCACATCTGTTTGTCTCTATCCACGCAGATGCCTTTACCTCGCCTCAGCCAAGAGGAGCATCGGTATTCTTCCTTAACGACCGCCGCACCAATACGGAAATCGCTCGTTGGGTTGAGAACCATGAGAGACAATCTGCGCGCTTGGGCGGAAATACAACCGTTACCCGAAATGATAGAAACGTAAATAAGACTCTGCTCGATCTGCAATTTACTAACTCTAAACGCGAGGGTGAGAAGCTAGCGACCGAGATCTTGGCTGAACTCAAGAAGATAGCAAGACTGCACAAGAGTAAACCCGCGGAAGCGAGCCTTGCGGTGTTGCGTCAGCCGCAGATACCATCGGTTCTGGTTGAGCTTGGTTTTATCTCCAACCCAACCGAAGAGCGCTTGTTATTCCAACGCTCATATCAAGACAAGTTAGCAGGCGCACTCACCAATGCGATAATGAAGTATATGAAGCGAACCCGCCAGAGAATACTCATTTCGATAGCTCGACTCCAAGTGTTGGTGGCTCAGGTATTTATGTGGTGAAAAGCGGAGACTTTTTGTCTCGCATTGCCGCCAACCATGGTGTAACAGTTTCTGCGATTAAGCGTGCTAACAATCTCAAGAGCGATACGGTTCGAGTGGGGCAAAAACTGAAGATCCCATCATCCGGCTCTTCTTCAAACCTGAACACAGTTGAAACCCAGACTATCACTCACGTAGTTCGCTCTGGTGAGTTCCTTGGCAAAATAGCCAGTCGCTATAAGGTTTCAGTATCTGCGATTAAGCGTGAGAATAACCTTAAATCAGATCAGGTTCGTGTAGGGCAGAAGCTGAAAATCACGGTAGCGGTTAAGGATGCACCTATACGCAAACATAAGGTTCAGCGTGGTGAGTTCCTCGGTAAAATCGCTTCAAGATACGGGGTGAGCGTGAGCAGTATTCGCAGTGCAAACAACCTCCGCTCTGACGAACTGGCAATAGGACAAGTACTGATAATTCCAAATAAATGAGTGAGATAAGCATATTACCGGCCAGGCTGGCCAACCAGATAGCAGCAGGCGAGGTGGTAGAAAGGCCTGCCTCTGTAGTTAAAGAGCTGGTTGAAAACAGCATTGATGCAGGTGCCACCCGAATCGATATAGACATCGAAAAAGGAGGCAGCAAGCTTATCCGTGTGCGCGATAATGGTAAGGGCATAGCCAAAGATGAACTAGAGCTCGCCCTAAGTCGTCACGCCACCTCAAAGATCAAAACCTTGGATGACCTGGAAGCCATCTTAAGCCTTGGCTTTCGTGGCGAAGCCCTAGCCAGTATCAGCTCAGTTTCAAGGCTGACACTCACCTCAAGAACGCCTACCCAAGAACAAGCGTGGTCTGCCTATTCTGAAGGGCGTGATATGAAGGTTAAGCTACAACCAACTGCGCACCCGGTGGGCTCGACGGTTGAAGTGCTTGACCTCTTCTTTAACACCCCAGCTCGTCGTAAGTTCCTGCGTACTGAGAAGACCGAGTTTTCTCATATTGAAGAATTGCTAAAGCGCATTGCTCTGAGTCGCTTTGATATCACTATCAATCTTCGCCACAACGGTAAGATGATAAAGCAATATCGAGCAGCCAAAACTGAAGCGCAATGGGAGAAACGTGTTCAATCTGTATGTGGCGCTCAGTTTGCTCGTCATATGCTAAGGGTTCAACTGGAGCATCAAGGGCTTAAGCTCAGCGGATGGATTACTTCTCCTGAGGGTGCACGGCTGCAAAGCGACCTGCAATATTGCTACGTGAATGGTCGCATGATGAAAGACAAGCTTATCAATCATGCTATCAGGCAGAGCTATGAACTTACCCTGAGCCTGAACAATATGCGGCGTATGTGTTGTTTATAGAAGTTGACCCACATCAGGTGGATGTGAATGTTCACCCAGCCAAGCATGAGGTACGTTTTCATCAGGCGCGCTTGGTACATGACTTTATCTATCAGGCATTAGTCGATGCTCTTGGACAAACTCAGCAAGAGTCGCAACCTCGAAGAGAGAGTGCTTATGCTGTGCCAGTGCCTGAAGCACCATCAGAGCCCGTGAAGCCCAAGCCGGTGATAACGGATACTTGGTCAACTGAGCGCGGTGCAAGTACCCAATACAGACAACAGCAAGAGGCGAACGCGATTCGCCACGCGTCTTCATATCCAAGCTCAGAGGGCACTCTCGTACACAGTCGGTACAAGAAGCACCAATTTCACCCCCTAAGCCCAGCAGTAAGCCACAGCCCAAGCGTGAAGAACCAAAGCAGGGCACCGCTGAAGAGGCAAGGATTTACCAGGAGCTGCTGACGGTAGAGCCTGAGGTCGAGTTACCTAAAGCGAGCAAACTAGGTAAGGCGCTCTCGGTTGTGGAGAAAAGGTACCTGCTGGTACAAAGTGATGTAGGTCCAGCCTTGGTGAACTTGGCTCGCGCAGAGGTACTTAAACTACAGCTACAACTTAGTGTCGAAGAGCGTAATCTGGTTCCTCAGCCTTTGCTGATTCCACTGGCTCTTCGAGTAAATGAAGTCGAAGTGCAGAAACTTAAGCAATATTCCGCTATATTGCAGCGCTTCGCGATCCAGCTGATGTTCAAATCCAACGCTAAGGTTATGGTGATGGCAGTGCCACAGCCGCTGCGTAATCAAAACCTCCAGCACTTGTTTGCTTCCTTGCTGTTGCTGCTTCAAGGGGAGTCTCAGTTAGAGGCGCAAACCCTATCCAATTGGATAGCAGAGCAGTTGGCTGATGCAGACAAGGAATACAGCTTGTCTGAAGCGGTGCAGTTGATGTCTGAACTGGAGGGCGCATCTGCACAACGGCTAGATTTGAACGATAATAGATTTATTCAAACCGTGGACTTCTCCACTCATATAAAAGCTTTTACAAATGAACGATAAATGGCCTCTGGCTATCTTTTTAATGGGACCGACAGCATCTGGCAAGACCGAGCTTGCAATCCGTCTTCGACAAAGATTCCCAATAGAGTTGATAAGTGTGGATTCCGCTCTTATTTATAAAGGGATGGATATAGGTACAGCCAAGCCGAGTGCTGAAGAGCAGGCAGCTGCGCCACACCGCTTGATCGATATCCTAGACCCGAGCGAGTCCTATTCCGCGGCCGATTTTCGTCGTGATGCCCTTGCCCAGATGGAGGAGATTACAGCCCAAGGTAAGATCCCTATGTTGGTGGGTGGCACCATGCTCTATTACAAGGCGCTACTTGAAGGCTTGTCTCCACTTCCAGCGGCTAACCCGGAGATCCGTGCTGAGATAGAGAAAGAGTCCAAAGAAAAGGGTTGGCAGGCTCTGCATGATGAGTTGAGAGAGATAGACCCAGTCTCGGCGGCGCGTATTCATCCAAATGATCCACAGCGACTGTCTAGAGCTTGAGGTGTATCGCATCTCAGGTAAATCACTAACAGAGCTCACGGAGCAAAAGGGTGACCCGATTCCGTATCGTGTGAAGCAGTTTGCTATAGCGCCAAAAGAGCGTTCTGAACTGCATCGCCGTATTGAACTTCGCTATGAAAAAATGGTGGAAGCGGGTTTCGCACAAGAGGTGAAGGACCTATACCAACGTCCTGATTTACATGCAGATCTTCCATCGATCCGCTGTGTTGGTTATCGTCAAATGTGGGGCTACCTTGACGGGGAGTACAGCTTTGACGAAGCTATCTTTAAGGGAGTGTGCGCGACACGTCAACTAGCCAAGCGCCAGATTACCTGGCTTCGAAGCTGGAAAGACCTGACTTGGCTGGATAGTGAAAATATCGATCATGGGGTAGAAACCATCGCAAATGTCATAGCATCTGATTGAATTTGCTGTGTATAATAAGATCGTTTTGCATAAATAATATCTGGACACGGAACGTAACTTACTGCAGGTATTATTTTGATTTAGCTCGGATGCGTAAAAAGTACACTTATTGCTGTCGATTGCTAAAAATTACAACTACAAACCAAAAAGGAAAATAACAATGGCAAAGGGGCAATCTTTACAAGACCCATTTCTGAACGCACTGCGTCGTGAGCGCGTGCCAGTTTCAATTTATTTAGTCAATGGCATCAAACTGCAAGGTCAGATCGAGTCTTTCGATCAGTTCGTGATCCTGCTGAAAAACACTGTAAACCAAATGGTTTATAAGCATGCTATTTCGACTGTAGTTCCTGCACGTGCAGTTACTCACCACAGCAACAACGAGCGCGGTGATCGCCCTCAAGAGAAATCTGAAGATTAATTGAAAAAGATACAAAAAAACCAAAGGTTCTGTGTAAGGAGTTTATCGCTTGTTTGACCGGTATGAATCAGGTGAACAGGCGGTACTTGTTCATATCAACTTTACACAAGAAGGGGAGTGGGAAGACCTAGCTGAATTTGAGATGCTGGTATCTTCCGCGGGCGTGAACAACCTGCAAACCGTGACAGGCAGTCGACAATCACCTCATCCAAAATATTATGTTGGTGAAGGCAAGGCGCAGGAAATCTCTGATGTAGTTCAGCAGACCGGTGCTGAGATCGTCATCTTTAACCACGCCCTTTCTCCCGCTCAAGAGCGAAATCTAGAACAGTTGTGTAAATGTCGAGTTTTGGATCGAACAGGTTTGATCCTAGACATCTTTGCACAGCGTGCGCGAACCCACGAGGGTAAGCTTCAGGTTGAGTTGGCGCAGTTGCGTCACATCTCTACTCGATTGATTCGAGGCTGGACCCACCTTGAAAGACAGAAGGGTGGTATTGGTCTTCGCGGACCGGGTGAAACCCAGCTTGAGACCGACCGACGCTTACTACGAGATCGAATCAAAGCCATCTTACGTCGCCTAGAGCGAGTTGCAAAACAGCGTGAGCAAGGCCGTCGAGCTCGTAAACGTGCGAGATCCCTACACTTTCGCTGGTGGGTTATACCAATGCCGGTAAATCGACCCTATTCAACCGCATTACTGAGGCAAGTGTGTATGCGGCTGACCAATTATTTGCAACTCTTGACCCTACACTGCGTAAGATAGAGTTAGACGATGTTGGTTTGGCGATTTTGGCTGACACCGTTGGTTTTATTCGACATCTTCCCCATGACCTAGTTGCTGCATTTAAGGCTACCCTGCAAGAAACGCAGGAAGCTGACATCTTGTTACATGTCATAGATGCGAGCGATGAGCGTTTTAGGGAGAATATCCATGCTGTAGACGTTGTGCTCGAAGAGATTGATGCTCATGAGATCCCAACTCTATTGGTAATGAATAAGATCGATAACCTTGAGGGGGCTACACCTCGCATCGAATACGATGATGAGAATAAGCCTGTCAGGGTCTGGGTATCTGCTATGGAAGGTCAGGTATAGAACTCTTGTTCCAAGCTTTGACTGAACGCTTAGCGAGTCAAATGGTCGAATACAAATTATGTATTCCTCCTCGTTTTCAGGGAAGATTACGAAGTGTGTTATTCAACATGAAATCGATTCGCCAAGAAGAGTATGATACCGAAGGTAACTTGTTGATTGATATCAGAATGCAACAGGCTGATTGGGCTAGGTTGCAAAAGAGAGAAGAAGTGGGGTTGGACGACTTTATCGTCGTTTAAAAGACTGCTACTTTATAACGTCATATCTAGTGATGGAGTTTTCTAATGGCGTGGAACGAGCCTGGAAATAACAACGGAAACAATGGCCGTGATAATGATCCTTGGGGAAACAATGATCGCGGAAACCAAAACTCTGGAGGTCGCAATCAAGGGCCACCGGATTTGGATGAAGTATTCAATAAACTGAGCCAAAAACTTGGTGGTAAGTTCGGCGGTGGCAAACGCGGTGGCGGGTCATCAATGGGCGGCGGTGGCGCAATCGGATTTGGCCTTATCGCAGTTATCGCAGTTTTTGTTTGGTTTGCATCTGGCTTCTACACAGTAGGCGAAGCCGAGCGTGGTGTGGTTCTACGTCTGGGTAAATACGACCGTCAGGTTGATCCAGGTCTGAACTGGCGTCCGCGCTTTATTGATGAAGTGACCACTGTAAACGTTCAAGCGATTCGTGCTCTACAGGCATCTGGTCTGATGCTGACTAAAGACGAAAACGTAGTAACGGTACAGATGGGCGTTCAATACCGAGTGTCTGACCCGTACAAATACCTTTATCGTGTAACTAACGCAGATGACAGTTTGCGTCAGGCTACTGACTCTGCTCTACGTGCGGTAATCGGTGACTCATTGATGGATAGCATCCTGACCAGTGGTCGTCAGCAAATCCGTCAAAGCACTCAAGAAACACTTAACCGCATCATCGACAGCTACGACATGGGTATCCTAATCGTAGACGTGAACTTCCAGTCTGCTCGTCCACCTGAGCAGGTTAAAGATTCATTCGATGACGCAATCGCAGCGCGAGAGGATGAAGAGCGTTTCATCCGTGAAGCTGAGGCATATAAGAACGAAATCTTGCCGAAAGCGACAGGTCGTGCAGAGCGTCTGAAGAAAGAAGCTCTTGGTTACAGCGAACGTATTGTAAACGAAGCCTTTGGTCAGGTAGCTCAGTTCGAGAAACTACTTCCTGAATACCAAGCTGCTCCTGAAGTAACACGTAATCGCCTATACCTTGACACTATGGAAGAGGTTTACTCGAATACGTCTAAGGTTCTTATCGACTCTGAGTCGAGCGGTAACCTACTGTATCTTCCAATTGATAAGTTAGCAGGCCAAGAGAGTAGCTCGTCTAAGCGTTCAACTCGTTCATCTTCAGCCTATGACCAGATTGAGCTAGAGCCAGAGACGCCAATTACTTCGTCTCAAAGCCAGACTCGTCCAACTACTACTCGTCAAGGGAGAAACTAAGAATGCGTAAGTTGATGATCCCAGTATTGGTAGTGACGCTTGCACTAATGCTGATGTCAGTATTTGTAATTCCAGAGGGCGAGCGTGGTATCGTGGTTCGATTCGGTCGAATCTTGAAGGACAACACAGATATGTCTCGTATCTACGAGCCAGGCCTGCACTTTAAGATGCCTCTGTTCGATAACGTTAAACGCCTAGATGCGCGTATCCAAACTATGGATGGCCGTGCTGACCGTTTCGTAACCTCAGAGAAAAAAGACGTAATCATCGATTCGTACGTGAAATGGCGTATCGAAGACTTCGGTCAATACTACCTAGCTACAGGTGGTGGTAATGCTCTAACGGCTCAGGCTCTACTTGAGCGTAAGGTTACAGACGTGCTTCGTGCAGAGATCGGTTCGCGTGAAATCAAGCAAATCGTATCTGGCCCACGTAATGACGATGTACTGCCTGATGAATCAGAGCTAGACGAAACCGTTTCAGAAGCGGCGCGTCAGGCTGTAGAGATTGACGGTGAGCGTGACAAGATCATGTCGGTAGTTCTAGATGATACTCGTCAGAGCGCTATGGACGACTTGGGTGTTCGCGTTGTTGACTTCCGAATGAAGAAGATCAACCTACCGGATGAAATCTCTGAGTCTATCTACCGTCGTATGCGTGCAGAGCGTGAATCGGTTGCTCGTAAGCACCGTTCTCAAGGTCGTGAGAAGGCAGAGGTTATCCGAGCACAAGCTGAGCTAGAGGTAGCGACAGTTCTTGCTGAAGCAGATAGAACTGCTCGAGTTACCCGAGGTGATGCTGACGCACGTGCTGCGAAGATCTATGCGGATTCTTATAACAAAGATCCAGAGTTCTTCAGCTTTATCCGTTCACTACGTGCGTATGAGAAATCATTTGCTGAGAAAGGGGACATCATGGTTCTCGATCCTAAGAGCGATTTCTTCCGCTTCATGAACGACTCTTCAGGCAAAGCTCCAGCAGCTAAATAATCCTGAAAGCAAAATCAGAAAAGGACTCCAGTTGGAGTCCTTTTTTGTGCCTTGGGTCTAGACCATCATGGTAATGATGACTACGCCAGCGACGACTAGACACCCACCTATTCGTCTAAGCTGAGTGTCCGGTTGCGAGCTCAACTGGCTATCATCTGACGCCAACCATTGGGTGCGATAAGCGGACCAATCCCCTCAAAAAACAATACTAGGCCGATGGCAAGCCATATGGATTCAGACATTTGTGTTCCACTTTTTCTATTGATAACAGCAGTGTACCAATCCTAGTTTATTAACGGAAACCGAACAGCAGACATAAAAAACCGCTTCAGGAGCGAAGCGGTTTATCGGGTGTCGGGGGACGAATTTATATTAGGCAGCTACGGCTTCTTTTTGGCCTAGTGCGCGAAGGTTTTCCATCGTCTCAGCGTAGGTGCCTTCTTTCCCGAACAGGCCAGCCGTACCCAGGATGAAGTATTCAACCTTGTCACCCAGTCTTTCGATAACGTCAGGACTGATGGCACCATCGATAGCGATCTTGGTGTTAGTGCCTTGTTTTTCGATCATCTCGATGATGCGTTCAATACGATTGAATGCATTTGGGATGAACTTCTGACCAGCAAAGCCAGGGTTTACTGACATCACTAGAATGACATCGGTTACGTCTAGAACATCTTCGATAGCACTTAGTGGTGTACCTGGGTTGATAGCCAGACCTGACTGAATACCTTTAGCTTGGATATTGCCTAGGGTACGGTGCAGATGCGGCGGCGCCTCTGCGTGGATATACATCAGCTTTGGACCAAGGGCTGCGAACAGATCGATGAATTGGTCTGGGTTAGACAGCATTAGGTGCACATCATAGTCGATATCGGTAAGGTCGCGGATCGCCTTGATGTCCTCTGGACCTAGTGCAAAGTTAGGTACAAAGTGACCGTCCATTACGTCGATATGTAGCATGTCTACATTGGCTTTCTCTAGCTCTTGAAGCTCAGTCGCTAGCTTAGAGAAATCTACACACATCATTGAAGGGCAGAACTTGCTCATGGTGATTACTCCTCTAGTGCTGCAATCATGTTGATACGGTTTTGATGACGGCCACCTTCGAATTCAGCCGATAACCAGCTGTCGATGATCATCTTCGCCAGCTCGATACCGATAACACGGGAACCGAAGGCTAGGATATTGGTGTTGTTGTGCTCTTTAGATAGCTGAGCCGTGTAAGGGTCGCTACATACTACAGCGCGAATGCCTTTCACCTTATTAGCGGTCAGAGAGATACCAACGCCTGTGCCACAGATCAAGATACCTTGGTCCGCATCGCCGTTTGCAACAGCTTGCGCTACCGCTTGGCCGTACTTTGGATAGTCAGTACGTTCAGTAGAGTGAGTACCAAAATCTTCTACCTCGATACCTTTCTCTTGTAAGTGTTTGATTACTAGATCTTTATGTTCAATACCAACGTGGTCACAGCCAATAGCAATTTTCATATTCTCGTCTCGAACGGTGTGAATTTACGGATAAGTTTACAAATTAAATCACAGCTGTAAACCATAAAAATTCTGGTAAATAATACGAAAAATAATAAGCTATTGTTTTTATTGAAATAAAAAGTTTACAGAAAAAATCACAAATATAAAAAATTTCACGAAATACTTAATTTTGTGATCTATAACCAAGATGAATCTAAAATTTATTGTTACTTTGAAAAACAGATAAACGAGAAACAAACAGGTAATAGGTTGTTATGTCTTACGCAATGATTGCTGAAGAGCTAGTGGGCTTCTTAGGCGGGAAAGAAAACATAGTATCCGTCGCACACTGTGCGACACGCTTACGTGTCATGGTTGCCGATGAAGAAAAAATAAATAAAGACGGCATCGAAGACACAGAAAAGGTTAAAGGCGCGTTCTTTAACAGTGGCCAATATCAAATCATCTTTGGTACTGGCACAGTAAACCGAGTGTTTGAGGCGGTAGAGAGCTTGAACCTCTCAACCTCAAGCAAATCAGAAATTAAAGAGGTAGCGAATCAACAAGGTACAGCTCTGCAACGTGCTATCCGTACCTTCAGTGATGTGTTCGTTCCTCTTATCCCAGCGCTGGTAGCAACAGGTCTATTTATGGGCCTTCGCGGTCTGGTGACTCGCCCTGAAGTGTTAGCGTTGTTTGGTTTGACCCCAGAATCGATACCAGCAAACTTCATCCTTTATACCCAAATTCTGACTGATACCGCATTCATCTTCTTGCCAGCTATGGTGCTTGGTCTGCAAGCCGAGTGTTTGGTGGTACGCCTTTGATAGGCTTGGTCTTAGGTTTGATGTTGGTATCTCCGGCACTGCCAAACGCATGGGCGGTTGGTTTTGGTGATGCTGACCCATTGATGTTCTTTGGCTTTATCCCTGTATTGGGTTACCAAGGCTCAGTGATTCCAGCTTCATCGCCGGTTTCTTGACCGCCAAACTCGAGCGTCGTATCCGCTCTATCATGCCGGAAGCCTTTGACCTAGTAATGACCCCGTTTCTGACCCTACTTATCATGAGTGCGGTTGCGCTACTGGCAGTTGGTCCTCTATTCCACATGGTAGAAGTAACCATGGTAGAGACCACTAAATACCTGCTTGAGCTACCGTTCGGTCTAAGTGGTCTATTCATTGGCTTTGTTTGGGACCTAATCGTAATCACGGGTGTTCACCACGTATTTAACCTGCTTGAGATTCAGCTTCTAGCAAACGAAGGCAGCAACGTATTCAATGCCCTGATCACTGGTGCTATCTCGGCTCAAGGTGCAGCTTGTCTTGCGGTAGGTATGAAGACCAAGAGCAAGAAGCTTAAGGCTCTGTGTTATCCATCAACCTTCTCAGCGTTCCTAGGTATTATTGAGCCAGCCGTATTTGGTGTGAACCTTCGCTACTACCGTCCATTCGTGTTCGCTCTGATCGGTGGTGCTGCAGGTGGCTTTGTTGCTCAAATCCTTGGTCTAGCCGCGAGCGGCATGGCGGTAACGGTTCTTCCAGGTGCTCTGCTTTATCTTGATGGCCAGTTGATGTCCTACTTCCTAGTACACGCAGTGAGCTGTAGTGTGGCATTCATGTTGACCTACTCATTCGGCTTCTCTGACAAGATGCTAGACAAGAAATAATAAAAGAATAATTAAGGGCCCTCGCACATGAGGGCCTTGGAGTTTGAGATATGTTATCTGCTGACCAAATCTACATTAACAACGTTCTGGCTAAGTCTTTAAACCAAAAAGACACCTATGATCCTTACCGTCCTGTATGGCACTTCTCACCCCAGTTTGGACTGCTGAATGACCCCAATGGATTAGCTCACTTTAATGGTGAGTTTCATCTTTTCTATCAGTGGAATCCGCTAGCCTGCGAACACGGAGCAAAGGCGTGGGGACACGCTGCCAGTAAAGACCTGCTTTCATGGCAGCATCAACCGCTGGCTCTTGCTCCGACTGAAGATTTTGAAACTCACGGTTGCTACTCGGGCTCCGCTATCGAAGTGGATGGTGCGCTTGAGCTTTTCTATACCGGCAACGTGAAATTTGAGGGTGGTGGTCGCACTGCCTATCAGTGCCGTGCAACTCTAGAGTCAGATTCACAGGTCGAGAAAAAAGGGATAGTCCTAGAGTTACCTTCTGGCTATAGCGGCCATGTGCGTGATCCTAAGGTTTGGAAGCATGCTGACCACTATTACATGGTGCTAGGTGCTGAAGACCTCGACTACAAAGGTAAGGTGATTGCCTATCGCTCTACTGACCTAAACAACTGGCAGTTAGTTGGCGAAGTATTTGGTGATGATCTAAATGGTTTGAGTTCAGATGATTTCATGTTGGAGTGCCCAGACCTTTTCCCTCTGCAGAACAAGTATGTACTAGTAAGCTGTCCCAAGAACTGGATTGATGTGGACGGTCGCAAGGTAGAGACCTTTGATGTGACATACCACCTCGGTGATTTTGACTATCAAACCGGTAGCTACGAGCACGGTGAAGGCACATTGATGGATCATGGCTTCGACTTCTATGCGCCGCAAACCTTTGAAGATGACGCTGGACGCCGCATCTTGTTTGGCTGGATGGGTAAGCCCGATGAGTTTGAACCTTATCAACCGACCATACCTACGGCTGGATTCACCAGATGACCTGCGCCCGTGAACTTATCATCCAAGATGGTAAGTTAAAGCAAATGCCTGTCGCAGAGATTAAGCAGATGCGCGCAGAGGCAACTGAGGTGTCTGGCAGTCAGATCGCTTTATCTGGTGCGTCATCTGAACTTGAACTGAACGAGCTTAATGGTAAACAGCTGAGCATCAAGGTATCTGCTGACCTTGAGGTTGTGGTCGATACCAATGGTTTGACTACCCATAGACGTAACCTAAAAACAGGCGAAATTCAGAGCTTGGTTTGGCAGGGTGAGGTAGAACAACTGCAACTGCTTCGTGATGCTTCCTCTATCGAGGTCTTTATCAATGCAGGCGAGGGCGTAGCGACATCGCGTTTCTTCGAAACTGAGCAAGACGCTGAGTATGTGGGTGGCTTCAAGCTAGAGTCTGAATCTTCGTTGAGCGGTCAGTTCTGGCAACTGCGCGCACCGCAGTCATGACGGCAGGGAGAGCTATATGTATACTAATGCGATTGACTCACCAGAAATGATACTGTCAGTGGATCTCAATCAAGTAATTCCTAACATTCGTATGCGCATGCCATCGCTCACTCGCACTGAGCAATCCATCGCAGAGAATTTCCTTAAGCCGCACTTCTTGCAAAAAAGCACCTCGATAAAAGAGGTCGCTGAGCGACTAGGTGTGTCCACGGCGCTTATCGTTAAGGTATCCAAGAAACTCGGATTTAGTGGTTTCAAGCAGCTTAAAGATGCGCTGAATGCTCAGCACGGCTCTGATACCTATCTGCCGAGCGAGCAGTTGCTGCCCGATGACTCATGCAATGAGATAGTGAGTAAGGTGCTGCAGAACTCCATCAGTGCACTGACCGAGATCCTGAACTTTGTCGATGCCAACATGGTGAGTGCAGCAGCGGATGCGCTTATCAATGCTAAGAATATTGAATTGTACGCAGTAGGTGGTTCCACCATCATCTGCGAAGACCTGCAGCATAAGCTACTTCGTTTCGGTATCCGCGCCAATGTGCCAAAAGATAGACACTTGATGTTGATGTCGGCTAGCGTGTTGGATGAACAAGATGTGGTGCTGGTGGTGTCTCACTCAGGTCAAACCGTTGACCTGATGGACGCGGTGCGTGTGGCAAAACAATCGGGCGCAACCATAGTCTCTATCACCAATAACTATCACGCTGAGTTGTCTCAGTTATCCGACTGCCCGCTGTTTGCTCCGGCATCGCCAGAGCCACTGCTGGGTAAGAATGGTATCGCCCGTTTAGTGAAGCTCGCCATTATAGACAGCCTATATGCGGTTGTTGCGAGCAAGATCCCTGAGCGGGTTAAAGATAATCTTGATAAAACTACTAACGCGGTTTCGCTACTGCACAGGTAGGCTATCAATAGAGTTGGCAGGCATGCTCATTATCAGAGTGAACCTGCCACTTCTTTCATGAAACACTGAATTACATTTGTGATTAAAAAATGACTGCAAGAGATTTAATTCGGTGCTAGAATCCTTTTTTAACTATCAATCAGAACGGAAAGATGGGAAATAACGTAGTTGTTTTAGGCACCCAGTGGGGTGACGAAGGTAAAGGTAAAATCGTTGACCTTTTAACTGAAGATGCAAAATATGTGGTTCGCTACCAAGCGGTCACAATGCAGGCCACACTCTAGTTATTGACGGTGAAAAAACCGTTCTCCACTTAATTCCATCAGGCATCCTACGTGATAACGTGAAATGCGTTATCGGTAACGGCGTAGTACTATCTCCTGAAGCTCTACTGAAAGAAATGAAGCCTCTTGAAGAGCGCGGTATTCCAGTACGTGAGCGTCTATTCGTTTCAGAAGCTTGTCCTCTAATTCTTCCATACCACATCGCTGTAGACCAAGCGCGTGAAATCGCTCGTGGTAAGAAAGCAATTGGTACAACTGGTCGTGGTATCGGTCCAGCATACGAAGATAAGGTAGCTCGTCGCGGTCTTCGCGTTGGTGACCTGTTCGACAAGCAAGCTTTCGCTGAGAAACTAAAAGAAGTGATGGAATACCATAACTTCCAACTAGAGCATTTCTACAAAGCTGACACTGTAAGCTACGAAGATGTACTTGAAGAGTGCATGGGTTACGCTGACCTACTAACCTCTATGGTTATGGACGTAACTGATGAACTAGACGCAGCACGTAAGCGCGGCGACAAGATCATGTTCGAAGGTGCTCAAGGTACGCTACTAGATATCGACCACGGTACTTACCCGTACGTAACCTCTTCTAACACAACTGCTGGTGGTGTTGCTGCAGGTTCTGGTTTCGGTCCCCGCCACGTTGGTTACATCCTTGGTATTACTAAGGCTTACTGTACTCGCGTAGGTTCAGGTCCATTCCCAACTGAGCTATATGACGGTCTAGACAAGCAAGATCCTGTAGGTAAGCACCTAGGTGATGTTGGCCACGAGTTCGGCGCAACTACTGGTCGTCTACGTCGTACAGGTTGGTTCGATGCTGTAGCTATGCGTCGCGCAATCCAAATCAACTCTCTATCTGGTATGTGTCTAACTAAGCTAGACGTACTAGACGGTCTAAAAGAGATCAAGATCTGTACTGGCTATAAGATGCTGATGGTACTGTTCTAGAAGTATCTCCAATGGCTGCTGAAGCGTTTGAAGAAGCGACTCCAATCTACGAAACAGTTCCAGGTTGGTCTGAGACTACCTTCGGTGCTACATCTATCGATGGTCTGCCACAAGCAGCTCTAGACTACATTAAGCGTCTTGAAGAGCTAACTGGTGTGCCAATCGACATTATCTCTACCGGTCCTGACCGTAACGAGACTATCATCAAGGTTCACCCATTTAACTCTTAATCCAGTTAAGTGATGAATTAAAAAACCGGCTTTTCAGCCGGTTTTTGTTTCTATAGGATCTTGTGAGGACCGAAGCACTCATAGTGGATCTGCGATGGTGCAAAGCCTAGCTCAGTTAGTTGCTTGGCAACGGTCTGCATAAATGGCACAGGACCACAGAAGTAAACCTCAGCATCGCGTGGAAGCTGGGTTTCAGAGAGCTTGCTGAGGTCAATAAGCCCCTGATACTGATAATCTTCTGCCGGTACATCCTGCGCAGTCGGATTGTTGTACCAAGTGGCGTATTGGAAATCATCACGAGACTGGCACAGAGATTGAGCCTGCTCTTTGAAGGCGTGCTGCTGACCATTCTCAGCTGCGTGCAGCCAAGTCGCCGGTATCTCTTTATCTTGCAGGGTTTCTAGCATAGATAGCATTGGAGTTAGACCAACACCGGCAGAGATAAGTACAACGGGTTTTTCACTTTCTTGGTTTAGGAAGAAGTCACCAGCAGGTGGAGCCAGTTTTACTTTTGCGCCAACCGTTAGCGCGTCGTGCAGATGGTTCGACACTAAACCACCGTTTTCACGCTTAACTGAGATGCGATAGGTTTCGCCATTTGGTTTGGCTGATAAGCTGTATTGGCGAATCTCTTGATGTTCAAACTCGTCGTTGTCAAAATAGATGCCAAGATACTGTCCTGGATTAAAATCTACCACAGGCTTTCCATCACATGGCTTGAATACAAAGCTGGTGATCACGGAGCTCTCTTGTTGTTTTGAGATAACCTCGAACTCTCTCAGTCCACGCCAACCGCCGTTTGCTGATTCGTTTTCTTGATAGATTTGTTCTTCTCGGTTGATAAAGATGTTTGCCAGTAGACCATAGGCTTCACCCCATGCGTCTAGCACCTCTTGCCCTGGAGATAGCAATTCATCAATAGTGCCCAGTAGGTGGCCACCTACGATCTGATACTGCTCTGCGGTGATCATAAAGCTGGTGTGTTTGTGTGCGATCTTCTCTACCACAGGAAGCAGGGCTTCTAGGTTTTCGATATTGGCAGCGTAGCCACAGATAGCGTTAAACAGAGCTTCTCGCTGGTCACCATTGCGCTGGTTGCTCATGTTGAAGATGTCTTTGAGCTCTGGGTTGTGAGAGAACATGCGCTCATAGAAGTGAGCAGTTAGTGCTGGGCCAGTCTGAGCAACAACGGGTGCCGTCGCCTTCACGATATCAATAGTAGATTGAGATAGCATAAGGTGTATCCATTTAAGTTGTATTTATAATGCAACTTTATTGTTTTATAATATGTATCCTAAAGTCAACAAAAGAATTACAATTGTGTTGATAAGGGAGAGAATAGATGCAAATAACCAGTTTTACCGATTATGCGATTCGTACGCTGATCTACTTGGCTGCCTTGAAAGAAGGGGAGCTGACCAATATCACGCAAGTGAGTGAGGTTTTCGATATCTCACGCAACCATATGGTTAAGATAGTGAACAAGCTTGGTCAAAAGGGCTTTATCGAGACCATACGTGGCAAGAATGGCGGTATCCGCCTAAAGACACCAGCGAGTAAGATAAACATCGGCAGTGTGATCAGAGAGCTAGAACCTCTACAGGTGATCAACTGCTCTCCTGAGTTTTGTCATATCACCCAGCATGCCGTCTAAAGTCTTATCTGCACAATGCTAAAGAGGCGTTTCTAGCCGAGCTAGATAAGTGTCATCTGGATGAGCTGTTGGACGACAACAGCGAGCTATTAATCTTGCTCTCCAAACCCTGACGCTAAATCAAATTAATCATTAATTTTTAAAGCATTTTTCCCTTGTCGGGCAGTTACTGGAATATACTAAAAGCAACTGCTCTCACCTAACGAGTTCATTCATGTCTGAATCTTTCGAACGCGATCCTCACGCTAAGCGTGAAGCTGAAAACTACGCCAATCCTGTGCCAAGTAGGGAGTTCATCTTAGACTTCCTACAAAAGGCCGGTGCTCCTATGAATCGTAATGACCTGTTTAAGGCTCTCGAGCTGAAAGGAGAGGAGCAATATGAGGGTTTAAGGCGTCGCCTCAATGCTATGCTTCGCGATGGACAACTCGTGTTTACTAGGCGTCAGTGCTTCGCGGTGCCTGAAAAGCTAGAGATGATCAAAGGTCATGTTATCGGTCATAAAGATGGTTATGGCTGGGTACGCCAGAGGGCGTGATCGGTAAAGACAAAGATTTGGTTCTGCCTTTTCACCAGATGCGCGGCATCATCCATGGCGATTACGTTTTAGTGCAAGAGTCCGGCACTGATAAGCGTGGCCGCAAAGAGGCACGCATCGTTCGTGTATTGGAAGAGCGCAGCATGCAGATTGTCGGTCGTTTTTTCCTTGAATTTGGTCATGCCTACGTAGTGCCTGATGACTCGCGTATCCATCACGATATTCTTATTCCTGAGGCGCATAGAGCAGGCGCACGCATGGGTAATGTGGTGGTTATTGAGATCACAGACCGCGGCACTCGCTCTCGTGGTATGACGGGCAAGGTAGTTGAAGTGCTGGGTGAAAATCTAGCTCCTGGTATGGAAACCCAGATCGCTATCCGCACCCATCAGATCCCGAATGAGTGGCCTGAAGAGGTGACCAAGCAGATCTCCAGTCTTGGTGAAGAGGTGCCAGAAGAGGCAAAAGAGGGGCGTGTCGATCTACGCGACCTACCTCTGGTGACCATAGATGGTGAAGATGCTCGAGATTTCGATGATGCGGTTTTTGTGAACGTAAGAAGAGCGGAGGTTGGCGCTTATGGGTAGCCATTGCCGATGTCAGTTATTACGTTCGCCCTGATTCTGCTCTGGATAAAGAAGCAATAAATCGCGGTAACTCAGTGTACTTCCCATCTCAGGTGGTACCTATGCTACCTGAGGTTCTATCAAACGGTTTGTGCTCGCTAAACCCTCAGGTTGACCGTCTGTGCATGGTGTGTGAAATGACGGTTTCTGAGACAGGTAAGCTATCTGGCTATAAGCACTATGAAGCGGTAATGAACTCTCATGCTCGTCTTACCTATACCAAGGTGAACGATATCCTAAATGGTGATCAGGAGCTTATTGAGCGCTATGAGCCTCTGGTTCCTCATCTGCAGGAACTGCACAATATGTATCAGGTGCTCAAGGGTGCACGTGATAATCGCGGTGCGATTGAGTTTGAAACCGTTGAAACCAAGTTCATCTTCAACTCTGAGCGCAAGATCGACCGTATCGAGCCAGTGGTGCGCAACGATGCCCACAAGCTGATTGAAGAGTGCATGATATTGGCGAACATCGCCTCGGCATCTCTGGTTGAGAAATTAAAAGAGCCGGCGCTGTATCGTATCCATGAAACTCCGGGTGAAGAGCGCCTAACAGGCTTTAAAGACTTCTTAGGTGAGCTAGGTCTATTCCTAAATGGTGGTCTTGAACCATCGCCTACTGACTACGCCGCGCTGATGCATCAGGTGCGTGAACGCCCGGATAAAGAACTTATTCAGACCATGTTGCTACGCTCCATGAAGCAAGCTGTGTATAATCCCGACAACGTTGGCCACTTCGGCTTGGCATTGAAGCGCTACGCGCACTTTACCTCGCCAATTCGTCGCTATCCAGACCTGCTTCTGCACCGTGCAATCAAGTATCTGATTGCTAAAAAAGAAGGTCGTAACAAAGATAGATGGACCCAACCGGTGGATTCCACTATTCGTTCGATGATATGGATGTATACGGCGAGCAGTGCTCTATGACCGAGCGCCGTGCCGATGATGCGACCCGTGAGGTTGCGGATTGGCTCAAGTGTGAATACATGCAAGATCATGTGGGTGAAGAGCTTGACGGCGTGATTGCAAATGTCACCGCATTTGGCTTCTTCGTTCGCCTAAGCGATCTGCACATCGACGGTCTAGTGCATATCTCATCACTAGCAAACGACTACTATCGCTACGATGCGATAGGTCAGCGCTTGGTGGGTGAGAGCTCTGGACAGATCTACCGACTAGGCGATCAAGTGAAGGTTAAGGTGCTATCAGTAAACCTTAATGACAAACAGATCGACTTTGAGCTGGTGGGTAGTCAGCGCGCTCCAAGAGGCAAGGGTAAAACCGCTAAACAGCGCCTAGTGGAAGAAGCGAAGAAACAAGCTCGCGGCAAAGGTAAGAAAGCCAAGGCTATGGTTGAGCCAACTGTGCGTCCTGATGGAAGCACAGAGCAACCAAAGAAGGGTAAGAAATCCAAAGCGCAAAAGGCGAGAAAGAGTAAGGCTCGAGCCAACAAGAACAAGTCTCGTGGCAAGAAGAAATAAGAGATCAGATTAATGAGTAACGAATTTATTTATGGCATCCATGCGGTAAAAGCCGTGCTTGAAAAAGACCCAGCACGCTTTATTGAGGCCTATGTATTGAAAGGTCGTCAGGATGATCGCCTAATGCCACTTTTGGAGCAGCTACAGAACTTTGGTGTCTCTATCCAACAGATGGGTCGTAAGACACTGGATGATAAAGCTAAAGGCGCTAACCATCAGGGTATCATCGCGCGTGTTAAGCCGGCTAAGGCTCTAAACGAGAACGACCTAGATGACATCCTTGCTCAGCATGAAACGCCGCTACTTCTAATCCTAGATGGCGTGACTGATCCGCATAATCTAGGTGCTTGTCTGCGTAACTCAGATGCGGCAGGTGTTGCTGCGGTTATCGTGCCAAAAGACAAGTCAGCACCTCTTACAGCAACCGTAAGTAAGGTAGCTTGTGGTGCCGCGGAAACCGTGCCTCTAGTGCGTGTGACTAACCTTGCTCGTACTATGCGCCATCTGCAAGACAAAGGCATCTGGATCGTAGGTACTGCCGGTGAAGCGACCCATGACATCTATCACAGCAAGCTAAATGGTCCTTTGGCTATTGTAATGGGTGCAGAGGGTGACGGCATGCGCCGCCTGACGCGTGAGACCTGTGACGATCTGATTAAGATCCCTATGGCAGGTTCAGTGTCAAGCCTGAACGTATCAGTGGCATCTGGTATCTGCCTGTTTGAGGCGGTACGCCAGCGTCAGGGCTAATTGAGACCGACTCTAGGTTAACGCAATAATCCATATGATAAGGTAGGAGCTTCGGCTCCTATTTTTGTATCAAGGATTTATTTTTCATGGATGTTTTTCAGGCCCTTCATTCTCACCGCTCTATTCGTAAATACAAAGACCAAGCTATTCCAGAGGACGTACTAAACGAAGTGTTAGAGGCGGGCATCAGAGCCTCATCGTCGGGCAATATGCAGTCTTATTCCATCATAGTTACTAAAGATGAAAAGCTGAGACAGGCACTTTACGAGCCTCATATGCAGCAATCTATGGTGGTAGATGCCCCGGTGTTACTGACCTTCTGCGCAGACTTTAGACGTATGCGTAAATGGCTGGCGCAAAGCGGTGCGCCGATGAACTTCGACAACTTCATGAGCTTTATGATCTCCACCATCGATGCCACTTTGGTGTCGCAGAACGTAGCTATTGCTGCTGAAGCGAAAGGGCTAGGGCTTTGCTATATGGGCTCAACCTTGGCTAACTGTGACCAGATAGGTGAACTACTTGAGTTGCCAGAAGGTGTGGTGCCAGTGGTGGGTTATTCTCTTGGCTATGCCGATGAGAGCCCTGAAGTGCGTGACCGCCTGCCTATGTCTGGTTTGATTCACCAAGAGGTGTACCAGGATCATAGCGAACAAGAGATTGCGGATATCTATCAAGAGCGAGAAACAGCAGGATGGCAACGATACATGTCATTCCCTGAGCTAAAGCAGATGATAGAAGAGTCTGGGGTAGAGAACCTCGCTCAGGTTTATACCAAGCTTAAATACACCAAAGAGTCTCATATTGAGTTTTCACAAACGGTTCTCAACTACCTTAAGAAACAAGGGTTTATGAATCAATAATCCAAGTTTTTAAGCGTCATCTAAAGGCATGATTATTATCTGTTTTTAAGCGGCGCTTTTTTGCTTGATATTACTGCCTGCTTTCTGTACTATTTGCCGTCCTTAATTCTCGGTCAATTTTCTTTAGTTCCTTGCTTCCTCTGGATGACCGGGCCGAATGTGGAAGCTAATAATCCGTAAGGAGCAACCAATGCGTCATTACGAAATCGTATTCATGGTGCACCCTGATCAAAGCGAGCAAGTTGCTGGCATGATCGAGCGTTACACTGGTTCTATCACTGAAGCTGGCGGTACTATCCACCGTCTAGAAGACTGGGGTCGTCGTCAACTGGCTTACCCAATCAACAAGCTTCACAAAGCTCACTACGTTCTAATGAACGTTGAAGCTGATCAAGCTGTGATCGACGAGTTAGAAACTGCTTTCCGTTACAACGATGCAGTTCTACGTAACATGATCATGCGTACTAAAGGTGCGAAGACTGAACAGTCTATCATGCTTAAGCAAAAAGAAGAGCGTGCTCCACGTCGTGAAGAGCGTTCAGAAGCTAAGCCAGAAGCATCTGCTGAGTAATTAACTGTATGACCAATCGGATGGACTTAAGCGGTGTAATCGCAAGAGATCCTGTTCGAACCAAAAGCCCAGCGGGTATACCACATTGCCAATTTTGGCTAGAGCATCGCTCTACAGTGGTGGAAGCAAACCTTCCGAGACAAGTCTATTGTCGAATGCCGGTGGTGGTTAGCGGGAAAGGGTCAAACAAATTAACTCAAGAATTAGTTAAAGGCAGCAATATCCAGGTAAGCGGATTCGTCACTTACCAAACCAGCCGAAACGGCTCGGGAAAAATGGTACTGCATGCCGACAACATCACTCAAATTTAAGATCAGGAGATAGCCCATGGCTCGTTTCTTCCGTCGTCGTAAATTCTGCCGTTTCACTGCAGAAGGCGTACAAGAGATTGATTACAAAGACGTAGCAACTCTTAAAAACTACATCACTGAAGCTGGTAAAATCGTACCTAGCCGTATCACTGGTACAAGCGCTAAGTATCAGCGTCAACTAGCTCGCGCTATCAAGCGTTCACGCTACCTAGCACTACTACCGTACACTGACAAGCATCAGTAATCGGTCGGTTTAATTAAAGAGGATTAATCAATGCAAGTTATTCTACTTGATAAAATCGGTAACCTAGGTGGTCTTGGCGATACTGTAAACGTTAAATCTGGCTACGCTCGTAACTTCCTTATCCCTCAAGGTAAAGCAGTTATGGCTACTAAGTCTAACGTTGAAATGTTCGAAGCTCGTCGTGCTGAACTAGAAGCTAAAGTTGCTGAGCAACTAACTGCTGCTGAAGCTCGCGCTGAGAAAGTAAACGCTCTTGAAGCTGTTGTTATCGCATCTAAAGCTGGTGACGAAGGTAAACTATTCGGTTCTATCGGTACTCGTGACATCGCTGACGCAATTACTGCTGCTGGCGTTGAAGTATCTAAGAGCGAAGTTCGTCTTCCTGAAGGTGCTCTACGTAACACTGGTGAGTTCGAAATCAGCATCCAACTTCACTCTGAAGTTTTCGCTGCTATCAACCTACAAGTTGTTGCTGCTGAGTAATTTTCAGCAAAGATTAGCTTTTAAAACACCAGCCTCGGCTGGTGTTTTTTATGCCTATTAGAAAAGAAATAACAGGTTGATAGACATAACAGAGTCGGTTTTATGTAGACCATCCGGTACCTTGTTATGGTATTGGCGGTTGTGCACTATCTTAAGGGCTATGTCTTCAGTGATCTCGTTAACGATGGAAAATTCACTGTCGATACGGGTGTTACTGCTACCGGTTACTGCGGTAAATTCTGTGCCTAAGGATAGAGTCTTGAATGGCTTCCAGGTAATGCCAAGGTTGGCACGAACGATCGCCTCGCTTACCGTTTCAGGGAAAATGATATCGTCATCATCTATCTCATCTAGATTAGGTTCTTGGTAACGAAAACCCGGACCAAGTTCACCCTCAATCACTAACTTTTCTGTGTTAGTGAACTGATAACCCAAACCCGCTGATAGGGTGTAATCGGTAAAGTACGCGCTATATTTTGAGTCATAGCCGTTAAAACTGGAGTAGGCATAGCTCTTTTGACCTAATTTGTAGTCCCCTTGCAGGTTATAGGTCGATTGGCGTTTATCTTCTTCGCCGTCTTTGTACAGCAGGTAATACTTCCATTCGCCATTCAAACGATAGCGACCCTGGATATATTCACCGCTGAGGCGAGAGTTGAGAGATTTAGAGTCAGAGTTGCCTGAGTGAGCTTGATAACCAAACTCTACTTCGGTGTTCCACGGTGATGGGGCTCAATATCCGTATCAGTAAGCTCTTCCGCGTGAAGCACTGAGCTCATCAGTGGCCCCAGACAAAATAGCAGTTTTTTAGACACAAGATACCTCAAGCAATTCTAAAGGATGCGCATTGTAACCTAAGTCGTAAACAAAGAGTCAGCCAAAGGTAAAATTTGTACAACAAACCTTTAGTGTCGGGCTTTTTTCTAACATCCGAGTATAATACTTTCATTATTTTGAGATTGAGCTGATCCATGTCCGAACAACGCACCAACGCCAAGCAAGACAAGCAAGTCGACGCAATTAAAACCCCTCCCCATTCTATAGAGGCAGAGCAATCTGTTATCGGGGGCTTGTTACTCGACAACGAGCGTTGGGATACAGTGGCAGAGAAGGTGATGGCATCGGACTTCTATAGCCGTCCTCACAAGATCGTTTTTGAGGCGGTAAAGTCTATCCTAGAGGATAGCCAGCCTCTTGATTTGATTACCCTTTCTGAGTTCCTTGAGCGTCGCGAACAGCTCGAAGATGTCGGTGGTTTTGCCTATCTTGCAGACCTAGTTAAGAACACTCCGAGTGCGGCGAATATCAACGCCTATGCGGAGATCGTGGCCGAGCGTGCAGTTGTGCGTAACCTTATTGGTGTGGCTAACGAGATTGCCGATGCCGGTTATGACCCACAGGGCCGTACCTCAGGTGACCTAGTCGACCTTGCTGAGAGCAAGGTGTTCGCTATTGCCGAAGAGCGTGGTAGCGAGAATGAAGGTCCGCAAAACGTTGAAAACATTCTTGAAAAGACCCTAGAGCGAATCGAGGTTCTGTATCAAACACCACAAGATGGCGTAACAGGTGTTAGCACCGGCTTTAATGACCTCAACAAGAAAACAGCAGGTCTTCAGCCATCAGACTTGGTTATCGTGGCGGCTCGTCCTTCTATGGGTAAAACCACCTTTGCTATGAACCTGTGTGAAAACGCAGCAATGGATTCTGATAAGCCGGTACTTATCTTCTCTCTTGAGATGCCCTCTGAGCAGATCATGATGAGGATGCTAGCGTCTCTGTCTCGCGTGGACCAAACCAAGATCCGTACTGGCCAGCTCGACGACGAAGATTGGGCGCGCATTTCATCGACCATGGGTATTCTGATGCAGAAGAAGAACATGTTTATCGATGACAGCTCGGGTCTAACGCCAACTGAACTTCGTTCTCGCGCACGTCGCGTCGCGCGCGATAATGGTGGTCTAAGCCTTATCATGGTCGACTACCTTCAGCTAATGCGTGTACCGGGTATGCAAGATAACCGTACCTTGGAGATCTCTGAGATTTCACGCTCTCTTAAGGCGCTGGCGAAAGAGCTACAAGTACCAGTAGTAGCCCTATCTCAGCTTAACCGTTCCCTAGAGCAGCGTGCCGATAAGCGTCCGATCAACTCGGATCTACGTGAATCGGGTGCGATCGAGCAGGATGCCGACTTGATCATGTTTATCTATCGTGACGAGGTGTATCACCCAGACAGCACCATGAAGGGCACCGCGGAAATCATCATAGGTAAGCAACGTAACGGTCCAATCGGTTCTGTGCGCCTGACCTTCCAAGGCCAGTTCTCTAGATTCGATAACTATGCAGGCCCTGCATTTGACTATGACGACGAGTAAGGACCGCTATGAGTAATATGAAAGCTGCGGTTGCCTATATCAACACAGATGCGCTTCGTCATAACCTTAAGTGCCTGAGTGAGAAAGCCCCCAACAGTAAACTACTTGCTGTGGTGAAAGCCAATGGCTATGGCCATGGCTTGCTTGAGGTAGCTAAAAATGCAGACGGTGCGCATGCCTTCGGTGTTGCACGTATCGAGGAAGCATTGCAACTTCGAGCGGGTGGAGTAGTAAAACCTATCCTGCTTTTGGAAGGCTTCTATGCAGCTAATGACCTGCCTATTCTGGTGACTAACAACATTCAAACCGTGGTGCACTGTGAGGAACAACTGCAAGCCCTTGAGCAAGCTAAGCTGGAAGGCCCAGTGGTTGTTTGGCTGAAGATGGATACCGGTATGCATAGGTTAGGAGTGCGTCCCGAGCAGTACGAAGAGTTTATCTCTCGACTGCATGCTTGCGAGAATGTTGCAAAACCACTTCGCTACATGAGCCATTTTGGTTGTGCTGATGAATTGGAAAATCCGGTAACCAGCACCCAGATAGAACTGTTTGAGCAGACCACACAAAATTGCACTGGTGAGCGTTCTATTGCGGCTTCATCAGGCATCTTGTCTCGTCCAGATAGTCACTTCGAATGGGTTAGACCAGGTATTATCATGTATGGGGTGTCACCATTTGGTGATAAAGATGCTCAGCAACTTGGTTATCGACCTGTGATGACGCTTCGCTCTCATCTAATAGCGATAAATGAGCTCAAAGCGGGCGAAAGCGTTGGCTATGGTGCAAATTGGACTAGCGATCGTGATACCAAGATAGGCGTAATAGCGCTTGGATACGGTGATGGCTACCCACGAATGGCACCAAACGGTACTCCGGTTTTGGTAAATGGTCGTAAAGTGCCACTCGCGGGTCGTGTTTCTATGGATATGCTCACGGTCGATCTTGGACCGGATGCTGAGGATAAGGTCGGTGACTCAGTGACCATGTGGGGAGACAGTCTGCCGGTGGAAGAAGTGGCTCGTTACGTGGGTACAATTGCCTATGAGTTGGTGACCAAGCTGACCTCACGCGTCATCCCTGAGTACACCAAAGACTAATTAGCCAATAAGAATGTGACCTGTCTCAAAGAGTGCGTACGTTAGCTAGTTGATAATCAGTGTCCTAAAAAATAAGCTGTCACAATAATGATTTATTTTGGGTAGTGAAAATTTAACTGCCCGTATTACCAGTTCCAGAGGGGGCTCGATTTACCACTAGAGTGAGTCGGGTGAACTTAAAATTACAAACAGGAAATTATCATGTTGAAGAACATCAACCCAACGCACACTGAAGCGTGGAAAGCGCTAACGGCGCACTTCGAGTCAGCTCAAGATATGCAAATGAAAGACCTATTTGCTGCTGATTCACAACGCTTCGCAAACTTCTCTAAGAAGTTTGGTGACGACATCCTAGTTGATTATTCAAAGAACCTTATCAACCACGAGACAATGAAGCACCTTCTTGAGCTTGCTGAGCAAACTGAGCTTAAGTCTGCAATCGACGCTATGTTCTCTGGTGAAGCAATCAACAAAACTGAAGGTCGCTCTGTTCTTCACACTGCTCTACGTAACCGTAGCAATACGCCAGTAGTGGTTAACGGCGAAGACGTTATGCCAGCAGTAAACGCTGTACTAGAGAAAATGAAATCTTTCACTGAGCGCGTAATCGGCGGCGAGTGGACTGGTTACACTGGTAAAGCTATCACTGACATCGTAAACATCGGTATCGGCGGTTCGGACTTAGGTCCATTCATGGTGACTGAAGCGCTAGCACCATATAAAAACCACCTAAACCTACACTTTGTTTCTAACGTTGATGGCACGCACATCGCTGAAACTCTAAAGAAAGTAAACCCAGAAACGACTCTATTCCTAGTTGCCTCTAAGACTTTCACTACTCAAGAGACTATGACCAACGCACACAGTGCACGTGACTGGTTCCTAGCTTCTGCAAGCGATGAAGCACACGTTGCTAAGCACTTTGCTGCGCTTTCAACTAACGGCACAGCTGTTTCTGAATTCGGTATCGACACAGACAACATGTTTGAGTTCTGGGACTGGGTTGGCGGTCGCTACTCTCTATGGTCAGCAATCGGTCTATCTATCGCACTAGGTGTTGGTTTCGATAACTTCGTTGAGCTTCTAACTGGAGCTCACGAGATGGATAACCACTTCAAGTCAACTGAGCTTGAGAACAACATCCCAACGCTTCTTGCTCTAGTGGGTATTTGGTACAACAACTTCCACGGCGCTGAGTCTGAGACTATTCTTCCTTACGATCAGTACATGCACCGTTTTGCTGCGTACTTCCAGCAAGGCAACATGGAATCAAACGGTAAATACACTGACCGTAATGGTGACGCAGTAGATTACCAAACTGGCCCTATCATCTGGGGTGAGCCGGGTACTAACGGTCAGCACGCTTTCTATCAGCTAATCCACCAAGGTACTAAGTTGATCCCGTGTGATTTCATCGCTCCTGCGGTAAGCCACAACCCAACTGGCGATCACCACCAGAAGCTAATGTCTAACTTCTTCGCTCAAACTGAAGCACTTGCATTTGGTAAGTCTCAAGAAGTGGTAGAGGCTGAGCTAAAAGCGGCAGGTAAATCTGCAGAAGAGATTGCTGAGCTAGCACCATTCAAGGTATTTGAAGGTAACCGTCCAACTAACTCTATCCTAGTTAAGCAGATCACTCCGCGTACTCTGGGTAACCTGATCGCTATGTACGAGCACAAGATCTTCGTTCAAGGCATCATCTGGAACATCTTCACTTTTGACCAGTGGGGTGTTGAGCTAGGTAAACAACTAGCAAACCAAATCCTACCTGAGCTAGCAGACAACGCTGAGATCAACTCTCACGACAGCTCTACTAACGGTCTAATCAATGCATTCAAAGAGCTTCGCGCTTAATCGAATCGCAGTTAGATAATCTAAAGGTCAGCCTCGCGCTGGCCTTTTTTGTATTTGGCGCTCTTTTCTGGTGTATCGGCTAGAGTGAGGGTAGAATACCGCCTCATTTTTATACATGGGTAATGACTTATGACACACTCTTCAAGACTATCAGTGGCTCCAATGCTGGATTGGACAGATCGTCATTGTCGATATTTCCACAGACTGTTGTCGCAAAACACCTTGTTGTACACCGAGATGGTGACCACGGGTGCATTATCCATGGTAAAGGCGACTTCCTTAAATACGATCAAAGCGAACACCCAGTTGCGCTACAGCTTGGTGGTTCTAACGCCAAAGACCTAAGCTCATTGTGCAAACTGGCTGAAGAGCGTGGCTATGATGAGATCAACCTAAACGTAGGTTGCCCTTCAGACCGCGTTCAGAATGGTCGTTTCGGCGCCTGCCTAATGGCTGAGCCTGAGCTGGTGGCGGAATGTGTCGCAGCAATGAAGTCTGAGGTTTCTATTCCAGTCACCGTGAAAACCCGTATCGGTATCGATGACCAAGACTCTTATGAGTTCCTAACCCGCTTCGTTTCTATCGTAAACGAGCAGGGCGGTTGTGAAGACTTTACTATCCACGCACGTAAGGCTTGGCTAAGTGGTTTGAGTCCAAAAGAAAACCGTGAGATCCCACCTTTGGACTACCCACGTGCTTATCAAATCAAGAAAGACTTCTCGGATCTTAATATTGCTGTGAATGGTGGGGTTAAGAGTTTGGATGAAGCCCTTGAGCACCTAGAGCACCTAGACGGTGTAATGATCGGTCGCGAGGCTTATCAGAGCCCATACATTCTATCTGAAGTAGACCAGCGCATCTTTGGTGAAGACAAGCCAGTGATCAAGCGCAGCGATGTAGTTAAGGCAATGTACCCTTATATCGATCAGCAGCTAAGCGAAGGCGCTTACCTAGGTCATATCACTCGCCATATGCTGGGTTTGTTCCAAAGCATGCCGGGCGCAAGACAGTGGCGTCGTCATATCAGTGAGAACGCACACAAGAAAGGTGCTGACCTGAAAGTGCTGCAAGACGCACTGGCTAAGATTCCTGCTGAACTTGAGGTTTAAAAAACACTAATACTTGGTTTTTTTACCATAGCTAAGAATGATTAAGAGCTGAGAAGGGCACACTTTCTCAGCTCTTTTTATTTAAGTGACTGATATTCTGTAAATAATTGAACTTGGCAAGCTTATTGCTCTCTACTTATTAGCAACAGAGGGGAGAGATATGATTGAGCTGTTAATGATTTTTGTATTTGTAGGTGTCTTACTAGTAACTGGCATTACCTTTATGGGCTTTCTGGCCGCTTTTGCTAGCTTGTTTCTATTTGCGTTGGTGGTCAGCTTCCTAGGTGCTTTGGTGAAATTTGTACCTTATGTCTTGTTTGCACTGTTCGCTTACTGGGTCTATCAAAAATGCATCGCGACCAGTAATTGATTTATCTATCAAACGGTTGTGCTAGTATCTCCTAAATTAGTTGAATATTCTTCAATGGTAGGAGTTTGGAATGAACAAATGCACGTTAGTTGCAGCACTGACTGCTAGTGCATTGGCCATGCCAGCAACGGCACAGGCACAACAAGCAAAATCGGGTCTTCAGGGCAGCTTCACTGCCGATATGTATTGGGGTAGTACCAAGATCAGGGAGACCCGCAAAGAAGATGATGATATCCCATCCTTCTCGGCCTCTATCGAGCACGATGTGCCATATCTGCCAAACTTCCGCCTACGCTATACCAAGCTAGATACTCCTGATCTTGCTCACGACAAGTATGACTACACCTTTTACTACCGTCCGCTGCGCACTGATGCTCTAGAGTTTGATGTAGGTTTTACCCTTTCTGATTATCGCAACAGCTTCTACCGCTATGAACCTGGTCAAGAAGGTGATTTTGATAGCGTTATCTTCAGTTGGTATGCGGACACCCTTATTCGCGTGCCAAACACCAACTTCGCGATTGTTGGTGAGTTCGATTATGGTGAGACTGACGAAATAAAGAGTGCCGATGTTACCGGCGCTATCCAGTACACCTTCTCATTCCAACCAGTCGATGTGAGTATTCGCGGTGGCTATCGCGTTCTCGACTACACCTTTAAAGAATACGACAAGAAGGCCTACGGCTTTGTCGATGGCTGGTTCGCTGGCGTGAAGTTCGAATTTTAGTTTTAAGAGGGGCCAAAGGCCCCTTTTTTGATAGTAATTCTCAATTCGCATTTTGTGTGGTTTGGTCCATCCTTATTAGAGGCAAAAGGAACCAGATGTTATGACGATAAATGAATTACGAGTCTTGTATCGCGATCAGCGTTTAGTTGAAGCGATTATTGAACCCGCTGACCAAGAAGGGTCATACGTGGTGGAATTTCGTGATTCCCAAGGTGGCATCCTCGCCCTCACCGATCTTCATGGTGAACAATGCCACTACCATGACCTAGACTCAGCCTCCAAGAGCGCAATGGCAGTGGGCTTTTCTCAAGTCCGAGTTGAAGCCCTTTAATTTCTTCATTACTTTTCATTATTAAATATCCCTCTTTATTCTTTATTGTTATTTCGTAGAGGGAGTAACCTAATGGTCACGAATTAAACAGGGATATTGTGATCATGTTGCTCAAGGATCTATCGGGATTTGCGTCTCCCCTCAACGACTCTCAGGCAAACCTTCTAAAGCAGGCTGTCGCCGAACTTTCACCCCAACAACTGGCTTGGGTGAGTGGATATTTTTATGGTGTTAGTCAGAACTCACAGCTGACGGCGGCCTTACCTGCTGCGCAACTTGAGACCGTCGCGGCTCAGCAGTTAACTATCATCTATGCATCTCAAACTGGTAACGCTAAGGGTGTTGCTGAGCAATTGCAAGCCAAGTTTGAAGGTGAGGGGCTTTCGAGCAAACTCTTTGATGCGGCTGACTATAAGCTAAAGAGTCTAAAAAACGAGACTCATTTGGTTATTGTGGCGTCGACCAATGGTGAAGGGGAAGTACCTGATAATGCTATCGAGTTCTATGACTTCCTTACCTCCAAGAAAGCCCCCAAGCTAGACAAGCTTAATTATGCAGTGTTAGGCCTAGGCGACTCTAGCTATGAGTTTTTCTGTCAGACGGGTAAAGACTTTGATGCAGCTCTAGCTAAATTGGGTGGCAAACCCTTTATTGAGCGAGTGGACTGCGACGTGGATTACCAGCAAGCAGCGCTGGCATGGCAAGAGCAAGCATTCGATTATATTCAAGAGAACTTTAAGCAAAGCAATAGCGATGTTGTGCAGTTGCCTGTGGCTAATAAACAGCATACTGAGTCTCAGTACAACAAACAGAATCCGCTTACTGCATCCATTATTGCCAATCAGAAGATAACCGGCCGAGACTCTACCAAGGATGTTCGTCATATTGAGATTGACCTAGAAGATTCCGGTTTGAGCTATCAACCGGTGATGCACTGGGTGTGTGGTATCTAAACGACAAAGCCTTGGTTGAGCAAATCTTAAAGCAAGCGGACATCAATGCAGAAGAGACTATAACTTTGGATGGCGAAGAGCTGTCTATTGAGAATGCCCTAATACAGCATTTTGAAATTACCGCTAGCAACCCAACCCTTGCTGCAAACTACGCTGAGCTCTCAGGCAGTAAAAAGCTGCTAAAGCTAGCTGAAGACAAAGCGAAGCTTCGTGAATACGCATCGAATACCCAGGTGTTGGATGTGCTTCTGGAGAAAAAGACCAAGCTCACCGCCGAGCAACTTGTAGGCTTACTACGTCGATTAACCCCAAGACTTTATTCTATTTCCTCTTCTCAAGCAGAAGTAGATGAGGAGGTGCATATCACTGTCGGAGTGGTTGAGTATCAGACCAAGAAAGGAGAACGCATCGGTGGTGCTTCAGGTTTCTTAGCTCGTTCGGAGCAGGACGAGACAGAAGTCAAAGTCTTTATCGAGCACAACAATAATTTCAAATTACCAGAAGATGATAATGCAGACGTCATCATGATTGGCCCAGGTACAGGTATCGCACCATTAGAAGTTCCTGCAAGAGCGAGATGCTAGAGAGGCTGAAGGTAAAAACTGGTTGTTGTTTGGTGACCGTACTTTTACCCAAGACTTCTTATACCAAGTTGAGTGGCAGCGTTATCTGAAGTCTGGCTTGTTATCTGAACTAGATTTGGCCTTCAGTCGCGACTCAGCAACAAGGTATATGTGCAAGACAAACTAAAAGCGAAATCGGCTCAGGTTTGGCAGTGGCTACAACAAGGCGCCTACTTATATGTATGTGGCGATGCCGAGAGAATGGCAAAAGATGTGCAGACCACCTTAATCGAGATTGCCCAAACAGAAGGCGGGCTAGAGAAAGAAGCCGCAGAGGAATGGTTAAAAGATTTGCGTAAGCAGAAGCGTTATCAGAGGGATGTGTACTAATGGAAAAGCAAGTAGTTTTAGGTCAAGACCTTGGTCCTCTGTCAGATAACGAGAGACTAAAGGGTCAGAGTAATTTCCTGCGCGGAACCATCACTAAAGACCTGCAAGATGAGGTGACCGGCGGCTTTACTGCAGATAACTTTCAGCTGATCCGCTTCCACGGCATGTATCAGCAAGATGATAGAGATATTCGTAATGAGCGTGCTAAGCAAAAGCTTGAGCCTCTGCATAATGTGATGCTTCGAGCACGTATGCCTGGCGGAGTGATTACTCCCGAGCAGTGGTTAGCCATCGACAAGTTCGCGACCGACCATACTCTATATGGAAGTATTCGACTGACTACCCGTCAGACCTTCCAGTTCCATGGTGTTCTGAAGCCAAACATCAAGTTAATGCATCAAACGCTGAACTCTATCGGTATAGATTCAATCGCAACAGCGGGTGATGTGAACCGAAACGTATTGTGCACCAGTAACCCAGTGGAATCTGAACTTCATCAAGAAGCTTACGAATGGGCTAAGAAGATCAGTGAGCATCTATTACCTAAGACGCGCGCCTATGCAGAAATCTGGTTAGATGGTGAAAAGCTAGAATCCACAGACGAAGAACCGATACTAGGTAGCAACTACTTGCCACGTAAGTTCAAAACCACGGTAGTGATTCCACCCGATAACGATGTGGACCTGCACGCGAATGATATGAACTTTGTGGCGATTGCTGAAGGTGGAAAGCTAGTGGGCTTTAACCTGCTGGTGGGCGGTGGCCTTGCCATGACTCATGGTGATACCTCTACCTATCCTCGTAAAGCCGATGAGTTTGGCTTTATTCCTTTAGAGAAAACATTAGATGTAGCAGCTGCCGTAGTGTCTACCCAAAGGGATTGGGGCAATCGTTCTAACCGTAAAAACGCAAAGACCAAATATACGTTAGATCGTGTGGGCATCGACACATTCAAGCAAGAAGTGGAAAAGAGAGCCGATGTCACCTTTGAAGTACCTAGACCCTATGAGCTAACCCATCGTGGTGATAAGTTTGGTTGGCTTGAGGTATAGACGGTAAGCATCACCTAACTCTGTTTATCGAGAATGGTCGATTACTGGATTCCCCAAATAAGCCACTTAAGAGTGGGGTGGCGGAAATTGCTAAGGTCCACACCGGCGATTTCAGAATGACAGCAAATCAGAATCTGATTGTTGCGGGTGTGCCAACTCAAGATAAAGCGAAGATTGAGGCAATTGCCGTAGCGCACGGACTAATAGATGCGACTCACTCTGAGCAGCGCAAGAACTCAATGGCTTGTGTATCTTTCCCTACTTGTCCGTTAGCAATGGCAGAAGCAGAACGATTCCTTCCTGAGTTTGTCACTCAAGTAGAAGGACTGCTATCTAAACACGGTTTGGATGAGCAAGAGAATATCATCTTGCGTGTAACCGGCTGTCCAAATGGATGTGGCCGAGCCATGTTGGCTGAGGTTGGTCTAGTCGGTAAGGCTCCTGATCGTTACAACCTGCACTTGGGTGGTAATAGAGAGGGAACCCGCGTTCCTAAGATGTATAAAGAGAACATCTCATCGGCTCAAATACTAGAAGAGTTAGATCTGCTGGTGGGACAGTGGTCGCAACAGAGAAATGCAGATGAAGCATTCGGAGACTATGTGATACGTGCAGGCGTTGTACCTGAGGTATTGGTATCTAAGAGGGACTTTCATGCTTAACGTAACCAATAAATACGATCTCGCTCAGATCGCCAAATTCAATAAGGTCGAACAGAGCCTTGCTCTTGCCGAGATAAATGCAGAACTTGAAGATCTTACAGCTGAGCAAAGAGTAAAGTGGGCTTTGGAGAATCTTCAGCCTAACTTTGCATTGTCATCTAGCTTTGGAGCGCAGGCAGCGGTAATGCTTCATCTAGTTACTCGTCAAAAACCGGATGTTCCGGTGATACTTACAGACACTGGTTACCTATTTAAAGAGACCTATCAGTTTATTGATGAGTTAACTCTGCTATTAGATCTAAATCTAAAGGTATATAGAAGTCCTATCAGTCCAGCTTGGCAAGAGTCTCGTTTTGGCCAGCTGTGGGATAAAGGTGTAGAGGGTATTACTCAGTACAACCAACTCAATAAAGTAGAGCCGATGCGCCGAGCGTTATCTGATCTTGATGTTGGAACCTGGTTCTCGGGACTAAGGCGAGCGCAATCGGATTCAAGAAGTGGTTTACCTGTTCTTTCAATCCAGCATGGTGTTTTTAAGTTTTTGCCGATTTTGGATTGGAGTGATGAAAAGGTAGAAGCTTATATAGAGGAACATGCATTACCAAAGCACCCTCTGACCGCTCAAGGCTATGTTTCTATTGGTGATATACACACTACCGATAAACTAGAGAAAGGGATGAAACAGCAAGATACCCGATTCTTTGGTTTAAAAAGAGAGTGCGGGTTACATGAAGATACCGAATCGGATGGTTCTGGAATCTAAAACAAAAGGTCGCGAAAGCGGCCTTTTTTAATAACTCTGTGGATAACTTGTAGTAAACCAGAGTATAAACATGGATAAATAGGCGTTTCAGTTAAAAATCGAATTAAATGCGATTTTTTCTAATTTTCTTCAAAAAAACGCTTGCCAGTGTGACCGAAGTCTCTATAATGC
>BBSB01000011.1:0-152732 GCA_000830455.1 Vibrio sp. JCM 19236
GTGAATTTTTAAACGTGAAAATCGTCATCCCGGGATGCCGGCCCAGCGGAATTTGCATCGCAAATATCCGGGATCTCCCATATCAAACATAGCCAAAACGAAAGATCCCGAAACTACTACCGTAGTTTCCGGGATGACTTTACTTCGTTTCTGGGTTCAGACCGCTTTAAAACATAAAGTTATAAAGGAAGCCTGCACCAATCGCCATGCTTAGGATTACTGAAACAAAAGCTACAATCATAGGCGTTTTGAACAGAGACTTAAGCAGGATAACCTCAGTAAGACTCGCACCAGCACTACCGATGATCAGTGCCATTACTGAACCTAGTGCCATACCTTTCTTAACCAAAGCCGCACTTAGTGGGATAACTGCTTCAGCTCGGATGTACAGTGGAATACCGATAACAGCTGCTACTGGGATTGCATACCATTTGCCTTCACCTGCGTACTTCGCAATTAGGTCAGTCGGGATGAAGCCGTAGATGAATGAACCAATCACGATACCAAGCAGTAGGTAAGGCAGTACTTGTTTAAAGTCTTTCCAAGTTGAGTGCCAAATGCGTACCCAGCGGCTTGGTTCTACTGTTGTCGCAGCCAGTGTGCCATCGCATTGCGTTGTTACCTTCACTTCAGGCTCACTACCACAGCAGCTGGTTTCTACTACAGGTTCTGGTTTTGCAGTGCAGCAGCTAGTGGTTGCTGGAGCTGGCTCTTTGGTACCACAGCTTGAAGCCTTCGAAGAGCTCGAACCACAGCCAGAGCTTTGTACTGCTTCATAAGCCTCTGGTTTTACGTAGCGCTCAAAGCCAAGTTTCTCCAATAGATAACCCGCCACAACAGACACAGTCATCGCAATCATAAAGTAGAACACTGCTACTTTAAGGCTGAAGGTCACCACAAATAGACCAATGATCACAGGGTTTAGCAGTGGGCTTGCAAATAGGAACACCATCATAGGACCGAAGCCTGCACGAGCACGTAGCAAACCTTTCAGGAAAGGAATGGTAGAGCACGAACAAAATGGGGTGATAGAGCCTAATAGTGCTGCCACAACATAACCTTTGCCGTTTTTCGAGCTCAGGATCGACTGGATCTTCGCTGGAGTAATAAACTCTTGAAGTACGCCAACTAGGTAGCTGATGGCTAAAAATAGTACCGTTAATTCGGCTGCTAAGAACAGGAACATGTTTCCTGCTTCTTTAAACATGGTTACAAATTCTGGGTTCATAATCTTAATCTCTATATTTCTAGAATATTGGAATTATAAATCCGAAAGAGATGATCGCAAGCTTTTATTTCGATAATTATGGAAATAATTTTGAGAAAGAAATTAAATCATTGAATTTGTTGGGTTTAGCACTCGTCTAAACAGCACTCTTTTTGTAGGAAATCGATAACCGTTTGTAGATTTTCGTACTGAGCGACACAGAAAAGGGTACGACCCTCGCGACGCTGCTCGATAAGATTAGCCGAAGTAAGGTTAGAAATGTGGTGGGAAAGGGTAGAGCCTGGAATGTCCAGTTTCTGTTGAATATCACCCACAGGAGTTCCTTTATGGCCAGCGCGAACCACTAATTGATAGATACACAGACGAGTTGGATGACCGAGCTCTTTTAGTGCTTTTGCGACTTGTTCTAATTGCATATTTTTCTCCTGTTTCATTTCTATATTAGTGGAAACAAGAACCGAGTAAAACGCTTACCTGTACTACATGCAAAATGTGCATGATCTACATCACATTATTTCATTTGTCTCATGTATCCCCCTCTATACTATTCGTGCCCTTAATTTATTAGACAGTTTGAACATGTTCTCACATTCGTTATTTGCTGAGCTCAGTCGCTGGGCTATCGCACTCGTACTCTGTTTGGTCGCTCTGCATCATTGTCAGCCTCTATTAGATGCGTTTTCACAGCACGCGATGGCCGCTGGATGCCATAGCCAAGAGCAATCAGAGATGCAGATGCATCACCACCATCATAATCACTAGGATAAACAATGAGCATTTTTAGATTTCCGCCACTGGTGTGGCTAGGAATTGGCATACTGATCGTCAGTCTGGGTATTCGTCAGTCTTTCGGTATCTTTATGATGCCAGTGAGTGATTATTTCGATACTGGACGCGAATTCTTTAGCTTGGCTATCGCACTACAAAACCTGCTGTTTGGCATGTTCCAGCCGTTTATCGGTATGGCCGCTGACAAATGGGGCTCTAAGCGCATTATCATGCTGGGCGCAGGGGCATACGCACTAGGCTTGCTACTTACTTCTATTACAACTTCTCATGTGGTGGTCTATTTCTCTCTTGGCGCTTTGGTTGGTCTTGGTCTAAGTGCCACTAGCTATGTGATCATTTTAGGTGCGGTTGCGAAGGTAGTTCCTGCTCAGCATGCTGCTAAGGCGTTTGGTTTGACTACCGCGGCAGGCTCATTTGGTATGTTTGCCATGATCGGGTGCGCAGACGCTTCTGGCTAACATGGGCTGGCAAGGTGCATTGCAGACGTTTGCACTTCTTTGTTCGTTAATGATTGCCTTTGCAGTGTTCATGAAGAGCAACAAGAAATCGAATGTTCAATCTATTGCGGCGACACAAGAAGATGAGCAAACACTGAAGCAAGCTTTGGGTGAAGCGTTTAAAAACAAGTCTTACTGGTTTATTCACGCGGCTTCTTTGTGTGTGGTTTCCATGTGATGTTTATTGCCACACACCTGCCAAGTTACCTAGCAGATAAGAATCTGCCAGCATCGAGTGCGGCGATGGCACTTGCTTATGTGGGCATCTTCAACATCTTTGGTTCGTATTTCTGGGGCATGATGGCAGACCGCTTTGATAAACGTCATGTGTCATTTGTGTTGTATCTGCTGCGTGCGGCAGTGATTGCAGGCTTCGTAGCCTTGCCGATCACTAATTTCAGCGCGACTATTTTTGGTGCGGCTATCGGCTTTGTTTGGCTGGGTACTGTGCCTCTGACATCAGGACTGGTGCGCCAAATCTTTGGCGCAAGATACCTATCAACTATATGGCTTGGTATTCTTTAGCCACCAGATCGGTAGCTTCCTAGGAGCTTGGGCAGGCGGTCGCATCTACGACTACTACGGCAGTTATGAGCTATCTGGTGGTCAACGGTAGTACTGGCACTACTTGCTGCGGTAATCCACCTGCCAATTAACGCTAAGCCGGTTGAGCGTTTAGCGGTGCAGAACTAGATCTTCCAATCCAGAATGGTCCACCCGTGCGCTTTGGCTTCAGTCTTAAGCTGGGCGCATGGGTTTACTGCGAACGCCGAATCGGCGCGAACGCACATTGGCTTGTCATTGATAGAATCTGAGTAGAAGTCCACCTTGTGCTGATTAAAATCAGGATTTTGCCCTAGCCACTGTTCAAACTTATCCACCTTGCCTTCTCTAAAGGTAGGAATGCCCACCATAGCAGGGCGCATAAAGCCATTCTCCTCAGCAAGCTCGATACCGAAAGCGATATCAAAACCAAGGGCTTTTGCTACTACTTGAACCAGATAATCAACGGTTGCAGAGATGAGCACGCGAGGCTCGCCTTTTCCATCGATCTCTTGCAGCAGCGCTTTCGCTTCGGGATAGAAGATAGGCATGATGCGCTCTTTTACAAAGTGCTCTGCCAGTGATTCTAAGTCGGTCTTAGAGATGTTGAGCAGAGGCTCGATAGCAAACTCTAGATACTCGTTCATATCTTGGGTGCCAGCGGCGTAAAGCTCCATTTGGCGGGCATCTTCTTGCAGAAATTCTGGGTCAGCGATGATCCCTTTTTCTACTAGGTATTCGTTCCACAGTACCGCGCTATCACCGGCGATCAGGGTCTCATCAAGGTCAAAAACATGGATAGATGGGGTCATTCTTTTCGTTCCAAGGATTAATATTTATCTGCGGATATTTAACTATGTTCATGGATAAAAAATCCCGTCCAACTTCACAGTTCAGACGGGAATTTTGTATATTCAGCTATCAGCTATCAGCTATCAGCTATCAGCTATCAGCTATCAGCTATCAGCTATGGGCGCTCACCGTTTTGCAGGCGACGCTCGATATCTGCCACAACCTCTGGCATATCTGCGATGGTATCGATCAGATAGTGAGGTTTGCTTTTCTCAAGTTTGATACGTGCTTTTTCGCGCGCGGCACTGAGTGTTGCCTCGTCTGCGTCTAGGTATTCTTGAAGAGTTAGACCAGCTTCATTGCCCGAAAGCAGTAGGCCTACAGTCCACATGCCTGCGTTATGGCCTTCATCGATACCTGGCGCCGCATCGTCAACCTTAATACAGGTGCGAACATCGGTAACACCCAGCTCAATGACGTTTTTAAGCGCCATGAACGGGGCAGGTCGACCACCTTGAGCAAGGTCATCGGTCGCAACCACATAGTCAGGGTTGTAGCCGTAATCTTTTGCAGCCTCTACCAGCACATCCATCACTTGGCGTGGGTAGCCTGAACAAGAACCGATCTTGATGCCTTTCTCTTTTAGGCCGTTTACTACGTCCAGTGCATGTGGAATTGGTGCTGCATGGTCGGCAACCTTGGCTTTTTGCAATGGCATAAAGGTTTGGTAGATGCTGTCGATATCTTCGGTGGTCATCTCACGGCCAAAGCGCTCTACCCAACGAGCTTTGACTGATGGGATCTTACCTACCGCTTGGATATGGTCCCATTTACCTAGGCCCATAGGCTCACGAGCTTCATCTAGGCTTAGGTCAAAGTCGAACTCTTGTTTGAATGCCTCAACAAAGATGCTGGTTGGAGCAAAAGAGCCAAAATCGACAATGGTGCCAGCCCAATCAAAGATAACCGCTTGGATCTCTGAACGAACAGGAGTTGAGTTAGACATAGTTGAAATCCTTACATACTTTCGCGATTGCGTTTTCAAAAATATTCAGAGCCGTGGTTAATTCTTCACGACTGATAATAAGCGGAGGGCTTAGTTGAGCGACATTGCCTTGAGAGACCTTGAAGCTCAGCCCGTCGTTTAAACATTGATAAAGCACGGCTTCCGCTTCGTCGAAAGCGCGCTCTTTGGTGATGTGGTTAGTAACCAGTTCAACACCCCATAGCAGACCAATACCGCGAACATCACCGATAACCGGATAGGCTTGTTTCATGCGCTCAAGCTCGTTGCGCACGAACTCACTGTCCTCGCGCACTTTCTGCAGTAGGTTCTCTTGCTCTATGGTCTGCATGGTTGCAAGTGCTGCAGCGCAGCCAATAGGGCTTTTTTCGTGGGTATAGTGACCCAGAGAAACTTGTGCTGCCGTGTTGTATTTGTCTTTGGTGATCATGGCTGCAATTGGCACTACGCCACCGCCGAAGCCTTTACCGATACATAGAATGTCAGGTTCAATATCAAAGGCTTGATAGGTAAACCATTCGCCACTGCGGCCCATGCCATTCGGGATATCATCGATGATCAGCATGACGTTGTGTTTGTCACAGATTTCACGAACACGCTTCCAGTAAGCCTTGCTTGGCACTTGAACATCGGTATTGCGCACACCCTCAGCGATAAAGGCACCTATACCACCCTCTTTCTCGATGACGTACTCAAGATAATCGGCGTAGTGAACGTCACTGCCATCTTGTGACGGCAGTGCTCCGCGATACGAAACCGCTGGTGGAATACGCTCGACACCGGCCATCAAAGGGCCCATGCCTTCACGGAAACAGGCTTCACCACCTACCGAGATTGCATCTAATGAGGCGCCGTGGAAAGAGTCCCAAAGAGACACTACCTTGAAGTTTTTGGTTACATGGCGAGCAAGTTTTAGAGCCATACCCACAACTGAGGTTCCGCCTGGTGCAAACAGCACTCGATTAAGCTCTCCACCACAGATATCGGTGAGCTTCTCAGCACAAGCGATAGCTGTTTCATTAGTGAAACGGCGTGGTGAGAACGGCAACTGCGCCAGTTGTTGACTGATGGCGTTTAGCACTGCAGGGTGGCCGTAGCCTAGCTGGTGTACGTTGTTGCCATGAAAGTCCATATAACGCTTGCCGTGAGTATCCTGAATATAGATACCCTCAGCGGCTTCCAAAGAGTCGAGACACGGGGTCGACATGGCCTGATGGAGAAACACGTCAGAGTCTCGTTTTAGCAGTGCTTGTGTCTCTTCATGTTCAAGGGATTCGTTCCACTTAATACGAGCAGGGGTCGTGTTTACATCGCCTTCGCTACGAAAGTGCGTCGGCTTTACTTCTGCTTGCTTGGTCATTTCAGCCTCGCTCATTATTTCATTTCCCAATACATAGCTGTCTCAAATGCACCAATCAGGCGCTCGATATCGCTTGGATAAACCTCACCAATGTTGCCAATGCGGAAACAATCTGCGTTAGACACCTTACCCGGATAGATCACAAAGCCTTGTTCTTTTAAGCGGTCATAGAATGCTTTGATTGATAGTCGCTGTGTGATGGCGAGTAGAAAGAGGTGATGATAGGGGAGTGCAACTCATCGCCTAAAAGGGTTTCGAAGCCTAGCTTGCGCATACCCTGTACCAAAGTGCGCTGGTTCTTGGTATAGCGAGCTTCTCGAGCCTCAACGCCACCCTCTTGCTCAAGCTCTATAAGAGCCTGATAGAAGGCACGAACCGTGTGGGTTGGAGAGGTGAAACGCCATTTACCATGGTTCTTCTCCATGCACTGCCATTGGTCATAGAGATCAAGACTCAACGAGCGCGCCTGACCTTTGCATTTTTCCAGCTCTGTCTGCTTAGCAATGACAAAGGCAAAACCAGGTACGCCCTGAATGCATTTGTTTGCTGAGCTGATCATGAAGTCTACGCCAAGCTCTGCGACATCCATTTTAATGCCACCGAAGCTAGACATAGCGTCGAGGATAACCACCTTGTTATAGCGTTTAGCTAAAGCCGTTACCTGCTCAATTGGGTTTAGCATGCCGGTTGTTGTCTCACAGTGAACCACGGCAACATGAGTAATGGTCTCATCTTCAGCCAGTGCCGCTTCTACAGCTTCTAGAGAAGGGCGAGCGGTTTCGCCTGGTGCGATTACTGTGCATGCAATGTTTAAGTAGTCAGCAATCTGAGCGATGCGAGCACCATAAGCACCGTTATCTACTACCAGTAGTTTGCCATCTTTAGCAATCGCACTACCGATTGTTGCTTCTACTGAAGCAGTGCCACTGCCTTGCATCAACACGCTTGTATAGCCTGCTTGACTGGTTGCTAGTGCAACTAACTTAGAGCGAATTACTTCAACAATCTCTTTGTTGTAGTCGTCATCCCATGTACACCAGTCTTTAAGCATCGCTTGGCGAACGGTTTCTGATGTTGAAAGAGGGCCTGGTGTAAGCAAAAGGTATTCGTTTTTCATCTCAATTCTCAATTGTGGACTATACCAAATTTCGAAGAGACTTTAGCAGGACTGTTTTTGTCTCGTAAATAGCCAACTCGTCATTTAATAAAAGTTTCACATTGGTCATTTTGGGGTAGATGTGCGCAAAAATAATCCATAAAACTGCAATTTTACGTTCATTTATTCGTAATATTCAGATTCTAATCTTTGTCTCGTAATCTGGTGCAGACCACTATTTTGGAGAGAAAGGAAGATGAAAAACCGTTTTGTTAAAAGTTCTTTAGCTGCATTAGTAGCTACGTTTGCCACTAACGCATTTGCAGCTACAGAAGTTACGGTTTACACCGCTTTTGAAACTGACATCCTGGCTAAGTACAAAAACGCATTCGAGCAAGCGAACCCAGACGTAAAGATCAAATGGTACGTGACTCTACAGGCATCATGACCGCTAAGCTTCTAGCTGAGAAAAACAACCCTCAAGCAGAAGTGGTATGGGGCCTAGCAGGTTCTTCTATGGCGCTTCTTAAAGAAGAAGGCATCCTTAAGCCATACACCCCAGAAGGTCTTGAAAACCTAAACGCATCACTAAACGATCCACAAAGCTCTCAGGCTTGGTACGGTAACGATGCCTTCTTTAACGCAGTGTGCTTTAACGAAGCGGTTGCGAAACAACTTGACCTACCTAAGCCAACTTCTTGGGAAGACCTAACTAACCCTGTTTACCAAGGCCACATTGCAATGCCGAACCCAGCTTCTTCGGGTACGGGTTACATGCAGGTATCAGCTTGGCTACAAAACATGGGTGAAGACAAGGGCTGGGATTACATGGCCGACCTTCACAAGAACATCGCTCACTACACCCACTCTGGCTCTAAGCCATGTGTACAAGCAGGTATGGGTGAGGTTGCAATCGGTATCTCTATGGCAAGCCGTGGCGCTAAGCTAAAGACGCAAGGCGCTCCTCTAGCGGTTATCACGCCAGAAGGTATCGGCTGGGAATCTGAAGCTGTTGGCCTAGTTAAGCCATCTGAAGCAGCTCAGCGTGTTGTTGACTGGTCTATCTCTAAAGAGGCGAATGAGCTGTACGTTGAGATGTATCCAGTAGTAGGTCATAAGGATGTTGAAGCGACAGCAACCAACTTCCCTGACGTTCAAAAGAACATGGCAAATATGGACTTTGCACGTATGGGTAGCGAGCGTGCAGACGTTCTTAAAGCTTGGTCTGACAAGTTCGATGGTAAATCAGAAGCTAAATAAGCTCTGAGCCGACTAAATACTCAAAGCCTGCCTTTATGGCAGGCTTTTTATAGGAAAAAATCAATGCAAGACATCAGTAGAGAGCAAGGCGATATCAACCTTTCTGAGCGCCGAAAAGACTACCAGGAACAAGCACTTAGCCAGCAAGCCACAGATCTCATTCAAAGAGATAAAACGCGTTTTTGCATCAGAGTTTAAGTACTCCGGTTATGCAGGCGATTGCAAAGTCTGATGGCGCCTATATCTATGACTTTGAGGGCAACAAGTACCTAGATTGTCACGGTAATGGGGTGCACGCTGCGGGCTTTAACAACGACTATGTGTGCGAAAAGGTGGTAGAGGCGCTGCGTGATAAGAACACCTTTACCTCTCGCCGTTATACCAACACCAATATTGTAGCCCTAGCGGAGAAATTGATTGAGGTGACACCGAAAGAGTTGGATCGCGTATCTTTCTGCCCGGGTGGTTCTGAGGCTATAGAGTTGGCGGTTTCTTTGGCTAAGTCTTACACCAAGAAGTGGAAAACCATCTCATTCTGGGATTCTTACCATGGTAACGGCTTTCAGTCCGCAAGCCTAGGCGGAGAACGTTTGTTTAAGCAAGGTCTAGGCCCTATGGTGCCTGGCGCCTTACATGTTGAATTCCCCAATTATCAGAATAATGCTTGGGGTTTTACTGACCCTAAGCGCGTGGATGATGAAATCTTGCGCCAGATGGAAATCCTATTTGAGAAAGAGGGTGACATCGCTTGTGTGGTAGGCGAGCCAATCAGTGCCACGCCAAATATGCCTACACAGTATTTCTGGCAAAAGGTGAAAGAGCTGTGTGATAGACATGGTGCTCTGCTTATCTTTGATGAAATCATCGAGGGTTTTGGGCGCACAGGTAAACTGTTTGCCAGTGAGCATTATGTAACACCGGATGTATTGGTATTAGGTAAATCTCTTGGCGGTGGTCTAATGCCATTTGCTGGCATAGTGACTAAGGAAAAATTCAACGTTCTTGAGACGCAATCTATCGGTCACTACACCCACGAGAAGAACGGCCTGTGCGGCGCTGCTGGTCTGGCAACTATCGAATATATTGAGCAGCATCAACTTGTCGAAAATTCACGCAAATTAGGCGAGTTTTTGATGAACGGATTCAAACAAATGCAACAAACTTATCCTATGGTCGGCATGGTTGACGGCATAGGTCTGCATATTGGTGTGGAGATCCTATCTAAATCAGGCTCTGGTGTGCGTGGGATAGACGAGGCTGAGCGCATCATGTACCGCTGTATGGAACGTGGACTGGCATTTAAGTTGATAGAGAAGAGCGTTGTGACCTTGCGTCCATCGCTGGTTATCACACAGCGAGATGCGCAGTTTATTCTGGATACCATACAAGAAGCGATTGAGCATGTGATGGCTGAGGTGGAGTAGGTCCGAATTCTACTCCAGACACTTTAGTCAAAATATGTCATCCCGGAAGCCATGTAATAGCTATCCGGGATCTCTGCAGCATCATTTGCTTATAAGTCCTAAAGAACATCGACTGAAACAAACAATCACTTCGCTGTCATTGTTTTTCTTCATTATCTCAATCAAGCGTCGAACTCTTAATGAGTGTTTGGTATATACCATCCTGGTATCCCTGCACCGACATTACAGCATACAATCAGAAAAAGTAATCGGACTAAGACACTGCTCTCCTGTCATCAGACTCGGAGTTACTTCGATATCGTATTCCAGTCTTTCATTCGTTTTCCAAACTAAACTGCAGCGGCATACACGGACTTTGGTTAATCATCATCAGTGCTATTTTTGACGCATAAGAATGAAATTATTCCCGCAATTTTCCGCAAACAAAATATTTCCGACGCCCCAAATAAATAAGCAATAAAGTGTTTTGTGCAGTGTTTAATGATTATTCACGCAAAATGCCGAAATAAGATAATTTCTTACGTGAAATACGCGTTAAAGATACTAGACTGAAATCGATGACTGTTTAATGTAACTATCGATTAAATATACAGTTTTACTATGAAAAAACGCTTACAGGGAGTGTAAGAACTTAATGGATTCCTTTTTCGATACCGGTGCTAGAAAAGACAAACGATCAAAGAAGTATTAGCTCCATCACTGCTAATCAATATTTTGTCTTTAGCCATTCCATTGGTTGTGTTGCAGATATACGACAGGATTTTACCTAACCAAGCTTTTGGTACTGCCACCTTACTTTTAGCTGGGGCTTGCGTCGCGATACTGCTAGACGCTTTTCTGCGTTTTGTTCGCACTTGGTTGCTAGGGGCTGCTGCCACCAATACTGAACGCAGTTCTTATGAAATCTTGGTTCAAAAGTTAGATAGCATCTCCTTTAAACAGGTTAGGGCTTTGCATCCAGGCACTTTACAAGAAGGTTTTAAGGGAATCAGCCAGATCAAAGATTTTTACTCGGGTGGGTTCGTCAGTGGCTTGATAGATGTGCCTTTCGTGTTGATCTTCTTAGGTTTAATCTACTACGTCGGTGGGAACCTAGTGATCATACCCATTATCGTCTGGGCTATTACCGCTGTTTTAGTGTGGGTGTTTTCTCATCGCTCTAATATTCATGCGCAAAACGCGGCCAATAGTGAGTTAGACCGCAGCGACTTAGTGGTTTCTATCTTCTCAAAGATCGAGACGATAAAAGCACAAGTGAATGAAGCCAAAATTTTTCATTTCTTTCGGAAGCTCAACCAAAAGCGCTGGCTTGCGAGCTCTGAAGCAGAGCGGCAAAACAGTATTGCACAAGAAGCTATTCAAGTGGCGGCACTCGGAACGTCAGTAGCGATAGTTTTAGTCGGTAGCTTGGATGTATTAGCCGGTACCTTAACCACCGGGGGATTAGCCGCTTGCTCTATTCTGTCTGGTCGTGCTGTAGCGCCAATGACTGCACTTATGGGACTTCGCTTAAAGTACAGCACCTTTAAAGCATCTAACGAGGCGGTATCTAAATTACTCAGTGTCATCGATAGTAATGACTCCCCATCAAAGCGTATCTATCTTGAGCCTCTTCGAAATCTAGGGTTAGATAACACTCGAATTTCGATGCTCAATACGTCATATCAATACTCTTTTGAAGTTGCGCCAGGCGACATAGTGGTACTCGAATCTGAAACCCTTGCCAACAGCTTTCTGTTGGCTGCAATAGCTGGGGTAGAGAATGTCGAATCCGGTTCTATCACATGGAACGATACCGCTCTTAACGAGAGTACTCACAATTACCTATCGCAAATGAGCGCGGTCGTGCGACAACCTCAAGTTGTCTCAGGGTCACTTTTGGATAACTTAAGTGGCTTTGACTCCAACAATAATGAAGCAGCACAAACCATAGCGAAGGCTATAGGACTGCAACGAATAATCGCCGAGCTTCCAAACGGTGTCGAGACTAAAGTTGGAATGCAGATAGGCAATAATCTTAGCGATGGCACCATTAAACTCGTTGCTATCACTGCACAACTTGCCAAGCCAACGTCCTTGGTATTGCTGGATTGCCCAGAACAAGACTTAGATCTTGAGTCTATCGCTCAGTTAATTAAGGTGATCCAGTACTACTCGAAAAATGGCAGAAGTTTCATTATTAACAGTAGAAACCCTGAAATGTTGGAGCTTGCTACTAAGCGTGTTTCTCCAAGTGATGTGGAGAATAACGCATGATTTATACATTATCCCAGAGTGTACTTGGACTGCTTCAAGCGATTGATGCTGACACTAATCACCAGCATTTCTGTAAACAGTGGCAACAGCAAAATGACATTGAATCATTAGATGATTTGCTTACTTTATTAGAGCGATTGGCTATACCGTTTCAGATTCTAGGGAATAACAAAGCGATCGCGAAGCAAGAACATATTGCTGTATTACAAATCCAAAAAGAACAGGCGAGTATAGGGCGGTACTCTTTAAACGGATATCAAGAGTTTGAAGGGCAAGAGTTTGTTGAAGTCACAACGCCTAAGGCGACAATCGACTCACTATTTGTCGTGATTAAGGGTTACCCTGAAGAAAAACACTCACCAGACTGGTTGGGCAATGAACTTAACCAGTATCGCCCCTACATTCCAAAACTGTTGACCATTAGCTTTGTAGCCAACCTTTTCGCTTTGATGATTCCGTTTGTCACTATGTCAGTATATGACCATGTGATAGCTGGTGATGCAGGACATGAGGTTATGGGGATCGGGATGGGGGCAATATTGCTCTTCATTATGATTCTGTCTTTGAAGGTGCTTCGTAGTCAGCTCCTTTCGACTATCTCCAACCGTGCCAGTCGGGAGATATCAGAGGCAATAATTAGAAAAGTCCTTGCCACGCCCCTAGCTCAAAACCGCTTAACAAATAGCTCCAATTTGATGGCGAGATTGGTTAATGCCGAGAGTCTAAAAGGATTAGCACAAGGCCCTTTAGGGAGTGCCCTGTTTGATGCTCCATTTGTTTTGTTGTTTATTGTGGCAATAGGGTTCCTCGGCGGCTGGATTGTGGTTGTGCCGCTCATCGTTTTACCTCTGTACTTTTTGTTAGCGGTACGCAGTCAAAAACGTATTGCTCAAAAATTGAATAGACAGACTATTGCTGGCACCTCTAGAAACAGTCTGCTCATGGAGATCAATACTAAGTTAACCTTCTTAAGGAGCACAGGATACTTGGCGCACTGGTTGAAGCGATTTAAAAAAGCCAATTATCTTGCATCCAAAAACAGCTTTGATCACGTGACTCACCAAGCCAAGTACACCTCGATTTACTACGCAGTAGGCTTGCTGAGTACTCTAGCGGTTATCGCTTTGGGAATTGATCTGATTTTCAATCAAGTAATGACGGCTGGTGGCCTAATTGCGAGCATGATGCTTATTTCTCGAGTAACTGGTCCCGCTCAAATGCTAGCCAATAGCTCAGGGCGGTTTAAACAAGTGAAGGGAGCAAAACAGCAGGTGAATTTCACACTTGCGCAAACGGCGGAAGGTGATTTTGTCTACCAACATCAACCGCTTACGGATAAACCACCAAAGATTGAACTCGATCAAGTCACTCTCCGTTACCCAAGCCAGCAAAAACCGGCCTTATCAGGAATTAGCTTTTCTATTGAGCCAGGCCAACTTGTAGTAGTGACAGGCCCAATGGCTTCAGGGAAGTCCTCGTTATTGGAGGTGATGTCAGCACTTGTACCTACGCAAAATGGGTCAGTAAAAATTAATGGTAGTAACCTGTCTCAGTACGATCCGCTGTTGTATCGTCAATGGCTAGGTTATATGCCAGCGAGAAAGGTGCTTCCCGTATTGTCTATAAAAGAGTTCATTGCTGACGGTCGTGCTTTCTCTGACAAAGAGGTAGTAGCAAGTATTGCGGATGCGGGTGGCCAAGAGTGGCTCTCATCTTTACCTGAAGGTATCGATACTCAGTTAATGACCTTGGTTAATAACGATGTGGTTGGTGTTGTTACGGACATTCTGATTAATGCAAAACTTAGACTGCATGAATCTCCGATGTACCTGTTAGATAACCCATCTGTTGAGATGAAAGAATGGATCCTATCAAAAAGAGGTGCGGCAACCGTGGTAATGACGACGCATGACAAAGACATGATAAGTACTGCCGATCAGGTGGTTATTCTTGATGGAGGCAACCTAGTCTACGCAGGACCTGTGCCTGAAGCACAAGAAGACGCAACTCAACCACAGGCTGCAACGGAGATGTCTTCATGAATGAGAATCAAGTAGAGGTTATAGAGTCTGGGGCTATAAAGCGCCTACTTAACTACAGCACATTTCTGATCGCTATCTGCGTAGCTGCGTTTGTCACTTGGTCAGTGCTTACCAAAGTAGACGAAATAGCTAAAGCCAAAGGGGCGGTAATCCCAGAGGGAGAGCGTCAGGTTATACAAAGCGAGTTAGGTGGCAAACTTAGAACTGTTTTTGTTAAAAGAGGCGATTTAGTAGAGGTTGGAGATCGATAGTCGAGTTTGACGATACCTTTCAAGCCTCTGCTTTAGACGAGTTGAAGGCGCAAGAAGCGTCATTAAAACTTACCATCGAGCGATTAACGGCCTTGATTGAAGAGCGAGAGCCAGATTACTCAGAGTATGAAGAGTCTTACCCTGCGGTAGTAGCGGAGCAACGTGCACAGCTTGCTGCAGCTAAGAAATTGTACTTTCAAAAGCGAATCGTGTTGGAAAAAGAAAGCGAGCAGATAGCTGAGCAGCTAAAGAGTATAAATCGCGAATTGCCTGCTGCGGCTCGTCAATTGAAAGCATCTCAAAATGAACTGGCTATTTTAGAAAAAGGCCAAAAATCAGGAAGTATTTCGAAAATCCGCGTCTTGGAGATGAGACAAACAATTGCTTCTATAGAGGCTGAAGTTGAGCAAGATAAAGGCAAGAAAGCGGTTCTTATTAACCAAGCTGAATCGACGGTGTTGAAAATTGATCAGCTGCTCGCAGAAGCAAAGCTTGAAGCCAGTAAAGAACGTTCTAAAGCGGTGGATGAGTTATCCGCTTTGCGTGCTAGATTACGCTCTGGTCAAGCTAAGGTGAGCAATACATTAGTTACCTCACCGGTGAAAGGCTTGATACAAAGTCTGCCAACCACTAAGAAAGGTGGCGTTATACAACCCGCAGGCACTATCGTTGAGATTGTACCTGTTGAGGTAGAGCACGCTTCAAAGCCAAACTCTCACCTCGAGACATAGGTTTTGTTTCCGTGGGACAGTCTGCACGGGTGAAGGTAGATGCGTTTGATTACTCCCGATTTGGTGCCCTTAAGGAACCGTAACCAATATTTCACCAACTACCAGTCAAACTGAGCGAGGTGAGATCTACTATGACGTAACTGTGGATGTTGAAAAAGCTTACTTTAGAGACAATCCAGAGCAATTCACGATCTTGCCGGGCATGACTGGTGAGGTTGATATCACCACAGGTGAGAAAACGGTCTTCCAATATTTATGGAAACCCATCTATACCAATGTGAGTAGGGCGTTTGGGGAAAGGTAGATTCCACTGAATTAGAACAAATGAAAACAGCGCCAAATGGCGCTGTTTTTCTATTGGTTAATACAATGGGTATGCTCACCGATTAATGGTGATGGTCGGGCAAATCCATTACATCAGGCAGGTCTTGCTGGATCTGATCTTCATCCAATACCTGCTGTTCATCAGGCTTATGCTCATCACCATTATTATCAATGAAGGCATCAACAGGGTGATGAGCGATACTATCATCTTGATTAAGCAACAAGTCTAGATCTGGATCTGGTTCCGGTGCTGGTGCAATCGAGGTATCCGTCTGATCGGCATCGTGAATACCCACAATGTCCGTATATGGATTACTACCAGCAGAGCTGTGTTCATCTGCAAGTGCACTTAATCCAGCCATAAGATCATGATGGGTACTGTCATCGTCCGCATACATAGCGAACTCTATAACTTCTGGCTCTGGAGCTGGTTCGTCATGCTGCACGTTTGGCGGAGTTACGTGGCTGTGGGTATGTCCTTGTAAGTCTTCAGTGGTGACAGCGGTAACACCGGTAACGTGATTGTGGGTGGTGACCTCAGTTTCAAAATAATGATGGTTGCCATTGATCGGTTGAGAGGACACTAGGGTAATGTGTCCATTCGAGGGAACAGAATAGCTACCATCGGGATTTGCGTGGATAGTATGCCCATTACTTTGTAACGTAATGCCATGCTGTAGGTGAGTTAAACGAATATTCGTAACGGCTTCGTCTGACGAAGAAAGTTGAGCTTGAATATTCACACCGCATTCGTAGTGCCCATGGTTAGATACCGGGAAATTAGGTGGTAAGTGCCTTTGAGCACGGTGCCATCGCCTAAGATGACATTTTCAATACTCTCAAGCTCCATGTTCCCTAGCTTTTCACCATGGTCGTGAAGTCGTGGTGCGTTTTGGCGCGTGTATGCACCTAAGATTAAGGTATCTGTTCCACTTCCACCCTCTATTTCTTCGTCGGTCAATCGACCGCCTATAAACAAGATATCATTGCCGCCTTTAAGTTCTGCTTCTTCGTGAAGACTGCCTTGCACAATAAATACTTCACTAGAGCCATGGCCCTCTATTTCATCGCGCCCTGACACTCTATGGGCGTATTGCCCCATGCTATGAGCATAATTTTGTACTGTGGTTGCAGTGATGGTAGGGGTAATGTGACGGGCATGCTGTGCGTCAACGTTTACACGAATTGAAGGAGGAGTATAAGGAACAGGATCCGTATGGCCATTGATTGTCATCGTGATCTGTTTACTTGTGTGTCCGCCGTGGCCATCATTGACCAGCAAGGTAAACGTATCTTGGAGCGTATCCCCATCATTTAACGCATCGACCTGTGGGTTGTTATTGTTTAGGTGATAGTCCAAGTGCTAGTATGAGAGTCAAACTGCACACGGCCAAATTGAGCAAGGTGGCTCGGGTCAACAGTGACGCTCACTGAATCACCATCTATGTCGCTGATATCCACCTGTCCACTAGAGATAGGGTTGGAGTCTTCATTTACTGAGTGACTTCCCGGTATCTGCCCAGCCTGAGTATGTTCAGATATGGTAGGTGCGTCGTTAGTACCTTGATTGTGATAGTGATATCGTGAGTAGTACCGTCTTTGGCTTGTACAGTAATGGTCTCGGTTTCAGTTTGTCCTTGTTTTAACTGCTGCACACTAGGGTGGTTGTTATAGAGGTTGTATGTCCAATGTCCGCTACTATCGATATGAGCGTGACCATATCCTTTGCTTCCTACAATCCCTACACCCCTTGAACGGCAATGAACCTTGGGTGCCGTCTGGATCGGTAACGGTCAATGTGCCTTTCACTTGGGTATGGCTATCCTCTTGAACGCTACCTGTTGAATCTCCGATAAATGATGCAGGGTCATTTACTGCCGCTATGTTAATGAAGATTGACCCTTCTTTTGAATCTGTATGTCCATCATTGGCTGTAAATTGAACCGCTCCTAAACTGTTTAAGCCTGTGCTCGAATAGTTGAGCGTTGGGGTGAAAACCAATGAAGAAAGGTCTGCAGCAGTAATATCATCCCCAACAGCTACGTTATGTCCATTCAGGCTCAAAGTCCCATGGGCAATATTGGTGATAGTAATGTGATCCAGCGCATCGCCGTCTACATCTGAATATTTGAAGTCTGCCTTACTGAAGCTCAAAGGTGTATCTTCTGTAGAGCTCTTAAAACTAGATCCCACAGTAGGGTCATCGTTGACCGCATTGACGTTTAAGATCATTGTTGCGCTTGCCGAGTCTTGGTGTCCGTCATTCGCAGTGAATCCAATACTGGCATAATTTGCGCCATTTTGGTCGTGGATTGGTGTGAAGGTCAGATGCCCCGCGTCTAAATCGGCTTTCGATATTTGTTGATTGGCGGTCACCACTGCTCCGTTGAGCATCAACAGACCTTGGGCTGGCAATTGCGTTATGGTGATGTAGTTCAAGGCATCATGGTCGGCATCACCGTAGCCAAACTCAGAGGTAGCTAGGGTGCGGGTCGTGTCTTCATCCAGAGTAACACTTTGCCCTGTCACAGTTGGCGCTTGGTTATCGTCTGTACCTTGTATTGAGATTTGTAAATGAGCCGTAGCTTGGTTCCCTGCCGAATCTTGTGCAGTATAAGAAATCGTATCAATCAGTGGTGTGGAGCCGGAGTTAAGCTGTTGAACAACCTGCAGGTTATTGTTCAATGTATAGGTGTAGCTTCCGTCTGTATTTAAGTGGAATAGTCCGTATTGGCCTTGAATATCTCCGGTAGAAGTTACTGAGTTAGCATCTAAGTCATTTGTTAAAACATTGCCTGAAACTACAGTTGTTGTGTCTTCAACTGCGGTGTTGGTGTCGTCCGTAGCACTTGCTGAGGTGTCTAGTACATAGTTTGAGCCTGCTGGCGTTTGAGCCGTCACGGTATTCCCAGCTGCATCTGTACCTGCTACGCGAATACTCAAATTGCCATCAGGCAGCGAAGATAAGTCTATGCCAACAAACTCTTGATACAGATGGTCAGGGTGACTGACACTTGGACTAGTAGCAAGTCGTTGCACTGTGCTTAGGTCGACTACTAGCGGAGCACCGCCACCATCACTGGTAATTTCTAGAAGGGTTACTTCTGAATCTTTAGGGAAGTAGACTTGTACCATCATCTTTACCATTTTGATCAACCTGTGCGGAATTGACTCGAATATCTGTTTGCGTATCTAACGTATAGGTCAACGAAGTTGCAGGAGATACGTTACCTGCCACATCGGTCTGTCTAACTTGAACGTTGTTTACTCCCTCATTCGGTGTGAACTGGGTACTCCAATGCACACCATTATCGATGGAGTATTCTACCGTTGCGCCTTGCTCGACGCCTCCTATGCTCAGGTCACCAACATTAGTAATGTTATCTGAGGTTGAGCTTCCAGAATCCGTAGTTAGGGACACGCTTGGTGCTGCCGCAGTGTTATCTAGAGTAAAAGTCAAAGAACTGCTTGTTGATACATTTCCTGCCGAGTCAGTTTGTCTAACCTCAACGGTGTTGCTGCCTGTTTGTGGGGTAAAGCTTGATGTCCATGTGTGCCCACCGTCAACGGAGTATTCAATAGTTGCGCCGGTTTCTTGCCCCGTAATGGTCAATGTTCCGTCACTGGTGATATGGTCTTGTCCATTTCCAGTGTCGTGTGTGAGGGAGATTTGTGGGGCGTTCACACGAATGTCATAGGTGAATGGTCTTGTACCTGACGATGCACTACCTGTATTTCCGACACCGTCATGAGTGGTTATCGTTGCCTCAATACTGTGTCCTTGTGTTGAGCTCGTATGAATATTGTGAGTCAGAAGCACTTTAGCCGGAACTGACACTAAGTAGTCGCCATTGGCCTGAACTTGAGCGGTATAACCGGAAATAGCTTGTCCATTAATGGTGAGTGAAACAGTATCACCAGTGTTGAAATCACCACTGACATGACCGGTGATATCTATATCTCCACCCGCTTCAATCTTGTTGATGATGTCATCTGAGGTTACTGAGTTGACTGTAATTCTTGGCAGTGGTGCATCAGTATCGATCAATAGGTGAGTGGAAATACGAGGGGTTGAGTTACCCGCCGTATCAACAGTACCTACTTGTATTGAGTAGTCGCTATCGGTCGCCATTATGTTTTGATGTACAGAAGTACTTAGGGTTAATGACCAAGTACCATCTGGTTTTACAGTCGCATCATAAAAGTGTTTATTGCCGATGACGACATAGACGACATCCCCAGGTGCTATGTTGGATGTCGTGCCGGTGATCACTAATGGTTGGTTGTTCTCAGCAGCGTTTAACGCATTGTCCTGCGATATCGGGTTCACTGTTACCGTACCTGGGGTCGTATCTAAGGTGAAGCTAAAGTGCGTCGCTGGGGATACGTTGCCGGCGATATCGGTTTGTCTTACCTGTAAGTCATTTACCCCTTCAACTGGATTAAATGCAGCAGTCCAACTGTGTCCGCCATCATTTGAGTATTCTACTTTTGCTCCTGCTTCCGTTTGAATTGAAAGTTGAGGGTCTTTAGTGATTAAGTCTGGGGTGTTTACTGAGTGTCGACCTGTGTCGTTGCGCAGAGAGACCGTTGGTGCAGCAATCGTATTGTCGAGTGTGAAAGTCACGGAAGTATCAGGTGACACATTCCCTGCACTGTCAGTTTGTCTCACACTGACTGTATTTGTGCCTTGTTGCGGCGTAAAGCTTGATGTCCATGTGTGTCCACCGTCAACGGAGTATTCAACGGTTGCCCCTGCTTCTTGCCCAGTAATGTTCAACGAACCATCGTTAGTAATTAAATCAGACGAGTTACTTCCGGTGTCATGAGTTAATGACACTTGTAGAGGGGTGACACTGGTATCTGCGCTAGGAGCAGTAGCATTTGCCACTGTTGACGTATTACCGCTTTTATCGGTAATACTTGCTGTTATTGATGCTCCTGGAGCGACTTCTATCTCGACGGATTTCGCTAAATATTCCGCGTTAGTAATAGGATGAGGTTGCCCATTTATCGTCAGTATATCTTTTGGCTGAGCATCAGCAGGCAGGTGAATGGTACTGGTTATAGTATTGGCTGCTCCGGATGCTACTTCGGCTGCGTTATATATGCTGTCAGTGCCTGTACTTTCGAAGGTGATAGTCGGTGCGGACGCATGTGTATCAACGGTGAAGCGATCAAATGTACCGGCATAGCCTGATGCTGTTGTATTGCCTGCCTTATCTGTTGCTTGAATATAAGCGGTGTAACTACGGTCTGGAAGATTAGTTGCATCAACCGTGTATCCGCCTTTTCCATCTAGCGTGGCATGCAAGGTTTCAATCGTGGTACCTCCACTTTTGATTACGATATCAACGCTTGCGGTATCTAGAGAAACCGTACCACTGAATGTTGGCTGATGGGTTGTTTCTGTTTTTAGATTAACCTTCGAAATTGTTGGAGCCGTGTAGTCGACCTCAACAGGTAAAGATGCGGTACTTTGATTGCCAGCTGCATCTGTAGAAGACACCGTGAAAGTGTGTTTACCCTCGGCAATATCCGATGTTGTGAGTTGGTAGATACCCTGGCTATTTGCTGTTCCAGTAGCAATGACTTTGCCTGTTTCATCAGTAATAGAAATAGACGAGTTTGCTTCGGCACTACCTGTGATTATTGGGGTGTGGATATTAGTAAGATCGTCGGTTGCAGAAATACCTGAGTCAGTTGACGATTTCACATCAATAGATGGGGTGGCAATCTGATCATCATAAGTGAAGGTCAATGATGTTGAAGCAGACACATTCCCTGCAGTGTCAGTTTGTCTCACACTGACCGTGTTAGTACCTTGCTGTGGTGTAAAGCTTGATGTCCATGTATGCCCGTTGTCAGTCGAGTATTCAACGGTTGCACCGACTTCTTGTCCACTAATAGTCAGCGAGCCATCACTGCTTATTAAGTCGGATGTGTTACTCCCAGAGTCATGAGTTAGTGACACCTGCAAAGGAGCAATAGCGGTATCAACGTGAACCGAAAGGAGTGAAGATGTCGCTGGTAATGTTGAAGAAGGTGCCAACGCTTTAGCGGACAGATTATGGTCGCCGTCGGATAAGCTACTTACCGCAACACTATATTGACCCGAACCATCAGATACTGTGTGTCCAACAGGCTTGGAGCGTCATAGATAGTGACTTGTGAATACGGGATATCCGTGTGCCCAGTGATTGTTGGCGTGCTGTCTTTGGTTAGGTTATCTGTGTCTGATGTACCGGTATCACTAGGTGTTGCTAAATCGACAGTCACTGCATTACTCGGTGGCGTGTTTGTTCCTGCCGGTAAGCTTGGTTGAGTTGTCGTTACCAATGGATTGACAGGCACTGAGGTTGAAACAGTAGGCTGTTGCCCTGGTACAACGGACACGTGACCATTGGTATCAAAAGTCATAAATCTCGACGACTCCCCGCCGTGATTGTCCGCTACTTTTACTTCAAACACATCGGTGCCATGGTAGGTATGTGTGGCCGAGTTATAACTCATCCCAGCCACAGAACCGTTCGCCGTGTAAACATAAGTGCCGTATCGGATCAACCGAGAGCGAGCCGAATTGTCCAGTTGAACTGACCACAGAAAAGGTATGAGTGTCTTTTGTATCAAGATCGATTTCGGTAAGGGTACCTGTAGTCGGGGTTGTTTGTGTTACCGATAGAACAGGCGCGTCGTTGGTACCGTGAATAGTGAGAGTGATGATGTGCTTATCACCGCCCGCACTCTGAACTTCATATTGAACTTGCTCACTTTCCCCTTGCCCCAAGTGCTGTACATTTCCATTGGGCACGCTGTAAGACCAATCACCCGCTTTACCTATTGTTAGTGTTCCGCCATATGGGTCATGCAGAGCATGTGCGTTTCGAGTTGCACTAAAGTGGTCTTCCCCAGTATCAGGTCGGTCACATCCAAAACGCCGGTTGTAAAGATGGTGTGCTGTGCATCACCCTGAACGTGTTTATCTTCGGTAAGGCTTCCAGTATCGGTTCCAGAGAAATGAGCGGCGTCTCCTGTTGGAGTCAGTACCATGTTTGCGCCTGTATGCGTCACACCAGAGTGAGCGTCTTTCACATCGTAAGTAAAGTGAACCTGTCCGTTATAGTCTTGGCTTGGAGTAAACGTGAAAGTACCGTTGCCATTGTCGAAAACCGTGCCATGATCGGCTTTTAGGTTGGCGACAGAAAGCTGACCGGCGTCATTGGAATCAACGTCTATAGTGTTAGCCAATAACTGGGCTGTTGTGATGGTTTGAGCGAGGTCCTCTTTTCCGCTGTTGAGTTGTACCTCACCAGAACAATAAGGACGGTCGTTGTCACCATGAATGGTGATAACGATATCGTGGGTGGTGCCATCTGTTGATTTAACGGTAACAGTGTCGGTCATTGACTCACCTTGACCTAGGTGATCAATAGCTCTGCCTGTAGCATCTTGTCCTATGGAAGCATAGTAGCTCCAATCTCCGTTGCTCTGAAGTATGACATGCCCGTGTGTACCTTGATAAGTGCCAGTTTGAGCATGGCTCTCACCTGAGTCTGGGTCGACAATGTTCAGGTGCCCGTCGGTGTGTATTTCATCATTCCATATTTTACCGATGTTTCCATGCATATGATCGGGTGAACGATCATCGACGTAGCCGCCAGACATAGAACCGTCTGGCGCTGTATAGGTATGTCCTTCATGAACATCCCCAGTGTCGCGGCCAGTGAACTGTGCAGCATCGCTAACCGCATCTATATGCAGAGTGTTGGTTGCTTCTTGTGAGTCGACATGTCCGTCATTAACGGTATATTTGAACTGTACGTCACCATTGAAATCTTGTACGGGAATGAATTGAAGCTTACTAATATCTGCAGCCGCAATGCTTTGCCCTGCAGTGATGTCGTGCCCATCAAGCACAAACTTACCCAGAGCTGCTGGTGGAAGATCAGTAATGGCGATTGAGTGCAGCGTATCGCCCGTATCAACATCGGTGAATCCGAACTGACTTGCCTGCATTTGATAGTGTGTATCTTCAGTTCCATGAGCAAGTGTCGTTGCGGTTACTGTCGGTATATCGTTAGTACCTACAATCTTAATATCAATGACATGAGTATCACCACCAACAGTATGCACGTTGTATTGGACGTGCTCCTCTTGCCCAGCAGCTAGTTGCTGAATTTGACTGTTGTTGACCGTATAAGTCCAAGAGCCATCTTTGGATATATGAAGACCGCCGTGAACACCGCTGTTGAATGGATCATGGCGTTTGCCAACATCGGTTGAGAATGCAGATTGGTCGTGGTCAGGGTCAATGGCGCTCAATTTACCCGAAATTACCTCAACTGCTGTTGAAGACCCATCTTCATGTACATCAGGGTTGGATGTAACAGATATCGTTGCCTTGTCATTGCTACCTTGCACCAATACTTCAATATGCTTGGTTGCGGTCGAACCATCAGTAGAAGTAGCTGTGATATCAAAACCTTCCGCTTTAGTTTCACCTTGTTGAAGTGTGTTTGCTTTCGAGTGATCTAGGTCGTAGTGCCATTGCCCATTGCTATCAACATGTAGCGTTCCGTACGCCCCCGTAGAATCTCCGGCAGTGAATGTCACCGAATCTTTACTGTCAGAGTCATGGGCGAGTAGGGTACCTGAAATTGTCGTGATTTTATCTTCAACGGCAGTTCCAAGCGCCGCTGTCAGCGCATCCGGAGTATCGATAATTACATGGTCATCGGTGCCCAGAATTTTTGCGGTAAGCGGGATTCGGGTTCCATCTGCGGTAATCAAAGTGATGGTATCTGTGAGTGATTCACCACTACTCAATCCTTGAACTTCGGTATGACTGTTGTCTGCGCTATAACTCCATTTATCGTGACCGTCGGTTGAGTGTGTGAAGTTAAAGGTTCCGTGAGTACCTACTAGGTTCATAGCAAAGTCCGCAGGGACAGTATGCGTAACACCGTTGATCTCTAGCTGGGTGACCTTAGCCTCTGATAGAGAGTCAATATCTTGAATATCAAGATTCTTCCAACCTGACCATAATTCATTCGTATGAGTGCCTGACTTTAGATGGTCTTCGGTTACAAAGTTTGTGGCTTGTGACGATGGTAAAGTAGCAGCATCATTTTGTGCGACAAGAGTAGTCGTCGCTCCAGTATGTGTGATACCGCCATGGGCATCTTTCACGTCATAAGTGAAATGCACCTGACCGTTGTAATCTTTGTCTGGGGTGAAAGTATAAGTACCATCTTTATTATCAAGGATAGAACCATGATTTGCGTGCAGTTTAGCCACACTTAAATGGCCGATATCGTTATGATCAACATCGATACTGTTAGCGAGCAGTTCTGCCTGGGTGATGACCTGTGGAAGGTCTTCTTTGCCAGAGTTTAGCTGCACTTCGCCAGAGACATAAGGTGCATCATTGTCACCATGAATGGTGATTACGATATCGTGGGTGGTGCCATCTTTAGTTTGAACGGTAATGGCATCAGTCAGCGTTTCACCCGAGCCCAACTTATCTATGGTCGTACCCACAGTGGTGCTCGCGCCTGTCTTAGCCAGTCAGTCTGGCCTGCCGCAACCTTGTAGTCCCAGTGACCATCCTCGCGGAGTAGGAGATGCCCATACTGGCCGTGATAAGAGTAGAGTCCGCCTTTTGTATCAAATCCTGCTTCACCTGCATCAGGGTCGACAATGGACAACTGACCGCTTGTCATTAGTCCATCATGGCTTATTTTGGACATGCCAGGCTGAGCAAAGTCCGGAGACATATTCTGACCCGCTTGGTTTTCACGCACGCTGCCTGTATCCACACCAGATACCTTAGCGGCATCATTTGTGCCAGTGATTACAATTTCAAGATTTTGGGATGAGCTTGCACCATGTTCATCCGTGACGGTTACAGGAATGGTTAGAGTTTGAGACTTGCCTTGGGATAGGTGATCGTAGCTCGCATCAGTTGGATCAAATGTATAACTGCCATCAGCGTTAAAAGTTAGTCCATCAACAGGTTTAGTTATTGAATAAGCTAGTGTTGCACCTGTATCTACATCCTGACCGACCATTTGCCCCTGCAGAACGCTACCGCCTTCCATCACCGAATGAGATTGAGCATTAATGGTAGGTGCATCGTTAGTGCCATGAACCGTCAGCTCTATGGTATGTGTGGTGCCATCTACCGATCGTATTACCGCCGAATCGTGTTTCACCTCACCTTGCGCCAAGTTTTGAATGTTGCGGTTGTCGATCGTGTAGGTGTAGTGGCCGTCACGCATGAGCACTACATGCCCACCGAGCTTAGTGTCGTAGCCGATACCCTGATAGGTTTGTGGTCCAATGTTTGGATCAAACTGAGCTTCACCAGCATCAGGATCTTGGATGTTTAATTTGCCTTCGTAATGTATTTGGTAATGAGTATCTATGTAGCCACGATCTTCTGTAACTCCACGCAGATCGGCATTGGTTTGAGCATCGGTGATAATGGCATTATCAGGAGCTGCCGTAAGATCGAATTTTGCTTGAGTACTGACGCTACCACCATGTCCATCAACTACGTCGTACGTTAGTTTAATCTCACCGTTAAAATCTTTGTCTGGTGTGAAAGTGTAAGTACCGTCCTTGTTGTCGGTGAGACTACCGTGTGTGGCCTGCAAATTACTCACATGCAAAATATCGGTAGTATCTACATCGCTCGTATGCGCCAAAAGATCCGATGCTTTTATTGTTACTGGTTGATCTTCTTTTCCGGCAGGGAGCTGCGTCCAACCACTAACTACTGGATTGTCGTTGCTACCTTGTACATCGATAACAATTTTATGAGGAACGGTTGCTCCAGCACTATCGGTGGCTGTAACCCAAAAGGATTCTGATTGATGCTCACCAGCCGCTAACTTGTCTGTCGCGCTCCCAATTGTATTGTCTAATCGATAATGCCAGTGACCTTGCTGGTCAATGGAGAGTGTCCCCATTTGTCCTTGAGGCTGGGTTACTGCCCATTTAACAGTATCGGCAGTATCCAAATCTGAAGCTGTCAGTGTTCCAGTTGCATCGGCTGTTCCCGGAGTACTGGAACCTTGCTCGATGACATTTCCAGTTGAGACTCCAGAAATAGTAGGGCGGTCATTAGTACCGTTGATAGTGACTTTAACTGTCGAAGGAGTGCCGTCGACTGACGTGACAGTAAAGGTCTCCTCGACCTTGTCACCAACATTGAGTTGATTAAAGGCGCTGTTAGCGGTGAACGTCCAGTGCCCGTTAGCATCGATGGTCAAATCACCGTTGGTGCCGTGCTGTGTTGAGGCAGTAAATGCGTTATCTGGGTTATCGACATCGGTGCTGGTTAGGGTGCCAGAGGTGGTGATTGCAGTATCAGTCTCATCTACGGCTACGGTTGCTGTACTTACCGTTGCGGCATCGTTGGTGCCGTTGATGGTGACCTTGATGGTTGAAGGTGTGCCATCCACTGAAGTGACGGTAAAGGCCTCTTCCACTTTATCACCGACATTAAGCTGATTAAAAGCGCTGTTGGCGGTGAACGTCCAGTGCCCGTTGGCATCGATGGTCAAATCACCGTTGGTGCCATGCTGAGTTGAAGCAGTGAAGGTGTTATCTGGGTTATCAACATCGGTGCTGGTTAGGGTGCCTGAGGTGGTGGTTGCTGAGTCGGTTTCATCCACTGCTACCGTTGCTGAGCTAACCGTCGCCGCATCGTTGGTACCGTTAATGGTGACCTTGATAGTTGAAGAGGTGCCGTCCACTGAAGTGACGGTAAAGGTCTCTTCCACTTTATCACCGACATTAAGCTGATTAAAAGCGCTGTTGGCGGTAAACGTCCAGTGTCCATTCGCATCGATGGTTAAATTACCGTTGGTGCCAGTGATCGAATCTGGCGTAAAGGCGTTGTCTGGGTTATCGACATCGGTGCTGGTTAGGGTACCTGAGGTGGTGATTGCCGTATCGGTCTCATTCACTGCTACGGTTGCTGAGCTTACCGTTGCCGCATCGTTGGTGCCGTTCACTGTGACGGTAACTTGGTGGGTTGTACCGTCGGCCGAAGTTACGGTGAAAGTGTCTGTGGCTGTGGCCCCTTTGCTCAGTGCTTGAACGGTCGGGTTGCTGTTATCCAGATCGTAAGTCCAGGCACCATTGTCTTTGAGGTGCAGAGTGCCGAGTGTGCCGACAATATCCGTATTGGAGAAGTGCTTCGCCAGTGTCGACATCGGCAATGGTCAGGGTACCTGAGGTCTGCAGTTGAGATTCCTCAGTAACAGAGCCTGAATCTGTACCTGCGATCACCGCTTTGTCATTGGTACCGTTGACGGTGACAGTAACTTGGTGAGATGTACCATCGGCTGAGGTGACGGTAATAGTGTCGGTAGCGGTAGCACCTTGCCCTAAGGCTTGTACTTTAGGATTGCTGTTATCCAGATCGTAGGTCCAGGCACCATTGTCTTTGAGGTGCAGAGTGCCTAGTGTGCCAACCACATCGGTATTGGAGAAGTGTGCTTCGCCGGTGTCGACGTCGGTAATGGTCAGGGTACCTGAGGTCTGCAGTTGAGACTCTTCGGTAACAGAACCAGAGTTGGTACCTGCAATCACCGGTTTATCGTTAGTGCCGTTCACAGTAATGGTGACTTGGTGAGTTGTGCCATCGGCTGAGGTAACGGTAATCGTATCGGTGGCGGTAGCGCCTTTACCTAGAGCCTGAACAGTTGGGTTAGTGTTATCCAGGTCGTAAGTCCAGGCACCATTGTCTTTAAGGTGCAGAGTACCGAGTGTGCCGACGACATCTGTATTCGAGAAGTGCGCTTCACCGGTATCCACATCGGTAATGGTCAGGGTACCTGAGGTCTGCAGTTGAGACTCTTCTGTCACGGCACCGGTGTCTGTACCTGCAATCACGGCTTTATCATTGGTGCCGTTGACGGTAATAGTGACTTGATGCTGCGTGCCATCGGCTGAGGTAACGGTAATCGTATCGGTGGCGGTAGCGCCTTGCCCTAAGGCTTGTACTTTAGGATTGCTGTTATCCAGGTCGTAAGTCCATGTACCATTGTCTTTGAGGTGCAGAGTGCCTAGTGTGCCAACGACATCGGTATTCGAGAAGTGCGCCTCGCCGGTATCCACATCGGTAATGGTCAGCGTGCCAGAAGTCTGCAGTTGAGACTCTTCCGTCACAGCACCGGTGTCTGTACCTGCAATAATAGCTTTATCATTGGTGCCGCTAACGGTAATAGTGACTTGGTGAGTTGTGCCATCCGCTGAGGTGACGGTGATGGTGTCAGTAGCGGTAGCACCTTTACCTAGAGCCTGAACAGTTGGATTAGTGTTATCCAGATCGTAGGTCCAGGCACCATTGTCTTTGAGGTGCAGGGTGCCGAGTGTGCCGACAATATCCGTATTGGAGAAGTGTGCTTCGCCGGTATCGACATCGGTAATGGTTAGAGTGCCAGAAGTCTGCAGTTGAGACTCTTCCGTCACAGCACCGGTGTCTGTACCCGCAATCACGGCTTTATCATTGGTGCCGTTAACGGTAATAGTGACTTGGTGAGTTGTGCCATCGGCTGAGGTGACTGTCATGGTGTCAGTAGCGGTAGCACCTTGCCCTAAGGCTTGTACTTTAGGATTGCTGTTATCCAGATCGTAGGTCCAGGCACCATTGTCTTTGAGGTGCAGAGTGCCTAGTGTGCCAACGACATCGGTATTCGAGAAGTGCGCCTCGCCGGTATCCACATCGGTAATGCTCAGCGTGCCTGAGGTCTGCAGTTGAGATTCTTCGGTAACAGAACTAGAGTCGGTACCTGCAATCACCGCTTTGTCATTGGTGCCGTTGACCGTAATGGTGACTTGATGAGTCGTGCCATCGGCTGAGGTGACGGTGATGTTGTCCGTAGCGGTAGCACCTTTACCTAGAGCCTGAACAGTTGGATTGTTGTTATCCAAATCGTAGGACCATGCCCCATTGTCTGTAAGATGTAGAGTACCGAGTGTGCCAACTAAATCACCACCTTGGAAATGCTGTTGGCCTGCGTCTGGGTCGGTAATATCCAGCTTCCCCGATACTTGCAGTTGGTTGTCCTCAACAACACTACCTAGGTCGCTACCTGAGATAATGGCGGTGTCATCTTGCCCATTGATGGTTACAACAATTTGTTGTTCCGTCCCATCAAATGAATGAACAGTGATAGTTTCTTGAAGTAATTGACCAGAACTGAGTGCCTGCACGGTATTGCTGGCGTTATTAACTTGGTATTGCCAATGCCCAGACTCATCGATAGAGAACTCGCCATATTTGGTTGTTCGGTTCTGAATGGCAACTAACGTGTCTTGATCATGGTCTTGATCGCTAACGGCCAATGTACCTTGGGTCGTAATTAGGCCATTCGGCCCGACGTTGAGGTCTTCGGTTACAGAGCCAGCTAGATCGCCACTAAATTGAGCTGTTTCGTTTTGACCTGTAACCGGAACAGATATGGTTTGCTGCGCACCATTAGACAGATGCATGGTGAAGGTATCTGTACCAATCTCATGGCCTTGCAGGAGAACATAAGCAGGGAGCTTAGGGTTGAGAGTGAAGGTATAACTGCCATCAGGTTTAACTGTTAATGTACCGTACTTGCCTTGAATAGTTTCTTCTACATAATTGATATCGGTACTGCTTGCTTGCTGGGGTGTTGTTTGTCCCAAACCAGTGAGATCTGGTGCGTGGGTCGTAGCAACGGTATAGCCTGCGAAAAATGGATGAGAGATGACAGGAGAGTGTAAGTAGTTAGAGGAGTGGGCTAATTCTGTTTTAGGTTGCTCATTGTTAGTGGGAGCCTGAGTAATTGCGTTCGCGTCTGGCTCGGCTTGAGACGTTTTTGTTAGTGCGGAATGCGCAGTTTCGGTATTACCTTCATTTGTTTCCTTGTCTGCATTGGTGGCCCTTTCATGCAGAGAATCCGAAGAATGAGCCGAAGACTCCTTCGCTTGTAGCGCTTTAAAACTAGGAAGAATAAGAGAGAGAGTTGCACCTAGAGGAATGTAGGCCCTTTTTGTTTTTGTTTCTCGAAATTTCGTCTTTTCTTTTTTATCAACTGCGTCTGCATCTTTGATTATATTGTTCGTTATTTTCTTTGAATCAGCAATGACAGTTTTGGATTTTTCTTGGGACTTACGCTTATCTTTCATTCACATTTCTCACACTTCAATTAGCCACTAATTTAAGTTAGTGGCTAACTGAAAATTTTTCTAGTAATCAAGGACTTTCTATACTTGGAGTGCGTAAAAAGTGGGATTGAAAAGCCTTCAATAATTGACGGTTCACATCTTCATCCGAGAGTATCCAACAGCCACGCATTTTTTGTTTCAGCGTAAAGGCTCTAGTGTGGTACTTTGAGTTCTCTGAAGTGACTAGCATCAAAAAGTGAGCACGCCCGCTTAGTAGTGCCTATTTTGCAGATATTCGAGTGTCTATTCAGCTAACCGAAGATTTTTTTACCCAGCCCATTTGTCTCAAAAATTTAAACAGTCACCACACTGTCATCTATTCAATATATTTCTTTAATCAACTTGTCACACTCTCAATTTACTTTTGGTATATACCATTTGGAGAGTGTTATGAATACCAACCAAACCTATCTAGAAATTAATAATGTAGTGAAGCAATTCGGTCAGTTCACTGCACTTCAAGATATCTCGCTATCTATCAACAAGGGCGAGTTTGTATGTTTCCTTGGTCCATCGGGCTGCGGTAAAACAACCCTACTTCGCGGCATTGCCGGTCTGGACCTTCCGACTTATGGTCAGATCAAGCAAGCAGACAAAGACATCACTTTCTTGCCACCCGAGAAGCGTGATTTCGGCATCGTATTCCAGTCTTATGCGTTATTCCCTAACCTAACTGTGGCAGACAACATCGCGATTGGTCTGCGCAACCAAGGTGCATCTAAAGTAGAAGCGCAGGAGAAGGTTGAGCAGTGGCTTGAGACCATTGGCCTGCTACATCAGGCAAGAAATTCCCAGCTCAGCTTTCCGGTGGTCAGCAGCAGCGTGTTGCATTGGCTCGAGCGTTGGCGCTTTCGCCAGGTTTGCTACTTCTAGATGAGCCACTCTCTGCGCTGGATGCGAAAGTGCGTACTCACCTTCGTGAAGAGATCTGTCAGCTTCAGCGCAAGCTTGGCATCACCACCATCATGGTTACCCATGACCAAGAAGAAGCCTTGTCTATGGCAGACCGTATCGTGGTTATGAACCACGGTGTGATAGAGCAAGTTGGTACGCCACAAGAGATCTATGAAAAGCCGGCAACTCGCTTTGTGGCAGAGTTCGTGGGCAGTATGAACTTCTTTGAAGCAACTAAGATCAGCGACTCTCAGGTTCGCATCCATGACCATGTGATCAACGTAGAGAGCGATACTTTCTTTAGAAAAGAAACCGTGGTTGAGGCCGGTGACGACTCGTTTGAACTGGCGCTTCGTCCTGAGAGTCTGTTCTTCACCGACAGTGAGCTTAACTCTCTGACCGTTAAGATCGAGATGTTGGAATTCCAAGGGGCATATGTTCGTGTGGATTGCCGCATCTATGGTCATCCTGAGCTACCTCTGCTTGGTGTTGATGTGCCAGTACGTGAGGCACGCAAGCTTGAACTTAAACTGGATGAGATTCGTCATCTAAGCCTAGTGACTAAGCATATGCACGCATTTCCTCTGCCGAAAGTGGCTAAGAGTAAGGCTGCTTAATCATGAAGACCGACGTTATGAACAACAATCCATTGTCTGATAATGGCAAGATACCTACGGCAAATATCTGGACCTTTTGGACAAAGAAACTAAGCCGTGACAACCTCACTTTGGCAGGGATCTTAGCAGTTCTGTTTGTGTTCATGTGGCTGTTTATCATCATGCCAATGTGGGCCATGCTGACTAAGAGTGTGCAGAACTCGGACGGTGAGTTTGTAGGTCTAGAGAACTTCATTACCTATTTCTCTTCGCCTAGTCTGTGGCAGTCACTAACCAATACCCTAACCGTTGGGGTTTTGGTAACTGTGATTGTTGGTTTGCTAGCCTTTGGCTACGCTTTTGCTCTGACTCGCTCTTGCATGCCTTTCAAGACCGTATTTCAGGTGTTGGGTATGGCGCCAATCTTGGCTCCTTCTCTGCTACCCGCAATCAGCTTGATCTTCTTGTTCGGTAACCAAGGGGTTGCCAAAGAGTTGCTGGGCGGCGCGTCGGTTTATGGTTTGATTGGTATCACTATGGGTCTAGTATTCTGGTGTTTTCCTCATGCTTTGATGATTCTGACCACCTCGCTTCGCACCTCAGATGCAAGATTGTATGAAGCGGCTCGAGCGCTGAAGACATCACCACTTAAAACCTTCTTTATGGTGACCCTGCCAGCGGCGAAATATGGCCTTATCAGCACACTTATCGTGGTCTTTACCCTAGTGGTGTGTGACTTTGGTGTGCCTAAGGTAATCGGCGGTAGCTACAACGTATTGGCAACCGATATCTTTAAGCAGGTAGTTGGTCAACAGAACTTCTCTATGGGTGCGGTGACCAGTATCCTGCTTCTGATGCCAGCACTGCTTGCGTTTGCGGTCGACCGTTGGGTTCAGAAAAAGCAGAAAAACCTATTTGATACTCGTTCTGTAGCTTATGAGCCAAAACCAAACAAGGTGCGTGACTCACTGTGTCTTGTCTATTGTGTGGTGATCAGCCTAGCGGTACTTACTGTTCTGGGTATGGCGGTGTACGGCTCACTAGTGACCTTCTGGCCTTGGAACAAGGCTCTGACCCTAAACAACTACAACTTTACCGAGCTAAGTACCTATGGCTGGAGTCCGTATTTCAACTCGCTAACCCTTGCCGGTTGGACGGCGCTGATTGGTACAGTGATTATCTTTATTGGTGCTTATTGCATCGAGAAAGGTCGTGCGTTTGGTCCACTACGTCAGGTTCTTCAGATGCTAAGCGTAGTGCCTATGGCGGTACCGGGTATGGTGCTTGGTTTGGGCTATATCTTCTACTTTAATGACGTGAATAACCCGCTAAACGTACTTTATGGCACAATGGCTTTCTTGGTAGTGAATACCGTGGTTCACTACTACACAGTGGGTCATATGACGGCGACTACAGCGCTTAAGCAGATCCCTGCTGAGATTGAATCCACCGCAGCATCAGTGAAGCTACCTCAGTATAAGCTGTTCTTTAAGGTGACACTGCCTGTGTGTATGCCAGCGATTCTCGACATTGCCGCATACTTATTTATCAATGCGTTGACCACCACCTCTGCAGTAGTATTCTTGTACTCAACCAATACTATCCCAGCGTCTGTTTCTGTATTGAACATGGACGACACCGGCCAAACAGGGGCAGCAGCAGCTATGGCAGTGATGATCATGATTTCTGCGGCGACTGCTAAACTGGTACACATTGGTCTAGACAAGTTGCTTGGTAAACGCACCCAAGCATGGCGTAAACGCTAAATTTTTAAGATTAAGGAACGTGAGTGCAGTACGTTAAAATCAAAGACGTTATTGTTGAGCAGATTGAATCGGGGCAGCTAGCCCCGAGACAGAAACTCCCTTCGGAACGTAAACTGGCTGAGTCATTTGATACCACTCGAGTCACCCTAAGAGAGGCGCTGTCTCTACTGGAGGCGGAAGGCAAAATCTATCGAGAGGACCGCCGCGGTTGGTTTATCTCTCCAGCGCCGCTTCGCTATGATCCGACGCAGACGTTGAATTTTATCAACATGGCAAAGCTGCAGAACCGAGTCCCTAAAACAGAATTGGTTCGAGCGCGGAGCATATTGGCCACCAAGCAGGCCTCAGAACTTTTGGACTTGCCACCGTTTTCAGATGTATTTCATATTGAGCGTGTGCGCTATCTTGAAGATCGCCCAGTGGTTTATGTCACCAACTATATCCGTCCCGAGATGGTGCCAACCTTGCTTGAGAATGACCTGACTCAATCGCTGACGGACTTGTACCGAGAGCAGTTTGGATTGGTATATTGTCAGACTCGTTATCGTGTCAGCACCACCTCTCTTTTGGGGAGATGGCGCAAGCGCTTCGAGCGACTGCAGGCAGTCCGGCGATGTTGGTTGAGCGTCTTAACTATGACCAAGACGGTAATCTTATCGATTGCGACTTGGAATACTGGCGACACGATGCCCTCAGCATAGAATCACTAGCGACCCTCAAGCGCTAGTCAGCTAATCCCTAAATAGCTTCCACTGTCACTGATGTGGAGGCCTTTTTTACGCCTAAATTTCGGCGATTTGTTTAAATTAACAGCAAAATAGGTGCGTTATGAGTGAAAAATCTCATCCTTGTCATTGGATAGCCCAAGCAAAACAGATTGAAAACTGGGTCGAACCTACACCCTTGAATCAAGACATCGAAACCGATGTTTGTATCGTGGGCGGTGGTTATACCGGCTTGTGGACAGCCATCCTACTTAAGCAAAAATCACCTCAATTAAGAGTCACGATTTTGGAGAAGCGTTTTTGCGGTTCAGGTGCGTCGGGTGTAAATGGTGGCTGTATGTTGACTTGGGCGACCAAGTACCCATCCATGGTAAAGATGTTTGGCGAGAAACAGGCCAAGTTCTTGGTTGAAGAGTCTGAGCGTGTGGTGTTTGAGATAGAGGCATTTTGTAAAGAGCACAACATAGACGCGGGTCTTCGCAGGCATGGAACCTACTATACCGCGACCAATACTGCTCAATGTGGGTCGATGGCACCCACGGTGGACAAGCTTGAAGAACTTGGCATCAACAGCTGGCGTAAGACTGATGAGAAGGAGCTAAACGGTAATACAGGTTCAGCTAAACATATTGAGGCTACTACTCAAAAGCCGCAGGCAGTGTACAGCCAGCGCTGCTAGCTCGTGGCTTGCGCAAAGCAGCGCTTGAGCTGGGCGTTGAAATCTTTGAAAACACAGAGATGACAGAACTCAAGTATGGCGAGCCAGCAACTGTCGTCACAGCTCAGGGGAGCGTGAAAGCTAAACAAGTTGTTCTTGCCCTTAACGCCTGGATGGTAGACAAGTTTAAGGAGTTTAAGAACAGCATAGTGGTGGTTTCATCGGATATGGTGATCACTAAGCAGGTACTGAGCTTCTTAAGAAATCTAAGCTTGCGGAAGGGGTGACAGTGGTGGATTCTCGCATCTTCGTTCACTACTACCGAGATACGGTTGATGGTCGTGTGATGCTGGGTAAGGGAGGAAACCACTTCTCCTTTAATAACCAAGTTGAGCCCATGTTTAATCAGCAGACCAAATATCTGGGGTTACTTAAGAACTCTTTCGATAACCTCTTTCCTCATATTGGGCGTGAGCAGATCTCATCAAACTGGACTGGCGGCTCAGACCGTTCAACCACGGGCTTTCCCTTCTTTGGAAACATTAAGGATCAGAACAACGTCTTCTACGGTCTGGGCTACTCTGGTAATGGCGTGGCTCAAACACGTATCGGTGGCAAGATCTTATCTTCTATGGTGCTCGGTGAAGATAACCAATATTCAAGTTGTTCACTAACCGGTGGTCCACGCGGTCACTTCCCACCTGAGCCAGTGCGCTGGCTCGGTGCCATGATGGTGCGTGATGCTGTCAGACGTAAGGAATCGGCTGAAGATAAAGAGCAGAAGCCATTTGTTATCGACAAAATTTTGGCCAAATTAGCGGGCCCTGCAGGTAAGGCAGATAAGGTATAATTCTTACCTTCTTTCATACAGTAAAATATAAGTTTGTAAAAAAGGAGACTGTATCAAGTCTCCTTTTTTTATACAGTCTACGGTCGGGGAGTATCTATATATCAGGTGATTATGAGCATAGATATTCATAGAAACCCAGTTGATACAACGCTTTCACATACCCTTAAATTGAGAGGTAAGGGGCTCAATCTAAGGGGCAAGATGAAGTATCAAATGCAGTTTATTTATTGATGAATTTGGGCGGGATTTTCATGGCCAGCGACGGAAAAAAAGAGAACATCGACAAACAACAAACTGAGACTAATGGGCAAGCTAAATCTCAGAAAAGTAAGAAGAATAAGGCTAGGTACTTCAGATCTTCTAAAGACCGTGTAGCGCGCGCCGGTACTTTTTCTTATGTTCTCCCAAGCTATCATGTTGGTGCTAAATCTGGAGGCGATGAGCCTCAGCCTGAAATTCATCACACCGTTTATCATCATGATGACAATGAAAGTCACTATGTAGCGACTCCTGTTGAAGGACACCAAGAAGTACATCCTCAACCTGTCCCTTTTATTGGTGGCAATGACAAGCCCAAAGGCTATTTCCAAAATACAGGAAATCACCATTTTCATCATGCTAACTATGGCAAGCCTGTTACTCCATTGACCGGCGCTACCGACCATACCCATAGCGTAAATACCTTCAAACCAACCCCAGTTTTCACACCAACGACTAACACCACAGGTGGATCATCTCATGTTGCTTACCCAATCGGGGGCACGCCACAAACCGGAACGGTTGTGGAAGATATGGTGGCCTCCGCTAACGGTACTGTAGATATTCATAACCGCGAAAAGGGTATCGACCTTGTATTCACCGCCGATCATCTAAAGGGTCAGTATGGTGAATTTACCCTAGATAAAGACAGCGGCGAGTGGACCTACACCCTAGATAGCAAGGGTCACCAAGACTTAGCCCAAGGTGAAACCCACACCGAGGTTATGCAGGTGACTGCGACCAATACCTTTGGTCTTTCAAAGACTCTTGAGGTCACGGTTACTGTAAAAGGTACCAATGATATTCCTGTGATCACTAGTCAGGCGCAGACAGGGCAACCAAGGAAGATGACGTATTATCAGCAACCGGCCAGGTAACCGCTTCTGATGTAGACCATGGCGCAGTACTCACCTACACCCCAGACAATACTCAAGCCAATATGGCCAATTCACGTTAGATTCAGCCAGCGGTAAGTGGGTTTATACCCTAGATAATCAAGGTAACCAGGCCCTTGCCGAAGGCGAACATCACACCGAAACCATGCTGGTCACAGTGACCGATGAGCACGGTGCTAAGACCACCCAACAGGTAACCGTTGAGGTTGCTGGTACTAATGATAAGCCTGTTATTACAAGTCAGACTCAAACAGGCACAGTCAAAGAAGATGATGTGCTTGCGGTAAATGGTCGCGTGACAGCGTCGGATGTGGACCATGGCGCACAGCTCACTTATACCCCAGACAATCTTCAAGGCAGTATGGCTCGTTTTCACTGAGTTCAAGCTCTGGTCGTTGGACCTATAAGCTCGACAACAACGCCCATCAGGATTTGGCATTAGGTGAGTCTCATAGCGAAACTATGTTGGTGACTGTTACGGATGATAAAGGCGCTACAACTTCTCAACAGGTGGTTGTTACAGTTGAAGGTACCAATGACAAACCTGTACTAACTAGTCAGCCTCAAAGCGGTGCGGTTAAAGAAGATGATGTGCTGTTCGTTCGCGGTCAGGTTACAGCTACCGATGTGGACCACGGCGCGGTACTGACTTACACGCCCGACAGTCTTCAAGGAAAGTATGGCGCATTTACCCTTAATTCCGGTTCAGGAACTTGGACATACACGTTAGACAATAATGCCCATCAAGACTTAGCGTTGGGTGAGCATCATACAGAGGTCATGTTAGTTGCGGTAACCGATGAGCACGGCGCAAAGGTTACACAACAGGTTAAGGTTGAAGTTACCGGCACCAATGATAGACCGGTTATCAGCAGCGGTATCCAAAGTGAAACGGTCAAAGAAGACGATGTACTATTCGTTCGCGGCCAAGTAACAGCAACGGATGTTGATCACGGCGCGGTGCTGACTTACACCCCAGATGCAGTTAAAGGCCAATACGGTACGTTTACGCTTAATAAGTCTTCAGGAGCTTGGACCTATAAATTAGATAACAACGTGCATCAAGCCTTGGCATTGGGCGAACATCATACAGAGACCATGCTGGTCACGGTAACCGATGAGCATGGAGCGAAAACAACGCAACAGGTAAGCGTTGAGGTTCAAGGCACCAATGACAAACCGGTTATTACTAGCCAGCCTCAGACTGGAACGGTCAAAGAAGATGATGTGCTATTCGTTCGTGGTCAGGTAACGGCAACGGATGTGGATCATGGTGCGGTACTCACCTATTCCCCTGATAACCTTCAAGGACACTACGGTTCGTTTACTCTTAATCCTAGCTCAGGTACTTGGACCTATACCCTCGCCAATAATGCACATCAGGAACTTGCTCTTGGTGAACATCATACAGAAACACTATTGGTGACGGTAACCGACGAGAACGGTGCAACAACTACTCAACAGGTGACTGTAGAGGTGCAAGGTACCAATGATAAGCCAGCAATAAGCAGCGGTGTACAGAGCGAGACAGTAAAAGAAGACGCGACCTTGTTTGTGTGTGGGCAGGTTACTGCCACCGATGTAGACCATGGTGCAGTGTTAACCTACACACCAGATAGCCTTAAAGGTCAATACGGTACCTTTACTCTGAACAAAGCCTCGGGTGCTTGGACCTACAAGCTAGACAATTCTTCCCATCAGGCGCTAGCTGAGGGTGAGCATCATACTGAAACTCTGTTAGTTACTGTGACAGATGAGCACGGTGCCAAGACTACGCAACAGGTGACCGTCGAGGTTGAAGGTACCAACGATAAACCTGTGATTACTAGCTCGGCACAAGCAGAAACGGTTAAAGAAGATGATGTTCTGACAGCCAGCGGGCAAGTGACAGCTTCAGATGTAGATCATGGTGCGGTGCTAACCTACTCGGCTCCACAAGGCGAATTAACGGGTGCTTACGGTAGCTTTACCCTGAACCCAAGTTCAGGTGCATGGCATTACAAACTAGACAACTCAGCCCATCAAGCGCTAGCGCTTGGCGAATCTCATACCGAAACCTTGCACGTTACTGTGACCGACGACAAAGGTGCCACGACTACTCAAGATGTGGTGGTCACGGTAGAGGGCACTAATGACAAGCCTGTCATCACTAGCTCAGCTCAATCTGGGGCGGTGAATGAAGATGGGACCATGTTTACCAAAGGTCAGGTGACTGCCACTGATGAAGACCATGGTGCAGTTCTGACTTATTCGCCTAACAACTTGCAAGGGACCTACGGTTCTTTCACGTTAAACCCAAGCTCAGGTACTTGGACCTACACTCTAGACAATCAGCACCATCAAGACTTAGCGCTTGGCGAAAAGCACACAGAAACCATGCTAGTGACGGTGAAAGATGAGCATGGGGCTAGCACCACTCAGCAGGTTACTATAGAAGTTTCTGGTACTAATGATAGACCTGTGATTACAAGCCAGGCTCAAACTGGCTCTGTGAAAGAAGATGATGTGGTGCTTGCTCGTGGTCAGGTAACAGCGACCGATGTAGACCATGGTGTGGTGCTTACTTACACCCCAGACAACCTTCAAGGCCAGTATGGTGCATTCACCTTGAATGCAAATTCGGGCACTTGGACCTATACCCTTGATAACAATGCTCATCAAGCGTTGGCAGAAGGTGAACATCACACTGAGACTATGTTGGTTACCGTTACCGACGAGAATGGTGCCAAGGTAACTCAGCAGGTGACCATTGATGTTGAGGGTACCAATGATAGACCTAAGATTACCAGTCACGCTCAGACGGGTACAGTAACCGAAGATAAGGTTATGAGTGCCAATGGTCAGGTAACGGCAACTGATGTTGACCATGGCGCGGTACTGACCTATTCACCTGACAATCTTCAAGGAAAATACGGCTCCTTTACACTGGATAAAAGCAGTGGCGTTTGGCACTACACACTAGACCAAAAGGCTTCTCAAGTCCTAGGGCAGAGCGAGCATTACCAAGAACAGATGCTGGTAACAGTTACCGACGAGCATGGTGCTAAGGTGACTCAGCAAGTAACGGTTGATGTAGAAGGTACTAATGATGCCCCTGTTATTACCAGTTCCCCACAAGCTGAAAAAGTAAAAGAAGACGATGTGTTGTTTGTGCGTGGTCAGGTTACAGCAACCGATGCAGATCAACACGACACCCTAAAGTATTCAGCGACTAATAACCTGAAAGGGCAGTTTGGTAGCTTTACCCTGAATCCAAGTTCAGGTGCATGGACCTACAAGCTGGATAATGCCGCTCATCAGGCCCTTGCGAAGGGTGAAACCCACACAGAAACACTGCATGTGTTGGTGACAGACAGCAACGGAGCAACGACTACTCAAGATGTGGTTGTTACGGTTGAGGGTACCAATGACAGACCTGTAATTTCCCTTGTTGGTCAAGATAGTGACTCGGGCTCTGTTACCGAGCATGGTTCTACGTCTGCAGGCCAGGTCATTGCGGGTATTGATGTGACAACAGGCCATTTAACAGGAACTGATGTTGATACTGGGGATTCTACGAGCTGGAGTATAGTGAATCCATTAACTGGCCATGCTGCTGGTGATGGTGTTTACGGACAGCTAAGTGTCGGTGCGAATGGTCAGTGGACCTATACACTGGACAATAGCCGACCGGCTACTGAAGCCCTAACGCAAGGGCAACAGGTAACGGAAACCTTCACGGTACGTTTGACTGATAAAGCGGGCCTTACCACTGAACATCAGATAAGGGTTCAGCTAACCGGTAGTAACGATCAGGCTAAGATCACCGGCCAAGATAGCGCGACAGTTAAAGAAGATGATGCGCTGAATGCTCAACATGAGCTTCATGCAAATGGTGTTTTGTCGGTCACCGATGTTGATAGTGGTGAAGACCACTTCCAAGCAGGAACTATCAAAGGTCTCTACGGTTCGCTTACTCTCGATGCTGATGGTAACTGGCACTACGAAGCGGATAATTCCCAGACTGCTATACAAGAACTAAAAGCAACCGATTCGTTAACTGACACAATAACAGTTCATAGTGCCGATGGCACAGAGCATAAGGTAGTGATTACCATTGATGGTACTAACGATCTGCCTGTTATTGCTAATACCGGTGATACGGGTAGTGTGGTCGAAGCGGGCTCTCACCCTGATTCTCACCGTCATCCTCACGCAGAAACTGGCACTCCCAGTGTATCAGGCACCTTAACTGCTACTGAGACTGATAAAGGCGACCCTGCACATTGGGCTGTGACTAATGGACAAGCACGTATGCTCATTGACCATGGATCCTCAAACTGGACACTGGACCTACACTCTAGACAACTCTCGAAACTCTGCAGCAGACAGGCTTCACGAAGGTGAAGTTGCCAAAGAAGTGTTTGAAGTTACTGATACTGACTCTTCAGGTACTCCGGTCAAACACAATGTAGAAATCACAGTAACCGGTTCTAATGATGTGCCTGTGATTAAAGGTACGGACACTGGAGCGGTAACTGAGGCTGGTGGCACGGCTAATGCAAATGCAGGTACTCCTAGTATTGCAGGTGATCTTACTGCTACTGACTATGACAACAACGACGGCACATTGACCTGGTCTGTGGATGGCGCGACCACTGGCACTGAGACCCGCGTTAGTAAGTATGGCACTTTCACCATTGATCAGAATGGTCATTGGAACTATCAGTTAGATAATTCAGATCCGGATACACAGAAGCTTCAAAATGGTCAGAGTCCTACCGAGGTCTTCACGGTATTGGTTACCGATTCATCAGGTAAGCCTGTAGAGCAAGAAGTTACTGTTACCGTGCATGGGACAAACGATGATCCTGTGCTTGCGGCTTATGCTCCAGTGACGTTTCATGAAGATGAACGCAAACCGGGTCAGAATAAACACATTCAAACTGTAGCGTTGCCACACGTAAGTGATGTTGATGATACTGATCTAACCTACAGCATTGATGACCATTTAGACACCCGAAATCACCACCCTCGTTGGATAGATATAGACTCTCACACTGGACAGATTACAGTTCATACGGACGCTCGTATTCTTCAGCATCTCTCTGTGGGTGAGTCCATGACTGAAGATGTTTTAGTAACTGTGCATGACAAACATGGCGGTACCACTCAGCAGACCCTGCACCTTACTATCGAAGGTACAAATGACAGACCACGTCTTTCTGCTCTCAAGGTTGAGGATCAGCGAGGTCATTTAGGCCATCAACAAACCTTTACATCTGGTAATCACCCACACCAACCTCAGTTAACCGTGAATGAAGACAGTCAGATATCTGGTAAAATCTTCTTTAACGATGTCGATGACCATAAAGATCCAAGCCATCCACAAGGTGATACCTATACCTTTGATACGCTTGTCAAAGTAACAGATGAACATGGTCATGAAACTACAGTATCGGCGAAAGATGCTGGCTTAACCTTGGACAATGATGGTCACTTTGTATTTGATGCAAGTGCGCAGATTTATCAGCATTTGCAGGTGGGCCAGAACGCTAAGGTTGATGTTCTAGTTACGGTTACTGATAACCACGGTGCACATGACCAACAACATATGCATTTCACGGTTAGGGGCCAAAACGATAATCCAACTGTAAATCAAGTAGCGCCACTGAATGTGGATGAAGATGGAGCGATCAGATTTACATTAGGTAAAGCTGATGCAACTTGGGGTAACCCACTTCTTCAAATCCTAGATGTTGAGCACGATAAACTCGATGTATTTAACCCAACGGTAGACCCTAAATACGGTCGCTTGGTCGACCATGGTATGGGACGTTTCGAATTCATTCCGGCTCACAACCAGAATTCTGATACCTTCAATGGTGATGTGCCAATTGTCTTTAAAGTGGATGATAACCATGGTGGGGTGGTTACCGAGCGTGGCTACATCCACGTTAACCCAGTGGATGATGCACCTAATGCACGAAATGTGAATCTGCCTCATATAGATGAGGATTCTCAAACTATTCATATTAGTGAAGCGCAGCTTCTAGCAAATACAGCGGATATAGATAACCCAACAGTGACTTGCATATTACATCTCTTCATCTAGATACTCAGGGGGCTGGTCAGCTAACGAAAGATCCAAACGGTGGTTGGTTGTTTACGCCATCACCGAACTGGAACAGCCACAAATTTGGTCATGACATTAGATTTAGCTTCACTGTTTCTGATGGATATACCGGTGCGAACATTCAAACCGCTGAACATGGTCAAACCCCTAGCGCTCATGCGAACTTACATGTGAATCCATTGCCTGACCCAGCATTGATAGTTCCTGACCAATCGAAACACCAAGATTTAAGTGTGACTGACGGCAGTGATTTGCATGCTGAAGGCTATCTAACCGTAACCGACCCAGATAAAGACGAGGATCATTTCAGGGCAACAAGTTCGATTCCTGGTACCCATGGCTTCGCTTCGATCGATAGAATGGTCATTGGCATTACACCTTGAATGATAAAGACCCTGCCGTTCTAGCGCTAGGCGCGGGCGAGCATCTGCTCGATACGGTGACGTTCCGATCTGCCGATGGCACGCCTCACACTATCAACATTGATATTACCGGTAAGAATGAGGCTCCAGAGGTTACTCAGGTTGATAGAGTAACGGCCACTGAAGGCGGTCATCCAGTTATCGGTAAGCTGCATGTTTCTGATAAGGATACAACGGACGTGTTGCATTACAGCATGGATAAACCTGTTCCCGGTTTTACCATTGATCCCGATACCGGCGTCTATACCTTTGAGCCAACGGTATCTGCTTATAACCACCTTCGAGAAGGACAGGTTGAGATCGTTAACGCCGTTATTATGGTAACCGATCCTAGCGGAGCTCGATTAAAGATACGGTGCAGATCAAGGTAACAGGTACTAATGATGCGCCTATTGCAACAGGTGTACCTTTACCGAACCTGTATCTTGATGACAAACAAGGTAATCCTGTGTCTCACCCTTCGGCTCATTTTGATGACAAGATGTTTTTGGATAGAGCTACAGACCCAGATACTGGCGATACGTTAACTATCGGTAAACTGTCAGCAACGGGTGCTGGACACCAATTGACGGATGTTCACCTGCATGATCCAAGTGTAGGTACCTTGAAGCAAGACGGTCAGGGTGGTTACGAGTTTATTCCGGCATCTAACTTTACGGGACCAGTTGAGATCGACTACACGGTGACTGACGGTATAGCCTCTACTCCAATGCATACCTCTTTTGAGGTTGTTCGTCATGCGCCTCAGTTACCGCCACAACAACCGACCGGTGGTGGTAATAATCATCAAGGTGGTACAACGACAACAACTCCACTAGATGTAGATAAATTCGAGCAAGATATCTACAACACTCACATTGCTGAAGGTGGAGATAAGGTTACCGGTACTATCCATCAAGTACATGTGTCGGGAACGCATCATAGTCATGATGACGTGTATGGGGCTAACCACTTACAGCCTGAAACACACGCTGACGGGTCGCCAGCGTATGGTTATTTGAAGCTTCAGCCTAATGGCGGTTGGGAATACCATCTTAACCAGCACAACAGCCCTACGGATCCAATTAATAAGTTGGCGGTAGGCGAGACAGCAACAGAAACCTTTACAGTGAGGGGACCAAACGCAGCACCTACAACCCTAGTAGTGACGATTACAGGTACCAACGATGCACCTGAGATCACACATGTAGAGCAGCACATAGAGAATGCTCAAAATCAGAAAATCTCTGGCATTGACACTGCTGAGGTTGATACCACGCATGTAGTGGGCCAGATTACGGCAAGGGATATCGATAATGGTGATGAGTTATCACTAGCTTATAAGGCTGGAGTACCAACTGACAGTCAAGGTAAACCACTTCCAAAAGAGTTCTTAGACAGCAATGGTCACTTAGCTGGTCTCACGGTGGATGGTCATGGTGGCTACACCTTTATCCTGATAGCGCTCACTTTGGTAATATTCCACCGGGACAAACCCAAGTCTTTAAGGTACCAATTGAGGTTACCGATGGGCACGGTGGTAAGGATACCCAAGAGATTACCTTAACGGTTGTGGGGCATAACAGACCACCAGAAGTAACCAATACCGATATACACCTAGCCTCTCAAAAAGAGGACTTTGGTACTCACAGCGTAACAACACAAGAACTGCTTAAACTTGCTGGTGCAACAGATCCAGATGGCGATGCTTTGCATGTGACGCATGTGAAGATCACTGGCGCTGGTGGCGCACCTGTATCGGTTCAAGACAACGGTCAGGGTGAGTTTATCTTTACCTCGAAACAGGACCAACATGGCGACCTCCACTTCACCTTTGAGGTCACCGATGGCATGCCTCATTCTCAAGTGAGAACAGTCAGTGCAACTCTGCCTGTTACCGCGGTAAACGATAACCCAGTTGCTTCGGACTTCAAATTAGGATCAGTAGCGGAATCAACCACTTCAACACCTAAACCTACACGTGTGTTTACTGAACAAGAGTTTTTGAATCATGTGAAGGATCCTGATATTGCGACAGATCATGATGTACTGCACCTGACGGGCACTCCAACGCTAGTATCAGGCGATCAGAGTAAAGGTAGGTTTGAGGTATCAGGCAATGGCTACCGCTTTGTGCCTAGTAACCTAATTTCCACGGGACTGTGCATGTTACCTATGAAGTGACCGATTCATCTGGCGCGAAAGCTACAGCTCAAGCTGCGATCGTTGTAACTCCAACCAATGACCCAGCAGTCATCACTAACCCACATCCAGACTTTGTTGAAGAGGATGGTAAGGCAACAGCTCATGGTCAGTTGGGCATTACTGATGTGGATGGACATGACGAAGAGAACTTTCATGCGAACAGCCATATCGGTGGCAAGTTCGGTTATCTTCAGTTGGATAAGGATGGCAACTGGAACTACGTTCTCACTCGTGGCGACAAGCCTGGTGTTCAGCAACTCAGTGAAGGCGGTAAGTTTGTTGAGCACTTCCAGATTACATCTCGAGATGGAACGCATTATGACCTAACCGTTGATATTAAAGGCGACAACGATAACCCTGTACTTCAAGCGATTACCGCTAGAAACGGCATTGAGGGTGGTAACACTGTATCCGGTCAGTTAAGCGCTACAGATATCGATACGCAAGGCACTAGAACTACAGATAATCCAGCAGATACATTGACCTTCAAAACTAGTTATACCCATGCTGGTTTTACTTTGAATACCGATGGTTCATATACATTGGATATGAAGGATGGAAGCTTTGAGCACCTTGCTGAAGGTCAGCAAGAAAAACTAACGATCCCAGTAATTGTGGAAGACAATCACGGTGGTGCTAGTCATATTAGGGACCTGGTTATTACTGTGACGGGCACTAACGATGCCCCTGTTCTAGATACTATCACGGTGAAATCGGCAATCGAGGGTGGAGTAGAGGTCTCGGGTAGCATTACGTCTACTGATGTGGATGATAACGATACGGCTAAGTACACTACAACATCTCATGTTGCTGGTTTCCATTTGAATCAAGATGGTACTTATACATTTGATCCGACTAATACTGCGTATGAGAACCTGGCCAAAGGTGATCAGCTGGTTCTGACTATCCCAGTGACTGTAACAGATAAACATCATGGTACGGATACACAAGACTTGGTGATTACCGTTACCGGTACAAACGATGCACCTCAGATTAATGCGATTACTCAAAGAACGGCAAATGAAGGGGGCTCCAAGGTAACCGGTACGATTACTGTCTCTGATAAAGATGACCATGAAAGTCATACTTATACTGCTACTAGTACACCTGATGGCTTTGTGCTTAATACCGATGGCAGTTATAGCTTTGATCCGAGCGTTGCAGCTACCAGCATATAGCCAAAGGACATTCTGAGACTCTAACCATTCCGGTAATTGTCACCGACCAAGATGGTGGAACGGATAGCAAGAATTTGGTGATTGTGGTCAATGGTACCAATGACCCAGCGAACATCACTGGTTTGTCTCAAGGCTCGACTATTGAAGACTCGTCAGCAGCAGTTACTGGTAAGCTGGATGTCACCGATGTTGATGATGGTGAGTCACGCTTTACTGCTAAGAGCTACACGGGAAGCCATGGCAGTTTGACTATGCAGGCTGATGGGCATTGGAGCTACACCCTAGATAACCAAGACAGTGCAGTTCAAGCACTTCCTGATCAAAGTCAGCTAACTGATACTATTTCGGTTACGTCTGTTGATGGTACTACTCATCAAATAGAAATAACCGTCGTGGGTCAAAATGATGCGGCTTCTATCAACGGAAGAGCAACTCGCACTGTTAGGGAAGATTCTAGCCTGAATAAATCCGGAGAGTTGCATACCCAGGGTGATTTGACGATTTCGGACAAGGATACCGGTGAGGACCACTTTATCGCCCAACAGCATGTTCAAGGTAAATACGGGGTATTTAACCTAGAAGCGAATGGGCATTGGACCTATAGAGCGGATAACTCTCAATCAGCTATCAAAGATTTGCATGATGGTGAACATCTGACTGATACCTTAGTAGTCCAATCCGCTGATGGCAGTGCGACTGAAAAGCTAACAGCCGTCATTGAAGGGACCAATGACGCACCTGTATTTTCTGCGATAAACGATGCAATGGGCTCTGAAGGTGGCAGTATTTTCCATGGCAGACTGAGTGCCACTGATATCGACGATTCTTCTCTTACCTATTCAGTTAAGAATCCTCCTGCAGGCTTTACTTTAGATCCTGATGGGCAGTGGCATTTCGATCCTTCTGATCCAGCCTACAATTCCATTGCAGAGGGGCAGCGCAAAGACTTAGTTATCGCAGTAGAGGTATCGGACGGGCACGGTGGTATCGATGTTCAAGATTTAACTATTCATGTTCTTGGCACAAACGATGTTCCGACAGTAACGCCGGTACAGAATCTGCAAGTATCTGATAGTGATTCAAGCTTCAAGTTTAATGCAACTGACTTTGGTTTGAATGACGTAGATGGTGATAACTAGATACAGTGACTTTCAGTTCGGTATCAGGCCCGTATGGTGCTTTGTCTTACTTGGATGCTAAAGGTAATACAGTTGAGGTTCACTCAGGAGATTCTGTTCCAACTGACCGTTTAGATACTCTGGAGTTCTTCTTTAAAGGAAGAGTACAGTCAGGCGAACACATAGATCTTGAATACACCACCAATGATGGCCATGGTGATTCTAGTCCTGGTACTTTGACGGTGACGGTTGAACATCATGTATCTCCACCACCTCCTGCACCAGCGCCTACAGTACAGTCTGTCGCTGACGAACCAATGCAGGATGTTCCAGTTGAAACTGTGACACTTGAATCATTAGGGGCAAATCACGAGACTCGTCCAGGTGCTCAGGCTTATTTAGACCAGCTAGGCATTACTGAGCCTCAGCTTCAAATGGGTGATCAGGCAATGCCTCAAGATTTGGATTTGGTGTTAAGTTCTGACACTGCTCTAGTGCTGGATGAGCATGGTATTCCTGTGGATGATGCGAGTATTGCAACCGCAGATGAACATCACCATTATGAAGATTATGATCCGACTAAGCATTTACATGAGCTAATGGGTCATAGTGATCATCATGTTTGATAGCTGTGAGCTTTAAGCTGTCAGCTATCAGAGGCTCTGTGTTCATCTAGATACCGGACAGGCTTGTGCCTTCCGGTATGATGACTTTCTATTTGATGTAATCACTATGAAGAATCGTCATCCCGGAATGCCGGCTCAGCGAAATTTGCATCGCAAATATCCGGATTGCCGGCCTAGCGGGATCTTCTTATCCGTTATTCTCAACAACTCCACCACTGAAAGCTTACAGCTGATCGCTCAAAACTCACTTCCGTGAAACTCTGCCATACTTACTCCCACTCCGAAGCACTCAAAGGGACGAGCTGATGAAATTCACATACATGGCTGTACTTGCTTTAACGGTTTTCGTTGTGGGGTGTACGAAAAAAACGCCACCCAAGCCTGAGCCTGTGGAGGTTCGCTATCAGGTGTATAACTTTGTCTATCAACACGCCGGTGGATGATTCGTCCTATAGCCCGTTGACGCTCACTGTCAGCTATCAAAGCCCGACTATGGGTAAGCGCACCAATCGTACTTATCTGCCTGACTATCTTTATGCTAAAGATGGAGTGATTTCACATGCTGAGGTGAAGGATCTGGCTCAGTGGATTATGAGGTCGCCTTTGATATTGAGCGTGATAAGCCTATCCATAGTGGTAAAACCCAAGTTCGCTTTGTAAATCGTAAGGTGTCGCCTTTGATATTCCTGGTGGGTGATACTACGCGTATCGATGCCGAGAATAGTTTCAATTTTTTTGCAGTAGCCAAGCCAGATACAACTGTGGTGGAAGGTATGAATCGCTTCTATTTCATCAATACCACGGAAGGAAATGTAGGCATAGAAGTAGCTTATTCGGAGGTTGTTCAGGGTAATCTAACCCAGTCTGGAATTAAGCCTGAGTCTCTTTCTAAAGCTCTAGAGGTGGATAGGAGTCAAGCAAAGGTGGAGGTTCGAGTTAAAGATAGCACTGGGGATACGCATACCTGCAATGTGGGTGGGATAAAAGACCCAAGCAAGTCGGTGTGGTTGTTGGCTCTAGTCCACAAGCTTGAGAGCTTGCAAACAGTGACTCGCTGTCAGGGTTATCCATTATAGAAAAGGGCGCTTAAAGCGCCCTTAGTTTATCTCTCGCCGAATGCTCGGCTGACGTTGGTATAGATGGGTTTCCATAGATATTGGAAAACGGTTTTCTCACCCGTGGTGATGTCTACCTCTCCCGTCATCCCTGGCAATATAGCAAATCGCTCTGGGTCGTTTCGGAAGTACCCTCTGTCTACTTCGATAACCACGTCGTAATAGATCTCTCCGCGTTCAGTTTGGCTGGTGGTTGGAGATATTTCTGTAACCGTACCATTGAGGGCACCAAAACGGCTGTAGTCAAAAGCATCTATCTTAACTCGTGCGGCTTGACCGACAGACACAAAACCAATATCTCTTGGAGATAGCTTGGCCTTAAACGCTGCACGACCTTCAACGGGAACTATCTCTGCAACTGTACCGCCGGGCTGAATAACTGAGCCATTGTGCGTAGTCGGCAGGCTTTGGATAAGGCCTTTTACCGGAGCAAGAAGCAAGGTGCCAGTTACCTTAGCCTGACCAGAGCGAACCCTTGCATTGAGCGCGGATAGATCAGACACCGCTTTTGATTTTTCTTTGCGAATTTCTAGGATGTTCTCAGCATGCAGTTGGTCAATCTTGGTTTGATTGGATTCAGCTTGCTTCAGAAGAACCGCTTTTTTGCCTTTGGCTTGCTCAAGTTCAGCCTCAATAGAGCCAATCTTTTGCCTCATCTCCAATACTCGTATCTTGGAAATATTACCTTTAGCTCGGCCTTGCTCGAGGATCTTCAGCTCTTCTTGGGAAGAATTTAACTGACGACGTTCAGCTGGGATCTCTCGGTTAACACCTCTAAGCTCTTCTGCAATGCGTTCGCTCTCTTTCTCAAGTACAGCTTTTTTACGCGACCACAGAGCCTTGGTTGCAGCCAGTTGAGCCTGCTGCTCTGAAACTACATTAGGATAAGCGACAGCATACTGAGTAAAGTCTGGTTCGCGTTCTTCGATAAGCGCAGACATACGCTCAATGCCAAGAATAAGGCTTGCCTGCTGGGATTCGAGCTCATCTAGCGCTGTGCTCTGGTAGGTTGAATCAAACTCAACAATAGGGTCGCCAACCTCAACCAATTGTCCGCGTTTTACATAAACCTTTTTCAGTTTTCCACCAAGCTCAGATTGAAGTACTTGTCTCTCGCCTTCGGGGATGACTGACCCTTTGGCTTTAGCGATCTCATCAACTTGGGTTAGCATTGTCCAAGCGACAAACAAGACCACGCAGGCACTTATGATATAAGTGCTCATTGACAGTAATCTTTGGGTGTTCTTGGACTCAATCACCTCTGGGTTTTCGTGTTCCATATTAGGCTTCAACTTCCACTGTCTCTGCCTCTGGTATAGGTCCAGCATAACTGACACTGCCTTGGTCAAGGACTACTATCTGGTCGGCAACTTTGATGATTTCAGGGTCATATGAGGTGAAGACTATGGTGCTATCCCCTCGAGTTTTCTCAATCCAGTTAAGAAATATCTGCTTCTCTCGGTTGGATACAACTGGGTTATCCAGAATGACCAAAGGATAGCGATGACAAAACAGTTTCGCCCTGATTAGCACGTTTGCCTCAAAGCTAGACAAAGGATGAGATAGAGATTCCAAATCATTCAGTTGGGTATCTAAACCTTGCTCTAATGAGTTAAACCAATACTCTCCACCCATGCTAAACAAGGCTTGTAGAATCTCCTCGTCTTCTACTTTGCGATTGTCGGCAATAAACTCTCGCACCGTCAAAGGATGATCTGGGCTGATCGCCATAGAAACCTAGCCACTGTCGCAGCAATTGCGGGTCATATTGGGTTAGGTTGTGACCATTGTATTTTATAACGCCATTTTGCAATTCGGTTAGACCTGCCAATACCTCAAGCAGTGTGGTTTTCCCTGAACCCATAGGGCCTGTGATTGCAATCACCTGTCCTGCCTCTGCAGAAAAGCTAACACCAGAGAGTGCTGGTTTTAGTTGATTTGGAAAGCGCAGTGTTACTTGCTCAAGCTCTAACGAAGGTGCTTCTTCAGAAAGCTTATGATGCTGATAGGAAAATTCACCCTCAGCCTATGCGCCATAGTTTGGTTTATCTGCAGTTTGGCTTGTTTGTACTGACCAATCCTCGAGTAACTGTTAGATAGCATCTGCGCAGGACTAGTCACGCGTGATATCAGCATCATGGTTGCAATCAGGCCACCGGCAGACAGCTCTTGAGCGAAGATAAGCTCAATACCAAGACCAATGATGGCAAGGGTACTCAAAAGCCCGATAGCATAATAGATCGAGGTGTATTTCGCCTGATGTGTCAGTTGGCTAAAGCTGTTCTTCGAGGTCAAGGTATTCGCCTTTGCGAAGCGATTACTCCAGCGAGGTAATATTTGACTTGAACGAAGATAATCTAACTTGCTGTTTAGCTCATACACCAGTGTATAGCGAGTGGTGCCAGACACAGTAACCTGATTGTTTAACAGTGCTTGCTTCTTGTAGTGGTGCAGAGCTAATACAAAATAAAGTAGCAGTGCAATAATTGGCACTATTACCAACCATCCACCTAGAACGCCGATAGCGACGATAAAGATAACCACAAACGGTAGGTCAAATAGGGCGCCACCCAGCGGACCTTGTACCATGCCTTTTATCGATTCGGCCGTGGTTAAACGGTTTAGAAACGACGAAGCGCTTGCTTGTCTGCTGTTCGCTAGAGGTACCGAGATAACCTTACGCAGTAATACCTGAGTGATTTCGCGACTAATACGATTGGCTACCGTGGTGAGAAGTTGGCTACGGAGTACTTTGAGGCTTAGCATCATAGAGAACAGCAAGATGGCGCCAATAGCGATACCAATGACTTCCCCACGGGCATCGCCTCCAATAACGTGGTCATACACCGACATGGTGATAAAAGGAATCGATAGCGCGAACAAGTTAGCCAACAAGCTAATACCTAACAAACGAGGCACGATACCTTTGTAGTCCTTTAAGCGACTCTCAAACCAATCAATTTCATGCTTTTCTTTGGGCCTGTCTAAAACCAAGATCACCACGTCGGTGTATTTTTCATCAGGAATACCAGCCGGCACAAACTGCTCTTGGTCATATTCAAAGTAGTCGTCTAGGCCGTATTTACAGCTAATCGCTTTGTCGTCAGTAAGACGTACCGCTATCTGATGTTCTATCTTGGTTAGTTTCTTTGAAGCAGGGTGAACCTCATATGGGATCATCAAGCGATCCAGAAGTTCAAACAGGTCGCCACTTTCAATGACTGGGTTGGAAGCGAGCCATTCGTTTGTGAAGTTCTGAATACCGGCATCCACATCCAGCACCTTGAGGATGTCTTGAATGCTCTTTATATAACTTGTGTTCACTGTGCATCCTCCGTGATTTTAAAGCTTTGATTTGACAGTTCCAATAGAAGTGGATGCTCGCTGTTTAATACAAAGCTACGTCCTTTTGAGATATAAAACTCAAGTACAGACTTAAGGTGACTTACCGACTCTAGGTCGAGATCTCGTTCGGGACGATCAAGGATGACCACAGGGGTAGGTTGGGACAGTTGTCCAATGATAGACACCAGCTTGATGGTGCCACGGCTCAGTTTGATGCCAAGGTTAAAGCCAACCTTGGTCTGAACACCATCAGCCAGCTCTGAGATGATCTTATTTAGACCAAGGGCATTGGTTAGTAGGTTAGCCTCTTCGATACGGTCATTATTAAACGCGCAAAGGTTATCCAATAGGCTTCCAGAGACTACGCTCGGGCGCGTCGAAACGAAACCGATATTCTCTCGCCACCATTGTGAAGAAGTTTCTATAGGTTCTTCTCCCCAAGCGCTCGTTCCTTTTTCAGAAACTTCTAATCCAGCGGCTAGAGTAACTGCATGGCTTGCGACGTCAGTATCTAAATGAGAGATATCAACCAGTTCGCCTTGTTTCAGGTTCAGGTTGAAATGGAAGCTACGATCGAAGCGGTTAAAGGTAATATCCGACAGCGTTAGATATTGAAATTCTTGGTTGTCTGGTTTTTCTGGTCTGCCTCAGTAAGGCCATCCAGTAGCTCGGTTAAAGAGTGGTTCGCTACCATGAAAGAGCTGTATTTAAGGCGAAGTCCAAGTAGGGCACTGAGCGGCGCAACCGCACGACCTGCAAGGATCGAACAAGCAGCAAGACCACCTGTTGTAAGTGTGCCGTCTAATACACTCAAGCTACCAATCAATACCATGGCAACTGAGGTGCCCATAGCTGCAATCTGGATAAGCTCCTGAGCCACAGCTATGTTTCGCTCGGATTCAGATGTTGCCAGATAGCGTTTTTGATTGAGCTTTTTGAAATCACGATACAGCTTAGATTCAGACGCTTGGCTCTTAACGTTGTTTAAGAAGCCAAATACCAAGATAAGGAAGTTCATTCGATCTTGTTCTGAATTTGTAGCAAATAGCGCATGTTCGCTAGATTTCTTAGTGAACAGCCATACGAAAGCGAAGGTAATCGCCCATACCACGATTGGGATGACAACCAGTGCACCACCTACATAGCTGATTAGCAGCAGGAAGATGATGGCAAAGGGCACATCAATCAGGCCACTGATAAAGCCGCCAGAATAGAAGTCTTTGATAAGGGCAACACCCTTGAGGCTTTCTTGCAATGTCCCTGGCTTCAGTCCCTTAATCTGAGCTGGGGCTGCACTGCTTAAGCGCTCAATAATGGTCTGATAGGTTTTGTGTTCGGTATTAACCGCAGCCGCGCCTAGCATCCAGGTACGAACATAGCGAAGGAATGCATCTAACAGGATGGCTATAGTCGCACCAAACACCAAGAGAAAAGCCGTGCCATAGCTTTGGTTGGGAAGGATGCGGTCGTAGATCTGTAGGATGACCAATGGGATCGCAAGTGACATCAGGTTGATGAGCAGTGATGAAGGCAATACCCTCGCGACCGTCTTGGATTTTGATGTGTGTGCAGTGAGATTTGCAGCCATTTTTCTTATTATCCGCCTAATAGGAAAAAATGATTTACATCATTTGGTTAAAAAGTGATTAATTTTAAACGCTTACCGCATTGCATATTCGGTTGGTTTATAAGTTTACGTATCTGCAATCACGAATTAGTATTCAGCTCATAGTTATTGGACTCGAAATTTGATAGTTGAGTCAGCCACTTAACAGCAGGAATTACCGTATGCCTTCAAGTATTGGCAGTGTCGCTTTATTAGTCACAGACTATGAGCAAGCACTTGATTTTTATGTAGAAAAACTGGATTTTGTGGTGGTAGAAGACCTTGAATCCGAAATGGGACGTTGGCTGCTAATTGCACCTAATAAGACTTCTCAAACTCGCGTTCAATTGCTGAAAGCTTCAGCGCAAGATGAGGCGGTTGTTGGCAGCCAAGCGGGCAGTTCGGTCTTGATGATTTTTGAGACAGAAGACTTTTGGAGTGACTACGAGAAGTTCAAACAACGAGATATCGTGTTCTTGGAAGAGCCACGCGTTGAGCCTTATGGCACGGTAGTTATCTTTGAAGATTTATATGGCAATAAGTTTGATTTGATTCAGCCAGCTAAGTCTTAAATCTAATGGTGTCGCTGCATTGCATTCAATCCGGCGACATGGGAAAGTAACCTTTTTGCACCACAGAACAACGAACATGAAGCCAGAATTCTACTCATCTTATACCGCACTTTCTGAGACCCTTTGGAACAAGCTTTACGCTGATATCATCGAGTTCCGTCAGCTGTTCAATTTGCCTATTGAGACAGGCATTGAAAATGAAGCCCTATGCCATCTTCATTCAAATCTAATGATTGAAGAGCTAGCTGAACTTGCTCGTGCTGACTCAAAAGAAGACCAAGCAGATGCAATTACCGATACAGTCTATGTTGCCGTAGGTCGCGCAGTGCATGCGGGACACAAAGAGCTAGCAGAAACCACCATCGCGCGTCAGGTAGATGTGCTTTTGAATGTAGCAAACACTTTAGAGATCCCGTTCGAACAATGCTGGGATGCGGTGCATCAGAGCAATATGAGTAAGGCAGCGCTCGATGAAACACAGGCTAAAGAGACGGTTGAAGTCTATGCAGCTAAGGGTATCAGCGCGGACTACAAGCTTAAGAATGGTAAGTACATCGTGTTCTGCGATCATGATTCTAAGAGTAATGAAGGGATTGTGATTAAGCAGGGTAAGATTCTAAAGAATAAGTATTATCAGGCGGTGGATTTGAGTTTTGTGGGTAGCTAATAGCTGTCAGCTTTGAGCTATCAGCCTTCAGAGTAATTACAATGCCGATTCTAGGGTCGGCATTGTAAAAATTCCTAGTCAGCTTTAGAACTCACTAGTCCCAACTTTTAGTTCATCCAACCGTGCTTTCAAACTCACTTCCATCTCATCCAACCAAGCATAGCGCTTAGTATACAAACGGCGTTTGTTACGCTTGGCCAGTGTCGATGGGTCTTTACGCTCAGGCAGGGTAGGGATCTCAAAGCGATACTTGTCTATCACAGTCGCGCCGTACTCATCCCAAAGCTCATCGTAGTTGAAAGTTACAGCCTTATTTTTGGAGCCTTTATAGCGAAGGGCCTGATAGATGTGTCCCTTATTAGAAACACAAACCGCTTTGTCATAGCCAAGCGCTCTTGCAAAGAATAGGCTAACTCAACATTAATGCCTTTGGACGCAGGCCGTGGAATGAGCGGGTTAATGTCTTGATCACCTGATTACGGTCTTCCACCTTATCACTCGGGCCTTTAAGAGCACCAATATGGATGGTTTTCTCAGGTGTAGTGGTTAGGTTAAAGGTAATCGAATAGATGGTCTGCCCAAGGCTGTTGATCAAACGAATTCCTAGCGATCCCTCACGCATCTCACCGTCAAATAGGATTACCTTGTAATCGTTTTCCTGAGAATCTGTTAATGCGAATAGCGTTAGCCCTTTCTCAAAAGCAGATTCTAGGTTATGGCCAAAGGTCTGGTTAAGAAAGGTAAAGTGCTGCTCGATATGACGCATGCGCTCAGCTGGTGGAATATCCACATACAGGTATGGCTTGAGTGCTTTTTCTAGAAGGCGAGGCTTTTGTTCAACCGCATGTCGAAACAGTGAGTTGCCCGTCAGGGTAGCGATACGAGAGAAGGTTGCGCGGTACACCTTACTGAGCACGAAGAAGCGCGACTTTAGCCAGATGCTTTTAACATTGTTTTGCGATGGATAGGAAAGCTTAGCTAGCTCCTGTGTGGATACTGCGCTGTTAAGTTCGCTAGAAATCATATGGTTTCACCCTTGCCTTGAAGAGAATCAAGCCACTTGAGTCGGTAAACCATAGAAACTAAGGTACTAAATAAAGCTGTGACCTTTATTTAGTACCTATCATTATCGATTACTTTTCGCAGAGTGCCTTAACTCGGATCTTATTCGTCCAATGCAGAAAACCGTGGTCGGTTACATATTCCACATTGACCATAGAGGCACCTGTTGGACATTGTTCAAGAACCTGCGCGTAGGCTTGATCAACATAATCAGTATCAAAGGCAAAGCCCATAACCACAGTCTGCTCCGTCTCTACTTCCACAGTTTGTGGGTTCGTGACTTGCACACTTGTTTTGGCTTACTTGCGACATATGTACGCTACTGCTACACGCAGCAAGTAATAGGGGTAAGAAAACGACTAGCTTCTTCATAATTACGCCTTATTGCAGTAACCAGTTGCGATGATTTCACGCTTAAAGAAGAGTACGTAGCCGGTGGTCTGGTGCTTTGTTAGCACACCCTCAATCTTACCTGTTGGGCATTGTTGTTGTAGGTTTGCGACTGCTTCGTCAACGATGTCGTTGTTGAAGTTGATACCGATAAAGTTCCAGTCAGATGCAGAGGCCGTTACTTTGGCATCACGTTCGGCTGGTACTGAGGTTAGAGAAACTGTGTTCAAACCTACGCAACCAGACAGTGATACTGCGGTAATTGCCAAAATTAGTGCTTTTTTAAACATGTTTTGAATTCCTAGTTAATGCAGAAGCCGTCAACACGAACGACTTCACCACTGACAGTGCCCACATTGGTTGATTCACGCACTGAAGTCAGGCCAGTAAGCTTGTGACTTGGGCATTGAGCGTTTACTTGCTGCATGATTTGGTCAGCGTAAGCGTCGTTGTAAACAGGGTTACCGGTAGACGGGCCCATGTTCATTAGTGCCAAGATAGTTGCCACGGCCTGTAGGTTTTCCGAGTCTTTCTCGCTTCTCGCAAGATCAGACGCGATTTGAGCTGTTTCAGCTGCATCAAACCCAAGTTCATTGACTCGAATACTAATTGGCGTCAACGCTCCCTGACTCTGGTCGATATCGCTAATTTGTACATGGTGCAGTTGCGAGCAAGCTGTCAGAGACAGAAGCGCACCACCAACAAGTACAGTTTTCAGCAGTTTCATTGATCGTTTCCTAATCAGAGTGAAAGACGCGGCATGGTAAACCTGTGGCATTACCAAAGGAACGCAAAGTGTGCGCGAAAAAGTAACAAAGCATTGCATATGTGAATAGATGGTATTTGCGGGTAGTAATTATCCGTTATTGGAAAATTGGATAATATTTTAGCGATCAGCTGTGAGCTTTAAGCTGTCAGATTGGAGGGTAAGTACGATGGAAGATCCCCGTTAAAAGCCTGCGGGGATCACGGTTGTTTGGGAGCATAGCCTATGTTTTAAATCGTCATCCGGGCCTTGAGCCGGGACCTGTATTTGGCACTTAACCTTGCCTCAAGCACCCAATTACAAATATCCAATTAACCTGATTAAGCACCAAGAAAACCACATTTATTGATTCTGTGAATGTATCTAGCCAAAAAATACCCACTCAAAAGAGTGGGTATCATCAGTCAAATCTAACCATTACTCACAAGGTGGAGCCAGGTGAATCATCGCCAAACCACCTAGTGAGGTTTCACGATACTTACGGTTCATATCTTTACCTGTTTGGTACATGGTTTCGATAACGTTATCTAGCGAGATCAGGCATTTGCTTGAACGCTTAAGCGCCATGCGAGATGCATTGATCGCTTTCATTGCACCCATAGCGTTACGCTCGATACATGGAACCTGAACCAGACCACCGATTGGGTCACAGGTCATGCCCAGCGAGTGCTCCATCGCAATCTCAGCTGCGATACAGATCTGCTCGTTACTACCACCGCGAAGTGCAGTAAGGCCAGCTGCTGCCATTGAAGAAGATACGCCTACTTCACCCTGACAACCTACCTCAGCACCAGAGATCGATGCGTTGGTTTTATATAGGATACCGATAGCACCCGATACCGCAATAAAGTCTTTAAGCTGCTTAAGGTCTAGCTCTTTGATGAATCTGTGGTAGTACATCAGAACTGCAGGAATAACGCCCGCTGCACCGTTAGTTGGTGAGGTAACAACCTGACCGCCGGCTGCGTTCTCTTCACTTACTGCGAATGCAAATAGGTTAATCCAATCCATGATTTCCATAGGATCGTTTTCAACTGCAGCGTTAGCTTCTAGCTTTTTAAGAAGGTTAGGTGCACGACGGGTTACGTTTAGGCCACCATCTAGGATGCCTTCGGTTTCAAAACCGCGCTCCATACAAAGGCTCATTACCTTCCAGATCTGCTCTGCTTTTGCATCGATCTCTTCTTGAGATTTAAACGCGAGCTCGTTGCGAAGCACCATACCACCAAGGCTTAGACCATTATCTTCTGCCTTGTTTAGCATCTCTTCAGCACTACCGAATGGGAATTCTACTTCAACATCAGAGGTAGACTTACCGTGTTGCAGTTCGTATTCAGTTGCGATGAAACCACCACCGATAGAGTAGTAGGTTTCAAAACCGATACGCTCACCTGAAGCATCAAATGCAGAGATAGTCATACCGTTCTCGTGCAGAGGCAGGTTCTCTGTGTGGAACAGGATATCGTTGTCATAGTTGAAGTCGATCAGGTGATCGCCGGCTATGTTCAGCTTACCTTCATCGATCGCTTTACGCATTTCAGCATTAGCGCTCGAGATCTTGATGGTGTCCGGACGGTTACCCAGAAGACCCAAGATTGAGGCACGGTCAGTATGGTGACCAATACCAGTTAGCGATAATGAGCCGTACAAATCCACTTGAATACGCGCCACCTTGGCGATATCAGCGGTGATGAGTTGGGTAAAATGGTGGCCAGCAAGCATTGGACCATTGGTATGGGAGCTTGAAGGACCGACACCTATTTTATAGATATCAAAAATTGAGTACATGTTTTTACCTATTACGACAATGCGGCTAACAGCCAATCAGGGATTACAAAGCAAGCTGCAACGGTGACTACGGCGAATACCAATAGTCCGTAATGACTAGCTTGAGGCTTTGCAAATAATTGTTTTTGCTTCTGGATAAAATCCATCTGCTCAGGGGTATTTCTGCCCCAAAAGGCGCTGGTCAATAAACCCGCAACCAAAAATACAAATGTGCCGAGCGGAGCATACCAAGGCCAAGCGATGTCTGCTTGATGTGCTACAAAAACTGCGACCATGCTCAGAATGCTACCTACGATAACGCCCTTCTCATTTGCCTTCTTAAAGAACAGGCCAAGAAGGAATGAACCAAGACGAATACCGACAAATATAGAGGTAAGGCTAGCGATGGTTTTTAGTACAGATTCGTTCGACACGGCAAATAAGGCCGGCAAGACTACACTAACTGCCGCCAACAGGCTCATCTTTCTTGCAACTTTTTCATAGTGCTGTTTGCTTTCATCTTTTTTAACGAACCGCTTGTAAAGATCGAAGGTAGCAACTGTGGCCATGGAGTTATAAGTGGAATCCAATGTGGACATGGCAGCAGCAGCGAGCGCCGACATAATAAGGCCAATCACAATTGGGTTGGTGTGGTTGAATACGAAGTCCAAAATCACTTCGTTGGCGTTCGAGAACTCGACATCTTGGTAGTAAACCTTGAGCAGTACACCGATGACTGCAAAGAACAGGTAGATAAAGAAGGCGAAGTAGCCACACACCAACATAGACTTTTGTGCTGTCTCAACATTTCGAGTCGCCAATGTTCTTTGAATAATCAACTGGTTAGAGCCATAGACACTAAGGTGTAAAAAGCTCACTGCAAATAAACCTGCCAAAGAGTTGTATCTTGGCTCAGATCCGTAGACAGATTGATGATCTCTAACTGATCCGCCGGCAGTGTCTTACCTGTGCTTAAATCCATCACCAAAATGGCGAAAATTGCGATAGTACCGGCAATCAAGACCGCGCTTTGCAGCATATCTGTCCAAATAACCGTCGAGATACCGCCCGCATAGGTATAGATAGCGGTAAATATAGTGATGTAGATTATGGCTTCGGATACCGATATCGGCAGGGCCTGCACCAAAATCAGCGCCACGGCATACAGAATAACGCCTGCAGAAATACACTGCACCAGAATAAATACGATGGAATTGATGGTTCGGGCGTAGATACCAAACCTGTGCTCCAGATACTCATAGATAGAGGTCAGCTGCAGTTTGTAAAACACAGGTATAAAGAAGATAACGGTAAAAAAGATAACCAGCGGGTAGTTAAGGTGAATGTTCATCGCCTGCATACCGCTAGAGAATACCCAGCCTGGCATTCCCACAAAGGTCATTGCACTGATATAGGTCGCAAGAATAGAAACACCGGCAGTGAACCATCCAAATTGACGCCCACCTGTAGAGAAGTCACCACCAGTATTAAAACGGCGATTAACTAAGTAACTGATAAATAAGGTAGTTGCGATATAGAGTGCGATAACAACTAAACTTGACTGCGTAACCATTTTTGTTGGGATACCTCAATTTCACGGAGTGTCGCACTACTTATTGCTCATTATTTAGTGCTTTTTATTGTTTTTATCAGCCCAAAATTCCGTGTTCGAGCATGAGAAGGCGTTTTATACCATCTAAAGTGCATGAATTGTAGCCTAATCCGATTCAACCCGCCTATGATTGTGATCAAGATCGCCTATTCCATACAAATGGGTGCGTATTCATTTTAAAATTGATTTCGATCACTGTTTTGCATTCATTGAACGGATTAAACTTGTCCCCGAAATCAACATCAAGCTGTCGTTAATCTGGAACAACGGCTTGGTAATTAAAGAACTATAAACTCAAGCAAACAGAGGATTCTCGGTCATGACAGCCAAGAAACACATGAGCGAAGTTCCAATGATTCAAAGGGTAGCTGCTTATCTAGCAATTCTAGTGCTACTTTTTCTATTGTTATAACTTTGTAATTATTGACTACGTACGCCCATACATCGTTGAAGCATATGACGGCATTAGCCTGTCAGATACTGCTCAGTTCTACACTTGGCAGTCAGTGGGTGCGTTGATTGGTGCGCTTTCATGTGCATGGTTCGCAACTAACTTCGGTAAGAAATCGACTCTTATCGCGATTACTGCTCTAAACGGTGGTGCAACTATCATCAACATGATGTTCACCGACTACACAACTTGGGCAGCGATGCGTTTCATCATCGGTCTTTCTCTAGGTGGGTACTTCACAGTAGCGGTAAGCCTGATGATAGGTCTGTTTAACCCAACTGTTCGCGGTAAGTTGACGGCATTTGCTTCTTCTATGTTCTCTGTTGCCCTAGTTGCAATGGGTGCGTATGCAGCATTCATCACTAGCATCGATGCCCCTTGGCAGAGCCTAATGTGGTTGGTGGTGTTCCACCGCTAGTAGCTGCTGTGCTCATGATCTTTGTTCTACCAAGCGATAAAAAAGTAATCGCGTTCGGTGAAGAAGAGCAAGCTAAAGCATCTGAATCTGGTGAAGAGCCAGTGAAGAAGGGCACTTGGGGCGAAATGCTAAGCAAGCCTTACCGTACTATTACCATTACCTGTCTACTTCTTTCAGGTCTTAACTTCTACGGTTTCCAGTTCTTCGGTGGTTTCGTAACGACTTACCTACGCGAAGTACGTATGTTTGACGGCGCAACTATCGGTCTAATCTTCTCTATCTCTGCATTCGGTTCACTATTCGGTGCATGGTTCTGGGGTTGGGCATCAGATAAGTTTGGTCGTAAGGTTAACGCATTCGGCTTCATCCTAGCGGGTATCATGGTTTCAATCTTCTTCATCGCACCAGGTGATGTAGTTATTGGCGGCCTAAACATGCTAGCTATCCTAGGTCTGATTTATAACTTCGGTCTGTCTTCTTCAGCGGTATGGGGCGGTTACTTCTCTGAGTTGTTCCCAGCACACCTACGCAGCTACGGTGCAGCACTGTTCCACGGTGGTCGTATTATCGGTATGTGGGCTCCAATGGTACTTATCTTCATCCAAGAGCGTACCGACCTACAAACAGCAATGTGGGGTTCACCAATCGTTTGGATCATCGCAGGTCTACTATGGCTAACACTGCCAGAGACTCTAAAAGGCGGCGTGTTCTACAAGAAAGACAAAGCTGAAACTGCAAAAGCTTAATAAGGATTGCCCAGCTGTGACTCGGAAAAGGAAGAGTTGGGCAATACCAGACAAGCGATGAGTAGATGCCTTAGACGCATCAAATATCAGGAACATCGCTTTTCTTACCACGGACAAGGTAATCAAGATTCAGGAAATGGCTGATAACCATCAGCGGTTTCCGACCTAAACATAAAGACAGCGCCTTGGCGCATTTAATAGAAGGGTTTTTAACCATGTCTAAATATCAAGAAGCAAAACGCATCGTTCGTGAATATTTCGATGCAATGGAAAACGCAACTCACGAAAACGTTGCAGAAGTACTAAAGGCACACACTTCAGAAGACTACCTATTCCGTGGTGTTTACCCGTTCCGTGAGCAAGAAGGCGCACAAGCAGCAGCTGACGTTTTCTGGTCTCCTCTAATGAAGTCAATGACTCGCATGCAGCGTCGTCAAGACATCTTCATCGGTGGTGAGAACGAAGTGACTTCTGGTGAAATCTGGGTAATGAGCATGGGTCACTTCATGGGTCTATTCGACGCTGAGTACCTAGGCATGCGCCCAACTGGCAAGATCATGAACCTTCGTTACGCTGAGTTCAACTGTGTTGAAAACGGTAAGATCACTAAGACTGGTCTATTCGTTGACCTACTAGGCATGATGGATCAAGCGGGTGTTTACCCACTTCCACAATCAACTGGTCGCCACTTCACATACCCTGGTCCACGTAACCACGACGGTCTACTGTTCGAAGATGCTGCTCCTGAAGAAGGTCAAGCTACTCTAGACCTAGTAAACAAGATGGTTGCTGACCTATCTGCTCTTAACGACAGCGGCGCTATGGGTTGCCCACCAGAAGTACTAGCTAAGAGCTGGTCTGAAGATATGATCTGGTACGGCCCATGTGGTATCGGTGCATCTTATACCATCCCTCGTTACCAGCAGCAGCACCAACTTCCTTTCCGTAACAACCTGAAAGACAAGAAGTTCAACGGTCACGTATGTCGTTTCGCAGAAGGTAGCTTCTCTTGCTTCTTCGGCTGGCCGAACCTATCTAACACGCCAATCGGTGGTTTCCTAGGTATGACTGGTGGTGAAGTTCGTGCAGACATGCAAGTAGTAGACGTTTACTACCGTGATGGCGACAAGCTGTCTGAGAACTGGGTTCTAATCGACCTACCTTACTGGCTAAAACAACAAGGTCTGGACGTATTCGAACGTACTCAACAGATCATGAACCCTTCACTATAAGATGAAGTTTCTTGAGCCACTATCCGGATGGCTCGAGATTGCTCCCAACAGGTGCCTCTAGTCTGAGGCACCGCTTTCAAAACGTAGAAACATTTTTTCGAGCCCATAGCGCACGGACAGCCTCCCTATACCTGAAATTTGCCCAACACAGATTTTATCGCTCGATAAGTGGTTGAGAAAAACAGATGAAAAAAACAAATATTAGCCTGCTAGTTCTAGCGGCACTGACTTCTACTTCAGCTTTTGCAGCACACACTTGGACTAACGAAGCCGGTGATACTCTAACAATCGATGGTCGTTTTGACCTGCGCTACCAAGACCGTGGTAACGGTGATGAAGGTGAGTGGAACAGCGGTTCTTCTCGTTTCGGCCTAAAAGGTACCATGGTCTAGACAATGGTTGGACTGGTTTTGGTCACGCAGAGTGGGCTACAACTCTGGTGCTAACGGCGACAACATCTATGACCGTCTTCTATACGCAGGCGTTGAGCACGACAAATACGGTAAGATCGCTGCAGGTACTAAGCAATGGTCTACATTCTACGACGTAGCTTGGTACACTGACCTTGGTCGTGTGTTCGGTACTCGTGGTTCTGGTGTTTACAACCTTGCTGACTGGGGTATCGCATCTGGCGCAGGCCGTGCTGAAAACTCAATTACTTATCGTAACAGCATTAACGAGGACATCAGCTACGGTTTCACTTACCAGACTACTCGTGAAGACGTAAAACTGGCTTCTAATGCAGAAGTTACGCTTAAAAATGGCATCAGTGGCTCTCTAACTTACAAAGGCTTCGAAGGTTTCACTCTTGGTGCTTCATATCTTCAAAATGAAATTAGTGCAATCACTAAAGGCGCTGTAGCTGGCATTAAAGACGGCGACCACATGCGCATCATGCTTCTTGGCGCAAACTACACCAATGGTGGTTTCTACGCTGGTGCAACCTTCCACGTAGGTGAGAACTGGGAAGCGGTTTCTCAGGGGGCACAAGACATCATGATGGATACCCTTGGTGGTGAAATCTACACTTATTACCATTTCGAAAACGGTCTGCGTCCAACGCTTATCTATAACTACATGGAAGACCGCGGTAACGAGACTAACGGCTACGAGCGTAACCTGCTAGTACCGGGTCTTGAGTACCACTTCACTAAGAACAAATTCCTTGTATGGACTGAATACCAAATTGATCTAGGCAAAGACGAACTAGTGGGTAATCAGTTTGAAAATCGTGATGACCAGTGGGCAGCTGGTATCCGTTACTACTTCTAATTTTCCAAAGTTAGAACGCGCTCAGCCCCAAGTGTCATGCTTGGGGCTTTTTTGCCATCTACTTCAACGAGATAAGTTGGAGTTATGTGTTAAAATTCTCAATATCGCACTGTTATTACAATGAAAATGTCTAATAAAACAACAGTTACATCAAAAGACGTCGCAAAGTTGGCAGGGGTATCCCAATCCACGGTCTCACGTGTATTTGTCGCGGGCAGTTCGGTTTCAGAGAAAACTAAACAAAAAGTCTACGAGGCAGCCAAAGCGCTTAACTATCGTCCAAACGCGTTCGCACGCAGTTTGACGACCAACGAATCCAAATTGATCGGCGTGGTTTTCCCTGACGCAGACTACCCGATCCACATGAAAACTCTGCAACGTATCAGTATGGAACTACAGAGCTATGGCTACTCTGCAGTTCTGATTCCGTGGCAGGTAACGGATGATAACCAACATTCTATTCCCAACATCTTCCAGTACCGCGTAGATGGTGTGATTGCCGCATCCGCGACCTTCAACACCGCGCTGTATGAAGAGTGTGAAGAGTTCAACATTCCAGTTGTGCAATACGCAAGGGTAGTCGAGGGCACCAAGAGTAGCTTCGTAGTAAGTGATAACTACTCTGCCGGTCAAATAGCCGCAAGGCACTTTCATGCAAAAGGCGCAAAAAAAGTGGTCTATCTTACTGGTGAGGTTCCAACGGTCACCAATACAGAACGTACTTCAGGTTTCTGTGACGAATTCAAAGACCTGTCGGGTATTACTCCTCAGGTTATAGAGGCAAATTACGACTACGCAGATGCCATCCCAGCCATCCGTAGAATGCTTTCCAATGGCACTAAACCAGAGGCAGTATTCTGCGCCACGGATAACCTAGCCATGGCAGCGATGGATATCGCTCGTTTCGAGTTTGGGTTGAAAATCCCTGAAGACTTCCAAGTAATAGGTTTTGATGATATCCCACAAGCCAAATGGCACAGCTACAAACTCACCACTTTCAAGCAGGATTTTAACCGCTTGGCGAAAGAGGCGGTGAAGATCTTGGTAGACCAAATAAAAGAAGGTGACATGAGCCGAGTGAAGCTCATGGTGCCAGTTACTTTGGTTGAGAGGGATACTACGCTTTAGTATCACTGATAGAGTTTACACTTGGATCAGTTGGTAACTAAAACTCACCAACTAATAATGTCATCCCGGAATGCCGGCCCAGCGGAATTTGCGTATGCAAATATCCGGGATCTTCAATTGGTTAGTAGCAAAAGATACCGGATAGACATTCCATGTCTTCCGGAATGACGCCTGTTTTTTACTTTTACCCTTCTGATTACCATCCACAGCATTACCAATAGTATCAAACACCCCACCATAAGTCGTAAATCTGCCACCTGTAACACACCAAACCCCCATTCTCTCCATACTTGAATTTCGGTCTATTTCGAAAACGGAGTTGCAATGAAAACGTCAGCCAAAATCACAGTCGAGGGAGCTACCGATGAGAGCACAGAACAAGAAAGCTCCTGCGAGCAAAAAGCACTCTTCATAAATGCCTATTCAGCGAGTGAACAGGCGGTCGTTTATGTCCTGGCTTCCAAAGACCAGACCTTTTTACACGTTAGTTCAACAACAAACCTACAAGAAACCATTTGGAATCAGAAACTTGAAGTACAAAAGTCATTGGGATTAGTTTTTCTGGTGCAAAACCTTGTTTACTATGAAGCATCCCAAGACATTTGTACCGCTAAGAAAAGAGCCAAAGAGATACTAGGTTGGCCGGAGCGTGATATTCGTATGTTAGTGGAGTCGGTTAATCCTAAGTGGGATGACTTGTTTAATTACTTTTGAGAGTGGTTTGAGAGGGTGGAAGATACCGGATAACTGTCGCACCGTTTCCGCTGAGCCGGCATTCCGGCATGACGCCGGGAGGAATGGTTATCCTTCGGCTTTACTCCGTTTTGTGAATCTAAAATGCGTTAGGGCTTTTTCTCGCTACATTCTGGCCATCGATAAGTCGTCATCCCGGAATTTGCATCAGCAAATATCCGGGATCTTCGACTTACTGACTTTAAAGCAAAGTCATTAAGCAGTTCAGGAGTTTTAGACAATGGAAAAACAACCTTGCGTCTACATCCTAAGTCCAATAAACAAAAAGGCTCTATATGTTGGTGTCACTTCTGATCTAGCAGGGAGAACCTGGCAACACAAATACAAAGTCGCCGAAGGTTTCACTCAAAAGTATCACGTGAATAGAATGGTTTACTTTGAATTATATTCCTCAATGGAGGATGCAATACTGAGAGAAACGATTAAAACGCTGGCGTAGGGTGTGGAAGGATAGACTGATTTCTAACTTTAATCCTAAATGGAAGGATTTGAGCTCGGAATTGTATTAAGCATGTGGTTAGAGATTCGGGATAAACACCGTGTGTTTTCCGGAGTAACGGTTTTGGTTTTTTGTATAGGGCGACATCATCCTGAAATGCGAAGCATATCCGGGATCTTTAGTAGCACATTACCACTCGGTTCAGAATCCATGCTTTTACAGATCAGGAACCTAATCGCTCTGAGGTATTGAGAACTCACACTTCTAAACCATACCAACTTCACCCAAAAACCACTACCAAACTCTACCTAGGTTCATTACACTGGAATTATCAACAAGTTAAAGTGGTCAAGGAAGATGCGCTTTAGTAAAACTCTGCTTATCCATGTTGGGGCTATTAGTTTATACCTGTTGGGTGTTGCCGCATGGGGCTCAATATTCTATTCAGATGTGCAGCCAACTATCGTTAATAGTGCTATTGGCGTGGTCGTTTGTTATTTCGCATGCTTAACGCTTTTACCAAACCTAGACCTGCTATCTTAAAACAAAAGCGATATCAGGTTTTAGCTGTCTTATTGGGTTGTTACTGCATTCAAATAGTCCTGATTGCTTTTCTGCGTATTGACTACTCAAGACCAATATTGCTCTCTGGTTTCATTTTCAGCTTCGTTTGGTTAGCGGGATTTCGTTTGTTTCAAATTAGAAGCATGGGGCTTAAGCTTCATAGCTTCAGTAGTGTAGAGAGCTCGCTTTTTTCTGATTTTGAGAATGTTCACTTAATACCGACTGGCAAAGAAACGCTAGTTACGAGTATCGGCTTGGGAGTCGTTTCAGACTTCCATAAACCTCTTAGCGATAATGATAAGAGGCTCTTAGCAGAATGTAGCCTACATGATATCCCCATATACCATGCTGATTTGTTGCTTGAGCGACTATCTAAAACTGTCGAAACAGAAAAGCTCAACCCAATAAGCATTTCTTTATTTAATCCAAATCCTATATATCTTAAAGCAAAGCAAGCAATTGAAACCTCGCTTGTTCTAATAGCTATACCTTTATGGCTCCCGGCAGCTTGTATCATTGCCTTTTTAATTAAAGCCTCTGACCCAAATGAACCTGCTTTGTTTAAACAATTGAGAACGGGTTACAAGGGAAAAAGGTTCTCCATGTATAAGTTCAGAACCATGTCTTCAAGTGAAGATGAACATGAATCTTTTGCTACCTCACAGCAACATAGAGTCAGTAAGTTAGGTGGCTGGCTTCGTAAGACTCGTCTAGATGAAATCCCTCAGTTCGTAAATGTACTTAAGGGCGATATGTCTTTGGTAGGACCGCGCCCAGAGCAACCAGGACTGGCTGAGCAGTTTCAGCAAACCATCCCATTTTATGGTTACAGGCACTCGGTAAAGCCGGGTATTACGGGATGGGCTCAAACTGAGCAAGGGTACACAGATAATGAAGACAGCACTTCGATTAAACTATCCTATGATCTGTATTATATTAAGAATTTAAATATTCACTTAGATCTGTATATATTGCTCAAAACACTGAAAGTGGTTTTTCTGAGGCGTGGTGTTTAGTTTTTACAAGAGAAGCGTTTCGCCATTGAATCCACAAATATGGTTAGTTTTTTGTACGGAAGCGCATTAATCCCCGCAGCCGCCTTCCTTCCACCCCCAGTTTCAAACTGAGCACAAACCTCATCAGCGCCTTCTCGATTATTCAAGGGACTTCGGACACTGACGGTATAGCTCTCTCCATTATCCGTTAAAACAGCAAAAGCTTTATTGGGTTTTTGGTTTGCCAACCAATTTCCAAATGTGCCACTGATACGTCTTGCCCACGGTTGGTTGGGAAGAATGTATACTTCGAAACCGTCTTCTTCTATATAGGTATCTGTATTCTTAACTTTTTCCCAATCTTGCTTAAAGCCATTTTGAAGCTGATGAAAGACAGAATTAGAGTCTTCTTTGAGTCTCAAAGGGTTTGGATAGTGATATAAGCTTCGATAAAGCTCGGCAGGGTGAAAGTGCAAATCCTCAAGTGAAGCGCCATATCCGTTGTAGTTGATTAAGGTGCCTAGCTCTTTGAGAAACTTAATATTTTCGTCAGCTAATCCGTTGGATATGGCTAGATCGTTGCCTTGTTTAATCAGGTTATCGCCAAATGCACCAACGCAGGCCCATAGCCACTGGTTGTCATTTAGGTAACTGTTAATGAGTAAACTAGTGCAGATTTCAGGTGCGGTATCAATCTGAGTCGCTAGATGGTTGGAACTCGGTATTTCACCGGTTCTGTGATGGTCGCAATAGAAAACATCTATGCCTTCAGCAAGCAACGGATGCAAGGCTTCTAAATTCTTTTCCAGAGAGATGTCCAGCGCTGTAACGCTGGATGTATCATCAGAAACAGGTACCTGCTTTAGAAGCTGGATGTCTCTTTTTACGCCGGTTATTAACTTACTCTCTTTTGGTTCTGCGAATCGCAGTTGTAGTAGCGCGCAAATTCCATCGGCATCGCCATTGAATACATCGTAATGCAAGCGAGTTACTCCTGATAATTTAGGTAACCGGACTGTTGTAGATAAAAGATAACTTGCTCTGCGCATTCATCAATAGAGTATTGGTCCGTTTTGAGGTGAACCTCGGGGTTCTGTGGGGCTTCGTACTCAGAAGTAATTCCGGTAAATTCTTTGATTTCGCCAGAGCGAGCTTTTTTGTACAACCCTTTAGGGTCTCGTTGTTCGCATACGGAAAGTGGGGTATCGATAAATACTTCGACAAACTCACCTTGATTCATCTTTGCTCGCACTGAGGCTCTGTCTTCTCTAAACGGAGAGATAAAAGCTGTGAGTGTTATTGTTCCTGAATCTACAAGCAGTTTAGCCACTTCTCCAATACGGCGGATATTCTCGATTCTATCTTGGTCTGAAAAACCGAGATCATGGTTGAGTCCGTGCCTCACGTTGTCGCCGTCAAGAAGATAGGTATGCTTTTTAAGTTCATGCAGTTTACGTTCGACGGCATTTGCTATGGTTGATTTACCCGAGCCACTTAATCCTGTGAACCAGAGTACAACAGGCTTTTGTTCCTTCAGGGCTTGTCTTTCTTCGCGAGAGACGGTGGCATCATGCCAAACGATATTGGTTGCTGTATTCATTTAAAGTCCAAAAAAATAGTTAATAGCGATGAGTGCAGTAAAGCTGTAGGTGATGCTGATTGGTGCACCTATCTTCACAAAGTCTGACAGTTTGTATTGCCCTGCGTTGAACACCATTAGGTTAGTTTGATAGCCGTAAGGGCTGATAAAACTGGCGCTTGCACCGAATGCGACCGCCATAACAAACGACATGACGTTTGCATCTAGACTCAGTGCCAATGAGTAGGCTATGGGGAAGACTACGGCCGCAGCGGCATTGTTTGTCACCAGTTCGGTCAAGAAAAGCGTCATAAAGAAAACGCCGATCAAAGCAACTTCTGGAGACAGCGACATATCGTTTTGTACCAAAATGTTGTCTAATGATTCGAACAACCCGCTATTCTGCAATGCAAAAGACATTACGATGGCTGAGGTGATAATAAGCCAGATTCTATACGGGAAGCGCTGGGCTATGTCTTGCAGACTAATAGCACCGAAACAGAGTAAGAACCCACATAGCAAAAGCATCGCTTTGAAAAGAGAAACCAAGTTAAGACTTGCAACAACCAAGGCAACAACAAATCCCAATAGTGTCGCTTTCTCTCCTAGTCCTTTTACTTTCTTATCTACTTCAATATCACTGAGTACAATGAAGTGTTTGAGGAAGTTCTTCTTTAGCGCTGGTGGTTGCCCCGCAGTCAGAACTAGATAGTCTCCCGCTTTAAGTTTTACTTCTCCCAATTTGCCAGAGAGTCGCACACCGTTTCTTTTGATGGCAACTACACCAGCATTAAATTTATGTCGGAAGTTAGTCTCTTTTAAAGATTTATCAACCAACCGGCTTTGTGGCAGTAAGATAGCCTCGATAAGGGTTTTAGAAGAAAGACCGTCGCTTTCACCGGAGATTTTTAAGCCGTGGTAATGGCTCAACTGAGAAACCTTAGAAACCTCGCCGTTAAAAATGAGTCTATCTTCAGCTTGAAGTAACTCGTCAGGTGATACTGGCTGATGGTTTCATCGCCTCTTTGGATCTCAAGCAGAAATAGTGATTCAAGGTGCCTTAGGCCATTTCGCTGAATGCTCTTACCTATTAACTGAGACCCCTGTTTTACTTTGGCCTCGATAAAGTAGTTTTCGTTACTCAACTCTTTAACGGCGTTTTGAGGTAAAAAACGGGTCAACAGAGTCAGTATCAGTCCGCACGCGATTACCACGCAAAGTCCAACAGCGGTAAAGTCAAAGAAAGACAGAGGAGGTAAGTCCGTGTCTATTAGTAGACTGTTCACGATCAGATTAGTAGAGGTACCGATCAGAGTTAGTGTACCACCCAGAATTGCCGCATAGGATAATGGCAACAGTAGTTTAGTCGCGCTGTGGTGCGGGTTGTGGCGAATAGGCGCTAATAGGCTCGATACCACTGCGGTATTATTCAGAAATGCGGAAAAAACCACAGTGAAACCAAATAAGCGAGCAAAGGTTTCGTTGTAGCTTGGTTTTATTACAAACTGCGCCATTACCCTCAAAATACGAGTCTTTTCAAGGGCAATAGAGCAAAGCATAAGCAAAATAAGGGTGAGCAGGCCCTCATTAGAGCCTGCTCGGATAACCTGCTCACTGGTTACCAAATTAAAGGTAAACAGGGTGAGCAAGGCAATACCAAACACTCGAGCTGGATGCTTCTGAAATCGAATCAAGCCAATGATGGTTGAGACGAAAATCAACAGAACAAAATAACTACTCATGTATCAAAATCACTAACGGCTGATGTCTTTAGCATTCCAGTGTGGGAAGTGCTTGCGAACCAGTTGGTTAAACTCGAGTTCAAACTCAGAATAAGTATTTTCAGCTTTCTTCTCTTCAATAGCTTCGCTAACCAACATTCCAGCGCCAACGGTGGCATTGGTTAGACGGTCGATGATGATAAAAGAACCCGTCACTCGATTTTTGGTGTAAGGGTCAAACTGGATAGCTTGGTCCAGAGCAATCTGGCACTGGCCTATTTCGTTAAGTGCTAATTGGCTCGCATCACTTTTATCAAGGCTATTCACGTCAACCCTATGGTCGATGTGTTCAACCTGACCATTTACGGTTTTGGTTCCCACTTTGAATAGATAATCGCGGTCTATTTGCAGCGCCTCATCATTCATCCAAACTAGATTCGCGGTTACTTTGGCAGAGCTAAGTGGCTGTTGATGTGGACGCACCAAGATATCACCGCGGCTGATGTCGATTTCATCTTCAAGTGTCAGTGTTACTGCTTGGCCATCAAATGCTGATTGAAGTTCTTCATCAAAAGTGACGATAGATTTAACACGAGATTGCTTCTTAGAAGGTAATGCTTCGACAATGTCGCCAACTCGGATTTCGCCAGAGACGATGGTTCCTGCATAGCCTCGGAAATCTAGGTTAGGGCGGTTGACCAGTTGTACTGGGAAACGAAACTCAACATCTGTGCTCTTTTGCTTGGTTTGCACAGTGTTAAGGAGCTTCATGAGAGGCGAACCTGGGTACCACGTCATGTTTTGGCTTGGTATACTACATTGTCCCCATGCAGTGCTGAATTGGTACGAACTGAACATTCTCAAACCCAAGGTCTACCGCGAATTCTCGATAAGCCTTCTTGATCTCTTGATATCTAGCCTGGCTGTAATCGACGGTATCCATCTTATTAATCGCTATGATGGCGTGTTTGATTCCCAGTAGTGAGCAGATATAAGAGTGGCGGCGAGTTTGAGTTTGAACTCCATGACGAGCGTCTATTAAGATAATCGCTAGATCAGAAGTCGACGCACCGGTCGCCATATTACGAGTATATTGTTCGTGTCCTGGGGTGTCTGCGATGATGAATTTGCGCTTGTCAGACGTGAAATAGCGATATGCCACATCGATTGTAATCCCTTGCTCACGCTCAGACTGAAGACCATCAACTAGCAGTGCTAGATCAAATTCCTGATCGGTAGTATTAAATTTCTTTGAGTCTTGCTGAATGGCTGACAATTGGTCATCAAAGATCATCTGGTTATCGTACAACAGGCGACCGATAAGAGTTGATTTGCCATCATCCACACTGCCACAGGTGATGAACCTCAGTAGGTCTTTGTTTTCATGAGCTTTTAGATAAGCTTCAATGTCGGTTGAGAGCAGGTTTGAGATTGTGTTCATGTTATGTCCTTATTAGCTGTCAGCTTTAAGCCGTCAGCGATCAGTCGCTTTTAGCTTCTTTATTAATCCTGTTAGCATGGCTGAAAGCTCTTTGGTTTCATCCAGCCACACAACTGTTAGTTTTCTGGGCAGATATTCAATTTCCGCACCTATATAAATCTGTGTTCTAGCCTCGGCAATAGATGAGCGGCTTATCTCCAAGAAACGTACCTTTTCTTTAGTACTGGAGCGCGTCATTCCTTCAGCAATGTTGCTCGGCGCGAGTCAATTGATTGCGAAATCCATAGTCACTTAGCTCGCTAGTTTCTTTGTAAACCTCAGCAGATAATCGAGCGGCCCTTTTCCAAACATCAAGCTTTTCAAAGTTCATAGTTATCTCCGATAAAATTCAAAGGATGAATCAAGCCGGAGAATATAAGGACTGAAAAAGGGCTAGTCTGAAGCTTGGGCTATTAGCGGTCAGCTTTATGACGCTCTTATCTGACAGCTGAAAGCTTATAGCTCACAGCTAGGTTACTTCTAGACCATGGTCTAGAAGTAACCTTCCATCTTCTTCTTCTCCATCGACCCAGAACTATCTTTATCAATAGCTCGCCCTTGTCTTTCAGAGGTCGAGGTCAACAACATCTCCTGAATGATTTCAGGTAATGTTTCAGCTTGTGATTCAATAGCACCGGTAAGTGGGTAACACCCAAGAGTACGGAAACGAACTTTCTTCATTTGTGGTACTTCACCATCTTCAAGAGGCATACGCTCGTCATCCACCATAATTAGCGTGCCATCGCGTTCAACCACTGGGCGTTCTTCAGCGAAATACAGAGGTACCATGTCGATATTCTCGAGGTAGATGTATTGCCAGATATCTAACTCAGTCCAGTTTGATAGTGGGAAGACGCGAATGCTCTCACCTTTGTCTACCTTACTGTTGTATACCTGCCACAACTCCGGTCTCTGGTTTTTAGGATCCCATCTGTGTTTCTCATCCCTAAACGAGAACACACGTTCTTTTGCTCGAGACTTTTCTTCGTCTCGACGAGCTCCGCCAAAGGCTGCGTCAAATTGATGTTTATCTAGGGCTTGCTTTAAGGCCTCTGTCTTCATGATGTCGGTATGCTTGGCACTGCCGTGGTCGAATGGGTTGATACCTAGGTCCAAACCACGTTGGTTTTTGTGTACCAAAAGATCCAAGTCATATTTTTCAGCGAGCTGGTCGCGAAACTCGATCATCTGCTTGAACTTCCAATCGGTATCCACGTGAAGAAGAGGGAAAGGCACTTTGGCTGGGTAGAAGGCTTTGCGAGCTAGGTGCAAAAGAACTGAAGAGTCTTTACCGATAGAGTAAAGCATTACAGGGTTCTCAAACTCTGCGGTTACTTCTCGAATGATGTGAATTGATTCTGCTTCTAGTGCGCGTAAATGAGTGAGTCTGTCTGTGTCCATCTGTCCGCTTCCATGTGTTTCAAGTTAAAAGGAAGCTAACAGTTGGGGTTATAAAATGCTCATAACCAATATGTCTAAGTTATTGAAGTTATGACTATAAGAGGAAGTGTTTCGCTGCTATGTTCTTATTTATCAATGCCTTATGGCGTATTTTGTTTAGTGAGTTCAGATTGAAATCACATAAAGCATAAAAACGCACCACATATATCAAAAAGTAATATTGACTTGAACTGCCAGTTTCAACGCTAAAGTATCACCCTAGCTGATAGCTGATAGCTGATAGCTGATAGCTGATAGCTGATAGCTGATAGCTGATAGTTAAACTAGAAGAGTTGTCAAATTAGTAGTCATCTTTTTGTAAGCTTACAAAAGCTAATATAGTGCTCATGCATATTATGATTGACACGTATTGAAAAATCTGATGAATATAAGTTGTTCAAATTACGTTAGTTTTTCTCAAAAAGTTACGTAGTTTAGAGTATTTCACCTAAGAATGTGTGACATAGTTCAAGAATTGCGTGCAAGTTCTTCGTTAAAATGTCATCAAATTACGATATATTACTTACCAATATGCGCCAACACGCCGTTCTTTTGCTTGTAGAATCTCGCTAGTTCCCATAGAGTTTGCGCGTCACAAGATTGCGCTCATTTGGTTGCATAGGTGGTAAAGCCGAAGTAATTTGATTTCGGCGAAATATTCGTCAGTTCAATGACATAAAAAGAAAATTTAAACGTACCGAATCGTGGAATTTCGAATAATCCTCTGGGCGGTAGCGTGTCAAAAGTGTGAGATTTGTGTAAAATCCCACCCAAACAACTCTAATTAATACTATCCATGAAATCGAATTTGAAAACGGTATTGCCTTTAGCGACTTTGCTAATGCTTTCAGGCTGTACTGTGCCTGGCTCACACCTACCGACCGACGACAAGCAAGTCATTAACACGGCTAAAGATGAAGACCAGATGACTGAGCAGGAGAAAGCAAATACTCCTGTTGAGATCGTCAATGTATACCCACTAACACCATCATTTGTAAATCGCTATGGCAATTTTGCTGGTGGCGAAACTATCCACTCATTGAGTAACCCAGCACTTGATGCAGAGATCTCAAACTATGAGTATGTGATTGGTCAGGGTGACATTCTAAACATCACTATCTGGGACCACCCAGAGTTGACCATCTGCGGGTTCATACCGTAGTGCGGAAGAAGCGGGTCACTGGGTCCATGCCGATGGTACTATTTTCTACCTTATATCGGCTTCGTTAAAGTAGCGGGTAAAACAGTGACGGAGGTTCGTAAAGAGATCTCAAGTCGTTTGGCTCGTTATATCGAAAGCCCTCAGGTAGACGTTAATATTGCATCGTTCCGTTCTCAAAAGGCTTATGTAACTGGCGAGATACGCCAACCGGGCTATCAGCACTTACGAATGTGCCTCTTACTTTCCTAGATGCGATCAACCAAGCAGGTGGCCTAACTGGCGATGCGGATTGGCGTAATGTGACATTAACTCGCAGCGGTAAGTCTGAAACACTCTCTTTGTATGATCTAATGCAAAATGGTGACCTGACTCAAAACCGTCTACTTCGTCAAGGTGACATTATCCATGTGCCTCGTAACGATGCGCAGAAGGTATTTGTGCTTGGTGACGTGAACAACCCGTCGATGATTAAGATTGATCGTAGTGGAATGACTCTAACAGAGGCACTGAGCTCTGTCGGTGGTATTAACGAGTTGGCGGCTAACGCAACTGGCGTGTTTGTTGTCCGTAGCGGTGACCGCGACAAGCAACATGAAGAGTACCTAACTCAAGTTCGTGAAGACGCGATGACCGCTGAAGAAAAGCAACAGCGTGAAGCACAACAGCAAGAACTTGCCAAGCAGGGTAAAACACCTCGTCCAGAAAGCATTACAGCGAATGTGTATCAGCTAGATATTAGTGATGCAACAGCTCTTGTGACCGGTACTGAGTTTGAACTGCAACCTTATGATGTTGTTTATGTAACTGCAGCGCCGATTGAGCGTTACAACCGAGTTCTTCGTCAGATTCTACCTTCTATCCAAGGCTTTAATGACTTGACCGAAGGTGCACTGCGTATCCGCAACTGGCCATAAGCTAAAGGTTAAGAGGAATTTCTTTTGTTTAACAAAATCCTTGTTGTTTGTATCGGCAATATTTGTCGTAGCCCTATCGGTGAAGAGATCCTAAAGCAGGCTTTTCCGAGTAAGCAAGTTACCTCGGCTGGTTTAGGTGCTCTGGTAGATAAAGGGGCTGATGACAACTCAGTCCAAGTATCGGCTGCGCATGATTACGATTTATCAAGTCATAAGGCTCGCCAAATCACTTCAGAAATGATTGCTGATACTGACCTTATCCTAGTGATGGAAAAAGGACATATCGATGCCATAACCAAGCTCGCACCTGCAGCACGCGGAAAGACCATGCTTTACGGACATTGGCTGAACAAAGAGATTCCTGATCCTTATAAGAAAAGTTACGAAGCATTCGAGCACGTCTACGAGTTGATAGACAAGTCCGCGAAAGAGTGGACAAAGCGATTATAAAAAAGCTTCTAACTCTAATTTCTGATAGCTGATAGCCTAAAGCTGACAGCTAATACATAGAACCTATTACTGAATTCGTTAATTCCATGACCCAAAACAACCGTCCTAATCGTACACAGCAACCCCCACAGCCAGATGTAATAGACCTAGGTAAACTACTTGGTCTTTTGTTAGATGGTAAATGGATCATTATTTTCACCACCTTTGTTTTTGCCGTTATTGGCGTTACTTACGCTTTATTAGCAACCCCTATCTATAAAGCAGATGCGCTGGTTCAGGTTGAGCAGAAAACCTCAGGTTTTCCAGCACTAAGTGAAGGCTTGGGTGAGATGTTCGCTCAAGAATCACAAGCGTCTACCGAGATTGAGATCATCAAGTCTCGTATGGTACTTGGTAAAACCGTAGATAAATTTAATCTTACTATTGTTGCCTCTCCTAAATATCTACCTGTTATTGGTAAAGGCCTTGCTCAGCGAATGGGCGAAGAGGCTTTTATCAAGGTTGAGCGTTTTGATATCCCTGATTACGCACTGACCGGCGGTTACCAAATTACGCTAGACGATCCAACTATGGGAGCGTTTTCTCTTACTAATTCAGATGATCAACTGGTACTGAAAGGTAAAGTAGGGGAGTTGGCTCGTTCAGAGAATGGCGAATTTTCACTATTTGTTTCTCAACTAGTGGGCAAGCAAGGGCAAGAATACGGTCTAGGTAAACGCTCTAAACTTGATGCAATCCAATGGCTGAACGGTTCGCTCTCAGTTGCAGAGCGTGGAAAACAATCAGGTATTCTTTCGTTTGGTTTCGAGGGTGAGAACAAAGCACAAATCATCGACCTTCTTAACGACATTGCGAACAACTATTTCCTACAAAATGTTGACCGCAACGCGGCAGAAGCGGAAAACAGCCTAGAGTTTTTGCAAGAAAAGCTACCTGAAATAAAGGCTGAGTTGACAGCTAATGAAGATGCATTAAACAAGTATCGCCAGGACAATGAGTCTGTTGACCTTGGTCTAGAAGCACAATCAACGCTTAAAGTAATGGTAGAGCTAGAAGCACAACTTAACGAGCTAACCTTTAAAGAAAGTGAGCTTGCACAGCGCTTTACTAAGCAACACCCAGCTTATGTTGCTGTACTAGAAAAGCGTAAAACACTTGAGCTCAAAAGCGCCGCCTTGAAGGTCAAATTAAGCAACTTCCAAAGACTCAACGTGAAGTACTTCGCTTGACTCGTGATGTTGAAGTGAACCAACAAATTTATCTGCAGCTTCTCAACAAGTCTCAAGAACTAGCTATTGTTAAAGCAAGTACTGTAGGCAACGTTCGTATTCTAGATGGTGCAGAATCATACAGCGCACCGGTTAAACCGAAGAAGCCTCTGATTGCAGTTCTGGCTACTCTTCTGGGTGGTATGTTGAGTGTTGCGTTCGTGCTACTTCGAGCAGCGTTCCACCGCGGTATTGAAAACCCAGAGCAAATCGAAGAACTTGGCATTCCTGTTTACGCAACGATTCCAAAGTCTGCACAGCAAGAGAAGATCGATCGCCAACTAGCGAAGAGTCGTTCTCGTAAAAAGTTGGTTCATGCAGAAGAGATGCTACTTGCTAGCGTAAACCCAGCAGACCTATCAGTAGAGGCGTTCCGTTCATTAAGAACTAGTCTCCACTTTGCGATGATGGAAGCGAAGAACAATGTCATTATGATCACTGGCCCGTCACCAGCAATCGGTAAGTCTTTTGTTTCAGCAAACTTCGCAAGCATCATCGCGAGTGCTGGTCAGAAGGTACTGCTTATCGATGCGGATATGCGAAAGGGTCACCTAGGAAAAGGTGTTAAACTTGAGCACAGTCATGGTCTCTCTGACTATCTTGTCAATGACAAAGAGATCGAAGGGGTGATCAACACCGGTCAAATAGAAAACCTAGACATCATTGTAAAAGGTAAGACTCCGCCGAATCCATCAGAGCTTCTAATGCACAAACGCTTTACAGAGCTGTGCGAGTGGGCGAGCGAGAACTACGACATTGTAATTATCGATACACCACCGGTACTAGCGGTAACAGACGCAGCAATTGTAGGTCGCCAAGCAGGAACTACACTGATGATCACGCGTTTCGCGAAGACAGCGCCTAAAGAGATTGAAGTTTCAATCGACCGCTTAGAACAAGCAGGCGTTGAAACGAAAGGTGTAATCCTAAACGCTGTAGAGAAGACAGCTTCAAGCTATTACACCTATGGCTACTACAATTACTCTTATAAGAGTGAATAAGTCGGTACAGAAATAGTTGTGCTTCTCAACGTCATCCCGGAATTTGCAAAGCAAATATCCGGACCTAGCTCGGGGCTCACACACCATGCTTGGCTCAATAACGACAAAGGCTAAATAGAGACTCTCTCTAATTAGCCTTTTTAGTGCCCCTTAGATGAACCTATTGGGGCACTTTTTGCAAAAGTAGCAAAACCAAGGCTTTACAAGGGATTGTCCGCAACGGACTGTCTCAAAATGAATGAAAAGTGTCTCAGAGCACTTTGAAACGATATTTGATATTTAAATTACTTAAACAAAGAGAAGACAAATGAATATTAATATTCTTGATTGTACGCTTCGAGATGGTGGCTATTACAACAACTGGGATTTCGATTCTGAAGTAGTAAAAGAGTATCTAGCAAGTGTAGCGTCAGCAAAAATTCCGTATGTTGAACTTGGACTGCGCAATTTTTCCAAAGAAGGGTTTCTAGGCGCATTTGCATATACGACAGAGGAGTTTTTAAACTGTCTTGAATTGCCGGATGGTCCTAAATATGGAGTCATGGTCGACGCTAAAACTATTCTCGACTCAGGGTTAGGTATAGAGGAGGCTGTAAATACGCTTTTTGTTCCTGCATCCGAGAGCAAAATCTGTCTTGTGCGTGTAGCAGCCCATTTTAACGAAGTAGAATTTTCTGCACCTATTATAAAACAATTAAAAAAATTAGGTTATACAGTCGGTTTTAATTTAATGCAAGCTGGCGGAAAATCTAGTGACGTTATTGCGGATAAAGCTCGTCAAGCAAGTGATTGGGGTAACTTGGACGTGTTGTATTTTGCAGATTCACTAGGCAATATGGACAGTAAAGAAGTAGAGCGAATTGTTAGTGCTCTTCGTACTCAATGGAACGGACCCCTAGGTATTCATACCCACAACAATATGGGTAAGGGGCTTGACAATACAATTGCTGCAAATCGTGCCGGTGTAACTTGGCTTGACTCGACCGTAACGGGTATGGGGCGTGGCGCAGGTAACACTCAAACCGAAAACTTATTAGCTTACTTGGACAAAGAACTGTCAGATTACAATCCAAAACCCATTTATGAGTTAGTAATACGTCACTTTGAAACTATGCAAAAAGAGTATGGTTGGGGTAGCAATCTCCTTTATTTTCTCGGTGCACAAAATGATGTCCATCCTACGTATATTCAAAATTTGTTGTCGAACACTCACTATGGTACTGATGAGGTTATCGGCGCAATAGACTATTTGAGCAAACTAGAAGGAACTACGTCATATAATGGAGCAGTTTTAGATACAGCCTTAAATTTTTCAGATAACAAAGGGAAAATAACAGGCAGTGAAAAAATTAAAGGGCTATTTGACAATCATAAAATACTAATCATTGCAAATTCTAGAAGTACAGAGAAATACGCTAAAGCAATTGAAAGCTATATCAAAAATGTAAACCCAACTGTAATTTCTTTGAACACAACGGATTACATATCACATGACCTAATTGATTATTATGCTATATCACATAATTCAAAGTTTTTATCTCAGTCAAAATTATATAAAAGCCTAAACAAACCCATTATTTTACCAAAATGCCGCTTTACGAAAGATGAGTTACTAGAACTTAGGGATATTGAGTTAATTGATTTTGGAATGGAAGTTACTAAGAATAAACTTCAAAGTCATAGCGTCTATACCTCAGTTCCTTCCGATTCTACTACCGCTTACGTACTTGGTGCGCTACTCGAATCAGACGTTAATTCAATATCAGTAGTTGGGTTTGATGGCTATTCTAGAAATGATATTCGTCAACAAGAGATGCTTGAGATTTTGGAACTATATAAAGAACAAGAAAACAGCATTGATATACTTTCATTGACTCCAACAAGTTACCCGATTATAAAAGGTTCCATATATGCTCCTGTTAGATGATTATGATATTTATATTTTTGATTGTGACGGTGTGATATTAGATTCAAACGAATTAAAAATAGTAGCAATGAAAAATGCTCTAGAAACGCAATTTTCCAATCAACACCTGATTTCCGAGTGTCTCAAGTACTTTCGCGAAAATTTCGGAAAGTCTAGATTTCATCACATTAACTACTTCATAGAAAGCATATTTGAAGTTTCCAACAAAGATAAAGATATAATAGAGTCTAACTTGATCGCTGAATTTTCGCAATCTTGCAGGAAGCTTTATTTAGAAGCAGAGGTCACTCCGGGATTTATTGAGTTTATTAAAAATCTACCGGGTAAAAAATACGTGGCGAGTGGTTCGGAGCAGCAAGAACTTCGAGATGTTTTTGAGAAGCGAGGTTTAAATAAGTATTTTGTACAAATTTATGGTTCTCCAACTAAAAAATCAAACCTTATTCAACAAATCATAGATGATAACAGTGAATGTAAAGCGGTAATGTTTGGTGATGCAATTTCGGATTATCAATCAGCAAAGTTTAACTCAATAGATTTCATTTATTACTATCCTTTATCGAACGTTAAGGAAGAAATGCTAAAGTTATCTAAGATTGAAAAATTCAATATATTAAAAGGATGGTATGAATGTCAATAAATGTGTTCCTCCCTTGTAGGAAAGGTAGCCAGCGAATACCCAACAAGAATACTAAAGAGTTTGCTGGTATAAAAGGGGGTCTGCTCGAAATTAAATTGGGGCAATTAATTAAATGCAAGTCGATCGATACAATAGTAGTGTCGTCAAATGACGATGTCGTATTAGATTTTGTTTCAAAATATAGTGACAACCGAATTGTCATTGATGAAAGGCCTGAACATTTAGGGAGTAGCGAAACTAGTACAGACGATCTTATTGAATATGTTCCCTCTATAATTCAGGAAGGACATATCCTATGGACTCATGTTACATCACCGTTTATTGACCAAGAAGTTTACGATAATATAATTTCGAGCTATAAAAAGGGGCTGAATGAAGGTTTTGATTCTCTAATGACAGTAAAAGAAATTAGAGGTTTTATATGGAACAAAACAGGGCCCATTAGTTATGATCGTAATATTGAAAAATGGCCGAGAACCCAAACAATCGAACCTCTTTATGAAGTAGATAGCTCAGTATTTATGAGTGGTGTTAAATTGTACAAACAACTAAATGACCGAATAGGTGTAAATCCGTTTATTTACGTGCAAAATGGGGATCAGGCAATTGATATCGATTGGCCTGAAGACTTCACTTACGCTGAATCTCGTTGGTTAAGAAAGTAGCTATTATGAATTAACAAATTAATTGACGAAATTAAAATTTATATAAATAAGTATTATTTTGAATAGATATAAAAACCTTAGTGTAAATACATTCCTCGTATTCATTGGAAATTTAGGCGGAAAGTTAATAAGCTTTCTAATGTTACCTTTCTATACTAGTTGGTTGTCAGTCTCAGATTATGGCATAGTGGATATGGTTACTCTCTACAGTAGCATTATATTGAGTATCTCATCCTGTTGTCTAACTGAATCTATTTTTGTATTTTCTAAAAACGAGAATAATGAAAACAGGAAAAAATACTTCACTTCTGGAGTTATTTTTGTTACATCCGTTTTTATTATATTAATGCTTATAGTTTATTTAATAGAGGGTTTTTACTCTGATAGTAGAGTAAATAATGTTTTTATTTCATATACTTTTGAAATATATTTTTTAGTTGTCGTCAATTTTTATCAACAGTTCTTTCTTCAATTTGCTAGAAGTATTGGAAAAATTAAGATATATGCAGTTTCTGGAGTACTTCTAACTGCCTTGATAGCTGTATTTTCGTTTATATTCATTCCAGACCATGGCATCTTCGGGTTTATATATGCTCAGATATGCAGCACAGTATTTACTTCAATATATACTATGATTAGTTCAAGATCGTACGCTTATTTTAAAATATCTAGTGTCAGTTTTGAACGTTGCACAGAAATGCTTAGGTATTCTATACTCTAATTCCCAACGGAATAATGTGGTGGCTAGTATCTGGTATTAATAGACCTATACTTGAAAAATATAACGGGATTGATTCAGTTGGGATATTTTCGGTTGCAAACAAATTTCCGTCTCTTCTGACTATTGTTTTTGGTATATTTATATATGCTTGGCAAATTTCTGTTTTGGAGGAGTTTAATAAGCCTGGATATCATAATTTCTATAATAAAATCCTCAGAGTTATATTTTTTGTTCTTTCTTTTCTTACGATAGCTTTAAATGTAAGTTCTGAAGCGATTGTCTCTTTTATCGTTGATGAAAAGTACTACGTTTCCTGGCAGTATATACCCATACTGTCTATCGCAGTTTTATTTTCTTCGTTAGCGGGGTTTGTGGGAACAAACTTCTCTGCAACTAGAGAAAGCAAATACTATTTTTATTCTAGTGTATGGGGAGCAATTGCAAGTGTTGTAATAAGCTATATCTTGATACCACGTTATGGAATGATTGGTGCTTCACTTTCGGTGGTGTTTTCTCATGTTGTGATGGCTTTAAGTAGGATTATTTACTCTTGGAAAATAGTCAAAATAGATAATATGTATATTTATATCTGTTCTTTAGTTACATGTATTGTAAGCTCATATTTAACTCTAGCCTTAGATTCTATATTGGCTAAGTGCTTAATATCATGTTGTTTGTGTCTGGTTTTATTTTACATAAACAAAGATGCTATTGCTTCGCTTAAAATTTACTATTCCAAACTAAAAAGTAGGTGAAACTTTGAAAAAGACAATTAAAGCCTTTTTAACTAACTCGATAAATTTCTCATTATTTGTTTTGAAGATTATTAGTACAAGGTTTTACTCTACTAATATTAAAAGCAACGTATCTGGAAAAGTTGCAGTTTTTGCAAACGGACCTTCATTAAAGGATGACTTAGACACATTTATTAGCGGAGTGTCATACGATAATTATGTTGTCTTAAATAATTTTGCATTTGATAAAAAATTCGAAGAATTGAAGCCTAGTCATTATTGTTTAGCTGATCCAATGTACTTTGTTACTACACATAGAATCGAGACTGTATCAAAGTTATACAAAGAGTTGGAAACTAAAGTAACATGGAGTATGAATTTATACATTCCTTACAATTGTAGAAATAAATTCAATAGGTTCAGCAATCTAACTAATCCTCTGATTAACGTTGTTTATTTAAATACTAATACGTATAGCGGGTTCGATTGCTTTAGAAATTTTTTCTACGCAAAGGGGTTTGCGATGCCTCGTGTGCAGACTGTAGCAAATATGGCGGTATACGTTGCAATAAATCTCGGCTATAAGAATGTAGATTTATATGGTTTTGATCATACGTTTTTTGATTCCATGATGGTAGACGATGACAATAGACTTTGTAATAAAGAGACCCATTTTTATAGTAACTCAACAAAAATAGAGTTGAAACCGATTATAAGAAATGACAATGATCAGATATTTAAAATTAGCGACTACTTATCAGCGATATCAAAAATGTTCTATAGCCATGATTTACTGCGATGCTATGCAGATAATACAGGGTCGAAAATTACTAACTGCAGCTCTATTTCGTTGATTGACAGCTATGAAAGAAAACCAAAGTAGATAATATAATGGCATTAAAGTTTCTAAGGTCTATTGGTTCAAAAATAAAATTTAGACATAAAGCGATAATTTCTCTGAGTTCGAGTGTATCGAGCAATTCTGTATTCGAGGGCATGAACAAACTATATCCTAACTGCATATTTGATGGAGAATTAGGAAAAGGTACGTATATTGGACCTCGTTCCGAAATTTATGGAAAAGTAGGAAGGTTTACTTCGATTGGACCTGATGTAAAAGTCATCAAAGGTACACATCCCTACACATTCCCATTTGCGAGCACTTCTCCAGTATTTTACTCAGTTGTAAAACAGAATGGCTATTCGTTTACTAATAAGCAACTCTTCAATGAAACGTTGTCAATGGCTGAGAACGGAGACTACTCCGTAATTATTGGTAACGACTGCTGGATAGGAGACAGGGTTATAATTCTGGGTGGAGTTACTATCGGTGATGGAGCTGTGATACTTGCCGGTGCTATTGTAACCAAAGATGTTGAGCCTTACGCTATAGTTGGTGGATTGCCAGCAAAACCTCTTAAGTTTAGGTATGACAAACTTACTATTAAGCAGTTACTAGATTTTAAATGGTGGAATAAGAGTGAAAATTGGTTACAGGAAAACATCCATCTAATGAACAATCTAAAAGAGATGAAGCGTGAGATATTTTAAGAAGCTGATCAAGTTAATATTATTTTTGGAAATACTTGACCTAATATACAATTATTTGCAAATAAAGGCTAAATTTATTGAATTTGAAAGGATGCCTTGTATTAACGGCCGGTTAAAAATAATAAACAAAGGTTATTGTAGTTTTGGTGATAATATTACTATTAATAGTGGTGCAAATAAAAATATTATTGGCGGTGATTCAAGGTGTAATTTTATCGTAAGGCCTGGAGCTAAGCTTATAATTGGTAATAATGTTGGCGTGTCAAACTCAACGATTGTGACATACGATAGTGTAATAATTGATGATAATGTATTGATTGGCGGTGGGTGTAAAGTGTTTGATACCGACTTCCACTCTGTCGACTTTCAAACAAGGATCTCTCCTTTTATTAATTTAGGCTCTGATACCGGAGTCAAGAAGGCTCCCGTTCATATTAAAACTGGCGCTTGGATTGGCGGCTTTAGTATTATTCTTAAAGGTGTAACTATAGGTGAGAATTCTGTAGTCGGTGCGGGTTCTGTTGTAACCAAAAATATTCCTGATAACGAAGTGTGGGCAGGGAATCCCGCTGTGTTTATTAAAGCATTAAAATGATCAATAAATAGAGATTTAATAGAAATAATATGTGTAATTTATCAATAGTGACAATTAGCTTTAATCAGTCTGAATTCCTGGAAGAATGTATAAATTCTGTTGTAAGTCAAATATCAGAAGATGATGAGTATATTTTAGTTGATCCTGGTAGCACTGATGGCTCTAGAGAAATAATATTATCCTACGGAGAAAGGATAATAAAATGTTTTGAAAAAGACTCTGGACCGTCAGATGGATTAAATAAAGGCTTTGCTCTCGGAAACAACGATTACTATTACTTCTTAAATTCAGATGACGTCCTACTTCCTAATTCAGTAAATAATATTAAAAAAGCAATCAAGAGTAACCCTGACGTAGATGTTCTTTGTTTTGGGGGATACATGACAGATGTACAACTAAATAAAATAAAACCAATGAGAATGTTTGATTTTTCAGCTTCGCGTTATTTAAATGGTAATACGGGAATATTTCAGCAGGGGGTCGTTTTTAAAAAGAGTATTTTCGATAAAAGCAACGGATTTGACTTAAATAATCGCACTTGCTGGGATGCACGTTTATTTTTTGATTTTGATAGATTGGGCGCAAAGTTTACTGATTTTGAAGAAAAGATTGCATTATTTCGAGTTTACGATGGTTCTATAACGGGCTCTGCTGAAAATAAACAGGAAAACTCGATTAATGTAAATAATATGTTTCGTGAAGAATTTGGACGTGATAAAAACGAACTTGATAAATTTAAGTTTAAAGTGTTTCGGTTTTTGAAGTACATGCACCCTTCTTATCTTTTTGATTCAATTAGGCTTAAAGTTAAGAGATTCTAAGAATGAAGCGATTGGTTAACTCAATTTATTATTTAGTAGCACTGCTAATTAATGTTCTACTCACTTTGACAAATTTACGGACTCAAATTTTAAAAAGCTCATGTTCTCGTGTAAAAAAAGTTGATACACCCATAGTAGTAGCAATGAATGGTCCAACTCTTAAGCAAGATTTAAACACATTGGATTGTAGTGGTTTATGTTTTTTGACAGCGAATCATTTTGCTGATACAGAGTTATTTATCGACATAAAACCAAGATTTTATGTGTTTAGTGACCCTTACTTTTGGCGAAACGATGTATCTACTGATTTACATAAGTCGCGCATTCACACTTTTGAAAATATATCAAAGAAAACAAACTGGAAGATGACGATTTATGTCCCGAACTTTGAAGCTAAGAAGTTTGTATCTAAATATGTAAAAGGGAATGAAAATGTCTCTGTTTCCAACTTTAATGGATATGGATATCCAATAGATTACAATATTATTACTCATTTTTTCTGGAGAAATAATTATTTCGCACCAGCAGGTCAAAATGTTTTGATACATTCATTGTACATTGCAACTATGCTAGCTAAAAAGAAAGTATATATTGTAGGTGCAAACTTTTCCTTTCATCAGCAAATAAGTGTTGATCAAAAAATAACAAGTTTTATAAATTACGTAAGCATGTATATGGAGAAAGCAAGGAGCTCGCATATACTGACTTTACTAAGGCGAAAAAAGCCCGGGTATCAGATGAGTTTAAAGCAATATTTACAGCTTTTTTCTATATTAGATAACCTTTCGCTCTATTCTAATAAACTAGGTATTAAAATTTTGAACAAAACACACGACTCTTATTTAGATATGTTCGATAGATGACTTTTTATTTGGCAGTGTAATATGTATATCCACACAAAGAATTTCAAAAGCATATCGTGCGTATTGCTCTTGTTTTTCCTAGGCGTTTTACCCTCGCTAGCAGGAAAGTACTTGAATGCAAGTTCAACTACAGTTGGTGTATTGATTTTCATCATGTTACTGTTCCCCTTTTATGTAAGGTTTATTCCTAAGCTTTACTATATCAAATATAGCTTTATCATAATTTCTGTGTTTTTCGTCATTTTTATTCTATTGCAGGGGTTGTTGGTTTCTGATTTGAATGCTCGAGCATACTTATCATTACCGATCGTTATAATATTTTTGATATCAGCATTTTTAGTTGCTGCCGCAGTTTCAGATTTAGAAAATATAGACTATTCTCGCGTCATCTACTGGCTCAATAATATCTTACTTTTTATTGTGGTTGGCAATATTCTCACAGGGTTTAAGTTAGGTCTATTTTTAGGTGGAGGACACACAGACATTTACCCATTTGGTGAGCCGAGTCATTTCGCACTGTTTCTTGGTCCACTGGCTATAGCTGAATTTATTCTTAGTGAAATTAAGTACAGAAAATATATTATTTTGATATCGGTATTTCTTATTGGGATATCTATCCCAAACACAACATTATTAGTTTATGTGTTATTGATGCTTTTACTTGTTGTAAAGTTTTCAAAAAGTTCTCTACTAGCTTTTGGCATTTTTCTGCTCTGTGGTTATACGTATCTAATTTCGAATGATGTTAACTTCGATTACTTCATTGACAGATTAACACTAACTAGTGATAGCGAAAACTTATCAGCGTTAGTTTATTTACAAGGTGTCGACTATTCTTTAAAGTCTCTGTCAGATACTTACGGATTGGGAGTTGGGTTCCAAATGATGGGGACTCAAGAGCAATCAATAATTACTCAAAGGATAATCGAACTTACTGCATCCGGTACCGCACTCAACAGATTAGATGGTGGCTTTCTAGCCGCTAAGTTAGTAACCGAATTTGGTTTTTTAGGTTGCCTGTTAGTGTTTATATTTATTTTTTATTTTGCTAAGTCTTATTTTTATCTGCGAGACTACCGTTTGAGTAAAGAAGGTGAAATAAGTAAGCTTTATATTATATCTACTGCGATTGTCTATAGTTTCGCGGTTGAAATGTTTGTTAGAGGGATAGGTTACTTTACCTCAACTATATTTTTGTTTCTAGTCGCAGTTTTCTTAAAAATGAGTATAAATAGACATAAATTCACATGACTGAAAATTCGAAAAAAGTGCAGTTACTTTCATTTTCTGATAAGAGTGGAGGCGCGGCTATCGCGGCGCTGAAGTATTATATTGCTCTTGCTGATAAATTTGATGTTGAAATGTTAGTAGCACAGAAAAAGACCAACATCGATAGAGTAATTGGTCCAACAAGAAAGCAATATTGGTTTCACTTTGGACTTCGTATCTTATCTTTCTTCGCTACGAAAATATTTTGCACTAAAGGGGATACGAAAAGGTCTGCAAATTTATTTAGCTCTAGTTCCGTAACAAGTAGAATTAATTGTAACGGTGATGTTCTCCATATTCATTGGATTAACAATGACACAGTTTCACTAAGTAAACTTAAAAAATTGTTTGATAGCAATATAAAAACAAAGATTTTAACGCTTCATGATGACTGGTTTTATTGTGCCTCTGAGCATTACTCGCTAGATCGAGATGATTTCATTAATGGCTATGTCTTTTTGAAAAATAGGATGTTCAGTTTAGATCGCTATATTTATGATTGTAAGTTAAAATTTAAACCTTACGTGGACTCGGGAGAAGTGGTTTTCACAGCGCCCTCTTTCTGGATGAGGGATAGAGCGAGAACCAGTTATCTTTTAAGGAACGGGCGGGTCGAATATCTACCAAATATCATTGACACCAACTTATTTAAACCTGCTGAATCTAATATTGAGACAAGGAATGAGCTAAACATACCCAACGATTCTATTCTACTTTGTTTCGGAGCGGTCGGGGGCACAACTAATTATATAAAGGGGTATGATTTATTAGAACAGGCTTTATTAGCTCTAAACAATAGGCTTTCTTCAAACGAAAAAAGTAAAATTCGTCTTCTTATTTTTGGTGGTAATAGTGTTGGGGCAGCAAAGGAGTTTGGATTCAAAGCTATTTATACTGGCCATATAGGCGACCCTAGTGAATTAGCTAGACTGTATTCAGCGTCTGACTTGGTAATCGTTCCTTCACGTATCGAATCATTTGGTCAGGTAGCAGCTGAAAGCCTTGCTTGTGAAACACCGGTAGTGTGTTTCGATAATTCTGCTGTCGCTGAAATTGTTGATGACGGAGTAAGCGGTTTTACAGCTAAGGCGTTTGATAGTTTAGATCTAGCAAACAAAATTTTAGATTACATACGGTTGGATAGTCATCGTAAGACAGAGTTTGGGCGAAAAGGGCGTATAAAGATGATAGACAACTACTCATCAGCCGCAGTTTGTCGACTACTAGAAAAATTATACGTTTAGTATATTTATGACTTTTATAGGTAAAATAATGAAAAAAGCGTTTATTACAGGTGTGACGGGCCAAGATGGTTCTTACTTGGTTGAGTTTCTTTTGGAGAAAGGCTATGAAGTACATGGTCTTATCCGTCGAGCCTCTTCCTTTAATACTGAACGTATCGATAACGCGATTGAAAAGAGTGATAAAATCCACCTTCACTATGGTGACTTGACTGATTCTTCAAATCTAATTCGTTTGGTTAAAGAGATTCAGCCAGATGAAATCTACAACTTAGGTGCGATGTCTCATGTAGCAGTTTCGTTTGAATCACCAGAATATGCGGCTGATGTTGATGCAATGGGCACCATCCGTCTTCTTGAAGCTATCCGTATCAATGGCCTTGAGAAAAAGACTCGCTTTTATCAAGCTTCAACTTCTGAACTTTACGGCGAGGTTCGTGAAATCCCTCAGCGTGAAACCACGCCATTTTACCCTCGCTCCCCTTATGCTGTAGCGAAAATGTATGCGTATTGGATTACGGTTAACTATCGTGAGTCTTACGGCATGTATGCATGTAACGGTATCTTGTTTAACCACGAGTCTCCTCGTCGCGGTGAGACCTTCGTAACACGTAAGATTACTCGTACTATTGCCAATATCTCTCAAGGTTTAGAGTCTTGCTTGCAACTTGGTAATATGGACGCTCTGCGCGACTGGGGTCATGCAAAAGACTACGTTCGTATGCAGTGGATGATGCTTCAGCAAGACGTAGCGGATGATTTTGTGATTGCAACCGGTAAGCAAATCTCTGTACGTGAATTTGTTCGCATGTCAGCAAAAGAGGCGGGCATTGAGCTTGAATTCAGTGGCGAAGGAGTCGATGAAATCGCAACGGTTACCGCTGTTGACTCAACTAAAGCGCCGTCAGTGTCTGTGGGTGACGTGATTGTTAAGGTTAATCCCAAGTTCTTCCGTCCTGCTGAGGTAGAAACGCTATTGGGCGACCCAACTAAAGCGAAAGAGAAACTCGGCTGGGTACCAGAGATTACAGTAGAAGAAATGTGTGCTGAAATGGTTCAAGTTGACGTGAATAAAGCGAAACAACATGCGCTGCTGAAAGCGAACGGTTTTGACGTGTCTATTTCGGTAGAGAGCTAATCGAAATGTCGGAACTAAATAAAAAAGAGTGTTTGTGGCGGGACATCGTGGGATGGTCGGCTCTGCGATTGTTCGACTACTTGAGCAGCGTAGCGACGTTGAGTTGGTCGTTCGCACTTCATTAGAGCTTGATTTGACTGACCAAGTGGCAGTGAATACGTTTTTTGCTGAGCAGAATATTGACGAAGTGTACCTTGCGGCAGCGAAAGTTGGGGGTATCTATGCCAACAATACGTTCCCCGCTGAGTTTATTTATCAGAACTTGATGATTGAAAGCAATATCATCCACGCCGCACACACCAATGATGTACAAAACTTGCTGTTCCTAGGTTCTTCTTGCATCTACCCCAAGTTTGCAGAACAACCGATGACGGAAAAAGCATTGTTGACTGGTGTGTTAGAAGAGACGAATGAGCCATATGCCATTGCGAAAATCGCCGGTATTAAGCTCTGTGAATCGTACAACCGACAGTATGGTCGTAACTATCGTTCGGTGATGCCAACTAACCTGTATGGTTTGAACGACAATTTCCACCCAGCAAACTCTCACGTTATCCCAGCGATTATGCGCCGTTTCCACGAAGCTAAGCTAAATGGCGATAAAGAAGTTGTGGTGTGGGGTACGGGCACGCCAATGCGTGAGTTCTTGTATGTCGATGATATGGCTGCTGCTTCTGTCTACGTGATGGAGCTAGATAATGAAACCTATCAGGCGAATACAGAGCCGATGCTGTCACATATCAACGTAGGTACGGGTGTGGATTGCACCATCCGAGAGATGGCGGAAACTATGGCGAAGGTTGTGGGGTTTGAAGGTGATATTGTGTTTGATACCACCAAACCGGACGGCACTCCCCGTAAGTTGATGGATGTGTCTCGACTGGCAAGCCTAGGTTGGACATATAAAATGTCGTTAGAGTCAGGATTAACAACGACTTACCAATGGTTCTTGGAGAATCAAGATAACTTCCGAGGCTAGCTATACATTTTGCTCAATGCTCTAGAACAGAGCGTTGAGCATTTCTTTGGAGGAGCTTTATTATGTATCTGGAAACAGAAACCTTTAAAGGGATTGTAAAAAATACACCTCTTATATCTATTGACCTGATTGTTAAAAACACACACGGCAAGGTGCTCTTGGGGCAGCGTAAGAATCGTCCTGCTAAAGACTACTGGTTTGTTCCTGGTGGTCGTATAGTGAAAGATGAAACATTGGAAAACGCCTTTCAACGTCTTACCCAAGAAGAATTAGGTAAAGTGACTAGCCTGAAAGAAGCAAGCTTTTTAGGTCCTTATGAACATCATTATGGCGATAATTTTTCTGGTTCCGATTTTTCTACTCACTATGTGGTACTGGGGTACGAGATACTGATAGATATCGATCTTGATGATTTGCCTTCAGAACAACATGGTAGGTACGAGTGGTGGGATGTGGATGAATTGCTTTCTTCTGAGGTTGTTCACCAAAATACTAAAGACTATTTCTTAAAATAATCTTTAGTGTTGGCTTTTTTTAAATTTACTTTATTCAAATATTTCGGATATTTGCTTTGTGAATTTCATGACGACATCACTTTGACCAGTATCACTTTTTACTTAACTTTATAACTATATATAAAATATAAACTCAGTTGGGCTTTATTATGCTTTTACCTGTAATCATGCAGGCGGTTCTGGTAGTCGTTTGTGGCCATTGTCGAGAACTCATTATCCAAAACAATTTATAAGCTTAGTCAGCGAAGATACGATGCTTCAGGACACCATAAAAAGGCTTAATGGTATTGAGCACAAGTCTCCTTTTCTAATATGCAATGAAGAACATCGATTTATCGTTGCTGAGCAGTTGAGAAACAACAATATTTCTCATAGTGGAATAGTTTTGGAGCCTGTAGGGCGAAATACAGCTCCTGCAATTGCGCTAGCAGCACTCGAAGCGGTCAAAAATGGTGACGATCCTCTTCTTCTTGTATTGGCTGCTGACCATGTTATTAGAAATGAAATTAGATTCGCGAATTCTGTAGAACAAGCAAAACATCACGCTAGTCAGGGGAAACTTGTAACTTTTGGGATTGTCCCTACTGGGCCAGAGACTGGATATGGTTACATTAAGCAAGGGGAAGTTATTGGCTCTACAGGTTACAAGGTAGATAGCTTTGTTGAAAAGCCAGACCTCGAAACCGCTCAGAAGTACCTCGATTCGAAAGAGTATCTTTGGAATAGTGGAATGTTCCTCTTTAAGGCCAGTCGCTACTTGGAAGAGCTTGGTAGACATAGACCAGATATCCTAGAGGCTTGTCAGAAATCTATAGCGGGCTGCAAGCCGGATCTAGATTTTATCCGGTTGGATGAAAATGCATTCAAAGCATGTCCAGATGATTCTATTGATTATGCCGTGATGGAAAAACAGATGATGGCGTAGTAATTCCACTTGATGCTAATTGGAGCGATGTTGGCTCGTTTAGCTCATTGTGGGAAGTAGCTGATAAAGACACGGATGGTAATGTTGCCCATGGTGATGTTTTGACTCATGGTACCCGAAACAGTTTTATTTATTCACAAAATAAGCTTGTTTCTACTGTTGGCGTTGATGACTTAGTTGTCGTTGAAACTAAAGATGCAGTTTTGGTTGCACATAAGGATAAAGTTCAAGACGTAAAATCAATCGTAAACGAACTAAAGAATCAAAATCGAAGGGAATGTAAGCAACACAGAGAAGTATACCGTCCATGGGGTTCTCACGACGAGATAGCCGATGGCGAACGTTTTCATGTTAAGCATCTAATTGTGAAACCAGGAGAGTCGACAGCAACTCAACTTCATTATCACCGAGCTGAGCATTGGATTGTTGTTCAAGGTACTGCAAAAGTTCTCAATGGGGAAAAGTCATATATCTTGAGTGAGAATGAATCTACATATGTTGCAATCGGCTCTCCTCATAAGATTGAAAATCCGGGCAAAGTAGATTTACACCTAATCGAAGTTCGAACTGGCAATTATCTTGAAGAAGATGACATCGTTAGACTAGAAGAGTATGGAGTAGGTTATTGATGAAAGTGTCAATAATTACGGCCACTTACAATAGTTCGGCAACAATCAAAGATACAATTAAGTCTCTTGAGAGTCAGACCTATCAAGATATTGAGTACATCATTGTAGATGGGGCATCTAGTGACAATACTCTCGACATAGTAAGGGAGCATTGCAGTCGAGTTACTCATATTATCTCAGAGCCTGACAAGGGTATTTATGATGCTTTAAATAAAGGTATCGGTGTTGCTACTGGTGATGTGATCGGTTTTTTACACTCGGACGATGTGTTCGCTTATCCATTAGTCGTTGAAGATATTGTTAGAACATTTGAAAGCAGTAAGTCTGATGCAGTTTACGCGGACCTAGAATACGTATCTAAAGACAATATCAATAAGGTAGTACGCTTGTGGAAGTCTGGTGAGTATGAACGAAATATGCTGACTAATGGTTGGATGCCTCCCCATCCGACCTTCTACATGAAGCGTGAACATTACGAAAAAATGGTTGTTTTAACCTTGGATTTAACATCGCCGCCGATTACGACTCACTGCTTCGTTATCTCTGGTCGAATAGAGTCAGTATGAGTTATTTACCAAAAGTAACTATTAAAATGAGAGTCGGTGGTGCAAGTAATAGAAGCATAAAGAACATACTGCAAAAAACTAAAGAAGACATTGCCGCCTTGCAAGGTAATGGACTGAGTTGGCCAAAAGCTATCTTGCTCAAGAACATTTCAAAGATTCCGCAATTTATAAAGAAAATATAATGAATACTTCAGAGATAATAAAAAGCTCCGGCGTCAAGTTTGGTACCAGCGGTGCTCGTGGATTAGTAACTCAGTTCACCGATGATGTATGTGCAGCGTTTACTGGTGCTTTCATCGGATGCATGAAAGCAGAGTTTACCTTCACTAAAATCGCAATTGCTATCGATAATCGCCCAAGTAGTTATCACATGGCAAAAGCTTGTGCGGCAGCAGCAAAGCTCAATGGTATCGATGTCGAATACTATGGGGTTATTCCCACTCCAGCTCTCGCGTATACCTCAATGCAAGATGAAGTTCCTTGTATTATGGTAACGGGAAGTCATATCCCTTTTGATAGAAACGGTCTTAAGTTTTATCGACCAGACGGTGAAATTACTAAGTTGGATGAGCATAGAATTCTATCCCTAGAGATAGAGGTGCCTGAAATTGATGAGCTCTCCGAGCTTAAAGTCAGCGATAAGGCTGCTAAACAATATGTGAATAGGTACACAAGCTTATTTAACGAGGATCTGCTTGCGGGTAAGCGTATAGGCATTTATGAACACTCAAGCTCTGGACGAGACCTCTATTCAGGTCTTTTTGAAGCTTTGGGGGCAGAAGTTGTTTCTCTGGAAAGAACGGATGAATTCGTGCCTATAGATACTGAGGCAGTATCGGAAGCTGATAAGATCAAAGCCAGAGAATGGTCTCAGAAATACGGGCTCGATTTTATTTTTTCTACTGATGGCGACGGCGACAGGCCTTTGGTCTCAGATGAAAACGGTGAGTGGCTACGAGGAGACATTCTGGGGTTACTTTGTTCTGAGGAGGTCGGAGTTGAAGCTTTAGCTATTCCAGTAAGTTGCAATACGGTGATAGGCTCAGGGTCTAGATTTAGAAAAGTGTCAAAACAAAGATTGGCTCTCCCTATGTTATTGCTGAGTTTGACGCACTTGCTGCGGAGTATGATGGTATTGCAGGCTTTGAAGCAAACGGTGGATATCTGCTAGGAAGCGATATCAAAGTAAATGGAAAAGTACTGAAGGCACTTCCGACTCGAGATGCTGTCCTACCGGCATTAATGCTACTATCAGCAGCTCAGGATACACTTATATCTAAGTTAGTAGCGGATCTGCCACAAAGATTTACGCATAGTGATCGTATACAAAATTTTGCGACAGAGAAAAGTGTAGAAATCCTGAAAACCGGCGAACAAAATCCGACACAGCTTGTTAAAGAGTTAGTTTCTCCAAGCGCAGAGGTTAGTTTTGTCGACACAACCGATGGGCTTCGAATCAATTTAGGAGACGGAACAATCGTTCATTTGCGACCTTCAGGAAATGCACCTGAATTGCGCTGCTATGCAGAGGCTGATAGTACGGTAATCGCTCAACAACTAGTAGAGTTGGTTTTGTCTACTGTGCAAAAGCTATAACTCCCTTCCAACAGAGAGTATTCCTAAACGGGACACTCTCTTTATTTCAGACCTAATTTAGTTATTTATTCTTCTACAGAAGAGACATTAAATATCTCATTTTATATCAACTAAATTAGAAACTGATTTTCAAGGATCATTGAATGACATTTTTTGATTACATCATTGAACTGTCTATGTTCTTCTTCATTTCTCTTGCAGTATTATATTGCATGAGGAAAGTGGGTTACACAATCGGGCTAGTTGATAAGCCTAATGCTAGAAAGTTTCACGAAGGAAGTATTCCACTAGTAGGTGGGATATCTATTTGCATAACCGTGTTGTACTTTATATACATAAATGTTGATGAGTTGATGTATCCAGAGTTATACGCTGGTTGTATTACGATACTTGTACTGATAGGGGCAGTCGACGATAGATTTGACATAAGCTACAAGTTTCGGATGGGCTCCCAAGCTGTACTGACTCTAATAATGGTTCATGCTACTGGGTTGAAGCTTTCGCATATTGGTAATGCTTTGGGATTTGGTGCTTGGAGTTTTCCTCCTGTAATCGACACTATAGTGACTCTTTTTGCGGTAATTGGGGCTATTAATGCATTTAATATGGTCGATGGTATAGATGGTTTACTCGGTGGTTTAACGATAGTAACATTCACATCGCTTGGTGTAGTATTCTTTTCTCATGACTTGGTGCGTCTTACATACATGTGTGCCGTCTTTGTCGTTATTTTACTTCCATTTGTTCTCTTCAACCTCGGTTATTTTGGGAAAGTAAGGAAGGTGTTCATGGGGGATGCAGGGAGTATGATGATTGGGTTTACGGTTATTTGGGTGCTGATTGGAGGGACTCAAGCTGAATATGGTGGTTACATTATAAGACCGGTAACAGCTCTTTGGCTCATAGCTGTACCACTTATTGATATGATGGCCATTATGGTTAGGCGTATCCGTAAGGGTCACTCTCCATTTAGACCAGATCGTGAGCACTTTCATCACATTATGCAGCGTATTGGATTAAGCCCAAGAGAGTCTTTAGTCGTTATTTGTATTGTGCAAGTTATTTATTCTTCAGTAGGCTTATTGGGCGAGTATTTAGCTGTACCAGAGTATGTGATGTTCTACACAATCTTGACTTGCTTCTTCGTACATACTTATTGGATGACGCGCCCATTTAAATTGGCTAAGTTAGTGCGTAAGTGGAAGGGGGGTGAAGAACCTGTGAAAGCTGAGGCGTAAAGGTTTTTGATTCATTTTTTGTAAAAGGGGCGAGATGCTTTTGAGCATCTCGCCCCTTTTGTTTGTTGTCTACGGGATGAGTTTGTTCATTAGTGTGTTAAAAGCCTTTCCATCCTGTTGTGAAGCATTCGCCACATAAGGCGCGTACACATCAAACAACAATCTACTGTCACTGTGTCCAAGCATCTGCGAGATATACAGCGGGTTTTCCAGTGCAGCGATATGAAGCACTGCCGCAGTATGTCGCGTCTCATAAGCACGTCTTTTTGCAAGCCCTGCTTTTTTCAGTGTTGGATACCAAAGCTTCTTACTTACCCAATGCGTATCGAGCGGAAGTCCCTTTGAATTGGTGAATACGAAATCCTCAGGACTATCTTCCTCATAGTGAAGGCGACTGAGTGCATCAAACAAGGTGTCACACATCTTCAAATCACGTCTTGATTTAGGTGTTTTCACATCACACAACTCCCCATTCACATAGTTATGGCGTATTCGGATAAGGCGATGCTCAAAATCGATGTTCGCCCATTTAAGTGCATGGATTTCACAGCTTCTCATTCCTGTCCAAAAACGCAGAATGAAGTAGTCTCGCCAGTGGATATCCACTGCATCTAAAAAGCGTTTCACTTCTTCAACGGTTAGTGGCTTTGAGTTTGCTTTCTCTTCTTTGAGTGCTTTATAGCGACGTAGCGGGTATTCAAACTTAAATTCGTCTGACGCCAGGCTTACTATCGCCACCAATGGCCAAAGAATATTATTGATGCGTCTGTTAGAAAGGCGTCTTGTGCCATCCGGCTTCAAATCCTCCATCAAAGACTGACGAAAGAACTCAACTTGTGAGAGCGAGACTTCGTTGACCAAGGTGTTCCCAAATTCCGGAAACAGATAACGTTCGAGATTATTTCTGACCGTACCTTTGTAGCTGTTTTTCCATTTCGACAATTGGCGCTGATACCATTCGGTAGCAAAATCATCAAAGTATGGATACAAACGATCGGGATGTTTGGCGCGTTGCAGTTCCTCAAAGCGCTTCACCTTCTTACTCTTTGGAAAGTAATCACGATACTCAAAGGTCCCAAGCGCGATTTCCGCATTGATGCGCTTTAACGTCGCTTTGGCTTTATTGAGGTTCTTGGGGGTTGCCACCACCTTAGTGCCTTCACGAAAGCGAACACCAAAGATGTGTATATCAAACTGAATGCGCCCATTTGGACGGATACGAATGTGAGCCATGTTGGCCTCCATCAATCAAGTTATACCCTTAACCGATGGGATTCGATAGAATCTTTCCATCGGCTGGGATCGGTTTAAGCGAGTGCAGCCGGTGCGGAGGGAAGTGGTTGCAGCCACTTCTCTCCAACTGCGTGTTTTCTCTTTTAGTTATGCCTCCTCTAATAATTCTTTTCTTGCTGTTACTAATAGCCTAACCCACGATTTTAATTTCCAAAATCGACCCTAACTCATTGTTTTAATTATGACTCTGTACAACTACTAAAAAGGTCACCTTGCGCCGGTTCAATGGTTTTGTGGTATTCAATTTCAGCAATCATTTCCTCCATTCCTTCTGGATAGAGCTCAACACCTACGGTTGAGTAGGGGAACTCTGACTCGGTGTGTTTGTATAAACCAGTACTCGTGAACCGTCAGAGGCGATAAGCACTTGCAGATACATTTCTTTTGAACCGAGTTTCTTAAACTGCGTGGTGGCATTCTTAAATTCTGTTGAGGTTAGCGTATACAACAAGGCTTGCTTTGAAGGTAATACCTTGGACTCAAAATGTTTGGAGCATCGTTCATCTTCACTGGCCCCACTAATGAGAATACCGGTAGGGGAGACATACAAAAAAGTGTTGTTCAGGAGTTTGAGCGTATCGACTTTGTGGTGTGAGGTGAGCTCATTGCAAAGCCCGCCAATATCAATACTGAATTGGGTTTCAGTCTTATATTGGATAGGCTTGGCATTAATGTCGGTATCGAGAAAGTTAAGCGCCAAACCGATGGTCATCACCTCATCAGAAAAGATTGCACTCTCATCATCGGCATAGACATGAACATTGCGAGACAGCGTGTTCTGACACAATACGCTGAGCGTTTTTAAGCTGTTTGCATCCAGTTTAAGGTCGATGCGAGGGTTATCCTGATAAGGAAACTCGTAACTGTGCAGCGTATGGTCAGCCACAATCTCCAGCTTTTCTTCTTGTTGATTGAGTCTAAACAGAGACAGTTTTGGATGTGAGTTGGTGTGGCGTTGAATGCTTTGAAGCCAGCATGTAGAGAGAGGCTCAAACCCTGTTGATTGTATTCTGGCGAGCAGTTCAAGATGAGTCTCATTGGCAGGCTTAGCGTTACCATCTCGCCAAGTACCACTTTCCGGTTGCCAGCTCAGTCTGGGCAGTCTTCTGTTATCGTAATTCACATGAAAGTGAATGGACTCTCCATGTCGACTTTGAACAGGATCCTCTAAACAGAGCTTTAACCAGCTCGCATTGATACTGAATTTACCTGTCTTGAGAGAACAATCCTCATCGAGTTTAATCGTCAGCATGTGAAAGTGTGCTTCATTGCCGGAAATTAGTGTGAGGGCGTTTTCTTGCGCTCAACGACAAATGTCACCTCATTTTCAGTCGACTTGCTATCAAGAGATTCGGCAAAGGCTCTAAGGTGAACATGATAGTGGTAATGGATAGTTAGCATAGTGGGCATCTCACTTTAGATAATCGATAAGGGTTTGAAACAGCAATGGACTGTCAGGGATAAAGCGAAACGTCACGGTAAAACGGCTCGCCCCTGTGGCAATGGTATTAACGGTAATGCGCTCGCCTTTCTTGGCGTAGTGCGTCTTGATGAGCTCAAGCTTTCTTTCAGGACTTTGCTTACGGTTTTGTTCGAGCAAAAACGACACCTCGAAGCATTGAAATAGACGAGAGCGAAACAGAACCTTAAACGCCTCGGCATTGAACTGGTTGCAGGCAAAGCTCACTGCAAAAGTGCGCTCATCAAGCACGTCGATAGGACCAAGTCTCTGTAGTTCTGCTCGTTGTCTCTTCGACAATCCAAAGTCTCGATGTTTACCTGTCATGTACCAGAAGTCACTGACTGCTTCGAAGCTCACATCCTTATTTATCAGAGTGTCAATCAGCATCGGGGTTTGCCAATTAAACGTCGGAACCGCTTTTGAGCGAGCACTTGGTTTATGCGTCTTTAAATGGTTGTAATGAAGATTGTTCATCCAAACATCAAAAAGTCGGTTGCCATCAAATGAGGGAGTTGAAGGCAAGCTGGCACATCGCGATGCGTAACAGCGCTACCGATTGAAGTCGTGAGAAGCTCTTCAGTTAGCTCAGCGTCACTGAGCGTGACGGTGGTTTTCGAATTGAGTGCGGTATTTGCTGGCGGTCGCTTGGCAATGCTTGGCATGGACATTAAAAAGTTGGTCTTGTACTCTCCGATGAGGGTGTGAAGCTGCTTAACTGAATACTCACGTTTGGGCGTGAAGAACTCAGGCAGCCACTCAACGCCATGCAGATAGCTCAGACGCGTGGTGGCGTAGTGGGAGTGCCCAAGCTGCTCGCCCATCACATCCAGTAAAATACCGTCATTCACCTGCGAGAAGTCGTTATTTTGAAGCCAGAACTCAAAGCGCGCTTCACACACTTCCTTGGCCAGCATCTCTATGGTGCAAAAATCTGAAGCAGAGTAATCATAATAACCACACGCCAGACTCAACCCTTGCAGATACAGTAGATGTGCGCCCGAGTGACGCAAATGATGAAAGCGAACCTGGTTGCCATACAGCGCCTTTAAGACTTGCGTTGCGGGATAGAGATAATGAAGCGATCGTGAGTAGAATGACTCGCCGATAAACCAAGCAGGGGCGCGTCTTTAGCGCAGGTCTGTTTGATTTTAAGCAGAGCCAGCAATAAGTTAGCCGAAGCGCTTGGCATAACGACATACACATAGCGGGACTGACCGTTTTTGGTTTTGCCTTCAGGTGTTTCAGTGATGTGCAGACGAAACTGATGCTTATGGGCAGAGATGACCACCACATCTTGAATACGAAGCGCACGATTTCACCTCGGCGAAGTGCGCCGTAGTAACCGAGAAGCAGTGCCACCGCACTAAATAAACGCTGCAGTGGCGTGCCCTTAACGGTGTCGACCAACTGGTGCACGGCGTAATGCACTTGTTCGGTGCTGAGTCGGTACGCATCCACACTCATCGGCAAAGTGGGGCAATCAAACTGATGAATATTTAAATGGTCAGTAAGCGCAACGTGAGAGATAAAACGAAGGAAGTTATACACCAGCCATTGGTATGCTTTACTCTCTTGTGTTTCAAAGGCCTGTTTCGCCCATGCATCAAGCTTAACGGGATCACTGGCATCCAGATATGATAGCGGGCTTGGCAGTTTAGTGTAGATGCCCGTGTAATCGACTAAAGTACGATGGCTGAGCGTTTCAACCTTGATACCGCCATGAACAATCAGATCTTTGATGAAGAGATACAGTAGGTTGGCAGAACGTTGTCTATTGGCCATTCAAGAGCCTCCTCATTGGACAGCGCCGTTTTAAGCACGGTTCTTGGTTCACTGACAAGCGCTTGAGTAGTGCAATGTGAGGCCAGTAAGTTTTTACGCTCGCTTCGGATTTCGGTTGACTCTCAATGTGGGGCACCTCAAAGCATTTACGAAGGCCTTTTCGGGTATGAGTGTCACTGACCACCACAGGTTTGAATGCGAAGTGTCGAGTGGGCTGAACCATATCTGAGAGCAACTCAGGCGGATAACCATACTGACAATGCCAGACCGACTGGACTGCAAGATGCCACTCTCTTGCGTTAATCGGCTTTGAATAAAGTCGAGCCAAAAGCGGGTAGGCAACATGCAGCTTGTTGACGTCATCATTAATAGACTTAAGCAAGTTCGCTTCAACAATGCGTCTTTTCCCGCTATTGGCTTGTTTGTAGTAATGATGCAGCGCATAACAGGCCGTTGGCGTAAGAGAGTAGCGTGTAAAACTGGCAGTTGCTTTTTGTGTTTGAGTGGATGATGGACTTTAAGTGTGAGTCTGTCTTCAAACACTTCAATGGAATCAGGGCGTTTGAGTATATCTATCCACTGAGCCAAAGACAGAGGCGCGACTTCCATACTGAGCAGAGTAATGAGCTCATACGGAGACAAGGCTTTGCCTTTGCACACCCAGTCTTGTTTCTTATATTCGCCATGTAGCGCGCCACCTAAGTTGGCGTGCTTCATGATTTTAATTACCCAGCTTTGCATATGGTCGCGATAGACTCGCGCCTTTTGTTCCGGCAACTGCCACTGACACGCGTTCTGCAAATAGAGAAGAATATGATCGAGTGCTCCCTTTAGTTTGCGTTGGCGACCACTAGGCACTGTATTAATGTGTGAGCGAATTCGCTCGAGTGATTCATCGGTTAATGTTCTGCGGTTTTGGCTGTCCTCAGCAATGAGCGTAATGACGGCTTCATAGTGCTCATTAGCTAAAGGAGATAACCCCATTTTATGCAGGTAGCATTGAATATCAGCAGCGGTTAGGTTGTTAGATGTCATGCTGTGCCTCCTTGGCAAGTTGGTTTTGATGTATAAAGGTGCTTCTGAAGGTATCGGGTGCATCCAAACCTAGAAGACTCGCGAGTTGATTCAGGTGTGCGCGAACAGCCTCTTTGGAGGCAGGGAAAACCTGCTCACTTCCTAGATGTTCACCAAATTCACTGTGTCCCATTAAACGGTCAATCTGCTGTGTGGTGAGGGCAGGGAAGTTCGCCGTCAGCGCCATTTGTGCAAAGGAATGACGGAGCTGGTAAGGCACTACGTTTGGATTGGCAGAAAAAGACTGCATGGCCATGCGAAGCGTTTTCGCATTGAGGTTTAATGCGTTGAAATCTTCATCCAGCAAGTACCACAGTGAGTGCGTCTTTGGTTTCAAAGACAGGTGCACGGTAATGATGTGCTGTACAGCCAAATACTCTTTCAATGCATGAGAAAAGAAGTCACAAAGCCAAACTGTGCGATAGCGCCCTTTGTCGCGCACCATGGCTTGGCGACAATCAAAGCACTGGCTTGCTTCTATTGAAATGGCGTGCGTGGGTCTCACGCCCGTCAGTATTAAAACTGAAACGTGATTTGATAGGTGCGCAGATTGTAATAGTGTCTCAGTGACTCCTTGGTCCAGGTGTCGCAGTGCGCCTCAAGCACCGCATCAGACAGTGAATGGAAAAACTGTCTGACCTCATCAACAGAGAGTGCTCTATCTGAACCGACATAAATGGGCTCAGTAGGCACATGGGTGTAAGTCCCATTTTGTTGTCGTCTTTCAAGTTGGGGAATGCTCCCCGATTGCATCAGGTATAGAGGGCGCTTTACGCGTTGCTCGAACTGGAAAGGGAAATAACCTTTCAGCTCATGCAAACGGATAGCATCCACCAAACGCTTCACATAGCGATTGTGGGCCTCGAAGATTTTAAAGCGTATTTTGTCACTGCTCTCTCTTTGGTAAGCCTTAGCGCTATGATGATGGTCTTGATGACGCGGTAGCATCACGCTTCTGGCAATGGTTGAAAGCTTGGGATCGCTCTGCCCCATATGAAGCCAGTAACGAAACAAACGATCTTTTCTCACGCGAGATTTAGAAGAGAGCTTACCCAGTGTTTTCCATTTGCGATCAAGGTCTTCACAAAGCGCCTTGTGCTGTTTCTCTGTCAGTAGCGGCGAAGAAGAGCCTGACGGCAGAGCATCTATAAACAAAGAAATGAACGCGTCGGGTACGGGCTGCCAAAGAAACTCAACACCGCCTTTCACCGGATACGCTTTCGCATACTCAACCCAACTGATGTTGTTCATACGCACGGGTCTGAGAGCATGGGCCTGACATTCTGAGTTGCCGGTTACGCGCTTAAGTCTAGGCAAATTGCCTACTTGTTCTATGTCTAACAGCTCATGGGTCATCCACCAAGCGAGAAAGCAGGCAACCTTACGTTTGCGAACGGTCTCTGAGTCACCCTTGCGATGAATACGATGCAGCGCAATCGCAAATGTTGTCGCGATGAGCTGTGCATCAGGCGCAACCCCGCCACTGTTGTTCGCACGATTTCGTTTCTGTTGTGCAGTGAATTTGCTCATTACACCCTCCTTGGTCAGCTGATAGAGTTCGGGACTTCCTCAAAGGTGTGGAATCTTTGAGGGAGGTCAATTACCAAAATATCAGTGAATTTTTATTTCCAAAATCGGAGTGTAATGAGCTTTTTTGGAGGGTGCTATGAGGTCTTAAGCCTTGTGGTATATGGCTTCGCTACGTATTGGGTTGGCGATTGTGGTTGGGGTTTTGATTGGTTATATAAAAATTATTTTTAGAACAATTGGATAACTATGGGTGTTGTTACATGGATTTAATCAGAAGAGGTGGTGGTAAATGACAAGTGTCCGTAAAGGTCTTTTGAGTTCTTGAAAGCTCAGTGATCTTTAGTTTTTTTAATTATTTTGTGACCTTATCGAAAGAGTTGAAGCGGATAGAGCACTCTCTAATCCGTATTGTTTGTTAGGATAGACTAGGATGTATACGCTTGGCTATCACACAATTGTTGATGGGCTTATAGATTGTTTTTGGATAAACCTTGTCAGTTATATTACTAAATTAGTATCTAACGGATTGGCTAAAATATGTTAAGAAACGTCCTGTTAAGTTATGAGCAACGCAATACTGAAGGTTCCTTAAAAACGCCCTAAACACCGAACGAAACGCATAGTAAAAATGCCATGCGTTGCGAATCACTCTTAAACAACTTGTTAGGCAACATTAAACACAGAAGAAAATTTTTCTATCGCTGTCTTTGTGAAGGTCATGCTTCGAAATATGATGTTGTTTTGGCTCGACAGAATCTGAGAACAACATGAAAGGAAGTTCATCAATGCAAATTTGAGCAAATACTGCTGAAAAATCTTTCTCATAACAATCTTGTAAGATCTTCAAGTTTGTTGATGGGAAGCTATTTTTAAACTCTTTGTTATACTCAGGAGAAAAATATCGAATCATTGCAGCTTCAAATAACGAAATTCTTTCTGGATCAGAAGTGCCAAATAACTTGTCTAAGCCAGCTTTAATCCTAGATGCATCCGTATCTTTTGATTTTGCGTTTGGAGTGAAAGCCGTGACCATACTTGTATTTGGTTTGACCTCAAGTAGTAATAAAGAAAGCTTATATCCATCAGGAACCCCCTTAATTGCAATTTTTTGAAGAGTTTCATGCTTAACTAAACGATCTAAAGCGCTTCTTGAGCCATTTTTTCCATACGCCTGACCAATATACTTAACTTCAAAACGCAACTTCCCTGACTGCTTATGAAGCATTTGCATCACCTCAAAGTCACTCCACCAAAATCTGTTACCCTTTTCATCGGCTATATAATGGTATCCATCTTCAACATTAAAACTTAAATGCGAAGGAATAGAAGGAACCCAAAGCTCTTTCTCTTGATTGCACACCAAAAATGACAGCTTTAAATCATTACCAACTTGTTCCGCACCTTGGAAGTCAATTCTTGGCAAGTACCAATGACATAGATATGACAGTCATCAATTACGCTCTTATACTGCTGTAACATTTGTTTCTCATATATAGCTTCAGCAGGTAACGTAACGAAGCTGTTTGCATACATATCAAGCGCATGCTCTACGCCAAATTTGTTGTCCAAAGTCTTATTCACATGTGTCCTCATATTACTAATAGTTCTAGGAATTCTTCGTTTTCTATTTTGAACTCGAGCCATTTTCTTACGTCTAGTTCGAGTTTGTTTTGTTGTTAATTGTTCTTTCACGAACCTAAACTCTCCTGTGCTGTCTAACGCTAGGCTCTTCGGCAGATGAAAGCGGAGGCGAAACCGTAGCTTTTTCCAGTTCGGCAGCATACACTTGTTATGTTCATCCTTGCCTTCAGTAACCACAAATGTGATTGACCCAAGAACATCGTAAGGCTGGTGATATCCATAGAAACCTTCACTGTTCGAGTAGAATATGTGGCTAATATCGGAGAATGCATTTGGGTCAACAGGGTGTTTCGCATTTGGGTTGTGAAACATTATAAGCCGTCTGACCATGATTCTTCATAATCTGAATCGTCTAAGTCTTTAGAAAACGGGATAGGGTGAATGGCTTCTAGGTCTGGATTATATAAGAAGCCTTTTCTAATCATCTTGACATCAGCGCTACCCAAACCTGCTATTTTCCCCATACGATTAAATTTTGGGATTGTAGCTTGATTGCTAAAAAGTACTGCGCTTATATTTTCAGCTTCGTCTTGGTAGAAGAATCCAGAAGGGATTTCTTTTCCCTCCCAGGTATGCTTTTCTATATTCTCAACAAAAGGTTTACCATCGACAATACGTGTTCTTATCCCATATAGATATTCTGACAAGGCTGTTCGCGACCATGTCATTGCATTGTCGTTGTGATAGTCGTGTATTGCTAAAATAATTGGCTTTCCTGTGACGTGCTCTTTTTCCCAGTACTTCTTTTGTAGCTTGCTATATAGGGGACTTCCAAACTTAATAGGCATAAAGTCGTTTAGTCTTTCCTCAATTTCTTCATATGTCTGGGGAGGAGGTAAATCAGGGCGATTTGTGTTCTCAGACGGATTGACTGTCACGGCTTCAATAAATATTTCATCACCAAAGAAAGAAACTTCAAAATCAGGTGCTGGATGATTGTTTTCCACCATTAAACCTGCATTATGAATGTATATGTGTAAATACAATTCCCATAATCTAGCTTGGAAGTTAACAGACTGAAATTCCCGTTCGAAATGTCCATCATTGTCTACAAAAGAATTTACGATTTCAGATATGATATTTCTGGCGGCTTCAAATCTTGATTCATTCTTTAGTATTTTGTAGCCATGATGCTGTTCATCTTCAGGAACAACATCTGTAAATAGGTCAAACCCAGCATCAGTTTCGTCGCCTTGTGGGTATATATCCTGAGCTTTTCCTAAATAATCTTGAGAAATCTTCTTAGCTAGATCTTTTCGTGCCATTTCTTGAGTAGCATGAAACTCATTGCCTAAATCAATGCAACGAAATAATCTTCTCGAGTCCCGACCGAGCACGATGAATCCGTAATCGTTATCTGTCACATCTCTAATAACGATTCCCAGCAACTTATTATCAAAAAACGAGTACCATTCGATCTCCTCACCGGTAAAGCGAACTAAGGCGTTCGGCAGTAACAATACGCATCAAACTGTCTTCTGGTTAATTTTTTTCCAAATCTGAGTATATTTTCTGCTAACTTTCGTTCACGATTTCTATCATGCACTGCGCGGCGAGCAGACTTAGCTTTTGATTTTGACCTTTGTTTTCTTTTTTCCTTCTTTGAAGGCTTCGCCATAATTCAAATTCCTTTGGTAACATTACGTCAATATCAACTGCCACTTTTAGCGGTCGGTTGAGTTTTCTTGCTAGAAAACTCTGCTGATTCATTTAATTTACTATCGGGATTATCTTTTTCAAAATTCAAGTAGCTTACATTTGAAATACTGGCTATTGGTATTGCAATGGTAGATGAATTTTTTTGCCGACTGAGTAAAAAACATAAACTTCTCAGTTGCTGTTATAAATACTAAAGGGTTATCTGAATTTTTGGGGATAACTTCACCTGTTCGGAGAGAAACTATGGCTTTTTTACTGGGATGATTTACAATTCGGTCTAAGTTACCTCCCAATTCCATTTGAAGGAATAAAAATATTGAAATTACACCAGTAATCACAATGGGAATAACCATTAAACTCGCTCTTCTTCTTTCCATGGATATTTGATGTCGAAAGTGTTCTTTCATTTCTTTTTGTTTTGTTTCTAGGTCAGTTGCGAGTTCTTGGTGACCCTCCGTTTTTGCTATTTTAATATCATGGCTAATTTTTAGCTCTTCTCTTGATATGTAAATCTGCTCCTGTGCAAGCCTATTTAATCTGAAAGAAATATAGGTAATACTTATAATAAATAGAGGGAGTGCAACTAGGAATATTTTTGGGCTCTTAAGCCCTGCAAGGAAAAAATCATCTATTTCAGCAAAAATGACTATATTAAGACCAAACTCCTTCAATAATGAATATTCACTCCAATAACCCACGGCAGAACACAAGAAAGCAGAAAAAGTAATTATGAGTATTGGATGCTCTCGAAAGAAGGAAAACACTGTTTTCTCATCAGGTAAATCTTGAACCATATATATTAATCCTTCTAACTCCGCGTTAAGTAGTGAGCAACGCCACCATGAAACCTAACCATACCACCTTAAACACAAAACCCAACGATGGAATGAAAAATGCCATGTGTTGGGAATCTGTCTTAAACGCTTTGTTAGGTTTAGACAACTAGCAAGTCACCATAACCCCAGATAGCAGTACCCAAAACAATTAATACATGAGCAAAAAGCTTTAAAACTTTTCTGTATTTTGGTGTTTCAGGTTTGCTCGCTATATTGGACTTTATTAACCCGTTGACTAGATCGTTGTTTGATATGTTAGGCATAACCGCTCTTTTCTTAGCTGTAACCTTTATTGCATCGTAAACTTCGTCATGTGAGTAACTTGCAAGACGATATTCGACAATTGCTGCAAATAATACCAAAACTGCTCCTGACCTCTGGAACCAAATAGTATCGTCTACCGTTTGAACGTCAACAAACATGGAAGCCATTGAAAACAATATGCTTATAACGAGTAATAACCATTCCTTGTTATACTTGCCGAACTTCACTATCTCTCCTTTAAACCTAACATTCTTAATAATAAGCCGCTCGTTTTTCTTCTTGATTAACTTTCATTCAGGCTACCATAAATCATTGAAATAGAATGCATATCCATCACATTTTGCACTTTGTCATTACATAAAAACGAGAGTGTGTGATATCTCTTTTTAACAATGCACGCTATCCTAGATGAGAAAAACGATAACTCTCGGATTACCAATCTCTTATGAGAATACTTAACGACAAAACGAGAGTAAGCGCTCGACAAAACAAGCTATTTCCATACGTTATAGTCAGATGAACCCAATAAACTGTTCAAAAAGTCAGGTTATAAGGCTGACATAGCTATTTCTACACATTAAAAACTGTACTTCGATTGGTAGTTGCAAAATGTGTATTTAAAATAACCCAAACGGTTTTGAGGTGATTATAGTTTGTATGTTGTAGACTAAGTTTTGGGTTGAGGTAGCAACTCCTTTAAATCACATTTTAGTGCGTTAGCTAATTGATAAGCCTTATCGAGTGTAATGTTCACTTCTCCACGCTCAATCCGTCCTACATAACTTCTATCAATTTCGGCCAGTAGGGCTAGGTTGTCCTGCGAGATACCTTTCTCTTTTCGCATCTTACGAAGGTTGGCACCAAACTGCCTTGCTAAGTCATTCATTTGAAATGGCTCTTTAAATGAAATGACTATCCGCTGTTGATGCTTATATATCCACGGATTATAATCCGCATTTAATATTCGATACATAAGCCGAAACTACTATGAACTATCAGATTTTTTCCGATATCCACAGAGTTATTTCTCCGTCCAACATGGTTGACTTTAGTGCCTCTGATTTGAGGGTTCGTATAGCAAGTGGCATTTCCGCAACCTCAAAAGAAGCTCTAGCACTAAGGGTGCGAATAGCGAGACAACTAAAGCGCTTAGAAGAGCATGGACTACTAGAAAGCCGAATGTACAGTCATATTCGTGTTTATTCGAAGACGGATGCTTTTTACAAGGCCCGCTTCGAATTAGTTGAGTGGACCCCACCAAAACCTCGCAACAAATATAAATCTCATTACTTATCTCTTAAGAAGGAGCTCAAGTATGTGGCTGTACAATTGAAAGAAAAACAGTCTGAAGCATCAGAGTACCGGAAGCTCATGCAACGATCCGAAGAGCTATCAGAGGTGGTAAGGCCTTTAATCACCGAAACCACCGAGTCAATAGATAGGTTGAAAGCCAAAACTGCTGCCCTCAACAACACAATCAAACTTCTTAAGTTGCGAGTGTAGTCAAGGGGAAAAGGAAGGCGCTCTGCTTAGAGCAATGCAACACAACTAGTTTAGTGTTGGGTCTATGTTTGTAAGGCTTCTCCATGTGGAGTTTGGAAATACAGAACATGCGTTACCATCGAGTTGAGACTTAATTGCAGGAGTGTAAATGATGCTTAAACAAGCTTTGTCGATGGGAATTGCTTTTGGTGTGGTGCTGGTGGTTCTTACTCCAGAATCACCGAGTTGGTTGGAAGTTTTGGGGTGGGTGTTCTTGCTGTGTGTATTCCTAGTAGCAATTGCCACCCTGAACGCTCCAAAGGTTTCTAAGTGGTGTGATGAGCAACTTCAAAAGGGGCAGAGGCATAAGAAGTGAAGCTGGGAAATGTTTCGAGTTGTGGCCTTATTCATATCATTATGTGGGCAGTGATTCTCAGAGCAGTTCTAACCTATATTCGAATTTATACTCTTTCGCGTATAGACCTTGTTTTATACGCGAAAGAGTATAAAGGCAGAGTTAATGGCAGTTCCCACTGCTTCTAACTTGCGAACTACATAGCGTATCAACGTAATTTGAAGTCAGTCTATCAACCAAGCGTCCATAAGGAGGCGATTTACGTCAGATATGGTCTCCAACTTTGGGTACAAAAAGCCTTAGGCTGGGACACGTGCTCTATAACTACCTCCTCGTGTTACTGTAAATTTTCTTACAGTAACTATTTTTACAGTAACCCCATACAGCTCAGGAGTGCGATAGTAGTATGAACATGCGGGGTGCTTATAGAAGTTGCTAAGATCCCAAAAGGACAAAGACTCAGGAGCTTAGGGAAGGAGTGATTCGATTAGGGTGTCTATTCGAATCATTTTTTGATTAGATTAACTGGTTAATTCGCATCAGTCAGACCCTTGAGAAGTAGCCAAAACTGTCTCAAAACAACGATTTTCGAGGAAAAAGTGTCTCACCCTGTTTTCTTCTTTCCCTTTAAATCTAATTAAATCAACGTCTTATGTTGATTATAAAATCCATTCCAATCCCCCTAACTTTAAGTCGCTTGTTAGCCACATGATTCAATGAATTGACTGCCTATCACCACTCGCAAGTTGTTTCGTCGTTCGATTACAACTATAAAGTTGTATTCTCTTATTATAACAACTAATATGTTGTAAGTTGGTTTATATACAGCTTTTTAGTTGTTTGGTAGTGAAATGAAAACGATTGATGACATAGCGGAGCGACTTGTTGCACAACGTAAAACGTTGGGGATTGAACAAAAAGACATGTATATGCGCATTGGTATGAAGCAGCAGCAGTATCAGCGCATTGAATCTGGTAGTGACGTGAGATTGTCGACCTTATTGAGGGTCTTGGAAGGACTCGATTTAGAGCTTTCGATTACCCCGAGGAATAAAAAAGTCGCTTCAGCCCTAGTTGAGGCTACTAACAACCATGAAGAGAGAGATGATCTCAAGGACGACTCTGATGATCTGAGCTTTTGGTTCAACTCTGAGGACGAGGTATGAACAAACCACTTGAGAAAGTGGAAGGCCTTGCCATTCATCTGCACGGCAATCGCGTGGGCGTCATCGCGCATTATGCGGGTGGTAAAAATATCCTTACCTTTGACCCTGACTTTATAGCGACATCTCCGCAGATGCGTCCGGTATTTACCCTCAGGCAATTATTTGATCCAGATTATCTGAGTAAATCACAAATTCGAACAGATAAAGTGCCCCCAGTACTGTCGAATCTGCTCCCTGAGGGAGCACTGAGAGAACTCACTGCTAGGGCACTCCAGTGTCATATCAATAATGAATTTTCGATCTTAGCTTATATGGGGGAGAATTTACCTGGGGCGATTATTGCAACGCCAATAACTGCAGGTGAGCTTCCAAACTGGGCATTAGAGCAACGTTTATCGACTGAGCCTCAACAGATCAATGTACGGCATGCAAACAGTAAGTTTTCTCTTGCTGGCGTACAAATGAAGTTCTCATCATCATATCAAGATGGACGCTACCACATTGATAAAGAGTTTTCAGGGGATATGTGGATCATCAAAACGCCGTCGACGATCCACCGCGGCGTTCCGTTGAACGAATTTAGCTGTATGAAGCTCGTTGAAATTGTGGGAGCCGAGGTACCAGAGGTTCGGTTGATTGAAATGAGAGAGCTGGAGGGGATGCCGAGTATCAAGTTACCTGATGAGCAATACGCGTATGGGATAAAACGTTTTGATCGAAGTGATATTGGGCGTATCCACACCGAGGATTTTGCTCAAGTATTTGGTTTGTATCCTGCAGATAAATACCAACGCGTCAATTACGAGCAACTTGGTAAGATAGTTTATCAATACAGTGATCAACGTTTGAAGGACATTCAGCAATTCGCCAGACGACTGCTCATCAATATATTGTTGGGAAATGGAGACGCGCATTTGAAAAACTGGACTTTGATATACTCTGATCAGAGATCTCCACGTTTGTCACCACTCTATGATGTGGTATTTACTTCTCCATATATAGCAGGTGACAGTCTTGCGCTTAACTTATCAGGCACCAAGAATTGGTTAGATATTTCTTTGGATGATTTCAAGTTATGGGCTGAAAAAACCGGTGCTCCTTGGATTGCGATAAAGCCCCATCTTTTAGATGTTCTAGAGAAAGCTCGAGAGTATTGGCCTGAAGCGCTCGAAACATTACCCATGCTGGATGAACATAAGATGGTGCTCAGAAAGCACTGGTCTCAATTGAATGAAGATTTTAAGGTGAATAGTGCCAAGAGTGATTGAGAGACTAGTTTTCGAACTTACAACGCTTCGGCAGTTGGTCAAAGTATTGACGCCTCCATTCAGGCTCAAAAAGCAGATAGCGCTTTCCAAGCGCAATGACCTCTAAAGCAAGTTGCTCCTCACTTTGTCCAATGTTTATTTCCGCCCAACTGGGAGTGATTTTAAAAACTAGGCCGGTGATTTCCATTGTGTTATTTTTATCAATTATGTTGTCTACTTTTCCGAAATAGTGAGGTGTTAAGTAACCCACAATATTTTTGGAAATAAGTTCGTCGTCACCATTGGAATGGCCCAACTCCCAAACGTAAATTGTGCGGCCTCCAAAATACTCATCAATGGATAGTAGTTGGGGTGACAGGCACTGCTCTTCTATGGTGAAGCTACGGGAGTGGTGACGATAGGCAAAGAAAATGGCCAGAACGAGTGAGAGGAAAACAGCGGTTTGTATTACCTTACGAGTCATTTGTTGTCCTTATAAAGAAGATCTCTGGTAAACCCAAAAGCTCTACCCTAAAGATAGAGCAAACGAATAGTCGGTGTACTTAGTTTCCCTCGATAGGTTGCACGGTATAGGAGTAACCCTCTTCAGGAGTGCCTGATAAGGTGACTTTGTAGATCAGAGTGGGATTGTCTTCCCCCGGAAGTCCGGTACGCTCAGTAAGTCTTCTTTGGTCAACAAAACTATCGTCAGTAGCCTCTAACGGCCTTTGTAATGTTATTGAGAGGTCTGTATCGACCAATGTCTCTCCGGATCAAAACAGGCATCGTCACATTCTCCATCGCCGGGTTTTTCGAAGTAGTTGAGCCCAACTAAGTAGTCACCGGGTATTACGTCATCACAGAAGAGTTCATAATACACAGGGCCACCATTGTCTTCGTCGTCTAAATTGAGTTGGCCGAGTCCAGATGTATTGTTTGGGTAAATATGGTTACCATCAGGCTCAAAAACATGCATGTGGATTGAGGTTTCCTCTAGGGTGTCAGAGTTGTATCCACGCCAACTTAAAGACGATGACCATGCTAATACTTCATGCTCTAATCCATAGTTGTCTAGTTCATCAGCTTGTGTAAAAAGGTCATTTAAGATTTTTTGCTTGGAGGGGGAGTTCTCGGCCATATAGGACTCGGTGAAGTAGTGACCGGTTTCATCGAGTGGATTGGGTTCATCAGGAAAATTAACTACATTTCCCGGAAGCTACCCGGTATGCGCGCCATGGTCTTATCGGAAACCAGTGTGCTATGCGGCCCATTTTTCACGACAAATGAGGCAGGGGACCCAACAGATACCATCGCCCAACGATCTTTATATTCTGGATTGATATGGTCATAGGCTTGGATGGCGAAGTAATTACCTTGAGAGTAACTGAGAGCTATGGCTCGTTGTCCGCGTTCAAGTTCACGGTTATAGGCTTCGATATGCTCTGATACCACTGGGTTTTGTTTTGCTTCTTCAATGGCTTCTTCTATCTGTGCCTGAACGAATTCTTGGTCTGAGCTTGAGGTCCAATTGGCCTCTTCTACGAGATGCATCATGGCTTTCTTATGCTCGACATTATTTCGTTGTAGAAAGGCCTCGTAGAAATCGAGAATGGCACCTTCAGTTTCGTTATAGAGTAGGGCATATCGAACACGACCTTCAAGACTCGTTCCTTTAATATGGGTTTCAAAAGCGTTTTGTAGCTGCTCTCTTTGCTTATCTGCCCCTGTTCGATCGGTTAGCATTCCGTTGACGAAGAAGACAGTGACGCCAAATCTACATACATTGGTGTTCTCGGCTTGGACGAATGTAGCGGTTAAGGGAACGCTCAACAGGATCGCGATTTTTAGATTGTTCATTGTTGCTCCTCCAGTACTTGAATGACTTCAGAAGGGCAACTTTTCGCTTTTTCAGTTGAGGATTTTGCGTAAGTAACGATATTCGAAGTCTGATCGTGAAACTTTGAGTAAGCAGTTACTCTCTCTAGGGTGTTGTTGGTTTCAGCCGAGATGTTTGCGGCTACCTCATAAGCTTTCATGCCCTCAAGGTAGTAAGCACAAGCTAAAGCGTTCTCCAATAGATCAAGGTTTTTGGTGGATGCTTCTTTTGATTCAGCTTCAATTAAAATTCGTTGATAAATGCGAGCCAAATCGAGCGTAGCGATGAAGAACGGTTTTTCGCTGTGGTAGTGCTGATAGAGATAATGCTGGACATCGTCCCGAATGCCATCGTTGTCGGCGTCAACGCCTTGTACAGAGAGGTCGTTCTCTGGTCCTGGCATTGGCGGTAACTCGGAAGACACTGAAGAAGGAATGATCGTAATTGATAACGGATTAGCTAGGTTCTTCGGCTTATCTTTCTCCTTTGTCTTTTTATAGATTGAGAGATAACCCAATATTGGAGTATCCGAAGTACCTTGCATATGATTGACCGACAACATGACTTGATATTGATGCCCCTTCTTTACATGCTCAAATGCAGAAGGAGTAACAGAAACAATGCCATGGAGTTCTGGAGATATCTTTAGTTTGAGTGCTCGAACATTTTTTGTAGATTCGAAAGAAACAGGTATATCGAGTATATCCTGGTCGAATTGCTCTACGCGCAACTCTTCTGTATCCAAGTTGATAACGGGTGTTTTTGCTAATGAGGAGAAAGGGAGCAAACTTATACAGATGCTCAACATCAGCGTTCTCATAGCGATATCCTTATCTTGATTTACTGAAGTTATCAAAATAGGCGTGCACGTATTTTTTCGCGTCTGTTAAGAGGAAACTTCAAACTTTTTCCATTCTTTGATGGAGTGATGTCGCTTTGTGCTACTGGGGCTAAAGTTAGCCTATTTTGGGGCATCTTAGGTTGAGCTATGTCGCTGTTATAATGGGAGGTTGATTGACAGCTTGATTACTTTAAGAAAGAGTGAGTCTCCTCTATGCTGTCGGGTTTGGATCGCCCATACAAAACTAAACTGTGACAGTTAGAGTTTCGTTTAGTCTACAAATTAAATGATGACGTTATCGTCGTAATGTCTTAGTCGTCGGAGTGCGTGAACTAGTAGAAGCGATTTTCCTGATAGGATAAACATCAATCATGACCACAAGGTGATAAAAGTTAGCGAGCCAATCCTTACTAGGCACCTTGCCTATGTGCTAGAAATAGGGTGTATAAAGAGAGGACGTGCTGGTTATGAAGTACAATATACGTACTCAACACAGCTGATGCGTTTGGATAGAAGACGAGAATCTTTGCTTCTGAACTTTTGCTGAGGGGAGAACTCCCCAATATTATTCAGAAGGTTAACTTTTGTGGCAATGGTAATCGTTTAAGTTGACTAATCCATCATTTTCATGGTGCATAAATTACATTTGATTTCTGATAAATATAAGCTGCTTATATTTTTGCTTTATGGGAGTATTAGTGATAGTTTTTATCTCTAACTTAGATAGTCGAGATTAGTTCAATACTTATTTAATATAGATTGATAGCAGATATCATTGGAGATGTTACTTCATTTAGATGTATGCTCTAGTAGAACGATGCGCTGGGCTGTATTAATAAAGTGACTCAATGGAAATTTAAAAAACTAATTAGTATTAAAACACTAGAGGTTGGATATGATAAGAAAGACCTTAATAACTTTGCTAAAATCAATATCTCCCAAATATTACTCTTATGTTAAGTCTTATCATTGTTTGATTAGGGCAAAAGACTCATATTTGCATAGTACAGGTTGGATAGAGTGTATAAGAGAAGGTAAACCGATCGACTTAGAAGGAGAGCCCATACCTTGGATGAATTACTCGGTTATTCGTATTCTCGAAGACAAACTCAATGACTCAATTGAGATGTTTGAGTTTGGGAGTGGTTACTCAACTTTTTTCTATGCAAATAAAGTAAAATCGGTTACGTCTGTTGAGTATGACGAATCGTGGTTCAAATATATCAGAATGCAGTTACCAACAAATGCAAAACTACTATTTACAAACAATGATATTGATGGTTGCTACTGTAGAACAATTACTGCCGAGGGAAAAAAATTTGATTTAGTTGTTATTGATGGTAGAGATAGGGTTAATTGCATTAAGCAATCTATACTCTGCTTGTCATCTACTGGTGTTATTTTACTAGACGATTCCAATCGAGAAAAATACAACGAAGGAATAGATTTTGCCAAAAGTAACGGCTTTAAATTCTTGCATATAGAAGGTTTAAAACCATCGGGCTCTAGGTTAGATCGTACCACTATATTTTATAGAGAAAAAAATTGTTTAGGGATATGATTTTTGCTTCATCATTACTACGTATTAAAGTATAACTTCTGGTATTCATATTTTTTGTGCTCTAATTGGTAGTGTTCTAGATTTAATAGTGCGTTCTTCTTATAATACGTGTAGTTTTTGTACATTAATGATATAGCATGTCTAGTATTTTCTACCGTATTGTCAACAAGAATACCATTTTTTTGATCAATTCACCACAACCTCCTACATCACTCAGTAAAAGTGGTAGTCCTGATGACGCTGCCTCCAATGCAGACATTGGCAATCCTTCACTGTCAGATATCAAAGCAAATAAGTCATAGTCCAGAAAACGAGTAAACCCTTCTTCTTCTCCTAAAACGAAATGTTATTTGAACAAAAATTGCTTAATTTCAATGTTCCGCTACCGACAATATCCAGATGGATGTAATTCAAATCTCGAACAGCTTCTATCAAAATATCAGGCCTCTTGGGAGGAGATAAGCGCCCAAGAAAGAGTATGCGTAATACGTTACTTTGTTTATGATCTGTTTTTATATTTCTTTTTAAATACACCATTTCTTATCACTTCGAGCTTTTCTGGAGATATACGTATTTTTTCAATCGCGTTCACCCTATCATTTTCGGATACGCATAGTATTTTATCAGTGATCTTTGACAATATTCGTTCGGCCTGAATGTAGAGTTTCGATAGGTACCTCTGTTGATATAAGCAGGACCAACCATGTGATACATATATTACTCGAATATTGATTAATACTTTAATTAATCTAGCGTAAACACCAGCATTTGCAGAACTAGCAATTATCGTATAGATTCTATTTTTCTTTAAGTATGAAGCGATTTTAAGAGCTTTTACTATATTAAAGCCAGAGTCCAAACCGTCGATGATTAACGTATCAAATACTTTGCTATTATGAGTTAACCAACCCTCTTGATTAGTTATTAAGTAAGTTTTAACATCATTGTTAAATAACTCAATTTGGTCTTTAACCCAAGTTTGTGCGCCACCAACTTCTGATTTGCTAATTATAAATGCGATGTTTTTGTGTTGCTTATCAAGCGTCATTATTTAAAAGTTCCTCTAGTGAAACTAATATTTTGCTTTTCTCTAATATTTTATTCCAATTATATTCTTCTATATTTCCCTTAATAAACTTTTCACTAAGTGCTTCTTCTATATTGAAATTGGTCATATCACATTTAAATTTATAACAGAAAAATCCGGTTTGACGTTCAAAATCTTTTATCCATTGATAGTCTGTGGATATGAATCTATCACCATAAGCAGCGTATTCAATTAGCTTAGTAGAGGTCTGAATATTAAAAGGAAATTTGTCTGGGATATAATTAACACACACCTTTGAACGAGCAATATATCCTTTAACTTCTCCGTGTGGTACACTACCGTGAAAAACGATTCTCTCACTTCTAGCATATTTACTTAAAAGGCTATCTTTTGTTTTCCCAAGTAAATGTAATTTTTTGCTAGATTTTTCTTGAAGAAAAGCATCTATGAAAACGTTCAAGTTTCTTTTTTATCTAGTGAGCCGATATAAAGGAAATCAATGTCTTTTCTTGATTTACTTCCCTTAATACTATTTATCTCAGGTGTATATCCCATGTCTCTATATATGAATGGAACATTATCTGAAAAAGCATAGTGTTCATTAATGCTTCTAGACTGGAATATTCTTAGGTCTGGTTTCCTTGAAATAAAACGTGTCTTCTTAACCATGTCCTTCAAAGCACTCATGTTACCTATACTGGCAGACTGATATTCATGAATTAATATTTTTGGCTTTGACTTAAATGGAAAAGAAATATCAGTCCCCATAATGTACCAGTGAATAGGATATTCACTATGCTGGCTTTCTGATATGTTGTGAGAGTATTCACAAATAAATCCATGTTTACCAAAGTAGTTCTTATAAATTAATATTTCGGGCAGTTGTTCATTATTTATGTTGAAGAATAATATTTTTTTCAACTTCTAAATCCTTTTTGAAGTTAAATAGAGGAACGATTTTTTGAGGAATGATTTTCCATCTTGACTAGCAATGAGAAACTTGAAGAAATCTCTTGGTGTGACGTCTTGAAATTCTTCCAAAAGTATTAGGTCCCAGTAACAAAAGTACTTACTGTAGTTGGATATTTTGTTTTAAGTACGGTAACTGAGTTTTGCCACTTTCTTTTAGAGTTACTTATTCTTTCATGTGGGTGTGTTTGATCAACAACGTAAGTCGAAGCACCGGTGCAAAAAGCCCGACCTTTTAGTTCCATCAGTCTTAACCATAGGTCAAAATCTTGCCAAGCAGGAAGGGTCTTATCGAATCCACCAATTTGAATAAAGTCAGATTTTTTAAAGAACATTTGGTTCCCTACACAGTTGCCCTTGACGATATCATTTATAGTAATATATTTACTTTTTGAATTTCTTCGGAGTAATTTTTTGTTTGTTTTTAACTTTTACTCCTGAAAATAGTAAATCACATCTAGTTAAATTGTCTACAAAGTTCCAGAGCCTTTCTTTTTCGAAATAATCATCATCATCAAGTCCAGTTATATATTCTCCCTTTGAATGACTAATTGCTAAATTTCGGCTAACACATGCCCCTCTTGCTATTTCGTTTCTTAAAACGATTATATTTTTATTTTGATTCTCTAGTTCTTTAGCTATAGTGTACGTCTCATCAGTAGAACCGTCGTCGACAATTATTACCTCAAAATTATCATAGGATTGTTCAAGTACTGAATGAACGGCTCTATGTAGTAGTTTGGACCTATTTCTTGTTGGGATATAAACAGAGACTAACGGAAAATTCATAATTATCATATATTCCAATTATATCAAATCGCAAGTACGGATTAGAACAGCGTTAGTACGCCATATGCCAAAAACAGTATACTTAATCCTAATCCAATTTTTAGGTCGCTAATAAACCCGATTAGGCCCCTTTTAAGTATATTGCAACTGAAGATAGCATAGCCAATTAAAAACGTTATAGTAGAACTAAAAACTAGACACCAGCTAAGACCCTCTAAGTCACCTAGATGAATTCCTATAACAACAGCGAGGGTATTGATTAGTGCAGATATCAAACCAGATTTGAAGAGCAAGTCCGTTCTTTCTACTGCTTGAAAAAACCAGCGCTTGAGTTCCATGTTATTTGAAAGGGTAATGAGATTGAGAGTATTTTCAATATTATTGCAGATTCTAACCACTGCTCTCCTAGGATAGAAACAACTATTTCTTTTGAATATATAAAAATAAAAAAACCTATAAATAGGCTTATATATATAAGTGTATTTAATAACTTTGCGTGTAATCTTTCAAATTCAATTCTGTCATATCTAATTTCTTTGACGACTGGTTGTATGGCTGGACTCATTGCAAATGTTAGCATCATCAAGGATAGCGGAATAATTGATATGCTTTATCATAAATAGCCAAGCTTGTTATGCCAAAGTATTTTGCCACCAACAAAGAGTCAATACTCTTTGATAGGTAGTTTAAAATATTAGCCCCTAATTGGTTAATTGAGAAGCTAGTTATATACCCAGTTACTATTATGTTTGTACTGAACTTCGCTCTACCTGTCTCAGTTTTCTTACTGGATGACCATAGAAAAAGTAGTTGGAACAGGGATGTCAAAAAAGGCTTTGAACATAGCGCGACTAAAGGTTCAACAACTCCATGAAGAAGCAGTACTAAACCTAAAGTCAGCAGTTCGGATATGGAGTTACATTTGGCAATGAGGATAAATTTTTTTCTCTTTGCAACGAAGCTACGGGTACGGTAGATAATGAACTAAAAATTATGCTTAAAGACAATGGAAGTAATATTTGGTTGTAGCTTTCGCTACTATAAAACCAGTCAAAGAAAGGGCCGAGAAAAAGGAAAGTAGTAGCAAGCAAACTACCAACTAGTAGGCTTATCGTAAATAAACCATCTCTCATTGAGGGTTTGACTTTATCCAAGCTAATGATAGCGGGTGTTAATCCCATTTCGGCAAGCAATGAGAAAAACACCACGAATATTTGAATCGAAGCAAATATGCCAAAATTGCTGCGGAGTGAACACTCGTGCGAGAACCATGATAGATGCTGCATAAACTAAGTAATAGGAGTATTTTCCGAGGGTGCTGTTCAATATCGCGATTGAAAGTTTTTTATCTATAGTCAAAGTCAGTCCATTGGCCTTGTTTAGTTTTCTTAGTGTATCTTTTTTTGATTTAATAATTAGGTTTTTTAGGAACTTCTTACTAGAACTTTAAGTAGACCTATCCTACTAGGATGTGAGGCACACTGGCATAAGGAATTGGTACTGTAAGGTTGGACTCTGCAACTTATGATGCAAGAGAGCCAGGGTGAGGGCATGTTAAAGAATATATTACATATATACGAGAAGCTGTTCACGAGTGGATATACGTTGTTCAATGCTGTGGTGTGGGGCATTGGAGAAGGGGTGTACCTATGCGAGTCGTTTCTCGATGTATCGATAGACCGAATATCCACGTTGAAGCGCCCCGAGACCAGTGCTGGAAAAGGAACTAGTTCAATTTGTTGAATGGTTTAACAGGTCTAGAATGGATGCCCTTGTGAACCCTCTATTGAGAGTATCCGCCACGCATCTTTGGTTTGTTACCTTACATCCGATCGATGGTGGTAATGGACGTATCACTAGCTTTCTTACCGATTTGGCATTGCCCAGGCCGATAAGCAATCGGTTCGCTTTTATGCCATGTGTGTGGGGATAATGGCCAATCGCAAAAGTTATTATGAAATACTCGAACAAACCCAAAAAGATGACCTTGGTAGCACCCAGTGGATAGCGCGGTTCTGTAATACCCTGAATGAGACGTTCGCTGATGTCTTAGATGAGATTGAGCAGACCATACAGAAAACCAATTATTGGCGGAAAGTCGATCAAGTAAAGCTCTCATCTGAGCAAACAAAAGTACTTAACCGACTGTTAGATGGTGATTTTCCCGAAGGGATCAATACCAGTCAATACCACAAGGTAGCAAAAGTCAGCAAGCCAACCGTAATTCGGCACCTCGCTTATCTGGTAGCAATTGGGTGTTTAAAGAGAGCCGAGGCTGGTGATTAAAGTACCAGATATGTGCCTAATAAAGCTTGATATTCCTGAGGTAACACTAGATGTTATGTGACGGATTTTTGTTTGGGTGAGAACCCGTCAATACGCTCAAAGAATTAGAAAGTTTATGTCAGAGTAATTGGGCCTTTTCACTGAACGTCTTTAACGAGAATCCTTAGCGTTTGCTCGCTTTTTGTCCCATTGTCGTGTTCACGTTATTAGGTGTTTTATACGGTTGAATTTTTCGTGTAATATCCGCGAGTTATCAAAAGTAAAACGATTTCCGAGCATTATCTAACTATGCTTGTTTAATAGGCGTGGACAATTCCTCGCCGGCAATTATGTTCAGATTTGAATGGGTTCAGTATGAAAATTCTTGTTACTGGTGGCGCTGGCTTTATTGGCTCTGCTGTTATTCGACACATTATCCAAAATACCAATGACAGCGTTGTGAATGTGGATAAGTTGACCTACGCCGGTAATCTTGAGTCGTTAGCTGACGTTGAATCGAACGAACGATATCAGTTTGAACAGGTGGATATTTGCGATCGCACAGAGTTGGACCGAATTTTTCTTGAGCATGAACCGGATGCGGTCATGCACCTAGCGGCCGAATCCCATGTAGATCGCTCGATTGATGGGCCTGCTGCCTTCATTGAAACAAATATCGTCGGCACGTACGCTCTGCTTGAAGCCAGCCGAGCCTATTGGCAAACGCTCGAACAAGATAAAAAGAAAACATTCCGCTTTCACCATATATCTACCGACGAAGTCTATGGAGATTTGGAAGGCACCGATGATTTGTTTACAGAAACCACCGCTTACGAGCCTTCCAGTCCTTATTCAGCATCAAAAGCCTCAAGTGATCACCTAGTACGTGCTTGGCTTCGAACTTATGGACTGCCAACCATTGTCACGAACTGCTCGAATAACTACGGCCCCTATCATTTTCCTGAGAAGCTTATCCCTTTAATGATATTGAATGCTATCTCTGGAAAAGCGCTGCCGGTCTACGGTGATGGTATGCAGATCCGCGACTGGCTGTTCGTAGAAGACCATGCGCGTGCTCTCTACAAAGTGGTTACCGAGGGCGTTATTGGTGAGACCTACAACATTGGGGGCACAATGAGAAAGCCAATATCGAGGTGGTCAAAACCATATGCTCGTTGCTTGAAGAGCTGGTACCAAACAAACCTGACGGAGTCGCAAACTATCAGGACTTGATTACGTATGTTGTTGACCGTCCGGGACACGATGTTCGTTATGCCATTGACGCTTCAAAGATAGAGCGAGAGTTGGGTTGGGCGCCTGAAGAAACCTTTGAAACAGGTATTCGAAAAACAGTTAAGTGGTATTTAGAAAACAAGCAGTGGTGGAGCCGTGTGTTGGATGGCTCTTATGCGGGCGAACGTTTGGGAGTGAAAAAATAGTATGTCCTCATTCAGCACAACCAAAGTAACTACCACCAAATCAACCAAAGGAATTGTGTTGGCCGGCGGCTCTGGTACTCGCCTTTACCCTCTGACCCGTGGCGTATCAAAGCAGCTTTTGCCATTGTACGATAAGCCTATGATTTATTATTCGCTAGCGACGTTGATGTTGGCGGGTATCAGAGAGGTTTGATCATCACTACTCCGGAAGACCAGCACGCTTTTAAGCGAATATTGGGTGACGGTTCGGATTTTGGTATTGAGTTAACGTACGCAGTGCAACCCAGTCCGGACGGTTTAGCACAAGCCTTTATTATCGGTGAGCAGTTTATTGGCGATAATAACGTCTGCCTTGTGTTAGGGGATAATATTTTTTATGGCCAAGGATTTCCTGAAACTTTGGCCAATGCAGTGAAGCGTAAACAGGGCGCTACTGTGTTTGGGTATCATGTTAAAGATCCTGAGCGTTTTGGCGTGGTGGAGTTTGATAAAGACCTGAATGCAGTTTCCATCGAGGAAAAGCCAATCGCTCCGAAGTCTAGCTACGCTGTTACCGGTTTGTATTTCTATGACAATACGGTGATTGAAAAGGCGAAAAAAGTAACACCCTCCGAGCGTGGCGAACTGGAAATCACCAGCATCAATCTGATGTACTTGGAAGAAGAGCAACTCAAGGTCGAGTTATTGGGGCGTGGATTTGCCTGGCTAGATACTGGCACACATGAGAGTTTACATGAAGCGTCAAATTTCGTTCAGACGATTCAGCATGTGCAGGGTTTGAAGATTGCTTGCTTAGAAGAAATAGCTTGGCGTAATGGTTGGCTATCCTCTCAGCAAATTCTAGAGCTGGCTCAGCCAATGAGCAAAAACGAGTACGGTAAGTATCTGATTAAACTGGTTGAAAGCTCTATTCATTGAAAATCGAGAGTTAGGTAACGTTTCAATTTCATTGCTTTTGCTTTTGCTTTTTCAAGGCGATTTTAGAATCGAATGAGCACATAGTAGATTGCTTGCCTGATAAATTGCCTACCGGTCGCTGTCTCTTAACCCTTGAACCAACGCGGCTTTTCTTTCGAGCTCGGTTTTTATGAAAAAGGTGAAGGTACTATGACGATGTTGCCTTCTTCTGCCGGTGCTTTCTCACACAGATGTGACGAGATGCACTTATCGGTCTCATTACTTCTCTTACATGTTTTTGACTGAGAGTACTTCGCTAACTTGTATAGTATTGTGTTTGTTTGCTCATTCTAGTACGCATCTTGGACAACAAATGCGACGCATTTTGAGTCTATTGCATTCGAAGTGTGTCTGTCCTTTCAATGATAGTACTTTGCATTTTTGACAAGGTGGTTAATGTATAATCGGTTGATCGTCGATACTACTCGGACATGACTTTAGGCACTGGGTTACACTAGATGTTAATCGAGAACGGTGTACAATGTTCGTTAATTTTTGTGTATCAAAAACTGGTTGTATTTATTAGCTTTTCACGTGCATACAAGGGAAAAGATTTGTGTTTATTGCGTGTGATACCGTTTTGTAAGTCGTCGAGGGTATTAAGAGATTCTTCGGCGAGTTGATATGGGGTTGCCATGTCGTTTAGTTTTCTGTTTATTGGTTAGTGTACGATGAGAAATCTTCTAAAGAAATTTTACTTTCTAGTCATCCTAAAAAGGGTTTTGAGAACCTTGTTCGAGTGCTCTTTTAATTTTTTCCACGACTGTGTCATGTACATGAAGCATTCTGCTTCGATACATCAAGAAAATGACAAGATTAAACTAGAAGGGCGTATTTGCGTTCTTTATCACGCGATCGAAAAAGGACTCTCTTTAAGAGAAAGCCAAAAAGGATTTGGCAAAGAGAAAATCCTCAAGCTTTTAGAGTTGACGAAAAAGTATAAGGCTCTTCAAGGCGATGAGGAGTTGCTTGTTACGTGTAAGAATGTTCTGTTGGCTTATTGTGCAAGACAGAAAGAAAATATCGATGCTGGTTTACTTGAGAAAATCGAGAGTTCCGAGTTGTTTAATATGGAATTCAGCGAGCAAGTAAATGGTGGCGTCGAGTCACTAACGCCGAATGAGCTCGACTTCGATCTTTATCGTAACTTCGCTCTTACTCGTAAAAGTGTTCGAAATTTTAATAAGGAAGAGATTGAATACTCGGATCTTGAAGATGCGATAGAGGTCAGTCGTTATACCCCTTCGGTTTGCAATAGACAACCTTGGAATTCATACATCTATACTGATTCCAGTGAAATAACTCAGGCACTTTCATTCCAGAATGGTAATCGTGGTTTCGGCGAGCAAGTTAAAGGGCTTATTGTCGTGACTGGCGAACGAAAGAAATTTTGGCATGCAATCGAGCGTAATCAAGTTTACGTAGATGGTGGTATGTTCTCTATGTCGATCGTCTATGCACTGCATGCGAAGAACCTTTCTTCTTGTTGCTTAAACTTGAACATGTCTGCAAGGAAAGAAGAAGCACTTAAGAGACATCTTAATATTCCTGCATCTGAGGCACTTGTTAGGATGATAGCGGTAGGTAAAGCCGCAACAGATGCTCAAGTTGCAGTTTCTAGTCGTTTCAGCACCAACAAATTTATAGGCAACAAATAATGAAAATTGGCATCTTAACCTATCATGATACGTTTAACGCGGGTGCGTTTTTGCAAACTTATGCAACGTTTAAATATCTGGTCGATCTTGGTCATGATGTAGAAGTTATTGACTATTGCCCGATGTCTGGCTTCATTAAGGAGCGCAAGACAAAGATCAAAACAAAGCAGCCGTTGCTTGGTCTCAAGTCGTTGCTTACTAAACGTCCGTTTTTGAACAAGCACTTAACTCTATCTAAAAAACGTATTGTGAGTAATGACTTTGATAAGTCTAAAGGTATTCTAGAGGGTTATGATGCTGTTTTAGTTGGTGCAGATACGGTTTTTGAGGTCAAACATGATAAAGTGGCCTTCGCGCCACAGATTCCAAATATCTATTACTTCCCTGAAACATTGAAGTGCCGCAAGATCGCGTTTGCAGCATCTGCGGATGCGTCAGATTTTACCCTGTTGAATCAATCTCAGAAAGGTACATCTCGAGTTCATTGAAAGACTTTCATGCACTATCTATCCGTGACAGTTTTACACTTTCGGAACTCGAGAAGATCGTGCCAGCAGATTATGAGTTGATTTTCGATCCTACTTTTATGATCGATTTCCCTCAAATTGATGTCGCACACAAGCTCGGTTTAAAAGAAGACTTTGCGGTCCTTAATATCCCAAATCCAAAACTGAGCCAGAAGTTTGCAGAAGTATTTAGGAAGAAAGGTTGGAAGATAGTTTCACCAACCAGAAATAAATTTGCTGACATTAACCTCAATGGTCGCGTGAATCCATTCGAATGGGCTGAGCTCTACAAGTATGCGAAGTTCACCGCGACTGATCGTTTCCATGGCACTATTTTTAGTTTAAAAGGAAATTGTCCGGTTATCTCAGTAGACAGTTTATCACTGTACGAAAACCAGATGAGTAAGAAAGAGGACATGCTGAAAAGGCTTCAGCTAGAACATATCTTGATGGACTACAACAGAGCATCAAATATTTCTTCGGAAGATCTGGTTAGCCTGGTCGATGAGGTAATTGCTGGTTGGGATGCTGACTTTGTTGGACAACAATTACAATTTGCCAAGAAGGTATCGACTGATTTCCTTCTAAAATCACTTTCCTGATCAGACATTTTAGCCGGTATGTTTAAAGCCAGTGATACAGTTCGACGTTTTTTTAAGAACGCCTCTTGGTTGATTTTTGGTAAGTTATATCGAGTAGTATTGGTAACCATCACTACCATTTATTTATCTAGATATTTAGGGCCCGAGGATTTCGGGCTTCTGAATTACTCGATGTCGATTGTTATTATCTTCTCTTTTCTTATAGGCCTAGGCTTAGAGACCATTATCGTAAAAGAGATTCATAAAGACAGTAGTCGGACGGGAGAAATTCTTTCATCTTCGATTTCACTTAGAATAGTTGGCTGGTTTCTTTTCCTGGGTATTATTGCCACTATTTGTTTTCAACTTAAACCAGATGATAGCGACTTTTTTAAGTTGATGCTGATTTTAACAGTCGGTTATTTCTTTAAAGTATTCGAAGTCTTCAGGTTTTTCTTTGAAGCCAAAGTGATGGGGCGTTTAGTTTCTTCCGCCGAGATTTTAGCGGTGACGATCAGTTGCTTGGTTAAGTTCTATTTTATTTATTCTGAACGACCGTTAGAGTATTTCTTTTACGCAGCAGTGTTAGATATTGTGTTACTCGCAATATTTTTAGGAAGCCTCTATTTTAGATATAGAGTTAACAGAAATAGCGAACAATATCTTCTTAGTCCAGCGAAAAGAAAGATGAAAGAGCTATTTCAACAGTCTTGGCCGCTTATCTTCGCAAGTGGTCTCTACTTGATCTATTCAAAAATAGATCAAGTCATGTTGGGTGAAATCGCAGGTATGCATGCTGTTGGTGTGTATGCAGCAGCTGTCAAGCTGAGTGAGGGTGGAGGCTTTATCTTTACTACTCTGGCTGTAGCACTTTATCCACTAATGCTAAAAGAACGAAATGTGAATCGGCAACGCTTTGTTGTTCAAACAAAAAACTATTATCGCTGATGATGGTATTATCCGTTTCTCTCGCTGTGGTTATAACGTTGTCTGCAAGCTTCTTGACTGATTTGATCTTTGGGGATCAGTATCAAGGTGTGGAGACGGTATTGTCCCTACATGTCTGGGGAGCGGTATTCATTGCGATAAATGCGATCAGTGCAAAATATCTGGTCACAGAAGGTCTTCAGAAAAACTCGGTATATAAGAATGTTATTGGTATTCTAGTTAATGTCGTTCTGAACTATTTGTTGATACCGGTTTACGGCGTAAATGGCGCAGCTTTTTCGACCGTAATTTCTCATCTTTTTTCAACTTATTTGTATTTTTCTTTTAAGAGCAGAAACTCGCCAATTATTTTACATGCAAAGCTATGCTATTTTCCTTGTTTGGGTTAAAGATTTGTTTTATAACAAAGCGATCGGTCGTAAATAGCGAGTGGGTACAACACGGACGAGTTAACGAAAAGGTAATTTATTTTGAGCAAAATTGGCTTGTATTTAGTTTCATATTCAGGTGGCGGCGCAGAGCGTGAAATGATCTATTTAGCGAATAGATTTGCGAGATGGAATATGATGTGGACTTAATCGTCCACAGAGACAGTGGACCACTAAAAAGCTTGGTGTCTAAGCAGGTTAATACCATCACAATAGATAAAAGTTATATCTCAGACCTGTTGTTCCTTGCGAGTTATATGAGAAGAGAGAGCCCTTCGTTCGTTCTCAGTACTTTACACATGCCAAACTGGACATTGGCTATTGCCAAAACCCTATCAGGCACATCAACAAAAATTTTTTGGCGCGTGGTCATTAGCCTCTCTAACTCTAAGAAAGATGGAAAAGGGGTTGTGTCCAAATTGCTAAACCTATGCTACCCATTGCTGTCGCGAAATGTGAATAAAATTACTTGTGTTTCTGAGGGAGTAGCAAAGGACATGAGTGATAATTTCGCTGTAAGTAAACAGAAGCTTAACGTTATGTATAATCCTGCATACACAGAGGGTATACATGAATTGAGCGAGGAGCATGTCGAGCACCCGTGGTTCGACGCTCAATACAACACCGTAGTATCTCTTGGCAGACTCTCCACTCAAAAAGACTTTGGTACTTTGATTAAGGCGTTTAGAACGGTTTACGATGCAGACAGTACTTCTAGGTTGCTAATTTTAGGTGAGGGCGGATTGCGTGGACAATTACAAGAGTTAGTTGACAGCCTTGGTCTTACAGATGTGGTATCGCTTCACGGCTTCGAACTGAATCCATACAAGTACTTAGCTAGGGCCAACGTGTTCGTGCTGTCCTCAATTTACGAGGGCTTTGGTAACGTAATTGTTGAAGCACTCGCTCTAAATGTGCCTGTAGTAAGTACAGACTGTCCGTCAGGGCCTCGGAAATACTGAACAATGGTGAGTGGGGTAAACTTGTCCCACCAGGAGATATCGAAAAAATGGCAACGGCTATCATCCAGACTCTAGCAAGTAAGAAAAATAAAAATACACTAGTTCGAGCGAAAGACTTTAGTGTACAAACTGTAGTTGATAAATATATAGAGTTGTCTAAGTAACACGGAATTTGGGAAGAAGTACATGTTTGATTATTATGATTGCTTGGGATCTCGCTCCTATTACCATACGCCAGGAAATACAGGGGTTTATACTTCTATTGCGGATTGTTTAAAGGCGAATCAACAAGGCCGAGCCATCATGACGAGACCGCGATTCTGGGTGTTTTGATGAAAAATTATGCCATCGGAGACAGGACGCTTGTTCAAGGCGTGCAGCGGACTCCATGGATGTCAAAGCAACTCGATGATGGCACTTGGCTTGATGCCGAGCTACCTACTCATGGTAATCGAACAGTTAACGCAGTTGACGCATCAGAGCAACTTTTTAGTAATCTAAGAGAAGAAGTGCTCGCATTTATTGGTAACAAAAAAACAGTTGGTATTCTTCTAAGTGGTGGAATGGATAGCCGAATTGTTGCGGGCATCGTGAGGCGACTTCAAGAGTCTGGCGAATACAGCGGGGATGTTGTCGCTCTTACCTGGGGTATACCTGAAAGCCGTGATGTTGTATACGCACAGCGAATTGCAGGGGAGTTTGGTTGGGCGTTTAAACATTTTGAGCTTAACTCTGGGGTGTTGGCTGACAATATTGACTTAGCTGCAATACGAGGAGCAGAGTATTCTCCCGTACATTTGCATGCCATGGATTCGGTATCAAAAACTAAGGGTATTGATGGAATATTAGCCGGTAGCTATGGAGACAGTATCGGCAGAGGAGAATACTCTGGCCGGAGAACGGATAAATTGCCAGGTATTTTGGACAAGCATTTACACCATTTTTCATTCTTGCTTAAAAGTGTTGAAGAACGCTCCTTAGCTAGGATTAAACAAGATTTGACCAAGGCGAGAGCTAGATTTCCTGAACGAACCGAGATGGCCTATCGAGAGATAGAAATGCAAATGCATTATATGCGAAGACAACTCAATTCTTGTATGGAAGTAATTGATGATGGTATTCCATTGTACCAAATGTTCAGTGCACCAAAATCATTCGGTTACATGTGGTCGCTATCTCCGGATAGTCGAACTGATGATGTTTATGAACATTTGCTTACTTATCTCCCCGAAGTTTTAAGAGAGATACCTTGGGCAAGAACAGGTAAAAAATATAATCAAGAAAATGCGTCTGTCGAGGATAACAACACTTCGCTGAACAACCGCTACGGGCTGTGGTTAAGAACTGAGCTTCGCTCTCAGGTTATCGACAGTATCAATAGTGGAGCTTTACAGAGCTTAGGGGTATTTAACAACTCCTCACTCAAGATGTGGGTCAAATATTGGCCCAAAGGCACTTCGTCTAAAGCCGACCGGTTGGATGAAAAAATGGCTTGGTTAGCATCTCTTGCCAAGTTTGTTGAACTGTATGATGTCAACCCAAACGAATCAAATTTGGCGTCACGAACATTAAAAGACTCAATTTCACAAGCCAGAGCTTATATGCACACTAGGCTTTATCATGAGGCATTGAAGCACAAAAAATAGTTTGTTTTATGAACTGCATCGATTTGAAACTCAGTGAAACGTAAATCATTAGGTAGGACAGCTTGGTACTTTATTCTCGTTTGATAGGTGTATTGGTGGGGCTTTGTTTGTTTGTGGTTCTGCTCACCTACAGGTCATTCGAAACACAATACATATTTTACTTCAGTTGGCTGTCAGGTTTGACGCTGACAGGGTTGTTTATCTGTTTAACCTTGTATAGATGTAAACTAAGCCGTGCCGCGACTGTGTCACTATCTTTTGTCGTTCCTTGGGTGATATTAGGCATCGTATTTTCTAACTTTGCTTACGATAGGCCCGAACACATTAAAACATTGTTGATCACTACTTTTTATATGACTAGTTCGGTATTTATTGCCGATATGCTTGTAAGAAGCAGAATCAATATGGAGAAGTACGCGTACCAAATGTTGATTCTGTGGGTTTTGGTCAACTTAGCCCTTTTGGTTCTATTTTTCTTAGGGGTGTATAAACCACCGAAAGGAGACTTCTCTGGGGTTTTTCATGACAGAAATGTGTTCTCAATCACTACACTGCTGGTTATGACGTTCGCGGTAACTCATTTACGGAAAAAACCAAAGCAACTGTATACTCTAGGCATGTATGTTGGCCTAATCATATGCATCGGTATGATTCTGATTTCTAAATCAATCACTGGTCTATTGGGATTATTGGTTCTGAGCGTGTTCTATTCGTTCAAGCTCCCGATTAACCAACGTATTATTATTTTTTCCACGCTTGTAATAGCATTAGCTGGCTTGTTATTCACAGATAACCCAATAAGTGCGCGTATTGATAGGTTTTTGATCGCTATCTCTGGTGATACAGATTCGTTGAGGACCAGTGAGAGTGCTTACCTTCGTATTTTCCTTATTCAAAGCGGATTTGAGTTATTTAGTGAACATAAATGGGTTGGTGTTGGCTTAAACAACGCCAAGGAATTTGTTATTTGGCCTAACCGAGGAGTTGGTAGTTTCTTACATAATAACTATCTAGATATTCTTACCAGTGGTGGCCTACCACTGTTTGTTGTTTATTACACTCCGATATTTTATGCCTTGACTTGGCTTCTCATGAACAAGAAAAAAGTCCGTTTGCTAGCAGATAAAAAGTCCTATGACCTATGGAAACTCGCTTTAGTGGGCCTATCTTTGAAGTTGGTGTATGACTTAACTTGGACTACTTATTTTGAGTTTTTTATGGTGTTCACTGTAATGCTGAGTATTTATATCGTGTTTCATTTGAAAACGTCGATTAGAAGGCATAAGAGCACGTTGAACTATAAGGTTCAGCAATCATGAACTTGGTTTGCTCTTAATATGCGTCGTTCACTGGGGGAAAAGTGAAGAAAATAAAAATTTTGTATGTGGTTAGTACTTTGGCAAGATCAGGGCCTACTAATCAGCTTTTGAATATAATCAGAAATTTAGACTCAGAGTCTTTTGAGCCTACAGTGTTAACTCTATCTCCTGAGCCTAGTGATAGCTTGAAGTCCAAATATGATGAACTGAACATTAGAATTCATAGCTTAGGTTTGTCACGTATTAAAGGGTTGCTGCACTCGAAGTCGATGCTTACAGACTTTATCAAAAAGAATAAGCCATCGGTGATTCATACTCAGGGTATTCGGGCAGATTCTCTACTTGCGAAGTTGGATCTGGATATTCCATGGCTGTTAACCTCACGAAACTACCCTTATGACGATTATCCGATGAAATTTGGTCGTTTCAAAGGAGGGTTAATGGCCCGCTCACACATTTCGGCAATGCTTAAATGTTCGAATGTAGTCGCGTGTTCTAAAACTATTGCATCAGAACTGGGTAGACATAAGATCAATGCAAAACCGATCCAGAATGGTGTGCATACAGAAGCGATTGATATTGCCTCAGATAAGCAGCTTGGAGAATTTGAGAGCCCCTTGTTTGTAAGCGTTGGTAGCTTGATTCCACGTAAGAACATGGCGTTTTTGATTGAAGCATTCAATCACTATTCAAGTGAGAATAAAGGAAGTCTAGTTATCCTTGGAGGTGGCCCAGAGGAAGAAATGCTTAAAACCCTTGCCCAGTCTGATCGTATTCATATCAAGGGTTCCGTCAGCAACGTGCGTGACTATTTAGGTATTGCGGATTACTTTTTATCTTCTTCGCTTTCCGAGGGCCTTCCAAATACAGTACTAGAGGGCTTAAGCGCAGGATTGCCAGCTCTGTTATCCGACATTCCATCTCACAAAGAAATTTCGGATGAATCTCCTAAATGTGCCGTTGTTTTTGAACTCTCTACTGGGCCTGTTGCACTATCATCTCAGATGTCATCAATTAGAGAAGTGTTGCCAGAGCAGTATAGAGCAAATGCTAAAAAACTAGCTAACACGGTTTTTTCAGCCGCCTCTATGTCCGGAAATTATCAAAAGCTATACAAAGAGCTTGTATTTAAACAACATCAGTAAGAGAACAGTAAAGAATGAGTGATTCATACAGTCCATTGGAGCGTGCTATCGCTCGTGTACTTGCCCGGGCGCCTTTTATTAAACAGTTTGCCAAAAATAGCTACTCCCGCTTAATGTATTTAAAACATAAGAAAGGTTATGAGTTTAAGTCAGAGATAGATATTGAAAAAATTGCTCAAGATGCAACAGAAGAGAGCTTCTTCGGGTACTTTGATAAGTCTCCAATGTCATTGAATGGTTACACTTTGGTTCATAAAACAAGTACCCCCACGTCTAAACTGCCAAAAGCAAACGTTACTGTTCAAGTTTGCGTGTATGATGATTTGGGAAAGCTTGTGCTTGAGGTTGATACCAGTGCGTATAATTGGCAGCAAGGGGCACGAGCTCATTGGTTGGATGAGGACCGTTTTATTTTCAACGATTTCGATTCAGCTGCTCAAAAGTATGTTAGTCGCGTTTACTCCGTCTCAAAAAAGGCTCAGGTTCATCAATTCGATCACCCGGTTCAAGATAGTTTTAGAGGGGATTATTTCCTAGCGATTAACTATCGTCGCTTGATGGCGCTGAGACCAGACTATGGGTATCGAAATCTTCCCTCCTCAAGTCAAGAGGAACTGCAAGAGACTACCAATGATGGTATCTGGAAGGTAGATGTAAAGACGGGAGAAACTCAATTGCTTATCTCCATCGCTGACGTGATGAAGATTGAGAGAGATGAGAGTTTTGACAACACCACGCATAAGCTAAATCACATCATTATTTCACCGTCTGGGCAGCAGTTTATTTTTCTGCATCGTTATTATGTGGGTAAACGTCGAGTTGATCGTTTGATGTTGTCCAATGCTGACGGTAGTCAAATAAAGGTGTTGGCAAAATATGGCATGGTCAGCCATTGTTTCTGGGCTGATGAGAATACCATTCTTGGATATTTGAGAGGTCAGAACGATCAGGATGCTTATTGGCTGATTGATACCCAGTCAGGAGCGTTCACACATTTTGCTGAGGGCAAGCTAGACAAATTTGGGGATGGCCACCCGCACGTAGTTGGAGACTGGTTCATCACTGATACTTATCCTGACAAAGCGCGAATGCAGTATTTAATGCTTTGCAACTGGAAAACAGGTGAGGTGAAAATTCTAGGTGAGTTTTTCCACGGATTTAGTTATAACGGTGAAACTCGCTGTGATTTGCATCCTCGGATGTCGCTTGACGGACAATACATATTCTTTGACTCGGTATTCAGCGGAAAGCGCCACCTATATCGAATGAAATCCCCAGTATTTAAATAGCTTTTGGATTAAACCTTTATGCCCTCCATATCTGTATTGATGTCTCTCTATGAAAAAGAATCTGAGAAATTCCTAGAGGAATGTTTGCTGAGCTTGGAAAAACAAACTCGCCCAGCGGATGAAGTCGTTGTTGTATTTGACGGTTTTATTCCTGAGGACTTAGCCAACTTAGTGTTAGATTTGAGGAAAAGCTCAATATCAAACTGGTTAAACTAGAGCAAAATGTTGGTTTAGCTAAGGCTCTCAATGCAGGTTTAGATGCTTGCAGCGGAGAATTAGTAGCGCGCTTAGATACTGACGATTACTGTTATCCCGATAGATTAGAAGTTCAAGAGCAATACTTCATTGATAATCCAGAAGTTGGTGTTGTTGGATCTTTCGCTCAGTTAGTTGACTTTAATGGCAATTTTCATGGCGTACGTTCAAACCCAACTACCAATGAGGATATTCATAAGGAATTGTGGTGCTGTCCACTTTTGCATCCTAGTGTGATGTATCGAAAAGAAGTGATTTCGGATGTTGGCGGTTATAATCCGGAGCTAAAGCGTCGTCAGGACTATGAACTTTGGTTTAGAGTGGCAAAAGCCGGTACAGTTTTTAATAATATTGATAAGACGTTGATTGCTTATCGTTATGATAGAGAGACAAACAAAAGACAGAGCCCAAAGATTGCTTTTCAACAGGGAATAATTGGGTTTAAAGGAAGCATGTCAATGAAACTAGGGCTAATAAAATCCCTAATGTGCTTCTATCCTTTCTTTAGGTCATTTTTGCCAAGCGCTGTACAGCACAAGTTATATTTCTTTATGAAAAAATTTGATCCGAGAAGTTGAATTCGGTATTTAACAAAAAAGCGATATTGCAATGCAATATCGCTTTTTGTTACTTAATCGCGTCGCCTGAACCTTTACCAGTCGCGGTCATGATTATGTATTTAAAATAGGCAGCCAAGGTCATTTGTTGCAGCATCGACTGATCGGTCTCGGCCAATAGTTCAGGTGTAGACATATCTATGTTGTTCACTTGAGCAAGTCCAGTAATTCCCGGTAAAACGTCGTATACACCGCGCGAATCACGCTCTACAATCAACTCTTCTTGGGTCATCAGGTTAGGTCTAGGTCCTACTAAGCTCATTTCACCTTTTACAACGTTGATCAGCTGCGGAAGTTCATCAAGCTTAGTTTTTCTCAGGAACTGACCAAACTTAGTGATCGAAGCACTGCTCGCTAAATGACTTGCGACGGATTGAGTGTCTACAGCCATTGTGCGAAATTTAATTAATGTAAAAGGCTTTTTGTTTCGGCCCATGCGGGTTTGCATGAAAATTGGAGAACCTGTATCAAAATAGCCGGCAATCGTGACAATTATTAATACCGGAGAAAGGAAAACTAGTCCGAGGAAAGAAAATAGGAAGTCACATATTCTGGTCATTATTTTATCTCTTTAAGTTTTGCCATGTTTTGTTGCATTGAAAGTGGGGCAGTCCAGCCAATTGTATCTTGTAGCTTTGTCGACCTGACTTCGAGGTCTTCAAAAAGTTGTGAGTACATAGAAGGACGTTTAACCAACGCGAATAGTACCTTAGCTAGTGAGCTTGGAAAAGGGGCTTGAATAGGGCTACGGTCCAAGCCCTTAGCGATTGCGTTAGTAAAGTCTTTGGTGGAAATACCGGGTCCTTCACTGGCTAAAAAGACTTCCCCAGCGGCATCTGCATGGGTAGCACATTTAATGATAAGGTCCGCTAAATTTTCACATGAAATAAAACTGCGTTTATTTTTGGTAAGCCTAAAAGGAAGCAAAGGTAAACGGTCGATGAGTTTTTGTAAAAGCGCGAAATTGCCAGTAGCGCCTTTACCATAAACAAGAGTAGGGCGAATAATGACTAGCTCCATTTCAGAATCAGCCAAAAGCTTTCTGAGCCCATGTTCGGCATCCAGTTTAGATTTAGCGTAGTCGTTTTGAGGGTTGGTACCCGACTCCTCATCAAACGAGCCGGATAAACCCATGACTGCAATTGTACTGATAAAAATAAAGCGTCTTACACCAAGATTCATCGCATCTTGAGCCAGCTTGATTGTGGCTTTGTGATTGATTTCATCGTAGTCAGCAGACGAATACCCACTTTTTGACGCAATCCCTGCAAGGTGCACCACTGTGTCGACATTCTCTAAACAGGCATCCCAGTTTGTGGTGGAGTTGATATCGCCAATGACTTTAGTGTTTTCAAGGCTAGTGCTCTGCGCAGTTCTCACCGCTCCAGTAGCTTGGTCGCCAAGTTTTGACATTAGAGTTGAGCCAACGAAGCCGTTTGCACCTGTTATTAGATATTTGTTCACTAGAAGAATGCCTTTTAATCGTAAGTAATTAACTTGATGTGTCGTTAGTCGTTGGATTTTCTTGCTTTGTCATCCAGATAGATCACCAATTCCGTCTGTTGGGTTAAATTGGGTTGGTGCGTCTAGCAAGATCTGTCTGATAGCTTGATGATTAAATTCATGGCAGGCCTGGTTAAGGCTTTCTACAAGAAGTTCGAACTCTTCTAAAGTAAGGGAGTCTTCGTTTGCTGTCATGATGCGGCTATGTGCGGTTTTTTCCACGTTGTCACCAATCAAGAGCTCTTCATAAAGCTTTTCACCCGGGCGAAGCAGAGTAGTTGATTTCAATGTCACCGTGCTGGTTTTCTTCTGACTTGATTTCCAGTCCGGATAGGTGAATTAGGTTCTCTGCGAGGTCTACAATACGTACAGGCTCACCCATATCTAGAACAAACACATCACCACCTTTACCCATAGCGCCGGCTTGGATAACCAGTTGCGCCGCCTCTGGGATGGTCATGAAATATCGGATGATATCGGGGTGGGTAACAGTAATGGGACCACCTTGTGCGATTTGTTTCTTGAACAGGGGAATTACAGAGCCTGAAGAACCAAGCACGTTGCCAAAGCGAACCATACAGAAACGAGTATTGTGGCTTGTTTCTTGAGCTAGGGCCTGCAATGAGAGTTCAGCGACGCGTTTTGTGGTGCCCATTACATTGGTTGGGCGTACTGCTTTGTCTGTCGAGATTAAAACAAACGATTCTACATTGGCTTTAATTGCAGCTTGCGCGGTGAAGTATGTGCCGAATACATTATTTCTAACACCCTCAACCACGTTGTATTCAACCAGAGGTACATGCTTGTAAGCGGCAGCGTGATAGACTGTATTTACCTGAAACGCTTCCATCACAGTGGTTAAGCGATTCAATCTCTGGACTGAACCGAGAATAGGATAGATTTTAGTATTCAGTTGTTCGGTTTCAATAAGGTTCTGCAACTCTCTATCAATTTTATAAAGCGCAAACTCTGTCAACTCGAATAAAACCAAACTTTTTGGTTGTTGTTGAATGATCTGGCGGCAGAGCTCCGAACCTATTGACCCCCCTGCACCTGTAACCATCACATTCTTGCCCTTGATGTTCGCTTCCATCAGTGATTGCTGTGGTGCTACAGGATCACGCCCTAACAAGTCCTCGATAGCAACATCTTTGAACTCATCGATCTTTGCTTTACCTGAAACGATGTCTCCCATATCAGGAATGGTAAGGACTTCAGCGGATAGATGGACAAGTTCATCAAGTATCACTTTTCTGCGAGCTCTCGAAGCACTTGGAATCGCTAGTAGGATCTGTTTGACATTCGATCTATCAATAGTCTTCTCTGCTTCGTTTACCTTCAGTACCTTAAGTCCCATGAGAACAGTATTTTCTAGGGTCTTGTCTTGGTCAATGAAGCCGACGACTTTGTGAGTTTCAGAGTTACGAAGAGCGAGTGCCAATTGGCGACCTGCAGAACCCGCGCCATAGATGAGTACGTTCTTGCGACTTTTCGAAAAAGATTGAGAAACAAGGTTCTTACAATCAGGCGAACACCGCCACAGGACAGTGCTAAGAACGCGCCATAGATGATTGGTACTGAGCGTGGTACAGCTGAGTTAAAGTAGTAAGCTAATAAAGCGATGGATATGGTTGATATGATCGTACCAAGTGAAACGACGTAGAGCGCGTGAAAAGTAAGGTATCGCAAAACGGCTCTATAAAGACCAAGCTTGGTAAATGCAACAATCGTAAGAAACCAAGTGCCCAGTAAAACCGCTTCATTGTCGTATTTTGGTAGCCACATCAAATCGCCCAATCGCGCCCAGTGAGCGGCGTAATAGGAGCAGACGATAAATACAGAGTCAACAAACACACTGATAATGCGCTTGGAGACCCTAGGCAAATTCCAAATGGTTTTTAGTTTAAACATGGGGCTACGTAATATGACAAATCAACTTGTATATTAGCGTTTAACGCCCCATAAGTCTTCACTGAGCTGTATGATTAATAACCCATTAATCGTAAAAGATTCTCTGCGGTTTCAATAGCTTCCTTACGATTCGCAATATTCAGCTTCTGATACAAATTCCGAATGTGGGTCTTTATCGTCGTGCCCGCGACATCAAGTTCCTGGGCAATCTGCTCGTTACTAAAGCCTGAATAGATGAGGTTCAGTACTTGCCACTCTCGCTGCGTTAGAGGACTGGTGCGGATTAGCTCGGGGATGTTGGGGTGGTTGACGAGCTTGTTTACGAACTCTTCATCGAAGTGGACGGCGCGACTGCGTTGTTTGTTGCCGATTTCTTTTAGCAACTGTAGGGCGCGGTGGCGCTCGAGGTCACCTAGCTGACCTTTATTGACTAGCTTGTCCATCAGTTTGCCGATGGTGTTACCGTCTATGATGAAGTTGCCGATCATGCCGGTTTGGTTGGTCATGGATAGGGCTTGTCTTAGCTTCTCACCGGCTTGTACTTCGTCACTGGTCTTAATGTGCAGGACCGATTCAACGATTAGATTGCGGTTTTTGTCGGTCACTAGGCCGTGTTTTTCGGCTTCGTTTCGCATTAGTGCCAAGGTAAGTTCTGCCTGATCAAACTGTTCTGTGCAGATCTGTGCACGAGCAATGTTACGAAGGTGAAGCTGAGTGAAGTGGTTGCTGGCGCTTTCTGGCTGTTCTGCTTGTACTAGCCAGTTGTGGATAGAGGTTGTGTCACCACGCGCTTGCCAGTACAAAAGCTGTGAAAGAGACGCATTAGCTGTCCAGTCTAGGTGGTAGTTAGACTCCGCCAGTAAGCTCTCAATCTTTTCTACAAAGCGACCTGCTTTGTCTATCTCACCGCGACCAATAGCGATACGCGCTAGCATTGAGTAGCTGTGTAGGTGACGGCTTTGCTTTTTCTCACCCAGAACATCGATGCCTTTATAAGCTAAGTGCTCCGCTTCATCTAGGTGGTTCCAACACCATTGGATTTGGGCACGAATACGCAGTAGATGCTCATGAAGCGGTACTTGCTGCAGGTGGTGCTCTTCGATGATCTTAAAGCCTTGCTCTTGAAGTTCGTGCGCGGCTTGAATGTACCTTGGGCAATCAAGATTTCACTTTGTTGGATCAGAGCCCACAGTGCTTGGTGATACACTTGATACTGACGCGCAAGCTTTTCTGTCTGCTGCATCATAGGTAGCGCGCGATCTAGGCGGCCTAGTACGTGGTTAACCTCGCCGATAACCGATGTGCCCACAATTCGGCTTCTAAAGTCGTTGTTATCGATTTGGCTAAGGGCCAGTTCGGCTAGCTCTAGTGCTTTCTCTGGTTTGCCTTGGTTGATGGCAACCAAGCCGAGTAGGGCGCTGACTTGGCCTTTCTCGTTGGCTGAGATGCTGATATTGCGCTTTTCCAGTTCTACCTTAGCTTCGGCAAGCAAATCACCTACTGCGTTGTATCTGTGCTGGCTTTGAGCAAGCCATGCGCGTAGAAGTGGCAGTTTCGCTGTTTGATACAGCTGATCCGGTTCTAGCTCGGCAATAGCATTTTCTAGGGTTACTAGCTCACCACCGTTAAACATGGCCCAGCCGTGCTCGCGCATGATGTCTGCACAAAGATCAGAGTCTTTGGCTTTTTGCGCGTGTGCTAAAGCTTTCACTGGACGATTGTACTTGAGCCAGGTTTTGGCCGCTTGTGTCTGTAGAGAGAGCTCTTGCTGTGGCAGGTGGGTGCTGCGCTGATGAGTCAGAAAATCACTGAACAAGTTATGGAAGCGGAACCAGTTTTGCTCGTCTGTACTGGTATTAAGAAACAGACCAAAGCGGTTTAGGTTTTCCAGCATGTTCAGCGCATCATCGCGCCCTGTTACATCCGCAATGTGTTCATCGCTGAAGTTATCCAATACTGAACACTGCATCAGGAATTGCTGAGTATCTTCGTCGAGATAATCAAACACCTCTTCTGCTAGGTAGTCCCACAAGTGTGTGTGGTTGAAATCTTCAATGGCCAGTAGAGACTCTTTAATCGGCTTATTTTGTTGAATGGCTTGGATAGCCAGAAGCTGAAGTGCTGACGGCCAGCCCTCTACATAATTGCGAAGATCAGTTGCGGTTGATTCATCTATCTCTTCTTTGGTGCGCATGCTCAAGAAGCGCGACGTCTCTTCGGTATCGAATGCGAGGAGGTCATCGTCGATCTCGATCATAAGATCGCGTACGCGAAGGTTAGCCGTGCCCAGTGGTGGGTTAGAACGACTGGTGACGACGACGGTGATGTTGTCTGGCATATGCTTGATGAAGAAGCGCATTGCTTCGTGTACTTCTTCATTAGTAATGAGGTGGTAGTCATCTAGCACCAAGTAGATTTCATGATGGGTACTAGTGAGTTCTGCGAAAATCTCGCCGAACAAGCTGTGCAATGATGAGAACTGGCGTTTTTCGATGAGTGCCAGAGAGTTCACACAGATGTTGTCGGTCGCTTTATTAATAGCGCGCACAAAATAGGAGATAAAGCGGTAGCTATCGTTGTCGCTCTCATCCAAGCTATACCAGCCTACATGGGTTTTGTCGGCTAGCCATTGAGCTGCCATAGTGGTTTTGCCATAGCCGGCAGGGGAGCGAAATAGCACCAGCTTATAGAAGGGTGCTTGCTGCAAAAGCTCCAAAACACGGGGACGCACGATGGCGTTATGTAAGCGGCCGGGGCGAGTCAGTTTTGATGGAATCCACATGGGTGTCTTTACCTAGTCAGTTATTCTTATGTTTATGCTTTAGGGGAGTTGTCAAAGCGGCACATTTGTAGGATGTACTCGGTTTGAAGATCCCGGAGTAAGCCAATGCTTTCCGGGATGACGGGGTAGCGCTAGCAGTGCACCTTGTCGTCTTATTCGCCTTTATATTTCATTCTGGTACGCGTCTCATCCCTAAACCTCATCGATTCTAGATGAAGAAGCATTGGATGTAATTTGATCACACCCCTGTTTGGTCTGATATTCACCTAAATTCACCGTCTACGCCTCAGATTTGTGAAGCCGATCTCAAATAGATGGGTTTTGCTCTCGAGCAGGGATTGAGCCTGCACATTTTTCGTCGATGAAACATTCATTCTGCTCATAAATTGTCGTGATTGAACTCACGCTTTTTACAATTCTGAAAAATAATTCGAGATACAGATATTCATTTCAGAAAGGAGCAAAACGCGACTTAACGTGATCTTGGTCTCGCCCTGTAGAGGGGAGGGGGGTGTTTATGGGATCTGGCTCAACAACTCTTTTTTCTCCTCATCTACGCCCTGCCTACTCCTCCTTATCCACCCTTGGTAGGAGGATGAAGCATTGCCAGGCTTCGAGGATGATGGCCACAGTTGGAAATAAACACTAAGTGAGAGTTCTTAATGAAAACCTGCACAACAAAAAAAATTCGACAAAGCTCAATTCCAAGCGAGCGTGAAGAATCACCTTACATCTACCTATGCTACCACTGTAGAAAACGCGTCCGACCGCCAATGGTATTTGGCAATGGGCCGAGCGCTAGCTGAACTCACCACTTTCGATCTGCTTGCAACTGAAGCGGATGCAAAAATCAAAAACGCAAAAAGCGTTAACTATCTATCACTAGAATTTTTGATCGGTCGTCTAACTGGTAACAACCTTATCAGCATGGGTCTGTATGAGCAGATCACTGACGCGATGGCTGAATTGGGTCATAACCTAACTGACCTACTAGAAGAAGAGCGCGACCCATCACTAGGTAACGGTGGTCTTGGTCGTCTAGCAGCATGTTTCATGGACTCATGTGCAGCTCAAGAATTCCCGACTGTAGGTTACGGCCTGCACTATGAATACGGCCTATTTAAGCAATCATTCAAAGATGGCCGTCAGCAAGAAGCACCTGATGCATGGCGTGGCGTTGAAGGCTACCCATGGGAAGTAGCTCGTCCAGAGCTTGCTCAAGAGATTGGCTTCTACGGTGAAGTTCAATGGGTTGTTGAGAACGGTAAAGAAGTTCGCAAGTGGGTTCCAGGCATGACTGTAAAAGCAATGCCATGGGATCTTCCAATCGTGGGCTACGAGTCAGACACGGTTTACCCACTGCGTCTTTGGGAATGTCAGGCAATCGCTCCGTTTTCTCTAGAAAGCTTCAACAACGGTGACTACTTCGAAGCACAGCACGCGCTAATCGATGCAGGTAACATCACTAAGGTTCTATATCCGAACGACAACCACGAGAAGGGTAAGACTCTGCGTCTAATGCAGCAGTACTTCCACTCGGCAGCGTCTGTACGCGACATCCTGCGTCGTCACGAAGCGGCAGGTTACTCTCTAGAAGATCTACCTAAGCAAGAAACTATTCAGCTTAACGATACGCACCCAACTATCGCTATTCCTGAACTAATGCGCATCCTAATCGATGAGCGTGGTCTTGAGTGGGATGCAGCGTGGGCAATCAGCTCGCAAACATTTGCATACACCAACCACACACTACTTCCAGAAGCACTTGAGACTTGGCCTGAGTCGCTAATCCAGCGTCTACTTCCTCGTCACATGGAAATCATCTTCGAAATTAACCACCGCTTCCTACAAGAAGTACGTGCAATGTGGCCTGGTGACGGTGAGAAGCAAGCTAAGCTGTCTATCATCCAAGAAGGCTTCCACCGCATGGTGCGCATGGCGAACCTATGTGTTATCGGTTCTTATGCGGTAAACGGCGTAGCAGCACTTCACTCTGAGCTAGTTAAGAAAGACCTATTCCCAGAGTTCCACGAGATGTACCCAACACGTCTACACAACGTGACTAACGGTATCACTCCTCGTCGTTGGTTGAAGTTCTGTAACCCAGGCCTATCTGCGCTTATCACAGATAAGATTGGCTCTGAGTGGCCAGCGAAACTTGAGCAACTTGAACAAGTAGCTAAGTTTGCTGACGACGCTAAGTTCCAGAAAGAATTCATGGCAGTTAAGAAAGAAAACAAACAGCGTCTAGCTGATTGGGTTTCTGAGAACATGGGTATCGAGCTAGATACAGATGCTATCTTCGACGTTCAAATCAAGCGTTTACACGAGTACAAGCGTCAGCACCTAGACCTGCTACACATCTTGTCTCTATACCATCGCATCATCAACGATCCTGAGTTCGATTGTGTACCACGCGTATGTTTCTTCGCAGCTAAGGCAGCGCCAGGCTACCACCTAGCGAAAGAAATCATCTTCGCAGTGAACAAGATCGCAGACAAGATCAACAATGACCCACGCATCGGCAACAAGCTGAAAGTGGTATTCATCCCTGACTACCGTGTAAGCATGGCTGAGATCATCATCCCTGCGGCTGACGTTTCTCAACAAATCTCGCTAGCGGGTAAAGAAGCATCTGGTACAGGTAACATGAAGATGGCTCTAAACGGTGCCCTAACTATCGGTACGATGGACGGTGCAAACGTTGAGATCCGTGAAGAAGTTGGCGATGAGAACATCTACATCTTCGGTCTTGATGTTGAGGGCGTGAAAGCGACTAAAGCTCGCGGTTACAACCCATTCGACTACTACAATGCTGACCATCTATTGAAAGCGTCAATGGACCTACTGATCGGTGAAGAGTTCACTCCAGGTCAACCAGGCCTACTGCGTGCAACTTACGACAGCCTACTAGACGGCGGTGACCCATACCTATGTCTTGCAGACTTCGCATCTTACGTGAAGGCGCACGAAGATATGGATGCTCAATACCGTGACCAAGCTGGCTGGGCTAAGAAAGCCATCCTGAACACAGCACTAGTTGGTAAGTTCAGTTCAGACCGTTCGATTCGCGATTACGTGAATAACATCTGGAAGCTAGAAGCGGTTAGCCGTTAATTAAAGTCTCCCAGAACTTAGAAATGAGTTCTGGGAACTTTGCGTAACAAGGTCCCGGATAAGCTAGCGCTTTCCGGGATGACGACCAAAGCAGTGGCTGGGTCTGAAAGAATTCAATCGCGTGCAGTTGCGCGCCAGTATCACAAAAACAACAATGAAATGGATGAAGGCGTGTTTCGTCTTCGGAGAGAGCGATGAAAGAACAATCCGCACTAAAAAAAGTCGCTGAAATGGCTCGTATTGCCGATAGCTATGTCAGTGCTTGGGGTGATGAGGCTTATGTGGAAGACGAGACAATTCGTCGTCTGCTAGCGTCACTAGGCTATGATACGAGCAGTGACGAAGCACTGCTAAAGTCTGCTGAGAAAAAACACAAGAAAGACGTACTGGCGGCAGTTAAAGTCGTTCGCGACGGTGAGCCAGTAGAGATCGAATTAAACCTAGGTGTGAGTGCTCGTGAAAGCGAGTTTGCTTGGCGTCTAGAAACTGAAAAAGGTGAAGTACTAGAAGGCTATCTTCAGTCGCAAATCGTTCGTGATGAGCGCGCTGATGGTGGTGCTTTGGTATTTGCACTTCCTAACGAGATTGAGTGGGGCTATCACAAGCTGATCGTAACGCGTAAGCGTCGTAAAGCACCTTACGAAATGACTCTGATCGTGACTCCACAAGCGTGCTACAAGCAGTCTTCTATCGAAGAAGGTAAGAAGCTTTGGGGCCCAAGTGTTCAGCTGTACACCCTACGTACTCCACACAACTGGGGTATCGGTGATTTCGGTGACCTGAAACAACTGGTGGGTGATATCGCTGCGCGCGGTGGTGACTTCGTAGGTCTAAACCCAATTCACTCTCTGTTCCCAGCAAACCCAGAAGGTGCGAGCCCATACAGCCCGTCTTCTCGTCGCTGGCTGAACATCCTATACATCGATGTAAGCTCAGTACCTGAGTTTGCGCTAAGTGCGGAAGCGCAACAGAAGGTTGGCAGTGCTGAATTCCAACAACGTCTGCAGAAGGCTCGTGAAGTTCAACACGTGAACTACAGCGAAGTATCTGATCTTAAGATGAGCGTGCTGCCTCTGCTTTACGCTGAGTTCAAATCTCGTCATCTAGACAAGAACACTGAGCGTGCTCAAGCGTTCCTAAACTTTGTTGAAGAGGGTGGCGATAGCTGCTTCATCAAGCAGCGTTCGATGCACTGCACAAAGAGCTACACGACCAAGATTCAAATACTTGGGGTTGGCCTGTATTCCCTGAGAAATTCCGTCGTTTCGAAACTGCGGCAACTCAGAAGTTCATCAAAGACAACCGCGAACTAGTAAACCTATACATGTACCTGCAGTGGATTGCTGATACTCAAATCAACGAAGCGCAAGCTTTGGCTGAAGAGAAAGGCATGGCTGTTGGTCTATATCGTGACCTTGCAGTAGGTGTTGCAGATTCTGGCTCTGAAACGTGGGCTGACGAAGGCAACCTTATCCTTGATGCGAGCATCGGCGCTCCGCCAGATATCCTAGGTCCTCTAGGTCAAAACTGGGGTCTACCACCGCTAAACCCTCAAGTGTTACAAGCAACCGGCTACGATGCATTCATCAAGCTGCTGCGTGCAAACATGAAGCACTGTGGTTCTCTACGTATCGACACGTTCTTGGCCTACTTCGCCTATGGTGGATTCCTAAGGGTGAGAACGCGACTAAAGGGGCGTACATGTACTACCCAGTTGAGGATATGCTAGCCATCCTTGCACTTGAGTCGCATCGCTTCCAGTGTTCAGTAATCGGTGAAGACCTAGGTACTGTGCCAGATGAAATCGTAGGTATCCTACGTGACGCAGGCGTTCACTCTTATAAGGTATTCTTCTTCGAAACTAACGAAGACGAGAGCTTCATCAACCAACAGAGTACACAGACCAGTCTATGTCTGCGCTATGTACGCATGACATGCCAACCCTACGCGGTTTCTGGCACTGTGATGACCTGAAACTGGGTAAAGAACTAGGTCTGTATCCAAACGAAGAGCAACTTGCCGGTCTGTTTGATGACCGCTTGAAGTGTAAGCAAGGCATCCTAAACACAATTCGTCAAAACAACCCTCAGTTCCTGTCTTCAGGTATTGGTGAGAACGCGGAATACGTGCCAATGGATCGTTACCTAGCAAAAGCGCTTCAGCTTCACGTAGCAGCAGGTTCTTCAACTCTACTAAGTGTTCAGCTTGAAGACTGGCTAGAGATGGATAAACCAGTAAACATCCCAGGTACCGTGGATGAATATCCAAACTGGCGTCGTAAGCTGTCAGTGAACCTAGAAGAGATGTTTGCACGTGATGATGTGAACGAGATTGCTAAGTCTCTATCTGAGGTTCGTGAGAAGGCGTCTCACTAATTTGGTCTGACCAATTAAAGTGAAAACTTCTACTCGCTTCAAACTTTCAATTTTGTAATTAAGTTACAATCTGGAAGCCCTGAAATGCCCGCTCATTCAGCGGGCATTTTTTTATGTCACAGGTACAACTGACAGCTAATAGCTGTCAGCTGACCACCATTTTTGTAGCGGTGGTTGGCTAAAATTGAATAAAAAATAAACGAAAAAGCTAATAAACAACACAATAACAATGATTGGTTAGGGCTCGTGAATTACGAGAACTAAGGAAAAATAATTACAAATTACGGACTATTGAGGAGATTAGGCGTGATTAAGCCTATTGATAAAATTAAGAATGCTTACCAGCAGTTGAGCCAGGCATCTTTTGCTGACCCATTTTCACTGCTTGGGCCATTTGTACGTGAGCAAGGTCGCTCACTAACGGTTTGGATGCCAGGTGCAGACCGTGTTGAAGTGCTATTTTCGGACAAGCGTATCGAACTTGAGCGTGATAAAGAGAGCGCATTCGTTCTAGCTCAAGATATCGACCTTTCTTTCACCCATTATAAATTGGCTGCTCATTGGGGTGACACCGAGCAGATCCTTGATGACCCGTATCAGTATCACGCTCTTTATGAAGAATTCGATCATCTGCATACACCAAAGCAGATGTATCAACACATGGGTGCGCAGTTTGTAACGGTTGAGCGTGATGGCAAGACCATCTCAGGTACGCGTTTCCTTGTGTACGCACCACACGCATCAGCGGTTAGCCTAGTCGGTGGCTTTAACGCTTGGGACGGTCGTCGTAACCCTATGCAGCGTCTGGATTACGGTATCTGGGGTATCTTTATTCCTAAACTGCCAGAAGGCACCGCTTATAAGTTTGAGCTGAAAGGTCCAAACGGTGAAGGTCTACCTCATAAGCAAGACCCATGGGGCTTCCATCACGAGCAGTATCCGTCGTTCTCTTCGGTTACTTATGACCAAACTAAATACCAGTGGCAAGATTCATCTTGGCAGAACCGCCCAGTAACGCAAAAGCGTGGCGAAGCACTGTCATTCTATGAGCTTCACGCGGTTCATGGCGTCGTGATGAGAACGGTGACTTCCTAAACTACCGCGCCCTTGCAGAAGAGCTAGTGCCATATCTAGTTGATCTTGGTTACACCCACGTTGAGTTGATGCCAGTTTCTGAGCACCCGTTCTACGGTTCTTGGGGCTATCAGCCAATCGGATTGTTTGCACCGACTAGCCGTTACGGTTCACCCGACGACTTCAAATACTTCGTAGATAAGTGTCACCAAGCAGGTCTTGGCGTGGTTCTGGATTGGGTTCCAGCGCACTTCCCGTCTGATGACCACGGTCTTGCGAACTTCGATGGCACGCCATTGTTCCACGATCCAGATCCGCGTCGCGGCTGGCACCAAGACTGGAACTCGTACATCTATGACCTAGGTCGTGAGCACGTACGTCGCTTCCTAGTATCGAACGCACTGTTCTGGTTTGAGCATTACCACATCGATGGCATCCGTGTAGACGCAGTAGCGTCAATGCTTTACCTAGACTACTCACGTAGCCACGATCAATGGATCCCGAACCAAGATGGCGGTAACGAGAACTACGACGCAATTTCTACCCTTAAGTGGATGAACGAAGAGGTGTACAAGCACTTCCCGAATGCGATGACTATCGCAGAAGAATCTACTGCGTTCCCGGGTGTATCTGCGCCGACTTTCCTTGGTGGCCTTGGCTTTGGCTTCAAGTGGAACATGGGTTGGATGCACGACAGCTTGTCTTACATCCAAGAAGATCCAGTCCATCGTCAGTATCACCACAACACGATTACCTTCCCGCTAGTGTATGCACATAGCGAGAACTACGTATTGTCTCTATCTCACGATGAGGTGGTTTACGGTAAGGGTGCTATCCACGACAAGATGCCTGGTGATGAGTGGCAGAAAACAGCAAACCTTCGCGCGTACATGGGTTACATGTATGGTCAGCCAGGTAAGAAGCTGAACTTCATGGGCGCTGAGTTTGGTCAAACGGCTGAGTGGAATCATGACGATCAACTGCAATGGTTCCTGCTTGATTATGAGCGTCACCAAGGCGTTCTGAACCTAACTCGCGACCTGAACAAGCTGTATAAAGACGAGTCTGCAATGCACGACTTGGATTACGACCCGCGCGGCTTTGAGTGGCGTCTACAAGATGCAGCAGAGGCAAGTGTACTTGCTCATGAGCGTATCGATGACAATGGTGAGCGCATCCTGATCGTAACTAACTTTACTCCAGTACCGCATCAAGAATTCCGCCTAGGCATTCCTAATGAGGCTGAGTACGAACTGCTACTAAGCACAGACGATGAGAAGTACAACGGCTCGAACACTGTGCTTCCAGCTAAACTAGTAACCGAGAAGGTAGAGAGTGAAGGCTTGGCGCAGTCAGTACAGATGGTGCTTCCACCGCTGGCTACTGTGTTCTATAAGAAGACTAAGTAACTGAAGATACCGGATAAACACTTTGTG